>NZ_JBGNUR010000050.1:0-500 GCF_041951345.1 Actinomadura sp. 21ATH | reverse complement strand
TTCGTCTCCTTCGGGGGATGTTGGTTGGGGAGCGTGGGGCCCGAGGGGGTAGTAGGTGAGCGATGGGGTGACGCAGGAGGGTAGCTCAGCCCAGGCGATGGTTGTCCTGGGGTAAGCATGTAGCCCGGTGTGTAGGTAAATCCGCACGCCTTGTGGGTGAGATGTGATGCCGAGCCGTTTTAGGTGAAGTGAGTGATCCCATGCTGCCGAGAAAAGCCTCTAGTGAGTGTACCGGCGGCCCGTACCCTAAACCGACTCAGGTGGTCAGGTAGAGAATACCGAGGCGATCGGGTGAACTGTGGTTAAGGAACTCGGCAAATTGCCCCCGTAACTTTGGGAGAAGGGGGACCACGCCTGGTGATGGAGTTTACCTCCGGAGCTGGGGGTGGTCGCAGAGGCCAGGGGGAAGCGACTGTTTACTAAAAACACAGGTCCGTGCGAAGTCGTAAGACGCTGTATACGGACTGACGCCTGCCCGGTGCCGGAACGTTAAGAGGACC
>NZ_JBGNUR010000049.1:0-747 GCF_041951345.1 Actinomadura sp. 21ATH | reverse complement strand
GGCGGTTCAGGTCGAACCCGGCCACCGTGACCTGGCCGCCGTCGGCGCGCATCAGCGTGGACAGGATCTGCACGGTGGTGGTCTTGCCGGCGCCGTTGGGGCCGAGCAGGGAGAAGATCGTTCCTTGCGGGACGGCCAGGTCGATGCCGTCGAGCACGACCTTGTCGCCGTCCTTGCCGGGATAGGACTTGCGCAGCCCATTCGCTTCGATCGCCAGATTCGTCATCGGTCTTCTGCTCCTTCGGGGGGCGGGGATGCAGGTGCGCAGTGTGAGGGCGGGGGCAGAGGCTGCCGGGGGATTGGAGGCTGCGGGGGTTAGAGGCTGCGGGCGGTGATGTCGCCCTGGGTGGTGGTGGCCTGGATGGTCAGCTGGGGGGTGCCGGTGTTGGTGAGGGAGTTGTGGACGCGGCCGTGGCCGGTGCCGGCGTCCAGGGCGGCCGAGACGCCCGCGGCGGCGGTGACGTGGATGTCGCCGGACTGGGTGCTCAGGGCGAGGGTGCCGCCGGTGGCCTCGGCGATGCGGATGTCGCCGCGCAGGGTGCTGATGTCGGCGGAGCCGCCGAGGCGGCCGACCTCGACGTCGCCGTCGGTGGCGGTGAGGTGGAGGCCGGCGGCCTCGTCCACCTTGATCTGGCGGTAGGCGCCCTCGAAGGCGACCTCGCCGAGGCGGCCCACGCCCCGCAGCTCGGTGGCGGCGGCGGTGACCTGGATGCGGGAGCCGGCGGGCAGCTGGACGGTCACCTCGAC
>NZ_JBGNUR010000048.1:0-828 GCF_041951345.1 Actinomadura sp. 21ATH | reverse complement strand
ACCTGGACGCCCTTCTGACCGCACTCTATGTCCATCTGGACGACCATGTCCTGCGCTCGGCCGACCGGCCCCGCCGGCGTGGTCCCGGCAGGGTGCTCAACGACGCCGAACTGGTCTGCGTCGCCATCGCCCAGGTGCTGCTGGGCTGTGACTCCGAACGCCGGTGGCTGCGGACCGCGCCCGGCAGGATCGGGCACCTGTTCCCGCGGCTGCCCGGCCAGTCCGAGTACAACCGGCACCTGCGCGATGCCGCGCCCGCCCTGGCGGCCGCGGCCGGGTGGCTGGTCCGCCGAACCCCGTCCTGGCACGACCGGCTGCGGCTGATGGACGGCACCCCGCTGCGCTGCGGCGCCTCGCGCACCACCGTGCACCGCTCGGCGCTGGGCGAGATCGCCGGCTACGGCATGGACAAGTCCCACCACGCCTTCTACTGGGGCGCCAAGCTGATGCTGATCACCACCGCCGAGGGCGCGGTATGCGCCTTCAGCCTGGCCCACCCCAAGGAGCTGGACGAACGCAAGCAAGCCGTGCACCTGCTGCACCTCCAGCCACCCGCGCCCGGGCCATGCCCGATCGTGTGCGACAAGGGATTCGCCGGAGCGGGCGTGGAGAAGGCCGCCGCCGGCCTCGGCCACATCCTGATCCGCCCCGTCCGCGACGACGAGCCCGCCCCGGCCGTGAAGGTCTTCCCGGCCTGGCTGCGCCAGCGCATCGAAGCGGTCATCTGGACCCTGAAGAACCAACTCGGGCTCGAACGCCACGCCGCCCGCACCACCGAAGGCCTATGGACACGCCTGTGCCAGCGCATCTGCGCCCTCAACGCCGCGA
>NZ_JBGNUR010000047.1:0-939 GCF_041951345.1 Actinomadura sp. 21ATH | reverse complement strand
TTGCACGCCGTGATCGGAATGTATCAGCGTGCCAGGCGGCGGCTGCCGGTTCTGTATGGCCATCCCGAGAGCGTTGGTGACCAGGGTGGCGGTCTGCGCCGAGTCGATTGACCAGCCCACCACCTTGCGGGAGAACGCGTCCAGGACCACGCAGCAGTACACCTTGCCCTCGCGGGTGGGATGCTCGGTGATATCGGTAACCCACAGCTGATCAGGGGCGCTGCGCTGGAACCGGCGATCGACCAGGTCGGCGGCGGTGGGTGTCTGATGCATCGGGCGGCGCCGCCGGGAACCGGGCAGGCCCTTGAGCCCTGCGCGGCGCATCAGCATCTCCACCGCTCCGTGCCCGACCGCGATGCCCAGCCCAAGGGTGAGCTCGGCGTGCACACGGCGGCCGCCGTAGGTGCCGCGGGAGTCGGTGTGCAGCCGGCGGATCTGCTCGGTCAGCCAGGCGTGCCGGATCGCCCGCGCTGAGGGTGGCCGCTTGCGCCACATGTGGAACCCCGATTCGGAGACGTTCAGCACGCGGCAGCACACCGTGATGGGCAGCCCTTCGGCGACCATCACCTCGATGGCCTCGAAGCGCCTTTTGGGGGCACCGCCTCTCTTACCAGCTCGACGGCCCGCCGGATGACGGCGAGCTCGGTCTCCAGCTCGGCGATGCGGCGCCGGGCGGCGACCAGTTCGGCCTGGTCGGCCGAGGTCAGCCCTGGTTCCAGCCCGGAGTCGATCCGATCTTGGCGCAGCCACACGTAGATGGTCTGGCTCGGCATGTGCAGGTCTTCGGCCACCTGCCGCACCGGCCGTCCGGCCTTGACCAGATCCAGCACCTTGCGGCGGAACTCGGGAGGATAGCTCCTGGGCATCCTGTGCCTCTCTTCATGATCGAAGACACGAGGATTCCAGTAACAGGACGCCACCAAAGCCGGGGCACATCAC
>NZ_JBGNUR010000046.1:0-993 GCF_041951345.1 Actinomadura sp. 21ATH | reverse complement strand
CCTAGATCGTTGATGGGAAATTGTGTGCTGGTCAGTGGTCGTAGGCGGTGAGGGAGCGTTTGACGGGTGCGTCGATGAGCCAGTTGTGCCAGATGGCGGCGTTGAGCGCGAGGATGCGCTGGGCGATGCGGGCCCATAGGCCCTGGGTGGTGCGGGCGTTGTGGCGTTCCAGTCCGAGCTGGTTCTTCAGGGTCCAGATGATGCCCTCGATCCGCTGGCGCAGCCAGGATGGGAACACCTTCACCGCCGGTTCGGGCTCGTCATCGCGCACCGGACGGATCAGCACGTGTCCCAGGTCGGCGGTGGCCTTCTCGATTCCGGCTCCGGCGAAGCCCTTGTCGCACACGATGGGGCAGGGGCCGTCGGCGATCGGGCGCAGGTGCAGCAGGTGCAGGGCCTGCTTGCGCTCGTCGAGTTCTTTGGGGTGGGCCAGGCTGAAGGCCGAGACCGTTCCCTCGGCGGTGGTGATGAGCATCAGCTTGGCACCCCAGTAGAAGGCGTGGTGGGAGGTGTCGCGGCCGTAGCCGGCGATCTCGCCCAGTGCCGAGCGGTTCACCGTGACTCGGGAGGCACCGCACGGCACCGGGGTGCCGTCCATCAGCCGCAGGCTGTCGTACCAGGTCGGGACCGCGCGGGCCAGCCACAGCGCCACCACCTGCAGCACCGGGCCCAGATCCCGCAACTGCCGGTTGTACTGCGATTGACACGGCAGCCGCGGGAACAGGTGCCCGATCCGGGCGGGGGCCAGCCGCAACCAGTGGCGTTCGTCATCACAGCGCAGCAGCACCTGGGCGGTGGCCACACAGATCAGCTCGGCGTCGGTCAGCAGGCGGGGCCTGCCCGGCCCGAGGCGCCGCGATGGCAGGACATCGTCGTCCAGGTGCACGTAGAGTGCGATCAGAAGGGCGTCTAGATCTGTCTTCACACACCGATCCTGGGCGCCCTTCACCATGCTCGCGGCCGGTTCAGCAATAACCCATCAACGATCTAGGG
>NZ_JBGNUR010000045.1:0-1093 GCF_041951345.1 Actinomadura sp. 21ATH | reverse complement strand
TTGGGGGCCTTACCCCCGCCGAAACGGGGAGGGAGAACTCATCTTGAGGAAGGCTTCCCGCTTAGATGCTTTCAGCGGTTATCCCGACCGAACGTAGCCAACCAGCCGTGCCCCTGGCGGGACAACTGGCACACCAGAGGTCCGTCCGTCCCGGTCCTCTCGTACTAGGGACAGACCCTCTCAATTCTCCTACGCGCGCAGCGGATAGGGACCGAACTGTCTCGCGACGTTCTAAACCCAGCTCGCGTGCCGCTTTAATGGGCGAACAGCCCAACCCTTGGGACCTACTCCAGCCCCAGGATGCGACGAGCCGACATCGAGGTGCCAAACCATCCCGTCGATATGGACTCTTGGGGAAGATCAGCCTGTTATCCCCGGGGTACCTTTTAGCCGTTGAGCGACACCGCTTCCACACGCCGGTGCCGGATCACTAGGCCCTGCTTTCGCACCTGCTCGACATGTCTGTCTCACAGTCAAGCTCCCTTGTGCCCTTGCACTCACCACCTGATTGCCAACCAGGCTGAGGGAACCTTTGGGCGCCTCCGTTACTCTTTGGGAGGCAACCGCCCCAGTTAAACTACCCACCAGGCACTGTCCCCCACCCGGATCCACGGGTGCGGGTTAGACGCTCAAAACGACCAGAGTGGTATTTCACCAACGACTCCACCAACACTAGCGTGCCGGCTTCACAGTCTCCCACCTATCCTACACAAGACGCTCCAAACGCCAATGCCAAGCTATAGTGAAGGTCCCGGGGTCTTTCCGTCCTGCTGCGCGAAACGAGCATCTTTACTCGTACTGCAATTTCACCGGGCCTGTGGTTGAGACAGCGGGGAAGTCGTTACGCCATTCGTGCAGGTCGGAACTTACCCGACAAGGAATTTCGCTACCTTAGGATGGTTATAGTTACCACCGCCGTTTACCGGCGCTTAGATTCTCAGCTTCGCCACCCGAAGGCGACTAACCGGTCCTCTTAACGTTCCGGCACCGGGCAGGCGTCAGTCCGTATACAGCGTCTTACGACTTCGCACGGACCTGTGTTTTTAGTAAACAGTCGCTTCCCCCTGGCCTCTGCGACCACCCCCAGCTCCGG
>NZ_JBGNUR010000044.1:0-1104 GCF_041951345.1 Actinomadura sp. 21ATH | reverse complement strand
ACATCGTCGTCCAGGTGCACGTAGAGTGCGATCAGAAGGGCGTCTAGATCTGTCTTCACACACCGATCCTGGGCGCCCTTCACCATGCTCGCGGCCGGTTCAGCAATAACCCATCAACGATCTAGGGCAGGACGGGCGCGATGAGGGCGGCCGCGCCGGCGGACTGGCGCAGTCCGGCCTCGTAGACCTCGTTCCACCGGGTCCGGTCGCCGACGTCGGGGCCGAACGCCTCCAGCGCGGCCTCGTCGGGCCCGACCCGTACCGCCGCCTCGACCGGCGGCCCCGGAAAGGCGAGCGGCTCGATCAGGACGACCGTGCCCGCGGCGAGATGAGCGTTGGAGCCGCCGCCGAACGCGCCGTCCATGTAGCGCCGCCCGCCGATCGTTACCGGCGCGGCGTACCCGGGGGCGGCGCTGCTGGCGGCGACCGCCGCGTGCAGCGGTACGCCGTCGTCCCGGCTCCACACCACGGGCTCGCCGGCCGCGACGTCCACCGCGGTGATCAGCAGCGGCCGGTCCGGCCAGCTCCGGGAACCGGCCAGGTGCTCCATGGCGGCCAGGTGCCGTTCCTCGGGCAGAGCGCCGGCCGCGAGGGCGAGCGCGCCCACCCGGCGCAGCGCGTCCCGGGGGTCGGCGCCCGGCTCGTTCAGGATCTCGAAGACGCGCGGCATGACGCCCGGATCCCCGGCTCGCTCGCCGGGCGGGACCTCGGCGAGCTCGTCCAGGTCCCGCCCGGTGGCGATCGCCGCGCCCGCGATGGCGCCCGCCGACGTGCCCACGATCAGGTCCGCGCGGGCCAGGTCCGCCCCCGCGCGCCGCAGCCCGGCCGCCAGCCCCAGCAGCCAGGCCGTACCGACCGGCCCGCCCGGCCCGAGGACCACCGCCGTGTTCCCATGAGTGAAGACCATGCCCCGACCCTAGGAACCCGCGCCCGGCAGCGGTATCGGCCGCTGGACCGAGACCGTACGGCCGAAAGGGCCCTAGATCGTTGATGGGGGTTTGCGGAACCGGTCGCGGGCATGGCGAAGGGCGCCCATGATCAGTGTGTGAAGACAGACCTGGACGCCCTTCTGACCGCACTCTATGTCCATCTGGACGACCATGT
>NZ_JBGNUR010000043.1:0-1116 GCF_041951345.1 Actinomadura sp. 21ATH | reverse complement strand
TGTTCTGTCCCGTGAGGTTGGGAACGCGGCTGGCGGGTGGTTGTCCGCCGAGTGCGGTGTGGCCGCGGTGGTGATTGTAGGTGTGCAGCCATCGCGGTAGCGCCCGGCGGCGTTGGGTCTCGGAGGCGTAGGGCTGGTGATAGGCCCATTCGTCGAGCAGGGTGCGGTTGTAGCGTTCGACCTTGCCGTTGGTCTGCGGCCGGTAGGGGCGGGTGCGCTTATGGACGACGCCGGCCGCGGCCAGGGTGTCGCGCCACAGCCGCGAGCGGTAACACGATCCGTTGTCGGTCAGCACCCGGGCGACGGTGATCCCGGCGTCGTTGAAGAACGCCTGCGCCCGGTTCCAGAACGCAGCGGCCGTCTCTTTGGTCTCGTCGGGAAGGATTTCGGTGTAGGCCAGGCGGGAGTGGTCGTCGACGGCGTTGTGCAGGTAGCCGTATCCGAGGTTGGGGTGGCTGGAGGTCTTGCGGGGCCGGGCGGGGTCGCGGTGGGCGCTGGAGTTGCGGCCGCCGGCGGCGCGGCCGTGCACCTTGTGGCCGCCGCCGTCGGGGATGTTGCCGAGTTTCTTGATGTCGACGTGGACCAGGTCGCCGGGCGCCGGGTGTTCGTAGCGGCGGACGGGCCGGCCGGTGGCGCGGTCCAGGTGCCGCAGGCGGGCCAGGCCGTGCCGGGTCAGGACCCGGTGCACGGTGGCCGGGTTGAGGCCGAGCAGGTAGGCGATGCGGGCCGGTCCCCACCGGCGCAGCACCCGCACCTTGATGATGCGGCGCTCGGTGCGGGCCGGGGTCCGGCGCGGGCTGTGGTGCGGGCGGCTGGACCGGTCGGCCATCCCGGCCTCGCCCAGCTGCCGGTAGCGGGCGGCCCACCGCCGGGCCGTGGCGGGTGAGACCTGGAATCGCTCGGCGGCCCGCCGCAGCGGCCACCCGTCCTCGACCACGCAACGGGCCAGGCGCAGGCGTCCGGTCTCGGTCAGCGGGGCGTTACGGTGGGGCATGAGGGCCTCCTGGCGATCGGCGTAGATGTCGCAATCCACACCGAACCCGGAGGCCCTCCCTCACTTCAAGATCATCCGACCGTGTCCACCGCGTTCGCAACCTCCCGGGTCAGTACAGCTAG
>NZ_JBGNUR010000042.1:0-1126 GCF_041951345.1 Actinomadura sp. 21ATH | reverse complement strand
CACTTTTCACCTTTCCCTCACGGTACTGGTCCGCTATCGGTCATCAGGAAGTATTCAGCCTTACCACGTGGTCGTGGCAGATTCACACGGGATTTCACGGGCCCCGTGCTACTCGGGAACACACCCAGAAGCCACTCGAATTTCGTCTACCGGACTCTCACCGTCTACGGTCGGCCTTCCCATGCCGTTCGACTACCCGAGCAGTTTGTAACTTCTCGACCCAGCGGCAGCTGAATCAGGATGGTCCCACAACCCCGCACACGCAACGCCTGCCGGCTATCACACGCGCACGGTTTAGGCTCCTCCGCTTTCGCTCACCACTACTCACGGAATCACTATTGTTTTCTCTTCCTGCGGGTACTGAGATGTTTCACTTCCCCGCGTTCCCACCAACCGCCCTATACATTCAGACGGCGGCGACACCCCATGACGGGTGCCAGGTTTCCCCATTCGGAAATCCCCGGATCAAAGTCTGGTTGCCGACTCCCCGAGGCATATCGCAGGCTCCCACGTCCTTCATCGGCTCCTGATGCCAAGGCATCCACCGTATGCCCTTAAAAACTTGAACACACGAAACGATCAACAAATCGCAACAGAGAACAAAAACCGAAGTTTCTGTTCAGAGATGCTCGCGTCCACTGTGCAGTTCTCAAAAAACAACCGGGCCCCTGGCCCCAACCACCAGAAACCCTGATGACCGGCGACCAGCCCGCAATCCAGAAGAAACAACCCAGCCCCAAACCACCAACCCCAACGGGCTTGATGCTTCGGGGCTGAAGGGTCCGTTTCCTCAGGACCCAACAGCGTGTCCAACCCGCCAGCCATCCGGACACCGCCGTTCCCACTCCTCTGTCACCAGAGGCGGTACTAACCGGGCCGCATGACCAGCAGCCTGAATAGCCAGTGCTCCACATCTATGAGCAACCATCCTCAGCACGTTCGGCTGAGAAGACGGCTCTGGACCAGCCTTCCGCCATCAGGCGGATCGACCGGCCAGTGTGCTCCTTAGAAAGGAGGTGATCCAGCCGCACCTTCCGGTACGGCTACCTTGTTACGACTTCGTCCCAATCGCCGGCCCCACCTTCGACCGCTCCCCCCACAAGGGTTGGGCCACGGGCTTCGGGTG
>NZ_JBGNUR010000041.1:0-1247 GCF_041951345.1 Actinomadura sp. 21ATH | reverse complement strand
CGGGCTACATGCTTACCCCAGGACAACCATCGCCTGGGCTGAGCTACCCTCCTGCGTCACCCCATCGCTCACCTACTACCCCCTCGGGCCCCACGCTCCCCAACCAACATCCCCCGAAGGAGACGAAGGCGGTTCGGGTGGTTAGCATCAGAGGATTCAGCGTTGGCGCATACCAGCGGGTACGGGAATATCAACCCGTTGTCCATCGACTACGCCTGTCGGCCTCGCCTTAGGTCCCGACTTACCCTGGGCGGATTAGCCTGCCCCAGGAACCCTTGGTCATCCGGCGGGAGAGTTTCTCACTCTCCATTCGCTACTCATGCCTGCATTCTCACTCCCACAGCCTCCACCACTCGATCACTCGGCGGCTTCACCGGCTGCAGGACGCTCCCCTACCCATCACACCCCAAGGGATGCAATGCCACGGCTTCGGCGGTGTGCTTGAGCCCCGCTACATTGTCGGCGCGGAATCACTTGACCAGTGAGCTATTACGCACTCTTTCAAGGATGGCTGCTTCTAAGCCAACCTCCTGGTTGTCACGGCAACTCCACATCCTTTCCCACTTAGCACACGCTTAGGGGCCTTAGCCGATGATCTGGGCTGTTTCCCTCTCGACTACGAAGCTTATCCCCCGCAGTCTCACTGCCACGCTCTCACTTACCGGCATTCGGAGTTTGGCTGACGTCAGTAACCTTGTCGGGCCCATCGGCCATCCAGTAGCTCTACCTCCGGCAAGAAACACGCAACGCTGCACCTAAATGCATTTCGGGGAGAACCAGCTATCACGGAGTTTGATTGGCCTTTCACCCCTAACCACAGGTCATCCCCCAGGTTTTCAACCCTGGTGGGTTCGGGCCTCCACACCGTCTTACCGGCGCTTCACCCTGCCCATGGCTAGATCACCCCGCTTCGGGTCTACAGCATGCGACTAAAAACGCCCTATTCAGACTCGCTTTCGCTACGGCTACCCGCCACCGGTTAACCTCGCCACACACCATAACTCGCAGGCTCATTCTTCAAAAGGCACGCCATCACCAACAACACCCGAAAGCATTGAGGAGGCTCTGACGGCTTGTAGGCACACGGTTTCAGGTACTATTTCACGACCCCTCACCGGGGCACTTTTCACCTTTCCCTCACGGTACTGGTCCGCTATCGGTCATCAGGAAGTATTCAGCCTTACCACGTGGTCGTGGCAGATTCACACGGGATTTCACGGGCCCCGTGCTACTCGGGAACACACCCA
>NZ_JBGNUR010000040.1:0-1314 GCF_041951345.1 Actinomadura sp. 21ATH | reverse complement strand
GGGCCTTCCCCCTTGGATGTGGACACCTTGGAGACTGGATCTTGAGGTCCAGGGGAAGAGATGTCATCGATGGCGCTGAAGCACTATCCGGAGGAGTTCAAGGCCGACGCGGTGGCGTTGTACCTGTCGGATCCGGCCAAGACCTATCGGCAGGTCGCCGAGGATCTGGGGATCAACCGGGCGACGCTGCGGCAGTGGGTGCTGGACGCCCGGGCAAGCGGTACCGCCCCGGCCACGCCGGCGTCGGCCCGGCCGTCGCGCTCCGAGCCGGACGTAGGCTCGCCTGACGTGCTTGAGGAAGAGAATCAGCAGCTCAAGGCCCGGATCCGTGAGCTGGAGACCGAGCGCGACATCCTGCGCAAGGCGGCGAAGTATTTCGCCGGGGAGACGGGCTGGTGAACCGCTTCCAGTTCGTTGACGATCACGCGGACGCCTTCGGGGTGAAGCGGTTGTGCCGGGTGCTGGGCGTGGCCCGCTCCAGCTTCTACCGGTGGCGCAGCGGCGCCGCCGCGCGGGCGGCCCGGGCGCGGGCCGAGACCGAGCTGGTGGCGCGGATCGCGGTGATCCATGCCGAGCATGACGGCACCTACGGGTCCCCGCGGATCACCGCCGAGCTGCGCGAGCAGGGGCTGCGGGTCAACCACAAGCGGATCGAGCGGGTGATGCGCGTGCACGGCATCGCCGGGCTGCGGCTGCGCCGCAAGATGCGCACCACCGTCCCCGACCCGGACGCTGCACCGGTGCCCGACCTGCTGCAACGCGACTTCACCGCCGATGCACCGGGCCGCAGATACGTCGGCGACATCACCTACCTGCCCATCGCCGACGGCACGTTCCTCTACCTGGCCACGGTGCTGGACCTGGGCTCGCGGCGGCTGGCGGGCTGGTCGATCGCCGACCACATGCGCACCGGACTGGTGACCGACGCGCTACACGCGGCAGCCCGGACCCGGGGCAGCCTGGGCGGAGCGATCTTCCACAGCGACAACGGCGCCCAGTACTGCAGCACCGACTTCGCGCGGGCCTGCCACCGGCTCGGGGTGACCCGGTCACGGGGCACGGCCGGGTCCAGCGCCGACAACGCCGCCGCCGAAGCCTTCAACGCCTCCCTCAAACGCGAGACCCTGCAAGGCGCCCGCCACTGGCCCGACGCCCGCACCGCCCGCCTGCAGGTGTTCGGCTGGATCACCCGCTACAACACCCGCCGCCGCCACTCGGCCTTGGGCCACCTCTCACCGATCAACTACGAGAAAACCACAGGTAGCCTCACCGCTGCCGCCTGAAACCGGTGTCCACATCTCAGGGGGAACCCCC
>NZ_JBGNUR010000038.1:0-1574 GCF_041951345.1 Actinomadura sp. 21ATH | reverse complement strand
ACCCGCTACAACACCCGCCGCCGCCACTCGGCCTTGGGCCACCTCTCACCGATCAACTACGAGAAAACCACAGGTAGCCTCACCGCTGCCGCCTGAAACCGGTGTCCACATCTCAGGGGGAACCCCCCGGCGGCTCCACGCGTCCCTCATCTGCCCACCCGCCTGCTGTGAGCCGTACCGGGCTTGGTGAAGTCCTTCAAGCCAGTCATGTTCTTGACTGGCGGGGAGGAGAATGACCGCGATGGCAGCACCACGCAAGTACCCCCAGGAGCTCCGGGACCGGGCTGTGCGGCTGGCGCTGGAGTCCGATCGCCCGATCGCGCAGATCGCCGCGGATTTGGGCATCCACCGCGAGGCCCTGCGCACGTGGGTGCGTCAGGCCGAGGCCGATGCCGGTCGGCGCCCCGAGCAGCTCACCTCGGCCGAGCGCGAGGAGCTCAAGCGGCTGCGCAAGGAGAACAGCGAGCTGAAGCGGGCAGGCGAGATCCTCAAGGCGGCCAGTACGTTTTTCGCCGCCGAGCTCGCCAGCCCCGGACGAAGTAGTCGCGGTGGTCGACCACCTGCGCGACCGCTTCGGGGTCCGTGCCGGTGTGCAGGGTCCTCAACCTGTGCCCGGGCACCTACTACGGCCGCAAACGGCGCCTGCCCTCGGCCCGCGCCCAGCGCGACACGGGTCCTGCTCAAGCAGATCATCGACGTGCACCAGGCCAACTACGGGGTCTACGGGTCTCGGCGTGTGCACCGCCAGTTGCTCCGCCAGGGCGGGCAGGCGGCGCGATGCACGGTCGAGCGGCTGACGCGCGAGCACGGGCTGGAGGGGGTGCGGCGCGGCAGCCGCCGCCGCACCACCATCCCGGATGAGTCGATGCCGCGGCCACCGGACCTGGTCAACCGGCTTTGGCTGCCGGCCGGCCGGACCGGCTGTGGCTGGCCGACATCACCTACGTGCGCACCTGGAAGGGCTGGGTGTATGTGGCGTTCGTGCTGGACGCCTTCTCCCGCCGCATCGTGGGCTGGCAGCTGGCCGACCACCTGCGCACCGACCTGCCCCTGGACGCTTTGGAGATGGCGCTGTGGCAACGCCGCCGCGAAGGCCGTCCACAGGCCGGCCGCCTGGTTCACCACAGCGACAACGGCTGTCAGTACACCAGTTTCCGGTACGTGGCCCGGCTGGCCGATGTCGGCGTCATGGCACCGGTCGGATCGGTCGCCGATTCCTATGACAACGCCATGGCCGAAGCCTTGAACGGCACCTTCAAGGCCGAACTGATCCACGGGCGCACCTGGTGAACCCGTGACCAGGCCGAATACGCCATCGTCGAGTGGATCGGCTGTTACAACCACCAGCGTCTGCACTCGGCCATCGGCGACGTGCCACCTGCCGAGTACGAAGCCAACCACTACCGTTCGAACAACACACCAGCGCCAACCGGCGCCAGGTAGACCGGTGATGTGCCCCGGCTTTGGTGGCGTCCTGTTACTGGAATCCTCGTGTCTTCGATCATGAAGAGAGGCACAGGATGCCCAGGAGCTATCCTCCCGAGTTCCGCCGCAAGGTGCTGGATCTGGTCAAG
>NZ_JBGNUR010000037.1:0-4797 GCF_041951345.1 Actinomadura sp. 21ATH | reverse complement strand
CCCGCTACAACACCCGCCGCCGCCACTCGGCCTTGGGCCACCTCTCACCGATCAACTACGAGAAAACCACAGGTAGCCTCACCGCTGCCGCCTGAAACCGGTGTCCACATCTCAGGGGGAACCCCCGGCCTCCAACACGGACGGGGAGACGCCGGCGAGGTTGCCGCGTTCGAGCTTGGCGTAGTACTCCACGCTCATGTCGGCCAGGGCGGCGACCTCGCTGCGGCGCAGCCCCGGCACCCGGCGCCGCGACCCCGGCGGCAGCCCGGCCCGCTCGGGGGTGATCTTCGCGCGCCGCGAGGTCAGGAACTCGCGGACCTCTTCACGGTTGTCCACCCTTTGACGGTAGGTGCTGGCCAGGGGCGCAGGGATGTACTGCCAGTACACCCCTTGACGGTGCCTGGCTGCCCGCACCAACAGCGGGTTACCTGGAGGGCGTGGTGCTTCCGTCCCAGGTAAAGGCAGGTTACGGGAGGCGTCCACGCCCGGACCGGGGTGGTCCGCCACCTGACGTTCTGGGCATATCCGCACTCGGCGCCGCCGGCACTTGTCGCGGCGGCGCGCCACGAAAGCAAAGGAACCTTCTCATGCGCGGAGCAGTGATCCACGCGCCCGGCGACATCCGTTTCGAGACGCTGGACGACCCGGAGATCCTCCACCCCACCGACGCGATCATCCGTACCGCGGTGACCTGTGTGTGCGGCTCGGACCTGTGGCCCTACCGCGGCGCCGAGCCGACCGAGGCGCCGCATCCGATGGGACACGAGTACGTCGGGTTCGTGGAGGAGGTCGGCGCGCAGGTCACCGCCGTCAAGCCGGGGCAGTTCGTGGTCGGGTCGTTCGCGACCTCCGACGAAACCTGCGCCAACTGCCGCAACGGCTTCCAGTCCCACTGCCTGAACCGCGAGTTCATGACCACCTGCCAGGCCGACCACGTCCGCATCCCCAACGCCCAGGGCACCCTGGTCGCGACCGACGGCATACCGGGTGAGGAGTTCTGGCCGGGGCTACTGGCGGTCTCGGACGTGATGGGCACGGGCTGGTGGGCCGCCGACGCCGCCGAGGTCAGGCCCGGCTCCACGGCCGTGGTGGTCGGCGACGGCGCGGTCGGGCTGTGCGCGGTGATCGCCGCCAAGCAGATGGGTGCGGAACGGATCATCGCCATGTCCCGGCACGAGTCGCGGCAGGAGCTGGCCCGCGCGTTCGGCGCGACCGACATCGTCACCGAGCGCGGCGACGACGGGGTGGCCCGGATCAGGGAGCTGACCGGCGGGATCGGCGCCGACAGCGTGCTGGAGTGCGTCGGCACCGCCGAGGCGATGCGCCAGGCCCTGCACTCGGCGCGGCCGGGCGGCAACGTCGGCTTCGTCGGCGTCCCCCACGACGTCGCCCTCGACGGCCAGGAACTGTTCTTCTCCCACGTCGGCCTGCGCGGCGGCCCGGCGCCCGTGCGCCGCTACCTGCCCGACCTGATCACCCGGGTCCTGACCGGCGCCATCGACCCAGGGAAGGTCTTCGACCTCACCCTCCCCCTGGACCAGGTCGCCGAGGGCTACGCCGCGATGGACGAGCGCCGCGCCATCAAGACCCTCCTGAAGCCCTGAACCCACGCACAACCACCTGCGGCATCGCCCGCAACGCTCACGGAACGGAACTGCCATGCAGATCACGCGAAGCTCGATCGACACCGTCAAGGGCCCGGCGGACTGGTTCACCGGCGACGTCTACATCGACGCGGTCGCCGCGGCGCCCGCCCCGTCCCGGGTCACCGCCAGCCTGGTGCACTTCATGCCCGGGGCACGCACCCACTGGCACCGTCACCCGCTCGGCCAGACCGTCTTCGTCACCGAAGGGATCGGCCTGTGCCAGCGCCGCGGCGGCCCCATCGAGATCATCCGGCCCGGCGACCGCGTCCTGTTCGAGGCCGACGAGGAGCACTGGCACGGCGCCGCACCCAACCGGCTGATGGTCCACCTGGCCATCAACGAAAGCGACGCCGACCACGACGTCGTGCACTGGCTCACCCCCGTCACCGACGCCGAGTACGCCGCTGCCCCGGCCACCGCCTGACCCCCTGTACGGGCAAGACCGAGCAGCTCAAGCACGGGGAAGGACAAGGACCGGCCATGCCGCGTGCCCTGCTTCGTTTCGCCGCCGCGACCATGCTGACCGTCGCAGTGACGGCCTGCGGCAGCGGCCGGCCGGCTCCGTCTTCGAAGCCCCCCCTCGCGACCAGCGGGCCGACCGCGCCGCGCGGGACACCGTCCACGCCGTCTGCCACGGCGTCTGGAAGGAACAGCGCCATGAACCTTCGCGTCACCCTCGACGGGCAGCCCGTCCAGGCCACGCTGAACGACAGCCCCGCAGCCCGTGACCTGGCCTCCCTGCTCCCGCTCACCCTGGACCTGGAGGACTTCCACGGCACCGAGCGGATCGGCTATCCGCCGCGCAAGCTGACCACCGAAGACGCCCCCGAACCGGCCGCGGCCAAGGCCGGGGACATCGCCTACTTCGCGCCCTGGGGCAACCTCGCCCTCTTCTACAAGAACGGCCCCGCCGCCTCAGCCGACCTGCTGATCCTCGGTCACATCGACGCCGCCCCCGCTCGGCTCACCAAGGCCGCGCGCATCACCATCCAAACCGCTCCCTGACACCGAACAGGAAAGGAACCGGTATGAGCGTCACCTACGATTTCGCCGGTAAGAGCGCATTCGTCACCGGAGCCGCCTCCGGGGCTCGGCCGTGCCACCGCTGTGGCCTTCGCCCGCGCCGGAGCACAGGTCGCGCTCCTCGACCTTTCGGTCGACGGGCTGGAGGAGACCGCACGGCTCATCACCGCCGACGGTGGCCAGGCCCTCGTGCTTCCCGGTGATGTCAGTAGCGAGGGTGACGTCCAGGCCGCCGTCGACCGGACCGTCGAGCGTTTCGGGCGGCTGGACGCGGCCTTCGACAACGCCGGTGTCGAGCAACCGGTCCAGTCGGCCGCCGACACCGCCAAGCAGGACTGGGACCGCATCGTCGGTGTCAGCCTCACCGGCGCGTTCCTGTGCACTCGCGCCCAGATACGGCACATGCTCCAGTGAGGCGGGGGTGGCGACATCGTCAACGTCTCCTCCGGCGCCGACGCCGGCTTCAAGGGCTTCAAGGGCCAGGCAGCCTACGCCGCCGCCAAGCAAGGGATCATCGGTTTCACCCGCTCGGCCGCCCTCGACCACGCCGCCGACGGCATCCGCATCAACGCTCCGTGTCCCGGAATCATCGACACCGAGATGATCCGCCGCTTCGGTGACACCCGCCCCGGCGGCCGCGAAGGACTCATCGCCGACGAACCCGTGGGCCGCCTCGGCAAGCCCGAGGAGATCGCCTCCGCCGTGCGGTGGCTGTGCTCGGAGGACGCCGCCTTCACCGCCGGCACCGCCCTGGTCGTCGACGGCGGCCAGACCACCTGACTCACCCGAACCCACCCAGGAGATGACGGATGAACCCCACCTACGACTTCACCGGTCAGGTCGCCTTCGTCACCGGCGCCTCCTCCGGCATGGGTCTGGCCACCGCCCGCGCCTTCGCCGCCTCCGGCGCCGCCGTCGGCCTCGCCGACATCGACGCGGGCGCCGTTGAGCAAGTCGCCAGAGAACTCACCGACAACGGTCACCAGGTACTCGCCCTGGTCTGCGACGTGACCGACGAGGACCAAGTCGCCGCCGCCGTGGACCGCACCGTGGCGGCCTTCGGACGGCTCGATGCGGCCTTCAACAATGCCGGCATCATGGTCCCGCCCACCGACGCCGCCGACGAGGACGCCGACCAGTTCGACCGTGTCAACGCCGTCAACCTGCGCGGCGTCTGGGCGAGCATGAAGCACCAGCTGCGCCACATGCGCGACCAGGGCAGCGGAGCCATCGTCAACTGCTCCTCCCTGGGCGGCCTCGTCGGCAACCCCGGCCGCGCCGCCTACCACGCCTCCAAGCACGGCGTCATCGGCCTGACCCGCAGCGCCGCCCTCGGAGTACGGCCCGCGCGGCGTCCGCGTCAACGCCGTCTGCCCCGGCACCATCGCCACCCCCATGCTCGACGCCATGATCGAAGGCGGCGAACTCGACCGCGCCCAAGCCGAAAAGGGCCAGGCCATCGACCACCTCGGCACCCCCGACGAGATCGCCCAGACCGTGCTGTGGCTGTGCAGCCCCGGCGCCAGCTACGTCACCGGCATCGCCCTGCCCGTCGACGGCGGCTACACCGCCCAATGACAGCTCGATGCCCTGGGCCCGCGAGCTGGCGGCTGCCCCTCGGCGGCCGGGTCGTGGAACGGCCGCAACCCCGAGCTAGCGTCAGCGCGAGTGAAGGCGTAGCGACCCAGGAAATCGATGTGCTCAGAAGCGATGGGTGAGATCCGGGCGCACATGTCATCAGTGGCGGGGAACCCATCGGCGCGGATCTGTTTGACCGCGGCGTCCAGGTAGAGGGTGTTCCACCACGCCACCGCGTTGAGCGCCAGGCCGAACGCGCCGAGCTGATCTTCCATGCCCTCGCGGTAGCGCTGGCGGAGCTGACCGCGGTTGCCGAAGGCGATCCGGCGAGCGAGGCGGTGACGGCCTTCCTGAACGTTGAGCTGGGAGCCGATCATGCGGCGGTACTCGTCGTCGGAGATGAACTGCAAAAGGGTGCAGGGTCTTAGACGTCGTCTCAATTGGTGAGTCGGCGGTGGCAGATCAGCGTGGCGGCGATGGCGACGAAGGCCAGGAAGTGTTCGGGTTTGCGTTCGTAGCGGCGGTGCAGGCGGCGGCAGCCGTTCAGCCA
>NZ_JBGNUR010000036.1:0-6289 GCF_041951345.1 Actinomadura sp. 21ATH | reverse complement strand
CAGGTACAACGCCACCGCGTCGGCCTTGAACTCCTCCGGATAGTGCTTCAGCGCCATCGATGACATCTCTTCCCCTGGACCTCAAGATCCAGTCTCCAAGGTGTCCACATCCAAGGGGGAAGGCCCGCCCTCGCCCGCGCCCTGCACCTGGACGGCGCCGAACGCGTCCACCTGCTCAACCTGGCCCAGACCGCCGACGGCACCGACACCCTCACCCGCCCCCGCCGCCGCCGCACCAAAGACCAGTGGAGGCCGCACCGCAGCCTGCAATGGACCCTGGACGCCATCACCGCCGGACCCGCGTTCGTCCGCAACGGCCGCATGGACATCCTCGCCGCCAACCAGCTCGCCCGCGCCTTCTACGCCGGCCTCTACGCCACCCCTGGTAACCAGGCCAACCTGGCCCGCTTCAACCTCCTCGACCCCGCCTCCCGCCGCTTCTACCCCGACTGGGAGCAGGCCGCCGACATCGCCGTCGCCATCCTGCGCACCGAAGCCGGCCGCAACCCCCACGACAAGGACCTGCACGACCTGGTCGGCGAACTGTCCACCCGCAGCGACGAATTCCGCACCCGCTGGGGCGCCCACAATGTCCGCCACCACGGCACCGGCACCAAACGCTTCCACCACCAGGCCGTCGGCGACCTCACCCTCGCCTACGAAGGCCTGGAGATGGCCGCCGAACCCGGCCTCACCCTCACCATCTACACCGCCGAACCCGGATCCCCCTCCGAAGAGGGCCTGCGCCTCCTCGCCTCCTGGGCCGCCACCCCGCAGACTTCGCCAACCCACTCCAGCGGCTGATCCCGCGCCCGGGCGCGAAGCCCTGGACGTGCAACTGCAGACGCGGCACCCCTGCGGCCCCTCGGACCTCACGGCACCCCTGGAGTGATCACCTACACGTCGTCATACGAATCGATTGACGACACCCAGCGGACGCGGCCAATGAACCCTGCCCGACCAGTGCCTCGAGGGCGCGCTGATCCAATCGGATCCAATGCCGATTGATGACAGGGTTTGATGACTGGCGGCATGGCGGACGGGAGCCGTTCCACCACCTGAAGGGGCCCCTGATGGCGAACTGGTCTACAAGCGGGTCTCCACCGACGAGCAGTCCGCCGCCCGACAGAACCTCGTCCTCGCCGAAGCCCAGATCGCCGACCCGGTGGTGTTCGAGGAACAGGCCGGGGCCTCCAGCCGCCTGCACCCGCTCCGGCGCCCGGCCTTCGGCGAACTGCTGGCCTACGCCCGGCCCGGCGACACCGTGCACGTCTCGGAGATGTTCCGCTTGGTGCGCGGCACCGGCCACATCCTCGACGTCCTGAACGTGCTGCACCGCGACCGGCTGGCGCTGCGCGTCCACGACGGCGCCTTCTCCGGCATGGACCTCACCGCTCGCCACCCCCGCGCCGGCGAACTGCTGTCCACCGTGAAGTTCATGGTCCAGACCCTGGCGGCCGCCGCTCCGCCCTCACCCCCGACCAGACCGCCGCCGTCCGCACCTTCTACTCCGGCGGGGCTTCGATCGCCGCCCTGGCCCGTCAGCACGGCGTCAGCCGCGGCGCCATCCGCACCGCCCTCGCCGACCTGCTGCCCGAAAACGCCGCCCCCGGCAGCCCAGACGTCCCGACCCCGGAGGCCCCGGTCGTCCTGGACGTGCCCGGCAAGGTCGCCGACTTCCTGCGCACCCTCGACCTGGACGCCGCTGAGCGGACCGCGCTCGACAGCGCCCCGGCACAACGCAAGGCCCGCCGCGAGTACGAGAACCGCGTCAACGCCCTCGCCCCGGCATAGCCAGACCACGAGCACCTTCACCTGTGGAAACAATGCTCGCCAGTACCTGATGACACCACCCATACCGACCCCGGCACCCCAGGGCGCCTCAACCAGCCAGCCCTGCGGCCCCTTTCTGTCATATTCCGGCCGCCCCCAAGAGACACACGGACAGCGGAGGACATGGCCGTCGCAAGTGCATCTGACCGTCGCTACAGCCGTCCGTGGCCACAAACAGAGTTGTCGCGGCCGGCGCGGCCTGGCAGCCATGATCGGCCCCGAAGGGAAGGCACAGACCAGAGGAAACGTGTCGGTGGGGTACATCGGAACGGCCAGTCACGCTAAACGGGCCGCGCCAGGCCGCTTAGCGTGACTTTTCGTTCCGTTGTACCTCACCCCCGAGTACGCCCCCAGGGGCAGCCGCATCAACGCCGTGTGCCCCGGCGTCGTCGAGACCCCGATGGTCGCCGACATGCTCGAGGGCCAGGCCGAGGCCATGGCCGAGATCATGAAGCAGCAACCCATCGGCCGCCTGGGCACCGCCGAAGAGATCGCCAACGCCGTCCTGTGGCTGTGCAGCCCGGCCGCCGCCTTCGTCATCGGCGTCGCCCTGCCCGTGGACGGCGGCTTCACCACCCACTGAGGTGCTCCCCGCGCACGCGGGGACGGTCCGGCGCCCTGCCTTATCCAACGGTGGACTGCACCTGCCGTTGTGTTCGACGGTGCCCATGTAGGTCAGTCGCCCCGCGCTAGTTTCATGAAGGGACGCGGTATGTAGTCATGCCTGCCCTCAACCGCCCCCGCGCTGTTTTCGGGTTCAAGAAGCCCAAGGAAGTGTTCGCCGAGCTACTGACCAGCGGAGTTGTTTCCACCGGTTGAGGGCAGGATTCGCCTGCTCAAGGGGCGCACGCGCGGGCCGGTGTTCGTCACCCACCGCAACCCGGCCCCGGAAAAGGTCCTCGCGCCGCGCGACGTGCGCCCGGGCACCGGTCCGGAGTCGTCGCGTTCCTGCGGGACCAACTGAAAGCCCCCTGGCGTGGTGGAGCCGTCTCCGGCGGCGCCACCGCACAGCAGCATGTGTGGACACGCCCCCTCGGTCACCAACGATGAGGCCCGCATCACACCGCCGTCGCCCCTTCGTCTCGCCGGGAGCCGATCTTGTCCAACTCGGCGAGTTCATCGCCGGAGAGCAAAAGTCCCGCGCCGGCGGCGTTCTCGCGCAGGTGCGCCACCGATGAGGTGCCGGGAATGAGCAGGATGTTCGGCGACCGCCGCAGCAACCAGGCCAGGGCGACCGACATCGGCGTCGCGTCCAGCCGGGCGGCCACGGCGGAAAGCGCCGTGGACTGCAGCGGGGTGAAGCCGCCGAGCGGGAAGAAGGGCACGTAGGCGATGCCCTTGTCGGCGAGGTCGTCGATCAGCTCGTCGTCCTGACGGTAGGCAAGGTTGTACATGTTCTGCACGCACACGATCGGCGCGATCGCCTGCGCCTCGGCGACCTGTTCCGCCGTCGCGTTGCTCACTCCGAGGTGCCGGATCAGGCCCTGCCGCTGGAGTTCGACGAGGGTTTCGAAGGGCTCGGCGAGTGAGCCGGGCCGGGGACCCTGAGCGTCGCCGAGCCGGAGGTTGACCACGTCGAGCGCATCGAGGCCGAGGTCATCGAGGTTCTCGCGGACGGCGCGGCGCAGGTCCTCGGGCTGCCGGGCGGGGGGCCAGCCGCCCTGCTGATCGCGGACCGCGCCGACCTTGGTCACGATGTGCAGCGATGCGGGATAGGGGTGCAGCGCTTCACGGATGAGCTGGTTGGTGACGCGTGGTCCGTATGCGCCGGCGGTGTCGATGTGGGTGATCCCGAGAGCGGCGGCCTCGCGCAGGACGGCGAGCGCCCCGTCGTGGTCGGCGGGCGGGCCCATCACCCCGGGGCCGGCGAGCTGCATGGCGCCGTAGCCGAAGCGGGTGACGGTCAGATCACGCTGCCGGCTGCAACGCCCCGGTGACAGGGTTCTCGCCACCCCGCCATACGGCCACAAACCCTGATCAACGATCCGAAGACAACGCCGTCACGGTGACGGCGTGGTCCGATGACTTGGTAGACGATAAAGGGATGGTCGGCGGGTAGTGGCTTCGGCCCGATGACCCAATCGAGGAAGCGCAGGCCGACGGCGTGGGTAAGGCCGGGCGTGGGAGCTTTCAGGAACTCGGCGAGAGCGGGGCGGTAAGCCTGGAAAGGCGCGCCTGTCTCCACGGCCGTCGCCAGCGCTCCGAAGAACGCGCTAAGGCTGGTCGCCCACTGCTCGGGCTCGGTGGCGCCCGACCCGATACCGAGCTCGTACACATGCCCGTAGGTCGGTCCGGGGTGGTGATCGACGAAGGCGAGACCGCCGTCGTTGGGCTCGGCGAACGGGACCCAAAGGTGAGGGTGACCCTCGACTCTGTCGTACGGGTGGGAACCGCGCATCTCCGGGCTCGTCAACATGTCCCGGTACCCGACGATGACCTCAGTATTGATCAGCTTGTGTCCCAGCGGCAGAAATCGTCCGAAGGGATCGCCTCCCGAGCGCGTGCCGTCGTGTAACCGCAACAGCGCTCTCAATTCAGGATGCAGCTCAATCTCGTACGCGGCCTCGACGGCGGCGATCTGCGCCTCACTCGCCGGAGGGGCCAGGCGGGTATGGTCCTCGGGCACATTCTCGGCGAGCCAGGTCGCGAAGCGCCTCCATACGCGCTGAAACGACTCCGTGTCCATCTGCGATCACCACTTGCCACGAGATCGACTGATCGATCGGACCGAGAAGATCTTACCGGCAAGACGTCGTTCCATACGGTTCTCGTCCCCGAACCATCATGCGAAACAAGATTGGGAACACGAGCCCGACCAGGCGACCAGTGCCCGTCGCCCGCCCGGCCCAGACGGTCGCGTTCGCGGTGCTTCCCAGCCGGTTGATCATGGAACGACACGCTCAACTGGGTCCCCCTGCCCGCCGCAACGTCCGCGACTACGAGCATCTGCCGACCCATTCCGAGGCGCACATCACGGAACGCAGCAGGTCCTCGCGGACATCGGCCACCCGGTCGATGCCGGCAGCAAGTTCACGGCCGCGCTGGGTGTAATCGGCGGCCACCTGCAGTTCGCCGTCGGAGCGAGCACGGTGAACCTCGACGACCTCCTCCCAGTCCTGCCCGGCCCGCGGCGGCCGCGCACCGGGCGGCGGGGCGTGGCGGCACAACTCGACGCTGACCGCGACGTCGCCTTGAGCGACGCCGGTGTGGACCAGCGTGCCGCACCACCGGTCCGGAGAGATCAGGCCGTTCATCAGACCGCCAGGCCCCGGCCGGCCGGGGCGCCGTCATCTTCGCTCAGCACGAACCCGTGGTGGTCCGCCCGGGGGCGGGGCCGGCCCGTAGCGGGCGACCAAGCCGTCGTGCTCGGCGGGCGGGGTCATGATCCTCCCGGTCGGGACGGGCGGCGGGCCGCTCGGGACCTCGATGATCGCACGCCGTTCTCTCACATAACTAGCATTATGTGAGACCCGAGCGGGCGGGAGCGAGTACGCCAGCACGCGCGGCCGGTGACCGGCCCGGCACGCCCGGCCGGACTTTTGAGCCTTCGGAGCCCCATTCGCGCGCGCGGGCGCGCGCGAGGCGGATGCCGGGGTTGAGTTGGTGCTGCGCGGATGCCTGGGCGCGTTGTGCGTCGCATAACCGCGGCGAGACCTCGGCAACCACGCGTCCGGACCTAGGGTCTGTCCTGTGGATCTCGATGAGCCAGCAGACCGGTCGCTCTGTTAGCGATCTACTATGCGCCTCATTGGCTTTACGGCCGGTGCGCAGTCCTCGCAGGCGTAAGCCGCGCTTCCGTCTGGGAAGCTACCAACCCTGATGCGCGGGCGCGGCCAACGCTTGTCACATACCAGGCACGCAGCGCCGTACCGTTGCGGCTTGGTAAGACCAGCAGGGTCGAACGTGGGTTCGCGAGCGTGAAGATGCTCTCCGCCCTCCGTTGTTCGCGCCGGGGGGCGGGCCTGCAGGACCGTCATGCTTTCGATCTTGCCTTCGAGTAGCGCCGGGGGATCTTACAGGGCTGTTACCAGGGGCGCCAGCTCGCCTGGGGCGGGTGGTGTCGTTGTCGTAGGCGAACATGCCCAGGTACGGCCCTCGCGGACCGGGGGTGTTGTCGCGCTTCAGCCTTAGTGCCCGTTTCAGGGCTGTTGTCCAGCCTGCGGGGAACACTCAGGCCATCTCGGGACAGGGGTGGGCGCGATGAACGAGACGTCGGGGGATGCGGCCGAGCCGAAGCTGCGTGTGAGGGTGGGGTCGGCGGGGCGGTGGGTGCGGGTTCAGCTGGCCGGTCAGCTGGATCTGGTGACTGCTCCGGCGCTGACCGACCGGGGGGGGTTCCCCCTGAGATGTGGACACCGGTTTCAGGCGGCAGCGGTGAGGCTACCTGTGGTTTTCTCGTAGTTGATCGGTGAGAGGTGGCCCAAGGCCGAGTGGCGGCGGCGGGTGTTGTAGCGGG
>NZ_JBGNUR010000035.1:0-11932 GCF_041951345.1 Actinomadura sp. 21ATH | reverse complement strand
CACGGAGGGGGTGTCACGGGGGTGTCACACCCCCTCTGACCTGTAACTCCCTCGCCGTGACACCCGCGGTGTGACACCCCCTCCCCGCTCGTGGCGCCGCTGCGCGATCGGGTGCGCGCGCGCCCGCTTGTTGATCTTGGTTAGGCGGGCTGCAGGGCCCGCACGAACATGTAGGTGCCGGTCGCCTTGTCGTGCTCCAGCTCGCCGGCGTCGACGAGGATGCTCAGCCGCTTCTGGATCCAGGTGCGGCCGCAGCCGGTCCGGGTGAGCACCTCGGCCAGGTCGCGCGGGGCGAAGGACTCGCGGCCCGCGCGGCGCAGGCCCTCGATGGCGTCGGCCAGCACCCGCTGGGCCTGCTCCGGCGGCATCCGGTCCTTGTCGTCCTTGAAGGTCCACTCCCCGGCCGCGGGCTCGATCGGGGTGTCGATGTCGGCGGCGGCCGCCGGGTCCGGGTCGGGCGTGCGGGCGTACTCGTTGGCCACGTTCGTCACCTCGTCGTCGGTGCTGGGGTCGGTGGTCTCGATGGCGGCCGCCGACGCCGCGCCGGCGGACGAGCTGGCGGTGGCGGGCGGTGCGGCCCACCCGCCCGGACCGGCCTGCAGGTACTTGGCGGTGATCGGGTCCAGCGGACGGCCGACCGCGTGGAAGGACTCGGCGTGCTCGCGCATCTGCTCGGTGGTCCACATCGGGGTGCGCAGCGGCATCGCGATGCGGTCCTGGTCCCCGCCGGGGACGTCGATGACCGACAGGCCCGGCCGGGAGGCCCACAGCTCCGGGCGCGCCCCGGCCTCCTGCTGCGCCTCCGACAGCCCGAACGCCGCGTCCTGGGAGTTGGCCACCCCGAAGCACCAGTTGGCGAGCTGCCCGCGCACGAAGGTCGGCATCTGCGTCCAGTCCGAGCGCTGCAGCGACAGCACCACGTGGATCCCGGCCGACCGGGCGGTCCGCATGAACCGCATGAACTCCTTCATCTCCAGCTCGTCGCCGAGGGTGGGGAACTCCTCCAGCCACAGCACCAGGAAGGTCAGCCCGCATCCGGGCTCCCACTCCTTCAGGCCCTTGGCCGCCAGGTAGTCCGTGCGCGGCCGCACCACCGCGTAGAACTGCGCGAGCAGCCGCTTGGCGCCCGGCAGGTCGAGCTCCACCCGGTGCAGGCCCGGCCGCATCGGGCCGACCGTCTGCTCTCCCTTGTCCAGGTCGGCCACGAACAGCGCGCCGTCGTGGCGGGTCATCACCTCGCCGGCGAAGTTCCAGAAGCCGCCGAAGCTCTTGGCGACGCCGGTCTTGCCCATGACCTGGGTGTGGTGGTTCAGGATCACCCACTGCCCGTCCAGGCCGTCCTGGTGGACGCCGACGCGGATCGGGTCGCCCATCGAGGCGCCCGGCCGCGACGGGCCCTCATACGGGATCGGCTCGCGCATCAGCGCCGGGTTGGACCAGGTGACCTTGGCCGCGCTGGCGTCGTCCTCGTCGGCCGTCGCGGTCATCGAGCCGGGCGGCAGCCCCATCGCGCTCTCGATCGCCGCGATGCGCTTTTGCAGGTCATCGGCGGTGGTGCCGCCCTCCATCTGCGCGGTGGCGGTCACCCGCCGCGGCTGCCGGTCGATCTCCTTCAGCACCGTGCCCTTGAGGCCGGCCTTGTCGGCCGCGTTGCCGAAGACCACCTTCAGCCCGCGCCCGGCGCCGTCGCCGTCCTCGACGTCGGGCCGGATCACGGTGCGGATGTTCCAGGCCAGCGTCAGGCCGCCGCCCACCAGCAGCCCGACGTCCAGCGTCGGCGACGCGGTCGCCCCGGTGATGGTGGCCGCGGTGATCCAGGCCGAGGCCGCCGCCGTGGTCACCGTCGAGTGGCCCCGCCCCAGCTTGCCGCGTGCGTGCGAGACCGCCCAGGTCAGCGCCGTCAGCGCCGTCCCGGCCATCGTCAGCCCGGCCGTCACCCACGGCAGCACACCCGGCGCGCCCCACAGGTGGTGGGTCAGCGCCCCGGCCGGGACCAGCGCCCCGCCCATCGCCCACTGAGTGGCCAGCGGCGCGACCTTGCTCACCCCGCGCGCCACCATCCGGTCAATCGTCGCGTCCTCGATCCGGACCAGCCCGCCCGAGGTGCTGACCTTGCGTCCCATTTCTCTGCGTCCCCTTCTTTCGCTCTCGTGCGTTGTGCTTTTCGCGGCGGGTCAGTTGTCGAAGTCGAAGGAAGGCTTCTTCTTTTCGTGCTGCTCCAGCGCGGGCGCGAACTGAATCATGAAGTCCTGCCAGAGCTTCACCATCTCCACCCCGGCCCCCCGCGACAGCTCGGCCGCGCGGCGTGCGCGGTTGGCCACCCGGCGGGCCCGCCACTTCACGTCCAGGCCCATCAGCCAGGGGTTGCCCTCACCGTTGCGGATCAGGACCGCCTCCAGTTCCTGCGCGGCCCAGTCGAATTCGTAGGCGAATTCGCGGGCCAGGTCGCGCGCCTCGGTGGTGTACTGCTGCAGCGCCGAGGAGGACTTGATTTCGATCGTGGACAGAACGGGAATGCGGCTCTTAGCCACGGGATTCCTCCCCGGAATCGGAATTGTTGGGGTTGAACACCACGCCGGACAGCACCGGCGTTTCCTGCGTCGTCTCGCTCGGCGCGCGCCCGGTCCGGCGCCGCCAGTCGGCGGCGATCTGCCGCCAGGTCCAGGCCGCCGGCGGCAGCCCCAGCCGCGCCGCCACCAGCTCCAGCGGCGCCGCCAGCAGGCAGCCCGCCATCCGCGCCAGCACCCTCACCGACATCCACACGTCCGCCCAGACCTGGCGGCGCCGCGCCCGCGCGTCAGTGGTCACGTACACCCGGCGCACCGTCATGACGCCTCGATCCGGTTGGGCTCAACGCTGAAGAACAGCACCGTCGCGCGCTGCTCCCGGAACCGCTCGGGGGCGCCGGCGTACATCGCCTTGAAGACGGCCTCGCGGGTCACGGTGGCCGGGATCGGCACGGCCTTGGTCAGCGTCAGGGTCTCGACGTCGCCGGACGGGTGGGTGACCGACAGCGTCATCACCGCGAACACCTCCATCACCGCTCACCCCCGACCACGGCCAGCCGTGCGCCGTTCTCGGTGCTGCTGTCGCGGCGGGTCTTGGACACCCAGCCGACCGACCAGCCGGTCATCTCGGCGAGCTGCCGAACGCTCGCGGTGGGGGTGTTCAGGACGAGGGTGCGCGCCTCCTCCTCCGGCATCCGGTCGCCGTTCACGGCGGTGGTCGCCGGGGCGTTCACCGACCGGCCGCGACCGTTCGCGGTGGCGTTCACGCGCTGCCGTTCGCGGCGTTCACGCGCGGCCTGTTCACGGGCCTCTCGCTCGCGCTGTTCGCGCTCGGCCTGTTCACGCTCGCGCTGCTGGGCCGCCAGGTGTTCACGGCGCTCCTGCTCCGCGCGCTGCCGCTCCTGCTCGCGCTCGATGCGGGCGGCTTCCTCCCGGCGCTGCTCGGCCTCGAACTCGCGCTGCTCACGGGCCCGCTCGGCCTCGTAGGCGCGGGCCTCGCGCTCCAGCTTGGCCTCGTGCTCGCGCCGTTCACGCTCCAGCCGCTCGGCCCGCTCCAGCTCGCGTTCACGGTCCTCGCGCTCGCGCTGTTCACGCTCACGCTGCGCGCGTTCACGGGCCTCGCGCTCGGCGCGTTCGTGAACGCGCTGGCGCTCCTCCTCCTCGGCCCGTTCACGCTCGATCCGGTCGAGCGCTTTGGCGATCGCCCGGCGGTAGGCCAGACCGGCCTCTGCGGTGACGATCAGCAGCGCGGGCGCGACCGCGTGAACGGCCACCCCGACCGCCTCGCCCTTGAGCGCCGAGTCACCGATGTTCAACGCCACGGTGAACGCTCCGGTCAGCCACCGCAGCACCACCGGCCAGGCGCCGGCCTCGCCTCCGAGCCGCGAGACCGTCGAGTCCAGCCGGATCACGATGACCACGGCCGCGTCGACCACCAGCGGCAGGATCGGCGCCGTCCAGTCCCACTCGTCCGGGGTGACCCGCTCCACCAGCGGCGTCACCGTCAAGACGCTGAACAGGATCGCCCCGGCGGTGATCGCCCACGTCCCCGCGCTCAGCGTCCGCTCGGCCGCCGCGATCTGCTTAGGCGTCCAGGTCGCCAGCTTCACCGGCCGCCCTCCTTCCGGGCCGCCAGGTAGGCGTGGACACCCGCCAGCGCCGCCAGCGTCGGCCCCGACAGGGCCAGCACCACGCGCAGCGGCAGCGGCACGTCCTGGCCCTCGGCCACGGCCGCCACCACGCACCACGCACCCAGCAGGAAGAACCCCACCGCGATCGCCGCGCGCCCCGCGTCCTCCTCACGGCTGCTCATGCCGACGCCCCCTCAGCGGCCGCGTACTCGGCCAGCAGCTCGTCGAGGATGTCCCGCGCCGCCTCCCGGCGGACCAGGGCGTCATCGAACGACTCGCCCGGCAGGATCGGCGCCCACAGACCCGGCGTCATCCGGGTCGTCGCCCACACCAGCGGCGCCACCTCCAACCCGTTCGGCGCCTGTCGCACCGGAAGCGGGATGATGGACATTCGGACCAGCTCCTTTCACCTGTTGGTCCGGCGTGGCCCTGGTGCACCACCACCAGGGCCACACGCTTTCGTGACTGGCCTAGATTGCTTGCCAAGCGATCTAGGAAGATATTAAATCGACCTAGGCAGCCTGGTCAATAGACCTGCCTAGGCAGATAGGGTGAGAGGTATGCAGCCGATCGATGCAGCCGACAAGCGGCCCGCGCACGTCCAGATCTCCGCGAGCATCAGAGCCGCGATCCTCACTGGCGAGGTCGCACCCGGAACACAGCTACCGAGCACCCACGACCTTGCCGAACGCTTCGGTGTCGCACGCATGACCGTGCAGAACGCGATCCGCACCCTGAAAGAGGAGGGTTGGGTCGACAGCCGCGTGGGCTCTGGGGTTTTTGTCCGCGAGCAGGCTCGTCTTCCCACGCCAGACGACACAAAGCACCCGCTCGCCGGTGCAGCCGAATTCCTGCACGAGATGGGGCATTTGAAGCAGATCCCACGGGCTGGATGGCTGCTTCTGCGCATCGCCAACCCCGAGAGCGTGGCCGACCACTCCGCACGTGTTGGTCTCGTGGGCATCGTCCTTGCCGCCCTGGAGGGCGCCGACGTCGGGCAGACGGCAGCCATGTGCCTGCTCCATGACGCGCACGAGACGCGGATCGGCGATGTCCCGAGCGTCGGACGCGCCTACGTCCGGACCTCGGCCCCAGAGGCCGTCACCGCCCACCAGACCAGCGGCATGCCCGACGGCGTCGCCAAGACCATTCAGGGACTCGTCGCCGAGTACGAGGCTGCCGAGACCCTGGAAGCTCGCGTGGCCAAAGATGCCGACAAGATCGAGACGCTCCTCCAGGCCACTGAGTACCAAGCGCAAGGTCACCCGGCTGGGCCGTGGCAGGACACATCGATAGCTGCGTTGCGCACCGAGTCCGCCAAGAAGCTTGCGCAGGCCATCATCGCCGGCACCCCGAACGACTGGTGGTCTGCGTTCGCTGCCAGCTACCACGAGCTCCGAGCCGCCACGCGCGGCGATGCGCCCCGATGACGTCGCATCGCCCCTGCTCAGGGTCACCGCCGATACGGTCCTTGAAAGCAAAAGGGCCGGGAGCTGCACACTCCCGGCCCTGAAAAGACCCTTCCACCTGCCAAGGACAGAAAGGACGTCTCAACGATGAGCGTACCCACCCCGCCTGACAGCTTCACGCCTCGCGTGGTCCGCCCGGCCGAGATGGACTGGGTGAAGTTCGATGCCCAGTTGGCGCGTGACGGGTCGGTGGAGCCGGTGGACAAGGCGTTGTATGCCGCGCTCGCCTCGTTCGTCGACAAGGACGACCGCGACAGCAACCCGGATCCAGACGGCGACGACGTGCCGACCCGGGCGGTGCTGGCGGCCTGCATCGGCCGGTCGGTGGACACCGTGGACCGGGCGACCAAGCGCCTGGAGGAACGCGGCCTGCTGCGCGTTGAGCGCCGCCGCGACCCGAGCAACCCGCGGGCGCACCTGCCGAGCGTGTACGAGCTGTTGGACCACGAGCTGTGGGACGAGCGCGCGGCCGCGCGTGCCGAGGCCCGGCGGGCACGGCGCCAGCGCCGCCAGGAGCAGCCGCCGGCCAATCTCCCCGCGCCGGACAAGCCGGACGAGGGTGGCCGCATGGATGCGGCCAGGGGTAGCCGCACCGGTGCGGCCAGGGGTGGCCGCATGGATGCGGCCAGGGGTAGCCGCACCGGTGCGGCGGTACCTCTTCTAGTCCAGAAGATCTCTCTCTCAGAAGCGCGCGCGAGCGACGTTCCGGCACCTCGGACTGCGCCTGAAGAGGGAGAGAGAGAGACCGCTTCGCGGGATCAGGACGCGGCTGCCGTGGGCGCTGCGTGGACGGCCGGGACCGGCATGCCGCGCGTGCCCAGCAGCGAGCGCAAGATCTGCCAGGCGGCCGCCGAGTTGCTCGCCGAGGGCCACGACGCCACGCATCTGGCCTCAGTCGCCCGCTGGATGGCCACCAAGGGCTGGAGGGACCTCGGGTACGCCCTAACGGCGCCGGGCGCCCCCTCGGCGCTCTCAGTGGCTTCTGAGGGTCGTCCGCAGCGGCAGGCATGGTGCGGGAAGTGCTCCGACGAGGTCAAGCGGCAGCGCGAGGACGACGAGGGACGCCCGTACCGGTGCCCGGACTGTCACCCATTGGCCACGTCCCTTACGGCGTAAAGATTGCTGGTTGTGATGCCGTTGGGCGCGTACGGGAGACGGGTGTCCCGTACTCCCGTACCGTCCCGGGCATGACTATCTGGACAGTGACGAACCTGAAGCCGGGGACGGCCAAGACCACGAGCGCGGTGTGGTTGGCGCACGCGTTGCACGAGATGGGCCGGAAGGTGCTGCTGGTGGACGCCGATCCGGGCGGCGCCCGGTCCAAGCTGGCGCCCGAGGCGTTCGACGGGCTGGGCAGTACCGGGCGGTGGAACGCCCGCGCCGCGTTCCCGTTCGACCTCATCGACAACGCCAGCAGCTCGCTGCACAAGGTGCTGCCGGCGGTGTCGGCCGCCTACGACGTGACCGTCATCGACTCGCCGCCGATCGAGGACCACCAGGGCATCGCGGTCTCGGCGCTGCGCGTCGCCGACACCGCGGTGTTCCCGGTCGCGCCGACCACGGCCGAGGTGGACCGGATGGCGCCGGTGATGGCGGTGGTGGCCGACATCGAGCCGTTGCGCGCCACCGAGCTGACCACGTGCGTGCTGCTGAACCGGTGCGTGGCCAACGCCGCCTCCACCGGCGACGCGATCCACGCGCTGACCGGCGCGGGCCACCGGGTGCTGGCCGCCCGGATCCCGCGGCTGGAGCTGTACGCCCAGTCGCACGGCGCGCCGGTGACCGCCGCCGGCACCGCCTACGCCGACGCGGCCGCCGAGGTCCTGGCGCTGCGTGGCGCGGCCGCCGGGGAGGGCCGGGCGTGAGCAGCAGTCGGCGACGCCGCCAGCGCGGCAGCATGGACGCGGCCGCCAACCGCACCGCACCACCCCCGCCGCCCGCGCGCCCCGCCGCCGCGGCGCCGTCCTCCGAGCCCGCCCCGGCCGCCGCCCCGGCCGATACGGGATCACGGGTCTCCCGTACTCCCGTAACAGCCCAAGCGGATGCGGGAGTACGGGAGCCCCGTAAGCCCGTGGTGCGAATCGCGCCGGTCAAGACCACATTCGAGCTGGATCCGGCACTGCTCCGGCGGGTGCGAGTGTGGGCCGGGCGGCGCGTGTTGCACGTCGCGCCCGTCGTCCGCGCGCTGCTGGCCGAGCTCGTCGCCGACCCCGCCACCGCCGCCCGCGTCGCCGAGCTGCTGCCCGCCGAGCACGCCCGCGCCAAGACCGGCACGCCGGTGAAGACCACCTACGACATCGCGCCTGGCCTGTACGGCGACGTGCGCGCGTGGGTGGCCGAGCACGACACCACCAACGCCGCCGTCGTCCGCGTGCTCATGCGCGAGCTGCTGGCCGGCGGAGACCTCCCCCGCCGCGTCGAGGCCCGCGCCATCGCCGCTCAGAACTGACCAGGGCCGCCGCCGGGCGCGAGCGGGCGGTGAGCGAACCGCGCCGTTAGACTCGCCGGAGTCCCTTCGGGACTCCGGCGTACCGGCCGAGTCGGCTCCCTGACCAGCGCCAACCGGGGTACCGATCGGGGTTCCAACCGGGGTACCAATCGGGGTGCCAGCTATGACCGGTACACCCTTGCCCTTGAGTCTGTGCAGGTCAGCGCATGATCTGGGCGTACCAACGGTGGCCCCGACTGCCCAGCAGGACACACCCTGCGCGTCAATAGGCGTCGGCGCAGGTCAGCGGCCGGGCGTCGACGCCGCGGTGTTGCTGCCGGCGACGCGTTGACCAGCGGCGGCGCCTATTGGACGGCCCGGCGCCGGGCCGGGGGAGCGCATAACGTCGATTAAGCGCTGGCTCAGCGGCCCCCCAGCAGGCCCCGGAGACTCCGGAATAAGAGCCCTTACCCCGGAACCTGGTGGGCGTCCTGGGCCGCACTCAGCGCCTCCGTCTCTCGCGTAGGGAACGGCGCCCCCTTGCGCCCCCGCGCTTGTCCTTTCGGGGCCGCGCCAGACGAGGACTCCACGCCCTCTCCACACGTTCGACAACGTCGACACAGACAGCCACCGCGAGAGGCGCGGGGAAGTGTGTGGCTGCCAGGACACAGACGGCGAGCAACAGGGCTGAATAGAGAAACAGCGTTACGTCCACGCTCGAACAACTTTCCGGCCCACCAGAGCGGGCCTCTTCTGGGCGCTCCGGCTTAGGGGGCGCCGCTTTTTGACATGAAGTGATCAATCACCATCTCGGAGTATATCCTCTGACCTGCGGGTTTGGTCATTGTCGAGGCGATCTCTGTGGCGCCGAAGACTTCCTCAGGAAATCACGAGAAATGGCGCCATCGTGCCCCTGGAGAAGGGCCCTGCTTCCGGGGTGTTGCCCGGGTTTGTTAAGGGGGCCGTACGTCATGTCATCGGTGTATGTGAAGGCGTTGACGTACGCGCCTGGTCGGCATCCGGTCGTGGGCAAACGGTCCGCGCGACGGTCCGCACCTCAGGCCGCGCGAGGGTCCGCGCGAGATTCCGGTGCAAGCGGGCTCGTCCCAGGCCAGCGCAGCGCGGGCAAGGATCCGGCGGTGCCGACATGTTCTCTGGCCAGCGGCAACGGCCCTGGATGAGAACTTTCTGTACGTCTTCAAGGGCGCCCGCTGCGCGGCCGCCGTGGACGTCGCCGGCCACCGGGCGTGCGGCCTCTCCGGGCCGGTCCCGGCGCCCGGCAACGTCCACCAAGCGCTCGTTGCCGAAAGACCTCTAGAGGTTGCGGGCGTCCCCCCTCGAACCCCCGGCCACGGGCCCGGAACGAGGCCGTCCCATGCTGCCCCGCTAGCCGATAGAGCCCAGGTCACCACGCCGATGAGGGTCTAGAGGTGCCGCTAGACCTAGCGGGACGTCCCGCTAGAGATCCCAGGACCGCTAGGACGCCCCCGGGCGGGTAGCGGCAGCGGCGGCAGGGGGCCGGTGATGCCCTCAGCGGCAGGTTCCACGGTCCTCGGCGACATCGGCGCTACCCGCTACCCCATCGGCAACGGCGCTGGTCACCATGCCGATGAGTGGTAGCGGCACCCGGTAGCGCAGCCGCTACCGGTAGCGGGGCCGGCCGCTACCCGTAGAGGCACGCGAGGCGTTGCCGAATTGGGCCGTTTGGGATCAAGGGCGGCGGCCTGGCGGCCGCCGCGGCGCCGGGCGGATCGGCTGGGCCGGGCGTGCGGCCTGGGGGCCGGTCCCGGCCCGGCCGCCCTCCCGGCGCCGTTGCCGAAACCTCCGCGAGGCTCTCTGAGCGCCCTACGGGACTACGGGCCTCCCGTACTCCCGTGGGTCGCGCGCCGGGCGCCAAACCGCGGGAGCAAGATGTGAGATCAGTCAGACTGATCTCGTTCAGGGTTCCGCCGACCAGGGCGGGGCGCTCCGCTGGGGAAGGGGACGAGGTTGGTCGAGCGACGCGACCGGCGAGGCCGGACGGTGACCGCAGCCGGCACCGGAGCGCGGCGTCTGGAGCGCGCTCCCGGCGGCCGCCCGCACACGGTGACGGTGCGGCTCACCGACGCCGAGTACGACACCGTCACCGCCCGCGCGGAGGCGCTGGGGATCAGCCGCCAGCGGCTCTTGGTGGAGGCCGCCACCGCCCGCCAGGTCGGCGGCGCCACCGATACCGGCGAGCTGGCGCTGACCGTGTCCGAGCGCCGCGCGCTCATCGCCGAGCTGCTGGCGGTGCGGCGGATGGTGGCCGCACTGGGAACCAACGTCAACCAGCTGGCGCGCACGGCCAACGCCACCGGGCGCCTGCCGGACGGGCTGCCCGCCACCGCCGACGCCGTGCAGCGCGCACTGGAGCGCCTACAGGAGGCCGTCGACAACCTGGCGCCGCGGCGCCGTGCCCGCGCCGGTCGGCAGCCGACCGTCGTCGACGTCGTCCAGGACCAGGACGACGAGGACGAGCGGGACGGGGACGACCTGGTCGAGGACGGCCGGAGCGACTGGGAGCGGTACGAGCTGTGAGGGCCGGTCGGGCGCCGTTATCCCAGGGGGCTCCGCCGCCCCCTGGACCCCCGCGAGGCGGAGTGCTCGAACGCCCGCCGCTGTGGGAGCGGATGCAGACCGTCCGGGCGTTCGAGCACTCCGCAGCGATCAGCCCGGCCCGCCAAGGCGGCCGTACGTCACGTCATCCAAGTACGTCATCCAGGACACGTACGCCCACCACGCCAACCGCCAAGACCCGTCCCGATCCTCCTCACCACGAACGCCACCAGGACGACCCACACACCTAGGCATTAATCAATGATCATGGTTGGGGGCGGGGTTTCGTAGCGTGCCGGCGACGGCGGCCGCGCAGACGAAAGGGCCCCGCCCGGGTCACCGGACGGGGCCCTGAGGGGCGGGCGGCTCAGAGGCCGCTCAGGTTGTCTTCGTCCCTCCTCAGAGCGTGTTCTCGATGGTTTCCAGGTCGGTGCGGGACATCGCGATCAGGTGCGCCTTGACCAGCCACAGCACCCACACCGGCTCGATGCCGGGCAGGTCGCGCCAGTCGTCGGCGGTGATCTCGCCGCGCGCATACGTCAGCGTCCGCGCGGCCAGCAGCTCCAGCTCGGCGCGCGTCGCCCACCGGACGTTGCGGAAGCTGCCCGGGTCGACCTTCAGGCGGCCGGTGACGGTGGCGCGGAACACCAGCCACTGGTGACCGTGCCCGAGCGGGCCGGGCTCGCGGCAGCACCGGTTGGCGCGGAACCCGCTGGCGTACTCGGTCAGGGCCGTGACGGTCAGGCCCACCTCCTCGGCGACCTCGGCGCGCGCCGCGCTGCGGAACGAGCTGTGCTCGTCGTAGACGTGGCCCGCCGGCCCCGCCGCGCCGGTGTCGTCGGTGCGGTCGCCGATCAGCGTCCGGCCCTGGTCATCGGTGATGACGACGCCCACCGAGTACCCGTCGCACTGCGTGGTGTCGGCCATGTCAGCGGCCCCCGCCCGTGCCGCCGCAGCCGCCGCAGGCGATGGGGCCGACCGGCGGGTTGTAGATGGTGCCGGTGCCGCCGCAGTGCGGGCACGTGGCGTGGATGATGATCTGTCGGGCAATGCGCGAGATGATGCGCATGGGTTGTCCTCCTGGTGTCGCAGGTGGGTGATCAAGGGCCGCGTCCGGGTGTTGGCGCACAGGGCGCGGCCCGCTCTTTCGTGGTCTGTGAGGTCCTCCCTTCCTGGGGTGTCACACCGGGTGTCACGGAGGGGGTGTCACGGGGGTGTCACACCCCCTCTGACCTGTAACTCCCTCGCCGTGACACCCGCGGTGTGACACCCCCTCCCCGCTCGTGGCGCCGCTGCGCGATCGGGTGCGCGCGCGCCCGC
>NZ_JBGNUR010000034.1:0-13888 GCF_041951345.1 Actinomadura sp. 21ATH | reverse complement strand
GCGTCCCGCCCCGGCCACGCACGGCTCGGCTCCGGGCCGCATCCGGCCCGGAGCCCGCCGGCCTCGGTCAGCGGCGCCGCAGCAGGCGACGCCCCACGATCACCGCGGCACCGGCCGCGGCGACCGCCGGCGCGGCGCGCAGCAGCTTGCGCAGCGACATCAGCTTGGTGAGCTTGGCGACCTGCCCGGGCACCGCCATCGCGGCCCCGGCGGCCTTCTGGGAGGTGTCGCGCGCCTTGCCGGCCGCGCCGCCCGCCGCACCGGCGGCGGTCCCGGCCGCGTCCTGAGCGGCCCCGCCGGCCGCGCGGCCCTTCTGGGCGGTGCCGCCGGCGGTACGGGCGGCGCCCTCCTTGATCTGCTCACCGGCACCGGGCATCCGGGGGGTGTTGGGGGTTTCCACGTGTCTCGTTCCCTTCACATCGTGTCGTCGTCGGTCTACGGGGGTTCGTGGGGCTGCGGCTGCGTGGTCGGGTTCGGGGGGAGTCGGGGATGGGGTGGTGGACGGGGTCAGCGGCCCCGCAGGCGCGGCAGCACCTGCTCGGCGTAGAAGTCGAAGAAGCCCTCCTGCAAAGGCCCGATCTGGTTGACGTACACCTCGTCGAAGCCCGCGTCGACGAAGGCGCGCAGGGCGGCGGCGTGCTCGTCGGGGTCGTTCCCGCACGGGACGGCGCCCGCGACCGCCTCCTCGGTGACCAGCCCCGACACCTGCGCGAAGTGCCGCGGCTGGGGCAGCAGCTGCGCCGCCTCGCCCGGCACGAGCATGTTCGGCCACAGGCGGTGCGCGGTACGGCGCGCCTCCGCCGCGTCGGGCCCCCAGCACACCTTGGTGCCTCCCTGGGCGGGCTTGCCCTTGCCGCCCGCGTCCTGGAAGCGGCGCAGGAGATCGCCGTCGGGCATGGTGCAGATGAACCCGTCGGCGATGCGGCCCGCCACCCCGGCGGCCTTGTCCCCGAACGCCGACATGTGGATCGGCGGCGGCCGCTCGGGGAGGGTGCTCCTCGCAGCCCAGGAAATACCCGAAACGGGTCATCGCGGCCCCACTTCCCTCGGTCTCCCCGGCCACGCCCGGCGCACCCGGCGGCGTCCGGCCCAGCGGCCGGTGAGCCCATCGGCCCCGATTGCGGCTCTACCCTGCCGGTCCCGGGCAAACATCCCCCCGGCCGGCCCGCCCCGCGCCCGCCGCACTTGAAGCACCGCCCGCGCACACGGCACCCTGTGGGGTCCACCCGCCGCGACGGCAGCGAGAGGACACCATGGCGCCGCCCCGCTCCCCGCACCCGCCGCCGCACCGGCACCCCCGCCCCCGGCACGCGCGGGGCCCCGTGCTCGCCTTCACGATCGCCGCGGCCCTCACCACCGCCGTGATCACCCCCCTCGTCGGCCCCTCCGCGCCGCCGCCCGCCACCGACACCGCACCGCCCGCCCGGCTGCTGTCGCGGTACGAGACCGCCGCCGCCGGCAACCGCATCAACCGCGACTGCGGCTACTCCGCCCCGCTCCCCGGCCGCCCCGGACACACCCTCTGGCTGTTCTGCGACTCCCTGTGGTCGGGCACCCACCGCGGCCTGACCTTCGGCGCCACCGCCGCCACCGGCCCCTACCGCCCCGGCCGCGTCCCCACCGGACTCACCGAACTCCCCCCGCCGCCCGCCGCGCCACCCGACCGGCCCGGCGACCACCCGCCCCAGGGCATGCTCCGCACACCCCCCGGACTCCTGCTTCCACCCACGGCACCCGCCGCGCCCGGGCACCTCGGCGCGCCACCGGCCCCCGCCGCGCCCTGCCACATCCCCGGAACCGCCTACAGCGCCTCCTGGATCTCCGGCGCCGCCCAACGCCCCGGAACCCCCGCCCTCCTGCTCACCTACACCGACGTGTGCGTACGCGGGAACACCATCAGCACCCAGGGCTTCGGACTCGTCGAATACCGCCCCGCCACCAACGCCCTCGGCGCCCAGGCCCGCGTCTTCGCCGCCCCCGCCGGACTCCCCTTCCAGCACAACCTCGGCTCGCCCGTCTTCGCCGGCGGCCACCTCTACCTGTACGCCGCCGTCTGCGACCACCAGGTCCTCGGCACCTGCCAGGGCGGCCGCGTCACCCTCGCCCGCGTCCCCGCCGACCCCGCCGCCTGGACCGACCCCGCCGCCTACCGCTACCGCACCGCCCGCGGCTGGACCCGCGACGCCTTCCAGGCCCGCTCACTGCTGCCCGGCGCCGCCCCCACCGGCGTCCACGTCGCCGACTACACCGCCCTCGGCAAGGGGTACGCCCTCATCGAGCAGCACGGCGTCAACGGCGACTTCCGCGTCTGGCACGCCCCCGCGCCCACCGGCCCCTGGAGACCCGGCCGCCGCGGCGCCGCCCCCTGCGGCGGCCAGTCCGGCGTCGACCTGTGCCGCGCCTACATCGGCCACCCCGAGCTGTCCACCCCGCGGCACCTGCTGATGTCGCACTACAACCCCGCAGACGACCACATCAGCGTCACCGCCGTCCCCTGGTGACCCCGCACGGCCCTGCCCCTTCACTGCCTCCCTGGCAGGAATCGAACCTGCGGCTTCCGGCTTCGGAGACCGGCGCTCTGTCCGCTGAGCTACAGGGAGAAGGAGGTTCCGGGACCGCACGGGGCGAACCGGGCCCGCACGGCCCCGGAACCAGAAGCGCCGGTGGGAATCGAACCCACATCGAACGGTTTTGCAGACCGCCGCCTTGACCACTCAGCCACAGCGCCACAAACCACCATCAACGACCCTCGACGACACGGACCACCGGCGTCCACGAGGGCCGCCACACCCCGCCACGGCACGAAAAAACCGCCCCCGGCGACCCGGAAGCGGCGACCCGCGCCCTCGCGCGAACGGGACCCGATCACACCACCCGGGAACACCCGTCACGACACCGGACAAGGCCGCGCCCCACACGGCGACACCGGCCGCCTCGGCCGTACCGGCCCAGCCGCTCACCCATGCGCGCACCCCTTCCCGCTCGTCTTCCAGCCCGTCGCGACCCCGGGCGGCGAACCGCCCGGCCCACCACCGAGAATGCCCCGGCCCCGCACCCGCCGCAACGCATTTTCCCCCCTCCCCCGCCTTCCGTCCACCGGAAGCCCGCAGCCGGACCACACCACCACCTCCAGCACCGTGAACTCCGGGCCCCCGCACACCGGCCCCCACCCCGCCACGGCGCAAGGAGACACCCGCGATGACCCTGCTCGACCCCGCCCACTGGACCGGAAAGATCTTCAACGGCACCTGGGCCACCGGCTCGGCAGGCACCTACGACGTCATCGAACCCGCCACCGGCCACACCCTCACCACCCTCGGCCAGGCCACCCCCGCCGACGCCGCCCGAGCCGCCGCCACCGCCGCCCGCGCCCAGCGCGACTGGGCCGCCCGCCCCTACGACGAACGCGCCGCCGTCCTGCGCCGCGCCGCCGCCCTCTTCGAACACCACGCCGCCGACGTCCAGAACTGGATCGTCCGCGAATCCGGCTCCATCCCGCCCAAGGCCGAACTCGAAGCCCGCTTCGCCGCCGCCCTCTGCCACGAGGCCGCCGCCCTCACCTCCCACCCCCAGGGCCACGTCCTGCCCTCCGCCCAGCCCCGCTGGAGCCTCGCCCGCCGCCGCCCCGCCGGCGTCGTCGCCGTCATCGCCCCCTTCAACTTCCCCCTCATCCTGGCCATGCGCTCGGTCGCCCCCGCCCTCGCGCTCGGCAACGCCGTCCTACTCAAGCCCGACCCCCGCACCGCCGTGTGCGGCGGCGCCGTCATCGCCCGCGTCTTCCAGGAGGCCGGCCTGCCCGAAGGACTCCTGCACCTGCTGCCCGGCGGCGCCGACGTCGGCGAGGCCGTCATCACCGCCCCCGAGGTCCGCGTCGTCTCCTTCACCGGCTCCACCGCCGCCGGCCGCAGGATCGGCGAGACCTGCGGCCGCCTCCTCAAGCGCGCCCACCTCGAACTCGGCGGCAACAACGCCCTCATCGTCCTGCCCGGCGCCGACCTCGACAGGGCCGTCTCCGCCGCCGCCTGGGGATCCTTCCTCCACCAGGGCCAGATCTGCATGACCACCGGCCGCCACCTGGTCCACCACAGCGTCCACGACGCCTACGTCGACGCCCTCGCCGCCAAGGCCGACGCCCTGCCCGTCGGGGACCCCGCCACCGGACCCGCCGCGCTCGGCCCCATCATCGACCACCGGCAGCTCGCCCACATCGACGCCCTCGTCCGCGACACCGTCGCCGCCGGCGCCCGCCTCGCCGCCGGCGGCACCCACGACGGCCTCTTCTACCGCCCCACCGTCCTGGCCGGCGTCACCCCCGCCATGCCCGCCTACGCCCAGGAGGTCTTCGGGCCCGTCGCGCCCGTCGTCCCCTTCACCACCACCGAAGAGGCCGTCGCCCTGGCCGCCGACACCCCCTACGGCCTGTCCCTGGGCATCCTCGGCGACGTCGGCGAGGCCATGCGCATCGCCGACGCCGTCCCCACCGGCCTGCTCCACATCAACGACCAGACCGTCAACGACGAGCCCATCGTCCCGTTCGGCGGCCTCGGCGACTCCGGCAACGGCTCCCGCTTCGGCGGCCCCGACGCCAACATCGAGGCGTTCACCGAGACCCAGTGGCTCACCGTCCGCCCCGACATCGCCCCCCACCCCTTCTAGACGCCCGCCCGCCCGCGGCCCCGCGGCCCGGGACGGCCGGGACGGTCAGCGCATGGCCGCCGCCAGCAGGCGCTCGGCCTCGGCCAGCACCGTCTCGAACGTCTCCCGCGGGGCCGGCGAGCGCGCCAGCAGCATCCCCGCCTCGCACACCGCCCCGAACAGCATCTGCGCGCGGACCCGCGCCGCTCCCCCGCCGCCCCCGCCGCCCCCAGCGCCCCCAGCGCCCCCAGCGCCCTCTGTGTCTTCAGCGTCTTGTGCGTCTTGTGCGGCAACGGCGGCGATCCCCGCGCTCAGCACGCGCAGGACATGGTCGTACTCGATCGCCCGCACCGTGTCCCACCCCAGCACCGCCGGGCCGTCCAGCAGCACGATCCGGCGGAACGCCGGGTCCAGGCAGCGCTCCAGGAACGTCCGCACGCCCCGCCGCAGCGCCGCCCGCACGTCGGGCTCCTCCGCCGCGACCCGCTCCAGCTCGGCGGCGATCTCCTCCTGCTGCCGCACGAACACCGCCCGCAGCAGAGCGGCCTTGCTCTGGAAGTGGTGGTACGCGGCGCCCTTGGTCATGCCGGCCGCCGCGGCGACCGCGTCGATCGAGGTCGCGGCGTAGCCGTCGCGGCCGAACAGCTCCTGCGCGGCGGTGATCAGCCCGGCCGTCGTCGCGTCCGAGCGCTCGGCCTGGGTCCGGCGCGCCATGCGTCCCTCCTCTTGACGTACATACTCTGAGTATGTAACTTGCGGGAACCGTTACATACTCCAAGTACGGAAATGAGCCCGGCCCCATGACCGCACCGCTCATCGCAATCTACGGAGCCTACGGCCACACCGGCCGCCTGGTCGCCACCGAACTCCTCGCCCGCGACCACCACCTCCTCCTCACCGGCCGCGACCCCCACGCCCTCCGAACCCTCGCCACCGAACTCGACGCCCCCCACCGCGTCCAGACCCGCACCGCACCCCTCGACGACACCGCCGCACTCCACCAGATCGCCCGCGACGCCACCGTCATCGTCCACTGCGCCGGCCCCTTCTCCCGCACCGGCCGACCCATCGCCAACGCCGCCCTCGCCGGCCACTGCCACTACATCGACCACGCCGTCGAATCCCACCACGTCAAACACCTCTTCGACGCCTACCAGACCCCCGCTCGCGACGCCGGCATCACCATGATCCCCGGCCTCAGCTTCTACGGCGGCCTCGGCGACCTCCTCGCCTCCGCCGTCACCACCGGCCACACCGCACTCGACCGCGTCATCGTCGGCTACGCCGTCACCGGCTGGCGCCTCACCCCCGGCGCCAAGGACACCGCCGCACAACTCTTCGCCGAAACCGACCGCATCACCTACAGCGACGGCGCCCACCACATCGGCTACATCGAACCCACCAACACCGTCTTCCCCTTCCCCCCGCCCCTCGGCCCCCGCACCGTCATCGCCCCGTTCCCCTCCTGCGACATCGTCACCATCCCCCGCCACGTACCAGCCCGCAACGTCGACCTGCGACTCACCGCCGCCACCTTCGAAGAACCCGGCGTCTTCGACTCCGAGCACATCGACGCCGACGCCCGCGCCCGCACCGACTTCACCGTCGCCGTCCTCAGCACCGCCGAACCCGGCACCCCCGGCGCCCACGGCCACGCCACCGGCCACGACCTCTGGCGCGCCGGCGCCCTGGCCTCCGCCGAAGCCGCCGCACGCATCGCCACCGGCCACGGCCCCGCCAAGACCGGCGTCCTCAGCACCGCCGAAGCATTCCCCGCCCGCCCCTTCCTGCGCGATCTGGAACGCCTCGGCGCCTTCACCCTCACCCTCCCCGACGACACCCCGCCCCCCGAAAGGTGACCACGATGGAACCGATCCTCGTCACCGGCGCCGCGGGAGGCACCCAGGGCGCCACCGGCCGCCTCGTCACCGAACTCCTCCTGGAACGCGGCCTGCCCGTCCGCGCCCTCGTCCGCACCGACGACCACCGCGCCGCCCGCCTGCGCGACCTCGGCGCCGAGGTCGTCACCGCCGACCTCCGCGAGATCACCACCCTGCTCCCGGCCCTGCGCGGCGTGCGCCGCGCCTACCTCACCTACCCCGTCACCGAAGGGCTGCTGACCGCGACCGCCGCGTTCGCCGCCGCCGCACGGCAGGAAGGTCTCGAACGCGTCGTCGCCGTCTCCCAGCTCGCCGCCGACCCGCACGCCGGAACACCCCACATGCGCCGCCACTGGCTCGCCGAACAGGTCCTGACCTGGGCCGGCATCGGCGCCGTCCACCTGCGCGCTGCGGTGTTCTTCGAGAACCTCGACTTCCTCGTGGAATCCTCCGGGCGGCGCGAGCTGCCCGTACCGCTCGGCCCGCCCGGCACCGTCGTCCCGCTCATCGCCGCCGCCGACGTCGCCCGCGTCGGCGCCGGCCTGCTGACCGCCACCGGCCCCGACCCCGACCCCATCTGCCGGCTCACCGGCCAGATCCTCACCGTCGAGCAGATCGTCGAGTCCTACGCCGCCGCCGGCGACGCCCTCACCTACACCCGGCCCTCCCCGGACGAATGGCGCGACCGCGCCCTCCCGCTGTACGGCGACGCGGTCGCCGTCGAGCACCTGGACCACCTGTGGGCACTCTTCCGCGCCATCGGCTCGCACCACGAGCTGTACGAGGTGACTGCCGCTATCGAGGAGATTGGTGGCGGAAAGCCGCAGACACTCACGGAGTTTGTAACCTCCCGCCACCGGCCTTGACAAAGTAAGGTTCAGTCAGGGTTGGTGCAGAGCGAGGAACAGCGCGACCCACTGGTCGGGGTGGACGAAGGCGACGACCGCCTCCCGGTCCACCCCGGCCGCACGGAACGCCGCGTCCACCCTCCGCCGCGGGTACTCCCTCCGCAGCGAGGCGTACAGAGTCCCTCCCCTCCCCTGGAACCCCACCGCCACGCACCGCTCGTACGCGGGCATCGCCGCGGGCGGCAGCAGCGGGCGCTCCCGGCGCTCCAGCCGCAGCACCCCCGCGTCCACCCGCGGCACCGGCCGGAACCGCTCGCGCGGGATCGCGTGCGACAGCCGCCAGCCGAACGACGGCCACGTCCGCACCGTCAGCAGGCTCCAGCGCCCGTACCCGCCGGTGCGCTTGCGCGCGTACTCCAGCTGCGTGATCATCGTCGCCGACCGCAGCCCGGGCACCGCCATGCACCACTCCACGATCGCCGAGGTGGCGACGTAGGGGATGTTGCCCGCCACATGGAACGGGCCGGCCGGCGGCGCGGCGGCCAGGAAGTCGCCGGCCACGGCGCGCACGTTGGGCAGCCGGCCGCAGCGGGCGCGCAGCCGCCGCGCCAGCACCGGATCGATCTCGTAGGCGATCACCCGTTCCGCGCGGGCGGCCAGTTCCGCGGTGATCCGGCCGTCGCCCGCGCCGGGCTCGACGACGACGTCGCCGGCGCCCGGACCGGCGGTACGGACGAAACGGCGCAGCGCCGCCCGGTCGGCGAGGAGGTTCTGGGACAGCTCGCGGCGCCTGCGGGCGCGCGTACCCGCGGGCGCGGGCAGGGCTGATCGGTGCGTCGAACGCTGAGGCATGGAGTCGCCTGTCCTGGTACGAGGGTCATGGACGCTCGGAGGCCCTGGACAGGCAGGCGGAACCGCCCCTCACACCGAGGGCGGCTCAGGAAGGCGCGGAAGGCGCGCGGGTGACGCGGACGCCGCCGTTACGGCGGACACGAGAAGCAGAACGGAACGACGTGCGATGCGAGACGTGCGTTCAGGCGCCGGCGCGGCCTGGCCGATCCAGGACGGGGCGGCGGGCGCGCGGCCGCGCGGAGGCGGCGGCACGCGCGGCGGCCCAGGCGGCGCCGACGGTTATCGAAGCGCACATGCCGCCGACCCTAGCGACGCCGCCGCCGGCGCCACAAACGCTTTTCCGCTCCGCTCCCGGTGCGCGCGCGGGAGGGGGCAGGGCCGTGCCCTACGCTGGCCGCCATGGGCCGCGACCCGGAGTACCTGGCCTTCATGAGGCGCCGGCTGGCCGCCGCGGCGCCGCCCGGCCGCACGATCGCCGACGCCCGCCGCCGGCACGCCGCCGACCTGGCCCCGCTCCCCCGCCCCGGCGTCGCCGTGGTCGAGGACCTGACGCTGCGGGGCCCGGCCGGGCCCCTCCCGGCCCGGCTGTACCGGCCCGCGTCCGCCCGGCCCGTCCCCGGGCTGGTGTACTTCCACGGGGGCGGCTGGACGCTGGGCGACGTGGAGAGCTACGACCCGGTCGTGCGCGCGCTCGCGGCCGCCGCCGGCGAGGTGGCGTGGGTGTCGGTCGACTACCGCCGCCCGCCCGAGCACCCCTTCCCCGCCCCGCTGGACGACGCCGTCGCCGCCTACGAGCAGGTCACCGCGCGCGCCGCCGAGCTGGGACTGGACCCCGCACGGACCGGGGTGGCCGGTGACAGCGCGGGCGGGCAGCTGGCCGCGGCGGCCGCGCTGCGCCTGCGCGGGCGGCACGGCGGCGGGCCCGCGCTGCAGGTGCTGCTCTACCCGGCCGTCGACCTGCGGGCCGCACCGGCGGCGGCGCCCGACCCCGACGGGCTGGACTTCGGGCCCTCGGGGCTGGACCGGATCCTGCGCCTCTACCTCGCCGGCGCCGACCCGGCCCGCCCGGAGGTGTCGCCGCTGCTGGTGCCCGACCCGGCCGGGCTGGCCCCGGCGGTCGTCGCGACCGCCGAGTACGACCCGCTGCGCCCCCAGGCCGAGGCGTACGCCGCCCGGCTGCGCGCCGCGGGCGTCCCCGCGGCGCTCGTCACCGGCACCGGACTCGACCACGGCTTCCTGGGCTGGGGCTCCTACGCGCGCCGCGCCGCCGAGGCCGTCGCCGAGATCGGCGCCGCCGTGCGCGCCGCGCTGTGAGCGCCGCCGGTCACGCCGACGCGGGCAGGGCCTTCGCGTCACCGGTGTCCCCGCCGTCCCCGCCCACCGTCTCCCCCGCCATCGCGCCCCGCGCGCCGGTGCCCGCGCCGCGCTCGGCGTGGACGTGCGCGACGTAGCGCTCGACCTCGGCGACGGTGTCGGCGGCGTCCCAGCCCAGGACGGGGGCGATCAGGCCGGCGACGTGGCGGGCGGCGGCCAGGCCGCCGTCGCGCTCCTCCATCGCCACCCGCAGCCGCCGCGCCAGCACGTCCTCCAGATGCAGGGCGCCCTCGTGGGTGGCGGCGTAGAGGGCCTCGGCGCGCAGGTAGTCGGGGGCGCCGGGGACGGGCTCGCCCAGCGCCGGGTCCTGGGCGATGAGGGCCAGCACCTCGGGGATGCACGACCCGTACCGCCGCAGCAGGTGCTCCACCCGCGCCACGTGCAGGCCCGAGCCCTCGGCCAGGTGGCGGCGCTCGTTCCACAGCACCTCGAACCCGACCGCGCCCAGGATCGGCAGCCGCGCCGTCACCGAGGGCGGCACGGCCGCGTCCAGCCCGGCGGCGGCCGCGTCGACGGCGTCCTGCGCCATCACCCGGTAGGTGGTGAACTTGCCGCCGGTCACCACGACCAGGCCGGGGACGGGCTCGGCGACGGTGTGCTCGCGCGACAGCCGGGTGGTGTCGGCGGCCTCGCCCGACAGCAGCGGCCGCAGCCCCGCGTACACGCCCTCCACGTCGTCGCGGGTCAGCGGGATCCGCAGCAGCGCGTTGGCCTGGTCCAGCAGGTAGTCCACGTCGGCGGCGTCGGCGGACGGGCCGTCGGGGCCGTGCTCCCACGGGGTGTCGGTCGTCCCGATGATCCAGTGCCGGCCCCACGGGATCACGAACAGCACGCTCTTCTCGGTGCGGGAGATGATGCCGGTGTTGAGCACGATCCGGTCCCGCCGCACCAGCAGGTGCACGCCCTTGGACGCGCGGACGCTGAACGCGGTGCGGGTGCCGGCCATCCGTCCCGCGCCGTCGGTCCACACGCCGGTGGCGTTGACGACCCGGCGGGCGCGCACGGCGATCTCCACGCCGCTCTCGGCGTCCAGCACCGCCGCGCCGGTGACGCGCTCGCCCTCCCGCAGGAACCCGGTCACCTCGGTACGGGTCGCCACGGTCGCGCCGTAGTCGGCGGCGGTGCGGGCCACCATCATCGTGTAGCGGGCGTCGTCGACCTGCGCGTCGTAGTACTGCACGGCGCCGACCAGGGCGTCGCGGCGCAGCCCGGGCGCCTCGCGCAGCGCTGCGCCGCGGGACAGCTGCCGGTGCCGCGGCATGGCGCGCGCGCCGCCCATGGTGTCGTACAGGCTCACGCCCGCGCCGACGTAGGCGCGCTCCCACAGGCGGTGGCGCAGCGGGTACAGGAACGGGACGGGCCGTACCAGGTGCGGCGCCAGCCGGGTCAGCAGCAGCGCCCGCTCGCGCAGCGCCTCGCGGACCAGGCCGAAGTCGCGCTGCTCCAGGTAGCGCAGGCCGCCGTGGACGAGCTTGCTGGAGCGGCTGGAGGTGCCCGCGGCCCAGTCGCGGGCCTCGACGAGCGCGACCGACAGGCCGCGCGAGGTGGCGTCCAGGGCGGCGCCGGCGCCGACGATCCCGCCGCCGACGACCAGGACGTCGAACTCGGTGCCGGCCAGCCGCGCCAGGGCGTCCTGGCGGTACTGCGGGCCGAGGGATACGGATTTCACGGCGTGCTCCTCACGCGGACGGTGGACGGGTGGAGGGGGGCGGGGCCGGTCGCCGGTCGTCCTGCCCCGCCCCCCGCTCTGCGGCGATGGCCGCCGGGTGGCCATCGGGTGACCGTCGGGGGACGGTCAGGACACGTCGACCCAGTCGAGGGTGCGGCCGACGGCCTTCTTCCAGCCGGTGTAGCCGCGCTCGCGCTGCCCGGCGTCCCAGCCGGGCGTCCAGCGGCGGTCCTCGTTCCAGTTGCCGGCCAGCTCGGCGGTCGACTTCCAGAACCCGGTGGCCAGGCCCGCGGCGTAGGCGGCGCCGAGCGCGGTGGTCTCGGCGACGACGGGCCGCGACACCGGGACGCCGAGCACGTCGGCCTGGATCTGCATGCACAGCTCGTTGGCGGTGACGCCGCCGTCGACCTTCAGCACGTCCAGGGCGACGCCGGAGTCCTCGCGCATCGCCTCGACGACGTCGCGGGTCTGGTAGCAGATGGCCTCCAGCGTCGCGCGGGCCAGGTGGGCGTTGGTGTTGTACCGCGAGAGGCCGACGATGGCGCCGCGGGCGTCGCTGCGCCAGTACGGGGCGAACAGCCCGGAGAACGCCGGGACGAAGTAGACGCCGCCGTTGTCGTCCACCTGCCGGGCCAGCGACTCGCTCTGCGACGCGCCGGAGATGATCCCGAGCTGGTCGCGCAGCCACTGCACGGCCGACCCGGTCACCGCGATCGAGCCTTCCAGGGCGTAGACGGGGGCGTCGTCGCCGAGCTGGTAGCAGACGGTGGTCAGCAGCCCGCTGGAGGAGCGCACGAGTTCGGTGCCGGTGTTGAGCAGGAGGAAGTTGCCGGTGCCGTAGGTGTTCTTGGCCTGGCCGGGCGCGAAGCAGACCTGGCCGACGGTGGCGGCCTGCTGGTCGCCCAGCGCGGCCGTCAGCGCGACCTCGCCGCCCAGCGGGCCGCCGGGGCGGGTCAGCCCGTACGGGTCGGGCGCCGACGAGGGCCGGATGTCGGGCAGCATCGAGCGGGGGATGCCGAAGAACGACAGGAGCTCCTCGTCCCAGTCGAGGGTCTCCAGGTCCATCAGCATCGTCCGGCTGGCGTTGGTGACGTCGGTGACGTGCACGCCGCCGTCGGTTCCGCCGGTGAGGTTCCATAGCAGCCAGCTGTCGGTGGTGCCGAAGACCGCGTGGCCGGAGTCGGCGGCCTCTCGGACGCCGTCGACGTTCTCCAGGATCCACTGGATCTTGCCGCCGGAGAAGTACGTGGCCGGCGGCAGGCCGGCCTTGCGGCGGATGACGTCGCCGCGGCCGTCGCGGTCGAGGGCTGCGGCGATCCGGTCGGTGCGGGTGTCCTGCCACACGATGGCGTTGTAGTACGGGCGGCCGGTGCGGCGGTCCCACACCACGGCGGTCTCGCGCTGGTTGGTGATGCCCAGCGCGGCCAGGTCCGCGTGCGTCAGGTTCGCCTTGGTCAGCGCGGTCTCGATGACCGCGCGGGTGCGTTCCCAGATCTCGGTGGGGTTGTGCTCGACCCAGCCGGCCTGCGGCAGGATCTGCTCGTGCTCCAGCTGGTGGCGGGCGATCTCGTTGCCGCCGTGATCGAAGATCATGAAGCGGGTGCTGGTGGTGCCCTGGTCGACCGCGCCGACGAAGTCGCTCATGGGGTGTCCTCCTGGTGGGGCCTGATGGAACGGGACGGGACGGGCGCGGGTCAGGCGGCCTCGGCGGGGACGCGGGCCGGGACCTGCGCGGCGGCCGCCTCCGGCTTGGGCGGCAGGAACCGCCCGATCAGGCCCTTGTAGAGGCCGGCTCCCAGGACGCCGCCGATCAGCGGGCCGACGATCGGCACCCAGAAGTACAGCTGGCCGTACTGGTCGCGCCACGCGCCGCCGTACCCGGTGAAGAACGAGGCCAGCCGCGGCCCGAAGTCGCGGGCGGGGTTGATGGCGTAGCCGGCGTCGGTGCCCCACGCCATCCCGATCGCCACCACGATCAGGCCGATCACGAACGGCGCCAGGTTGGCGGCGGGGCCGTCGTTGCGGGCGTCGGTGACCGCCAGCACCAGGAACAGCAGGATCGCGGTGCCGATGATCTGGTCGCGGAACGCGCCCCACGTCCCGACCGGCAGCTCGCCGTTGCCCGGCAGCGTGGAGAACACGCCCTGGGTCTTGATGGTGTGGTCGGGGTCGGCCTTGGCCAGCACCTCGGAGTAGTTCCACCGCACGATCAGCGCGGCCAGGAAGGCGCCGAGGGTCTGCGCCAGCATGTACGGCGCGACCCGCCGCCATTCGAAGTCCCTGAACACCGCCAGCGCGAACGTGACGGCCGGGTTGAGGTGGGCGCCGCTGGCCCGCGCCGCCACGTAGACCCCGAGGGTGACGCCCAGGCCCCAGGCCCAGGCGATGGAGTCGTGGTCGCCGATGCCGGCGGCGGCGACCTGCGCGACGACGCCGACGCCGAACAGGATGAGGATCATCGTGCCGGCGAACTCGGCGGCCAGCGCGCCGAGCATGCCCGCCGGGGCGGGGGCGGCCTCGGGCTCGACGCCGCTGGGGGGCGCGCCGCGCCCGGCCGGTTCGGTTCTCGCGGTCCGCGCCCTGGTCTCGTCCGCCATGACCGTGCCTCCCTTGGCAGGGTGGGTGGGGGG
>NZ_JBGNUR010000033.1:0-40199 GCF_041951345.1 Actinomadura sp. 21ATH | reverse complement strand
TACAGGTGGCCGTAGCGCGGTGATAGCGGCGTCCTAATCATGGGCTCTGCCTGGTGGAATGCGGAACGTGACCCACCAGCATCGGCGACTGTATCCGTCATCCGCGCGAACCCTCCGGCAAGGAGAGTCATGCCCCACACGCACCGCGGCCGCACCTGCCGTAGCCGCACCTGCCCGTACGCGCGGTACATGACCCGCCGCCGCCTCTGGCGCCTGGCCGGCGGCCGCCCCGACCGCTACCGTCAGCTCGAGACGGCCCGGCAGATCTGGTACCGCACCACCCGCCGGATGATGGCGGCCGCCGCGGTGGCGTGCCTGCTCGGCGCGGTCATCGTCGCATGGAGCCTGGCGAGCCTGTTCATCTACGGGCCGCCGATCACACCGTGACCGTGGCCGGATGCTGCCAGGCGTGAACGCGCCGTCACGGCCAGGCGTCACACAGGCACCCCGCACGCCAGAGGACGCGCCCCCCGCCACCGCACGTCAACGACAGGGGAACCCATGCGCCTCACCGCCCTCGCCGCCATCCTGCTGGCCGCGCTCACGCTGACCGCCTGCGGAGGCACACCGTCCGCCGACCCGGCGCCCGCGGTCACCGTCACCGAGACCGCCCCGTCCAGCCCGGCCGGCGGCGAGCCGGCCGACAAGACGCCCGCCGCCCCGGCCGCCGAGAAGATCAAGGTGCCGAACGTCGTCGGCAAGAACCACCAGCAGGCGCAGAACGAGATGCAGGCCGCCGGGCTGTACGTGCTCGCCGAGGTCGACGCGACCGGGCAGGGCCGCACGATGATCCTGGACCGGAACTGGGAGGTCGTCCGGCAGTCCCCGAAGGCCGGGACGCGCGTCACGCCGGACACGCGGATCACCCTGTACTCGAAGAAGGTCACCGACTAGCGGCGTACCCTGGCTGCGAGGCCATCGCGCTGGCCGGTTCCCCGCTGATCACGGGGGCGAGGCGACACCGGCCGCCAAGGCGGCCACGTCGCTGGCGCGCTCTGCCGCCCGCCCGCTCTCAGGAGCCGGCGGGCGGTTCGCTGCCCACCACGAATACGCCGCGGCCGACGACGCCGACCAGGCGGCCCTGTTCGATGAGCAGATTGGTGGCGGCGCGGACGGTCTTGCGAGACACGCCGAACTCCTCGCACAGCGCGGCCGCCGACGGGATCGCGCGCCGCGGCGGGTAGGTGCCGTCGTCGATCCGCTGGGTGATGACCGCCGCGATCTGCCGGTAGATCGGCTCCGGCCCCTCAAGATCCACGGTCATCTTCCGAACGTAGCTGACCTGCGTTAATGCTCTCCAGGTGGACCCAGGTAGGGCCATTAGGTGACAGAGGTAACCAGGTGGAGTTACCGTGGGCGCATGGCCCTTCCCCCCTTGCGAGTGGTCCCGGCCATCCCCGGCTGGATCACGCGCCGCGACCACGTCGCCGGCGAACTCGTGGCGACCCGCATCACCAACCTGACCCCGTACCAGGTCGAGCACGGCTGCAAGTCCGAGATCCGTGCGGTCGACCAGCAGGAGCTGGTGTGGCTGTGCACCGGGCAGTCGGTACTGGCCGAGCTGGTCGTGACCGCGTCCCTGGAGCGGCAGGGCAGGGCGGTGCCGGCGGAGGATGAGGCCCCATGAGCGCGGGCGCGGCGCCTCGCGCGGAGGGGTCCGCGCCCGCAGGCGGGCCCGGCGAACCCCGCCATGGCGATGCCGGGCCCGCCCCTTCCCTGTACTCCCTCAACCCCGACGGCGAGGCGTGCGGTGGGCGGCACATGCCGCTGGCCGTGCCGGGCGCCCGCCCGCTGGAGTGGATCCGCATGCTGCCGCCGATCGAGCGGGCCCGCGTGGTGGAGCACACCTGCGAGCGCTGCCGCCCGGTGTCGTTCGAGCTGCTGAATCTCGGCGGGGCGTTCCTCGTCCGGCGCACCGAGACGGCGAAGGGCAAGGTCGTCGTGCACGAGACGGCGCGCGTCCGCAAGAAGCTCGCGCTGGAGTGGTGGCAGCAGCTCCGCCACGGCGCGGCCACATAGACCCCGCGCCCCCGTGGGCCGGTCGGGGTCCACGAGGGCGCGGTTCCAGCCTGACCCCGCGCACAGCAAAGAGCCCCGCCCACCCGAAGGTGAGCGGGGCTCTCGCGTGCCGGACGGGCTTCCCCACCCGCCGACGATCTCAGGGTACCTTTCTCCCGGCGCCGGGAAAAAGGTGGTGACCTGCGGTTACACGCGCGGGCTCGCGCGGCCGACGACCGGCGCCGGGGAGACGTTCTGCCGGAGCAGCAGCGCCAGCACGATCGACAGCGCCGTCACCGTCGCGCCGATCTGCTCGGTCGTCAGCGACAGCCCGAACGCCGCCACCGCCGTCAGCACGGTCGCCGCCGCGCCGGTGATGGTCGAAACCACCACGGGCCGCGTCAGCGCCGCCGCCACGCCCGCCAGCAGCGCGGTGGTGATGACCGCGACGGCCTCCACCTGGGCCTGCGACAGGTCCAGCCCGTAGGCCACCAGCAGCGCCACCGCGGCGTTCACCGCGTAGGCGATCACGGCGGGCTCGAAACCGAAGATCCTCATGACGTCCTCCTAGGACTTGCTCTGGTTGCGCGCCATGGCGACGTAGAGCTGCGCGTGCGCGTGCCCGGTCACCTCGTCGCCGTAGCCCGGCTTGGCCGCCGACCCGACGCTGGCGCGCACCTTGCGCAGCGCCTCGGCCGTCTTGGGCCCGTACTCGCCGTCGGTCTCGCCGAGCGCGGCGCCCTGCCCGGCGGCGCGGATCAGCTCCTGCAGCGCCTTGACCCGCTCGCCCTTGTCGCCCTTCTTCAGCCCGATCACGTCGTCCTCCTCGCTCGACCCGCTGGCCGTGCCGTCGTAGGCCGGGCGCCCGAACCCGGCGATGCTGGTGTGCGACCTGACCCGGCGCAGGCAGGCGTCGCCGGTGTTGCCCTCGATCGTCTGGACGCGGCCGCCGCCGAGCGCCTTCTCCACCACGCCGACGTGGTCGATGTAGCCGATGCCGTCCGAGCCGCCCCAGTCGAAGAACACGACGTCGCCCGGCTTGGCGGCGTTGGTGTTCGCGGGGGTGCCCGGGTACCACCGCCCCGCCTTCTTGAAGTCCTCGGCGTGCCAGACGGTGTACGCGCGGTCCCCGCCCGGGAGCACGGCGGCGGTGTTGCCCGACTGCCGCGCCCAGTACGTCACGGCCATGTCGCACCAGGCCGCCCGCAGGAACCCGTTCCCGTGGCGGCGCGCGTAGTCGGTGGTGATGTAGTTCGGGCGGCCGCGCACGCCCAGGGAGCGCCGGGCCTCCCGCAGCATCCCCTCGGCGGTGCCCATCAGGAGCCCTCGATCCGGTAGGTCGCGCCGCCGCCGGTGTAGGTCGGCGTGAGCTTCGTCAGCAGCAGGTCGGTGTGCTCCGGGCAGTACGGGCCGCAGCGCTTCCGATCGGTGCCGTCAGGGCCGACCAGAACCACCTGCCGTGCACTCTGCGGTTCGCGGCAGCCTGACCGGCTGCACTCGGTCTCGGCGATCACGCTCACGCGACCTCCCTCCGGTACACGCCGTAGCTGTCCGCCTCGCCGTACAGCCCGCGCAGCACGGCCTCCTCGTCGTCCTCGGTCGGCCGGTGCGCCCGGTCGTCGACATCGACGGCGTCCATCCGGTCGATCTCGCGCCGCTCCGGCACGTCCACGTGCGGCGGGTCGGGCTCGGTCATCAGTCCTCCGAAGTGGTGCAGGTCCACGGCCCGGTGGGCGGGACAGGGGGCTGGCAGTAGACGGTGCCGGGCGCAGGCCCGGGCGGGCCCTGCTCCCCGCGGGGACCCTGCTCGCCGCGCGGGCCGGCCGGACCCGCCGGGCCTTGCGGGCCGACGGCGCCGTCCTGGCCGGGCTGACCCGGGGCGCCGGACGCGCCAGGCGACCCCGGCGAGCCGGGCGTGCCCGTACGGCCCGGTGCGCCCGGGGAGCCGGGGCGGCCGGGGGAACCGCCTGGGCCGGGCGCACCGGGGGATCCTGGGGCCCCCGGGGAGCCTGCGGGGCCCGGGCTGGCCTTGGGGTTGGGGACGATGTTGTGCTGACGGAGCTGGCGCTCGTAGGCGTCGCCGCGCCGCTCGGCCGCCTGGAGCCGCTCGCCCAGGCCGTGGATCTGGGCGTTGACCCACCAGCCGAACAGCGACAGGGCCAGCACGCCGAGAATGATCCAGACGTTGCGCTTCATCCGCCGTGCGTGCTCAGCCATCACTTACCGCCGCGCGTCGCCAAGACGATCTGCACGGCCACCGAGAGCAGCACCACCAGCCCAGGGATGACGCCGCCGAACAGCGCCTGCCGCCAGTTCCCCGACTGCCGCTCGGCCTGCTTGTCGGCCTGGGCTCGGATGTCCTTGACGTCGTCCTTGCGCGCCTGCTTCTCGTCGGCGATGGCCGCACGCAACTCGACGAGGTCGCGCTCGACCTCGGCACGGTCGCGGGTGTACAGCTCGACGGAGACGACACGTAGGCCGAGGTCACGGACGGCCTCTTCCAGGCGCTGCAGGCGCCAGGCGATCGTCGATGGGTCATCGGCCACCGAGCCCCCTCGGGTCGCTCATCATCAGCCGATCCTCTTGGCGCGCATCAGGGAGCCGGCGCCGACCCGGGACGCTCCGGCGTTGGTGGTGACCTGGCCCCAGTTCAGCGCGAGGATCCCCGCGGTGGTGGTGGTGACCTCGCCGTGCTCGTAGACCCGGAACATGTTCCCGGTCGCATTCCTGACGCCGGAGTAGGCGATGATCGTGGGGAAATTATGGACGCCCATCCGCACCACGATGTTGTCGGCGTTGACGTCGGTCGTGCCGGACGCCGGGCCCATCACGCTCTTGAACCCGGTCGCGCCGGACGGGACGGTCCACAGGGTGCGGATGTCGCCGGTGGTGTTGCCGCCCAGCAGCAGGAACATCTCGACGAAGTACACCGCCGAGGCTTCCAGCGCGACGACGAGTTCGGGGTCGTCGAGCATGGTGCTCGTGATCCGGTCGGTGTTCTGCAGCTTGCGGATCATGTCGTCCTGCATCGCGGTGAGCAGGCCGGCGGTGACGCGCTGCCCGGCGGCGATCACGGGATATGGGGCCACGCTGGCTGCTCCTTACAGGGCGATGGTCATCGGCTGCGCGAGACGCAGTGCGGTGCCGGTGGTGTGCGCCTTGGCGATGCCGTTGACCGACCGGGTCACGGTGAGCTTCTGCGGGTTGTGCAGGACGACCTCGCCGACCTGGAAGTTGAACGGCAGGGCGTTGGTGTTGCCGGGCGGCAGGTACATCTGCAGGCCGACGTCGCCGCTGGTGTACTCGGAGTGGTGCGCGCTGATGAGCCAGTCGGCCGGCTCGGGTGACCCGTCGGCCCACACCTTGCCGTCGATGCGGCCGTTCTGGATCCGCAGGCGGGCGCGGCGCCAGGCGTTGGCGGTGACCGCGAGGCCGGGCACGATCCGCTCGGCGGCGATGGCGGAGGTCGCGCCGCCGGGCGCCTTGTACTCGATCAGTGCGCGGACGGTGCCGTCGGTCTGCATGGACACCACCAGCGCGTACCAGGTGAAGGTGAACGGATTGAAGTGGCCGATCAGGTAGTAGTAGACGGCGGCGCCGGTGATCGGCGCGACCACGGTCCGGAACGTGGCCTCGACGTCGACGCTCTCGCAGAACTGGACGAGCCCGGCGACGTCGGCGACGTTGGTGGCGGGGATGGCGATCTGCGCGGCGGACCCGTTCACCGAGTAGTGCGCGGCCGGCCCGAACACGGTCCAGGTCTGGCCGTCGGGCGCGGTGCCGAGGCCGTTCGAGACCGTCCGGTTGAACGGGTCGGTGAGCCCGTTCGCCGCGGCGGTGGCCGTGAGGGTCTCACCGCCCATGACGATGTCGAACGGGAACTCGGCGGGGTCGGTCGCCCAGTACGGGCCGTCGGTGGAGGCCACCATCAGCGTGGTGTCGTCGGCGTCCACGTCGGCCAGCAGCACCGACCCGTCGGTGTCGACGCGGCCGTACTCCTCACCGCCCACGACCCCGACCCGGTACGGCGAGCCGGGGACGCAGTTGAACTCGATCGTCCACCGCAGTGACTCGATGACCTCGGTGTAGCCGTCCACGATGAGGTCGACGTCCTCGGGCGGCAGCCACTCCGGCAGCCCCGTCAGCCTGATCACCGACCGCTCGGTGATCGAGGTCGCGGCCGGGATCAGCTCCGGGTGCTTGTGGAGCTTGAGCCGCACGATCGGCCAGCGGGCCTCATCGACGGTGCCCAGATGCAGCCGCCATCCCGCCTGCGCGGCGAGCTGGGAGTCGTCGGCGAGGTTGAGGGTCACCGACTCGTCGTAGACGCCGACGCCGTCGGGCGGCGGCTGGATGGACAGCGGCCCGTCCTCCAGCACCGCCCGCGCCGACGATCCGCCGCGGCGCTCCACGGTGTAGTCGTTGCGGACCTGCTGATCATCGTCGACCGGCTCCAGCGGGTGCGCGACGTGGTCGTGATAGTCCAGGATCAGCGCCGGGTCCTGGTCGTAGGTGGACGCGCGGCTGCGGTAGTTCAGCGCGAGCTCGTCGCGCCGGTCGGCGAGCAGGCCGCCGTCGGCGTCGGCCGCCTCGCCCAGCAGGTCCAGGATGGTCGCGGGAAGCTGCGGTCCCATCGCGACGGTCTCGACGGGGTCGCCGGTCAGCGTCAGCGGGATGTTCTCCTCGGCTGCGAGACGCACGACGCGGGTGCCCGCGGTCTCGCCCGCGTAGCCGCGGCCGGCGGGCACCAGGCCGGTGACCTCCTCGCGGCGGGCACCGGAGGTGACCAGCACGTGCGAGATCGCGCCCGCCTCGAACTCGGCGTCCGAGGCCGCGACGATGGCGGCGTTGTTCAGGCCCATGGCGGCGACAGGGGTGGGGAAGTCGCCGACGAACGTCGAGGCCGCCCCTGCGTGCTCGCCGTTGACGTACAGGTCCACGAGGATGCCGCTCGCGGTGTTGCGGGCATGCAGAGCGAACTGCACGGGACCGACGCCCCAGATCGGCCCGTCGTACACCAGCGCCGAGGTGGCGCCTCCGCCCTCATCGGTGGACTGCACGGCGAACTGCTCGGTGCCGTCCACGGGGTTGATGCGGGCGTAGCCGAGCCACTGCGCGCCGCCCGGGGAGCCGGGACACAGCCAGTGCAGCACGACCGAGTTGGTAAAGGCGTCCTCGGTGCCGGTGACCTTGGGCAGGTCGTACCACCAGGCCACGACCCATTCGCTGGTGCCGCTGACGACGGGGCCGCTGAGCGCGCCGCCGTCGCCGAGTTCGACGGCACCGCCCAGGCCCCCGACGGGCGAGCCGGTGAACGTCACCTCACCGCTGGGGATCATGCCCGCGCGGTTCAGGTAACCCGACACCGCGACGCGAGAGCCGGGGGAGTCCTCCAGCGGCCACCACGCCGTATGCGGGGCTGCGCTGGCGATCGAGCGGCGCACCGCCGAGGCGACCGGCTTGGCGCCCTGGCCGAGGCGGCGGGTGATCCCGGCGGCCTCGATCTGGACGTGGACGTCCTGCCCGGACGGACCCCACCGCACCGGCCACGACGGGACCTCGCCGGCGAACCGGGTCTGCCGGTCGCTGAGATCGGCGGCGCCGGTCAGGTTCCAGGTGCGGCCGGTGCCGTCCACGAACGACGACCCGCTCCCGGCCACCTCGTCCAGGTCCACGTCGACCAGCAGCGGGCCGTCGATGCCGTCGCGCACGCGCCAGGCGTGATAGGTCGCGGCGAACGCCGTGGAGGAGTACCCCGGCTCGCCGCCCAGCACGATCGGCGCGGTGCTGGCGAAGATGGGCTCAGGGCCGCCGTAGGGGCCGCGCTGGGCGCCGAGTTGCGTCCAGGGTCCGTCGATCGAAGGGCCGGTGTAGAAGATGGTGAGTTCGGCGGCGGTGTCCACGGTGACGCGCAGCGCCTGCCGTCCAGGTGCCGAGGACGGCGGGACGGTTGACCAGTTGAAATGGTTGTTGCCGGCGGTGCCGTCCTCCCACCAGGCCAGCAGCGCGAGCCCGTTGTCGGGGTCCACGCCCAGCATCCAGGACCGCTGGTCACCGACGGCGGTGCGCTTGGACAAGATGGTGCCGCCCCGCGCCCATTGGGCGTTGGACATCTCCACGGCCACGTCGAGATTGCTGGTGACGTTGAGGCCCGCCGATCCCACGGCGGTGACCTGGTCGGTTCCGGCGCCGGGGATGGTGACCGTTGAGTGGTCGGCCGGGACGGTGACGCGCAGCGGGGTGTTGCGGCCGAGCTGCCCGAAGTACGGCGACCTGGGATTCCTGGGCGAGTAGCGGCCGTCCTTGTTGTTCAGCGTCATCGTGCAGCGCGATGGGTCGGGCGCCGAGCCCTCGGCGGTCCGGCCGCCGGTGATGGTGATCGGGTCGCGGGTGTAGACGTGCGGGGTGATGTCGGTCCACGTCCCGCCCAGCCGCAGCTCCACCCGGACGTCGATGGCCTCGTCGGGGAACGGCATCAGCCCACCGTCCGGATGCCGAGGTAGCTGGCCTTGCCGCCGCCCTGGGTCGACACGGCGCGGCGGATGAGTTCGACGATGACGCGGTCGAGTCCGGCGCCGCGCGAGTCCACCAGCAGCCGGTTGTCGATCCGCAGCGCACCGCCCTGCGCGGCGGCTGCGCCGACGGGCGCCGGGCGCGCGACCGCACCGGCCGAGCCGCCCGCCGAGGCGGCGCCGGCCAGCGCGCCGGCGGCGGCCTCCACCAGGCCCTGGTTGCGGTTCATGCCCAGCGCCAGGCCCTCGGCCAGGTTCGCGCCGAAGCCGGCGAAGACCTTGCTGGGGCTCGCGATGCCGAGGATCCGGGCGACGGGGCCCGGCACGATCCGGCGTACCAGGTTCACCAGGGAGCGCTGCAGCCAGGAGGCCATGGACACGATCCCGTTCCACAGGCCGCGCAGCAGGTCCTTGCCCGCGTTGACCAGCAGCGATCCCATGTTGCCGAGCGCGGACTTGATCCGGCCCGGCAGGGAGCCGACGAACGAGGCGACCTTCTTCGCTCCGGAGGACACGGTGTCCGGCAGGGTCTTGGTGAAGAAGTTCTTGATCTTGTCCCAGTGGGCGATGATCAGCCCGACCGGGCCGAGGAACCCGACCTTGGCCAACCACTTGATCGTGTTCATCAGCCACGTCGCGCCCTGCTTGATCCACTTCGGCAGGGTCTTGGTGAAGAACTTGGCGACCTTGTCCCAGTTCGCGATGATCAGCGCCACCGCGGCGATCGCCGCCGCGACGATCCACCCGACCGGGCCCATCGCGATCAGCCAGGCGGCCGCCATCCGGGCCGCATGGATCATCGACTGCAGGCCCATCAGCGCCCACCCGGCCACCACGCGCGCGGCCTGCACCGCCATCTGCCCGGCCATCAGCGCGCCGGAGGCGACCACGCGCGCGGCCGTCATCGCAGCCGACACCGCCATGCGCCCGGCAGCCGCCAGGAACGACAGGGCGGCCCGGCCGGCGGCAGCGGCGGCGGTAACCGCGGCACGTGCACCGGCGGCGGCCAGCCGCCCGGCGGCACTCGCCGCCTGAGCCGCGCCCCGCCCCACGGCCGCCGCCGCGCGGCCCGCGCCCCGCCCCACCGACGAGAACGCGCTCCCGGCCTGGGAGGCGAACCTGCGCAGCCGCGAGCTGGGGTCATTGACCGCTTGACCCAGCTTGAACAGGCCCTTGCCCAGCAGCCCGATGCCGGTGAGCAGCGGCCCGATCTTGGAGGTGATGAGCCCCAGCACGATCGACCACGCCAGAAACTGCGTGACCATCCCCTGCATTCCGGGAGGCATCGCCCCGATGATCGTGGCGATCGTGGTCAGTGCGCCGCCGAGGATCGGCAGCACCACCGCGAGCTGTCCGGCGGTCTGGTTGAGCAGCGAGAACAGGCTCGCGAGCTGCTGCTGTCCCTCCGCGCTACCGGACCAGGTCGCGAGCTTCTGCGACAGGATCACCAGGGATCCGAGCAGGTCCCCGGACCCGGCCCCGGCCTGCTTGAACACGTTGGCCAGGGTGATGCCGAGGTTCTTGACGACCTGGCCGAGCTTGTCGGCCGCCATCCGGCCGCGGGCGAACATCGCCGCCATCCGCGACTGCCCGCGCGCCGACTTCGCCCACTCGGCCATCCGCGCCGTCAGCCGCTCGATCGAGCCGAGCATGTCCCGCGACCCGATGCTGCCCGCCCGGAACACGCTGGCGATCGTCGAGCCGACGTTGCGGAAGATCCGGCCGAGCGTCGTCACGGTCGCCACCGCGCGCTCGAACCACCGCGCGGCCTGCCCGGAGGCGACGATCTTCTGGAGCCACTCGCCCATCGAGGTCGCCATGCGCCCGATCGCGCTGCCCAGCCGCGGCATCTGCCCCAGCCCCAGGTTGGCGATGTCGCGCAGCCCGGTCAGCAGCGGCAGGACGCCGCCAGAGGCGTTGTCGATCGCCTTGCGGGTCTGGCCGAACAGGTTGTTCAGGAACCGCAGCGAGTCCGCCTGCCGGACGAACACCGCCACCCGCGCGGTCAGCCCGCCCAGCGAACCCGACACCCCGCTCATGCCCGACTGAATCGGGCCGCGCAGCAGCCGCCCCAGGCCCTGCGACTCCTTGACCAGCGGCTTGAAGAAGGCGTCCTGAACGGTGGTCCGCAGACCCAGCAGCGCCGTGCCCAGCTCGCGCGTCACCGCCCGCGCCGCCGGCGACAGCTTCTCCAGCTCTTCCTCGAACTTGTCGAGATCGCCGGAGACGGCCTTGCCGATCGCGTCACCGACGCCGGTGAAGGCCAGCTTCAGCGCCTGCAGCGCCACCACGGCCGAGGCAGCGATGGCCGGTAGCGCCACTGCCAGCCCGGTCGCCGGCGCGATCGCCGCGCCGAGCGAGATGCCCAGCGAGGCGATCCCTGCCGCCGCCGGCGCGACCGCCGCCGCCAGGGACGACGCGGCCCCGGCCAGCGCCATGAATGCCGCCGCGCGGCCGACCTGCTGCAGCGACCGGTGGACGCCGCGTATCGTGCGCCGGAACGCCGAGTCGTCGGCGGTGATGCGGGCGACGAGCTGACCGAGGTCGAGGGCCACAGACTCACCCCCTGCCGTTACTCGCTGCCTTGTCGGCGTCCTTGTCGGGCGGCGCGAAGTGGCGGTTCAGGCGGGTCTCGGCCGTCATCAGCCCGGTGATCCGGGCGCGCAGCCACCGCCACTTGCGCCGGCGCAGGATTCCCGACCCGACGTCGATCCCGTAGTGGGAGTGCAGGTCAGCCTCGATCAGCGGCCACTGCGCGAGGAGGTCGTCCCAGGCGACCTTCGGGCCGCCGCTGTTGACTTCGAGGCCCTCGTACTCTTCGTAGAGGCCCGTGACGGGGTCTTTCTCGCCGATGCCGCGGACGCCCGGCGGGAGGCCCGGTTCGGCGCCGGGCCCGTCGCTTCCGGGTCACCACCGGCCTCCCAGAACGCGCGCGCCGAGTCCTTGTCGGAGATGATCCATACCATCGCGGTCTGCGCCGCCATCTTGATCCGGCTGTTCTTGACGCCGTCGGCGCGCATCTGCTCGTACGCCTCGCCCAGCACCCGCTCGTACAGCAGGTCCTCGTCGGCGTCGTCGAGCACCACAGCCGATTCGTCGACCGGCCTGCCAGCCTTCCTCGCCGCGGCGGCCTCCTGCCCGATCTTGGCCAGGCGCCGCACCCGCAGCGCGGTCTCGCCGTCGACGTCCTCGATCCGGTAGACGCGGCCCTGGATAGGCAGCTCCAGGTACTCCTCGTCGAGGAAGTCGTCCAGGTCCTTCCAGTCGCTCATCTGCCCCGCCTCAGATCGCCGGGTTGGTGATGACGGTCCGCTTGCCGTTCCCGGTGATCTTCACGGTGACGGCCTCCAGGTCCTTGGCGTCGCCGCCCTCCGGCTCCCACGACACCGACCCGAAGCCCTGGTATGCCTCGGGGCCGCCCTCGCGGTCGTACCAGCGCACGTGCGCGGTGCCAGCAGCGCCGAACTGGTCGGCCTTGGCCCGCAGCGCCTCCTGGCCAGGGTCGTGGTTGCCTGACTCCACGCCCTTCTTGCGCAGGATCTTCGTCTCGATCTCCCAGCTCATCTGGGTCTTGGTGTTGGACGCCCACCCGTCGGAGTCGTAGTCGGAGTCGTCTTCCATGTTGTTCTCTTGCGTCGGCTTCAGCTCGCCGATCGCCCGGACCCGCGTCCACACCGGCGACGAGACCGTGCCGGTGTTGACCTCCAGGATCCAGCGGCGGGCCAGCGTCGAGGTGAGCTGCTCCTCGGTCGGCGCCGCGTAGGTGAAAATGCCGGTGCCGGTGATCGCGCCCGGGGCCAGGACGACGTCCTTGGCGCCCACGGTGCCCGGCGGCGTCACGATCCGCAGCAGCGTCGGCGACAGGTCCTCGAAGCCCTGGACGGCCGTACCGCCCACGGTGACGCCGGTGACCAGGTGCATGTCCGTGCCGGTGATCAGGTGGCTCGTCCCGCCGGTGGTCGGCCCGGTGGCCGGGGTGATCCCGGTGATGGTGATCGCCATGGTTCCTCTCTCAGGGGTCAGTCGGGCCGGTAGGCGTTCGGCCGGGACGCGTGGATGAAGTAGCTGCAGGACCGCTCGTAGCGGCCTTGACGGTCGACGCCCAGTAGCGCAGTGCTGCGCCGGTAGATCAGCGACGTGTAGACCCGGGCGTCGCCGGTGCCGAGGGTGAGCATCCGCGCGCCGTGCAGCACCCCCCACACCGCGTCGGCGGCCTCCTCGACCGAGTCCGGGTCGGTGGTGCCGCGGGAGCGGACCTGCACGCCCACGGTCACGTCGGACAGGCCGGCGTCCTCCAGCTCCACCTCGACGTAGGCGCCGATCGCGTACGCCCGGTCGAAGGCGTCGGGCAGCGTCCGCAGCGTGATCGGCGGCGGGGTCGCGGTGGTGTAGGCGCCGGCGGGCTGCCACTGCCCCACCCCCTGCGCGGCCAGGTGCGCCGCGAGCCCGGCCAGCAGGTCCTCAGTCCAGGACATTCACGTGCCGAGGAAGTTGCGGATCCGGCGGGCCATCACGCGCAGCATCGGCGGCCGATGCGTCATCATCGGGATCTCCAGGTACTTACGGGAGCGGCCCGGGTCGTGCTGGTAGTAGGGGTCCTCGTGCTGGCGGACCGCGTTCTCGTCGCTGTAGGACACCGCTGCCGCGCCGGTGGCGTCGGTGGTGACGTGCCCGGAGGCCAGCAGCTTCCCGGTCTCCAGCGGCACCCGCTCCTGGGACTTGGCCAGCAGCAGGTCGGCGGCGGCCCGGCTGCCCGCGGCGCTGCCGCGGCGCAGTTGCGCCTCGATGCGGTGGCCGTTCCAGTCCAGGTCGAAGCTCACGCGCGCACGCGTCATGCCACCTTCACCTCCAGATGCCGCACCCGGCGGTTCTCCCAGCGGCGCGTCACCGTCACCGCGCGGCCGACCTGCCCCGACGGCAGCGTGATCCGCGACCGCTCCGGGCAGTCGGTGCCGTACGGCAGGTACACGGTGGCGACCGGGGTCGCCTCGTGCCGCTCGGCCGACCCGTCGCGGACGGCCTCGACGTCCACGCCCTCCTGCACCCGCGCCCGCGCGACCACCGGCGGCCCGTACACCGCGCCGCGGGCGCCCTCGCCGGTCAGCGGCTCGATCGTCACCCGCTGGCGCATGAGCCGGGTGACGCTCATCCGACCGTCACCACCTGCGCGCCGGCGCCGCCGAACCGGTTGCTCAGCCGTGACCGGGTGCGGTCGGACAGCTCCATCTCGGTGGTGCCGGACTCGCCGTTGTAGGTGACCGCGTAGTCGCCGAGCCGCTCGGCCGCGATGTTGCTCACGGCCAGCCCGGACCCGTCGTCCTCCTCACCGGCCAGCACGATCGCCGTGGCGGCCATCCGGCACACCAGGTCCACCACGTCCGCGGGGACCTCGGCCAGCCCGTGCACGTACGTCACCGTCACCGGCCGCGGCACCGGCGCGCACACGCCCCAGCCGTACGGCCGGAACAGGCGCCCGTCGATCAGCGCGTAGCCGCCGTCGCCGTCCGGGGCGACCGTCTCACCGTCCAGCACCACGCTGGTCACCGACACGATCGGCGGGCCCGGCAGCCGCAGCCACGACGACCCGTCGCCGTACAGCGCGACCGTCGAGGTCACCCGGGAGATCGGCACGCCGGCCGCGTCCCGGACCGCCGCCGACGCCACGCCCAGGTAGGTCTCGGCGAGCTGCTCGTCGTCCCAGGCGATCCGCCGGGCGTCCAGGTCCGCCGTCGTCGCCAGCGGGGCCAGCGCCACCTACTCCGCCTTCTCTTGCTGGCCCTTCGCCGGGGCCTTGGCGGGCGCCTTGCGCGCGCCGACCTTGGTGACGCTCTTGAGGTCGTCGCGGCGCACCAGCTTCTTGAGGTACTCGTGGGTCTCGCCGCCGTCCTCCAGTCGCAGACCCACGGTCTGCCCGGAGTTGTTGACGACCTCGTAGACGCTCTCGGCCATGTCGCTCTCCTCGAATCAGGTCGGCAGGGTGGTGGTGACGTCGATGTCCATGACCGCCAGGGCCTCCGGCCGCACGACCCGCGCCCCGTACAGGTGCAGGCCCTTGAGGGCGTCGGAGAACGACGACTCGGGGCGGTACGCCTCGGTCTTGTTGATCTGCTCGGCGAACGTGGTGGCCATCCGGTGGCCGGCGATCGCGAAGTTCGACACCTCCGGCGGGGTGCCGGCGGTGCCCGCGGGCAGGTTCAGCGACACCAGCACCGAGAACCCGGAGATGCGGCCGACCTCGCCGTTGCGGATGCCGTCGGTCGAGCCGTACTGCGAGGCGTCGATGAACCGGGCGTCCTGGAGGATCACCGCGTAGAACTCCGGCGACACGATCAGGAAGCGGCCCTCGGCCGGGACCTTGGCCTTGTCGAGCTTGAGCCGCAGCGCCAGCACGACCTTGTAGGCCGCGTCCGCGGTGGCCACGTCACCGGCGGTCAGCACGTTGCCGGCGTTGGTGGTCATCAGCGTGGCCAGGTACAGGTCAGCCACGTCCCGCAGCCCGTCGGCGGCCTCCATCGCCGCCTTGCTCATCAGCTGCCCGTCGTCGCGGACCTGCCGGGCGTCGATGTCGTCGACCTCGAACGCGAAGTACTTCGACTGGTCGATGACCAGCGTCTGGTCGGTCGTGGTCAGCGTCTGCGGGTTGATGACCGTGGAGTTCTTGGTGTACGTCGCGATCGTCGGCGCCGCCAGGGAGCCGATGTGGACGGTGTCGCCGTACTCGGAGATGTCGCCCTCGTAGTCGCGGTTGATCACGTCGGTCTGGCCGAAGACGTACCGCTTCTTCAGGGACACCAGCAGTTCGGCGTTCCACACCTCCGGGATGAAGGTGTCAACAGCCATGTTCTTCTCCTTCGGGGATTACCGGTTGATCCCGAGCGCTTCGTTCAGCCGGCCCTCGGCCTTGGCCTTCACGATCGCTTCGGGGCTCATCCGCTTGAGGTCCTCGCGGCTGAGCTGGGATGGCCGGCCGTTCCCCTTGCGGGAACCTCCGTCGCCGGTGCCCTGGAACCTGGACTTGCCGCCTTGCGCGGCCAGGTAGGGCTCGTCTTTCAGCAGCTTGCCGATCGCCGACGCGATCTCGTCGGGGTCGACGTCGCCGTCCTCGCTGACCTCGAACTGGTCGAGGTCCAGCAGCTTCACCGCCAGCGCCGGGTTCGCCAGCCGGCCCGCCGCGGCGGCCTTGATCTCGGCGCGCAGGATGCGGGAGTTGGCCTTGGCGATCGCGGCGCGCTCGGCCTCCCGGGCGGCCTCGGCGACCTTGTCGTCCCCGTTGCGGAGACGCTCCAGCTCGGCCTTGGCCTCGCGCAGTTCGGCGGCGGCCTTCTTGCGCTTCTCCTTCTCCGCCTGCAGCGCCTTCTCGCCGGCGGCGCCGAGCGGCTTGTCGTCGTCGGCCGGCTGCTCGGCCGGCTCCTGCGGGTCCTGCTCCGGCGCCTCCGGCTCGGCGGTCGGCTCGGTCGGCTCGGCGGGTTCGGTGGTCTTCTCGTCGGACATGCGGACTCCCGTTGCGGGTGGGTTGGCCTGCCGTTGCGGCAGGTCAGACGATGTAGCCGTAGAGGCGCAGCAGGCGGATCGCCTCCGCGCGGTCGCCGTTGGCGAGGCGGTAGATCTCCTCGGGCATGATCCGCGGCGACGGGGACCCGCGGCGGCGCGCGGACCCGCGGCGCGTGGTGCCCTCGGTCGTGGTCCGGCGCCCGCCCGCGACCGACAGGCCACGGCGCGCGTTGACGACCTGGCCGATGTCGGCGCCGTCCCGGATCGCCTGCGCCGCGGCCGCGCCGAACGTCCGGTCCTGCTCGGCCCGCGACATGCCGTCGAAGATCTGCTTGGCGGTGCGCCTGGCCGCCCGGTCCCGGTAGTCCTCGATCGTGTAGATCGGCCGGTGCACGCACGCGCAGTTCGGATGCCGCTCGAAACCATCACTCCAGGCGTAGACCTGGCCGGCCAGGATGATGCACCGCGAGCACGCGCCCGCGTTCACCATCCGCTCGTAGCCGAGGATCACCCGGTCGCCGGCCTGCGCCACCCCGGCGGCGACCCGGCCCGCGTCGTCGACCTGCGTCGCCACGATCATCGCCATCCGGCGGATCATCCGCTCGAACGCCTCGTCAGGGCTCATGCCGCGCTCGATGTTGCGGATCGCCGTCGCGATCGGCACGCCCAGCAGCGAGTTCAGCGACCGCCCGTCCGACGCCGTCCCAGCCAGCGCCCGCGACGACACCCGGCCCGCCATCCGCGACCGCACCCCGGCCGCGCGCAGCACCTGCCGGATGTAATCGGCGCCGGCCTCGGCCGACTCCTGCTGCGCCGCGATCACCGCGGCCAGCACCCGCTCGTCGACGCCGCCCGTCCACGACGCCCCAGGACGCTCCCGCGACATCAGCCCCAGCATGCGCAGCACCGCCGCCAGGGTCCGCTGCACGAGGTTCTGCTGGCGCTCCTGGTGCGCCCGGACGACCTCCTCGGTCGTGGGCACCGACTACTCCGCGGCCAGCGGCTCGTCGACCGGCTCAGGCTCGCCCGCGGGCTGCTCCGGCGGGCCGTCCAGGTCGGGGCGCCCGTTCATCATCTGGCTCACCGGGTCCAGCGCGGCCTCACGCTCACGCATCGCCATCACGTCGGCGATCTGCGGTGGGGTGAGCCCGTAGCGGGCGGCCAGGAACTCGAACGGGAACCCGATGGTCTTCAGCTTCATCAGCGAGTCGGTGAGCTGGGCGACGTTGCGCGACTCCGGGTCCGCCCACAGCAGCGTGCCGGCCGAGATCGCCTGCGCCTTGCTCTCGTTGCCCTGAGCCAGCGCGATCAGCCGGAACATCTCCCGCAGGCTCGCGCCCATCCACAACTGCTTCTCTTCGACCCGCTTGACCAGGCCCGTCTCGGCCGCGATCAGCGCGTCGCCGCTCAGATTCGCCATCTTGCCGATCAGGTAGTGCGCCGGCGTGCGAGTCTGCGCCGCGATGTGCCCGACCGCGACCTCGATCACGTCGGTGTACGCCTTCAGATCCGCGGCCGGCCAGTTGGCGATGGAGGCGTTCTCGTCCTCGATCCACATGACGCGGTCCAGGGTGAACTTCTCCAGCGGGATCGGAATCTCGCCGATGACCTCGCCGGCCTCGTTCAGCTTCGGCATCTTGGGCATCTCGGCGCCCAGGATCGCCCTGGCGGGGAGGCTGGCGAAGTCGGCGCTGTTGAATAGCAGCGCCCACAGGTAGTTGATCGCGTCCTGCATTGCGACGACGCCTGCGATGTCGGAGATCGGGTCCGCGGTCAGCAGCGGCCGGTTCGGCATCTCCACCATCGGGACGACGCCCATGGGGTTCGGCTGCGGGTTCGGCTCATCGGCGATCTCCCGCTGCTCCCACTTGGCGATCTCCTCGTCGATCGCGGCCTGCTGCGCGGGCTTCTCCTCCCGGCGCAGCGCCCGACGCAGCTTCCACACCTCGTCGGGAAGGTAGAGCGTCGCAAACTCGTAGCTGCCGTCCTGCCACCACTTCAGCGCCGCGACCCGCCTGCGCCGCGACCCGGCCTCGTAGGCCACGATGGCCTGCCCGGCGTCCTCGAACGTCACCGTGGGCGTCTCGTCGTCGTCGGGGTTGCCCCACACCAGCACAAACGACCGGCCGGCACCCACCGACGCCAAAAATCCCAGCTGGGATTCGGCGTCCAGGTCGTTAACCTGCCACACCCGCCACGATTCAGCGTCGGCCTTGTCGGCCCCGTACGGCTGGATCCCCGTGACGGTCAGGCGCTCCACCGGCGCATCCGCGACCACCTGGCACCAGTTGTCGGCGAAGTCGCGGTAGCGGTCCCCGAAGAACTTGCGGAACTCGCCGGAGGCGAACTTCAGCCGCATCTTCCCCCGGTAGTAGGCGTCCATCCGCCGCACCTCGGGGTCCCGGCGGGCCAGCTCATCGGTCAGCCGGTCGGCCAGGCTGGACGCCTGCGCCAGGGTGAGCGCCACGAGACCTCCTACAGCATCGACGAGGTGTAGACGTAGCTCTTCTTCTTCACCCGGTTCAGGCCCGCGGCGACGGCGTCACCGGCGGCCTCATGGACGATGATCGAGGTGACGCAGGCGTCGATCTTCTGCGGATCGGATGCCTTGTCGAGCACGTACCGGCCGCCCGGGCGCACCTTCTTGCGCGTGTTCGCCACATGCTGCGCCGTGATCGGACACCCGTCGTGAGCGAAGGTGCTGTCCACCTTGACGACGTCGGTCAGCAGACGCTCGGCCGCCGCATGCATCTGCGCCGGCCGCCACGTATACCAGCGGATCATGACCTTCTCGCCGTACCGGTCCACCCAGGCGTCGCACTCCGACTCCCAGTACGGCGGGTCCAGGTAGCCGCGCACCACATTGAAGGAGGCCATGACCTCCTCCATCGCCGCGTCGACCTCCAGCCGCGGCACCTGCCCGCCGCGATCGGCCGGATTCCAGATCGTCGGCCGGCCATCGGCATAGGTGGGCGTGAACTGGTAGCCGTCCAGCGTCTCCAGCCGGATCGCCGTCCAGTCGTCGGTGTCGGAGCCGTCGAACCCCAGCACCACCGGCGCCCCGACCGGGACCTCGCGCGGCTTGGTGCGGGCCTCCCAGGCGCCGTGCCGCATCCACGCGTCGCTGCCCGACACGATCCGGTTGCCGAAGAACCGCTCCGCCTGCGCCGGGTCGACCAGCAGAAGCTCGGCGGCCTCGGCCTCGATCGCATCCAGGTCGACGTGCGCCGACCCCGCGTACACGTGCCGGTGGATCCGGCGCCGCTCGCGCTTGTCGGTGTAGCTCAGGCCCGCCGGCGGCAGCTCATGGAACCGGAAGACGTCCTTCACCTGCGCCTCGGCCGTGCGCTGCGCGACGCTGCCCTCAGAGGGATCCCAGGCGTTCGTGGTCTCCATCGACCGGCCGCCCATGCCCGCCAGGCCGCGGCGCTGCGTCTCGGCCACCCGGATCATCTTGTTGGTCTTGTTGTACAGGCCGGTCTCGTCCTGCAGCGCGAAGGTGATCGGGTTGCCCAGCCGGGACTGCGCCGAGGACGTCACTACGTCGATGCGGCCCTCGTCGCCGATCCGGATGAAGTTCTCCCCGACCTTCATCTGCTCGCCGAGCGGACCGCCCTTCACCATCGCCTGCAGCGGGCGGTACACGTTCGCGACCTGGTCCTCAGAGGTCGCTAGGAGCTGGATCAGCGGCGTCGGCCACGGGATGCCCATCGGGTCGCCCGGCTCGTACTCCCACATCCACCCGCAGTCGCAGCCGTGCTGCGCGCACACGTACGCCTCGCCGCCCTCGGCCCACCCGTCGAACACCGCGGGACCGCGGGCCTCCAGGCAGATGACGGACGCGCTCCACGGGCCCTTGCCGGTCTTCTGCGGGGCCACCACCTGCGACCGCCGGTTCTGGAAGGCCGGCGCGAGCTGCCCGACCGTCGCGGCCGGCCGCACCCGGTAGTGGTTGACGGTGCACCAGAGCTGCCAGTCGTACAGCTCGAACGGGTCGCCCTTGGCGAAGCGGTCGGGAACGATGCAGTGCTGCGCGATCCAGTCGGCGGCCAGGAACCCCAGCGTCGGCCAGCGGACGACCCAGTCATTCCTCTTCTGTGTCATCGCGGACGACCTTGAACCGGTCCCGCGCCGACGACCGCTTCGGCATCGCCTTGGACGGGGCCGGCACCGCCTCGGCCGGCGCGGCCGACACGATCCGCCACCGGTTGCACCGCAGCCCCGGCGTCGTCAGCCCCAGCGAGTCGGCCATCTGCCGCACCAGCGTGCCCAGGTTGATCGGCGCGTCCGGCTTCTCCACCTCGGCGAACTTGCGGACGTACAGCGCCACCTCGTGCTCCTGGCCGTAGCGCTCCCACATCAGCGCCTGCGGCTTGCGCCACAGGTCACCCCACAGGTCGGCCTCGCGCTCGGAGTGCCCGGTCAGCGGCCACACCGGCGCATCGCCCTGACGGCCGGCCGCGGGCAGCAGCACCCAGTCGCCCTTGTCCCGCTCGCGCCGCAGCGCGTTCGGGTCCGGCGGCGGGCCCGACCTGGCGTGTCCACCCTTCGGCATGGTGATCATCCCTCCTCGGCCGCGTTGCGCGACCACAGGCGGGCGCCACGTTGCGTGACACCCAGTGGATCAAGGTCACCCGATCACGGCCACGCAGCGTGACCAGCACGGGTGATCATGGGGGGCTCTGACCCGCCCGACCGGGCAGAGCCCTCCCGCACGGTCGACGCCCCTACGTGATCAAGGGGTCCACCCCCACGCTGAGTGACCATGGCCCCTGTCACGCGCTGTGATGGGCGCCGGGGGCGTGTGGGCCCTGTGACCTGGGGTGATGTCAGGTGGCGTGCCATCCGCCGGGCTGGCGGCGGGCGGTCTGTGCGGAGTCGCAGGGGGCGCAGAGGCCGCGGCCGTGGACGGGGTCGTCGGGGTCGAGGCCCTTGGCGACGAGCTGCCTGCGGTCCAGTGGCCAGTGGTCGGCGACGGTCGAGGGTGCACGCCGGCAGATGACGCACACGGGGTGCTTGGCCAGGACGCCCTTGCGGAAGCGGCCCCTGTGGCGGGCCCCGTAGCCGCGCTGTGCGCTGTTGCCCCTGCGCTTCTCGGCCTCGGCCTTGCATCCGTCGCAGCGCCCGCCCTGGGTGAGTTCAGGGCAGCCGGGGACCGTGCATACGCGCAGTCCCCGGCGTCCCATCCCACCACCCCCCGGGGTGAGTCATTGGTGCGGCAGATGTGGCAGGGCCATCCTGAGGCCGATGCACACGCCCAGCATGGCCGCCACGCCGCTGAGGATCTGTGCGCCAACGGGGCCTATGAGGGGCATCAGGGCAACGCAGATCAGGGTCAGTAGTACGGCTGTCACCGCGATCGACCAGGCCCAGAGGCGGCCGTAGAAGCCGAGCATCACAGGTCCCTCACTCTCAGCGGCCCGTAGACGATGGTCTTGCGTGAGGTGCCCTGTACGGCGTCGACGCGGTACCAGCGGTCTCCGGCCTCGGTCAGATCCGTCTCGGGGATCGCCACGCTGTAGGTGCCGCCGTCGGGGTCGGTGATGGTGATCTCGCCGGTGGCGGTGGACAGGACGGTCGCGTCGGCGTCGGGCGTCTCAGGGGTGTCCTTGAGGAGCATCTCCAGGGTGACGCCGGTGAGGTCGAGGGGCGTTCCGAAGTCGGCTTCGGTGACGGTCCCGGCGAGGGTCTCGTCGTTGCCCTGGGACAGCGCGAGCGTGATCCGCTTGGGCATCGGGCCTCCTCAGATCGTCCCGGTGAGCCGTCCCGTCGCCATGAGGGCTCCGTCGCGGTGGTCGAGCACGCTCAGGGAGCCTGTGAGCGTCCCGGAGGGCTCCAGGGTCCCGGCGTACTGCCCGGCCTCGCTCAGGGCGCCCTCGTAGTGCCCGGAGGGGCTCAGGGTGCCGGTGAGGTCCGGGAGCGGTGCCCCGTCGACGGTCGCGGTCGCGGTGAGCCCGATGACGGCCTGCGCAGTGCCGTATGCCGTCCTGCGTCCGGTCGCTGAGGCGCTCAGGGTCAGATGCGCGGTCGCGGTGCCGGTGACGATCGGCGGGCCGGTGGTCTCGCCGGTCGCGGTGGCCGTGAGGGTCGCGGTGAACACCGCCGTCCCGTGCACGGTGCGCCGTGCCGTCGCCGTGGCGGTGAGCGCGCCGAGCGTGGCCGTCAGGGCGCCTCGTACGGTCCTGTGGCCTGTGGCGGTCGCGGTGAGCGCGCCCAGGTTCGCGGTGGCCGTTCCGGTGACCTCGCCGGACGAGATCCCGTTCGCGGTCGCCGTGAGGCCGCCCAGGTCGGCCGTGGCGGTGCCGGACGTCCTGCGAGTGCCGGAGGCGGTCGCGGTGAGGTCCAGGGCGGCGGCGGCGAGCCCGGTGACGCTGCGCCGGCCGGTGGCCGATGCGGTGATGCCGCCAAGCGCGGCCGTGGCGGTGCCGGTGGTGCGGCGAAGCCCCGTGGCGGTCGCGGAGGCCGTGAGCGCGCCCAGCGCCGTCCCGCGGGTCGTGCGGCGTCCGGTCGCGGTGGCCGTGCCGCCCAGGAGGGCGGTGGCGGTGGCCCGTACGGTCCGGTCGCCCTGCGCGGTCGCGGCCAGTCCGCCGAGGCTCGCGAGCGCGGTGGCGCCTACCCGCCGGGTGCCGGCCGCGGTGGCGCTCATGGTGAGCGTGGCGGCTGCTGTGCCGCGTACGGTGCGCTTCCCGGCCGCCGTGGCGGTCAGGGCGCCGAGGTCGGCGGTGGCGGTGCCGGTGATGGTCTGCGCGCCCGCGTTGATCGCGACGAGGAAGCCGCCGGAGTTGGCGGCAGCAGGGCTCATCGTGGCGGTGCGCGTGCCGGTCGCTCCGGCGGCGGCGAGCTGCTGCTGGGCGATCTGCCCGTTGGAGGTGGCGGCGCCGGACACGATGCCCTGCTGGCCGACCTGGGTCATGCCGGCCGCGGCGGTGAACGTCGCGATGGTCGAGGTGCCGGTGTTGTTGTGGCTGAAGCTGAGTAGCAGCGTCTCGGTCTCGTCGGTGGTGACCGAGGGGTGGACCAGGCTCGCGGTGCCGGTGAACACCGACGTGGCCCCGGCGACGTTGATCGGGTCGGCGAGGTCGGCACCGGTCACACGGCAGATGATCGTGAAGTTCCGGTTGCTGCCGCTGCCACTGAACGTGTAGGTCGCGGGCTCGGATCCGACGTTCGTGATCGCCTTGACGCAGGCTGCCCAGGTGCCGTTGCCGCCCTCGTTCTTGGCGACCGTCCAGCCCGCGGGTGCGGTGACGGTGCCGCCCGCGTTGCGGTGGTAGAACAGCGTGACGAGCAGGTCGCCGTTGGCGGTGTTGGCGGGCCGGTTGCAGGCCGCGCCGGTGCCGCTGGCGGCGAAGCTCGTGGTGACGTTCCCGGCGCCGGTGAGCGCGATCGGCGCCATGGGTCACCGCCTCCCGGGCGCGCGGCTCAGGCCGCTACGGCGAGGGTGACGTCGAGGTCGCCGATTGGGATCACGAAGTCGTCTCCGACCATGACGGCGTTGGCGCCGACGGTGCCGGAGAACAGGAAGTTCCCGGAGGTGCTGGCGTCCCAGGCGGAGAAGTGGGTGTAGTCCTCGGCGCCCGCGACGCTCGTCCAGGTGAGCGCGGCGGTGTTGCTGATCGCGCCGCCGGACGCGGCCGAGCCGAAGGTGCCCTGGATGCGGTCGGTCTCGACGGCGGGATTGGCGGTGGCGGCCGCGCCGGGGTCGCCGATGTGGAGCTTGACCCACACGGCGGACGGCTGGGTCCATGCGACGTTGCGGCACAGGGCGTTGAGGATCGCGTTCGCCGTCGCGGGGGCGAATCCTACGGCCACGTGGATCACCTCCCGGGCATGAAGAAAGGCCCGGCGGATGGCCGGGCCTTTCGACAGTGAACGTCAGTCGATCACACTGTACTCGCCACACCGCTACGCGGGCAACGAACGGCCCATCTCGGTGATGACGTCGAGGATGTCCCCGATCCGGTAGACGGGCCGGCCGCGCGGGTCGATGCCGTGGGCGGCGATCCGGCCGAGCTTGGCCCATCGGCGGATGGTGGACTCAGGCGCCTTGATGTCGAGGCGGGCCAGAAGCGCGGCGGCACCGTAGGGGTGGGCGAGCTGGTCGCGGATCTCTTCGCGCATCTTGTCGTGCTGGTCGGCGACGTCGTACGGCTCGGCGTCGCATTCGCGGCATTGCACGACGCTGGCGCCGGGGCGGGCGTAGAGCGCTTCGCCGCATTCGCAGCGCCCGGCGAACACCCGCTCGCCGGGACGGTCCACGGCGCGCTGTGCAGCCCGCACGGCGGCCGTGAGTTCCTCGCACGCCTCAGAGGCCGCCGGATGCCTCAGAAGCCGCGAGAGGCCCGCTGAGAGCCACGCGGCCATGCTCTGGCAGGTGTCGGCCGGTCCCCGCGAGTACGGGAGCATCCGGCACGAGGGGTGCTCGCACGCCGCGCACACGGGGCCCTCGCGGGGCTCGATCTCCATGGCGCGGACCCAGCCGACGAGGGTGGAGCGCAGGATCCGCGCGGCCTTGGAGGCGCGCGGGTCGAACACCATCGGCGTCTCGGCGGAGCGGCCGCCGCCGGTCTTGGACGTCTGCCGCGACAGGGTGGTGTCCAGCTCGCCGGCGAGCCACGCCACGGAGGTCAGCGCGCGCCCCAGTTCCGCGCTGCACGCTCCGCAGGGCCGTCCCCGGTCGGCGGGCCGGTCGCAGTGCGAGACCGGGCAGGGAACGCTCACCGGCGGTCCATCCCTTCGTGGATCAGTGCGACAGCCACCGCGGTGAGGCCGAGCACGACGGTGGCGACGACCACGGTCACCGTGGCGGCGAGCCATCCCATGTCGAGCCCGGCGGCGACGAAAGTCCCGCCGAACACCAGCGCGAGGATCGCCGCTCCGGCGACGAGTCGGACGTTCACGCGGGCTCCTTGGGCGTGATGGTGAACCGGGCGAGCAGGTGCCGGGCGGCCTGCCGGTACTGTGCGCGTCCGCTGCCCGTGAGGTCGTCCCAGGCGGGGTGGTCGCCGCGGTGGATCTCGACGTCGGCGGCGTGGATGGCGCGGGCGATGACACCGACGTCGCGCTCGGCCTTCTGCTCCAGCAGTTCGCGTTCCCAGTCGGCGAGGGGTTCGGGGTCGGTCCAGGACACGCCGTCGCCGGCGAGGTGGCCGGTCTCGTCGTCGACGGCGGCCTGCACATCGGGGTCGCGGGTCATGACGCCTCCTGGCCGGTGGCGATGCGGCGCAGTTCCTCGGACGCGAAGGAGTAGGCCTCTTCGACGCGGCGGGAGATCTCCTCGGCGATGAGGGCCTGGTACTCGTCCCAGTGGGCGACGGCGAGGCGTTCGCGGGCGGCCTTCTCGGCGTCGACCATGACCTCGCCCGGCTGGACGGAGCCCGGCAGGTGTAGGGCGCACACGACGCGGCGGTAGGCCTTCTCGAACTGCGTGCCGGAGTGGACGCGGTTGACCTGGACGGCGACGGGCGGCCCGCAGGGGATGCGGCTGGGCGCCCGGTTGGCCCAGGAGCAGGCGAGGCCGTCTCCGGGCTGCCACTCGCGGATCTCTATCTGGGTGCTCACGCGGTCTCCTGGTCTCGTAGGGGGTGGCAGGCGGGCTACGGCTGCAGGTCCTTGGGGCGCGGCTTGGGCGGCTTGGGGAACACGCCGGCGCACAGCCGGCGGAGTTCGGCGGCGCGGGCGGTGTCGCCGGGCGGCAGGGCGGGGGCGGGTTCGCGGCGGCCGGAGGCGACGGCCTCGCGCTGCTCGCGCAGGGCGCGCAGGTACACGCGGGTGTTGTCGTCGCCGGGGACGGGGATGTACTGGAAGTCGTGGAGCCGGTCGGCGCGCATCTTGCGGACGCGGCGGCGCACGTGGCCGGCCTCCAGCCACACGCCGGGCTCTTCGCGGAAGTGGTCGGCGACGGCGGTGCGGGCGTCGGCGAAGTCGAGGTCGCCGATGTCGAACGCCCAGACGGTGACGTCGGCCTTGCCGATGGTGCGGCGGTCGCGGGCGGCGATCTCGGTGAGCAGGTCGATGACCTGTTCGGGCGTCATGCCAGTTCTCCTCGGATCAGGTTGAGCTGGGGGTCTTGGGTGAGGCCGAGTTCGGCCTTGAGGGCTTGGGCCTGGGCGACGCGGTCGTCGGTAGTGGAGCGTCCGGGCACGGCCCGGCCGGATGCGCGCTGGCCGGGCCGGTCGCGCTCTCGCTGCTCTTTGCGCATCCAGTTGCGCCAGGTCTTTTCCCAGTCGAGTTTCCGGCCCTTGGCGCCGGGCACCGAGCGCCAGTAGTCGCAGAAGGCTTCGTGGTCTTCCATTCCGCACAGCGGCGCTTTCTCGCCCGCCCATTTGCGCATTGCGGGGGTGACGGGGAAGTCGTCGGGCAGGCGGGTGCCGCGGTCGGCGCGTCGTGCGGGGGGACCCGGCGAAGCCGGGGGGGCGTCCCTAGGTAGTTCTTCGTTAGAAGAACTACGGGTCGGGTCGGGACGGGACGGGGTTACGAACACATCCCGAACGTTCGCCTGTTGTTCGCCCGAACGTTTCTGGGGCTGACCAGGGGCTTTGCGTTTTGCCCGCAGGTTTCGCATGCGTTCTCGCGCCGCGTCGCGCTCGCGTTTCACGTCGACACTTCGAGGGTTGTAGTCGCTCCAGTCGTGGAACCGGTAGCCGCCCTTCGCTCGCCTCCACAACCCGCACGTGACCAGCGCTTCCGCCAGCTTGTCCGAGTCCGGGAGCAGCCGCGGGAGCACGTAGTGCGGCACGAACCCGTCGGTGAGGTTCGCGCTCGACCACGTGCCGGCGACCACCCACAGACCCAGGGCCGCGGGCTCGGCCGCCAGCACCTTGGGGTGGGAGTGAAAGGTGTCGTCCACCCGGAACCACGTCATTCAGGGGGCCTCTCGAATTCGTCGTCTTCGCCGAGCACCTCGCACAATTCCGCGAGGTCGTGCAAATTGATTCGGGGATTGGTTCTCGGGGGCGGCGGAACGGGGCGGAGACGCTCGGCCTCCAGCGCCCGGATCCGCGCGTCCAGTTCGTCGCCGCGGCCGATGAACGGCGGCATGGCCACGTACCAGCGCGGCGGCCGCCGGGCGCTCACGGCCGCCTCCGCTCGCGCAGGGCCATCCGGATGGCGTCGATCTCGCCGGCGGTGCAGTCGCCGATCCACGCCCGCGCCTGCGTGAGGTTCCCGGCGGCGATGAGCCCGACGAGGCCGTCGGCGAGCGTGGGGTGCTCGTCGGGGAGGGTGAGGCCGAGCATGTCGGCGAGGTCGTCGCCGTCGATCTGGCGGGCGAGGGCGCGGGCGGCGCGGCGGGCCTCGGCGGGGTCGTCTCCGGCGAGGGGGATGAGGTCGGCCAGCGGCGGGTCCACGGCCGGGGCGGGTTTGCGGCCCGCGCGGTCGGCGGCGGCGATCTGGTCGGGGAAGGCCATCACGGCACCTCCGGACGGTTGGCGATCTCCAGGAGGACGTCGGCGTGGCACGGCTCTGGCTCCGCGCACCAGCACACGAGGTCCCGTCCGTGCAGGGCAGCCCGGAGTGGTCTGGCCGACGACGAACGGGTTCCCGAAGTGGGACGGGCGCCCGACGTAGACGGCGTTGCCGGGCATGCGCCAGCCCTTGGTGCGACGGCGCTGGATACGGCGCGGCATCACTTCACCTCCGGCCATGCGACCTTGGCCAGGGCCTCACGGTTGACCTTTGGCATGTCGATGAGCGGGTGGCCGAGGGCGTCGAGTCCCATGAGGGCGAGCCAGCGGGCGTCGACCATGTTGTCGTCGCGGACGTCGCGGTCCTCGCGCTGGTAGAGGGCCATGCGCATGTCGGCCTTGGTGGCGTCACCACGACCGGTGGCGTACTTCTTCAGCGTCTTGGGCGGGACGACGGCGACGGGCAGGCACTCGTAGAACAGGCGGTCGACCACCAGCCACCACAGCCCGGCCCGATCCCAGGTGACCGCGCCCGCCGAGCCGTACGACGGGCCCTCGATCACGGCGAGGTGCGGACCCTCGAAGAGCCCGGCCTTGGTGCGGTTGACGACCTCGTCGGCGATGTAGCGGAGCCGGTCGCGTTGGTCGGCCAGGTGGTCGCCGGGGCCGGTGGTGATGGTGTCGAGACTGCCGTCCACGCGGGCGATGCCGGTGGCCGACAGGCTCAGGTCGATGCCGATCACTCGGGGCTGCATGGGGACTCCTTGAGGGCGGCGGTGCGGCGGTGGGTGGCGGCCAGGCGGCCGGCCAGATCGAGCGCGTCACCGGGGTCGGTGGACGCCGCGTAGTGGCGGATCTCGGCGGCGCCGCACGTGCACGCCCAGGAGGTGGCGCGGAGGGCGGGCAGGTGGCCGAGGGTGGTGGCGTGGATCATGCGGCGGCCTCCTCGCGGATGCCCTGGGGCCGCTCGGCCGGGTCGTCGATGTCGTCCCAGGCCGCCAGCGGAGCCCAGCCCGCCTGCTGGGCGCGGCGGCGGGTGGCCTCGACCCGGTGCGGGGCGACGCCGTGAGAGGCCGGGTCCAGGCCCCACAGGGCGCGGCAGGCGGCGCGGACCTTCAGGGCGGTGGCGACGGTGACGCGCGGCTGCTTGATCGCGGCGGTGAGGTTCCCGCGGGCGGTGCCGATGTGCGCGGCGACCTGCGCGTGCGGCCAGCCCGCGACGGCGAGGGCGTGGACGCGGCGGCGGGTGCCGGTGGCGTCGATGCGGGTGGCCGGCGGGAGCCGGTCGAGGGTCAGGTCGACCGACAGGATCGCGGCGGCGGTGGCCGGTCGGATCCGCTCCGGCGGCGGCTGGGCGGGCCCGCCGCCACGGGGGCGGCCGCGCAGCAGGTACTGGATGCTCTGCCGGGGGACGCCCGCGGCGGCGGCGATGGAGCGAGTACCCAGGCCGGCGGCCAGCAGCGCGCGGACGTGGGCGCGGGCGGGTTCGGCGTCGACGAACGGATGCCAGGTGCCGTAGGCGATGGCGCGGGCGCGGTGCTGGTCGTAGGCGTGGACGGCGGCGGCGCAGGTGTAGCAGCGGCAGCCGTCGAGGCGGTAGCGGGCGTACCCGTGCGGGCGGGCGGCGGCGGTCACGCGGCGACCTCCTCGCGCAGATGGGCCATGAGGGCCTCGCCGATGAAGCGGGTGTAGGCGGGCGGGACGGCCTGGGCGAGTTCGGCTGCGGTCATCCAGTCGATGCCCATGGCGCGCTGCCAGGCGGCCTTGTCGCCGTGGCGGATGCCGTCGCGGCGGCTGCTGCCGCCGGGGTGGCCGGTGACGGTGACGTACCGGCCGTCGCCGATGCGGCCCAGGTGTGGGGCGTGCGGCGGGACCAGGTCGTTCCACCAGGGCATCTCGAACAGCCGGTGCCGGAACACGCCCAGGTCGAACATCTGGCCGCACAGCAGGATGGGGCCGCGCAGGTGCGGGCGGACGGGTTCGACGTTCTCGATGACATACGGCAGCCCGGACGCCTGGAGCAGGTCCCGGGTGGGCGGGATGAGGTTGGGGTGCTGGTCGCTGGTGCCCCAGCGGGCGGCGCCCGCGGTGCCGAACTGGCAGGGCGGCGAGACGTGCGCGGCATCGAACCCGGCGAGGAAGGCGGGCGCGGCCAGCACTTCCAGCGCGTCGGCCTGGACGAAGGGGAACGGGCAGCGGGGCTGGGGGCGGATGTCGACGCAGGTGACGTCCCAGCCGGCGAGGTGGTAGCCCATGCCGGCGCCGCTGGCGCCGGAGTACAGCTCCAGCAGCCGCGGGCGGGCGCCCGCCCCGTCCCCCTGAGAGTGAGGGGACGGGACGAGCGAGTCGGTACCGGTCACAGCCACTCCCGTTCGATCCGCCGCGGCGCCCGCCCGGCCGTGCCGCGCAGTTCGGGGCTGTCCCAGCGGACGGTGCGGGTGGTGGTGCGGCGGCGCAGGAGGCGGCGGACGGCGGCGAGGATGCGGGTCACGGGGTCGTCTCCTTGTCACGAAGGGTCTGCAGGGCTCCGGTCACCGCTTCTCGCACGCCGTGCGGGTCGGGGCCCTCCTCGCACTCGATCGGGAGTCCCGCGTGCCGGAGGGCGTCGACGAGGACGAACGCGTGAGATACGGCGGCGGCGAGGTCGAGCTGGTCGGGCTCGCCCTTGCCCTTCTCCAGGCACCAGTAGGCGATCAGTGCGGCCTCGATGACGGCGTGGAGGCGATCGGCGTCCGTCAGTTCGGCGAGGCGCTCGTTGCTCATCGGTTCAGCGCTCATCGGTGCCTCCGTCGCGGGTGTCGAGGTCGGTCAGGGCGCGGACGGGGTCGGGCGTGGCCTGGTGCGGCGGCCCGTCCACCACGCCCTGGCCCGGGCTCTCGTCCGGGCGAAAGGGCACGCTCCGGGTGGGCGGGTCGGTGATGGTCTGGGTGGGGTCGGGGTAGGCGTCGTCGGGGACGGTCCACGACCCGGTGTCGGCGGAGGGCGCGGGCTGTACGGGGTAGGCGCCGCTGCGCTCCAGCGGGTCACCGGCGGGCTCGGCCGCGTGGTCGCGGGGGCCGTCCACGTGTCGCCAGCCGCCGCCGACCCAGCGGGCGACCTCCCCGTTGCACTTCTGGCAGGTCGCCTCGTCCGGGACGGCGGGCTGGGGTCCGGTGTCGCCGGGGGCGGGCGCGGCGTCGAGGGCGGCGACCGGGATGTCGCGGGCGGTGCAGTAGGCCATGGCCATCTCGCGTCCGGCCTCGGCGTCCTCGCGGTAGCGCTGCTGCTCGCGACCGGCCAGGGCGTACTGGTTGCGGGCGACGGCGAGCTTGTCCTTCAGGGCGGTCATCTGCTGCTGCAGCCCGGAGATCTCGGCCTCCAGGGAGGCGGCGCGGCGGTCCTGGTCGGCGGCGCTGGCCTCGTCGGCGGCGGCCTGTGACCAGGCGAGGCGGACGCGGGTGGGGATGTAGTGCTCACTCATCGGTGGTCTCCTTGGCCAGCTCCTCGGCGAGGAGGGTCGCGAATGCTTCGGGGTAGCGGTGGGTGATGTCGCTGAGGGCGCGTCCCCGGGCGCGAGCCTTGGCCGCGCTGTCGGTTCGGGGGAGTTCCTGGCGGCACTGAAGGGCGTACAGGTGGGCGAACGCCTCCGGGTACCGCCGCGCCAGCTCGCGCTGGGCGCGCTGCCGACACCGCTGGTAGACCCTGAAGCTCTCGTCGCCGACGACGCGGGCGGCGTTGGCGTCGAGGCAGTCGTCGCAGGGCTGCTCGCCGTGGCGCAGGTGCCTGACGTAGGCCGCGCGGGTGCCGCACGGCTGGAGGAGGCGGGCCGGACGTCCACCCCGGACGTAGTCGGCGCGGGCGGCCCGGCACGGGTCGCAGGGCGTCTCGCGGCGGTTGATGTGCCGCTGGTAGGCGGCGACGGTGCCGCACGGCTTGAGCTGGCGGGTCACGACGCACCGCCGTTGATGGCCATGGCCACGGTGAGCGCCTGGTGGAACGAGTCGGAGTGCACGCACTCGCAGCCCTCGTCCGGGTCGTGGCCGTCGATCACGTCGGCGACGCCGTCCAGCCAGTCGGCGATCGGCTCGGCGATGACCGGGGGCGCCAGCGCGATCCACTCGGCGTCGCCCTCCTCGCCGCGCTCCACCGTGACGCAGAAGCGCAGGTCCGGGATGCTCCGCACGCATTGGCCGATGCCTGCGAGGTGGGCGACCTCGCGGGCGCCCGGCGTGGCTACAGCGGCGGTCTCGCGTAGTGCCTTGGCGGCGGCGCGCAGCTCCTCGATCGGGGTCATGCCTTCACCCCCGCCGCGATGGGCCGGATGTCGACGTGGGTCCACACGGTCACCGGCACGCCCCGGTAGGTGACGGGCTCGCCCGCGCCGGTGCGGTACACCTCCAGGTGGATCCACTCGCTGCGGTCGTCGCGGCCCTGGGAGGCGGTCAGGCGCCCGCCGAAGAACGTGGCGAACAGGCGCATCGCGGCGCGGGCCTCCCGGTCCTGCCGGCGGGTGACGTGGCCGCACAGGTGGCCGCCTTCGTCGATGGTCCAGTCGGCGTCGGGGACGTGCGCCTCCAGCAGGTGGAACAGCGCGAACGCCGCCGCCATCTGCTTGCCGCGCGGGGTGCCTTCCGTGGTAAGTAGGTGCATGGCCGTGGCTCCTTCCAGGTGTACGGCCTGTTGTGGCGGCGTCCCGGGGGTCCAGCCCGGGGCGCCGTTCTGCTTGTCGATGAGGTGCCGGATGCGGGCCAGCCCGCCGGGGCCGGGCTCGCACTGGGCGGCAGCGAGGGTGAGGAGCGTGGCGAGCGCGGTCTCCTCGGCGGCCGTCGGCGGGCGGGCGGTCACGTCAACCCCAGAAGGAGCAGAGCAGCCACGCGGGCTGGGTCTGCTTGGGTGTGAGGCCGAGGGCGCTCAGCGCGGCCGTGAGCTTGTCGTCCCAGCCGTTCTCGGCGGGCATCCGCTGGAGTGCGGCGAGGTCCAGCACCTCCAGGTCGCCACGGTGGACGGTGATGACGTGCGCAGCCAGAGCGAAGATCGGATAATCGCCGGAGCAGTAGCTCTCGATCTCGACGCCCAGCGCCTCTTCGGCCTCGCGCTCGCGGCTGAAGTAGCCCTCCCTGCCATCTTCGTAGGTCTCGGTGAAGCCGCTGGCGTCGAGCAGGCGGCGCGTCGCGGCGGTGCCGAAGTCGCGCTCGTCGTCCTCGCCCCACCAGTCGGTGTCGAGCCCGCCGTACTCGTCGGCTTCCTGGACGAGCCACTCAATCTCGCCGCCGCCGAGGTTGTAGCCGTAGACGAGCAGGGCGTTCGTGGACGTTCCCATGTCAGACGTCCTCTCTGTTGTGCTGGCTGGTGGTGAGCAGGGTCCCGCCGCAGCGGCACGCGGGCAGCAGCCCCGACCCGGCGGACGCGTGCTGCGCGGGCGTCAGGCGCCGCGTGCGGCGACCGCAGCCGGTGCACCGCCACGGCAGGCGCGGGCCCGGCAGCAGCGCCCTCAGCAGCGCACGGACGGTGGTCATGACGTGGACTCAGGGCAGTCGTTGCAGCAGCGGATTAGCAGGTCGCCCGCGAAGACAACGCCCTCCTCGCCGATCCCCAGGACGTACTCGTGAGCCTGCTTGATCGATTTGAAGTGGATGATCCCTTCGTCGTCCTCGTCGATCTGGTAGCCGCAGCCCTGACAGGTCAAGGTGATGCACGGGGCGGTGAGCTGCTCGGCGGTCGCGGGCTCGCCGTTGTCGGTCAGGTGCTTCGCCTCGTCGCGCGCCTCCTGCTCCGCGAGGTAGTGGCGCTCGTTCGCGTACTCGTCACTCTCGCCGCGACGCACGATCCAGCAAGGCTCGGCCATCACGCCTCGCTCTCGGGGGCGTGCTCGGCGGCGGCCTGCTCAGCGGTCGGCAACGCCAGCACCTCCGGCAGCGCCAGCGCGCCCGACGACCACGCCTGCGCGATCGCGTGCTGCCCGCCCGTCGCGAAGCGGTTGGACACGTACGACGTCGACAGGGTCAGCTCGACGCCCGGCACCTCCTCGCCGTTGCGCGCCAACTCCTCCAGCAGCGCCCTGCGGTAGGCCGGGCGGATCCGCTCCTCCAGCTCCTCGGGCCGCTGCTCGCGCACCCACGCCAGCAACTCGGCCTCGTCCACCACGACCGCCGACACCTTGTGCCCGCCGGCCAGCGACACCGACGCGACCTTCCGGCCGCCCGGCAGCTCGGCCGCGACCTTCTCCGCGCCGGCCTCGTGCATCTGCCGGAGCAGCTCGGCGCGGGCCTGCGAACCGGCCTTGGTGACCTGGTCGGACAGCGCCTTGAGCACGGCCACGCGCAGCGCCAGCTCCTTCAACTCGCTCACTCGGACGCCTCCTGCGTCTCGTCGGGCGCCTCCTTGCCGCGCCGGGCGATCAGCTCGCCGAGCGTGGTGGTCTCGCCCGTGTCGTCGGTGATGGCGGCGTTCTTCAGGCCGCGCTGCACGACCTCGCGGTGCAGCTCGCGCAGCACCTGCTTGGTGGCGTTCTTGTCGACCGCGAGGTCGCGGTAGGCCAGCGCGTCGAGGGCGGGCTTGCCGTCGCCCAGCCACGCGGCGATGTCGGCGGCGAAGTCAGGGCCGGGCTTGGACACCACCCGGCCGGCGATCGTGCGGGCGCGGGACTTGGTCACGACCAGCGTGTTCTCGTGGTCGAGGTCGCCGATGATGTCGAACTCGTACTCGATGCCCTCGCGCTGCTCCGGCTTGAGGCCGACCTTGCGCGGCACCTTGCGCCCGCGCTGGTCCTCCTCGATGACGTAGTCGGTCTTGGACCGCATCGTCACGATCACGTGCCCGGGGTACGACACGAGCGCGTCGATCATCTTGCGTTCCATCGGGCGGGCCTCCTTCCACCCGCCGAAGGAGTTGCCGCCGTAGCCGCGCCGGGCCGCCTGGTCGACCTGCTCGAGCATTCCGCCGGTGCCGGACCAGAAGTGCGTCAGCGAGTCCACGATGACCGCGTCGAACCCGGCGCCGGCCGCCGCACCCAGCGCCTCGACCAGAGCGGTCGGCTCGAACGCCTGCATGTTCAGCTTGGAGAAGGTGAACTCGTCGGCGTACTTGGACGCCGAGCCGCGCTCGGTGTCGATGACGGCCACGTTCTCGCCGAGCGCGGCGGCGAGGATGAGCGCGGTGTAGGTCTTGCCGGCCCCGGATGGGCCGGTCAGCGCGATGCGCGCCTTGGACTCCTCCTTGGTCGCCGGCGTGAAGGTGAAGGTCATGGTTGCCCCCACCCGCACTTGCACCGCTTGCGCTGGCAGATCGTGCAGAACCCGGACCGCAGCCGGGCGAACAGGCGGATCACGGCGTCTCCCCGTCGTCGTCGATGTGGATGGTCTGGGCGTGGCGCTCGGCGTCCCAGGCGCGCTCGACCAGCAGCCGGGCGGCGCGGATGGGGGTGGTGCGCAGGAGGTCGGCGAGCCAGGTCACGCCCTCGCCGGGGGACAGCAGGCCCTCGTTCAGGACGGCGTCGACCAGCCAGACCCAGTGGGCGGTCGTCGGCTCGGCGGGGGCGGTCACTGTCCGGTCCTCCTTCGGCTCGCGGAACGCGGGCCCTGGTCGCGCAGGGCGGGGTGGTTCGTGGACGGCGCGGCGTCGATGGGGTGGCGGCGGCCGACGCCGTGCGGGATGCCGCAGATCTCGCCGGTCTCGCAGGTCGTGCCGGGCTCGTCGGTGCGGTAGGTGACGGGCTCGCTGTCGGCCACCTCGCGGATCAGCCGCGCGGCCGCCTCGACGTCGAGGTCCTCCTCCGCCAGCAGGTGGCGGAGGATGGAGTCGACACACACGACGCGGGTGCGCTGGAGCTGGAGAAACTCACGTTGGTCGGCGCCGTTGAGCGGGCGCGGCACCCGCAGCACCTCACGGATCGCGGTGGCCAGGGTGCGGGCGTCGTCGCTCAGCGGGGCGCTCATCGCGCACCGCCCGACCGCGCGCCGCGCAGCAGACCCGACGCCACCAGCACGCCGGACGTCACCGCGCCCGCCAGCAGCATCGCCGCCGCCGTCGCGTCACGGCCCGCCAGCGACAGGGCCATCGCCCCGCCGAAGCCCGCCGCCGCCAGCAGCCAGCCGGCCGCCGAGATCAGCGAGAACGGGCAGGCCGCCGTGCCGACCGTGACGCCCAGCAGGGTCGCCAGCAGGACGGCCAGGTCCAGGAGGGTCTGCGCGTTGAGGTAGCTCACCGGGCCACCTCGGCGACCGGCTCGGCGAGGCAGCGCTCGCAGGTGCGGAACCCGGCACGCCACTCACTCTTGGCGACCCGGTGCTCGCAGGTGCCCACGACGTAGCCGGGCTGGTCGGGGATCGTGCTGCCGGGCGCAGGGTAGGCGGGGTCGCGGTGCCGGGCGTCCACGTACCGCGCGCCGACCCGGGCCGCGTGCCGTTCCGCCCACGCCTCCGGCGACCGGCGCCAGCCGTCGGGGATCCTCGCCGCGACGCGCCTGCGCCCGTCGACCCGCTCGACCGCGACCAGCGCGCCGTGCTCGACGTGCAGGCTCAGCGCCGTCAGCCGCGTCGCCCGCTCACACGACACCGTGTACCCGGCCAGCCCCGACCGGTGCTCCCCGGACGCGACCGGCGCCACGGCCAGCGGCCCGTACCGCGCGCGCGCCTGCTTCGGCATCACGGCCAGCACGTCCGACCAGCGGTAGTAGGTGGTGCGGCCCACCTCGATCGGCACCAGCGCACCGGAGCCGATCAGCGGGCGGATCTGGACCCCCTGCATGCCCGACAGGCGCGGCAGCGCCCGGGCGTCCAGGAGATGGATGAGGTTGGACACGATGTGCTCCTCTAATCTGGGTGGCGACGAGGTGCTCCTCGTCGGGCCCTCGCCGCGCGCACGGCGGGGGCCGCTTGCTAGGCGGACTTCTTGGCCTTGCGGGCCTGCGCGGCGCGGTAGGCCATGCGCTGGTAGTGCGCGGACCGGGCGTTCTCGGCGGCGAGCGCGCGGGTGCGCTCGTCCATCTCGCCGTCGGGGTCGACGCGCTTCTCCCAGTAGGACAGGGCCGCCGGGGACGCCGCGGTGCCGTTGGCGGTGCGGGCCGACCGGTCCTTGGTCTGGGCCCACGAGGAGTGCGAGGCGATCCGGGCGCGCAGAGCGCGCTCGGCCGGCGTCATGTTCTTGGGGGCCGCCATCACTGCTCGACCTCCTCGAAGGCCAGCTCCAGCACGTCGCTGGGGTACACGTTGATCTGGCCGAAGGTGGCGTCCTGCCGCTTGTGCGGCGTCTCGCCGCGGTCCCGCATGATCTGCGTGGCGCGGCGCCCGACCTTGGCCAGGTAGGGGCGGTTGGTCGGGTAGTCGTGGAGCTTGGCGAAGGCGAGCGCGGTGAAGGATCGGTAGTCGCCCTCGATCGCCTCGACCTTGGCCTCCAGCACGGCGGTCCGCTCGTGCTGGGCGCGCAACTCGGCGACCATCTCCTCCAGCAGGGCGATGCCGGAGGCGGGCTTGCGAACGGGCTCGGTGCGCGCACCGAAGAAGTGCTCGCGCAGGGCGCGGGCCGCCTCGCGTTGGTAGGCGATCACCGTGTCGCGCGCCTCGGGTGCGACACGGGACGGCTGGAGCCGGGCGAGCCAGACGGTGAAGGTCTCCAGGCTGACGGCCATCACCTTGCGGGCCTGGTCGTCGCCAGGGAGCTGCGTGACGATGAACGTCACGCAGGCGGTCTGGTCAGCGGAAAGCTTCGCGCGCTGCGGTGACCAGGCCAGGCCCAGCAGCTCAGCGATCGGCCGGAGGATCACCATCGGCTCGCCATCGACCTCGACGCACGGGATGCTTCCCTCAAGGAACGGGACCGCCACAACCTTCGCGCCGACTTCGACGGGTCGAACCAGAGAAACGATCTCGCTCACTTCTTCCCGCCCTTCTTGTCGTCCTTGGCCTTGTCGCCGCGCTTCTCGGACTCCTTGGCGCCCTTGGCGCCGTCGGTCTTCCAGGCGTCGCGGATGGCCTTGCGTTCGGCGTCCTTGCGCCGCGCCGGCGGGTTCATGAGGCGGCCTGCCGCTTGCGCTCCAGGAAGACGACCGGGCAGTTCAGCGCCTCGGCGATCTTCATGAGCGTCGCGGGGGTGGCGTTGCGGGTGCCGGCCTCGATCTCACAGATGAGCGAACGCGTGAAGCCGCACTCCCTGGCGAGCTGCGCCTGAGAAAGACCGGCCTTCTCCCGCGCCCACGTCACCGCTTCCGGTTCGTGGTGGAGCCTCGTGGGGGCTCTCTCGGGGTTGGGCATGGCGCAACAGTACGCGAACTGGCGCGAACGTACAAGCCTTGGGCTGTCCCAATCTGGGGTACTGGCGCGAACGTTCGCACATATGTTTGTGTCACCTTGCTGTCCGGCAAGGCGGTACGGGGGTTACTTCGCTAGACGTTGCGAACGTGTGCGAACATGATTCGCCTATGGACAAGGACTTGACGCCCTTGGGCTCCCTCTTGGAAGAGGCCAGACAGGCAGTGCGCCCCAAGCTCTCGCAGAACGCCCTGGCACAGGCGGCCGAGACGAGCTCGACGACGTACCGGCGGATCATCCACGGCGTCGCCCGGTTCGGCGGGCAGGACACCCCGTTCGAGGGCACGCCGGAGGCCATCGCCAAGGTCGCGCGGGTCCTCAACGTCACCGCAGAGCAGCTTGAGATCGTCGGCCGGCCGGACGCCGCCCGCGAACTCGAGACCCTGGCGGCCCAGGGGGAGGCGCCGCTCGATGTTGCTCGCAGGGAGGCTGCAGAGAAGGAGGAGTGGCCGACCGAGGAGGACGTGCTCCGCTCCGGACTCAGCGAGGAGACCAAGCGCGAGTTGCTGGATCTGCGCCGTCATGTCGAGCGATGGATGGAGGCGGGCGACGAGTCGGCCATCCGCCTCACTGCCCGGATGGCTCGCGCGTACGAGGAAGAGCGCGGCGAGGCCGACGCAGGTTGAAGGTTTCCCACGTCAGCGGCTTGCTGCGATGAGCAATCCACTCGTTAGGGGAGACCGAAACCGGCCGGGCGGGCGCCAGATGGACAGAGGCGTTCACCATTCGGACATCCGGAATACCGCTCTGACCTGCGCTGATGATCTACCGCGAGATGAAACCGCAGGTGGCAGCAAGAAACCGAAACTCGCTGAGGGTTCCCTTTTGATTGCCGTGTGTCACATACTCGACGTTCCGAAATGTTCGCGCATCTCGGGTCATCACAACAGCATCGGGTATCGGGACCGGTCCACTCCGCGTGCTCCCAAGCAGACTCGGCGACGAGATACCCACTCCCGAACCTGAGGAGGGTCTCGAGTACATGTGCCACGAGGACGCCCGCCACGCCACCGACCACAACCAGCCCCCGACGCCCGACGGCCTCACGATCCACCGCGTCGTCCGCGGCGGCGCACTCATCCTCGCCGCCGTCCTGCCCATCCTCGCTGCCATCCTCATCACGACCGGATGGAACGCCCACGATCTTCGCTGGATCATGTGCGGGTGCGCCCTCGGACTGTTCGCCGGGATCTCGACCAACGCCGCCATCAACGCCCACGGCACCATCGTCCGCAGCCGCAACGAGCACGCCCTGTACGACAGTCTGCGCGACTACCTGATCCGCGTCCTCGGCCGCACCGACGACCTGGAGGTCGGTGACCGGACCATCATCCGGACCTTCCGTGAGGCCACCGACGCCCGCGTCTCCCGTCTCGAGCAGCGCAACTGACCGGGCGGGCCGCCGACGAGCACCCGCTCTCCCGCCGGCGGCCGCCGCGCCCCTACAGCCGGTCCCCGAACGACAGCCGCCGGTGCGCCTCCAGCGCCAGCTCGTCGGCCGCCGACTCGGTGTAGCGCTCCAGCATCTTGCTGGACCGCCACCCGAAAATCCTCTTCATGTCCTGATCGTTCATCCCCGCCCGGCGCAGCTCGTGCGCCGCGGTGTGGCGGAGCTGGTGCGGACGGACTCGCTCGATCCCCGCGGCGTCGCAGCGGCGATGCAGCATGTGCCGCACCCCGCTCTCCCGCAGAGGACCCTTCCCGCCCAGCCACAGCCGCGACGAGGTGGCCGCTGCGGGGTGCTTGCGGCGGGCCCGCAGGTACCGGTCGACGGCCCGGGCGGTCTTCATCCCGAACGGGACGGCACGAACCTTGTCGCCCTTGCCGCGGACCCAGAACACCTGCTGCTCCATGTCGACGTCGTCCAGGTCGAGGGCCAGGCACTCGTTCAGACGCACGCCGCCGTCGGCGTAGGCGCGCATCAGCGCCTCGTCCCGGCGCCCCTCGAAGTCGTTCCCGCACGTCTTCAGCAGAGCGCGCAGGGCGTCCTCGGCCACCCGGGGGACCGGCTTGGCGGTGATCTTCGGGTCGCGCATCCCCTTGGTCGGCGACACCTCCAGCTCGCCCTCCTCGACCAGCCAGAGGAAGAAGGTGCGCACCTGCACAAAGCGCGTCAGGGGAGTGGAGGAGTTCGGTGCGGCGGCGAACATGTGCTGCACCCAGTCCTGGATCAGCGGCCGGTCGATGTCCTCGACACTGGCCGGCACCTCGTCCAGCGAGCGCAGGTAGCGGATGAGCGCGTTCACCGACTGGCCGTAGGTGCGGGCGGTGTGCTCGGACAGGTTGCCCGCGCGGACGTGGCGCAGGTAGGAGACGAGGAGCTGCTCGATGTCGTCGGCCGCGTTGGGGGGTGTGGCCATCGTGTGGACCTCACATAGACGGAACCGTATCCGGCGTCCTAGCCGCAAGCTTGCTCGCGCGCCGGTTGCCGAATGGAGTAACCGCAGCGTAACGTCAAAGAACCGACGTTGGCGACCCTGTCGCGGATGACGGATACAGGTGGCCGTAGC
>NZ_JBGNUR010000032.1:0-45345 GCF_041951345.1 Actinomadura sp. 21ATH | reverse complement strand
ACATCGTCGTCCAGGTGCACGTAGAGTGCGATCAGAAGGGCGTCTAGATCTGTCTTCACACACCGATCCTGGGCGCCCTTCACCATGCTCGCGGCCGGTTCAGCAATAACCCATCAACGATCTAGGGTGCGGCGCGTTCGCGGCACGGCGAACACGCCAGCGCACCCACCGACCACCATCGGCGCTGACTCATGGTCCTTGCTCGGCAACAAGTTACCCGGGTGGCCGTCGTCCCGGGGCGATTCGGTCGAACTTCCTGTACGCCCCGGGAAGAGCACGCGGTGACCGAGGACTCATCGATGACCGGTACTTCGCCGCCCGGGCTCCGGTGACCGTTCAGAGGTCGAGGCCGGCGAGTTCGGCGCGGGAGGCGACGCCGAGCTTGGGGTAGGCCTTGTAGAGGTGGTGGCCGACGGTCCGCGGGCTGAGGATCAACTGGGCGGCGATGTCCTTGTTGGACAGGCCCTGCGCGGCGAGGCGGACGATGTGGCGCTCCTGCGAGGTGAGGTCGTCGTGGGCGCCCGGCCGGGTCCGTCGGGGAAGCCTGGTGCCGGTGGCCTGCAGCTCGATGCGTGCCCGGTCGCTCCAGGGACGCGCGCCCAAGCGGTCCAGAGTCTCCAGCGCGCTGGTCAGGTGGACGGCGGCGGTGCTCTTGCGGCGTGAGCGGCGCAGCCATTCGCCGTACAGCAGTTCGGTGCGGGCGTGGGCGTACGGCTGGGTGATGTCGAGCGCGGCCAGGTAGTGGCGTTCGGCCTCCTGGCCGGTCGCCAGCAGGGCCCGGCAGCGTTCGGTGGTGGCCTGGTGCAGGGGCTGGCCGGAGGCGCGGGCCCAGCGCTCGTAGCGGGCGAACGAGGGCCGGGCCCGGTCGGGTTCGCCGTGCCGTACCGCGGCCTCGACCAGGTCGGGGACACAGCGCATCGCCGAGACGTGGTACCAGCCCGGTCCGCGGGTGAGGGCGTCGAGCCTCACCAGGGCCGCCTCCACCCGGCCCTGGCCGAGATCGAGCACCGCCTGGGCCCAGTCGAGCCAGTGCGCGCCGGGCATCGGGACCGCACCGCCGCGCGCGGCCTCGGCGCTCAGCCGCAGACAGCGGTGCTCGTCGCCCTCCACCGCGGCCGTGTAGGCGAGCAGTCCCCGCAGGAGCACGGCCCACTGCGCCTGCCGGGTGTCCTCGGCGGTACGCAGCGCGTCCTCGGCGGTCGCCGTCGCGTCCTGGTGGCGGCCGTGCTGGAACAGTTCGGCCTGGGCCTGGAAGAACTGCAGCATCGGCAGGACCCCGATGCCGCCGTGGGCGCGGCAGAGGGCCTGCATCCGGGTCGCCTGCTGCAGGACGTGGGCGTCCGCGCCGATCAGCAGGGGCGCGCCGCAAGCCAGCGCGTAGTCCCGGAGCGGGGCTCCGGGCACAGGGGTCAGGTCGGCCAGCGGCACCGCGTCCCCGGGGTCAGGGTCGAGCAGCCGGGTCAGCACGCCAAGGAACAGTTCGGCGACGGGACGCAGTTGCGGGTCGGCCCGCGGCGCGGCGGCCCGCAGCCGGTCCCAGACCTCCAGGAGGGCATCGTGCCCCAGATACCAGGCGGTCTGCACCGCCTGGACCAGGGCCCGAGGCGCCCGTTCAGGGGACAGGTCGGCGGCCGAGATGACCAGGCGGTGCGCGGCTCCGTACTCTCCGCGAGAGAACGCAGTGGTCGCCCGGACCTGGGCGAGCCGCGCCGCGAGGGCGGGATCGGCGGCGTCGCCTCCGGCTTCGTCGGCGAGCCGATCGGCCCCGTCCAGATCGCCGGCCTCGGTGGCCGCCTCGGCGGCCAGAGCCAGCCGGCCGGCCCGTTCGGCGGAGCCTTCGCTCAGCTCGGCCGCGCGCCGGTAGGCGGCCGCGGCCGCGGCACTGCCCAAGCGCGCGGCGGCCCGCCGCGCGGTGCGTTCCAGTTCGGCGGCGATGCGCTCGTCCGCGCCGGCGGTGGCGGCGGCCCGGTGCCAGGCCCGGCGATCGGCGTCCCGGTCGCCGGACAGCACCTCGGCCAACGCGCCGTGCACCGCCAGCCGTAGGCCGACCGGCGCGCGCTGGTAGACCGCCTCCCGGATCAGCGGATGGCGGAACCGTACGGCCCGCTCGTCCGCGGTGATCAGCCCGGCCTCCTCGGCGGGCGGCAGATCGGCCGTGCCCACGCCGAGCCGGGCGCCCGCCGCCAGCACTTCACCCAGCCCGTCTGCGACGGCCGCGACCAGCAGCAGCAGCCGGGAACGCTCGGGCAGGTGGTCGACCTGCCCGGCGAACGCGGCCTGGAGGCGGGCGGTGAGCGGGAGAGCGGTGGACGCCGTGCCGCCAGGGTCGTGCAGCGCGGCGGGCAGCTCGATCAGCGCGAGCGGGTTCCCGCGCGCCTCAGTGAGCACCCGGTACCGCCGCGCGGGCGTCAGCCCCGACCGCGCGGTCTCCTCCAGCAGCGCCGCCGCGGCAGGCACGCTCAGACCGCGCAGCCGCAGTTCCGGCAGGCCCGGGAACTCCTCGTCGCCACGGGTGGCGACGAGGAGGCCCACCGCGTCGGCGTCCAGCCGCCGCGCCGCGAACGCCAGTGCCTCCATGGACGGACGGTCCAGCCAGTGCGCGTCGTCCACCAGGCACAGCACCGGGCGCTCCTCGGCCGCCTCGCCCAGCAGCGACAGCACCGCCAACCCGACCAGAAGCCGGTCGGCTCCCGTCGCCGGTGCCAGGCCCAGCGCTCCCGACAGGGCATGCCGCTGCGGTTGAGGCAGTGCGTCCAGCCGGTCCAGCAGCGGGCTCAGCAGCAGGTGCAGACCCGCGAACGCCAGATTGCGCTCGGAGCCGGCGCCCGCCCGCCGGATGACGCGCAGCCCCTCCCCCCGAGCGGCGGCCAAGTCCAGCAGGGCCGTCTTGCCGATCCCGGGCTCGCCGCGCAGTACCAGCGCCCCGCTGCCGCCCGTACGGACCCGGCGGAGGAGCCCATCAACGGCGGATATCTCCGCGTCGCGCCCGTACAGCATGGTCAAGACGCTACCGATGCCTGCCGGTCATGACCAAAACGATTACCTATGGACGACCGATTCGCCGATCACGGGGGCCGTCTAGCGTTCTGTGCGTACCGAGGCAATCACGGAGGGCATCATGAACGACGTCACCGAACTGGTCACCGACTATCTCGCCATCTGGAACGAGACCGACCCGGCCGCGCGCCGCGCCGCGATCGAGAAGATCTGGGCCCAGGACGGCACCTACACCGACCCGATCGCCGTCGCCGAGGGCCACGACGCCATCGACGCCACGATCGCCGCCGTCCAAGGCCAGTTCCCGGGCCTGGCCTTCAAGCTGGCCGGCCAGGTGGACGCCCATCACGACATCGCCCGCTTCACCTGGGAGCTGGGCCCCGAAGGCGGTGAGGCCATGGTCGTCGGATTCGACGTCGCGGTCCTGACTCCGGACCGGCGCATCGCCAACGTCTACGGCTTCCTGGACAAGGTCCCCACCGGATTCTGAGAGCGCCCAAGGGGCGCGGCCCTCCACGCCGCGCCCCGGCCGCCGCAGCGATTCTGCGCGGCCGTCGGCCATGCGGAGAAGAACGCCGCCTGGGCCCGCGCGCAGGCCGGGACCTCGACCTGGTGGTGAACTCCTCAGACGCCCTGAGCGGTCACTCCGTACGGATCCAGGCGTGCGAGCAGGTTCCGCGGGAGTGCTGTCGGGTTCGGATGACCGCCGGTGCCCGCTGCTCCGGTCCCGGCCACGGCGAACGCGAGATCCTCGACGGTCTCGGCTTCGAGGTCGACCGCGGCGAGCCGATCTGTATCGTCCGCCCCTCGGGCGTCGACACGTCCAGACCAACGGTCGGGGTTCGAATCTACGCCTGCGGTCGGGCAGCGGCCCGTAGGCGCAGGAACGCGGTCAGCAGCACCAGCCCGACGAGCCAGCCGAAGAGCAAACCGTAGCCGTAGCTCTGGGAGGCGTCGCTCATCGCGTACGTCCCGTCCAGAAGACGGCCAGGCCGGCGGCCAGCAGCGTGACCGCGATGACAGCCGGCGAGACACCCCAGTCGGGACCGCCGGGGAAGATCCGATCCGGCGGGTCATCGGGCCTGGCCGGAACGTCGGCCCGCGGGATGCCGGTCAGCCCGGCCTCCGCACCGCCGAGCCGGTCGAGCCGGCCCAGCAAACGGCCACCGCCAAGACCAGCACCGGAATCAAGGCCGCCTCGGTCACAAACAACCGTTGCCTGTACGACATGTCCGTGAACGCTAGGCGCGCGACTTCCCCATGCGGATGGATGGCTTCACGTGATCGTTACCTTGCCCCGGCACATCCGCCGATCCACCGGCTCGTGGTGTGCCTCGGGTTGTGCGGAGTCGCGTTTCTGAACCCCGCCAGACCGCGCCGATCTGTCTGCGTGATGACGTGTGCTCGGATCGCCTGTATCCCTGGCCGAGCGGCCGGTATTGGCTGGTAATCGGTCGGTCACTGCTGGGGCTGCGCCGGCCGCCCGGGTCCGTCTGGAGGCCAGAGCCCACGGGTGCCGGCGCCGGACGGTCCTGGGCCGGCGGCCGGTCGCAACAGGATCTGCGGCGTTCGTGATACCCCTCGGACAGCCATGGTCCTGCCATTACGGCTCGGCCACCAGTGCGGGGACGAAGCCGTCCTCCGCTTTCCTGCCGCGTCGAGAGAAGTCAATGGTGAACAGCGCAGACCTTGATCGAGCAGCCTGTGACCCGCTGAGCCGGGTCGCTTCGGCCGGACCTGGCCGTGACGCCCCGCGAGGGGGCACCGCTGCACGTGCGGTGGCGCGTGGCGGCCCGCGGACCGGTCTCCTGCCCGCCGGGGCCCTCCCCGCCCCGGTACCGGCGCAGGTGCGGTACGCCCGTGCCTACCTGACCTCCCGGTACGCCACCGGCGTGCACGAGGTCCTCTGGGAGGCCAGGGAGCGGCCGATGCCCGACGGTGATGCCGTCGACGCGGTCCTCACCGCCTCCGATCACTCCCGGCGGGGCGCCGGCGAACCTCTCGGGCTGATGGACGTCGCGGCGGCGCTGGTGGTGCTGAGCGCCATCCGCCTGGGGCTGGACCGGGCCGAGGCCCGCCTGCTGGACACCGCGCAATCCTCAGGCATGAACGTCGAGCAGATCGCCGCGATCCTCGATCGCAGCACCGAGGAGGCCGGGGAACATCACCGGAGCATCAAGGCCCGCCCGGACGAGCCGGCGGCGGGGTGAAGGTCACGGCTCCCGTGGCCGGTGAACTCGTTCAGACCTCGCGCTGGTGCACGTAGCACCATCTCCATGACGATCCAGGCTCCATGGCGCCCACGACCGGGTGATCGGTCTCCCGATAGTGCGCTCGGCCGTGCTGGCTGGGAGAGTCGTCCGAGCACGCCACCCACCCGCAGTGCAGGCATGCCCGCAGCTTCGTCCAGGTGCCGCCGGCCTTCTGGCAGAGCGGGCAGCCGCCCTCTCGCGGGACCGCCGGCACCACTCCGTCGAGATGTTCGCAGCGAGGGGCCGACCCGTTCGGGCGGATCGCAGGGATGTTGAGAGTAAGGGGTGGGCGAATGCCGTCGTGATCGATGTGCATGACCGATGCTCCTTCCGTTCCGAGCCCGGCAATACGTCGTTCGGATGGACTTTTCCCGCTCATCGCCATCCAGCCAATCGCGCTGCCATCACCGCGGAAACAGGTAAGGTGCGCGGAACTCATCACCAAAGCGCATGACCCAGAGCGGCGAAAAGCCGCCCTTCCTGCCGAGCGGACGCCAACGTATGCTCGGCTGAGGGCCGTCGCGACTCGGGAAAGAAGCCCGGCGGCCGTGGGCCGGCCGTCTGCGCGAACGAACCGCACCGGCTCGGCCGAACGGGCGATGACATCCCCCGGGGGGTGCCGCTTGGAACTCCGCCAGCTGCGTTACTTCGTCACCGTTGCCGACGAACTGCACTTCGGACGGGCGGCCGCCCGGGAGCACATCGTGCAATCGGCGTTGAGCCAGCAGGTGCAGCGGCTGGAACGCGAGCTGGGGGTGCGCCTGCTGGAGCGCAGCACCCACCATGTCGCGCTGACCACCGCCGGAGCGGCCTTCCTGGTCGAGGCGCGGCAGATCCTGGCGCACGTGGACAGGGCGGCACGGGTCGCGCGAACCGCGGGCAGTACCTCACCCGCTCTGAGGGTGGGCATCATCGACGCCGGCTACGACTCGATGCCCCAGCTCCTGCACCAGGTCCAGGCCCGCTATCCCGACCTCGTCATTCACCAGATCGAGGCAGGGGTGCCCGAGCAGTACCAACTGCTGGCCGACGGCCGGCTGGACGTCGGCATAGGCCGTGCCGCGCTCGCCCCACCCCAGATCGCCTCGCAGCTGTTCCGCCTGGACCCGCTGGGCATCCTGCTCCCGCGCGGGCACCGGCTGGCCGACCTGGAGGCGGTGCCGGTCGCCACTCTGGCCGAGGAGCCGCTGCTGCTCGCCGAAGATGCCCGGGCTCCGGAGTTCAACCAGTTCACCATCGAGCTGTGCCGGTCGGCGGGCTTCACCCCGACGGTGTACGAGGGGACCGTCGAAAGCACCCGAGCCGCCGCCGCCCTGGTCGCCCAAGGGCGCTGCCTGTACTGCGTGCCGTCCTCGTGCACCAGCGCGCTCCCCGGCACCCTCTGGCGTCCGCTCACCGGGCCGGCCTCCTTCTACCCGTGGTCGGTCCTGTGGCGCGCGGGCAACGAGTCCGACCACGTCACCGCGATCGTCGACTGCGCCCGCGCCATGGCCGCGCACTTCGGGTGGCTCACCGGCACGGAGCCGTCTTCCGCCGGCCACACCGGCACCGGCCGCAGCGGATCGCACCGGCTTCGGTGATGTCCTTCTCGACGGCGCGGTCCCAGCCGTTGGAGCGGTCCTGCGGTGCGGGCTCAGGGGAGCGGAAGTTCGGCACGGCTCCATGCGGGGAGCATGGCCTTGGCGGTCGACAAGCCCGGCGGGACGTCCGGGCCGGAGGAGATGATGTGCATGAGGGGAACGGTGCCCGAGGTGTGGGTCGCGGCCGGCGGCGGCTGCGACCTGGTCCGCGCCGACGCGATCGTGATGCTGCGCATGGACAGGACCGGCCGGCTGACCGCGCAGCTCCGCGACGACGCCAAGCTCAGCGTGACCCTCCTGGAGGGCTCGGCGGGCGACCATCCGCCCGCCGACTTCCATCGCCGGTTGGTCCGGACGATCGCCGAACTCGCCGACTCCAACGATCCGCACCTGGTGAGCGCACGCGACGAAGACGGCACCTGGCGCTGGGTCAGCGAACCGCTGTAGACGTCCGGCGTTCGTGCTCGGCGGCATGCGGCGACGTCGGCGGAAAGGTCACGATGCGTTCCGACGACCGGCTCCAGGCCGCCCTCGGACGCAGCAGATCGACCTCGGCCCAGTCCCTGAACGCGGGTACCACGAGCCGGGCCAGCCGCCGCAGCGCCTCGATCTCGTTCAGCGGGGAGCTGGATCGCCGCCGTCTGCTCACCGGATGCCCAAGCCCGCGCAGCCGCGGGCGTCCTCCGGAGCCGAAGTGACTGCACCGGGTGTTCGGATCTCGGTCTGCCGCCGGCGTTCAGGCGAAGGGAGCCGGCACGGGCGGCATAGTGGTATTTGGTGGTCGATGGAGTAGGTTGGCATCATCCGGTAACGCCGAGGTCGCGTTCTGAGGCCGACGCCAAGCCGGGCTCACCCCTGAAGGGGATGGCATCGTGATCTCGGTTTGAGGCGATCCACTCATGGGCCTGCACGGTCCGTACGGGAGCACCGGGCGTCTCGTGCCCGTGGCCGCCGAGGAGGCGGCGCACCGCACCGTCCGGCATCGCACCGGTCACGCGGCGGCGAGGCCGGTCACGGAGTCGGCCGCGGACTCCCCACATGCGATCGGAGTTCGCGATGACCATTCATCCGCTGCCGGTACCACTGACGGCTTGGCGTAAGACGGCCACACCTCCTGCCGAGGTGAGCATGCCCGCCCACCCGCGCCCTGGCCACACCATCGTCGCGCTGCACGGTGACCTTGACGCGGACTCGGCCCCGGCTCTGCGCGCGCATCTGCTGGGCGTGCTGCACCGCAGTGCCCGGCTGCTGTTGCTGGACCTGGGCGAGGTGCCGCTCTGCGACGCCGCGGGACTGGCCGTGCTGATCGGGACCCAACGCCGCGCCACCGGTCTGGGCATCACTCTTCGCCTGGTTCGTCCCCGCCCTCAGACCACCATGTTGCTGCACAGCACCGGGCTGGCCCGCAGCCTCACCGTCCAACGCTCCGCCACATCACCGGCCATCACCATGGCCCGGGCCTGCTGAGTCCGGCGCCGCGACCTGAGCGGGCGGCGACGACCGCTGGGTGCCACAGAGCCGCCGCGCCGGGGCGGCCCGTTCCAGGACGGGCGTCCCGGTTCCGTCCTCGCCCGGGTGGACGACGTCACCGGCCACAGCTTCCGGATTGGATATCCAGCATGCACATCATCGGCGCCCTGCGGGATCCGTCTCAGCAGACTCGCGAAGGCTCTTCCGGCCGCACGCTCGACTCGATGCGAGAGAAGCTCGTCGCTCTCCCGCCCCGGCGCGAACGTCCGAACGCCGCTCTGCCCGGCCCCGGCCCGCTGAGGAACGCCGGCGTCGCAGGTGTGAACACGTGTACCGCCACCCCCTGCCGCCCACCTGGACACGGACGCCCCCGCGCCCCGGGCCGGGAACCGGGAGTACGGCCTCACCGAACCAACGCACGGAGCCGGGACCTGGCGACATGACGGACGCCGAGATCACCCCCGCCGCCTGGAAGAGGGCCAACAGCACTCGCACCGCCACGGGCCGCCGGCGGCTCGATGCCACCTTCGAGGTGATGACGGCGGTCCTGGACGGTACCGACCTGACCGCCGCACTGACACTGGTCGCCGCCCGTGCCCATTCCATGGCCGGCGCCCGGCTGGCCTTCATCGTTCTGCCGCTCCCGCAGACCGATCTGCTGCGGATCGATATCGCGGTCGGGACCGACTGCGCCCGGCTCCGAGGTCAGACCTTCCGGTGCGGCCGCTCGGTCATCGGCCGAGCCTTCAGAGCCCGGCGTGCCCTGTCCACACAGATCGCCGTGGGGCAGGTCCTCAGTGATCTGCCGACCGGCCCCATCCTCTTGCTGCCCCTGGAGACCGGCGAGGCCACCCACGGAGTCCTGGCCGTCTCAAGCGGCCCCGGCAAGCCGCCGATCGACACCCCCACCGCCCGGGAACTGTTCCGCTTCGCCACGATGTCCGCCACGTTGATCGACCTGGCCGAGGAGCATCGCGTGGCCGGCCAGCCGACACTGTGAAGCACATGCTCCAAGCGCGCGCGTCGTCACGAGTGTAGAAGCCGACTGCGGGGACGGTGCTGGCGGGAACGGGGGACAGGCGGCGGGCCGAGCGGGTGGTGGCGCAGGTCGGCGGTTCTGACCATAGTGGCCGGGGCCCGTGGGTGCACCTATTCGCACTGGGTACCGGCGGGCGTGCGCATGGAGGTTTGAGAGCGGCGTATCCGGCGAGAGTAGGGGCACTCTGGGGCGTCGCGACGACGCCCGAGGTGTGGGGGATGGCCGATGGTGCCGCACGACGAGGCGTGGCCGGCGGAGGATTGGCTGGCCGGGAAGCTGGGCCTCGGCGTGGAGCCGGTGGGTGCGTGGTGGCTGGTGCGGCTGCGGGGAGACCTGGATGTGGTCACCGCGCCGCTGCTGGTGGAGCGGGTCGGCAGGCTGATCGAGCCGCACGCGGCGACCCCGGTCGCGTTGGAGACCTCGCAACTGCTCTTCTGTGACTCCTCCGGTCTCAACGCGCTGGTCCGCTTGTGGAAGCGTGCCGCCGCGGCCAGCGGGCGGCTGGTACTGGTCCAGCCCACTGCCCGGCTGGTCGACGCCCTGGCCGTCACCGGGCTGGACCGTTTCCTGCAGGTGCACGGCACCCTCCCGGATGCGTGACGCTTCCGACGGCTGGACCCATGGGACGAACCCACGATCGCCCTGGCCGGATAAGCTGTGGGGCGATCTGTGCGTCCAGCCACCTTCACGGTGCGGCTCTCGTGGCAGCAACGTCCGCAGGCCGGTGGCGGCCTGGAGTTCCACGAGCCAGGAGTGATTCGGCCAGAGAACGTAGATCGCTTTCCTGGGCGGTGGCAGGGCGTGGGTTGTCTTTCAGCTTGCGCCCCCCTGAGTTCACCTGCGTCTGGGCAGCAGCTCCCTCGACCTCACCCTGGTGATCGTGTCGAGGCCCGCCGTGCTCGGGGATTCGTGGTCATGCCACGCCGCTGGAGCGTGGAACGCACGCTGTGCTGGCTGGTGCGAGCCTGCCCCCGACATGCGGCACTACGAGCGGCCGCCCCAGCACTCCAAGACTCGTCTGACCTGGGCGGTCGTGACCCGGCCAAGCCGCCGTCGGGCCAAGCGGGCGCCGCGCCGCCCGGCGCCGCGTTCCCGCCGCCGACCTGGCACCGAGTGCCTTGGTCTCCGGCGGCGGACGGGCGGCCGTTGTCCGCGATCGTACGGGTCCCGCCGGATGGGGTTGGGGTGTTGGCGGCGGGGGTAACGGTGGGTTGAAGCCGGTTTGTGGCGGTGCTGTCCTGCGAGGTCGTGCCGCCCGGCTTGGCGGGGTGTGCGCCCCGGACCCTGGTGTCGCCCCGGTCTGTGCAGATGTCGGATCGGGTGAGGTCATTGATGGTGTCCAGGCGGGCCGCTTCCCGGTCCGCGTCGCCTGTCGCGGCGGTGTCGGCCGATGCGCGCGGCCACGTCGGCGTGGAACCGGCGGTGGCGGCCCCGTCTCGGCGCGTGCTGGTCAGTGCTGAGCAGTGGGAGGTGCTGGCCGCGGCTGCGGCGCTGGCGGGGATGAGCGTGCCCGATTACATCGCGGTGGCGGTGGCCGCTCGTGTCCGCCGGGACCTGGAGCATCTGGCCACCCCACTCTTAGAGCCCGGCAGGGGCGTGCAGGCGTGCGGGGAGGAGGCCGCGGGGCCGGCCGGACCGGTGACGGCGCTGGTGCGCGCGGCCGCGGCGCACGGTGCCGTCGGCGGCGGGCGGCTGGTGCACCGGGAGTTCGAGTGTGCTCAGGCGGCGGTGGCTCAGGGCCGGGTCTTGCTGCGTGAGGCCTGGCGGGAGTGGGGTGCGGTGGCGCTGGCCGGTGAGGGGATGCTGATGGCCAGCGAACTGGTCACCAACGCCGTGGTGCACGGTGGCGGAACGGTGTCGGTGTGGCTGGGAACGGGCCCGAGCGCCGGCGGGCACGGTCGCGGTGAGGTGGTGTGCGCTGTGGCCGATCCGAGTGCGGTGCCGCCTCGCCGCCGGCGGGCCGGCCGGGGTGATGAGAACGGGCGTGGGCTGGCGCTGGTGGCGGGGCTGGCGGACCGGTGCGGGTGGTATCGGGCCGGTGCGGGCAAGGTGGTGTGGTTCTCCCAGTGCCTGGGGCGTGCCGGCCACGATGGCGACTGCGGTCGCTGCCACGGTGAATGCCGGGGCGGTGACGCGGGCGGGGAGGGAGGTGCGGGTTTTCCGTTGGCGGCCGGTGCGCCGCATCCGCTGTTGGAGGGGGCGGTGCGGTAGAGCAACCGTCCCGGCCGGGCCTCGGGGCGTTCGGCCGCTGCCGCGCAGGGAGTGTGCCGGGCCGGTTCCGGAGTCGGCTGCCGGTGGGGGGCTTAGGTTGGGCGATGGCTGACATCGATGCGGTGGGCGGTGAGCGGTGGTGATCGGTGGTGAGGCGAGGGTCTGGGGGCTGATCGCCGCGTGCGCGCGGCGGCGGGCGGCTGCGGTCTCGGCGCAGGACGCCTGCATCGCTTGTGCGCGGGCGCTGGCTCTCAGCGGGGTCGGGGTGTCGCTGGTGGCTGGGGATCGGCTGGAGCCGGTGCAGGTGGCCGGGCGGTTGGGGCGTGAGTTGCTGGAGGCGGAGTTGACCAGCGGGGACGGCCCGTGTGTGGAGGCGGTGGCCACTGGTGGTCCGGTGCTGGTGGCGGATCTGGCCGAGCCGGTGTGCGGGCGGCGCTGGCCGGTCTTCACTGCGACCGCGCGGGCGGCCAGGGTGCGGGCGGCGTTCGCGTTTCCGCTGGGCAGTGGTGCGGCGCGGGTGGGGGTGCTGGTGCTGTGCCGCGATCGGCCTGGCCCCCTGGGGCCCGCTCAGCGCACCGATGCGCTGATCTTCGCCGACGCGGTCTGGACGCTGCTGCTCAACGACCAGGCCGGCGCCGCCGGGCAGCCGTTGCCGGCCGGGGCGCTGGCGCTGGGGCCGCAGATCCATCAGGCGGCCGGGATGGTGTCGGTGCAGCTGGACTGCGCCATCGACCAGGCGCTGGTGCGGCTGCGCGCGCACGCCTTCGCCCATGACGTTGCGCTCACCGAGGTCGCCCGGCAGGTGGTGGAGCGGCGGATCCGGTTCACCCCCGACCCCACCCCGCAGGACTGAGCAGGTTCCGGCAGGACCGAGCAGCATTGACGCTTCGAGGGGCCAGGGAGGCGACCATGACCGAGGCCGCAGAGGGACCGCCGCGTGATCAAGAGCTGCGGCGCCGGGGCGTGCGGACACGCCGGCGGATCGCCCAGACCGCTGAACGGGCCGCCCAGGCCGCCGTGCGGCAGCGGCAGGTGACCCGGGCCAACCGGCGGGCCGGTGAGCGCGCGGCCGCCGCCCGGCTGCGCGGTGACCGCGTTCGCGCGCAGCAGGCCCAGCTCACCGCACCGGCCGGGTTACTGAGCGAGCTGCAACGGGCGCTGGCCGGCCCGCCGGCCGGTGCCGCCGGTCACGGCGCGCCCGGGCCGCCGGTGAGAGCGGGGCGCGCCCGGCAAGGCACCGAGGTGGGCGGCAGGGCCTACGACGGCCCAGGCGGCGGGCGTAGGCTGCCGGGTGTGAGTACCCTTCCTGCCCCTGAACCTCACCGGGTGGCGCGGGCGTTCGTGGCGCTGGCCGACACGCTGGTGTCGGGGTTCGACGTGATCGATTTCCTGCAGGAGCTGGCGGAGCGGTGCGTGAACCTGCTGGAGGTGGACGCGGTCGGGATCCTGGTGACCGATCAGCGCGGTCATCTGCGGCTGATGGCGGCCTCCAGCGAGCAGACCCGGCTGCTGGAGCTGTTCCAGCTGCAAAACGAGCAGGGCCCCTGCCTGGAGGCCTTCCACGATGGCGCCGTGGTGCACTGCACCGACCTCAACCACGACGACGCGGCGGCACGCTGGCCACGCTTCACCCCGCGCGCCCGCGAGGCCGGGTTCGCCGCGGTGTCGGCGCTGCCGATGCGGCTGCGCACCGAAGTGATCGGCGCGATGAACCTGTTCCGCGCCCGGCCCGGTGCCCTCGCCGCCGACCAGGCTGCTCTCGGGCAGGCGATGGCCGACATCGCCACCATCGGGCTGCTGCAAGAACGCGCCATCCGCCAGGGCGAGATCCTCACCCAGCAACTGCAGACCGCCCTCAACAGCCGGGTGGTCATCGAGCAGGCCAAAGGCGTTCTGGCCGAACGGCACGGCTGCTCGATGGAACAGGCCTTCACCGCCCTGCGCGACCACGCCCGCAGCCACAACCACCGCCTCACCGACCTCGCCCACGCCCTGATCACCCGCACCCTGGACCCCACCGAACTCCACCGGCTCGACCAGAGCGTCACCGGCACCGGCAGCACCGGCTGACCAGCAAAGCCGCCCCCCGAACACCATCGCCCCTGACCGCAATCCCCACCGCCGGGCTGAGCACCGTCAAGAGCCGCTGTCGGGATCGCCGTCAGGCTGCAGCCGGCGCTCGACCACGCGCCGGGCGAGATCGCCGATCGGCTCATCGTGAGCGAAGGCGTAACCGCGCAGCCGCACCAGCGCATCGGCGACCGGCACGTCCAGCAACGCCGCCAGCACCCCCGCGGCCTGATGCACCACCGGCGGAAACCCGAACGGCGGCTCACCCGCGGCCATCTCGGCCAGCCGCATCGCCACCGGATGCTGCGAGAACGCCACCGCCGCCGCCACACCGGCCAGCGCCTCACCATCGGCCGCCTGCCCGGCCGTCAACGCCCCGGCCCGGCACCGGTAGAAGTCCACCGCACCGATCCGCACCCCACCCACCTGCAGCACAAACGCGAACACCGCCCGCACCCCCGCGCCGCCACCACCGGCACGAACCCCGGCCACCGCCCCGCCGCAGCCGCCAGATCGGGCACCAGCACCGGCACCACAGCAGCGTAGGCATCGGTGCACGGCCCCTGCCCGCACGCCAGCTGCGCCTCCTCCACCAACACCCCCAGCTCATCCGAGGCGCACCCCAGCTCCCGCACCCCCGGCGCGGTCAGCAACGTCACCCCGAACCCATCGGCGCCCACCACCTCGGCCGCCACCGCACACACCCGCTCCAGCGACACCGGCCCGCCCAGGCCGGCCGACCCCTCGGCCGCCCGCCGCCACGCCCACTCCTGCCGGTCCACACCCGCACCGTACTCCTGGGGCACCGAACCACCTCAGTAGCGGACCCGGCCGGACTCGGCGGCCGACCAGGACTCCAGCGGCACCCCGCCGCCCCGCTCCGCGGCCGCGCTCACCCGCCACGACGAGCGAATGGGGGAGTCGCTGTTGCCTGCGCCCAAGAGGCCGGGCCGGCCGTCGCGATGGCCCAGACGCCAGCACATCGACGGGATACGCCGGCGGGTCCGGGCCGGTGCGCCCTGGCGCGACGTACCGGCCCGCTACGCACGCCCGGACCGGAAGCAGCGCGGTGATGCCGGTTCATGGAGAAGACACGGCCGGCGATTGAGGTCGGGTGAGGTCCGGACGGTCAGTCGATCTGCGGCCCTGGCGCGGCCATGAGCTGAACGCTGGTTCCGCCGTCCACCGCCAGCGCCTGCCCGGTGATGTAGGACGCCGCGTCCGAGCAGAGCCAGACGATCGCCTCCGCCTGCTCGACGGCCGTCGCGTACCTCTTGAGCGGAACGAGCGCGTCCACCATGGCGGCACGCTCGGCGCCGATGCCGCCGGACCGCGAGCTCTGTGCCAGTGCAGGGGTGTCGGTCCACCCGGGGCACAAGGCGTTCACGCGGACACCGGCCTGGCCGCACTCGTTGGCGGCGGTGGCCGTGAGGTGGATGATTCCGGCCTTGCTGGCCCCGTACGCGGGACGCGTGGGCGATGCCTTGAGCCCGCCGACCGAGGCGACGTTGACGATCGCGCCCGCGCGCTGCCGCACCATCTGGCGCAGCTGCCGCCTCACGCGATCCCATGTCCTCTGGTCGGCGTTCACGATGGGCGCCGCGTCTCCGGCGGCGGCCATCGTGAACGCCGGTGGAACGCCGAGCGCGCCATGGCGCGATTCGCGCGCCTCGACCGGGACGCCGTCGGGCCGGTGCCCGACGAGGTGATCTCCGTGTCCAGCACTGGAGCGCTGGTATCGGTGTTGTCCTGGTGGGTCACCAACGACTTCCCCCTAAGGCCCGAGACCATGGCCGAGCAGGTGACGTCGCTGCTGGGACGGGGGACGCGCGCCGCCGCGGGCCTGCACTGATCCGCAGGGCCGCGTTCCAGCGCGTGTTCTGGGCGGGCAGCGGCGCGATCGAGCAGGGCTCGAACCTGCCAGGTCCTGGACAACCTGCAGCGACTGGCTGGCCGAGGAGTTCAGGCTGGACGGGTTCGGATGGATCAAGGGCCAGAGACTCAAGGCCCTAGCCGTCGCCGGCCTCAGCCAGCCAGGTCAGTTCGGTCAGCTCCAGCAGCCGCCACATCCCGGCGGACATCCCGGCCAGCAGCAGCGGAACCCCCTCCCGCCGGGCAGCGTTGCGCAGCGCCACCAGCGCTCCCAGCCCCGAGGCGTCGATGAACGACACCCCGCCCATCTGCACCACCACCCGCTCGGCCCGGCACCGGTCGCCTATCCCGGCCAGCACCCTGCCCACGCAGTCCAGCAGCGGATCGGCCGTGGCCACATCCACCTCTCCGACCACCCGCACCGTCACCGTGCCACCGGCACGGCCGACCGACACGCGAAAAGCGTCCACATGATCCATCGGGCCCAGCTCCCGGGGTCGCGGCGGAACGTTGCCGACGACCGCGAACCACCCGCCCCTGACCGGGACCGGGCGCAAGCTCTCCGCCCGACCAGGGGAACGCGCCAACGGCCGCCGGAACCGACATCCGTCGTGACGCGGGGTCTGGGCGGCACGCAAGAGATCGATCGGTGAGCGATACACCAAACGTCACGATCACCGTAATCGCATCCTTCACCACCTAGCGTAGCGATATGTCGTTGATCGGTCCACCGAACCTCCACTCGCGGTACCCGCAGAAGCATGGTGTTGCCGTCATCGGCTGGGGCCTGGAGCCGGGCCTGACATCGGCCGAGCTTGCCGATCCGGTCGCCGCGCGGCGCAGGATCGTCCAGCTGGAAACCGAACTGGCCGTCACCAGACGGGCGGTCGAGCTGGTGAGAGAGGCGGTGCCCCCAACGACGCTTCCAAGCCATCGCGGTGATGGCCGGGCGAAGGCCCGCCCATCAAGGCCGGCTGCCGCGTCCTGAGCGTGTCCGAACCGGGGTTCCACATGTGGCGCAAGCGGCCGCCTTCACCGCGGGTCATCCGGTACGTGTGGCGGACCGAGCAGATCCAGGGGATGGACAGTGCTACCGCCCCCAGTGCGATGACGTCGTGCGGGCATGGTCGACATGGCGAGCTCGACGATCACGAGTCTGCGGCTCCTACGCGCGCATAAGCCTGTCGGCCTGAATGGTCCGTTCGGCACGTCCTCGGAGAGCTGGAACATCCCGCCTCGCAGGCCCATCCCAGAGGCAGGGTCGATGCCTGCACGCTCGCGGCAGGACACGGAAGTGCAGAGGCCGCCGAGGCGAGATGGCCGAGGACCACCAATGGATCTCGCGGCCGGACTGCTGCAAGGTCACCAGCGCCCACGGCTGGGTCTGCAGCCGACCTGCCGAGCACCCTGACGGGCACGCCTTCACCGTCGAGCGCTTGCCTACGAGGTCCGGGAACCCCGTCTTGAGCCGGGCCAGTTGGAGCAGAGGCCATACGTGTAGGAGATCCCTCTGAGGTGCGGATGTACACGCCTCCACCCTGATCGGAACCTGTCGAACACCTGACCGCCGACCCCTGACCGGGGGCTGATCGAACGGGATGTCCCAGCCCGGCCATGACGCTGTGCCGTTACCGGTGGGGCGGCAAGATGCCGCAGCGTGGACGTGGGCGCTGTGGTGCCGTACGGAGGTGGCCGGCCCTCTATCCAGGCTCGGGCAAAGGGCGTAAGCAGAAGGAGGGAAAGGCCCGAGGCGTCCGATCTGGCCCCGTGGCCGCTGGGGGGGGTAAGCGACCCGGCGACCAAGCTTCGGGCCTTTCTCCTTGACCTGACCTAAACCCGGCAGCGCGCGCCGGTCAAGTGGCCGGGCCGGGCCCGCGCTACGACCGCGGCACCCGCCAGCTCGACGGCCGCGCCACCTACCGCCTCGCCTCCCGGCTGGCCAGCGGGTCCTGATCAGAGCGCCCAGGCCATCCAGGGACCATGTCGGCGCCACTCAAGGCTTGCCCGCGCGGCGCTCACCCAGCAACGCGAGCGATTGCCCGCGGCAGGCTGCTCATGCCAGCTCTGTGAGCGCGGCCATGTTGACGAGCAGATGCATGGCGTCGTCGACGACGATCTTCCCGAGACCGACGATGATGCCGCGGCGGCGTGGCGGGCCGAGCTGGTCAAGGGGTACCGGACGGTGCAGCAGTTCATCGAGCTGCTGTCGGAGGTCACGCGCCGCCCTGCGGCGCTGGCTCGGAGCAGGTGGAGCCGGCCAGCGCCGGAACGGTCGATGGAGGAAGGCGAGTGCCGTGGAGCGGCCGACCGCAGTAGTGATCGACGCCGTCGTCTTCGCGCTGACGGCGATCACCACCACCCACATGACGTCCCGCGCGGGCAAGTAGCGAGGAGTGGACGGCGCGCCGCCCGGTGCCGGCCTGGAAGCGACAGGTACGGGCGGCGTCACCCACCCGGCCTTCCACGCCGGCGTGCTCCGCGCGTCGTCCCGCCGTGTTCACTCGCCGCTGTCGGTTCCGGCGGCGGCCCTTTCGGCCGTGATGCGGAAGACGGGCGTGTGTTCGGCGATGCGCTCGAACTCCTCCAGCGGCGCCCGCACGTCCACCGGGACGTGCGGGCGGGCGCCGGGTGCGCACTGCAGATAGCGGCGCAGGATGGGGCGCGGCACTCCGGCGTCACCTCTTCGAGACGGACGTTCTCGCGCCGCCCGTGCCGTAGTACGACCCGGTTCCCGGCCGCGCGGACGTGACGTAGCCGGTTCGCTTCGGCGCCGAGCATCGCGGGCGCGTGCCGGCATGCCGCGTTCAGCGGCGCGTGCGATGGGGTGTCCGTCCGCGGTTCGCCTCTCGGGACCGACGTCATCGGAGCCGGGACCAAGGTCCACCTCTGAGGGCCGGAACGGAGATCTAGCGTGTGGCCATGAACGAGATCGTGGTGGGGGTGGACGGCTCCGAACCCGGCATGGCCGCCGTCGATCGGGCGGCCTGGGAGGCCGTGCTGCGGAACGCCCCGCTGCGCGTCGTCCACTCGGCCCCGCCCTGGCTGTTCCACCCGCCGGCCACGCACCGGCTCGCGGCCGTCCGCGACTGGATGTACGCCAATGGCGAGGAGATCCTGCGGAGAGCGCTGGCCCGGGCTCGCGGCAAGGCTCCCGGGGTACGGGCGTCCGGCGAGCAGATCGGCGGGCAGGCCGCCGACGTGCTGATCAGGGAATCGGCCGAGGCGGCCATGGTCGTCGTCGGCGGCCACGGTGCCGGTGCGCTGGCCGATCTGCTGCTGGGGTCGGCCGCTCTGCAGGTCGTCTCGCACGCCGTTTGCCCCGCCGTGGACGTGCGCCCCGGCGGGGATGCGCACGCGCAGGACCCGACCGGGGAGATCGTCGTCGGCGTGGACGGCTCACCGGGCAGCGCCGATGCCCTCGGCTTCGCCTTCGAGGAGGCGGCACTGCGCAAGGCCCCCTTGCGGGCTCTGCTGGCTCGGAGCCGTCCCGCCTCGCAAGGGCCGGGTGACATGCAGCCGCTGGTGCACGACCCGGCCGTGGTGATGAAGGAGGAAAGGGCGCTGACCGAGTTCGTGGCGGGATGGGTCTCCGAGTACCCCGACGTGGCCTTCACGCATCAGGTGGTGCACGCCAGGCCCGCACGCGCGCTGGTCGAAGCCTCGGCCGGGGCCGGCCTTCTGGTGGTGGGGGCGCGGGGGAGGGGCGGATTCTCCGGCCTGCTGCTCGGTTCGGTCGGCCACGCGGTGCTCCACCGCGCCCGCTGCCCGGTCGCCGTGGTGCCACACCGGCGGCGCTGACCGCTCGGGAGCCCCGGACGGCGGATGCCGCAGAGGTCGCCTACACCGTCCGTTGTGAGGTGTGCTGATGCGGGTGCGCACCGCCGTCCGGGATGCGGCGGCCGGTGATGATGTCCGCGCGGATGCGGAGGAAATGGTCGCGTTCGCCAGGCGCCCATGGATGGAGGGGAAGGTCGCGCAGGGCGGCCAGGTCCGCGGAGTCGGTGACGGCATGGGCACGCCCGACCACGACGACCGACCACCCGCTGCGGTCGGTGGCGTCGAAGTCGTCGATCTCGAAGGCGACGACCGCGTCGCCGGCGGCGGCCGCCAGGCGGGAGGACGCGGAGGTGCGCACGACGACGTCATCACCGGTGAAGGCGAAGTTCACCGGCTGGATCGCGGGAAGCGCCCGGTCGGTGAAGACGATGCGCCCCAGTGACGCGGCGGCGAGCAGGGACCGGCACTCCTCGGCGTCGAGGATCTCCAGTCCACCCTGATCGAATGGCATGGTCACAGCTTGACACGGCGGGGACACCGATCGTCAGGGACCAAAGTCCCCAATCCGCACCACAGGGCTGACGTGCTGTTTTCGAAGCAGGTAAGATCCCCTGCCCGCTTCGCGTGCCGTGCGGACCCTCCTGCCCGGGCCGGCGGGCGCGCGCCGTCACCCGCGGCCGAGCCGCCGGTGGCCCGTGCCGAACGAGACCGGTCCCAGCACCAGCAGCGGCTCCACGATGCCCAGCCCGCCCGGGAGCGGCCCAGCAGGCGCACCGGGATGACCGCCAGGTGCAGCGCGGCGAGGACGGCCGGAGTGGTCGCGACCCGCGCCACGTGCGCCACCGGCAGGAAGGCCGCATCGCGAGGTTCCACACTGGCGCGGTCCCGTGACCGCGTCCCGCCGCGGCCGGGCCCTTCACCGGAGCCGGCGGCCCCGGTCCGTCGTGGTGCGGTCGCCGGCATTTTGGTCTCCTTCGCGCGGCACGTGGCACCGCATGCCGGTACCGGGGTGGTCAGTCGCGGCCGGAGCCGTCCAGGACGGCGACCCTGGTGACGCCGGGGACGGTACGGACGATGGCGTCGGCCAGCCGCCGCGCGGACTCGTCGCCCCGGCCGTGCAGCTCGACGATGCCGTCCCACACGGTGACCGCCCACCGGCCCTGCTCGCCGTACTCGGCCAGCGTCGCGGTGACGTCGTCGTGGACGCGCGCGTCGCCCCGGGCCAGGACGGCGATGAGGTCGCGGCGGCTGACCATGCCGATCAGCTCGCCGTCGGCCACGACGGGCACGCTCTTGATCCCGGTACGGACCATCATGTCGGCCAGCGCGGCGGCGTCGGAGTTGGCGCACGCGATGCGGACGTCGGCGGTCATGACGTCGGAGACCAGGCGCGGCGGCGCCTCGCCGCGCCCGGCGACCGGCCGCGCGAAGGCGCGCGGGTCGGCCTCGAACGCGCCGCGCAGCAGGTCCATCTCGCGGACGATGCCGACCATGCGCCCGCCCGACCGGGCGACCGGCGCGGCGGTGATGTCGTGCTCGTGCAGGACCCGGATCGCCTGGCGGACGGTGGCGTACGGCGGAACGGTCACCACCGGAGCGGTCATCACTTCGTGGGTCAGCATGGGGCACCTCCGCGGAGGCTCGGGCCGGGGCGCAGGAAGCGGCGGTCGGTTCCGGTGATCCGCAGCAGACTGCGCAGCCCGGGGCGGGCCCCGACCATCGTGATCGTCCCGCCGCACGCCGCGGCCAGGTCGGCGGCAAGTTCCACCGCGGCCAGCCCGGCCGAGTCGCAGAAACCGAGCCGCGAGGCGTCGATCACCACGTTCGGCCGCCGGGTGCCGATCACACCGGCCAGCGCCGCGCCGAAGGAACCGGCGGTGGCCATGTCGAGCTCGCCGCTCACCCCCACCACGGTGGACGTGTCCGTGGTGCTCCACACCACGGTCGCCAGGCGGACGCTCTCTCCGGCCGCAAGGTTGGGTCGCATCGTGCGCCTTCCCACGCATTCCTTCAGGACGGTTCCATCCTTCGCCCGCCGCTGCGGCACCGACAGGGACCAAGGTCCTTCCCGGCCCGGACGAGGTCCGTGATTCACCTCGCATCAACGGCCGTTCCGCCCGGACCGCGAGGCCCGGCGGCCTGGCCGGCGGGGACCTTGGTCCTCATCGCGGTCAAGGGGGAGTGTTCTACTCCGCCCCGAGGGCGAGCCAGTGGCACTTGCGGGCGGAACGGACGGCCCCGCTGGACGAGGCGAGCCAGTACGCGCAGGAAGCCGGTCAGGCCCTCGTGGCTGCGAGCGGCCGGGCGGCGTCGCTGCTCGCCGTCGGCACCCGCGGAGCCCGCGGCTTCCCGAAGTGGCCGTGACCCCGGCGATGGCAGCCAGGCCCTCCTTCCCAGGCCCTGGTCACGGTGCCGGAAAGCGGCGCTGGTCGTGGTCGGGGACTACGAACGGCGCCATCGGCGCGGCATGCCCCTCGGCCGCGTGAACCACTCCGTCCCGCACCGTGCGTGCCCGTGGCGGTCGTCCCGGCCCCGTCTGCTCAGGCGGCTCGGCCGCCATGCTCGGGCGCATGGAGAGCGAACCGCCGCCCCGTCATCATCCGGTTGCCGATGCGGAACGTGCGAACGCTCCCGCGGACCGGCCGCGCACGTGATCCCGCCGGCCACGGCCCCGCGTGATCCGAGGACTCGGGCGGCGTCCCGGCCCTGCCGATGATGGTGACCGACCAGCCCGTGCCCGCCGGGCCGGAACCGTCGACCTCGAAGGCCACGATGGCGTCCCGCACCGCCGCGGCGAGTTCCGAGTCCGGTGCGGTGAACACCGTCACGTCCCCGTTCGCGTCCAGCGCGAAGGCGACCGGCTGGATCGCGGGCAGCGCCCGCCGGGTGTACACCACCCGGCCGACCTTCACGGAGCGTGTCAGCGCCAGGCATTCGTCCCGGCCGAGCTCCGGGATGTCGTCACCGTTCGTCTGCATGGCACCAGGCTCCACCCGGGCTGATGGCGGAGAGCAGAGGCCAACGTCCTGGCCGGAGGGTGGCGTACGCCGTCAGAGAGCATCGCCTGAACGCCGCCGGGGCACGAGCCGGGGACCAACGACTCTAGGTCGGTCCACCGGCGGGCGGTGGACTCCAGACGAGGGGAGGGCACGTCCGGTGCCTGACACGAGCGGGAGGAGGCGGCATGCCCAGAATCCTTGTGACCTACGGTTCCAAGCGGGGCGGGACCGCCGAGATCGCCGAATGGATCGTCGAGGCGCTGCGCGAGGAGGGCATCGAGGCCGAGGCCCGCCGGGCCGGCCTGGTGCAGGACGTCACCGGCCATGACGCCGTGATCGTGGGCGGTGCCCTGTACGCCTCCCGGTGGCACCGGGACGCGCGCCGCTTCGTCCGGGCGCACCGGGACGCGCTGGCGTCCCGGCCGGTCTGGCTGTTCAGCAGCGGCCCGCTGGACGAATCGGCGGCCGACCGGCAGCCCGCGCCGGTGCGGGGCGTCGCCGGCACCATGCGGCACCTTGGAGCGCGCTGGCACGTCACCTTCGGAGGGCGGCTGGTCCCCGGCGCGCACGGGACGATCGCTTCCAAGATCGCGCAAAGCGCGAGCGGCGACTACCGCGACCGCGAGCGAATCCGGAAAAGGGCCAAGGGCGTCGCCCTGGAACTCCGGGCGCTCGTCGCCTGAGCCCGCTGGATAGAAGTGCGCTGAAGCTGCGCCTTGGGCCTTGGCACTGCGCGCAGCCCCAGCCGCGGATACCGGGCGAGCGCCATGTGGCCGGTCACGTACGTCGTGATGAGGCACGTGGCCGATCACATGGCGGTGAGCGCCTCGTGCCGCTCCAGCTCCGAGAACGACCTCTGGAGTCCGCTCCTCCGATGCAGGTCGGTAAGGCGCCGGAGCCTCGTGTTCAGTCGTATCACCTGGGCTCGGTCGGCGTCCGGGGGCCGGTGCCGGGTGTGCCGATCAGCATGGACATGAGAACGGCAGGCGCTGGAACGGGGCCGTCGACGAGGCCCGGCGGCACGAGATGTCGCTGTCCGCGCTGCACCTCTGGGATGTCTACATCGTGGGCTCGATGGCCAGGGGCACCGTGGATCTTCTGGGGTTCGGTCCAAGGATTCCGGCCATGGCCAGTTCTCTCGCTCGCTCTTAAGCATCAAATCCGTTTGATGTACCGTCGCCCTATGGTGCCGCCCGGGCAAGCCGATCCGCGGTCGTTCCTCGGCCTGGTCGCTCATCCGCTGCGCTGGCGGCTGGTGGCCGAGCTGGCACGCGGCGACCTGCGCGTGGGAGAACTCGTCGGCCTGGTCGCCCAGCCGCAGAACCTGGTCTCCTACCACCTGCGGCTGCTGCGCCAGGGCGGGCTGGTCACCGCGACCCGGAGCAGCTTCGACGGCCGCGACAGCTACTACCACCTGGACCTGGACCGGTGCGCGCACGCGCTGGCGGGCACCGGTGCCGCCCTGCACCCGGCACTGCGGATGGCCCCGGCCGCTCCCGCCTTCGCCCCTGGACGGCCGCCGGTGACCGTTCTGTTCGTGTGCACCGGCAACAGCGCCCGCTCTCCGATCGCCGAAGCCCTTCTACGCGACCGCACCGCCGGGCGGGCCGAGGTGGCCAGCGCGGGCAGCCGTCCCAAAGCGACGCTGCATCCCCGCGCGGTCCAGGTCCTGCGCGACCGGTACGGCATCGACATCGCGGGCCGGCGCCCCCGCCATCTGGACGCCGTGCGCGGCCGCCGCTTCGACCACGTCATCACCCTGTGCGACAAGGCCCGCGAAGTCTGCCCCGAATTCGGCGACTCCGCCCGGCGCGTCCACTGGAGCATCCCGGACCCGGCCACGGCGGGCCGCACCGAGCACGCCGCGTTCATCGGCGCCGCCGACGACATCGACACACGCATCCGCCACCTACTGCCCGTCCTCGCCGCATCGGAGGCCCAGCAATGACGGCACCCGGCCAGTACGCCAGCGTCCGCTACCTCGTCGACGACGTCCAGGCGGCCGTCGACTTCTACACGACCCACCTCGGCTTCACGCTCCACGCCAGTGCCGCGCCCGCGTTCGCCGACGTGGTACGCGGCCCGCTGCGGCTGCTGCTGTCCGGTCCCGCCAGCTCCGGCGCCCGTGCCACCCCCGCCGAGCATGCCGCCGCCGGACGCAACCGCATCCACCTGATCGTCCAGGACCTCGACGCCGAGATCGCCCGCCTGCGGGCCGCGGGCCTGCCGTTCCGCAGCGACGTCGTCGCCGGTCCCGGCGGGCGCCAGTTCCTGCTCGCCGACCCCGCCGGCAACCTCATCGAGGTGTTCGAATCCGCGTCGCGGCCCGCCGGGTCTCACCACCCCTGAGGAACTCCGCCCGCCGCGAGACGTGATCGGCATGCCCCCGCGCACGCCGGCGGGGGCTGTCAGCCGAGTGCGACGATCATGCTGGTCACCGCGAGTGCGAGCGCAGCTGGTGTGCCGATGTACCGCTCCGGCTGGCTGCGGGCCAGCGCGTTGGTGACGGTGCTGAGCACCGAGAGCCCGAAGACCGCCCAGGTGCCGGCGACCGCTAGAGGCCGAGCCAGCACGTCGATCCCGCCTGCTCGGCTCGAGAAACGACGGCTGCGAACGCGACGTACAGGACGAGCGCGGCGGCACTCCCGATCCGCAGCCGGACCGGAAGCACCCCGTGCTGCCCCCGCCCCACGCGAGCCCGCCCCACGGCGCGCCGCACACGAGCGCGAGTTGGAGCACCGCCAGCAGCGTGAGGACAGCGACGAAGAGGACCGCAGCCGGCGCGGCGCCCGCTTAACGAGCGTCCCCTGTGCCCGCCACGGAGTGGAGACCGCCGCCGACCGTCCCCGCGCGGTCAGGATCGAACGGTTGCGACTTAGATGTCCATCTAATTTGACTTCGATCTATATAGGGCGTCAGACTTGGTCCAGTGCCTAGTTAGACCAACTTCGAAGCAATGGGTGCGGGGATGATCCATCGCCGTCCGCCGGCTCGCGTGCCACTGGCACGGTCCTGGCGCGCCCCCATGCCCCGGTCACCGGGCCGGGGCGCCCGCTGTAGCCGCACGTACCCGACGAGAGGGGAACCCGATGTCCCGCGTCCAGCTCGCTCTGCGCGTGTCCGACCTGGAAGGCTCGATCGCCTTCTACACCAAGCTGTTCGGCACCGGACCGGCCAAGATCCGCGACGGTTACGCCAATTTCGCCGTCACCGAGCCGCCGCTCAAGCTCGTCCTGATCGAGGCCGAGGGCAGCGAGCCCACGCGCCTGGACCACCTCGGCGTCGAGGTCGAGACCACCGGCCAGGTCACCGCCGCCGGACGGCGCCTGGCCGACGCCGGACTGGCCACGTTCGAGGAGAACGACACCTCCTGCTGCTACGCCGTCCAGGACAAGGTCTGGGTCACCGCACCCGGGCGAGAGCCCTGGGAGGTGTACGTGGTCAAGGGCGACACCGACACCCTGACCAAGGCCGAGGACTCGGCATGCTGCACCGCTACCGCCGGTGAGTCCGCGACGGCGCCCGCGGGTTCCGCCTGCTGCTGAACGCCTGACGTGGGCAGGATGCCCGCGGCCCGCCGAGGCCGCGGGCACCGCTCCGGCTTCCGCGGTCAGCGGGTGGCCAGGCCGTGGGCCTGGAAGGTCGCCTGAACCCGGGCGACGAGGTCGGTGCCGGGCGGTTCGGCGTCCCTGAGGGGAAGGGGATCCCGGGCCGGTCGTACTTGGCAGCGCCGAGGCGGTGGGACGGCAGGACGTCCACGTACTCGATGTTCGGGAGCGCGGCGGAGAACGAGGCGATGCCCGCGACCTCGTCCGGCCCGGCGGTGACGCCCGCCCCGAGCACGAAGCGCACCCACACCGGCACCCACACCGGCACCCGCAGCCGGGCCAGCCGTTCGGCGAAGCGGAGCGTCGGGCGCAGCTCGGCGCCGGTGAGGCGGCGGTAGGCGGACGGGTTCCATGCCTTGATGCCGAGCAGGATCAGGCCGGTGCTGGCGAGCAGGGCGTCGGACGCCCTAGCGCCGAGAAACTCGGAGGTGTCGAGGGCGGTGTGCAGCCCGAGGGCGCGGCAGCGGCGCAGCAACTCGCCGGTGAAGGCCGGCTGGAGCAGCGGTTCGCCGCCGCTGATCGTGACGCCGCCGCCCGCGACCGCGAGGAAGTCCCGGTACTTGGCGATCTCGGCCATCAGCCCGTCCACGGTGGCCCGGCGGCCGTCGCGCATCCGCTGGCTGTCGGGGTTCTCGCAGTACAGGCAGCGCAGCGGGCAGCCGCTGGTGAAGATCACGAACCGGGTGCCCGGCCCATCGACCCGGGTGGACAGGTCCCAGGAACGGACGGCACCCGAGGAGGCCGGGCCGCCGGGCTCGCGCAGCTCGGCGACGGCTTCGCTCAGGACGCGCTCGCGGGCGTTCACAGCGCACCGTGGAAGGTGCGGCCGACGACGTCGCGCTGCTGTTCGGGCGTGAGCCGCACGAAGTTGACCGCGTAACCGGACACGCGGATGGTCAGCTGCGGGTACTTCTCCGGATGCGCCATCGCGTCGAGCAGCGTGGCCCGGTCGATCACGTTGACGTTCATGTGGAAGCCGCCGGAGGCCGCGTACCCGTCGAGGATCTCCGCCAGGTTGGCGACCCGGTCGTCCTCGGTACGGCCGAGGCGGGCGGGCATGACGGTCTCGGTCAGCGAGATCCCGTCGCGGGCCCGGTCGTAGGGGATCTTCGCGACCGACAGCGCGGCGGCGACCATCCCGTGCCGGTCGCGGCCGTTCATGGGGTTGGCGCCGGGCGCGAACGGCTCTCCGGCGCGGTGGCCGTCGGGAGTGTTGCCGGTGTGGCAGCCGTACACGACGTTGGACGTGATGGTGAGCACGGTCGGCGTCTCGGTAGGCAGGGTGGCGGCGCACCTTGGCCATGAACGACTCGACCGGCGCGACCGGCTCGACGGTGATGCGGTCGGCGCGGTCGTCATTGTTGCCGTTCGCCGAGTAGTCGCCGTCGATGGTGTGGTCGACCGCGAGGCCGGGCTCTTCACAGATCACGCCGACCCGGGCGTACCTGATCGCCGAGAGGCTGTCGGCGGCGGCCGACAGGCCGGCGATCCTCCGGGCGGGCGGTCTCGCGCCCCGGTGGCCGGGGCCGCCCGATTCCCGCGCTCCTCCGCGGCGTCCCTGCGGGGACGGCCGGAGCTCATCGGCTGCGGGGCGAAGGTCCCTGGCGTGATGCCGTTCAGCGCAGCGGGAAGCCGAGGAGGCGGCCTTCGCGGCGGAGGCCGTCGCGGGCGTCGGGGTGGGCGACGTGGTCGACGATCTGCTGGGCCTGGGCGGCGGCGTCGTTGCCCCAGACGGTGGCGGTGCCCTGCTCGCTGACGATGTAGCTGTGCTGGAACGAGGTGACCGGCCCGGCGAGGCGCGGGATGACGGTGGAGACGTCGGCGCGCGGATGCCAGGACGGCAGCGCGATGACGGCGTGGCCGCCGGGGGAGTGCAGGGCGCCGACGACGAAGTCGGTCTGGCCGCCGAACCCGGAGTAGATGGCTCCGCGCAGTCGGCTGGCGTTGGCCTGGGCGAACAGGTCGACCTGGAGCGCGGAGTTGACCGACACCAGCCGCGGCTGCCGGGCGATGAGGCCGGGGTCGTTGGTCTTCTCGGTGCGCAGCATGCGGACGCGCTCGTTGCGGTCGGCCCAGTCGTAGAGCTCCTGGCTGCCGAACATGAACGACGCGGTGATCGGCGTGGCGGGATCCAGGGCGCCGGCCTTCTCCAGCGCGAGCACCCCGTCGCTGAACATCTCCGACCACACCGCCAGCCCCGTGCGCTCCTGCAGCGCGGCCAGGACGGCGTCCGGTACGGCGCCGATGCCCAGCTGGAGCGTCGCGCGCTCGGGCACGAGCCGTGCCACCCGCCCCCCGATCTCCAGGGAGACCCCGCCGGGCGGCCGCGGCACCGGCGTGGCCAGCGGCTCGTCGGCCTCGACGGCGTAGTCGACCTCCTCCAGCGCGAGCACCGCGTCCCCGTAGGTGTAGGGCATGCGGGCGTTGAGCTGGGCGATGACCAGGCCGCCGCGGGCCCGTACGGCCTCGATAGCGGCGGGCAGGATGTTGACCTCGATGCCGAGCGAGACCGTCCCGTTCACCGGCCGGGACGCCTGCACGACCACGACGTCGGGCGGCAGGGAGCCCTTGAGCAGGTTCGGGACGAGGGAGAGCCGGGAGGGGAAGTAGCGCAGGTTCGCGCGCCCGCGCATGCCCGCACCGACGAACGGCGTCTCCAGCGTCACGCCTTCGCGGTCGGGCGTCTCCTGCTGCGCGTTGAGCATGAACAGCCGGTACTCCGCGAGCGCCTCGTCGATCACCGCCAGGGTCCGCCACGGCGTCGCGAAGTTGCCGCCGGCCACCACGCGCGGGCAGCCGGGAAGCCCCGCCAGCACGGCGGCCAGATGGGATTCCGAGATCACGCGCATACCGACGCCCTCCAGGCTCGCTCGTTCCGATCATCGCACCACCGGCGAGCGGGGGCGGCACGAAGGTGCCGCCCGGCCCGCTGCCTGGAGCGTCACTTCGGATCGGCTGAGTCGCACGAGCCAGGCGTGAACGCCCCGCCGTTCCGTTCGACCGGCCGCCGCCCGGCCGGCTTCACCGAAGGCCGGGGCCGGGCGGGCTTCGACCGCCCGTTGGTCACGGGGACCCGCGTGCGCGCCGCGGGACGGGGCAGCACCGGCTCGATGCGGTAGAGGGACGGCATGCCGGACCGCTGGGGCGCCTTCTCCGGTGCCGCACCGGCCAGCGCGCCGATGAGGTCGTTCGCGGTGAGCAGGCCGACGAGCGCCGCGTGGGCATCGACCACGGCGACATGGTCGGTGCCGGCGTCCAGCATCACGCGGGCCGCGACCCGAACGGAGTCCGTCGAGCGCACCCAGGCGGGTGCGGCGCTGGACAGCAGCGTCGTGACGGGCTTGCGCGCCTTGTACGAGCCGGCGGAGTCCCAGGCGGCCGTGAGCGTCTGGGCGTCCACCACTCCCAGGAAAGCGCCCTGGTCGTCCACCACCGGCAGATGGTGGACATCGGCCCGGCAGATCAGTTCCCAGGCCATCAGAACGGACTCCCCGGCGGCGATGGTCAGCAGGTCCGCCGTCATGATCTCGGCGACCCGACGCTCCCCCAGCGGAATGTCAATGGTCATCGTCTTCTCCTTGAGAATCAATTCTTCAGGTGACTGTTGAAACGGATCGATTCGGCGTCCATATCGCTGCGACGGCGCTCGTCAAAGTGCCGACGCAAGAACGCGTGGGCGAGAATGGTCGGACGACCGCGCCTCGACGCGATCGATCGTCGCGAGGGCCTGGTGCCGTGCGGCCGCCTCCTGCCGCTCGGCACGGACGCCGTCATCGAACGTGCGGTCGGCGGCGCCCGCGTCCGGCGGCGCGGCGACGGCCACGTACAGCGCGGCCAGGAGCAGCGCCGTCCTGTGCTGCCGCCGGCCGACGTCCCGCCGGAGGTCGTTGCGGTCGAATCCGCAGCGCCGCCGCAGGCGATCCGCCCGCGTCCGAACCGATCCTGGCCCGAACCGTCTCATCGGCACCTCCACTTTCCCTACCCGACGCTATGGAGGTTTCTGACCGGCTGTTAGAGGCGAAGGCACGGCGGCGAAGGACGGTGGACCTCTCGCGGCCACCGAATCCAGGGACCAAGGTCACAGAGATCGCGAGTCTTTCGCTCCTACTCCCGGCGCCGGCCCGGAAGTTGACTGCAGGTGAACGAAAAAGGGATCGAAGAGAAAGGGGAGGCACAATGGCTGTCTCGACCCCCAGGGCCGGCGAGCACCGCCGGTTCGTCCCCGCCTTCCACGCCCCGCAGCCCCCGACCGAGTCCCCGGCCGCGCGGTTCGTGTGGGCCATCGCCCGGCTGTCGCTGGGCTGGGTGTTCGTCTGGGCGTTCCTCGACAAGACCTTCGGGCTGGGCCACGAGACCCCGGCCGCCAAGGCATGGATCGACGGCGGCAGTCCCACCGCGGGCTTCCTGAAGAACTCCCCCGAGGGCCCGTTCGCCGATTCCTACAAGGACCTGGCCGGCATGGCATGGGCCGACTGGCTGTTCATGATCGGCCTGGCCGGGATCGGCGCCACGCTGATCCTCGGCATCGGCATGCGGATCGCCGCGGGCGCCGGCGCGCTGCTGCTGGTGATGATGTGGACCGCCGTCCTGCCCCCCGAGAACAACCCCTTCATGGACGACCACATCGTCTACGCCATCGTCCTGGTCGGCCTGGCGCTGGTCAGCGCGGGCAACACCCTCGGCCTCGGCCGCTGGTGGAGCGAGACCGCCCTCGTCCGCCGCTTCCCGGTCCTCAAGTGACCGCTCGACCCCCGCACGACAAGGAAGGGCGCTCCAGACCCGGAGCGCCCCTTCTTCTGTCTGGCGGAGGCCGGAACGGGCCGAGTGGCGAGAGCCGTCCCGCCGGGTGCGCGCCCGGACCGGCGGCCGCGGAATCCGCGCCGCGCCGCGTCACGACCGGTCGCCCATGGCGAGCTGGCGGCGGTGGAGGTCGAAGTGCAGGGAGGGGGAGCGGTAGACGTCGGCCAGCGTCATGTACGGCTTGAAGAACGGATCCCAGCGCTCGGGGTAGGGCATGCCGCGGGCCAGGGCGGCCGGGCTCTCGCGGTCCAGCCAGCGGTGCAGCGCGGCGATGACCCGGTCGAGTCCGGCGCTCATCCGGCGGTGGTCGTAGAAGGTGGCCGCCGCGCACGAACCCAGGTAGTTGACCACGTTGAACGGGCGTGTCGCGGCGTTCAGCAGCCGGGCCCAGGACCGGCCGGCGGGGCGGGCAGCCGCCCGATCAGCCGCACCAGGACCAGCAGCCGCAGCACGACCAGGTAGCCGAACATCATGTGGAAGAGCAACTGCTCGTTGGTCCAGCGGGTGCCGTCGCTGCGCCGTGCCAGATCGGCCGCCGCGGCCTCGTTCAGCAAGCGGTGTGCAGGTCGTCGCGGGCGGGGCCCAACTCGGCGTGCATCGCCCGCGGTTCGAAGGACTGGGCCGCCTCCATGGCCACGCTTCCCGCCAGACCTTCCGGACGTGCCGGCTCCGCCTCTCACGGTAGACGCGCCGCGCCCGGTGACGCCGTTCCGGCAAAGGACCGGCTGTGCCGCCGGACTCTCCTGGGAGCGGATCGGCGGCCGGCTCGGCGTCGACGCCGGCACCGCCCGCCGAGGTTACGCGGCGTCCCTGCAGGGAGGCGCGGGGATGACGGTGAGGACGCGGTCCAGCCGGGTGATGCGCAGTAGCTTGGTCACCTGCGGGTTGGGAGCGGCCAAGTGCAGGGTGATGCCGAGCCCGGTGGCGCGGCGATGCGTGCCGATCAGCACGGCCAGTCCGGAGGCGTCGCAGAACGACACCTTGCTCAGGTCGAGGATCAGCAGGCCGGAGCTGTGGCCGAGCACTCCGAGCAGGTGCTCGCGCAGTGCGGGGGCGGTGACGATGTCGAGGTCTCCGCGCAGCGCGACGATGGTGCCGCTGGGACGGCGGCGGATGGGCATGACGATTTCGGCGGGGGCCTTGGGGCGGCGAGCGGCTGTGCCGATGACGGCCGTCGCGGCCATGGTGGTGGTCAAGGTGGGCTCCGATCGAGTGGGCGGGAGTGTGGGGCCGGCCGGGAGTGTTCCGGTGTGGTTCTCGCAGCCGCCCGCTCCGCGGTCCCGGACCGTGTGAGCCGGGTATGGGGGGTGCTGCAGGACAGAGCTGTACCGCCGGTTCCGCCGCGGCGGCCTTCTTCCCTTCCGGGGGACCGCCGCGGCGGCGGGTGGCTCAGGCGGGGACGATGTTCTCGGCCTGCGGGCCCTTCTGGCCCTGGGTGACGTCGAACTTGACCTTCTGGCCCTCCTGGAGCTCACGGAAGCCCTGGGCGGCGATGTTGGTGAAGTGGGCGAAGACGTCGGCGCCGCCGCCGTCCTGCTCGATGAAGCCGAAGCCCTTTTCGGCGTTGAACCACTTCACGGTTCCGGTGGTCATGGCGATCTCCTCTGGTCGGTCCCGGCCGCACGCCTTGCGCGGCCGAGGACGCCGCGATGCCCCATCCGGAAGATCCGAGGCAACAAAAAATGCGCCTGACGTCACACCGACAGGCGCACGAGAATGTCTATGGGAACCGCAACTACACGTACCGTATCACGTTTTCGAGGAAGCGAGCGTGAGAGGGATGTCGGGGTGGCGGGCGGTGGTGCCGTCAAAAATCCGAAGAGCCGACCCCGGCTCGAATTGGGCGCATAATACGACCATGGTGTCCTTCAGTTCGACTCCGCGGCGGCGACTTCCCACCAGCCCCTTCCCGCCTCCGCCCGTTGTGCCGCCCGTCCCGGATCCCGTGCTCCACGCTCAGGTCACGCATGACAGGTACGGGCTCGGGCGCGTGGTCGAGGTGGATCCGGGACGCTCCGCGGTGATCGACTTCGGGGCGCAGAAGGTGCGAATATGGGCACCGTACAAGCTGCTTTTCAGGCTCTGACACCTCGCCGGTTATGCGCGAAATGCCGTAGAGGCCGTCTTTGATCCCGCTGTGAACAAAGACGGCCTCTTGGGAAAACCGCGGCGGAAGTCAGCCCGGGGCGAGGCGCGGGCGGCGGGCCCGGCATCGCAGCGAGTACAGCTCGGCCTGGACTTCGCCGGCGAGTTCGGTGGCCAGGGCGCGGTTCTCCCGGGAGGTCCAGGAGGCGTCCAGGACCACGGTCTCGCCCAGCTCCAGCAGCCGCCGCGCCCGCCGGACGAGCTCGGTGTACGTGCGCCGCTTCCAGCCGGCGCCGTAGAGGCCGGTGCCGTACGGGGACGCACCGGAGTCGGCGGGGAGAGCCCGGCGAGCTCCTTGCGGACGCGGTCGCTGCCGAGCAGGGTGCAGCCGAGGTGGTCGGCGATCGTGCCGGCGAGGGTGCTCTTGCCGGTGCCGGGAAGCCCGTCGGCCAGGATCAGCCCCACCGCGCAGGTGGCGCAGGTGACGCAGGGCGACCTCGGTGAGGGTCCCAGCCTCGGCGGCGGCGCGGGCGTCGCCTTGGGCGTGGCGGAAGGACGCCACCTTCGCGCGGACGAACGCGCGGTAGGCGACGTAGTGGTGGCGCAGCGCGGGCGGGGCCGGATCGGCGGCGAACTCGGCGTACCAGCGGACGAAGCGTCCGGCCAGGTCCGGGGTGTCGAGGTGCTCGAGGTCCATGGCCAGGAGCGCGGCGTCGTCCAGCCCGTCGAGGAAGCGGAGCCGGTCGTCGAACTCCAGGCAGTCCAGGACCCGCGGGCCGTCGTCCAGGCAGAAGATGTCACCGGTCAGCGACGACCTGGTGGGCGGCGGCCCGTTCCCGGGCTTCGTCACGCACGCCCGCCTCGTACGCCGCCCGGGGCGCGCGTGGGCACAGCACGACGGCGATTAGTAGCAAGGCGGCGAACAGCGCGGCGTCCGCCCGCCGCTGCACGCGGTCGACCTTCCGGCGCAGCGGGTTGCGGTCGAAAGCCGAGCCGCCGCCGGGTCCGGTCGGCCTTGTCCAGCAGAGCGGAGATCACACGCGGCCGCATCTCCTCCTCCTTCCGCGCTCTTCCTCGCGACCTCCACCGCGCGCCGGTGGCCGGAGCCCGCGTCAGAGCGCGCCGGTGGGCTGCCCGGTGGCCTCTTCGATGCCGAGCCCGGCCAGCCGGACCAGCCGGTGCCCGAGGTCGAGGAAGGCCCGCCCGGCGATCCGATCACAGCGTCCGCCGCGGTGTCCCGGCGTGCCACGGCCGATGGTCTCCGACCAGGGGGACCGTCGGCCGCGGTCCGGCGCGGCCGGGCCGCCGGCGGCCCGGCGATCGCGAACGCAGGCGGCACCCTGCTCGTCTTCGGCCGAGGCGCGGACGGCAAGCTCTGGCAGCCTTGGGCGAAAGCCGACGGCCTGCCGATCTCCGCCGCACCGGCGGCCGTTGGCCGGGCCGGTCGGTGGGTCGACGTCTTCGTCCGCGACTCCGCGGACCGGCTTCAGATCCGGACGTACCGGGCGGGCACCGGCTGGGGCGGCTGGGCCCGGCTCGACGGCACCGTCCACAGCGCCCCGGCCGCCGCGGTCACGGGGACGGAACACCCTGCGGGTCGTGGCATGGGGCAGAGCCACGCCGTGTGGACCCGCACGCTGACCGGGGGACACCTGGTCGGAGTTGGCCTCTCTGGGCGGCCGCGCGTTCCGCTCGCCCGCCGTCGCCGCGGGCGTACGCGGAAGGGCACCGGTGCGAGCCCGGTGCCCTTCCAGGGGACGCACGCCGGTCACTCGCCGATGGTGATCCGCTTGGTCTCGGGCTTCTCGGCCTTGGGCAGCGGCACCCGCACGGTCAGGATCCCCTGGTCGTAGGCGGCGTCGATGTCGTCCACCTTGACGTCGGCGGGCAGGGCGATCGACCGGGTGAAGGTTCCGTACCGGAACTCCGAGCGGTGCGCGTCCTTCTGCCCCTCGTGGCGTTCGGCGTGGATGCGCAGCACGCCGCCGGTGACGGTGATCTCGATGTCCTTGCCGGGGTCCAGGCCGGGCAGCTCGGCGCGGACGACGTAGCGGCCGTCCTCGACGTAGTTCTCGACGCGAATGGCCTGGGCCAGGCCGGGCCGCAGCATGGTGACCGGCGACTCCAGCCAGTCGAACAGGTCGGGGAACAGGCTGCGCGGCTCCCAGCGCTCCAGTCGGCTCATCTCCGCCTCCCGTGGGTGAAGGGGTGCTTTCGCTCCCGAGTTCACGCGGTGTTCCGGCCGTGCCGCAGGGTCCTGGTTCCCCGCCGGGCCGGGACCTTGGTCCCGGCCCGGCGGTCAGGGCGAGGGCGTGAGCGCGCGGGCCGTGCCCGGCTCGGCCCGGCCCGGGCGGGCCATGCGGGCGCCGGAGACGTGCCGGGGCCGGATCCGGATGAAATGGCGGCGCCGCCCGGGGGCCCAGGGGTGCAGCCGCAGCCGTTCCACATGAGCGATCTCGGCGGGATCCGTCACCTGGACGGCCTGGCCGACGAGCGTGACGGACCAGCCCGTGGCCGTGCCGGGGTCGATGTCGTCGGCCTCGAACGCGACGATGGCGCCGCGGAGCGCGGCGGCGAGCTCGGAGTCCTCCCCGGTGCGGACGATCACGCTGCGGTCGCCGTCCAGGACGAAGTCGACCGGCTGGACCGCGGGCAGGGCACGATCGGTGAACGCCACCCGGCCGAGCGGGACGGTCGCCAGCAGAGCCAGGCTCTCCTCGCGGCCCAGGGTCTCTGGGGATTCGTGCGCGGTCCTCATGACCCCAGCCTCCGCTCCGTGCGGCGGTCACCGCAGAGCCCGACGTCCTGGAGACACGGGGCCGTTGGTCCGGGCCTTCGCGCCGGACGTCCGGCGACGGCTATTCGCCGTTCTTCGGCGGGGCCGCCTTGAGGCGCGCGGCGTAGGCGGCGGCCTGGGTGCGGCGGTGCATGCCGAGCTTGGCGAACAGGTTGGAGACGTAGTTCTTCACGGTCTTCTCGGCCAGGAACATCCGCTCGCCGATCTGCCGGTTGGTGAGCCCCTCGCCGATCAGCTCGAAGATCTGGCGCTCCTGGTCGGTGAGGGCCTGCAGGGGGTCCTTGCGCTCCTGGCGGTCCCGGACCCGCTGGAGCATGCGGGCGGTGGACCGCGGATCCAGCAGGGAGCCCCCGGCGGCGACGGTGCGCACCGCGCCGACCAGGTCCGAGCCGTGGATCTGCTTGAGGACGTAGCCGGCCGCGCCCGCCATGACGGCGTCGAAGAGGGCGTCCTCGTCGTCGAACGAGGTCAGCATCAGGCAGGCGATCTCGGGCAGCCGCGACCGGATCTCGCGGCACACGGTGATGCCGTCCCCGTCGGGCAGGCGCACGTCTAGTACAGCGACGTGCGGGCGGGCGGCCGGGATTCGGGCCAGGGCGTGGTCGGCGGTGCCGGCCTCGCCGACGATCTCGATGTCCTCCTCGGCCGACAGCAGGGCGGCCACGCCGCGGCGGACGACCTCGTGGTCGTCCATCAGGAACACCCGGATGACGTCCTCCCCGCCGCGTTCCATGTCGGTCATGACCCGGTTCCCCTTTTGATCCTGGCTGGTGATGGAATCGACGTTAGTCGGTCATTCGGCGCATGAGGGAGGGTCGAATTCTCTGGAGAATGGGACCAAGGTCCCGAATCCCGGCGGAGAGGTCGATCAGCGGTGAACGCGCGGCGCGGCGATGACCGCGCGAGGCTGACCCTGCCCCAGCTGCAGCTGGACGACCTGCTGGCCGAGTTGCAGGCGCGGCTGGAGACGGCGCGCGGCACCAGGGACCGGGTGCACGCGCTGCTGGAGGCCGTGGTCTCGATCGGCGGTGAGCTGGACCTGGAGACGGTCCTGCGCCGGATCGTCGAGGCCGCGACCACGCTGGTCGACGCCCGCTACGGCGCGCTGGGCGTGATCGGCGAGGAGGGCGAGCGGCTCGTCCAGTTCATCACCGTCGGGGTGGGCGGGGACGAGATCGAGGCGATCGGGCACTGGCCGCACGGGCACGGGATCCTGGGCCTGCTGATCAAGGAGCCGCACCCGCTGCGGCTGCCGGAGATCTCCGATCATGCCGAGTCCTACGGCTTCCCGGCGAATCACCCGCCGATGCACACCTTCCTCGGCGTGCCGATCCGGGTACGGGACGAGATCTTCGGCAACCTCTACCTGACCGAGAAGGCCGGCGGCGGCGACTTCGAGGAGGAGGACGAGGTGGTCGTCACCGCGCTGGCCACCGCGGCGGGCGTGGCGATCGAGAACGCCCGGCTCTACGAGGAGGCGCGGCGCCGGGAGCGGTGGCTGGAGGCGTCGGCGGAGATCTCCACGGCCCTGCTGTCGGGGACCGACCCGCACGAGGTGACGGACCTGGTGGCCCAGCGCGCCCGGGAGATCGCCGACGCCGACCTGGCGGCGGTCGCGCTGGTGGACCTGGTGGCCGGTGAGTTCGCGATCGACGCCGCGCACGGCGACCGCGCCGGTGAGCTGAAGGACCTCCGGATCCCGATCGACCACGCCGTCGCCGGCCGGGTGTACGAGACCGGCTCACCGCTGCGGGTCGCGGACGGCCAGGAGGCCACCCTGAACACCCCCCTGCCCGCCGACCTCGCCGTCGGGCCGCTGCTGGTGGTCCCGCTCGGCCTGGGCAACGCGGCGCGCGGCGTGCTGTCGGTGCTCAACCAGCCGGGCGGCGCGGTGTTCAGCGACTCGACCCAGCGGCTGATGGAGGCGTTCGCCGGACAGGCGGCGGTGGCGCTGGAGCTGGCCGACCGGCGCCGCGACGTGGAACGCCTGACGCTGCTGGAGGACCGCGACCGGATCGCCAAGGACCTGCACGACACCGTGATCCAGCGGCTCTTCGCCACCGCCATGACGCTGATGAGCGCCATCAAGCTGGCCGAGCGGCCGGACGTGGCCACGCGGATCCAGCGGTCGGTGGACGACCTGGACGACACGATCCGGCAGATCCGTTCCACGATCTTCGCCCTGCAGGCGTCCGACGAGGAGGACGAGACCCTGCGCAGCCGCGTTCACCATGTCGTGGAGGCCGTCGCCGAAGGCATGGACTTCGTGCCCTCCACCCGGCTGGACGGGCTGCTGGACACCGCCGTGCCGCCCGAGCACGCCGAGCACCTGCTGGCCGTGCTGCGCGAGGCGCTGTCCAACGTCGCCCGCCACGCGCACGCCACCGAGGCGGCCGTGGTGATCAAGGTGGGCGACGACGACCTGGTGCTGCAGGTCGACGACGACGGCGCCGGCATCCCCGCGACCGGGCGCCGCAGCGGGCTGCGGAACATGCAGGAACGCGCCGAGGACCTCGGCGGCACGTTCGACGCCGCCCCGCGCCCGGAAGGCGGGACGCGGCTCCGCTGGAGCGTCCCGCTCGAACGCGCCTGACCGGCTGGAGGTCCCTCCCCTCCGGGCCCTTCGCCTCTACGCGCGCACCCGGGCGCGGAGTGTGCTGGAGGCGAGCCCGAACGATGGAGGGATCATGAGCTGGGGTTCCCACGTCCTGGTCGGCTACGACGGGACGCACGGAAGCGAACGGGCCCTGAAATGGGCCGCCGAGGAGGCGCGGCGGCGCCGCCTTCCGCTCACGGTCTGCCACGCCTGGCGCTGGCCGTACCCGATCGGCCACATCGACCACGAGGGCGTGGCGATCGTGAAGCGGATGGGCGAGCACCTCCTCGACCACGCCGTGGCCCTCGCCCGGCGGACCGCCCCGACGGTGACCGTGCGCGGGAGGATGCTCGAAGGGCCGGCGGACGCGGCGCTGACGCACGAGGGCGAGGGCGCCGAGCTGATCGTGGTGGGGTCCCACGAGCGGGACGAGCTCCCGGTGGGATCGACGGCGCTGCGGCTCCCCGCGCGCGCCCGCGTCCCCGTCGTGGTCGTCCGCACGACCGGCACCCGGCATCGGGAGATCGTGGCCGGCGTGGACGGCTCCCCGGGCGGTGACGCGGCGCTGGCCTTCGCGTTCGAGGAGGCCGCGCTGCGCGGCTGGACCGTCCGCGCGGTCTACGGCTGCTGGGAGGCCGAGGCGGTCGGCGGTGACCTCATGCTCCTCGGCGACGACCGCCGGCTCAGGGAGACCTGCGGGGCGCGGCTGGAGCGGGCCGTCTCGCCGTGGCGCGTCAAGTACCCCCACGTGGAGGCACGGACCTCGCTGGAACTGCGTCCGCCGCGCCAGGCGCTTTTCGAGGCGGCCGAGAAGGCCGATCTGGTCGTGGTGGGGGACCGGGGCGCCGGCGGGTTCGACCCGCTGCGGCTCGGCGCCACCAGCAGCGCGGTCTTGCAGCACGTGCCCTGCACGGTCGCCGTCGTCCCGTCCGCACGCGGCTGACCCCCGACGGCTCGGGCCTGTCCGGGCGGCCCCGGCCAGGCCCGAGTGCCATCGCCGAGAGCCTCCCTCCCCAGATCCAGCGGGGGCGAAGCTCCCCCTGGCCGGCGGACCGGCGCCTCTGCCGGCGCCGCGCCGCCTCGGTGACGCTGAAGGCGCACACCCCCGGAGGACGGGCGCAGGAAGAGACGATGAAGCGGACGAACGGGCGACCCGGCGTACTCCTCGGCTACGGCACGTCGCCCGCGAGCGAGCGGGCGCTGAACTGGGCGGTCCGCGAGGCCGAGCTGCGCAGGACCTTGGCCATCGGGGCGACGCAGTTGGTGGTGCACGAGGCGTTGGAGACGATCTCGTGCCGGGCCGGGTCGTACGTCCCCTCATTGACGCCCATGACGAGCGTGGCGTCCACGCCCTTGCCGGGCGCGGAGATGATGACCTTGCGGGCGCCCGCCTTCAGATGGGTGGCCGCGTCGTCCCGGCGCCGGAAGCGGCCGGTCGACTCGATCACGATGTCGGTGCCGGTGGCGTCCCACGCGAGCTCGGCGGGGTCGCGGCGGGCGGTCACCGGGATCGGCCGCCCGTCCACGTAGAGCGTGGACTCGTCGTGCTCCACGGTACGGCCCAGGCGGCCGTACGTGGAGTCGTACATGAGCAGGTGCGCCAGGGTGGCGGTGTCGGTGATGTCGTTGACCGCCGTCACGGTGTGCCCCTTTCCAGGGCGCGGCGCAGGTAGTTGCGGCCGATGCGGCCGAAGCCGTTGATGCCGACGCGGGGAGTCATCGCCCGCCTCCTTCACGGGGCGTCGAGGTGCGGCGCGGGGCCTTTCGGCGGGTCTCCCAGTACTGCGCCATGTGCTCCACGCGGGCGCGGAGGCGGCTGCCCGCCAGGCCGATGGCCTCGGCCATCGTGGGACCGGCGGCGTAGGCGTTGACCGGCCGGCCGTTGAGGTCGACCCGGATGGACACCAGGTACGGCCGCGGCACGGCGGGGTCGTTCAGGATCCCGAGGGTGACCTTCGTGTACAGGACCGGGCGCGGCGCGTGCTTGAGGGCACGGGTGACGACCTCGCGGGCGTGCCGCACCTCCTCCTCCGGCACGTCCACGGCCGTCATGAACTGGATCTGCAGCTCTTCCGGAGCGGTGGCAGGCAACTGAGCCTCCTTCGGGAGGTTTTCCGACACCTCCAGGCTCGTCGCACGCAGGCCGTCCCTCCAGGGACCTTCGTCGTCACCGCGCTCGCCGTACGGCCTTGGCGATCGCCTCCGCGCGGCGACGTTTCGAGTGAGCGCGAGTCCGGCGAACGTCCTCGCTGAGAACCGACCTTCGCCCCTTCCACCCCGATCCGCCCCGGACGGACGCTGGCCGAATGAAGGCGAGTACGGACCCCGACACCACGGTCCTGCGCCGGCTCCTGACCGGCGGCCCGGCACTGTCGCTGTACTTCGGCCTTCCACCACCGGCCGAGGCGGAGACCGTGTCAGATCGGTGGAGGTCGACGCTGAACCGGCTCGCCCGGCACGGGGCCGGCACTGCCGCGTGCGACGCACTGACCCGTTCGGTCGAGGCCGCGTTGCCCGGTCCCGGCGTGCCGTCGCGCTCCGCGCCGCCATCCTGACCGGCGCCGAGGTGAGGATCCTCAGGCCCGGCACCGCCGAAGCCCCGGCCGAGGGAATCGGAGCACTGTGCGGATTCGGCGGCTGAAGAACGCCGGTGAAAGGACTCTGGTCCCTTTCCTTGCCTTTAGTGGTAAAGGTACGGAAAAGCGGACAGAGGTCGCGCACCGCACAGCTCGCAGCGCTGCCTAAGCTGCGGAGGATTTTCTCTCACCCGCTCCCGATGGCACTCGCCGGAGCGCCGAGTGAGCCATGCCGGGTTCGGTGGCGTCGAGCCTGCGGTTTCGCAGGGAAAGCGCGCCCCGCACGCGCGCCGCGTGGTCATGCTTGTGGTGTGCGCTCCATGGCGGACATATCATGCTTGCGCCCCGAATGTACGATCTTGACGGCGGGGGCGATGGAGAGGGTCCGGGTGGAGCTGCGCGATATTGAGATCTTCCTGACCCTTGCCGAGGAGTTGCACTTCGGCCGGACCGCGGAGCGGCTGCACGTCTCGGTGGCGGCGGTCAGCAAAGCGATCAAGAAGCAGGAACGGGCGATCGGTGCCGAGCTGTTCGCCCGGGACAGCCGCAACGTGCGGCTGACGCCGGTGGGGGAGCAGCTCCGCGACGACCTGCGCGAGCTGCATCAGGGCTTGACGCAGAGTCTGGAACGGGCCCGGCTGGCGGCCCGGGGCAAGACCGGCACGCTGCGGGTCAGCCTGTTCCCCAGCAACCACCAGGAGCTGCGCCGGTACTGGGAGACCTTCCGTTCCCGCCATCCGCAGTGGGAGCTGCGGCTGCGGGTGTCGGCGTGGGCGGATCCGTTCGCCCAGCTGCGCAACGGGAAGGTCGACGTCCTGGTCACCTGGCCGCCGGTGGACGAACCCGACCTGACCGTGGGCCCGCTGCTGTTCGCCGAGCCCAGGGTCTTGGCCGTGGCGGCCGACAGCCCGCTGGCGAAGTGGTCCACGGCCTCGGTGGAGGCCGTCGGCGACTACCGGCACGTGACCGCCGATCCGGTGCCCGGTGGATGGTTCGACCGCTACGTTCCCGAGACCACTCCGGGGGGCCGGTCGATCGAACGCACAGCCGTCGTGAACAACATCGAGGACACCCTGCTGCACACGGCCATGGGAGAAACGGCGTCGCTGTTCCCGGCTCACGTGGCGCTCTATTACCCACGGCCGGGCATCGTCTACCTGCCGGTCACGGACATGGAGGCGCTGCCGTACGGGCTGGTGTGGCGCAGCGAGGCGGAGAACGACCTGATCCGCGCCCTGGCCCGTGTGGTGCGCGAGCTTGGACCGCTGCCCGGCTGAGACCGTTGACCGGCGGTTGACGACCGTTGCGATGGTCGCCGTTGATCGGCGGCACCGCCCGACGTGATGCTTGTTGCGTCCGAAGAACACGCCCTGTCGGGAGGTGAATGGGAACGTGTCCTTTTCTGGTGCCGCGGCGTGAACATCGTCTCTTCCGCGGTTTCGGTGACCGTTGACGATCCGGCGGCTTCCAGCCGGTTCTTCACCGGCCACCTCGGCTTCCGCGAGACCCTGACCGGCGACGGGTTCATCGCATTGGGCCGCGACGACGCGGCCGTCGACCTGATCCTGACCGAACGCGACGCCGAGCGGTGGCAGCCGGGGCGGGGACTGGCGGACGCGATCGTGGTCTTCGCCGTCACCGGCCTGGCCGCCGAGTATCAGCGGCTGCGCCGCGAAGGCGCCGCCATCACCGTCCCGCTCCGGCGGGAGCCGTGGGGTGAGCTGACGATGCGGCTCAGCGACCCCAACGGCGTGGCGATCCAGCTCACCGAATGGATCCCCCCGACCACGAGCTGAGCCGGCGACCGCCGGGAGGTTCGCGCGCAACGCGTTCCGAACCCGTCGCGACGACTCCGTCACCACGACGGCCTGAGGCGGGCATCACGGCCCGCATCACTTACCCGAACCGACGCACATCACTGGAAGGCATCCATGTCCCGCAATCTCAAGGTCCCCGTCGCCGACACCGTGCTGGACTGCAACGACACCGAGGGCTCCGGCCGGCCGGTGCTGCTGCTCAACGGCATGTACGCCACCCAGCGCTACTGGAAGGGACTGCTGCCCCTGCTGACCGGCCGGTACCGCGTGGTCACCTTCGACGGACGCGCCCGCGGCAAGTCCGGCACCTCCAGCGACTACTCCTTCGCCGGCTGCCTGGACGACATCACCGCCGTCCTGGACGCCACCGGCCTGCAGCGGCCGATCCTGGCCGGCTGGTCGCACGGCGCCGCGCTCGCCGTCCGCTACGCCGCCCGGCACCCCGACCGGGTCGCCGGCGTGGTCTGCGTCGACGGCGGCTACCCGATGGAGCCCATCGACGACGCCTTCCGCGCCAAGGTCCGCAAGCTGTTCCGGCGCAACGCCGTCCCCATCAAGATCCTGGCCGCGCTCGGCCTCGGCTCCCGCATGTCGGCCGCCCAGGCCGCCGAAGCCAACATCGAGTTCAACGAGGTACTCGCCGGATTCAGCGACGACTACACCCACATCCAGTGCCCGGTGGCCTTCATCAAGGCCACCGGCAAGCACATGGGCGCCACCGAGGAAGAGGTCCGCACGATGCGCGCCAACCTCGACCCCGTCCTCGCCGCCCACCCCAACGTCACCGTGTTCGCCACCGTCCCCTCCAACCACAGCCGGATGGTCGCCAAACACCCCGACACCATCGCCGCCGCCATCAACGCCGTAGCCGACCGGACGGCCCGCACCACCCCCCACGCCCCCAACACCCGATGACCGGCACCGGGCCGCCATCGAGCACGCAGGCATGTCCCTCACTCTGTCCGAGCAGGACGAATCCACCGTGCGAACGGCCGCATGGGGCGCGGTGTCGCTGATGTCGGCGGCCGGTGCCGCCGGCTAGGCGCACAAGGCCGCCACCGAGGGCTCCATCGCCCCGACCTCGGCGACCGGCCTGGTCGGGCACGTGCTCGCCAAGGCGCCCAAGGGCCTGAACGGCAAGACCGTCGCCGCCCTGGCCGACCAGGTGCTGCCGGCCCTGACGACGTCCATGGGACTGCTCGGCGAGCAGGCTCCGGCCGAGGCCGATGGCCGGGCCGCTGCCGGGCAGGACCGTCCGGAGTTGCAGAAGGCGATCCAGGAGGTCGTTGACGCCGGCTTCCTCGGCGTGCAGGCGCGGGTGGACGATGAGCGGGGCGAGTGGGTCGGCAGCGCGGCGGTGCGCAAGCTGGGCGAGACCGCCGAGCCGCCGGCCGACGGGCGGTTCTGGGCGGGCAGCATCGCCAAGACCTTCACCGCGGCCCTGGTGCTGCAACTGGTGGCCGACGGCACGATCGGGCTGGACGCCCGGGTCGCCGGCCACCTGCCGCGGTTCGGGCTGGACGAGCGGATTACCGTGCGGATGCTGCTGCAGCACACCAGCGGGATCTACAACTACACCGGCGAAGTGGAACCCGACGGAACGTTCGTCCAGGGCATTCCCTCGATGGGCAAGGACTGGGTGGACAACCGCCTCCCCGCATACCGGCCCGAGGAACTGGTGGAGTTCGCGCTGGCCAAGCCGGCCCGGTTCGAGCCGGGCACCGACTTCGGCTACTCCAACACCAACTACACGCTGGCCTCGCTGCTGATCGAACACCTCACCGGCCGCACCTACGCCGAAGAGATGCAGCGGCGGATCCTGGACCCGCTCGCTCTGTCGGGCACCGTGGCGGGCGGCTCCTCCCCGGACCCGCCCGAGCCGTACGCCCACGGCTACTGCCGCTACCAGGACGGCGAGCAGTGGAAGGTCGCCGACGTCACCCGCCCAAACCCCACCATGCTCCGCGCCGCCGGCGACCTGATCTCCACCACCCGGGACCTGCACACCTTCATCTCTGCGCTGATGGCCGGCAGGCTCGTGCCCGCCGACCTGCTGGCCGAGATGCGCAAGCCGCACGGCATCCCCGACTACGGCCTCGGGCCGTTCGCCCAGGAGATCGACGGCGGCACCATCTACCACCACAACGCGCCCCGGCGGCTACGGCGCACTGATGTACAGCACGCCCGACGGCGCCAAGACACTCACCGCCTCCCTGACCATGGGGGACGCCGATGTCGACACGGCGGAGGTGTTCCCGAAGATCCTGGACATGCTCATCAGCACGGTCTCCTCCGGCAGCCAGTCCGAGCCGGCCCAGCCCACGAGCTGAGCCACCGCAGTGTCCGCGTCCCTTGCGGGCTGACACCGCAAACGCGCATCGCAGAGAAGGGCGCGCTGAGGCACGCCGAGCCTGGCGTGCCCCAGTGCGATCGGGCTCGGCCTCGTTCTGCCGTATGTCGAGATTCTGATCGGCTAAGCCCGCGTCCATCGGCGGGCGGAGCCCGGAGCGTCAACTCGCCGCCCTCGCTCGCGCGGGCTGCCGCGGGTCCTGCCTGCCATTCAGCGGTGGTCGTCGGAGGCAACAGCAGGAGCCGGGTGCGGCCAGGCGCCAGCGCGGAGCCCGGCGCGAGCGCGAGGTCTGGACGGCACACGAGATGAGCGGCCGTTAGCTCGGCGCAGAGCGTTAACTCTCAGTCCGTTGCAACGAATACGGCTCCGATGTTGCATTAGCCTTCAGTGTTGTTGCAATGATTAAGCAGCTTCTACCTGCGAGAACGTGAAGCCAGCGCAACATGTAT
>NZ_JBGNUR010000031.1:0-46580 GCF_041951345.1 Actinomadura sp. 21ATH | reverse complement strand
GGTGGTGCCGGCGAGCCGGGGCAGCAAGAAGAAGATCGCGAAGGTCACCGCGCTGATGACCAGCAACAGCGCGATCGCGCCCACGAGCCGGCGAACGATAAATGCGATCACGGTCAGCGGCGGTGGGGGGGCCCCCCGGGGGGCGGGGGGGCGCCCCCCCCCGGCCATGACCGTTTCTTGGGGATTTGTTTATCGCGGTGCGCGCGGGTACGAGATCGGCCTGTCCCTCAAAAGGCAGAAACGCGATAACCGATAACACCGATAACAAGGAGTGGGATGACATGAGCGGGCCGATCGCCCAGCAGACATCCGGCACCACCGCCTACCAGTCCGGCGGCCCCAGCGGCGGCGGCAACCGCGGCGGGGGACTCGCCGACGTCGTCGACCTGATCCTGGAGAAGGGACTGGTCATCGACCTGTACGCGCGGGTCGCGCTGGTCGGCATCGAGATCCTCACCGTGGACGTGCGGATCGTGGTCGCCTCCGTCGACACCTACCTGCGCTTCGCCGAGGCGTGCAACCGCCTCGACCTGTCCAACACCGGCACCGCCAAGGGCCTGCCGGAGATGGTCGGCGGCATCACCGAGTCCGGCGCCAACAAGAAGACCAAGGGCGCCCTGTCGGGCGCGCAGGAGAAGTTCAAGGAGACCTTCGGCTCCGGCGACGACGAGAAGGAAGAGAAGGACAAGCAGCCCTCGCGGCGCCGCTCCGCCCGCAAGGAGGACGACGAATGACCACCCCCCAGACCCCCGAAGGCGCCGCGCAGGACACCCGCGGAGCGGGGGGCGCCGCGACCGCCGCGCAGTACGTCTACGGCGTCACCCGCGCCGGCGCGCAGCTGCCCGCCGGGCTCACCGGCCTGGACGACCGCCCCGTCACCCTGGTCGCCCACGAACGCTGCGCCGCCGTCACCAGCGACCTGCCCGCCGACCGCCCCCTGGGCGCCCGCGCCGACCTGCTGGCCCACCAGAAGGTCCTGGAGGCGCTGCTGGAGACCGGCACCGTCATCCTGCCGTTCCGGTTCGGTGCCGCGCTCGCCGCGCCCGAGGCCGTGGAGAAGGAACTGCTGGCCGCCAACGCCGACCGCCTCACCCAGGTCCTGGACGGCCTGGACGGCCGCGTCGAGCTGCGCGTCAAGGGCACCTACGTCCAGGACGCCGTGCTGCGCGAGGTCGTGTCCGACGACCCCGAGATCGCCGAGCTCAACCAGCGGCTGCGCGAGGTCCCCGAGGACGCCGCCGACGCCGCCTACTACGAGCGCGTCCGCCTCGGCGAGATGATCGCCCAGTCGCTGGAACGGCGCCGCGAGCACGACGGGCAGGCCCTCCTGGAGGCCCTGGCACCGGCCGCCGAGGCCCTGGTCCGCAAGCCGCCCGCCCGCGAGGAGGACGTCGTGGACGCGGCGTTCCTGGTCGAGAACGACCGCCGCAGCGACTTCGAGCGCGCCGTCCAGGAACTCGCCGACACCCACGCCGACCGCATCACCGTCCGCCTCATCGGGCCGCTGCCGCCCTACGACTTCGTCCCGGAGGCCTGAGGTGGGCCTGTTCACCGGACTGGTGACCCTGCCGCTGGCGCCGGTGCGCGGCGTGGTGTGGCTCGCCGAGGTGCTGCAGGAACAGGCCGAGGCGCGGCTGTACGACCCGGGGCGCATCGCCGCCGAGATGCAGGACATCGCCGACGCGGTCGCCTCCGGGGAGATGAGCGAGGAGGAGGCCGCCGAACGCGAGGAGGAACTCGTCGAGCGCCTCACCGCCCACCGCCGCCAGGCCGGGGGAGGAGGCTGAGGACCCATGCTGTCGGCAGCCGAGGCCGCCAAGCGCGCCGTCCACCACGTCACCGAGATGACCGGCCGCACCGCCGAGAGCGTCGTCGGCGTCCACCGCACCGACGGCGGTGACGGGGAGGGCGGAGACGGATGGTGCGTGACCGTCGAGGTCGTCGAGACCCACCGCATTCCCGACTCCGCCGACATCCTCGCCGTGTACGAGGCCGAGGTCGACGGCGACGGCGAGCTGATGTCCTACCGCCGCGTCCGCCGCTACCCGCGCGGCCGCACGGGAAAGGACTGAGAGCGGCGTGAGCGAGACCTCCCGGACGGGGGACGGGAGCCCGGCCCGCGCGGCGGCGGGCGGGCCTCCCGCCGCCGCCCCGGCCGGCCCGCCGGAGCCCGCACCCGGCAAGGGCATCGTCATCGCCGGCGACATCAGGATCAGCCCGCTGGACATCGAACTGCTGGCCATCAGGCTGCGGCTGCTGTCGTCCCCGGGCGGCCGCCCCGGGAAGCTGAACGGCTGGTGGGAGCACGACCCGGCACTGTCCTCGCGGGCCCGCCAGAGCGAGGCCGTCTCGGCGTCCCCGTTCCCCGAGCAGGCGCTCCTGGAAGAGAACCGGCGACTACGCGACCGCGTCAACGCCCTCGGAAACCGGCACTGACGGCGACAACGGGGGCGGCGGCCGCGCCGCCCTTCGGCTCTGAAGACCGACCCCGCGCCCCAAGAGAGCGGGCGCGGGGTCTGGGCCGAACGGGCCGAAGGGCGCTACTTGGCGGGCGGGGTCGAGCGTGAGGTCTGCTGGATCGCCTCGGCGAGCTCCGCCTTGGTCATCCGCGACCGGCCCGGGATGTCCAGCTCCTGCGCCTTCCGGTACAGCTCCTGACGGCTCATCGACGCCTCCGTCACCGCACCGGTCTCGCCGGCCTTCTCCGCCTTCTCCGCCTTCTCCGCCTTCTTTGCCGCCTCGCGGCTTGCGGGCTCGGCGGGCGCGTCGGGCGCGGCCGGGTCGGGCACGGCCGCGGGCTTCGCGTTCTCCGCAACGGCCTCTTCTCGCGCGGTGCCGCTTTCCGGTACGGCCCCGTTCGCCGCGGCTCCGCCCGGTTGCGGGAGATCACGGGCCGGGCTGTCGGCCGCGGGCACGTCGGCGGGCACGTCGGCGGGCACGTCGGCGGGCACGTCGGCGGGCACGTCACGCGTGCCGTTCACGGAGTCCTTCTTCATGCCGCGCAGCGCGCTGCGGTCGCGTACCAGCGTGAACGCCACCTGGAACGCGCGGGGGCGGGACCCGTGCCGGCGGGCCGCCACGCCCGCCGCCCGCGTCCACGCGTCACGCGCGGCACGGCCCGGCCGTGCCAGCGCCGACGGCACCTTGCGCAGAGCCGCCATCGATACTCGCCCCTTTCCTGGGGGTTAGGGAATCTTGCTGCCGCCTTTACCCCGCGTGCCGCTTCCCATGCGCGCCGCGCCGATCACGCCCGGTCCGGCGTCGCGGGCCCGCCGCGGGAGCATTTCGCGGCGGGGGCGACTCTAGCCGACGCGGGGCGCTCCGGCTCGTTCTTGGTCATTCTGGTCCGCGTGGGGCGGCTCAGGCGGCCAGGAGTTCGGCGTCCCACAGGTCCCGGTACGGCCCGGGCCGGGCCAGCAGCTCGGCGTGGGTACCGCGCTGGGCCAGGCGGCCGCGGTCCAGCACCACCACCTCGTCGGCGGCGTCCAGGGCCGCGAGCCGGTGGGTGACCAGCAGCAGCGTCCCGCCGCCCGGCGCCGTCAGCAGCTCCCGGGTGAGGTCGTCGGCGGTACGGGTGTCCAGGGCCTCGGCGGGCTCGTCCAGCACCAGCACCGGCGGGTCGGCCAGCAGCGCCCGCGCCAGCAGCAGGCGTTGCCGCTGCCCGCCCGACAGGCCGTGGCCGCCCGCGCCGACCGGCGTGTCCCAGCCCTGCGGCAGCCCGGCGACGACCTCCAGCAGGCGGGCGCGGCGCGCGGCGGCCTCCAGCTGCGCGTCGGTGGCGCCGGGGCGGGCCAGGAGCAGGTTCGCGCGGACCGTGCCGGCGAACACGTGCGCGTCCTGCGCCAGCCCGCGCACCGCGGCCCGCACGGCGTCGGGGTCGCACGCCCGCGTGTCGTGCCCGCCCAGCAGCACCGTCCCGGACGCGGGCTCGGCCTCGCCGCACGCCGCGGCCAGCACCGTGCTCTTGCCCGCGCCGCTGGCGCCGACGATCGCCACCCGGCGGCCGCGTTCCACCAGCAGATCCAGGCCGTCCAGCGCGCGCACCTCGCCGCCGCCGGGAGCGGGGTAGGCGACGGTGACGCCCAGCAGCTGCACCGCCAGCGGGCCCGCCGGCAGCCGTGCCGGGACGCGCGGGCGGCGCGGCCCGGGGGAGTCCAGCACCGCCGTGACGCGCCGCGCCGCCGGAAGCGCCTCGCGGAGACGCTGCGCCGCGGCCACCAGCGGCAGCGCCGCCTCCACCGTCACCAGCGCGGTCAGCGCGGCCACCGCGACCGCGACACCGCCCGCGCCCGCTGCGATCGCCGTCCACGCCACCGCGGCCGCCGCCGCACCCTGCACCGCGTACCCGGCGCCCGCCGACAGCGCGGTGACGCGCGCCGCGGCCCGCTCGGCCCGCGCCAGCAGCCGCGACCGCTCCCGCGCGGCCCCGGCGAACCGGCCGGCCGCGCCGAACACCGCCAGGTCGTCCGCGCCCTCCAGCACGTCCAGCGCCGCCACCGCCAGGTCCCGCCTGCGTTCGGCGGCACGCGCCGCGGCCCGGCCGCCCGCCACCGCAGCGGCCGGCGCGAGCACCAGGACCACCACCGCGAGCGCGGCCGCCAGCACCGGCGCCGCGGCCGGGACAGCGGCCGCGCACACCGCCAGCCCCGCCGCGCCGCACACCGCGGCCGCCACCGCCGGCAGCAGGCACCGCAGCAGCAGGTCCTGGACGGCGTCGACGTCGGCGACCAGCCGCGTCAGCGCGTCCCCGTCCCGCAGCGCCCCCGGCCCCGCCGCCGTCGCGCGCCTGGAGGCAGGCGTACGGGCCAGCGCGTCGAACACCCGGCCGCGCAGCTCCGCCAGCGCCCGCAGTGCCACATCGTGCCCGGCCAGCCGCTCCACATAGCGCAGCCCGCCCTTGCCGACCGCGCACGCCCGCACCGCCACGATCGCCAGCCCCAGCGCCGCCACCGGCGGCTGCTGCGCCGCCCGCGCGATCAGCCACGCCGCCGCCGCGATCAGCCCCAGCCCGCACAGCTCCGCCGCGACCCCCGCCAGGCCCGCCGCCGCCAGCCGCACCCAGTACGGGCGCACCGCGCCCCACATGCCGCCCAGCCCGCGCACGCCACTCAGAGCGCCCGACCCGTCCGGGGTGACCGGAGTGTCCGGGCCCTCCGGTGCGCCCGGACCGTGCTCCGCCTGTGTCGCGCGCGTCGTCTGCGTCTTTTGCGTCGTCTGCACGGCCTGCTCGTCTCGTGTCCCGTTCACGCCGCCGTCCCCGTTGGTGTTTCCGGTGTTCCCGGTCCTGTTGCGGCCGGTCTCCGCGGCCCGGCGGCCTCACAGGAGTGCGCGGGCGGCATGTCCGGCCCCGGCGTGTACGGGGTGTGCGGGGTCGTGTCCGCTCGTGCCGCAGCCCTGGGGGTGTCGGCGGTGACGCGGCCGTCCTCCAGGTGCACCACCCGGTCGGCGAGGCGCAGCAGCGCCGGGCGGTGCGCCACCACCAGCGCCGTCCGGCCCTCCAGCAGCCGCGCCGCCGCCTCCACCAGCAGCCGCTCGCTGCGCAGGTCCAGCCGCGCGGTCGGCTCGTCCAGCAGCATCACCGGCGCCCCCGTCAGGTACGCGCGGGCGATCGCCAGGCGCTGCCGCTGCCCCGCCGACAGGCCCGCGCCGCGCTCGCCCAGCACCGTGCCGTACCCGCCGGGCAGCGCGGTCACGAACTCCTCGGCCTGCGCCGCCCGCGCCGCCTCCCGCACCCGTTCCATACCGGCCCCGGGGTCGCCCAGGCGGATGTTGCCGGCGACGGACGCCGCGAACAGGTGCGGCCGCTGCGGCACCCAGCCCAGCCTCGCCCGCCACGCCGCCGGGTCCAGCCCGGCCAGGTCCACGCCGTCCACCAGCACGCGTCCCGACTCCACCGGGCACAAACCCGCCAGCACCAGCAGCAGCGTCGACTTGCCCGCCCCCGACCGTCCCGTCACCGCCACCCGCTCACCGGGCGCCACCCGCAGCGACACCCCCTCCAGCGCGGGCCGCCGCGCGCCCGGGTACCGCACGGTGACGTCCTCCAGCACGATCTCCGGCGGCCCGCCGCCCGCCGCTGCCCCGGCCGCGGCACCGGCCGGGGAGGGCGAGGGGGAGGGGGCGGCGTCGATCACCGCGAACGCCCGCTCCGCCGCCGCCACCCCCTCGGCGCTTGCATGGAACCGCGACCCCAGCGCCCGCAGCGGCAGGTACACCTCCGGTGTCAGCACCAGCACCAGCAGCCCGGTCGCCAGGGCCAGCTCCCCGCCCAGCAGCCGCAACCCCACCGGCACCGCCACCAGCGCCACCGACAGCGCGCACACCAGCTCCAGCACCAGCGCCGACAGGAACGCCACCCGCAGCGCCGCCACCGTCGCGCGCCGGTGCCCGCCCGCCAGCTCCCGCACCACCCGCGACTGGTGCCCGGTACGGCCGAACGCCCGCAGCGTCCCCAGCCCCGCCAGCACGTCCCCGAAATGCCCGCCGAGCCGGTGCAGCAGCCCCCACTGCCGGCCCGTCAGCTCCGCCGTCCGCAACCCCACCAGGGCCCCGAACACCGGCACCAGCGGAACGGTCACCGCCACCACCAGCGCCGACGCCCAGTCCGCGGCCGCCAGCCGCGCCAGCACCAGCACCGGTACCACGCACGCCGCCAGCAGCTGCGGCACGTACCCGGTGTAGAACGGGCCGATCGCCTCCAGGCCCCGCGTCAGCAGCGTCACCCGCCCCGCCGCCGCGTCCTCCCCGCCATCACCTGAGCCTGCGCCTGCGCCGGCGGGGGCGGTCAGGAGCCGGGTGCGGAGCTCGTGCGCGGCGCGCGCGGCGGTACGGCCCGCGGTACGCTCCACCAGCCACGCCAGCACCGCGCGGGCCGCGACCACGCCCGCCAGGTACGGCAGCGGCCCCGCGTCCAGCCCCGCGACCGACCGGGCCAGCAGCTCGGCGGCCGCCACCAGCAGCACGCCCTGCGCCACCGCCGCCGCGGCCAGCGCGGCCAGCGTACGGCGCGGCACCAGCGCCAGAAGGCGCCGCTCGACGGCCTTCACACCCGCCCCTCCATCCTCACAGGCCCCACAGGTCCCTTAGGCCCGGCCGGCGCGAGCGCGCGGGCTCGCGGGCTCACAGGTACGAGGGCGAGTCCACGCGCCCCCGGAACGTCCACCACACCAGCGCCTGCGCCGCCAGCAGCAGCGGCAGCAGCACCGCCGTCATCACCGCCGTCACCGCCAGGCCCGTCCCCGGCGCCGCCGCCCCCTCCAGCGGCAGCCGCGCCCCGGCCGCCGCGACCACGCCCGCCAGCACCACCGCCGTCACCCCGTACCGTGCGGGAAACCGCCGCGCCCGCTCCAGAACCGCGCCGGTGCACCGCATCCGCGCGAACCCCGCGCCGTGCAGCGCGAACACGCCCGCCAGCGGCAGCCCCAGCACGCTGCCGGCGTTCAGGCCGCCCGCCGGGTCACCGGCCAGGACGGTGCCCAGCAGCGACGCCAGCACCAGCGCCAGCCCCCAGCTGCCCGCCACGATCGCCGCGTCGCAGCCGCCCCGCCACGCCGCCGCGTCCACGCGGCCCCGCAGCCACAGGCCCATGTCCCGCACCACCCACGCCACCAGCAGCACCGCGAACAGCGGGAACAGGCCCGCCAGCAGATCGTGCTCCAGCCCCGGGAACGCGCCCGCCATCACCCCGGCGACCGCCACCAGCCACACCTCGTTGCCCAGGAAGAACGGCGCGAACGAGGCGATCACCACCCGCCGCTCGGCCGGCCCGCGCCCCAGCACCGGCAGCAGCATCCCCACCCCGAGGTCGGCGCCGGCCAGCACCACGTACCCGGCGGTGAACACCGCCAGCACCACCACCGCGAGCATCTCCATCACAGGGCTCCCGTCACCACATCACCGATTGCAGAAGGACTCACTCAGGACCCACCAAGGACCCACCGGCCATCACCGCCCCGCGCGCGGGGCGGGGGCGCGGCGCGGGCGTCAGTACGTGGGCACCGGCGCGGGCGCGGCCGCGTCCCGCTCCGCCGGCGGCGCGCCCAGCGCCGCCGCGTCCGGGCCGCGGCGCGCGAACCGCGCCAGCAGCCACGCGTTCACCGCGATCAGCACCGCGAACAGGACGGTGAACGCCGCGAACGACGCCGTCATCAGGCCCGGGGCCACGTCCGACACCGCGTCCTCGGTCTTCAGCACCCCGTACACCACCCACGGCTGCCGGCCGATCTCCCGGAAGATCCACCCCGACAGCATCGCCACGTAGGGCAGGGGCAGCGCCACGATCAGCACCACGTGGAAGATCCGGCCGCGTGCCAGCCACCGCCCGAACGGCAGCTTCACCAGCGCGAACGCCGCCAGCAGGAACATCAGCGCCCACGCCGCCGTCATCACCGCCTCGCCTGCCGACGCCAGCCCCGGCGGGGTGTAGTCGCCCGGCCCGAACCGCGCGGTGAACTCGGCCACCGCCGCCTTGCCCTCATCGGAGGCGGGGTGCTTGGTCGGCTGCAGGTAGGCGAACTGCATGCCGCCGAACACCACCACCGGGAACACCGACACCACCAGCGCGACCAGCCCGGTGCGGATCGACCGGCGGAAGAACTCCACCTCGGCGGTACGGCGCAGCAGGTGGTACGCGCTGACCGCCGCCATGAACAGCCCCGCCGTCAGCAGCCCCCCGAACAGCACGTGGAAGAACGCCAGCACCGCCGCCGGATTGGTCAGCAGCGCCCCCAGGTCGGTCAGGTGCGCGGTGCCGCCGCGCATCTCGTACCCGACGGGCCGCTGCATCCAGCCGTTGGCGACCAGGATGAAGTACGCCGACAGGTAGGCGGTAAACGCCACCACCCAGATCAGCGCCAGGTGCAGCCACCGGTTCAGCCGGTCCCACCCGAAGATCCACAGGCCGAGGAACGTGGACTCCACGAAGAACGCCGCGACCGTCTCCATCGCCAGCGGCGCCCCGAACACCCCGCCCGTCATCTCCGACATGCCCGACCAGTTCATGCCGAGCTGGAACTCCATCACCAGCCCGGTCACGATCCCCACCGCATAATTGATCACATACAGCTGGCCCCAGAACCGCGTCATCCGCGCGTGCACCGCGCTCCGCGACAGCGTCGCGCGCGTCTGCGTCAACGCCACCAGCGTCGCCAGCCCCAGCGTCAACGCCACGAACAGGAAGTGCGAGCCCGCCGTCAACGCGAACTGCACCCTCGCCAGCATCAGCGGGTCGTCCATCACTCACCCTCAGCCCTCGACCGTGAACCCCTCCGATCGTGGGCCCGCCGCCCCCGCCCGCGGATCGGGCGCGAGCATGCACCCGCCCTGCGCCTTTCGCGCAGCCCGCACCCCGCCCCTACATCCCGGGATGTAGCCGCCCGCCCCGCACCCGCCCCCGGCAGGCCCGCCACCCCCGTCCGGGCCCCGCGCCGCACGCGGAACGCCGCGCGGCCCCGCGCAACCGCATGCGACCCCGGATGTAGGCCGGTGCGTCCCCGCGCGAAGCCCCGTACCGGCGACGGAACCTCCCCGCCGTTCCCGCCGCGCAGGCCGACGCCGGACCGGCGCAGGGCCGCCGCCACCAGCGCCGACGCTCCGTCCGCGGCCGCCGACCGCACCAGCACCGGCACCGCGCACGCCGCCGGCGGCTGCGGTCAGGCGACCTCGCCGCGGCCACGATCACGACCGCGGCCGCGGCGGCGGCGGCGGGCCGAGCAGTACAGGACCGCCGTCATCACCACGTACGGGACGCCCGCCACCGCGAACAGCGCTCCGTGCCCCGCCCACAGCGACCCCGCCCCGTACCCCGCGAAGATCGCCACGGACAGGACCTCCGACCCCCACCCGGCCAGCGACGTCACCGTCGCGCGGGAACGGTCGCTGATCCGCTCCTGCAGGCGCGCGTCGGCCGCCGCCATCGCCCACTGCAGCACCCCGAACGCCGCCCCCACCAGCAGCAGCCCCTCCGCGCGCCCGGCCGCCGCTGCCAGCGCCCCCGCCACCATGCAGATCCCCGCCACCGCAGGCGCCGGCATCAGCCACCGCAGGCCGCGCCCGGCCATCCACCCGCCGGCGGCGTCGCCCGCGCTCACCATCAGCACCAGCAGCGGAACGGCAGCCGCCGCCACGCCCGTGGAGGCCGCCAGGTACGGCACGTACTCGTCCAGGGCAGTCACACCCATCAGCACCACCGACAGCGCCAGCGCGCCCCGCACGCCCGGAGCCCGGCGCACCTGCTCCCAGCCCTCGGAGACCACCCGCCGCAGCGACGGCTCCTCCTCTTCCTCCTCGACCTCAGTCTCGGGTTCGGGTTCGGGCTGGGCCTCGGTCCGCGCATCGCCGCCGGGGCCGTCGGCCACGGGGGAGGGGGAAGGCGAGGGAGCGGAGGAAGTCCGGGGCCGGGTGCCGCGGGACTCCGGCAGCGTCCACGACACCGCCGAGCACAGCAGGCACGCCGCCACACTCGCCGCACCCAGCGCCGCGTACCCGCCCGCCCCCATCACCGGCGCGGCCACCGCGGTCGCCACCAGCACCGCCGTGGTCCCCATCGCCTCCGCACGACCCACCAGCCGCGCGTACGACGCCTTCGCGCCCAGCCGCCGCAGCTCCTCGTACACCAGCGCCTCCCACGTTCCCGAACGCAGGGAGGACCCCAGGCCCCACAACACGAAACCCGCGGCGAACACCGGATAGGACGGGAACAGCGTCCACAGCGCGAAACCGGCCGCCGTCAGCAGCGGACCCAGCGTGAGCAGCCACCGCCGCGAGAACACGTCCGCCCACACGCCCGACGGCACCTCGAACACCACGGCCGTGACCGACCAGATCACGAACAGGGAGGAGACCTGCGCAGGCGACAGCCCCGAGTCGGCGAACAGCAGCGCGTACACCGGGTACAGCGGCACGAGGTCTTCGAGGAACGCCGAGGCGTACAGCCTGCGCGCGAGCCCCGACTCGGAAACGGAAGGAGCGGACGAGAATCAATGTCGCCAGGTCATGCTCCGGAAGCTACCACAGCACACCGCCGCGACCTGACACCATTTCCCCCGGGAGCCGGGCAGAACACCGCGAAAGGGGGCCGGGGATGGGCGTCGACTGGGTCCGGATGCGGCCACGCCCCGGCACCGACCCCGCGGAACTGGCGCGCGCCGTACGGGCCGAGGCCGCCGAGTTCGCCGCGTCCGGGCACTGGTTCGCCGAGGAGTTCGACCACCTGCCCGCCGCCCGGCACCCCGCGAGCCTCCGGGCCACCTGGGGAACGGGGGAGGGGGAGGTGCCGCCCCGGGTCTCCGCGCTGGTCGAGGCCGACGCCCGCCCCGGCGCCACCCACCGCCTGATCTCCCTGGCCCTCACCCCGCTCCTGCCCGCCGAATGGCGCTTCGCCGCCCACCGCACCCACCTGCCCGACGATCTGCCCGCCCTGGCGGCCGCCTGGCGCACCCACATCGACCAGGTCCGCGCCGGCGCCCACCGCACCCACCTGCGCGCCTGGCACGCCTACAGCACCGCCCGCCGCCTGGCCGCCGAATGGGACGCCCTGCGCGCGCTGGCGCTGGCCGCCCGCGAACGCGGCAACGCCTGGGCCCGCCGCCCCGAACTCATCGACATCCGCGAACGCATCCTCGCCCACCCCGTCCCGCCGGTCCCGCCCGCGCCCACCTGGAACGCCCCACCCGGCTCACCCGCACCCGGCCCAAGCGGCGCGATACCGCCGGGCACGGACGACCCGCCCATCGGGACCACCGAGGCCGCCGAGGCGGCCGGGCTCGCCCGCGAATGGAACCGCCGCGTGCCGGCCGCCCAGAAGGTGCACGTGCCCGCGCCGCGCCCGTTCGGCGCCCACCTCGCCGCCGCGCTCCAGGACCCCGGCCTCGCCGACACCCTCGACTGGGTGACCCGCTCCGCCGACGAGGGCTTCGGACTCCTGCTCGACTGGTAGGGAAACGGCAGGGAACGCGAGCGGCGGGGGAGAGGGGCGTCTGCTCACCGGGAGCGATCCCGCCCCGCCACAAAACGATCATTGCCGGTGTCCTGGACCAGGGCTACTGGCCCGACGGCCCCTACACCACCCGCTCCGACGAAGCCATGATCCACGCCATCGTCACGATGAAAACGAAGGATGGGGCCAGTTCGACGCCGCCGACATCACCGCCGCCGACATCACCGCCCTCGACCCCACCCGCACCGTCGGCCACGCCAGCGGTCGGCACGACCAGCGCGCCGGCACCTGCGTAGCCTCCACGTCTATTTCCGCCGCTTCCGCGTCCCGCGCCGCCCGACCCACGTGTCCTGGTCCTGTCGGAGTACGGCGGTTACAACACCGCGTCAACGGCCGCACCTTCAACGACAAGGACGTCGGCTGCCAGCGCCTCGCCACCCCCTGCGCCTGGGGCCGCCGCCTGCACGCCCAGCAGATCATCTCCGCCGTGCCGGGCGGCCTCAGCGCCACCGTCTACACCCAGCCGTCCGACGTCGAGGACGAACGCAACGGCCTGCTCACCTGCGACCGCGAGATCCTGAAACTGCCCGCCGGACTCGTCCGCGCCTCAACGACCCGCCTCCGCCGCCTGGACGCCCCGCCCGCCGGCCCTTACCAGCGCTGACGTGCCTCCTCCGCCCACCCCACCAAGCCGTCCACCGGGACCCACATCCCGTCATCGGCCCGCACCCGCCCCCCGAAATACCCGAAACACTGGTGCGTCTCCGACCCCACCACCAGCAACTCCGTCCGCGACACCTTCTCGTGGAACGGCCGGAACTCCACCTCCACCCGCGGCCCCCGCATCCGCCACGGCCGCATCCAGTCCGACCGGTCGTAGGACCACTCCACCTCATCACCGATCTTGTGCAGCCGACCGTCCACGAACAGCCCGTTCTCCGTCATCCCCGTACCATCGGTCCACTTGCCGCCCAGCTGCAGCGCCACCCCGCCGCCACTGCCGGCCGCCCAGTTCCACCTCATCCGGTACGGCCACTTCCCGCGCCCGTGATCCAGCACAGCGAACGCCTCCGGCCCGCCCTCGCCGCCGGACCCGCGCTCGCGCCCGCCGACCTCGTACACCCCCGACGGCAGCCGCAACCGGCCCCGCACCGGCCGCCCCACGTCCTTCACCGTGTACTGGAACCGCCGCGGCCCCCACGGCACCACAACCCCCAGCGACTCCCGCCCCGCCGGCGCCGCCACCACCAGATCCACATCGATCCCCGGCGCAACCGCGCGCAGCCGCGTCCCCTCCGGACCCTCCCGCGTCCCGACCGCCACACCGCCGCCCCGCGCCTCGGCCGTCCCCACCCCGCTGCGATCGGGCATCACCGCACCCCGCCCAAGCGGCACCACAGCGTCCCGGCCCCATTCCTCACCCGACTCGCGATCCAGCACGTACACACCGTGCACGCCCGCGTAGTCCAGCGACGAGGCCACCAGCCCCACCACATGACGCGGCGTCACCACACCCCAGTACTCCCACCGCTTCGCCCGCCCCCACCCGCGCAGGTTCGCCCGGTGCAGCGGCCGCCGCGTCCACCCCACCGCCGCCGGATTCAACCGCCCGTCCGGCAGGCACAGCTCCACGGGCTCGGTGATCTCACGCTCATGCGTCAACATCCCCCGAGCCTAATGATCACCGGGGGGAGCGGCCCCAGGACGAACCCGTCCCGCGGCCCCTGAACGCTGGGGGCGGCACGCGGGGGAGCGCACCACCCTCACCAGGTACGACCTCGCCACCCGCCCGCGCGAGCCGCCGTCCTCCCCGCGAGTCCCACCACACCACGGCGAACCTGACCCAAGCTCCAGAGTGATTACCGAGAGTGATGACAGGTGACCGTCATGTGACCCGGGGGAGATGTGGTCAACCCGCTCAGGCGCGAAGCCTCCAGCCGTCCGGGGGGGGCGAGGTGACCGGCGGATCAGAACGCCAGCTTGAAACCTTCGACGATGGAGGGCAGATCGGCGTCCACCCGGTGATCGCGGCCGGCTTGCCGCACAGCTCCAGCGTGACTTAGGTGCGCCGTCTGACGCTCACGCGCCAGCGGCCGTGACCATCTGGCGCGCTAGGAGCGGGCGGCGCCGGATCTCGCGGGTGCCGGCGTTCTGCCGCCAGGCCCGGGTGATGGACGCTGCGCGTCGACGCCGAGACGGAGTCGGCGGATCCCGCGAGGGCGGGGAGGGTGAGAATCCGGTCTACTTAACATAATGTACATTATCGACCATCTGCGGGAGATGCCAGAAGAGGGGCTCCGGGAGCCATATTCGCCCGTTCGGCGTCCGCCGTCGCGTGCCGTTCCGCTTGCCGCGGCGGAGCCGTTCCGGACGGGACGCGACGGCGCGTCCGGCGGGGTTCCGATCCCGGCGCGGCGAATTAGAACCTGTTATTGCCAAACGGGTGCGGTGCGCAGCAGGCTGGGCGCATGGACCTGATCGCGCTGGAAGAGATCCGCCGGCTCAAGGCCCGCTACCTGCGGTGCGTGGACCTCAAGCTCTGGGACGAGTTCGCCGACGTCTTCACCGAGGACGCCGTCGCCGAGTACGACACCCCCGTGCTCGGCAAGACGCTGCGCCTGGAAGGGCGCCAGGCCGTCGTCGACTACATGCGCGGCAACCTCGGCGCCGGGACGATCACCGCGCACCTCGTCGGCAGCTCCGAGATCGACGTCGACGGCGACACCGCCACCGGCACCTGGGCGCTGGAGGACACCGTCATCGTCGCCCAGTACCGCCTGCTCATCCGCGGCGCCGCCTACTACCGCGACGAGTACCGCCGCTGCGACGACGGGAAATGGCGCGTCTCGCGCACCGGGCACGAGCGCACCTACGAGTACACCGTGTCGCTGGACGACGTCCCCAGCCTCAAGTTCACCGCCGGCGTCCCGGCGCCCATTGACGCTACCTAGAACACGTTCTAACCTCCGAGTCCAGCACAGCGGCCCGACAGGAAACCAGGGAGCCCGGTGGCCACCGAAACCCACCCCGGCACGACCACCACCCGGTCGTTCGCCGACGCGATCGGCGAAGCCGAACACCTCATCCGCACCGCACCCCACCTCAAGACCGACCAGGACCTCGCCGAGGGCCTCGACTACCTCGCCGGCAGCATCAAGGCATCACTCCACATGGTCGGCGCCTACCAGCACGACCACCCCTTCTTCGCCTCCTCCACCGGCCCCTACACCAAACTCGGCCTCGACAACCCCGACACCCTCTACTTCCACGCCTACATCCGCGACGACGCCGAATACGTCGTCACCGGACGCCGCGGCACCACCGCCGACCTCAGCTTCCAGGTCATGAACGGCGACTACTCGCCCACCCAGTCACCCGACAGCCTCACCGCCTTCGACGACCGCGAACTCGACATCGCCCCCGACGGCACCTTCCGCCTCCGCTTCGGACCACCCCGCGACGACCCCGGCCCCGGCTACATCACCCTCCCCACCGGCGCCGCCATGCTCATCGTCCGCGAGGTCTACAGCGACTGGAGCAACCAGCGGCGCGGCGAGATCCGCATCCACCGCGCCGACACCCTCGGCACCTCACCGCCCCCCGTACCCGCCGACCGCATGGCCCGCCGCTACGACATCGCCGGCAAGATGCTCGTCTCCCGCATCCGCACCTTCCTCGCCTTCCCCGAATGGCACTACCTCCACCTGCCCGTCAACACCCTCACCGAGCCCCGCCCCACCCCCGGCGGCCTGGCCACCCAGTACTCCTCCGTCGGCCACTACGACCTCGACGACGACCAGGTCATGATCATCACCTGCCCCGCCGCCGCCCCCGCCGACGCCCCCTACCAGGGCTTCCAGCTCGGCAGCATGTGGTACATCTCCCTCGACTACATCAACCACCAGACCAGCCTCACCGCCGACCAGGCCCGCATCGACCCCGACGGCAACATCCGCTACATCGTCAGCGAACGCGACCCCGGCCTCGCCAACTGGATCGAACGCACCGGCCACCGCCGCGGCTACCTCCAGTTCCGCTGGCAGCGCCTGACCCGCGACCTCACCCCCGCCGACGGCCCCACCGCCGAGATCGTCCCCTTCGACGACCTCCCCAGCCGCCTCCCCTTCCACGACACCCAGCGCGTCACCCCCGAACAATGGAGCGAACGCATCGCCGCCCGCCAGACCGCCGTCGCCCGCCGGATGCTCGGATGACCCCCACCGGACCCGCACTCCTCACCGGCCGCGTCATCATCGTCTCCGGCGTCGGACCCGGCCTCGGCCGCTCCCTCGCCCTGCGCTGCGCCGCCGCCGGCGCCGACCTCGTCCTGGCCGCCCGCACCCAGACCCGCCTCGACGACGTCGCCAAGGAAGTCGAAGAACTCGGCCGCCGCGCCCTCACCGTCCCCACCGACATCACCGACGACACCGCCTGCGCCCGCCTGGCCGACACCGCCCTGGACACCTACGGACGCGTCGACGGCCTGGTCAACAACGCCTTCGCCATCCCCCCGCTCACCGACCTCACCAAGGTCGACCTGGACGCCGTACGCGCCGGATTCGAGACCAGCTCGCTGGCCGCCCTGCGCCTCACCCGCCTCTTGGTCCCCGCCCTCGCCGAACACCGCGGCTCCGTCGTCATGGTCAACTCCGCCGTACTGCGCCACTCCCGCCGCACCTACGGCGCCTACAAGATGGCCAAGGCCAGCCTCCTCGCCCTCGCCCAGAGCCTGGCCACCGAACTCGGCCCCCGCGGCGTCCGCGTCAACACCATCGCCCCCGGCTACATCTGGGCCGACAACCTCAAGTGGTACTTCGACCACCTCGCCAAGAAACGCGGCGTCACCGCCCAGCAGATCTACGACGAGACCGCCGAGACCACCGACCTGCGCAAACTCCCCGACCCCGACGAGATCGCCGACACCGTGGTCTTCATGCTCTCCCCGCTCGCCCGCGCCGTCACCGGCCAGTGCCTGGACGTCAACGCCGGCGAATGGCACCACTGACCCACCCCGCCGGCCACTCCACCGGCCGGCCCGCCGCGCACCGCCGCGGCCCGCGCGACCACCAGGAAGGACCCCACCGATGAACCCAGGCCGCGACAGCGTCGGGACCGTCCAGGACCTGCACGCCTCCGCCAGCAGGATCACCGGCCTGGACGACTTCGGCGCCGGCGCCGACCCCTACCTCGACGGCCTGGAGATCCTCCTGGACTCCTACGCCCGCGACGCCGGCCTGACCCCCCAGGGCAACAAGGCCCAGCGCTCGTTCCTGCGCGGCGCCCTGGCCGCCCGGCTCATGTCGCAGGCCGCCTGGGAGCGCCACCCCGAGCACGCCGCCGTGCCCGTCGAACGGCCCATCTTCGTCACCGGGCTGCCCCGCACCGGCACCACCGCGCTGCACCGGCTCCTGACCGCCGACCCCGCCCACCAGGGCCTGGAGGTGTGGCTGGCCGAGGTGCCGCAGCCGCGGCCGCCCCGCGAGACCTGGGACGCCGACCCCGTCTACCAGGCGATCGAGGCCGGCTACAAGCGCCACCACATCGACAACCCAGAGTTCATGGGCGTCCACTACATCTCGGCCGACATGGTCGAGGAGTGCTGGCAGCTGCTGCGCCAGTCGATGCGGTCGATCTCCTTCGAGTGCCTGGCGCACCTGCCGACGTACTCGGCGTGGCTGGCCGGGCAGGACTGGACGCCCGCGTACCGGCGGCACCGCCGCAACCTGCAGCTGATCGGCCTGAACGACCCCGGCAAGCGGTGGGTGCTGAAGAACCCCAGCCACCTGTTCGCGCTGGACGCGCTGCTGGAGGTGTACCCGGACGCGCTGATCGTCCAGACGCACCGGGCGCCGCGCACGGCGATGGCGTCGATGTGCAGCCTGGCCGCGCACGCCACGGCGGGCTGGTCGGAGGTGTTCACCGGCGAGACGATCGGCCGCGACCAGCTGGAGCTGTGGAGCGGCGGGCTCGAGCGGTTCCGTGCCGAGCGGGCGCGGCACGATCCGGCGCGGTTCTTCGACGTGGCCTACGACGATTTCGTGCGGGATCCGATCGCGACGGTGGCGGCGGTGTACGAGCATTTCGGGATCGCGTTCGGTGCCGAGGCGGAGTCGGCGATGCGGCGGCTGCGCGACGAGAGCGTGTCGGGTGCGGCGCGGCCGGCGCACCGGTACGCGCTGGAGGACTTCGGGTTGACGGCGGAGCAGGTGGACGAGCGGTTCGCCGGCTACGTCGAGAGTCTTTCCTGAGTGGGGTCCCCCGGGCTCGGGCGGTGGTGGTGGGTGCGCGCCGCTCGAGCCGTACCGGACAAAGTTCGCAAAAGATGCTAAACCCGACAGAAGCGGGATTCTGTCGGGTTTAGCGCGGGCGGGGGAGTCAGCGGTCGGCGGGGCTCTCCTGGATCACCCACTGGTTGCCGTCGGGGTCGCTGAAGTGCACGAAGCTGTTCCAGCGTCCCCCGGGACCGTCGGCCACCGCCCCGCTCTCGTCGTAGTGGTGGACCTTGCTCGCGTCCACACCGCCCTTCAGCAGCCGCTCCCGCGCCGCCTCGATGTCGGGCACCACCAGCTGCACTCCCCTCAGCGACCCCGGCTCCATCGTCACCACCGTCCCGATCACGATCGAGCAGCCCGACCCCGGCGGCGTCAGCTGCAGGATCCGCGCCTCCCCCCGCCGGGTGTCGTGGTCGACGGTGAAACCGACCTGCTCGGCGTAGAAATGCTTGGCCCTGTCGATGTCGGTGACCGGTACGGGCACCACTTCCAGCGTCCACTCCATGACGGCCGTCCTCTCTGTGAGCGCGCTCCCCCGTTTCGACCGTACGGCGGGCCGGAACTCATCGCCGCGCGGGCCCCGTTCTCCCCTCGGGTGCCGCGCCCGTGCCCGGGAGGCGTTCTGTCGGTGGCGCACGGTAACGTTCCGGCCCGTGCGTCCCACCGATGTCCAGCGCCTGACCGTCCAGGAGACCGCCGACCGCTACACCGAGATGGTGCGCGCGAAGTCGGCCACGGGCGCGCTGGCGCCCGGAACGGCCGAGGTGTACGCGCGGGACGTGCTGACGTTCGCGGAGCTGGCCGGGCCGGAGCTGGTGCTGGACGACCTGAGCGGCGCGGACGTCGACGAGGTGCTGCTGAGGTTCGCGCGCAAGCCCGACGGGCGCCGCCGGGCCCCCTCCCCCACGGGCGGTGGTGCGGCGGCGCGGCAGAGCGCGGCGTCGCAGGCGCGGTTCCGGCGGTCGCTGTCGGCGTTCTTCCGATACGCGGTGATCGCGGGCTGGGTGCAGCTGAACCCGATGGAGGCGGTGACGCTGCGGGCCAAGGAGCGGGGCGGGCTGGGGGCGCGGCGGCGGGCGCTGACGACCGAGCAGGCGGGCGGGCTGCTGGGGGCGGCGCGGTCGATGGCGGCGGCGCCGGCGGATGCGGGGCGGCGGTCGGATCAGCGTACGGAGTTGCGGGACGCGCTGGTGGTGCTGATGCTGGCGGCGGTGGGGCCGCGGGTGTCGGAGCTGACGCGGGCGGACGTGGAGCATTTCTATGTCAATGACGGCGTCCGGTACTGGCGGATCTTCGGTAAGGGGGGCCGGACGCGGGACGTTCCTCTCCCCCGGGCGGTGACGCGGGTGCTGGAGGTGTATCTGGCCGAGGGGCGGCCGTTGCTGGACCGGGGGCGCGAGCCGCAGGCGCTGCTGCTGTCGTGGCGGGGCCGGCGGCTGGCGCGGGGTGATGTGCAGGCGGTGATCGACCGGGTGCTGGCGCGGGTGGATCCGGATCATCGGCGTGGTGTGACGCCGCATGGGCTGCGGCACACGACGGCGACGCATCTGCTGGCGGCGGCGACGGACATGGACGCGGTGCGGCGGGTGCTGGGGCATTCGGATCTGTCGACGCTGGGGCGTTACCGCGATGAGCTGCCGGGTGAGCTGGAGGCGGCGATGCGGGTGCATCCGCTGCTGGGCGGGGACGGCGACTGAGGCGTGCGGGGCGGGTCCGGGTTCGGCCGCGTTCCGGGTTCCGGTGCGGGCGCGGCGGTGCCGGTGGATCCTGGCGCTATGGCGGCGGCCGCGGTGGCGAGGGGTGACTCGTGAGCGTGACCTATACCTTCGATGTCTATTCGAGTCTGGACGGTTACGGCTCTTATGGCGATGGTGGCGACTGGGGCGGTTACTGGGGCAAGCAGGGGCCCGAGTTCCTCGGCCGCCGCCTGGAGTTGTACGGCGAGGAGCAGCGGCTGGTGCTGGGGGCGGTCACGTTCCGGCGGTTCGTGGAGGCGCTGGGGCCGAGCGCCGAGGAGTCCCGGGTCGACGATCCGGTGAACGGCCGGCTGAGGGGCCTTCCGGCGACGGTGGTGTCGTCCACGCTGGAGGCGCCCCTCCCCTGGCCGGACGCGACCCTCGCCAAGGGTGACGCCGTGGACGTCGTCGCGCGGCTCAAGGAGGAGTCCGAGGTGCCGTTGCGCTCGCACGGCAGCCTGTCGATGAACCGGGCGCTGATGGCCGCGGGCCTGGTCGGCCGCGTCCAGGTGACGATCTTCCCGGTGATCACGGGGCGGACCGGGACGGAGCCGATCTTCCGGGGCGCGGCCGATTTCGACCTGGAGCTGCTCGAGCGGCGCACGCTCGACGGCCACACCCAGGAACTCATCTACCGTCCCACCCTGCACGGCTGAACCCGCCCGCGCCGCGATCGCCGGGGCGCCGTTCGCACCTGCTGCTCCGATGGCCCCTGCCGCCCGCCGCTCCCCCACCTCCGGGCTCCGCGCGGCGGCTGGCCGAGGCCGGTCGTCTGATGCGTGTGGACGGTGGCGCATTGGTGGGGCCGTCCGGCTCTGTTAGAGGCGCGGGAGGGTGAACGGGCGGGTGGGGATCGCGTCGAGGGCGGCGCGGGTCTGTTCGTCGAGGGTGATCGATCCCGCGGCGAGGTTCTCTTCCAGGTGGCGGGTGTCGGCGGTGCCCGCGATGAGCAGCGTCTGGGGTGAGTGGTGCAGCAGCCAGGCCAGGCCGATCTGCGCCGGGGTGCGTCCGAGGCGTTCGGCGGCGGTGAGTACGGCCGGCTCGTCGGTCACCTTGGCCGTTCCGGGTATCGCGCCGCCGAGCGGGAAGTAGGGCACCCAGGGGATCTGCTCGGTCTCGCACAGCCTGAGGACGTCCTCGTCGTCGCGGGCCACCAGGCTGTAGGCGTTCTGTACGCACACGATGCCCGCGGGCAGGGCGCGGCGCAGCACTGGCGCGGTGACGCTGCTCAGCCCGATCGCGCCGATCTTGCCCTCGGTGCGCAGGGTGATCAGTTCCGCGAGCTGGTCGTCGAGGTCGACCGCCTGCTCGACCTCCTCACCGACGCCCTGCGCCCCCGGCCGGACACGCGCACCGACGCGTGAGCCTCGCCGCCTGGATCGAGCCGGAGTGGTCTATTCGGTGATCCCGGCGTAGGCGATGACCTTCGTGGAGCGGAGCCGGACGGTGACCTCGCACTCCTGTGTCGACATGGTGGGGATGGCCGGCTCACCCGGTGCCGAACCGCGCCGGGTCGACCGGCCGGCGTGCCTTGGGGAGATTGGCGACCACCAGCCGGTAGGACTCGGTGACCAGCTCCCGCACCAGCTTCTTGTCGAGCGAATCCCCCGGAGCGAGCGTGATCCAATGCCGCTTGTTCATGTGGTAACCCGGGGTGATGTCCGTGTACGCCTCGCACAGGGCCTGGGCGTCGCCCGGACGCGACTTCACGATCACCACGGGCCGGCCGGGGACCTCGGTCAGCAGCATGAACCATTTGCCCGCGACGCGGGCCGCCTCCCAGCCGGGCTCGAAGGAGTAGAGCGTGGTCGCCGGCAACTCCTCAGCCCGCTGCAGCGCCGTGTCCTGCAGAGCCTTCCCGTCCATCGCGGCAACCTCCTCGGCGGTCGTCAGGCCGGGCGCGCGACGCGGCACGCGCCCACCGGTCCCGGCTCCGTCACCGAACGCTCAACGGCCATCTCCTGCCCTTCAGCGCCATACCCACCTGATGACGCATCCGCATGGGAAGCGGTCCCGCCTGCGCAGCCGGTGGATCCTGCGCCCAGAGCCGCCCCGCCGAAGCGGCCGGCCGGTGAGGCGGACGGGTGTCAGATCCAGCCGAGTTCGGTGGGTTCGGGGAAGCCCTGGTGCCAGATGCCGTAGGCGATGAGCATGAGCAGGGCGGGGGCGAAGGCGATGGCCAGGAGGCGGCCGAGGTGGCGGCGGGTGGTCCAGCCCCAGGCGGTGAACGCCGCCGACAGCAGGAGGGCGGGGACGGCGAACTGGCCTTCCAGGGCGTTGGTGGTGAAGGTGAGGCCGGTGAGCAGGGCGAGGACGGCCGGCCAGGGGCCGGTGGGCGCCGGGCGGGTGGCCAGGGCCGCGGCCAGGGCGACGAAGACCAGGGTGAGGCCGCCGTACCAGAGATAGTGGCCGGCGTACTCGTCCCACAGGTGCGCGATGTCGCTGGGGGCGACGTTGCCGACGGAGTTGGCGGCCAGGTGGATGCCGTGGCCTTCGACGTAGGTGATGGCGCCCGCGAGGTAGAGGGTCCAGGTGCGCGGGCCGGCCCGTCCGGCGCGCAGGGCCGCGGCGGCGGGCAGCAGGACGGCGTAGGAGGTGATCAGGTCGATCCAGTCGGCCCAGCGGGTCTCGCCGATGGAGCCGAGCCAGGCCAGGCCGACGCCGACGTGGTGGGTGAGGGCGTAGGCGATGGCGAGGGCGGCGAGCCAGGGCAGGTGGCGCGTGCCAGGGGCCGCTCCGGTGACACCGGCGGCGGTGGTGTCCGGGGCGGCGGGCCGGGGGGCCGCCGCCCCGGCCTGGTCGGGGCCGGTGGGGTCCTGGTCGGTACGGGCCATGTGGTCTCCTGTCGCGCCGGGCGGGAGTCCATCATGGCGGGCCGGAGGGTCAGCCGGGTAGCAGGGAGCGGCCCAGGTGGTAGGCCCGGGTGAGGTCGCGGCCGCGGTAGTCGACGGCGGCGATCCCGGCCAGGTGGTGGTCGGCGTTGACGGCGACGGTGTGGGTGAGGTGGCGGAACAGGGGGGCGTCGGACATCGAGTCGCCGTAGGCGACGCAGCGGGCGCGGGGCAGGCCGTGGCGGGCGCGGAGTTCCTCGGCGACGCGGACCTTGTCGTCGGGGGTGAGGATCCCGGCGGGGTCCAGGGGCGCGGTGAACGGCAGGGGCGGGAAGCGGGAGGCGATGACGTCGTCGAAGCCGAGGTCGAGGAGGTGCCGGGCGAAGAAGTCGGGTGACATGGTGATGACGGCGGAGTGCTCGCCGCGCGAGCGGATGTCGGCGCAGACGTCGGCGATGCCGTCCAGCCAGGGGCCGGCGGTGTAGGCGGCGGTGACGTCGGCGGTGGTGAGGTGGCCCCAGAGGTCGCGCAGGATGGCCGAGAAGCCGCGGGTGTCGAGTTCTCCCGCGGCGAAGCGGGCTTCGAGGGCCTGGAGTTCGGGGAGGGTGCCCAGCCGACGGGCGACCTCGAGGTTGGCGGTGCTGCCGGTGAGGAGGGTGCCGTCCATGTCGAAGATGTGCAGAGTTCCCACGGCCGGACAGTGTGGCGGACGGTACGGGCGGAACGCCACCGGTTTTCGCTGGTTACGGCGGCTTTCGGCGGTGTCGTGGTGCGGTGTCAGTCGTCGTCGGGCCACAGGGCGTAGGAGACGAGGATGACGGCCCAGATGGCCAGGGGCGCCAGCGGCCAGTAGAAGTCCCATTCGTTGTCGCGCAGGCAGTTGACGGCCCAGATGGTGGTCATGATGGCGGCGCCGCCGCTCCAGTAGCCCCATTCGTTGCGCCAGGTGCGGCGGTCGTGTTCCTTGCGGGCGGCGGCGGCCGCGGCGGCCTGCTTGGCCAGGGCGGCGCGGGAGACGGGCAGGTCGGCGGTGAGCTCGTGGAGGTCGGCGAGGGTGGTGGCGCCGACGGCCAGGGCGAGGCGGCGCTGGTGCTCGCGGGTGTCCAGGGCGCCTTCGGCCAGGGCGTCGCCGAGGCGCTCGATGGTGCTGTCGCGGTCGGCGTCGGCGGCGCGCAGGGACGCCTGGGCGGGGGCCGGCGGCGGAGCGGCGGGCCGGCCTGCGGCGGGCCGGGTGGTGGTGTGGTGGTGGCCGTGCGGGCCGGTGCCGGGATGCGGTCGCATGGTGTCTCCCCGTGGGTACGGTGCGCGGTCTCCAGCATGGGGCGCCGGGGGTGGCGGGATCGTCCTCCCGGATGACGAACCGGCCGTACATCGTTCGCAGGAGCGACCCGCGGCGGGTCTCCCCCTGACTGAAGTAGGGGGTGGTGGCAGACCTTCGCGCGATGTGCGGGGCGGCGGTCGTTTTCTAACGTCGTGGCATGGACGGAGTGCTGGATCTTGTGCACACGGCGGTGACGTCGCCGTGGTTCTACGTGGCGTTGTTCGCGGTGGCGGTGATCGACGGGTTCTTCCCGGTGGTGCCCAGCGAGAGCATGGTGATCACCGGCGGCGTGTACGCGGCGACGGGTGAGCCTGATCTGGCGCTGGTGGTGGTGCTGGCCGCGCTGGGGGCGTTCCTGGGCGATCACGTGTCGTACCTGCTGGGGCGGGGCTCGGGCGGGCGGTTGCTGGCGCGGGTGGCGCCGGGGACGCGGCGGCACGCGGCGCTGGAGTGGGCGCGCCGCACGATGGACGAGCGGGGCGGGCTGATCCTGGTGGTCGCGCGGTACGTGCCGGGCGGCCGGACGGCGGTGACGCTGACGATGGGCGCGGTCGGGTACCGGCTGCGGTCGTTCACGGGGTTCGCGGCGCTGGCGGCGGTGAGCTGGGCGGTGTACGGGGCGACGCTGGGGTTCGTGGGCGGCAAGGCGTTCGAGCACGACCCGATCAAGGGCGTGGCGCTGGGCATCGGGCTGGCGCTGGCGGTGACGGCCGTGGTGGAGGTGGTGCGTTACCTGCGCAAGCGTTCGGGCCGTGCCGCCGGAGCGCCTGATGCGGGCGGCGCGGACGGTGCTGACGGGGCGGCCGCGCGGGACGGGGAGCGCGGCGGCGAGGGGGCGGAAAAGGAGGGTGCGTCTGTGCCGATGTCCCGGCGCTGAGTGACGCCGGCGTGACATTCTCTACGCATTCGTGAACGTACAGTGAACAATGGCGGCCCGGCGTGGGATCTCATCCCATGTACGGGCCGCCGAGACCGTGAGGGAGAGCATGCAACCGCCAGGCTTCAGCGCCGACTGGTACCGCGCCGTGACCGAGTTCGCCCATTCGACGCCCTCATGGGTGCATCCGGTGGCCGAGATCGGGACCGACGCGGGGCTCCTGCTGTTCGCCGCGCTGTTCGTGGCGGGCTGGTGGCGGGCGCGTTCGGGGCAGGTGCGGGCGATGGGGCTGGCGCTGGCCGCGCCGGTGGCGGTGGTGGCCGCGTACCTGGTCAGCGAGGTGTCCAAGACCTTTATCGAGGAGGAGCGGCCGTGCCGGGCGGTGGCGGGGGCGATGAACATCGCCGAGTGCCCGGCGCCGGGTGACTGGTCGTTCCCCAGCAACCACGCCACGATCGCGGCGGCGTCGGCGGCGGCGATCGTGGTGGCGTGGCGGGCGATGGCGCCGCTGGTGCTGCCGCTGGCGGTCCTGATGGCGTTCTCGCGCGTGTTCGTCGGGGTGCACTACCCGCACGACGTCGCGGCCGGGTTCCTGGTGGGCGTGGTGGTCGCGCCGCTGGTGGCGCTGCTGGCGGCGCGGCTGAGCGCGCCGCTGGTGAGCGGGCTGCGGGAGGTGCCGTTCGGGGCGCTGCTGCTGGGCTCGCCCGCCGCCGTGCCCGGGCCGCGGCACCGGCCCGTCCACCTGCCGCCGGCCCCGGGCCCCGGGCATGCGCCCGCGGACGTGACGATGCCGGACGTGATGGGGGGCGTGCACTCCGCTCCCCCGCGCCGCTGAGGCCCGCCGGCGCCCGTTCCCGGCACGCGGCCCCGCGTCCCCCGGCATGATCCGGCGGGGTGCGGGGCCGCGGTCATGAGGCGGGGGTCAGGCCGGCCTCGTAGGCGACGATCGCGGCCTGGACGCGGTTGCGGACCTCCAGGCGGGTCAGGATCGCGCTGACGTAAGCCTTCACCGTCCCCTCGACGACGTGCAGGCGGCGCGCGATCTCGGCGTTGGACAGGCCCGCGCCCACCAGCGCCAGCACTTCCCGCTCCCGCGGGGTCAGCGCGGCGGTGCGGCGGCGCGCGTCGGCGCCGTGCGACATCCGGCCGCCCGACAGCTCGGTGATCACCCGGTGGGCGGCCTTCGGGGACAGGTAGGCCGCGCCGTCGGCGACCGCGCGGACACCCGCGATCAGCTCGTGGGGATCACCCGACTTCAGCAGGAAGCCGGCGGCGCCGCCGGAGAGGGCGCGGGCGATGTACTCGTCCTCGCCGAACGTGGTCAGCATGATCACCTGGGTGGCCGGGGCGGCCCGGCGGATCTCGGCGGCGGCCGCCAGCCCGTCCAGGCGCGGCATCCGGATGTCGAGCAGCGCCACGTCGGGGCGGTGGCCCAGCGCCAGCTCGACCGCCTCACGGCCGTCGCCGGCCTCCGCGACCACCTCGATCCCGGGGTCGGCGGCCAGGATCGCGCGTACCCCGGCACGGATCATCGCCTCGTCGTCGGCGAGCAGAACCCGGATCACCTGTGTCGCACTCCCTGTCTCCCTGTCGTTCCGTCTTCGTCGTGTCGTGTCTCGCCGGCCGGCCGGCGCCCGCAGGCGGTGCGGGTCAGGGCGTGCCGGTCCGGGGTTCGGTCTCGGTGGCGGCCGGCCGCGGTGGCAGCAGGACGTCCTTGCGGGCCAGGCGGTCGCCGTCGAAGCACAGCCGGTAGAGCCGTCCCATGGCCAGCACGTTGGCGTCGGTCCGGTAGTAGCGGCAGCTCAGGCCGGGCGGCTCGGGATGATCGGCGCGGCGGGCACCCGAGTCGATCACCTCCATGCGCGGCAGTACGGGGTCCATGGCCGCCAGGCTCGTCCCGGGCCGCAGCGCGGCGTAGTCGGACGGGCGCAGCACCGAGTTCATCGTGGCGTACACGTAGTACCCGACCATGATCGCGCCCAGTACGGCGCTGAGCCCGGCCGGGACCGCGACGGCCGTGGCCAGGCCGCGGCGGACCTGGCGGCGCTCGCGTTCCAGCCGCAGCGCCGACTCCGACGGCGGCTCCCCGTCCCCGGGCACCGGGCCGGTCGTGCCGCCGCCCGGTGCGGGCGCGGCCGGGAGCGCGGCGACGACGCGGAACCCGCCGCCGGGCGCGGACCCCGTGCGCAGCGTGCCGCCCGCCAGGCGGACCCGCTCGGCCAGCCCCGCCAGCCCGTACCCGCCGCCCGGCCGCTCCGCGCCCCGCGGGCCGCCTGCCGGGCCGCGGGCGGGGGCCGGGTCGCCGGCGAGCCGGTCGATCCACGGCGCCGCCGCGGTGGCGGCGGACGCGGTGGCGGTACGGGAACGGTGGCCGCCGCCCGCGCGGGCCGGCGCGGTCTCCGGTGCGGCGGTGGGCGCGGGCGGGGCGGCCTGGTTGGTGACCGCGATGGTGACGGTGTCGCCGTCCTGCTCCAGCCGTACCGTGACCGGGGCGCCGGGGGCGTGCTTGGCGGCGTTGGTGAGGGCCTCCTGCACGACCCGGTGCGCGGCCAGCGCCACCATCGGCGCCACGGGCGGTACCGGTGGGGTGGGCGGCGGCGCGTCCGGTGCGGAGGCGCTCTGCGAGGCGGCGCTTCGCGGGGTGGCGGGGACCAGGGCGGGGGCCGAGCCGGTGAGGCGTACGGGGATGCCGGACGCGGCGGCGCGCGCCACCAGGTCGGTGATGCTCTCGCGGGCCGGGCGGGTCGCGGCGGCGTCCAGACCATCGCCCAGGCCATCACCCAGACTGTCGCCCAGGCCGCCGTCCAGGCCCGGTTCCGGGGCCGCTCCCCCGCCGCGGCCGGTGCTCTCGCGCAGGATGCCGATGACCTCGCGCAGGTGGTCGGTGGCCTCGGCGGCGCCCGCGCGCAGCTCGGCGGCCGCGGCGCGGTGCCGTTCGGGCAGGTCGGGCGCGACCTGCAGCGCGCCGGCCCGGACCGCGATCAGGGCGAGCTCGTGGCCCAGGGAGTCGTGCATGTCCTGGGCGATGCGGGAGCGCTCGCGCAGCCGCTCGCGTTCGGCGACGATGCGGTGCTCGCGTTCCAGCTGCTCGGCACGCTGCCAGCCGGCGTGCAGGAGCTCGCGGTACTGGCGCCAGTAGCGGCCCACCAGCCAGGGCAGCACGCCCAGCAGCACCAGCCAGATCGTCAGCGGGAACCAGGTGGTGACGTCGATGCCGCGCGCCAGGTTGACGATCGTGCCGCCCACGAACGTGCCCGTGAAGATCCACAGGAGGGGGCGGGCGCGGGCCATCCGCAGCCCGGCCAGGTAGGCGACGACCGGCAGCGCGAACACGAAGTTGGCGTGGATCAGCAGTGCCACGATCACGGTCGCCAGCGGCGCCAGCGGCCACGCCCGGCCGACGGCGAAGGCGGCGCCGACCGCGGCCACGCCCGCCAGCTGGACCCACACCGACACGGCGGCGGTGCCCTGGGGCGTCATCCCGGCCACCACCGGGAACATCAGGACCGCCCACAGCAGCGCGTCCCCGACCGCGGCGCGGCGGGAGGGGCGGGCCGTCAGCGCCCGCAGGACGCGGCCCGGCGGGCCGGAGAGCTCGGGAAGGTCGGCGCCGTTCACGCTGGTCACAGTACAAGCCGGGCAGGCCCGCCGGTACTGACGAAAGTAGGGGTCGCCCGCCGCCCCGGCCCGGTGCGTGGCGGGACGGCCCGGGCCGCGACGGGACGCGGCTGAACTACGGTGGTGCCGTGAAAGCGATCCGTTGGCCACGGGGCCTGGCCGGTGACATCGTGCTGGCGGTCGCCGCGTTCGCGGTGACGGTGGTGTGGTCGGCGGGGTCGGCGCAGCCCGAGGACGCGCCGCTGTGGCCGGGCGGCGTCGCGCTGATCGCGATCGTGTCGGCGGCGCTGGCGCTGCGGCGCCGCCATCCGCCGGCGGTGCTGGCGATCGCGACGCTGGTCACCCCGTTCTACTACCCGCTGGGCTACCCGGACGGGCCGATCGCCTTCGTGTTCCTGGTGGCGCTGTTCACCGCGAGCGTGCGGTCGCGGCCGTGGGTGCCGCTGGCCGCCGTCATCGCGATCAACGCCGGGTTCGTGGCGGTCGGGGCGCTGCGCGGGGGCGAGCGCAGCTGGAACCCCAGCGCGTTCGTGGAGGCCGAGGACGTCGCCGGGCTCAGCGTGATGCTGCTGGCCACGATCGCCGCCGGGCAGTACATACGCAGCCGCCGCGCGCTGCTGGCCGACGCCGAGCGGCGCGCCGCCGAGGCCGAGCACGACCGCGAGCAGGAGGCGCGCCGCCGCGCCACCGAGGAGCGGCTGCGCATCGCCCGCGAGCTGCACGACGTGCTGGCCCACCAGATCTCGCTGATCAACGTGCAGGCGGGGGCGGCGCTGCACCGCCGCGACGACCCCGAGCGCGCCTACGCGTCACTGGAGGCGATCAAGCAGGCCAGCAAGGAGACGCTGCGGGAACTGCGCGGTGTGCTGGGGGTGCTGCGGCAGGTCGACGAGGAGGACGCCGGCGGGCCGGTGCCGGTGGAGCCGGCGCCGTCGCTGGCGCTGCTGGAGGGCCTGCTGGAACGCGCCCGCGCCGCCGGACTGCCCGTGCGGCGCGCCGGAGAGGTCACCGACGCGCGGCTGGGCGAGCTGCTGGCGCCGCCGGCCGCGCTGGCCGGGTACCGGATCGTCCAGGAGGCGCTCACCAACGCCGCCCGCCACTCCGGCGCCGCCGAGGTCACCGTCGCGGTACGGTTGCGCGGCGGCGCGGTGATCGTCCAGATCGACGACGACGGGCCGGGACCGGTGGACGCGGCGGCGCTGGAACGCGGCAACGGGCTGCGCGGCATGCGCGAGCGCGCGGCCGCGGCCGGTGGCGAGGTCTCCGCCGGGCCGGTGCCGGGCGGCGGGTTCCGGGTGCAGGCGCGCCTGCCCGCCGAGCCCGGCGCTGAGGCCGGCTCGGAGACGGGCTCGGAGACGGGCTCTGAGGCGGGGCCGGGCGAACGGGTACGGGAAGTAGAGGAGAACGCGTGATCCGGGTGGTGCTGGCCGATGACCAGACACTGGTGCGGGCCGGTTTCCGGTCCATCCTGGAGGGCGAGGACGACATCGAGATCGTCGCCGAGGCCGGCGACGGCGAGGCCGCGGTGCGGCTGGCCGCCGAGCTGCGCCCCGACGTGGTCCTGATGGACATCCGGATGCCCGTCCTGGACGGGCTGGAGGCGACCCGCCGGATCGTCACCGACCCGCGCCTGGACGGCGTCCGGGTGGTGATCCTGACGACGTTCGACCTCGACGACTACGTGTACGGCGCGATCAAGGCGGGCGCCAGCGGGTTCCTGGTCAAGGACACCGAGCCGACCGAGCTGATCCACGGGGTGCGGGTGGTGGCGCGCGGCGACGCGCTGCTGGCGCCGACGGTGACCCGCCGGCTGATCGCCGAGTTCGCCTCCCGCATCACCGCCCCGCCGCCGGCCGCCGAGCTCAACGCCCTCACCGACCGCGAGCGCGAGGTCCTGGAGCTGGTGGCCGCGGGGCTGTCCAACGAGGAGATCGCCGGGCGGCTGGTGCTGTCGCCGGCCACCGCCAAGACCCACGTCAGCCGGATCCTGGCCAAGCTCGGCGCCCGCGACCGCGCCCAGCTCGTGGTGCTGGCCTACGAGACCGGCATGATCCGCCCCGGCTGGCTGAGCTGACCCGCGAGCGCCGCAACCGGCCCGGCGCCGCCGGTGTTGACCGGGACGTGACGGTAACCGACCAGACGCTCCCCGCACCGGACACCGCCGCCGGCCCCGCTCCCGGCGCCCTCGCCGACGAGGACCCGGAGACCGGCCAGGACGGCGACGGCGACGGCGGCGACCCGGCCGCCGCCGCCGTGGTCGCCGCGCTGCGCGGCGACCTCGACGAGGGCTTCGCCGCCCTGTACGAGGCATACCGCGGCACGGTGTTCTCCACCGCGCTGCGCCTGAGCGGCCGCTGGGCCGAGGCCGAGGACCTGTCGGCCGAGGCGTTCCTGCGCGCCTACCGGGCCCTGTGCGGGTACGGCCCCGACCGCCTGGCCGCGCTGCGGCCGCGCGCGTGGCTGCTGACGATCCTGGCCAACCACTGGCGCAACACCCTGCGCACGGCCGCGCGGCGCCCGCGGCAGGGACCGCTGGAGGAGGCGCCCGATCCGCCCGACCCGGCCGAGGGCGTGGAGGCCGCCGCGGCCCGGCACGAGACCGGCCGCGAGCTGGCCGGCCTGCTGGCCGAGCTCAGCGCCGCCCAGCGCGCCGCGGTCGTCCTGCGGCACGTCGCCGACCTGCCCGTCGCGGAGATCGCCGAGGTCCTCGGCGTCCCCACGGGAACGGTCAAGTCGCACATCTCCCGCGGCCTGGCGCGGCTGCGCGCCCTCACCACCGACCACGACGCCCTACGCGCCACCGCGGCCGGCACCGGCCGCCGCGGCGTGCGCGCGGACTCCACGCAAGGGGGCACCCCATGAACACCAGTCACCACCGGCGCCCCGGCGACCCCGGCCCCGGCGGGCTGGAGGAGGCGCTGGCCGCGCTGGCCACCGACGCCCCGCCCGCCCTCCTGGACCGCGTCGCCGCCCGCCGCGTCCAGGTCCCCGGCCCGCTGGAGGACGTCCACGTGGCCTTCACCGACCACGGCGTGGCGTTCCTGCGCGCCGGCATGGACGAGCGCGCCTTCACCGCCGCGTTCCGGGAACGGTTCGCCCGCCCGCTGCTGCCCGCCGACCGGCCCCCGGCCGGGCTCGAGCCCGCCCTGCGCACCGGCCGCGCCGGCTCCCTGCGCCTGGACCTGCGCGGCCTCACCGACTTCGAGGCCGCCGTGCTGGCCGCCACCGCCACCATCCCCCGCGGCCAGACCCGCCCCTACGCCTGGGTCGCCCGCCAGGCCGGCAACCCCGGCGCCGTCCGCGCCGCCGGATCGGCCCTGGGCCGCAACCCGCTCCCGCTGCTGATCCCCTGCCACCGGGTCACCCGCTCCGACGGCGCCATCGGCCAGTACGTCTTCGGCGCCGGCGCCAAGGAACGCCTCCTGCGCGCGGAGGCGGTCGACCTGGACGCGCTGGCCGAGCTGGCCCGCCGCGGCGTCCACTACCTGGGCAGCGACACCACCGGCGTGTACTGCCACCCCACCTGCGCCGACGCGCGCCGCATCACCCCCGCCCACCGCAAGGGGTTCCGCAGCCCGGCCGCCGCCGAGGCCGCCGGCTACCGCCCCTGCCTGCACTGCCGCCCCGGCCTGGCCACCCCCGCCTGAACCCACCGCGGCGCCAGGCCAGGAAGCCCGGGGGCGGTGGCGGAGGCGCGCCCCCGGCCGGTCAGGCGGCCGGGACGTCGACGAAGCCGCTCGCGCCCCGGCGCGAGCGGGCGCGGCCCGCCGTGACACCGGCCACCCACGCCTCGAACCCGGCCAGCTCCGGCACCGCGACGGCCACGTCCGCCTGGACCGCCTCGCCGTAGCGGACGTCGGACGGCTGCCGGCCGGTGCCGTGCAGGTCGCCCAGGAAGCGGCCCGCCAGCGCGTGCTCCACCTCCACCGTCACCGTCACCACCGGCACCCGCTCCACCACCGCGGCGGCCTCCACCGCCTCGGCCACCGCCTGCCCGTAGGCGCGCACCAGCCCGCCCGCGCCCAGCTTCACCCCGCCGAAGTAGCGCGTCACCACCGCCGCCACGCAGGTCAGCCCGTTGCGGACCAGCACCTCCAGCATCGGCGCGCCCGCCGTGCCCGACGGCTCCCCGTCGTCGCTGCTCTTGGTGATCTCCCCCAGCTCCCCCACCACGTAGGCGGTGCAGTTGTGGGGGGCGTCGCGGTGCGCGCGGCGGTGCCGGGCGATGAACTCCACCGCCGCGGCCTCGTCGGCCACGCGCGCCAGCGTGCAGACGAACCGGGACCGGCGGATCTCCAGCTCGGAGGTGACCACTCCGCTGATCGTGCGCATGATGGCCCGAGTCTAGGCCGCCCGGATCGCCGCCCCGGATCGCCGGTCCGGGGTCACCCGCGCGGGTACGGCCAGGGATTGGCGCGGCACCCGTACAGCGACAGCGTCTGCTGCACCATCACCGGCGCCCGCCGCCCCGGCGCGGGGCAGCCGCGGTGCCCGCGCCCGAGCGCGTGCCCGACCTCGTGGTTGACCAGGTACTCGCGGTAGGCGGCCACGTCACCGCGGTAGGGGGCGGCGCCCTGGGCCCAGCGGCGCGCGTTGAGGACGGCGCGGCCGCGGGCGTGGCACGACACCTGCCCGCGGGTGTCCAGCGGCCGGCACATGCGGTCGGTCAGCGCCGGGCTCGACAGCGCCACACGGAACCGCACCGGCCCGCCGGCGACGCGCTGGAACCGCAGCCGCCCGCCGCGGCCCCAGCCGCGCGGGTCGTTGAGGACCCGGTGCACCTCGGCGGCGAACCGCTCCGGGGCGAACGGCAGCCCCCGCTCCACCTCCACCATGTACTGGACGACGAACCCGCGCCGCCGCGGCGGCGGGTCGGTGCCGGGAACGGCGGCGTAGCGGCCGGTGGCCGCGCGCGGCACCCGCACCGGCGGCGGCTGCCGGCGCCCGTTGACCACGGCCGGGTCCCGCGCGCCGGCACGCGGCCCGGCGGCGGTGCCGGCGGCCGAGGCGTCCGGCCGCGGGTGCGGGGCGGCGACCGTCCAGGCGACCAGGGCCGCCGATGCCGCCGCCAGGACCGCCCAGCCCGCCGCCGCCCACGCCCGCGCCCGCGGCCTGCGGCGCCGGTGGCGGCGCCGTGCGGGCGGCGCGGACCGGCGCGCGGGCCGCTCCTTGAGTTCCTGCATGTCGCCGCGCCGCGCTCAGCCGGCCGCGGCGCGGTCGCGTGGATCGTCCGCCTCGTGCATGGCCGCCCCCCTCGATGCGACGCACCCCGAAGATCACTCGCATCAGCCTCGCGCATCGTAACCAGAGCGTCGCACATGGTGACGGACGAGGATTCCGGGAGGGTCTCCCCTGGTTCCGGCATATGCGGCGGAACGGCGGGCGGGTGGACGCCGGAGAGGGGCGGGTCAGCCGGCGGAGCGTTCGCCGATCATCGGCAGCACGTCGGCGATCGACGGCAGCACGTGCGAGGGGCTGAACGGGAAGCGCCCCACCTCCTCCTTGCGGGTCACCCCGCTCAGCACCAGGATCGTCTCCAGCCCGGCCTCGACGCCGGCGACCACGTCGGTGTCCATCCGGTCGCCGATCATCGCGGTGGACTCGCTGTGCCCGCCGACCCGGTTCAGCGCGGTGCGCATCATCAGCGGGTTGGGCTTGCCGATGAAGTAGGGGTCCACGCCCGTCGCCTTGGTGATCATCGCGGCGACCGCGCCGCACGCCGGCAGCGACCCCTCGGTGGACGGGCCGATCGGGTCGGGGTTGGTGGCGATGAACCGGGCGCCCCGCTCGATGAGCCGGATGGCCCGGGTGATCTGGGAGAAGCTGTAGGTGCGGGTCTCGCCGAGCACCACGTAGTCGGGGTCGATGTCGGTCAGCACGTACCCGGCCTCGTGCAGCGCGGTGGTCAGCCCCGCCTCGCCGATCACGTACGCCGACCCCTCCGGGCGCTGGTCGGCCAGGAACTGCGCGGTCGCCAGCGCCGAGGTCCAGATCGCCTCCGCCGGGACCTCCAGGCCGATGGAGGCCAGCCGCGCCGCCAGGTCGCGGCGGGTGTAGATGGAGTTGTTGGTCAGGATCAGGAAGCGGGTGCCCGAGGCGGTCAGCCGGCGGATGAACTCGTCGGCGCCGGGGATCGGGCTCCCCTCGTGCACCAGGACCCCGTCCATGTCCGACAGCCAGTACTCGATCGGCTTGCGCTCCGTCATGCGTCCATTCTCGCAGCCCGCGGGCGCGTGCCGCGCACGGACCGTTGACCGGGCGGCGCGCCGGACCGTAGATTCGCCTCAATTCTAGAATTCTGTTCGGTGACGGAGGTAGTGCGTGAAGACCATCGCCGAGACGCGGGCGGCCATGACCGCCCCGGGGCAGCCGTTCGAGATGGACGAGATCGAGATCCGCGGCGTCGCCACCCGCGTCTGGAAGAACGCCCCCACCACCCTGCCCCAGATCCTGGAGCTGTCGCGCGCCCACGGCGACGCCGACTTCCTGGTCTACGAGGACGACCGCCTCACCTTCGCCGAGCACCACGCCCGCGCCGCCGCGTTCGCCCGCCGCCTCATCGACCGCTACGGCGTCGCCAAGGGCGACCGCGTCGCCATCGCCATGCGCAACTACCCCGAATGGTCGGTGGCCTTCTTCGGCGCCGCGCTCGCCGGCGCCGTCGCCGTCCCCCTCAACGCCTGGTGGACCGCCGCCGAACTGGAGTACGGCCTCACCGACAGCGGCGCCAAGGTCGTCGTCGCCGACGCCCAGCGCGCCGCGCGGCTGGCCGAGGCCCTGCCCCGCCTCGGCCTGCCCGCCGTCGTCGCCCGCCCCGACGGGCCGCTGCCGCCCGGCGCGCTCTCCTACCAGGAGTTCCTCGGCGACGTCGACCCCGCCACCGAGCCGCCCGCCGTGGACCTGGACCCCGAGGACGACGCCACCATCTTCTACACCTCCGGCACCACCGGCCGCCCCAAGGGCGCCCTGGGCACCCACCGCAACATCACCACCAACCCCGTCAGCCTCGCCTACGGGACGCTGTCGGCCGCCGTGCGCGCCGGCGGCGAGCTGACCGCCCTCATGGCGCCCCAGCGCCGCGTCACCCTGCTGTCGGTGCCGTTCTTCCACGCCACCGGCTGCCACTCGGTCCTGGTCTCCAGCGCGCTGCAGGGCGGCACCGTCGTGCTGATGTACAAGTGGGACGCCGAGCAGGCCCTGCGCCTCATCGAACGCGAGGGCGTCACCGGGTTCGGCGGCGTCCCCACCATGGCCTGGCAGGTGCTGACCTCGCCGAAGTTCGGCGACTACGACACCTCCAGCCTCACCGGCGTCAGCTTCGGCGGCGCGCCCGCCCCGCCCGCCCTGCTGGGCACCATCACCGAGCGGCTGCCCGCCCGCGCACCCGGCAACGGCTACGGCCTCACCGAGACCTCCTCGGTCACCACCTACAACGGCGGCGCCAACTACCTGGAACGCCCCGACAGCGTCGGCCCGCCCGTCGCCGTCTGCGACGTCAAGGTCGTCGACCCCGCCGGCGGCGGCGAGCTGCCCGCCGGCGAGGTCGGCGAGCTGCTCATCAAGGGGCCCAACGTCATCAAGGGCTACTGGAACAGGCCCGCCGACACCGAGCGCGCCTTCACCGCCGGCGGCTGGTTCCGCAGCGGCGACCTGGCCCGCCTGGACGGCGACGGCTTCGTCTACATCGTCGACCGCGCCAAGGACATGCTCATCCGCGGCGGCGAGAACATCTACTGCGCCGAGGTCGAGGCCGCCCTCTACGAGCACCCCGCCGTCGCCGACTGCGGCGTCATCGGCGTCCCCCACGACGTCCTGGGCGAGGAGGTCGGCGCCGTCGTGCTGCTGCGCCCCGGCACCGAGCTGACCGCCGAGGAACTGCGCGCGTTCCTGGCCGAGCGCATCGCCGCGTTCAAGGTCCCCGCACACGTCTGGTTCCGCGACAGCGAACTGCCCCGCAACCCCGGCGGCAAGCTCCTGAAGACCCAGCTGCGCGCCGAACTCATCGGCTGACCCCGCCCCCGGCCCCGGCCGCCGCACCCGCCGCCGGCCGGCCCCTTCGGGGGCGGCCGGCGGTAAAGTGGATCATGTGAGCGACGACATCCGCCCCGGCACCGCCATCCGCCAGATCGCCCCCGCCGAACTGGCCCCCGGCCCCGGCTACAGCCATGTGATCAGCGTCGACGCGCCCGGCCGGCTGGTCGTCGTCAGCGGCCAGGTCGCCCTGGACGCCGCCGGCACCCTGGTCGGCCCCGGCGACCTCGCCGCCCAGACCCGCCAGGTCTTCACCAACCTCGCCGCCGCGCTCACCGCCGCCGGCGCCGGCTGGGAGCACGTCATCAAGCTCGGCTACTACCTCGTCGACGCCCGCGACGTCGTCACCGTCCGCACCGTGCGCGACGAGTTCCTGCCCGCCGGCGTCACCCCCGCCAGCACCCTGGTCCAGGTCGCCGCGCTGTTCCGCGACGACCTGCTCATCGAGATCGAGGCCCTGGCCGCCGTACCCGCCTGACCCCGCCCGGCCCCCCGCCCGGCCGCGTTCCCGCCGCCCGGGAACGCCAGCCCCGGAACGCGAAAGGGCGCGGGGCCTGCCGCCCCGCGCCCTGACCGTCGTGCCCGTACCGGCGAACCGGGGGGCCGTACGAGCCGGTCAGACGTTGACGCCGAAGTCCGACGCGATGCCCGACAGGCCCGAGGCGTAGCCCTGGCCGACCGCGCGGAACTTCCACTCCGTCCCGTGCCGGTACAGCTCGCCGAAGACCATCGCGGTCTCGGTGGAGGCGTCCTCCGAGAGGTCATAGCGGGCGATCTCGGAGTTGTCGGCCTGGTTGACGATCCGGATGAAGGCGTTGCGGACCTGGCCGAAGCTCTGCTGGCGGTTGTCGGCGTCGTAGATCGACACCGGGAAGACGATCTTGGCTACCTCCGCCGGGACGGTCGCCAGGTTCACCTTCAGCTGCTCGTCGTCGCCCTCGCCCTCACCGGTGAGGTTGTCGCCGGTGTGCTCCACCGAGCCGTCGGGGCTCTTGAGGTTGTTGAAGAAGATGAAGTGCTTGTCCGACAGCACCTTGTTCTCCTGCGAGCACACCAGGGCGCTGGCGTCCAGGTCGAAGTCGCTGCCGGTCGTGGTCCGCACGTCCCAGCCCAGACCCACCACGACCGCGGTCAGCCCGGGAGCCTCCTTCGTCAGCGAGACGTTGCCGCCCTTGCTCAGACTGACTCCCACTGTGTCTACCTCCGTATCGACTCCGCACGGGCATCGGTCGCCCGTACGGTCTGTAACGAGAACGGTAGTCAACCGGCACCGGTTCCCACCGCCGCTTCCGCTACACGGCGCACCAAATCCGCCTCCGCACACCGTAGGGGACACTGCCCGCCCCGCGCTGCCCGCAGGCGCCACGATTCAGGGACCGTTCAGGGAGACCGGGCCCCGCGGCCCCGCCGCCTCACGGCCTCACAGCCCCGGGACGAACGACACCGGTGCGGCCACCTCCGCCGGCACCTCCAGCGCCGCCGCCAGCTCCGCCGCCCGCGGCGCCAGCTCCTCGCCCAGCCGCCCGCGCAGGTCCCACACCCGCTGCAGCGACCCCGGCTCCAGCACCCCCGCGTCCAGCAGCGTCCCGGCGCGCCGGTCCATCCAGCCCAGCGCGTGCAGGCCCAGCAGCGGCCGCAGCACCGCCGGCCCCGACCCGGCCGCCCGCGCGCACACCTCCAGCACCATCCGGTCCCCGCACGCCCGCGCCGTGCGGGCCGCCAGCGCCAGGTTGGCGTTCCAGGCCGCGAACGCGTCCGCGCCCGCCGCCAGCTCGGCCGCCACCCGCGCCGCCAGCCGCTCGCGCATCCGCGCCTCGCACTCCCCCGCCAGCCGCACCCACTCGCCCGGATCCAGCAGGTCACCGCCGCCCCGCGGCGCCGGTCCGGCACGCGGCGGGACGTACCGGTCCAGGTCGGCCATCGCCCGCGCCGTGTCGAACAGGATCAGCTCGTTGTCGCCGCCGGCGTTCATGTAGGCGTGCGCCAGGCCGCGGTAGCCGTTGAGGCGGTCGGTCGCGGTGAACCCCGGCGCGCCCGCGTGCACCCGGCACATCGACACCGTCTCCTGTGCCAGCTCGGTCGCCGCCGCCTTCAGCAGCGCCAGGTCCCGGTCCACCGCCGACCACGGCGCCCACGCCGTCTCCGGCCCGCCGCCCGGATCCGCGTCCGCGGCCGCGTCCGGGCCGTCGGCGCCGGTACGGGCCCGCTTCACCCGCCCCGCCACCGCCGTCAGCGCGTACGCCGTCGCCAGCGCGCCCAGCACCGCCTCCCGCTGGTTGCGGTAGTCGGTCAGCGGCCGCCGCGGCGCCAGCCGCCCCAGCGTGGAGCGGTCCGCCGAATGCGCCCACAGCAGGTGCGCCGAGGCCCGCGTGATCGCCGCCGACACCGACACCACCGCCCGCCACACCGCCGGCGCGATCCCCATCGACCGCGTCAGCCGCTGCGCCGGCCCGCCCGCCGGGTCGTGGAACGATCCGCCGGGACCCAGCCGCGCCCCGTCGCGCAGCCACGCCTCGTAGGGCACCCGCAGCCCGTCCAGCCGCACGGCCGCGTAGTCGACCTGCAGCCCGGTGGTGTCGGGCGCGGGGACGATCGTCACGCCCTCGGGCGGTGTCCCGTCCGGCCCGCGCAGCGGCACCACGAACACGAACACCCCCCGCTCGGCGCCGCCGTGCACCAGCGTGGCGTAGACGGCGGCGGTCTTGGGAACGGCGGGATGGGCGGTGCTGGTGGGGAACTTCACCGCCCGCGCGTCCGGCGTCTCCAGCACGAACCCGCCGGTCGCGGCGTCGAAGCGGGCGAGGGTGCGCGGCGACAGGTGGCTGTTGCTGCGGCCCACCTCGGTCATCAGCAGCGTCCCGAACGAGGCCATCGACTCCAGCGACTCGCGCTCGCGCCGCGGCCCCTCCTGCTCGGCGCCGAACCGCAGGATCGGGCCCAGCGCCAGGGTGTAGTGCAGCAGCATCACGTGGAACAGCGCCGGGTCGGCGATCGCGGCGCGCTCCAGCAGCGCGCACAGGGCGGGCGGATCGTTGAGCAGCTCGGCGGCCGGCGGCGCGGCACGCCCGGCCGCGCGCAGCCGCCGGTAGGTCAGCTCCTGCCGCTCGCGCGGCGCCAGCCCGTCGGGCTGGGCGAAGAACTCCCCCGGCACCGCCTCGTCCAGCAGCGCGTGCGTCTTGCCGCTGAGCCCGGGCCCGCGCACGAACGCGACCAGCTCCGGATCGGGACCGCGGAAGTCCGAGCGGGAGGAAGAGGAGCTGGCCGAGGCTGAACGAGGCGAGGGTGAGTGCGCGGAGGCGCTGTGCGAGGAGGCGGGATCGGGTGAGGCGGGATCGGGTGAGGACGGAGAGGAGGGAGTACGGGTGGTGCCCATCGCGACGCTCCTGTTCACGGATCGGGTACTGCTCACGCGCGGACTCGGGAGCGCGGGCGCTCCTCGCGCAGCGGCGCCAGCGTCGCCACGCCCGGCAGCGTCAGCCGCGCGCACTGGCACAGCGCATCCCCCGCGCCCGCCTCGGCGAACAGCGACGCGCCCGCGCGGTGCACGGCGCGCAGCGTGTCCGGCAGCCGCACCGGCCGCACGATGCAGTCGGCGAGCGCGCGGTGCAGGTCGTCGTCGTCGGTGTAGGCGCGTCCCCGTACCGGCGAGTGCACCGGGATCCGCATCGGGCGCCGCGGGTAGGCGCGGATCATCGCGTACCACTGGTCGTCGGCGCCGGCCATGGCCGGATGGTGCGACAGGTAGGGCACCGCGAGCCGCACCGCGCGCACGCCGGCGGCGCGGGCGGTGTCCAGGACCTGCTCCAGCGGCCCGCCGGGCCCGCTGACCACCGTGGCCGACGGGGCGTTCAGGCAAGCCACCACGACCTGCCCGGCGGTGCCGGCGCGGCCGATCAGCGCCTCGGCGCCGTCCTCGCCGGTCTCCAGCAACCCCAGCCCGCCGCCGGCGCCGCGGCGCGCCAGCACCTCCACCAGGCTGCGCGCCATCCGCGCGCCGTCGCTGACGCTGAACGCGCCCGCGCACACCAGTGCCGCGATCTCGCCGAAGCTCTGCCCGACGGCGAAGGCGGGCACGGTCCCGGTGGCGCGCATGGCCCGGTCGGCGGCCACCGAGGCGGTGTAGGCGGCCAGTTGCGCCACCCCCGGGACGCGGGCCGCCGCGCGGTAGCGGGCGGGGTCCTCCAGCAGGACGGCGCGCATGGACGGCCAGCGCGGCGAGCGCGGCAGGGCCTCGCGGACCGCGTCCAAGACGTCGTCGACCGCGCACGCGGCGGCGGGGCCGCGGGCGGCCAGCGCCCGCAGGTCGGGCGGGCCCGCCGCGCCGGTGCCGGGGAACAGGAACGCGCAGGCTTCGTCGGGCCTGCGCTCGTGGGGCCAGCCGGAAGAGAGGGCCACGCGGCTCTCCTTACCTCGAAGGGAGACTCTCTTTGCCGTACGGATAAAGCGCGCGCTGAACCACCTAGTCAGGCATAAACGGTGCGAAATTCAATTATCACTCAATGAATCGGCCTGACAACCGTCCGCACGGACACCGGCCGGTCACCCGGCCGGGACGGTCCCGGGAGCAGCGGAGACAACGGGAGTCACGGGAAACAGGAGGCGCCCCCCATGCCTGTCCGGCCGCAGCACCGCCGCGACCACCGGCACCCCGAGCAGCCGCCCGCCGATCACCGGCCCACCGACCACGTGGCTGCCGGTCGCGTGCCCGCCGATCACCGGGGCTGGGCGATCCGCGCCACCGGGTCGTACCTGCCCGGGCCGCCCATACCCAGCCGGGCCCTCTCATGCGAGCTGGGACTGGACCCCGGCTGGATCGAGCGCCGCACCGGCATCCGCAGCCGGCACGCCGCCGCCCCCGGGCAGGCCGCCTCCGACCTGGCGGCCGAGGCCGCCCGGCGCGCCCTGGACGCCGCCGGGCTCGGCCCCCGCGACATCGGGCTGATCGTGCTGGGCACCTCCACCCCCGACGAGCTCGGCCCCGCCACCGCCTGCCGCGTCCAGGCCCTGCTGGGCGCGAGCCGCGCCGCCGCGTTCGACATCGCCGCCGCCTGCACCGGCTTCGTGTACGGACTCCAGGCCGCCGTCGGCTGGCTGGCCACCCGCCGCGGGCCCACCCCGCACGCCCTGGTCATCGGCGTCGAGGTCTACTCGCGCTTCCTGGACCCGGGCGACCGCGCCACCCGCGCGCTGTTCGGCGACGGCGCCGCCGCCGCGGTGATCGGCCCCGCCCCCGCCCCGTACGGGATCGGCCCGCTGACCCTGGGCTCGGACGGCACCCGCGCCGGCGACGTGCTCATCCCGGCCGGCGGCAGCCGCCGCCCCACCGCCCCCGGCACCCTGGCCGACCGCGGGCACACCATCCGGATGGACGGCCGGGCCGTGCGCGACTTCATCACCGAGATCTTCCCCCGGCTGGTCGGCGAGGCCGCCGAGGAGGCCGGGGTCAAGCCCGCCGACCTGGACCTGGTCGTCCCCCACCAGCCCAACCCGCGGCTGGTGGCCTCGCTGGCCGCCGAGGCCGGCCTGGAGCCCGCACAGCTGGTCATCGCCGGCCACGACGCCGGCAACATCGGCGCCGCCAGCCTTCCCTACGCCCTCGACCGCGCCGTCCGCACCCGCGGCATCGCCACCGGCGAACTGGTCCTGCTGGCCGGGTTCGGCGCGGGCCTGACATGGGCGCACACGGTCGTCACCTGGCCACCGGGCTGACGGCCGCGGATTCCCGCACGGCGTCCTGACCCGGCGCGGCGGGTGCGGGACGGCGGCGGGGTCAGGCGCGGGAGGCGGCCAGGCGGAGGCCCAGGCCGATCATCGCCGCGCCCGTCATCCCGTCGATCGCGCGGCGGACCCGCTCGCGGGCGAACACCCGGCGCAGCGCGCCCACCACGTTCGCCACCACCGTGAACCAGGCCAGCGCCACCACCGCGGCGATCACCGACAGCACCAGCGTGTCGGTGACCGCCGGGTGCTCGCCCAGGAACTGCGGCATCAGCGCGACGAAGAACACCGCCGCCTTCGGGTTCAGAACGTTGCACAGCAGGCCCTGCCGCAGCGCCGTGCGCCGCGGCGCCGCCGGGCGCTCCCCGTCCCGCCCGTCCTGCCCGTCGGTGCCGCCGCCGCGGGCCGCCGCGCGCAGCGACCGGATCCCCAGGTACAGCAGGTACGCCGCGCCGACCACCTTCACCACCGTGAACGCCGCCGCCGAGGCCGCCAGCAGCGCCGCCACGCCCAGCGCCGCCGTCGCCGCCCACACCAGCACCCCGGCGGCCACCCCCAGCGCGGCCGCCGTGCCGCCGCCCCGGCCGCCCACCGCCGCGTGCCGCACCACGATCGCGAAGTCGGGGCCGGGCGACATCGCCCCCACCCACATCGTCACCGCGAACGCCACCATCTGCGCCGTCGTCACCGCTCTCACCCCGTCCCCTCGAAGCCGCCGACCAGGCTACCGGCCAGCAGCTCCACGGCCCGGTCCACGTCCCGCTCGGTGGTGTAGAGGTGGAACGCGCAGCGCAGCCGCCCGGCCCGCACCGACGCGGCCACCCCGCCGGCCCGCAGCCGCTCGGCCGTCCCCTCACGCACCGCCACCGACACGATCGCCGAATCCCCCGGCGGCAGCCCCAGCCCCGCCCGGAACCGCCGCGCCATCGCCACGTCGTGGGCGTGCACCGCCTCCACCCCCACCCGCGCCAGCAGCTCCAGCGCCGGGGCGTGGCCCGCCCAGCACTGCCAGGCCGGCGACAGGTCCAGCCGGCGCGCGCCGGCTGCCAGCCGCAGCGGCAGGCCGTACACCGACTCCCACGGCCGCTCCCCGGCGTACCAGCCCGCCGCGACCGCCGGCAGCTCCGCCAGCGCCTCGTCCGTCCCGGCCAGGAAGCAGGTGCCGCGCGGACCCAGCAGCCACTTGTAGCCGCCGCACACCAGCAGGTCGACCCGGCCGGCCGGCAGCGGCAGCCAGCCCGCGGCCTGCGTGGCGTCCAGCAGCACCCGGGCGCCGTGCGCGCGGGCGGCGGCGATCAGGTCGTCCATCGGCGCGATCCGCCCGTCGGCCGACTGCACCGCCGACACCGCCACCAGCGACACCTCAGGGCCGACCGCGCCGGCCATCTCCTCCAGCGGCACCGGCCGCACCGCGATTTCGGGACGGGCCAGGAACGGGAACAGCAGCGAGGTGAAGTCGCCGTCGGCCACCAGCACGGTCGCGCCCGCCGGCAGCGACGCCGCCACCAGCCCGACGAAGTACGACACCTGCGGCCCGATCGCGACCCGCTCCGGCGCGATCCCCGCCAGCGCCCCGAACGCCGCCCGCGACCGCGCCACCGCCTCGTCCATCGCCCGCGAGGCCATCAGCCCCGCCGCGCGGTCGCGCTCGGCCGCCAGCATCGCCTCGTGCGCCGTCCGCGGCGGCAGCCCGTAGGTGGCGGTGTCCAGGTAGGCCACCCGCGGCGTGAACTCCTCGCGCGCCCGCGCGATCGACATCTCGCCCATCGCCCGATCATGACCCATCCGGGCCGCGCGCCGTCGCGCGAGGTCGGCGCGGCCCATCCCAATGGCGCGGTCAGTCCGGCGACACATCCGTCCGGCAGCAGGGGCAGTCGGGCGGCTCGATCAGTCCGGCGGCGCAGTCAGACGGGCGGCGCAGTCAGACGGGCGGGTCGGCGGCGGCCGCGTAGCGGGCGGCGAGCGCGCGCAGATGATCGCGCAGCTCCGGCGGGTCCAGCACCGTGAACCCCACGCCGAGGCCGCCCAGGAAGCCCGCCAGCGCGTGCAGAGAATCGCCGCCGGTCTCCAGCTCGCACGTCCGCTCGTCCACCGCGCGCAGCAGGCCCGCCGCCGGGGTGAGCCGCTCGGCGACCGCCTCGGCGGAAGCCTCCAGGCGCACCCGCGCCGGGTAACGCCAGGCCCGCGAGCCGGCGCCCCGCACCACGTGCTCGCCCGCCCCGCCCTCGGGCGGCTCGCGCGGGACGAACCGCGGCCCGTTCGGCGTGCGCGGGCTGATCCGGTCGGCGCGGAAGGTCCGCCAGTCCGCCCGGTCGCAGTCCCAGGCCAGCAGGTACCAGCGGCGTCCGGTGTAGACCAGCCGGTGCGGCTCGGCGGTGCGCACGCTCGCGGTCCCGTCGTGGCCGCGGTAGTCGAACCGCAGCCGCTCGTGGTCGCGGACGGCGGCGGCGATCACCGTCAGCGCCGCCGCGTCCACCGCCGGGCCACCCGCGGCCACCGACACCGTCGCCGCGCTCACCGCGTCGGTGCGGTGCCGCAGCCGCGAGGGCAGCATCTGGCGCAGCTTGGCCAGCGCGCGCACCGAGGTCTCCTCGATCCCCGCGACGGTGCCGCCGGCGGCCGCGTGCAGGCTGACGGCCACCGCGACCGCCTCCTCGTCGTCCAGCAGCAGCGGCGGCAGCGTGCCGCCCGCCCCCAGGCGATAGCCGCCGGCCACGCCGGTGGTCGAGTGCACCTGGTAGCCCAGGATCCGCAGCCGCTCGACGTCGTTGCGGACGGTACGGGTCGTCACCTCCAGCCGCGCGGCCAGTTCGGCGCCCGACCAGGAGGGGCGCGCCTGCAGCAGCGACAGCAGCCGCAGCAGGCGGACCGAGGTCTCCAGCATGCCCTCATCCTGCCAGCATTGCGGAACCGCACGTTCCGCAAGGGGGCGTAGCTTCGGGGTATGACGAACACACCGGACCAGGTCCGCCCGTTCCGCATCGACGTCCCCCAGGCCGAGCTCGACGACCTGCGCGAGCGGCTCGCGCGCACCCGCTGGCCCGCGCAGCCGGCCGGCACCGGCTGGAGCCGCGGCGTCCCGGTCGACTACCTGCGCGAGCTCGCCGCGTACTGGCGCGACGGCTACGACTGGCGCAAGCACGAGGCCGCGCTCAACGACATCCCGCAGTTCACCACCGAGATCGACGGCCAGACCTTCCACTTCGCGCACGCCCGCGCCGCCGACCCCGGCGCGCTGCCGATCGTGCTGCTGCACGGCTGGCCCGGCTCGCCCGCCGACTTCATGAAGATCATCGGGCCGCTGTCGGAGCGCTTCCACGTCATCGCGCCGTCCCTGCCGGGCTTCGGGTTCTCCACGCCCCTCAGCGGCTCCGGCTGGGGCGTCAACCGGTCCGCCGCCGCGCTCATCGAGCTGATGGAGCGCCTCGGGTACGGCCGGTACGGCCTGCACGCCTTCGACGCCGGCAGCGGCGTGGCCAACACGATGCGGCTGCTGGCCCCCGGCCGGATCGCCGGGCTGCACCTGGCGCTGGCCGCCACCGACGACATGCTCGGCGTCCTGGCCCCCGACGGCACCATGAGCGTGCGGCCCGGCATCGCGGCCGGCCAGGAGGGCATGGGCAACTTCCAGATCCAGTCCACCCGCCCGCAGACCCTCGGGTACGGGCTGACCGACTCCCCCGTCGCCCAGCTCGCCTGGATCGTCGAGAAGTTCAAGGAGTGGACCGACCCGGCCGCCGAGCTCCCCGAGGACGCCGTCGACCGCGACCACCTGCTGACCAAGGTCACCCTGTACTGGCTCGGCTCCCTGGGCGCCTCGTCCGCGCACTTCACCTACGAGCTGCGGCGGGACATGGCCCGGCCGGTCGAGCCCGGCGAGGGGTCGCCGGGCGCGGTGCCGGTCGGCATCGCCGAGTTCTCCGCCGACCCCGCCGTCCGGCCGCTGGTCGACCCGCAGGGCGTGGCCGCGCACTGGTCCGGCTTCGAGCGCGGTGGCCACTTCCCCGCCATGGAGCAGCCCGCCCTGCTGGCCGGCGACCTGCGCGACTTCTTCACCGGCCGGCACTGACCGCCCGCCGGGACGGGGCGGGGCGGGTACGGCCGGGAACCGGCCCCTAGATCGTTGATGGGAAATTGTGTGCTGGTCAGTGGTCGTAGGCGGTGAGGGAGCGTTTGACGGGTGCGTCGATGAGCCAGTTGTGCCAGATGGCGGCGTTGAGCGCGAGGATGCGCTGGGCGAT
>NZ_JBGNUR010000030.1:0-51734 GCF_041951345.1 Actinomadura sp. 21ATH | reverse complement strand
ATCGCCCAGCGCATCCTCGCGCTCAACGCCGCCATCTGGCACAACTGGCTCATCGACGCACCCGTCAAACGCTCCCTCACCGCCTACGACCACTGACCAGCACACAATTTCCCATCAACGATCTAGGTGCGTCGCATGCCGTGGCACGGCCCGACGCACCAGGAGCAAGACATGACCGACCACCGTCACTCCGCCGCCGACGTCGTTGTCGTCGGCGCCGTAATGTCCGGGTTGAGCTGCGCCGACACACTGCTGCGGCAGGGCGTGGACGTGCTCGTACTCGAAGCCCGCGACCACGTCGGCGGGCGCACCCGCCTCGTTGAGGCCGACGGCGAGATCCTCGATCTGGGGGGCCAGTTCATCGGTCCCGGGCAGGATCGTGTCCATGCCCTGGCCGAGGAGCTCGGGATCGAGGTGTTCGCCACCCATGTGGCGGGCGACCACCTGGTCGAGACCGCCTCCGGCCGCATCCGGCACTGGCGGGGGACCGTCCCCCGGCTGAGCATGCCGCAACTGCTGGACTTCGCTCAGGCGCAGGCGCGGTTCGAGCGACTGGCCCGGACGATCGACCCCGCCGCCCCGTGGAGCAGCCCGAACGCCGCGGTGCTCGACGGCCAGACCCTCGCCACGTGGATCGGCCGCACCCTGCGCACCCGAGGCGGGCACCGGTTGTTCGCGCTGGCCACCCGGCTGATGTGGGCCTGCGAGCCGAGCGAGCTGTCACTGCTGCACGCCCTGTTCTACGCCCGGTCGGCGGGCAGCCTGCAGGCGGTCATGGCGACCGAGGGCGGCGCCCAGCAGGACCGGCTGGACCAGGGCGCCGGCGAGCTGGCGCGGCGCCTGGCCACCAGGCTCGGCGGCCGCGTCCGTCTCAGCGCGCCGGTCCGGCGGATCGCCCAGAACGACGATGGAGTCCTGATCCGGCCAGGCCGCCGCTGACGAGGTGCTGATGGCTTGAGCGGCAGCGGGCGCGTCCGGGCGGGCGACGAATCGCCGCGGCGCCTTCCCGCCCTGCCGCCAGTACAGCGCCACCGCCTGGTCGGGGCGTAGTGCTCAACGTCTGGTACGGCCTCACCTCCTGTCCTGGAACGGGCATTCCTGGACAGGAGGTGGGGCGCTACCGCGACAGCTACCTGGTGCTGGTGCTGATCCAAGGGTTCACCGTGACCGCGGCAACCCGACCCGAAGACCTTCCGCAATCCGAACACCTCGACGCCGCGATCGCGGCACTGGTGAGGGGATTGCTCTCCTGGAAAGACGTACGCAATTGGCGACACACGACCCTGTCTCGCTCGCGCGAGGCACGACTCCCTCGCACGCGCTGATCGTCGGATCAGCTGCGGTGTTCACCGACATGCTCGTCCACGGCCTTGCCGTTCCCGTCCTCCCGTTGCTTCCCGCGGTCGTCGAGGCCGGACCGGCGGCCACCGGAGTGCTGTTCTCCTCCTACGCGGCGACCATGATCATCGCCACCCTGTTCGCCGGACGCATCGTCGACCGGCACGGCCCCAAGCTCCCGCTGCTCATCGGGCTGGTCGGTCTGGCCGCGGCGACACTGCTGTTCGCCGCGGGCGGCCCGTACTGGCTGCTGCTGGTGGCCCGGATCGCCCAGGGCATCGCCGGCGGCATGTCCTGGGTGGCGGCGCTGTCGCTGATCGCCGCGACCACCGGCCTCGACAAGCGAGGACAGGCCATGGGCATCGCCATCTCCTCGCTCACTCTGGGCGTGCTGCTGGGGCCGCCTCTGGCGGGCTTCCTCGCCGAGCGCCTCGGCACCGCAGCCCCGTTCCTCTTCGCCGCTGCCATCGCCCTCATCGACGGCGTCCTGCGCGTCTTCCTGGTCAAGGGCTCTCCCCGAGTCACCGACGACCCCGGTGGGCCCCTTGCCGTACTGCGCGTTCCGGGATCGATATCGATCGTGATCGCTGTCGCGGTCGGTGCGGCCGTGCTCTCCGGCATCGAGCCGGTCCTGCCGGCGCATCTGGGAGCCGGCTCGCTGGCGATCGGGCTTCTCTTCGGTCTCGCCGCCCTGGCGGCGATCATCGCCAACCCCATCGTGGGCCGTTACGTGACCACCGCGCCGCCTCGGCTCCTGATCGGCGCCGGTGTCGTCGCCGTCGCCGCAGCTCTCGTCGTGATCGGGTTCGCAGGCGGGCCATGGCGGACCAGCATCGGCATGATCCTGCTCGGAGTCTCCTCGGCTCTCCTGCTGGCACCGGCGACGACCATGATCGGCGAGCAAGGGCTCCGTTCCACGCCGCCGACTCTGGGCGGCTCCTACTCGCTGTACAACCTGGCCTACGCCGCGGGCCTTGCCGCCGGCCCGTTGCTCACGGGCTTCGCGGTCCAGCAGGCCGGGTTCACCGCCGCGATGATCATCGCCGCCGTCGCCCTGGCCCTGCTCGGCACGGCATCTCTGATCCGATTGCCCGCTGTCGCACCTGACGGCGTGCGCCGTCGTCCACCTCGCCGGTCGGCGTCCTGACCGGTACGGCCTGGAAGATCTGGCCGTCGGCCGCCCGGGTCGTCACCCGCACCAGCGGTGCCATGATGATCGCCATCGCGCCTTCCCGCCAGTGGAACGCCCGGCCGGCTGAGGATGCCGCTCCGCTCCACCATCACGGACCGAAGGAGAACACGTACGTGGAAGACCAGACGCAGCAGGAACAGGCGAGCCCCGCGGTGCGGAAGCGCGTCCAGGACAGCTTCGACCGCCAAGGCCTCATGGCACACCTCGGTGCGCGTCTCACCCACATCGGCCCCGGCCGCGTCCGCATCGTGCTCCCGGCTCGCCCCGAGGTCACCCAGCAGCACGGCTACGTCCACGCGGGCGCCACGAGTGCCATCGCCGACAGCGCCGGCGGCTACGCCGGGCTCACGCTGTTCGACGAGGACAGCGATGTCCTCACCGTCGAGTACAAGATCAACCTGCTCGCCCCCGCCGCCGGCGATCACCTGGAGGCGATCGGCACCGTCCTGAAAGCCGGGCGCACCCTGACCGTCTGCCAGCTGGAGGTGTACGGCGTCTGGAAGGACGGCGAACGCAAGTTGGTGGCCAACGGCCAGCAGACCCTGATCCGCATGAACAGGCCCGATCAGTGATCCTGCCACCCTGGATCACAGGGTGGCAGCGGCCGTGATGCCCGTTCCCGCCGCGCTCGGGGCCTGGCCGTCTGACCGGCCGACCAGGGCGACGATGCTCCTGTGGCCGCCAGCGTCGCTGGTGGCGGTGATGCCCGTCACGCGTCAGGTCTTCACTCGGGTCTCCCCGCTTATGGCTGCCTGTCTTGCGGTCGAGTGGGCTGTGGTGCGGGAAGCGGGAGGGCCAGGCCGGTCTTGACGGTGTCGAAGACGACCAGGGTCTCGTAACGCTTGATGTTGTCGTCGGCCTTGAACAGGCGGTCGCCGAGCCGGCTGCAGTCGCGCATGCTTCGTGCGGCCAGGACGACGAGGTAGTCCCACGGCCCCGCGACCCGGTAGCACTGCTGGACCTGCGGGTCCGACTGCGTCCGTTCGGCGAAGGCGCGGTGGTGCTCGAACGACTCCTGGTCGAGGGTCACCAGGACCGCGGCCAGGACGGTGGGGCCGAAGCGGTGCGGGTCGAGGACGGCGACCTGCCTGCTGATGAGGCCGTCCTTGCGGTAGCGGGCGATCCGTCGCTGGACGGCGCTCGGTGAGAGCCCGACCTGCTCGCCGAGGTCGTGCAGGGTGCGTCCGGCGTCGTGCTGGAGCAGGTCCAGAAGGAGGGCGTCGATCTCGTCCAGGCGCGGTGGCGGCGATTCGGGCATGCAAGATTATTGCGTCGCGGCGGGAAAATTCTCAATCGCTTCGATCGGGAGTTCGAATAGCGTCGGCCAGGTCCGGATGCCCCGAGGGAAGGTGACGCGTATGGACCTGGACGTGAGGCGGATCGAGAAGGCCGTACAGGTGATCGATCCGGTGTTCCTCGACACCCCGCAGTACCTCGACGAGCAGCTGTGCCGGGCGCTGGGCGACCGCGCGGTGACGGTGAAGGTGGAGACGGCCAATCCGGTGCGCAGTTTCAAGGGCCGGGGCGCCGATCTGATGCTGAGCACGCTCGCCCCGGGCACGCCGGTGGTATGCGCCAGTTCGGGCAACTTCGGGCAGGCCGTCGCCTATGCCGGGCGAGCCCGCGGGATGCCGGTCAAGGTGTTCGTGCCCGAGACGGTCAATCCCGACAAGCGGGAGCGGATGGAGACCTTCGGCGCCCTGGTCATCACGGCAGGGACGGACGGCACGTCGGCGCGAGAGGCCGCGGCCGCCCACGCCGAACGCCATCCTCACCGCGTCTACCTCCAGGACGGCCTGCAGGCGGCGATCGCCGAGGGCGCCGGGACGATCGGAGTCGAGCTGACCCGCGGCGCTTCGGGCGGTACGGGCTTTGACGCGGTCGTGCTGCCGGTCGGCGACGGCGCGCTGGTCAACGGCGTGGCGCGCTGGATGAAGGAGCACGCCCCCGGCACCCGCATCGTGGGGGTCAACGCCGAAGGCGCCCCCTCGATGCGGGAGAGCCTGGGCGCCGGCCGCGCGGTCAGCGTCGACCACGCCCGCACCTTCGCCGATGGGATCGCGGTGCGCAGCCCGCTGGAGGCCTCGGTACGGCGGGCCCGCACCCTGGTGGACGAGATCGTTCTGGTGACCGACGAGGCCATCGCCGCCGCCATGGAGCTGGCGGCGCGCACGCTCGGGATCGTCCTGGAGCCGGCGGGGGCGGCGGGCCTGGCGGCGATCGCCGAGGGCGCGGTCCCCGGCGACCGGTTGGCGACGGTGCTGACCGGCGCCAACCCGCGTCCTGAACAGGTCCGGGAACTGGCGGCCCGGCTGACACGGCCCGCCCGCAACGCGCCGTCTCCCGCCAGACGCCCGGCCCCTGGAGCATCCGGCCTCGCAGAACGTACGACTTCCCAAGCCGAGGAGAACGCATGAGTGAGGCCACCACCGAGCGGCCGCCGGAGCCGGACTGGCCCGCGATGACGGACGAGGAGTTGCTCACCTACCGCGAGGCGGAGAACCGCTTCCGGGCGTCCAGCGCGGCACGGGCGCTCCTCGGCGAGCCCGACCCCGGCGCCACGATCGATTGGCGGCAGGTGGCGCTGACCGACCGCGAGATCCCGGTCCGGGTTTACCGGCCGGCCGCCGCGCGCGACGGCCACGGCACCGAACGGGCCGAGCTGCCACTCGTGCTCCACGTGCACGGAGGCAGTTTCGTGGGCACGGCGGTGCAGTGCGACTGGGCCAACAGCCATCTCGCCGCCCGCCTGCCCGCACTCGTCGTCTCGGTCGAGCACCGCCTCCTCGGCCCGGAGACTCCGCTGCCGGATGTCGTCGACGACGGCTGGGACGTGCTCCGGCACGTGGTGTGGCACGCCTCGCAGTGGGGTATCGACCCGGCGCGCACGGCCGTGTTCGGCGAGAGCTGCGGCGCGTTGATCAGTGCCCTGGCGGCGATCCGGGCCAGAGAGGCCGGCCTGATGCTCAAGGCGCAGGTGCTGGTCAACCCCGCGGTCGATGTGACCGAGACGATGTTCGACTACGCCTCGATCGACGAGTTCGGCTACAGCCCGACCCGAGCCGTGCCCCAACTGCGCGTGTTCCAGCGGCTCTCCGTTCCACCGCGAACCGACGCTCGTGCGCTCTCGCCGCTGTACGCCGACGACCTGAGCCGGCTGGCGCCGGCCCTGGTGGTCGTGCCGACCCAGGACGCGGTGGCCGATCACGGCCGCCGCTACGCCGAGCGGCTGCAGGCGGCCGGGACACCGGCACGGCTCACCGAGTACCCCGGAGCGCGGCATGCGTTCCTCACCCTGCCGGGCGTGGAACAGCAGGCCGAGGCCGCGCGGGCGGAGATCCTCGGGTTCCTCCGAGCCTCCCTCGCCACGTGACCGGGCTGCCGCCGGCGCTGGGGTGGACCGGGATGGCTCCCCGCCCGCAGCACTCACGGACCCGCACCGACAGGGTTCACGACGACCACACGAAACGGAGGCAGAAGCAGTGAAGCGCATCGGCGTCATCGGAGTGGGCGAGATCGGCCGGGCCATCGTGACGGGCCTGTGCGGCGGGGCCGACACGTCGCCAGAGGTGTTCCTCAGCCCTCGGGGGGCCCGCACGGCCGCGGAGCTGTCCGGGCGCTATGAGGGCGTGCGGGTGTGCGCCGACAACCAGGAGGTGGTGGACCGCTCCGAGGTGGTGATCATCGCCGTCCGCCGCCAGGACCGGCACGAAGCACTGGCCGGGCTGAAGGTGGACGGCGGCAAGGTAGTGATCAACGTGATGTCGGGTGTCGGCGACGGCGACCTGCGCCGGACACTCGCCACCGACGCCGCCTTGGTACGGGCCATCCCCCTCCCCGCCATCCGTGAACGCCGCTCGCTCACGGTGACCTACCCGTCGCACCCGACGGTGGACGCCCTGTTCGAGCGCCTGGGCGGGGTGCTCCCGGTCGCCGACGAGACGGCGTTCAACGTCTTCTCCGCGCTGACGGGAACGCTGACGACCCACTACTCCTACCTCGCCACGCTCACCTCCTGGGCCATCGGCCACGGCATCGCCCCCGGCGACGCCGACGGCTACGTGCGCAGCCTCTTCCAGGGCGTCGGCCGGGCCCTGAGCGACCAGACACGCTCCCTGCGCCGGCTCGCGGCCGACCACGAGACCCCGAAGGGGAACAACGAACGCATCCGCACCACCTGGTTCGACTCGGCCAACTCCGAAGCCCTCGACAAGGCCCTCGACGAACTACTCACCGACCTTGATGAGGGACCGCGGAACAGCGGTCAACGGTGAACGGCGCCCCCGCCTCTCGTTCCTCGCGAACGAGAAAGTGAGCAACACGCTTCGCTGCGCGCGACACCGCTGAGGCCGGGGCCCACCGGCCGTGCCCTGCGGCCCTTCCATGTCCGGCCTGCGGTGAAGACCATGGTGGCCCGCGGGCTGGAGACGTGCCGGTCCGCGGAGCCGGTCCGGCCGGCCGGGATGAGATGAGGACGTGCCCGTCAGGCGATGGCGTAGTCGGACAGAGCGGGCTCCAACAGGTCGAAGGCTCGGGTGGCGTCGGCGGCGATGGTGTGAGCGATCTGGTCGTTGGGGCGGCCGGCGAGGGTGAGGGTCTGGATGCGGTGGAACAGCACGCGGTAGACGCTGCTCAGCAGGCCGGCGGCGGTCTGGACGCTGATGTCGTCGGGCCGGGCACCGGTGGCCTCGGCCAGCGCCCGTGCCAGGTGGTCCTCACGTCGGTCGTGCAGGCCGCGCAGGCAGGCGGTCAGGGTCGGGCTGTCGGCGATCATGCGGGCGAACGGCCGGCCGGAGAAGCCGGCGACGGGGTCCTGGGCGGCCACGGCGCCGGCGAACGCGCGGCGCAGCGCGGCCAGCGCCGACTCCCCCGGGCGCCGGGCGGCGACGGCGCCGGCCAGGGAGGCGGCGAACTGCTCCTGGTGGTCCAACGCCAGGTCTTCCTTGCGGGGGAAGTAGTTGGTGACGGTCTTCTTGGCCACGCGGGCGGCGGCGGCGATCTCGGCGATGGTGGTCTGCTCGAAGCCCTGGGCGATGAACAGCCGGGTGGCGTGGTCGGAGATCAGCTGCCGGGTCTCCTGCTTCTTGGCCTCGCGCAGCCCGGGGGCCGCGGCGGGTGTCTGGATGCCCATGGACGCAATCTTACCCTCATAGCATCTTTATGTTGACACTATTGAACTTACCGGGCTAAGTTTACGTCCGTCGCAAGTTTGCGCCGAGCGCGGGGCCTCGCGCTCTGCCACGCCGCCACAGCTACTGACCCCGCTCATCCCGGCAAGGAGATTCGTGCAGTTCACCGCTTCCACCGTGTCGCTGACCGTGGACGACGTCACCGCCTCCCAGGAGTTCTTCACCACGCACCTGGGCTACACCCTCCAACAGGCCGCCGACGGCTTCGCGTCCCTGACCCGCCCCGACGCGGTCGATCTCGTCCTGCTCGCCCGCGGCATCCAGGTGCTGCCGCCCGAGCAGCGCGACCAGCACGCCGCCGGTGTGATCCTGGCCTTCACCCTCGCAGACGGCCTGCGAGAACAGGAGAAGCTGCTGCGCGACACCGGCGTCGAGATCACCATGCCGCTACGTCAGGAGCCCTGGGGCGAGCGCCTGTTCCAGGTCACCGACCCCAACGGAGTGATCGTCCAGTTCGTGGAATGGACCACTCCCGACACCGCCTGACATCTCCCCAGCGATCACCCAGGCCGGCGGCCCGGCCACCGACTTCACGAAACGAGCCTCCTCTTGCGCAAGCTGGTGTACTTCATCGCCACCACTCTCGACGGTTTCATCGCCGGCCCGGACGGCGCCGACCCCACCGGCCCGGACGGCTTCTGGCCCCTTCCCGCCGACTACATCCAGCACATCGTGGCCGACTACCCTGAGACGCTGCCCGGCCCGGCCCGCGCCGCCCTGTCGGTCACCGCCGAGGGCACCCGCTTCGACACCGTCCTGGAAGGCCGCCGCAGCTACGAGATCGGTTTGAAGGCCGGGATCACCGACGCCTTCCCGCACCTGCGCCACGTGGTCTTCTCCCGGACCCTCACCCAGAGCCCCGACCCCGCCGTCGAACTGGTCGCCAGCGACCCCGCCCAGACGGTGCGCGACCTCAAGCGCCAGGACGGCAAGGACATCTGGCTGCTCGGCGGCGCCGAACTGGCCGGCGCGCTCTACCAGCAGATCGACCGGCTGATCCTCAAGGTCGGCACGCTGACCCTCGGCACCGGCATCCCGCTGTTCTCCCGCACAGCCGCCTTCGACCCCCGTACCTGGAAACTCACCGACCACACCGTGCTCGACAGCGGCGCCGCCTTCCTCACCTACGACCGTCCCGCCGACTCCGCCACCGACGCGTAGAACGCGGGCTCTCCCCTCCGGGCCCCGACCGGCCAGCGGCACACCGACCTCAGCGCGAGCACCGACGGGCCCAGGCATCCTGGGCCGGCTGGGCGGTTCCCTGCGGGTCCTGATCGGCTGCGGTCTCCATGTACACCCCTTCTGAGCGGGATCGGGCTTACCGGTGACGGGATGAGGGACCGCCCGCCCGACAGTAACAGAGCACCTGCTCTGTTACTGTGTGGGTATGGCGCGACCTCGGATGTACGACCCTGAGCTGATCATGGACGCCGCCGAGCGGCTGGTGGCCGGCTCGGGACCCGATGGCGTCACCATCCGTGGCCTGGCCGCCGCGGCGGGGGTGTCGAACGGGGCGATCTACCACGCGTTCGGGTCCCTGCCCGTCCTGCTGGGGCGGGTGTGGCTGCGAGCCGCCGGCGACTTCCTGGACCTGCAGGAAACCGCGGTCCGGGAGGCCGCGGAGTCCGGGGGGCCGCCGGCAGGGGCGGCGGTGGACGCGGTGGTGGCGGCGGCCGACGCGCCGGCGGTGTTCGCGCTGCGGCGCCCCGCGGCGGCCCGGATGCTGATGAGCGTGAACCGCGAGCGGCTGCTGGGCCCCGGCCTGCCCGATCAGCTGGCCGCCGACCTGCTCGCGCTCGACCGGCGGCTGCTGGACCTGCTGAAGCGGCTGGCCCGCGGCCTGTGGGGCCGGGCGGACGCGGCCGCCGTCGCGGTCATCACCCTGTGCGTGGTCGACCTGCCCACCGCCGCGTTCCGGCGCCCCCTCACCGCCCCGGTCACCGACGAGGGGGCCACCGCCGTCACGCCCATCGACACCGACACCCGGCGGCGGCTGGAGGCGGCCGTCCGCGCCGTGGTGACCATCCCGCCGGCCGGCCGTTCCGGCCGCCGGCCTGCCACTTCGACGACCAAGGATTGACCATGCCCGAACTTCGCAACGACGGCCCGGTGTTCGTCCTGGACCTGGGCCGGGACGAGAACCGGTTCTCCCCGGACTGGATCATTGCCGTCCACGGCCACCTGGACAGCGTCGTGGACCACTCCGGTCCCGCCGCGCTCATCACCACCGGCCACGGCAAGTTCTTCTCCAACGGCCTGGACCTGGAGTGGCTGGGAGCCCATCCCGAGGAACTGATGCCCTACGTCGAGCGGGTGCAGGACCTTCTGGCCCGCGTGCTGTCGCTGCCCGTTCCCACGATCGCCGCGGTCAACGGCCACGCGTTCGGCGCGGGGACCATGCTCGCCCTGGCCCACGACTTCCGCGCCATGCGCGCCGACCGCGGCTACTTCTGCCTGCCCGAGGTCGACATCAACATCCCCTTCACCCCCGGCATGGCCGCCCTCGTCCAAGGCAAGCTCACCCCGGCCGCCGCGACCGCCTCCATGACCACCGGACACCGGTTCGGGGCTCCCCAGGCGCGGGAGCTGGGCCTGGTCGACGACGTCGCGGACCTGGAGCAGCTCGTCGCCGTCGCCGACGCCCGCGTCCGGCCCCTGGCCGGCAAGGACCGCACCACCCTGGGCGCGATCAAGACCACCATGTACGCCTCCGCCCTGGCCGCGCTGCGCGACACCCGGACCGCGACGGCCGACGCCTGACCCGACGGCCCCCGGCGCCCCGTCCTGCCGGCCACCGGGCGGGGCGGGGCCCGGTGTCCGCCGGCCACGGTCACACCCGCGGCACAAGGCCCTGCGCCTGGACACGCGTCCCCGCGCTCAACGGTGCAGGGGCGGGGTCATGCGGGGCGCGCGGGTCTCGATGGTCTGGGCGACATCGAGGATGAGCTCCTCGGTGAACCGGCCACCGATGATCTGGACGCCGACCGGGAGGCCGTCGGCGACGGCGGTGGGCACGGAGACGGCGGGGAACCCGAGGACGGGTACGGACGTCATCGGCCACTGCGCGGCGAACAGGCCGCGGCCGCGGGCCGGGTCCAGGATGTCGGCGTCGTTCTCGAACGGCGGCTCGGCCGAGACCGGGGTCAGCAGGACCGTGTTCGCGCCGAGCATTTCCTGCAGCCTGGTGACGAGCGTGGCACGGCGGGCCCATCCCTGGATGTAGGCCGCGGTGTCGGGCCTGTCGCCCCAGAGCTCGGCGGCCGCCTCGTACAAGTGGGTCATGTTGCGGCGGGTCGCCTCGTCGCCCATCTCGCGCATGCCCGGCAGCAGCGACCGCAGATCCTCCGACAGGAGCAGCAGCCACAGCCGCGCGGCCTCGGCGAGCAGTGGCAGTTCGATCTCTTCCACGGCGTGGCCCGCCTCGGCCAGCCATCCGGCCGCGGTGTCCAGGGCGGCGCTCACGGACGGGTGCGGCTTGGCCAGGCCCACGTCGCGCACGACCTTGACGTGCAACGGCCCGCCGGCCGGTGGGCGTGCCGGCAGCGCCGGGACGCCGAACGGGTCGCGCGGGTCCGGGGACGCCATCGCCGCCATGGCGAGACGCGCGTCGGCCACGGTGCCGGCGAGCGGTCCCTGCACGGACCACAGCTGGAAGGTGAGCGGGCCCTCGAGTTCCACCGGCGCCGGCGCGGCCCAGTTGGAGACCAGCCCGACCGTCGGGCGGATGCCCACCACCCCGCAGCAGGCGGCGGGGTAGCGCACCGAGCCGGCGATGTCGTTGCCCTGGGAGATGGGGGTCATGCCGGCGGCCACGGCGCTGGCCGCGCCGCCGCTGGAGCCGCCCGGAGTGTGCGCGGCGCTCCACGGGTTGAGCGTCCTGCCGTGCGGGTCGTTCGAGGTGAACCACCGCATCGAGAAGGCGGGCACGTTGCTGCGGCCGACGAGGATCGCCCCGGCGGAGCGCAGCGCCGCGATGACCGCGTCGTCCTCCGCGGCGCGCACATCGGCGAGCGGGGCCAGGCCGTGGCTGGTCAGGCTTCCGCGCTGGGCAGTGTTGATCTTGGTGGACACGGGCACGCCGTGCAGCGGGCCGAGGGCCCGCCCGGCGGCCACGGCTTCGTCGGCCCGGCGGGCGTCGGTGAGCGCCTCGTCGGGACGCACGTCGAGCAGTGCGTTCAGCGCGGGGTTCACGGCCTCGATCCTGTCCAGAGCCGACTGGACGGCCTCGACCGCCGAGACGCGCCGATTCCGGATCTCCGCCGCGAGCTCGGTCGCCGGCAGTTGCCACAGCTCCATGTCACTCCTCGCCATTACAGGCACGGAAAGCCCGTGCGAACTGCGCTAACGACCCGCCGCCGAGCTGGAAGCCGGATCGCATGGCGAGGAGAGTACGTGATGCGACACCGATGTACAACGGTGTTGTATTTCTTGTCCGGCGGGGTTACGCTCCCGTCCATGCCGATCGAGGTCGATATCACGCAACGCCTGGCCACCATCGCCGACGCCACTCTGGACATCGTGGCGACCAGCGGAATCGACGGAGTGAGCATCCGCGCCGTGGCGAAGCGGATCGGCGGGTCCACCACCCTGGTCACCAACTACCTGCCGACCAGGGAGGCGCTCCTGCGCAACGCGGTCGAGCACGCGATCGAGACCTGGGGAGAGGAGATGGAACAGGTCGCCGACGCGCTGCCCGAGAAGGAGCGCCTGGCCGCGACGGCGCGCTGGGCCTGCACGACCACCGGCAACGACGAGGTGCTGCGCCGCCTCTTCATGGAGATCCTCGGTCGCAGCGGCCGGGAGTCGGAGGCGCTGCAGGTCCTCACCACGGACGCGCGGCGGGGACGGACGCAGCTGGCGGACGCCGCCGCCCTCGCGGGCGCGGCCGACGCCGAGTTCGCCGCCGACATCATGCACCTGGTCCTGCGCGGCTTCTACGTGTCCAGCCTGGAAGACCCCGAGCGCTGGAACAGCGAGAGCGTCACGCCGCTCATCGACCGGCTCGTACGCCTCCTGACCACCGACTCGTAGAGGAAGGCCAACGGTGACATCCCCCGGCGAGGCGGCGCACGGCCGTCCGACGCGCACCCGCGGACCGCCGGCAGGCGCGCCGGCCGGCTCCTAGAGCCCAGGCCGTTCCCACTCACCCGGCTCACCGGTCTTCATCAGCGGCCGCGAAGCCGGCCTTTCCCGCCCGGCGGTCACCGCCGGGACTCGGGCTTCACCGGATCGATCGCGCATCCCGCCGCGCCGATCAGCCATGCGCTGCGTCCATCGGCCGAGCGTGCGGACGCGCCCTGCCCGATCCGGGCCGTCCAGGACCCGCCGTCCACGAAACGCCGGGTCGGGCGCGTTCCGGACCGTTCCGCGTCGCATTTCAGCCGCGCGACGCCTTCCCACCAGACCCGTACCCAGCACCACGAAGGGTCCAATCCATGCCACGTCCCCTTCGCACCGCGCTGACGCCGGTGCTCATCGGTTGCTGCACGCTGGCGGCATGCTCCAACGGCGGCAAAGCCGACGATCAAGCCAGGCCCAAGGCTATCACCACCGCCGTTTCCGCCCCGACCAAGGACGTCGACACCGTCACCTGGAACGTCCCCGCCGGGGAACCGCCCACGCTCGACCCCGCGCAGTCCTCCATCGAGTCGGTCAGCACCATCACCGCGAACATGTGCGAGGGCCTGTTCACCCTCGGCCCCGACTACCGCCCCCGGCCGGCCCTGGCCACCAGGGTCGACCATCCCGACCCGCTCACGTTCGTCATCCACCTCCGCGACGGCGCCAGGTTCTGGAACGGCAGACCGGTCACCCCTGAAGACGTCGTCTACAGCGCCGAGCGCATCCTCGACCCCAAGCTGGGCTCGTCGTGGATCGGCTGGGCCGTCAACCTGCGCGGCATCGAGGCCACCGGCCGCAACACGGTCACCGTCAAGCTGAAGAGGCCGGACGCGCTGGTCCCGAACTTCTTCGCCATGCCGGCCTTCTTCGTCGTGGAGAAGGCGACCGCCGAGGCGGCGGGCAAGGCGTTCGGCACCGCCAGGTCCGGTGTCATGTGCACCGGCCCGTACAAGACCGTCGCCTGGACGCAGGGCCAGAACATCACGCTCACCCGCAACGACTCCTGGTGGAACACCGCGGCCAGGCCCAGGGTCGAGAATCTGCGCTTCACCTTCATCAGCGACCCCTCGGCGCAGGTCGCGGCGCTGGCCGGCGGCGACGTGGACGGCCAGTTCAACGTCCCCCTCACCGGGATCGACCAGCTCTCGGGCAAGGGCCGCCTGCTGTACGGGCAGAGCATGGCCCCCACCTTCCTGTCGGTGCTCAACAGGAACGGCGCGCTGGGCGACCTCGCCGTCAGGCAGGCGCTCCAGGCTCTGATCGACTACAGGGGGATCCTGAAGTCGGTCTACCAGGGCACCGCGCAGCCGCTGCGCGCACTCGTCCCGCCCGCGGCATGGGGGTACGCGCAGGACGTCTACCGCGCCGAGTACGACAGGCTGCCCGAGCCGGCCCAGGACCTCGGCAAGGCCCGTGACCTCGTCAAGCGCTCTCCCCGGGCCAAGGGGAAGATCGTTCTCGGGTACACGAGCGCCATCGAGGAGAACGCCCGGGCGGCGACGGCGATCGCCGACACCGCCAAGCAGGTGGGCCTGAACATCCAGCTCAAGCCGATGACCGCCGAGCAGTTCGGCGCGGTCTTCAGCTCGCCGGCCGCCCGCGCCGGCATCGACCTGCTGCTGGCCGGCGGGTACCTCGACTTTCCCGAGCCGCTGTCGTACTACCAGTTCTTCACCATCGGGAGCTTCTACAACTTCGGCGGCTACGCCAACAAGGAGTACGACCGGGCCATCTTCGCCGCCATGGGCCAGGAGGACCCCGCGGCGCGGGCCCGGCTGGTGACCGGCGCCCAGGCGATCATGGCCAGGGACCTGGTCAACATCCCCATCGCGACGCAGCACGTCAGCGTGTACCACGCTTCCCGGCTGACCGGCCTCGTCCCGCGGCAGAGCTACCTGAACACGCCCTGGGCGACCACGCTGGGCGGCGCGTGAGATGCCCCGGACACTGGCCGCCCGGCTGGGCGGACGCGCCATCGGCGCGATGCTCACCGTCCTGTCCGCGTCCGTCGTCATCTACGGCGCGCTTCGCCTCGTTCCCGGTGACCCGGTCCTGGCCCTGAGCGCGGGACGGCGGCTCACCCCCGACCAGATCGAGGCACTCCGGCACGAGCACGGCCTCGACCGGGGGTTCGTGGAGGGGTACCTCGGCTGGTTCGGCGATGTGCTCCGGCTCGACCTCGGCACGTCGATGAACTACCAGACCGGCGTCACCTCCCTCCTCACCGGCCGGCTCGGGGTCTCCGGGCTGCTGATCCTGTACTCGGCCGTCCTGGCGATCGCGTTCGGGGCGACGGTGGCGCTGGTCTCCGCAGTCAAAGGGGGCGTCGCCAACCGGCTGGCGGGTGCCGCCGCGGCCATCGCCATGGCCACGCCGCCGTTCGTGGCGGCCATCCTCCTGCTGGGCGTCTTCGCGGTCGGCCTGGACTGGTTCCCCGCCACGGGCGCCGGAAGCGGCTTCACCGACCGGCTGTGGCACCTGACCCTGCCCGCGACCGCGATGGCGATCGCCGCGTTCGGGGTGCTGGCCCGGGTCGGTCACGCCGCGTTCACCGACGAGCTGGGCCGCGAGCATGTGGAGGTCGCGCGCAGCCGGGGGGTGAGCGGCGCGGCGGTGATCCGCCGGCACGTGGTCCGCAACGCCCTGGCGCCGATGCTCACCATCATGGCGGTGCTGGTGGCCAGCCTCTTCGTGGGCACCGCCGTCGTGGAGACCGCGTTCGGCCTGGACGGCGTCGGTGCACTGCTGGTCAGCTCGGTGTCCCGGCGGGACTTCCCCGTCGTCCAGGGCATCGCCCTGTTCGCCGTGGCGCTGTTCGTGGTGCTCAACACGCTGGTCGACCTGGTGATGCCGCTGATCGATCCGCGCGTGAAGGCCGGGGCCTGAGCCGATGACACTGACGATCCCCGCACTGCGGGCGAGGAGCGCCAAGCGGCGGCGCCGCCGCCCTCTCAGCCTCACGTTCGCGGTCGCGACCCTGCTGGTCATCATCGGCACGGCGGTGCTGGCACCGGTCCTGGCACCGCACTCCCCCGAGACCACGAGCCTGCTGGACTCCCTGGCGCCGCCCGGCACCGCGGACCACTGGCTGGGCACGGACTCGGTCGGCCGGGACCTGCTGTCGCGGCTGATGTACGGAGCGCGGCTGTCGCTGCTGGCACCGCTCGCGGTCGTCCTGCTGTCGGGACTGCTCGGCACCGCGATCGGGCTGCTCGCGGCTCGCGCGGGCGGATGGGGCGACGCCGTCCTGTCCCGCGCCATGGACATCGTCTTCTCGTTCCCCAGCCTGCTGCTGGCGATGCTCGTGGTGGCGGTGTCCGGGCCGGGTCTCACCGCGCCCATCTGCGCGCTGGCCGTCAGCTACACGCCGTTCATCGGCCGGGTCGTCCGCAGCGTGGCCGTGCAGGAAGGCGCCCGTCCCTACGTGGAGAGCTACCGCGTGATGGGCTTCGGCGAATGGTGGGTGACGCTTCGCCACCTGCTGCCCAACATCCTTCCCGTGCTCCTCGCCCAGGGCGCGCTCTCGTTCGGCTACGCGCTGATGGACCTGGCGGCGCTGTCCTACCTCGGGCTCGGCGTCCGGCCGCCCGAGGCGGACTGGGGCTCGATGATCAGCCAGGAGCGCGGCGCCATCCTGCAGGGCGAGGTCTGGAGCGGCCTGCTGCCCGGGCTGGCGGTGCTGCTGACCGTCATCTGCGTCAACCTCATCGGCGAGCACATCGGCGCCTCGATCGGCAGGAAGCGGAGATGACGACGCTCACGAACGAACGGCCCGCACCCGACCGCGCCGTCCTCACCGTCGCGGGACTGAGCCTGGCCGTCGGAACCGGCGAGCGCGCCGTACCGCTGCTGGCCGACGTCACCGTCACGGTGGAACGCGGCGAGACGGTGGGACTGGTCGGCGAGTCCGGATCCGGCAAGTCGCTCACGGCGCGGGCCGCTCTGGGCATGTTCCCGCGCGGGTCCCGGGCCACCGGCACGGTCGTCGCCGGGGGTCTCGACGTGCTCGCCGCCGGGCGGCGGGAGCTGCGCGAGCTGCGTCGCGCCCGGGCGGCCATGATCTTCCAGGATCCGCGGGCGTCGATCAATCCGGTGCGCCGGATCGGCGACTACCTCACCGAGGGGATGCGGGCACGCGGCATGCCCGCCAAGGCGGCCGCGGCACGCGCGCAGGAGCTGCTCGGGCAGGTCGGCATCCAAAACCCCCGCCGCGCGGTGCGGCAGTACCCGCACGAGTTCTCGGGCGGCATGCTGCAACGCGTCATGATCGCCGGAGCGCTGTCCACCGAGCCGGCGCTGCTGCTGGCCGACGAACCCACCACCGCGCTCGACGTGACCACCCAGGCCGAGGTCGTCACCCTGCTGAAGGGCCTGCAACGGGCGCACGGCACCGGCATGCTCTTCGTGACCCACGACCTGGACCTCGCCGCGGCGATCTGCGACCGCGTCTACGTGATGTACGCCGGCCGCATCGCCGAGGAGTCGGCCGGGACGGCGCTGTTCGAGGCGCCCGCCCACCCGTACACCCGGGCACTGCTCGAGGCGAGCCCCTCCGTTCACGGCGACCGCGCCGCGATCAGGGCGATCAAGGGCAGCCCGAAGGAACTGGCGCAGGCGCCCGCCGGGTGCTCGTTCCGCGACCGGTGCCCGATCTCCGACGACGTCTGCGCCACCGAGGTCCCCGCCGCCCGCCCGCACGGCATGTCGCTCGTCGCGTGCCACCATCCGGAAGGAGGCGGTACGCCGTGAGCGGTCCCGTCCTGAGCGTCTCCTCGCTGGTGAAGACCTTCGGCGGCGTCGCCGCGGTCGACGACGTCGGCTTCGACCTCATGCCCGGCGAATCGCTGGGGATCGTCGGCGAGTCCGGATCCGGCAAGACCACGACCGCGCGCATCCTGGCCGGGCTGGAACGCCCCACGTCCGGGACCGTGCTCCTCGACGGCCGGCCCGTCGAGTGGGACTCCCGCCGCGCCCGCCGCCGGCAGGCCAAGCGGCTCCAGATGATCTTCCAGGATCCGTACGGCTCGTTCGACCCCCGCCAGACCATCGCACAGTCGATCGCCGAGCCGCTCAGGCTGCACGCCCCCGGCTCGGCCGGGCAGCACCGCGCCCGCGTCGCGGAACTGCTGGAGCAGGTCGGGCTCAGCGCCCGCGTCGCCGGCTCGCTGCCCCGCGACCTCTCCGGCGGCCAGCGGCAGCGCGCGGCCATCGCCCGCGCGCTCGGCATCGCCCCGCGGGTCCTGGTCCTGGACGAGGCGGTCGCCGCGCTCGACGTCTCGATCCAGGCGCAGATCCTCACCCTGCTGGACCGGCTGCGGAAGGAGTCGGGCATCTCGTACGTCTTCGTCAGCCATGACCTGGCGGTGGTGCGCTACATCACCGACACGGCCATCGTGATGCGGCGCGGCCGCATCGTCGAACGCGGCGTGACGGAGCAGATCCTGCACGACCCGCAACACCCCTACACGCGGCTGCTGCTCGACTCGATCCCCTCCCCCGGCTGGGATCTCGACCGCGTGGCCCGGGACCGCCGCGCGCTCGACCTCGCCTGACCGCCCCGCCCATCACGGAGACATCGCATGCCCATAGTGAAGAAGGTCGGACCGGCCGCAGTGCCCGCCGACGCCACGGAGCTCAGCGTTCCCATGAGGGACGGCGTCCGGCTCGCGGCCGATCTGTATCTCGCCGCCGCCGGGCGCCCCGGGGCCGTCGTCCTGGTCCGGCTGCCGTACGACAAGGACGGCGTCTACTGCTTCATGCCGAAGATCAGCCGGTACCTCCTCGCCCGCGGCTACCACGTGGTCGTCCAGGACGTCCGCGGGAAGTACCGGTCCGAAGGAGCGACCGAGTTCGCCGTCCACGAGGTGGACGACGGGCACGACACGATCCAGTGGATCACCGAGCAGCCGTGGTGCGACGGCGACGTCGTGATGTGGGGCGACTCGTACTACGGCCACACCGCCATCGCCGCCGCCATCGGCGGGCATCCCGCCCTGCGGGCCATCTCGCCCAGGCTGACCGGCTCGCAGCTGTCCACGGTCCTGGAGTACGGCGACGGGTCGCGCGATGTCGAGCAGACCTCCCGCAAGATGTACTTCGCCTCCCACTACGTGGACGCCGGCCGGTACGAGTGGGAACCCGACTGGAGCCGGCGGCCGCTGCGGGCGGCGTTCGAGGACTTCTTCACCGAGATCGGCGAGCGCTCGGTCAACTTCGACGGCGAGTTCGCGGACCGGTCCCCGTTCGTCCCCCGGCCGCTGGAGGCGCTGCTGGCGAGCCCGCCCGTACCGGCGCTGTACACGATCGGATGGTTCGACAACTGCGCGGTCTGGTCCTGGCATGACGTGCGGGCGCTGGCGCGGCACCCCACCTGGTCCGAGCACCTCTACCTGCGCCTGGAGGCGATCGACCACGAGAACTACCGGCTCGGCGACGCGCCCGTCGACCCGTGGAACGACCACGCCGCCGCTCCCGAGGCCCTGGAGCGGCTGCTGCCGCGCTACCTCGATCCGGCCCTGGACTTCTTCGACGCCGTGCTGGGCCGCCGTGGTGATCTGGCGGACCATCCTCGGGTGCGGTACGAGGTGTGCCACGGCGGGTGGCGGACGAGCGACAGGTGGCCGCCCGCGGAGTCGTCCGAACTCACCCTCCATCTGGCGGCGGACCCGGCGCCGAACCTGGCCGTGCGGGCGCCCGTGCGCGAAGCGTCGCTGCGGTGGACGCACGATCCCGGCGACCTGGTGCCCGCGGCGGGGGCGAACCCGTTCGCGGCCCTCTTCGACCGGTCGGATCTGGGCCCGGTCGGGCAGCGCGAGGACGTGCTCCGCTTCCTGGGGCCGGCACTGGACGAGCGACTCGATCTCATCGGCACCGTGACCTTGCAGCTGAGTCTGCGCGCACCGGCCGCGGCCCACGTGCACGCGCGGCTGCTGGACGTGGAACCCGGCGGGGCGGCCTACCTGATCGCCAAGGGGCAGGTCCGCCTGCCCGAGGAACCGGGACCCGGGGTGGCCGTGCTGGACCTTCTCGAGGTCGCCTACCGGCTCCTTCCGGGGCACCGCCTCGCCCTCGATCTCATGAGCAGCGAGTTCCCCGACTACCTCGCCGAGGCCCCCGCGGGCACCGACCCGTGGGCGGCCGTGCCGGGCGGCCCCAGCCCGCGGGAACTGACCGTAGGCGGCGGCCGTCCCGCGTGCCTGCGGATCGGCAGGTGGCAGCCCGACCGACTCCGCGACCCCCGTCCCTCCGCCCACCGACCCCTGAGGAGCCGACCATGACCGACCCCTTCACTCCGGCGCTGACCTTCGCCTTCGAGATCCGCGCCGACCTCTCCCCGTCCCTGCACATCGGGCACGGCGACGGGGAGAGCACCGATTTCACCCCCATCATCGGCGGCACCGTCGAGGGACCCATGCTGCGCGGGAAGGTCCTCCCCGGAGGCGGCGACTGGTCCAGCACCCGCGGCCGGATCTGCCAGCTCGACGCCCGCTACCTGCTGCAGGCCGACGACGGCGCGGTCATCGACATCGTGAACCGGGGCTACTACCACGAGGAGGAGTCCGCCGGCCCCGACCAGTACGACGGAGACCTCCAGGTGGCGAAGGCGGGCATCTACTACCGCACATCCCCCACCTTCCGTACCGACGCGCCGGACCACCGCTGGCTCGCGCAGACCGTCTTCGTCGGCCTCGCCCGGCCGGCCGGCGTGGACGAGCACGCCGTCGCCATCCGCATGTACGCCCTGCTCTGACCATCCGCGGCGGAGCCGTGATGGGCCGCCTCCCCGCCTGCGAGGGCGGGGAGGCGGCCCATCGGGATGACACGCCCTGTCGACCGGCGAGGCGGGCCGGATCAGGAGGTGGCGCTCATGACGTGCTTGATGCGGGTGTAGTCCTCGAACCCGTACATCGACAGGTCCTTGCCGTGGCCGGAGTGCTTGAAGCCGCCGTGCGGCATCTCGGCGACGAACGGGATGTGGGTGTTGATCCAGACGCAGCCGAAGTCGAGCTTGGCCGACACGCGCATCGCCCGGGCGTGGTCGCGGGTCCACACCGAGGAGGCGAGGCCGTACCGGACGTCGTTGGAGAACCGTACGGCCTCGTCCTCGCCGGTGAAGGACTGGACGGTGATGACCGGGCCGAAGATCTCGTGCTGGCTGGCCTCGTCCCGCTGGCGCAGGCCGGACACGACGGTGGGGGCGTAGAAGTAGCCGCGGTCGCCGACCCGGGTGCCGCCGTGGTGGACGGTGGCGTGGCCGGGCAGCCGGTCGACCATGCCGGCGACGCGGGCGAGCTGGTCGGCGTTGTTGAGGGGGCCGTAGGCGGCGCCGGGGTCGGAGGGCCCCGCGGTACGGGTCGCGCGGGCCTGCTCGGTGAGCGCGGCGACCAGTTCATCGTGGACGTCGGCGGCGACGAGGACGCGGCTGGCGGCGGTGCAGTCCTGGCCGGCGTTGAAGTAGGCGGCGCCGGCGATGCCCTCGGCCGCGGCGGCGATGTCGGCGTCGGCGAACACCACGACCGGTGCCTTGCCGCCGAGTTCGAGGTGGGTGCGCTTGAGGTCGGCGGCGGCCGCCTCGGCGACCTGCGTGCCGGCCCGGACGGAGCCGGTGATCGAGACCATGTCGGGCCGGGGGTGGGAGACCAGCGCGCGGCCGGTGTCGCGGTCGCCGCAGATGACGTTCAGCACGCCGGGCGGCAGGAACTCGGCGCAGATCTCGGCGAGCAGCGTGGTGGAGGCCGGGGTGGTGTCGGACGGCTTGAGCACCACGGTGTTGCCCGCGGCCAGCGCGGGCGCGATCTTCCACACGGCCATCATCAGCGGGTAGTTCCACGGGGTGACCTGGGCGCAGACCCCGACCGGCTCGCGCCGGACGAACGAGGTGTGCCCTTCCATGTACTCGCCGGCCGAGCGCCCCTCCAGGATCCGCGCGGCCCCGGCGAAGAACCGGAACTGGTCGGCGCACAGCGGGACCTCTTCGGTGGCGGTGAGGGCGCGGGGCTTGCCGGTGTCGGCGCATTCGACGTCGATCAGCTCGTCCAGCCGCGCGTCGATCGCGTCGGCGATCCTCAGCAGGGCGCGCTGGCGTTCGGCGGGGGTGGTCCAGCGCCAGGTCTCGAACGCGCGGGCCGCGGCGTCCATGGCGGTGTCGACGTCGGCCTGCCCGGACAGCGGCGAGGTCGCGTAGACCTCGCCGGTCACCGGGTCGATGACGTCGAGGACTCGTTCGTCGGCGGCACCGCGCCGCTTTCCGTCGACGAGGTTGGTGAAGGTCGTCACCGGCTTCCCTTCGTGGGTGTCATGGGGTCTGGAGGCGTGGACCACGGTTCCGAGGACCTACCGAAACCGCAGCTCTGAATGCTATATCAGTCGCCAGTGGTTGCAATAGACTATGGAAGGAGCAGGCTAGTACTGTCAATGACTACTAAAATAGTCGCCCGTCGGTCGCGGTCGGCGAGTGCGGCCGGAGCCGCCGGCGCCTGCGATGATGCGGTCATGGGCAGGAAGAGTGGGGCCGTGGCGGACCTCGACGACATCTCGTGGCAGATCATCGAGCAGTTGCAGGAGGACGGGCGGCGCTCGTACGGGGCGATCGCCAAGGTGGTCGGGCTGTCCGAGGCGGCGGTGCGGCAGCGGGTGCAGCGCATGATCGAGTCGGGCGTGATGCAGATCGTCGCCGTCGCCGACCCGTTGCGCGTCGGCGGCCACCGGCAGGTGATGGTGGGCGTGAAGGTCGAGGGGCCGCTGCCGCCGGTCGCCGCCGCGCTGACGGAGATGGAGGAGACGGTCTACGTGGTGATGTGCGCCGGCACCTATGACTTCCTGTGCGAGGTCGTGTGCGATGACGACGCCCATCTGACCGAGGTGCTGTCGACCCGCATCCGGTCGATCCCCGGCGTGGTGAGCACGGAGTCCTTCGTCTACCTCCAACTGTGCAAGGAAAGCTACCAGTGGCGGGCCCGATGACGACTACTTCAGTAGCAACCATCGAGAGATGCCTGCTGAAATAGTGGACGAAGTGGAGATTTACGCACTACATTAGTGTCATGCTTCGCGTGACCGCTACTGATCCGGTACGTGCGCTCGTCCATGCCGAGCCCGTCCCGTTCTGGCTCGACGACCCGGCGCGGCCGTCCCCCTTCCCGGCGCTGGCCGGAGAAGAGCACTGCGACCTGGTGGTGGTCGGCGGCGGGTACTGCGGGCTGTGGACGGCCCTGCTGGCCAAGGAGCGCGACCCGGACCGCGACGTCGTTCTGATCGAGGCGCGCGAGGTGGGCTGGGCGGCCTCCGGACGCAACGGCGGCTTCTGCGCGTCCTCGCTCACCCACGGTTTCGGCAACGGCCTGGCCCGATGGCCGGACGAGCTGGCGGAGCTGGAGCGACTCGGCCTGGAGAACCTGGACGCCATCGAGGACACGCTGCGGCGGTACGGGATCGACTGCGACTGGGAGCGCACCGGCTCGATCGACGTCGCCACCCGGCCGCACCAGGTCGGCGAGCTGCGCGAGCACGCCGAGACGGCGCGAAGGTACGGCCTCTCCTGCGAGTTCCTCGGCACCGAGCAGGTCAGAGCCGAGGTCGACTCGCCGACCTACCTGGCCGGGGTCCTCGACCGGCGCGGTACGGCGCTGGTCAATCCGGCCAGGCTCGCCTGGGGACTCCGCGACGCCTGCGTCCGGCTCGGCGTGCGGATCTTCGAGCGCACCCCCGCGACCGGGCTGGCCACCCGCGGCACCGGCATGGTGGTCACCACCGGCTACGGCCGGGTGGTGGCGCGGCGGGTCGCGCTGGCCACCAACGCCTTCCCGCCGCTGGTACGCCGGATCCGCCCGTTCGTGGTGCCCGTGTACGACTACGCGATGGTCACCGAGCCGCTGACCGAAGCGCGGCTGGCCTCGATCGGCTGGCGGCACCGCCACGGCATGTCCGACTCCGGGAGCCGGTTCCACTACTACCGGCTCACCGCCGACGACCGGATCCTGTGGGGCGGCTACGACGCCGTCTACCACTACGGATCCCGGCTGTCGGCCGACCTGGACCAGCGTCCGGCCACCTTCCAGGTCCTGGCCTCCAACTTCTTCCAGACCTTCCCCCAACTGGAGGGCGTCCGTTTCACCCATACGTGGGGCGGCGTGGTCGACACCTGCACCCGCTTCTCGGCCTTCTTCGGCACCGCCGCGCACGGCAGGGTCGCCTACGCCCTCGGCTTCACCGGGCTCGGGGTGGCCGCGACACGGTTCGGAGCGCAGGTCATGCTCGACCGGCTCGACGGCCTGCACTCCCCGCGGACCCGGCTCGCGATGGTGCGCAGCAAGCCCGTCCCGTTCCCGCCCGAGCCTCTGCGCTGGCTCGGCATCGAGCTCACCCGCCGCTCGATGGCCCACGCCGACCGCAACGGCGGGAAGCGGAACCTGTGGCTGCGAACGATGGACACCCTCGGACTCGGCTTCGACAGCTGACGTTCGGACACCACCGACAGCCGCAAGCAGCCCGCCGACACCGACCGCTCCGGTCACCCGCGAGAAAGTGATGACGCCCCATGCCCGACAACGTGCCCACCGACGCCGCCGCCCCCTCGATCGAGCACCTGTGGCTGCACTTCACCCGCCACTCCGCCGCCGACGACCCCGGGATCCCGGTGATCGTGCGCGGCGAGGGCGCCTACGTGTGGGACGCCCGGGGCAAGCGCTACCTCGACGGGCTGGCCGGGCTCTTCGCCGTCCAGGTCGGGCACGGCAGGGAGGAGCTGGCCGCGGCCGCGGCCGAGCAGACCCGGCGGCTGGCCTACTTCCCGCTGTGGTCGCACGCCCATCCCGCCGCGATCGAGCTGGCCGACCGGCTCGCCGCCGCGGCGCCCGGCGACCTGAACCGGGTGTTCTTCACCGTCAGCGGAGGCGAGTCGGTCGAGACCGCCTGGAAGCTGGCCAAGCAGTACTTCCGGCTGACCGGCCGGCCCGGCAAGCACAAGGTGATCAGCCGGTCGCTGGCCTACCACGGCACCTCCCAGGGAGCGCTGTCGATCACCGGCATCCCCGGCGCCAAGCAGGACTTCGAGCCGCTCGTCCCCAGCACCGTCCGCGTCCCGAACACCAACTTCTACCGCGCCCCCGAGCACGGCGACGATCCCGTGGCCTTCGGCCGGTGGGCGGCCGACCGGATCGAGGAGGCCATCGAGTTCGAAGGTCCCGGCACCGTCGCCGCGGTGTTCCTGGAGCCGATGCAGAACACCGGCGGCTGCTTCCCGCCGCCGCCCGGCTACTTCCAGCGGGTCCGCGAGATCTGCGACCGGCACGACGTGCTGCTGGTCTCCGACGAGGTGATCTGCGCGTTCGGCCGGCTCGGGCACGCCTTCGGCGCCGACCGCTACGGCTACCGGCCCGACATCATCACCACCGCCAAGGGCCTGACCTCCGGCTACGCCCCACTCGGCGCGGTACTGGCCGGCGACCGGCTGATGGAACCGTTCCGCCGCGACGGCGCGACGTTCATGCACGGCTCCACCTACGGCGGCCACCCGGTCTCCTGCGCCGTGGCACTGGCCAACCTGGACGTCATCGAACGCGAGGGCCTCTACGAGCACGTCCGCGACACCGAGGACGCCTTCCGCGCCACCCTGGACAGGCTCACCGACCTGCCCATCGTCGGGGACGTCCGCGGCGGCGGCTTCTTCTACGGCATCGAACTGGTCAAGGACAAGACCACCAAGCGGACCTTCACCGCCGAGGAATCCGAGCGGATCCTGCGCGGCCACGTGTCCGCGCGGCTCTTCGAGTCGGGACTGTACTGCCGGGCCGACGACCGCGCCGAGCCGGTCGTCCAACTGTCCCCGCCGCTCATCTGCGACCAGGCGCACTTCGACGAGATGGAGCAGATCCTGCGTGACGCGCTCACCAGTGCAGGGAGACTTCTCTAGCGATCCTCTCGGGAAGCCGATGGCCGACCGCGACCGCGCCGGCCATCGGCTCCACGAGATCCCGTCACTTCTCCCGGAGCACCGTTTCGGGCGCGGTGGCCTCGATGCCCACCGCTCGCCCGACCGGCGCGCTGGTGAGGCGGCCATCGTGGGTGTTGAGCCCCGAGGCGAAGCCGGGGTCTTCGGCCAGGGCCCGCCGCCAGCCTCTGGCGGCCAGCCTCACCACGTACGGCAGGGTGGCGTTGGTCAGAGCGTAGGTGGAGGTGTTCGGTACGGCCCCCGGCATGTTGGCGACGCAGTAGAAGGTCGAGTCGTGCACCTGGTATGTGGGATCGGCGTGCGTCGTCGGCCGCGTGTCGGCGAAGCAGCCGCCCTGGTCGACGGCGATGTCGACGAGCACCGAGCCGGGCTTCATCTGCGCCACCAGGTCGTTGCCGACCAGCTTCGGTGCCGCGGCGCCCGGGATGAGGACCGCTCCGATGACCAGGTCGGCCTGCCGTACCCGCTCCTCGATCGCCAGCGTGGACGAGGCGAGGCCGCGGACCCGGTTGCCGTAGCGCCAGAACGACATGCGCAGCTTGTCGAGGTCGGTGTCGAGCAGCGTGACGTCGGCGCCCATGCCCAGCGCGATGTTGGCGGCGTTCTGCCCGGCCACGCCCGCGCCGATCACGACGACCTTGGCGTTGGCCACCCCGCCGACGCCGCCCAGCAGCACGCCGCGGCCGCGCTGTGCCTTGAACAGCGCATGGGCGCCCACTTGGGGCGCGAGGCAGCCGGCGACCTCCGACATCGGGTAGAGGAGCGGCAGCCCGCCCGAAGGCAGCCGCACGGTCTCGTAGGCGATGGCGGTGACCTTCCTGGCCAGCAGTTCCTCGGTGAGGGGCCTGTCGGCGGCCAGGTGCAGGTAGGTGAACAGCGTCAGCCCTTCGCGGAGGCGGTGGTACTCCTCGGCGATCGGCTCCTTCACCTTGAGGACGAGGTCGGCGGTGCCCCATACGTCGTCGGGGTCGTCCAGCAGCGTGGCGCCCGCCGCCGCGTACTCCTCGTCGCCGATCGAGGACCCGGCGCCCGCACCGCGCTCGACGTGGACCGCGTGCCCGTTCGCCGTGAGTTCCCGGACCCCGGCCGGCGTGATCGCCACCCGGTGCTCGTGGTTCTTGACTTCCTTCGGAACACCGATGTTCACGGTGGTCGGCCTTTCGCTGGTTCAGAGACGCTCGGCGGCCTGGGTGAGCGCGGAACGCAAGGTCTGTTCCATCTCGTCGAAGTGCGCCTGGCCGCAGACGAGCGGCGGCGCGAGCTGGACGACCGGGTCGCCCCGGTCGTCGGCGCGGCAGTACAGACCGGCGTCGAGCAGGGCTGCCGAGAGGAACCCGCGCAGGAGCCGTTCGGACTCGGGCGCGGTGAACGTCTCCCTGGTGGCCTTGTCCTTGACCAGTTCGATGCCGTAGAAGTAGCCGTCGCCGCGCACGTCGCCGACGATGGGCAGGTCGAGCAGCCGTTCCAGGGTCGAGCGGAACGCGCCCTCGGTGCGGCGCACGTGCGCGAGGACCTGCTCGTCCTCGAAGATCTGCAGGTTGCGCAGCGCGACGGCGGCGGCGACCGGGTGGCCGCCGAAGGTGTAGCCGTGGGCGAAGGACTCGGTGCCGTGCTGGAACGGCTCGGCGATCCGGTCGCTCGCGATCATGGCGCCCAGCGGGGCGTAGCCGGAGGTGATGCCCTTGGCGCAGGTGATGATGTCGGGCTGGTAGCCGTACCGTTCGGCGGCGAACATGTGGCCGAGGCGCCCGAAGGCGCAGATGACCTCGTCGGAGACCAGCAGGACCTCGTACTCGTCGCAGATCTCGCGCACCCGCCGGAAGTAGCCCGGAGGCGGCGGGAAGCAGCCGCCGGAGTTCTGCACCGGTTCGAGGAAGACCGCGGCGACCGTGTCCGGGCCCTCGTTCTCGATCGCCACGGCGATCTGGCCGGCGGCCCAGCGGCCGAACGCCTCCGGGTCCGAGCCGTCCAGCAGCCCACCGGTGATCTCGCCGGCACGGTAGATGTTGGTGTTCGGCACCCGGAAGGCGGCCGGCACCAGCGGCTCGAACTGCTGCTTGAGGGCGGGCAGGCCGGTGACCGACAGCGCGCCTTGGGTGGTGCCGTGATAGGCGATCCGGCGGCTGATCACTTTGTGCTTGAGGGGCCTGCCGACGATCTTGAAGTAGTTCTTGGCCAGCTTCCACGCCGACTCCACCGCCTCCGAACCGCCGGAGGTGAAGAACACCCGGTTCAGGTCCCCGGGCGCGTACGAGGCCACCCGCTCGGCGAGTTCGATGGCGGCCGGATGGGCGTAGGACCACAGCGGCATGTACGCCAGGTCCCGCGCCTGCCTCATGGCCGCCTCGGCCAGCTCGGCGCGGCCGTGGCCGAGTTGCGAGACGAACAGGCCGGACAGGCCGTCGAGGTACCGCCTGCCCCGCGCGTCGTACAGGTAGGGCCCCTCGCCCCGGACGATCACCGGTATCTCGGCCGCCTCGTAGGCGCCCATCCGGCTGAAATGCAGCCACAGGTGGTCGCGGGCCGCCGCCTGCCAGCGGTCGGCCCGGCCGGAGAACTGCTCATCCGTCGCGAGAAGAGGATCACCGATCACGGGAGTCACGTCCTTGTCAGTCGTTGCGCGGAAAACCGAGGTCGAGGCCGCCGGCCGGCCGGTCGGCCGGATCGATCCACCGGGTGGTGACGACCTTGCTCCGGGTGAAGAAGTGGACGCCTTCGACGCCGTGGGCGTGGGTGTCTCCGAACAGGGAGCGCTTCCAGCCGCCGAACGAGTGGTACGCCACGGGCACCGGGACCGCGACGTTGACGCCGACCATGCCCACCTGGACGTCCTGCTCGAAGCGGCGCGCCGCCCCGCCGTCGTTGGTGAAGATCGCCGTGCCGTTGCCGTAGGGGTTGGCGTTGACGAGCCGCAGCGCCTCCTCGTACGACGCGGCGCGCACGACGCACAGCACCGGCCCGAAGATCTCCTCGCGGTAGATCTCCATGTCGGGCGTCACGTGGTCGAAGAGCGTCGGCCCGAGCCAGAACCCGCCGTCCTCGCCGCGGACCGCGGCATCACGTCCGTCGACCACCAGTCTCGCGCCGGCGGCCTGGCCGGAGGCGATGAACGAGGCGACCCGGTCCCGGTGCGCCTCGGTGATGAGCGGCCCCATGTCGGCTTCCCGGTCCTGGCCGGCGGCGCCGTCGCCGACGAGGAGCGAGCGGGTCCGCTCGGCGACCCTGGCCACCAGCTCGTCGGCGACGGGCTCCACGGCGACCAGGACGCTGATGGCCATGCACCGTTCGCCGGCACTGCCGTACCCGGCGCTCACCGCGGCGTCGGCCGCGAGGTCGAGGTCGGCGTCGGGCAGCACGAGCATGTGGTTCTTGGCACCGCCCAGGGCCTGCACGCGCTTGCCCCGGCGCGACGCCTCCGCGTAGACGTGTTCGGCGACGGGTGTCGAGCCGACGAAGCTGATCGCGGCCACGTCCGGGTGGGCCAGCAAGGCATCGACGGCCACCTTGTCGCCTTGCAGCACGTTGAAGACGCCGTCGGGCAGGCCGGCCTCTTTCCACAGGCGCGCCAGCCACAGCGCCGCCGACGGATCCTTCTCGCTCGGCTTGAGCACCACCGTGTTGCCCGCGGCAATGGCGATGGGGAAGAACCACATGGGCACCATCGCCGGGAAGTTGAACGGGCTGACGATCCCTGCCACGCCCAGCGGCTGGCGGACGCCGTGCACGTCGACGCCCGTGGAGACGTTCCGCGATTCCGCCCCCTTGAGCAGGTGGGCGATACCGCAGGCGAACTCGACGACCTCCTGCCCGCGGGACACCTCGCCGACGGCGTCGGAGTGCACCTTGCCGTGCTCGGCGGTGATGATCGAGGCGAGTTCGTCCTTGCGGGCGTTGAGCAGTTCACGGAAGCGGAAGACGATCCGGGTCCGCTTCGCCAGTGTCGCCGACCGCCATCCCTCCGCCGCGCTCGCGGCGGAGGCGATCACGTGGCCGGCGTCCTGCTCCGAGGCCAGGGCCACGGCGCCGCTGACACGTCCGGTGGCGGGGTCGGTGACGTCGGCGACGCGGGTGGAAGTGCCCGCGTACGGCGCGCCGTCGGCCCAATGGGTGATCACGCTGGTCATCGCCCTCCTTCGGCTGAGAGCCCAAGCGTGCCGCCCTCCACCGGCCATCAAGGCCGACAGAACGTCTCAGATTCGGCTGGAGCACGACAATCCGTAAACTCATGGCCGCCATGGCCGAACTGACCCTGCGGGACGTCCTGGCCGTGCCCGCCGTCCGCGCCGCCGCGCCCGAAGTCGTCGCCGCCGGCGACCACCTCGACCGCGGCGTGCGCTGGGTGCACGCCACCGAACTTCCCGACATCGCGCCGCTGCTGCGAAGCGGCGACCTCCTCCTCACCACCGGCATCGCCCTGCCGGACGGCACCCGGGCGCTGGCCGACTTCGCCCGCAGCCTGGCCGCGGCCGACGCGGCCGGACTGATGATCGAACTCGGCCGCCGGTGGAACGACACCGTGCCCGCCGAACTGACCGGCGCCTGCGGCACGCTCGGGCTTCCGCTGCTGATCCTGCACCGGGAGGCGAGCTTCGCCACGATCATCCAGGCGGTGGGCGAACGCATCGTCGACGAGCGGATGGCCGAGCTGCGCGACGCCGAACGGGTGCACGAGACGTTCACCGCCCTCGGTCTCAGCGAGGCCGGCCCGCGCGAGGTGCTCGCCGCCGTACAGCGGCTCTCCGGCGCGGCCGTGGTGCTGGAAAGCGAGCGGCACCAGGTCCTCGACTACGTACCGGGCCCCGGGAACATGACCGACTTCCTCAGGGACTGGACCGCCCGATCGCGCCGCGCACGCCCTTCCGGCCGCACGCACTGGGACGCCGCCAACGGCTGGCTGATCACCAGGCTCGGCGCGCCCGGCCGGGACTGGGGCCGGCTGGTCGTCCACTCCCCCGAACCGGCGACACCCACGCTGATGACCATCGCCGAGCGGGCCGCCGCCACGCTCGCCATGCACCTCCTGCACGACCGCGTCCGCGACAGCCTGGTGCGGCGCGCGCATCACGAGCTGCTGACCGGCTTGCTGACCGATCCGACCGTCCCCGACATCCTTCGCCGCTGCGAGCTCGCCGGCCTTCCCCTCACCAGGCGGCGCTTCGTCGGGCTCTCCGTACGGCCGCGCACGGCGGACCTGCACGGGACCGGCGTGCAGAAGCCCACCGTTCGCTCCGGGCTGGAGGACGTCCTCGCCGCCACCGTCCACGCCCTCCACGAACAGGACGTCGCCGCGCTGGTCAGCGAGATGAACCAGGACGTGCGCGCGGTGCTGTCCCTCCCGCCGGACGCCCCGGCGGACACGATCGTCGACCGGCTGGCCGAGCGGATCGCCGCCCGGCACCGCGTCGTGATCGGCGCCGGCCGCCCGGTCGACGCCACCGCCCGCATCGACCGGACCCTGCGCGAGGCCCGCCAGGTCGTCGACGCGGTGCGGGAGGAGGACGACGGCCCCATCGTCCACCGGCTCGCTGACGTCCACCTGCGCGGACTCCTCGCGCTGCTCGCCGGCGACGACCGGCTGTGCCTGTTCGTGTCCCGCGAACTCGACGCCCTGTACGCGCACGACGAGGAACACGGCGAAGACCTCGTCCGCGTCCTGCGCGCACTGATGAACCACCCCGGGAGCAAGTCCGACGCCGCGGCCGCCCTCCACCTCTCCCGCCCGACCTTCTACGCGCGGCTGGCGAAGATCGAATCAGTGCTCGGCGTACGACTCGACGATCCGGACGTACGAGTGTCGCTGCACGTGGCGCTGGTCGCCGACGAGTTGCAGCGGGACCACCGCCCCTCCGCCTGACCTGCGGCGTCCCGCCGTCCTCGGCCGCCGGCGGGATACGGATCGGGGGCGCGGTGTCCGGGGGATGCGACGCGGCCGTACGTACGGGGTGACCTTCGGGTCGGCCGGTGAGCCGTCCCGCGGAAGGCTTGATCGCTGCCGGAGGTCCCCGTCCGGGCGTCAGCCTCGCTGAGCGACTCCGGCAGGTGGATCGCCGTCGGGTCCGCGAGCCGGCCCGGTCCGGCCGGTGTGCGGGTAGTGCGGCGAGCGGTTCTGGAAGGAGAGGACGGCCGGGTTCTGGATGACACCGTCGCGGATCTCGATGGCCCGGCGGATCGTCGGGTCGGCGTCCCATGCCCGTGCTCCGGCGAGGACGGTGCCCAGGTGCGGGAGCAGCGCCTCGCTGATCTCCCAGGTGGCCGATTCCCACAGGTAGGACGGACTGTGGTCGACGCCGTAGTAGTGGACCTGGTCGCCCACCGTGAACATGGGGTCGGTGAAGGAGGTCGGCCGTGCCCAGCCGAAGCCCATCCCCGCGTCGCAGGAGACGTCGACGATCAGCGTGCCGGGCGCGAACGCCGGCAGGTCCGCGGTGCCGGCGAACGTCAACGGGGCGCCGGTGTCCTGCAGTACGCAGTTGACGATGATGTCGTGCTCGGCGAGGAAGGCGGCCGTCGGCACCGGACCGCCCTCGGTGAGCGTCCGGGTGCGGGTCGGGTCTTCGGTGTCATGGTCGAAATGGACGATGCGGGCCGAGTGGATCGGCGCGGCGACCGCACCGACCCTCCGATGGGTCAGGACGTGCACGTCGTGGACACCGTGCGCGTTGAGGGCCGTGACCGCGCCGCGCGCGGTCGCCCCGAAACTGATGACGGCGGCGCGGCGGCGGCGGCCGTAGACGCCGGTCGCGCCTGTCAGGGACAGCGCGTGCAGCACCGAGCAGTAGCCGGCGAGCTCGTTGTTCTTGTGGAAGACGTGCAGGACGAATCCGCCCTTGGACGACCAGTGGTGCATCGCCTCGAACGCGATCAGCGTCAGCCGCTGATCGACGGCGTGCTGAGTGATCTCCCGGTCCTGCACGCAGTGCGGCCAGCCCCACAGGGTCTGGCCCGGGCGCAGTCCCTTGAGATCTTCCGGCTGTGGTTTGAGCAGCAGGACGACGTCGCAGTGAGCGATGATCTCGTCGCGGGAGAGCATCCCGGCGACCTGGGGCGCCAGCCGCTCGTCCGGGACGCCGAAGCCCTCGCCGTACCCGCGTTCGAGATGGATGCGCGAGCGCAGGGCGGGGGCGATCCGCTCCAGATGCCGCGGGTGGATCGGGAGTCGGCGTTCGTTCTCCTTGCCCGATCGTCCCAGGACGCCGAGCTTCAGCGAGGACATGCAGGCCGCCGATCCGCAGGGGATCCCGCGCCCGCCCGGCTGGGCGTCCCGCCGGGCGGAGGGGCGGAGTCCGGGCGCTTACGTACCGCGTGCCCGCGGCGGTTGTGCGCCGATGGCGGGCTCAACAGGTGACGAGCGCGGAGAACGCCGCACGGGGCCGTCCGCGGGTCGCGCCGGGAGCCGGGGACTGGGCGCGCGCGTCGGCCACCGTCCGGTGGAGCGGCAGGCCGCGGTCCAGGCCGGTGACGCGGAGCAGGGCACGGAGCCGGGGGCCCGGAGCGGCCAGCAGCATGACGATGCCGCGGGCGTCGGCACGGAGCCGGGCATCGACCAGCACCGACAGCCCGGCGGCGTCACAGAACGACAGTCCGGACAGGTCCAGGATCAGCGGCCCCGTACCGGGACGGAGCGCGCGGAACAACGCCTCCCGCAGCGCCGGCGCGGTGGCCGTGTCGAGTTCCCCTCGTACCTCGACCAGCGTGTGGTCGGTGTGGCGGAGGACCACGGCGGTGGGCGTCGCGGCGTGACCGCTCGGTCGACGGGTGTGCATGGTGGTCATGAAGACGTCCGATCTTCGGGCGAGCGGGGGCTCCGGCCGGTTCGGAAGAACCAGGCACCTCCGAGCCCGCCGACCGCGGCCGTGGCCAGAGCCATGATCAACGCGAGGATCGGTGAGGCCACCGCCGCGGACAGGGCGAACACGATGAACGCCGCCGCAGCGATCGAGGCCGGAAACAGTCGAGACATGCCGGACACCTGAACGGTGTGGTCCGTGCCGGGGCGGACGGGCTGTCGCGCGCGATGCGAGGTCGGCATGGCGTCCCCCTTTCCGGGGGTGAGCCGGTGCGACGAGACAGCCTCAAATGAGCGAATCGCCATTGCCGGAATACCGTAAGCCTACCTGTTTTTTATAAAATAGGCGAATTCATTAACGGAACCCGCTGATTTTCCACTATTTGGCGGTGAGAGCGTCGCCCAAGGCGTGCTCGCCGACGTACCGCTGAAGGTCTCCCCGCAGCATCCGGGACAGGGACGGGAAGCCGCCGGGGACGACCGGCAGACCCGGCTCAGCGCCAGGTGTGGAGCGGCCACCAGCACGTGCCAGTAGCCGTCCGGCCGGTGCCGCGTCCACCAGGGGCGACCCGGCCGGCGGCGGGCAAGCGCTCAGCCGCGGTGATGCAGTCCGGCGGGCCCGGGGGCGCCTGGAACGGGGTCAGTGGTCGGCGGTGTCGGCGCCCGGCCGTTGCCAGGTGAAGGCGTGGGTGTACCAGGTGGCGATGCCGTTCCGTGCGGGACGGTGCCCGTAGGTGAGGGCGATGATGCTCCGGCCGTCTCCGATGGCGGGCGGGCGGTCGGCGGATTCAGGCAGGGCGGGGGCGGCGCCACGGATCTCCGCGAGCAGCAGGCGGTCCGTCGGGCGCAGTTCCAGGTGCAGGTCGATCGGGCCGTACCTGCGGGCGGCGGGCCGGGCGGTCATCTCCTGGACCAGTGCGACCACCCGCTGGGCGAGGGTGTCCGCCGCCGGCCCCAGTCCCCATCGTCGCAGCGCGGCATGAACGGTTCGGCGGGCATGGGCGGCCCGCCGAGCCCCCGCCGGCGGCGGCAGCCGCCACCGGCCGGTGCGCAGCGCAGCGGGCGCGGCGCCGTCAGCGTGGTCGTGGGAGGACACGGCTGTCACGGCTTCTCCAGTACGAGTCAGGCCCGGACGGCTCGCTCGGCGGGCCCGACCGGACACGGGTATTCGCCTTACCGGTGGTGTGCCCGGCGTTCAGGCGCTCATGTGGCCAGGCCGGCGGGCCGAGGTTCGGGGGCGGAGTGGCGAACGGTGAGAAAGCCCTCCAGGCCGCTGATACGCAGGAGCTTCTCCAGCTGCGGCGGCGGATCGGACAGGTGCAGGGAGATGCCGAGTCCGGTGGCACGGCGTTGGGTGCCGACCAGGACGGCCAGGCCGGCGACGTCGCAGAAGGTGACCCCGCTCAGGTCGAGGATCAGCAACCCGCCACTGTGCCGCAGCGTGCCGAGCAGTCGGCGGCGTAGCGCGGGAGCCGAGGCGATGTCGAGGTCGCCGCGCAGAGCCACGACGGTATGGCCGGAGCGCTGCCGCGCGGCCCTGCCGTTCTTGGAGTGGGCCCCGGCACGGCGAACGGCGGTGAACCCGTCGTGTCCGGCATACCGGAGCGAGGGAGCGGTGATGGGGGTCATGGCGATCTCCGATCGCTGTGGGCGGTCCCGGCGGTCGCGGACTCGGGGGGCGGGGCATGACGGGCCGGCGCGGGCCTCCGCAGCGCAGCTGGGGAACCGAGGGCGGCGTGAGGCTGATCGTCGTTCCGCGTTCGGTGATGGCGCGCATGGGGCAGGTCCCCTTCCCCAGGGTCGCCGTTCGGCGGCGCGGGGACGAACGCGATAAGGACAGGGAGGCCGGATCAGCGGTGTCCCAGAAGACGCCGGACGAGACGGCGGAGCCGGGTGAGCCAGACGGTGCCGGTCACCAGCGTGACCAAAACCGTAGCGGCCACCAGCGTGGCCAGCGCCATGAGCAGCGCCAGCATCGGGCCGGTCTGGATCAGGAAGACGGCGAACACCGCCAGCGTGGTCACCGCGATCACAGCGGGCCAGATCTGGTCCGTCCAGGAATCCGAGTCGCTCTGAGCGACTCCGGGCCGGTCGGACCGAAGAACATGAACGAGGATCGGCATGAACATCCCCCTTGTCGGGGTGAGCCGGTGTGGCGGGTCAACCTCGGGACGGGGATGTCGTCGTTGCCGGATGGTTCCATCCTACTCGATATTCTGCGATTTCGATAAAAAATCGTGAGCGAACTTCGAGTCTGATGCGATATTTCTTCACTTCCCTTCCCACCCGAGAATGACTATTGCTCATGGGATAAGCCGGCGCGATCGGGTACCGCAACCGCGAACTCACCGATCTCGCCGCCTCGTTCGACGACAGCAGCAGCGCCGTCGAAATCAACGATGCGGGCACCGTGGCCGGGTCGCTGAGAGCGCGGCCGTCGCGATCAACGAGGTCGAATGGCGGGCGGTGCGGTGACCAAGTCGCCGTCCACCGCTGGAGAGCGAGGTCACCGGATCGGGCGCTCAGGCGTCACGGTCGTGCCGGGCGATGGAGGCCGTGAGCGCGGTGGCGAAGACCGTCCAGCCCGCGTACGGCGCCAGCAGCAGGGCCGCCCTGCGGTCCGCCGCCAGAGCCCGGCGGATGACCAGCGCGTTGGCGGTGTTGAGAGCGAGGATGTCGGCCAGGGCCAGGCGGGGAGAGTGGCCACGGAAGAACAGCACCGGCCAGGCGGCGTTGAGGACGAGGTCGCCCGCCAGGGCTCGGCGCATCGCCGCGCGCTGATCGTCATCGCAGCGGGTGAGCGCTCGCGCGCCGGCGTAGGCCACCAGCGCGTACAGCGGCGTCCACACCAGGCCGAACGACGCCGGCGGCGGTTGCCAGGACGGCTTGCGGAGTCCCCGGTACCAGTCCGAATCGGTGTCGACGGCCAGAGCCCCGACGACGGCGGTGGCGGTGACCGCCAGGCCGGTGCGCAGCAGCGTTGCTCTCATGGCGGATGCCTGCCCGCTCAAGCAGGCTCTGCACCCCACGGTGTCGGCGTGGTAGCGGATGGTGCGTTCGGCGACCTCGGCGTCGTGCGTTCGGCCGAGGTCCCGCATGTGCGGGATGGCGCGGCGGACGAGGTGGGTGGCGTAAGCCTCGTGGACGACGAGATCGGCGTCCTGCATGGCGGGGAGGTCGACTGAGCTGACCTCGGTATCGCCGCTGATGAAGACCTTCTTGCCCTGGTAGGTGAGCACGTAGCCGACGGCGGGGGCGACAGGGTCGTGGGCGACGAGACGGGCGTCGATGGTGACGCCCCCCTCGTCGTAGACGCGGGCGGACCGCGCGCCGCCGGGGAACTCGATCTCGGTGGGAACGGCGTCGGCCGCCGCGCCGGTGGCCTCCAGGCCGCGCATGTTCGCCTTGCGGTATTCGTGATCGAGCGCGTAGGCGGAGTTGAGGCCGCCGACGACCTTGTCGAGGCCGGCCGGGCCCCAGACGGGCAGCGGAGTCGTGCGGCCCCAGATCCAGGTCGCGTTGACGAGGGTGGCGAGCCCGTTGAAGTGGTCGGAATGGAAGTGGGTGAGGAACACCCGCTCCAGCCGGGCGACGGGGACCTTGGACTCGGCGAGCGACCTGGTGGTGCCCTCGCCGGCGTCGAACAGGAACATCCTGCCGCCCGCGGCGACGAGGGTGCACGCCTGGGCGCGGGCGGCGCTGGTCTCCGGCGAGCCGGTGCCGCACAGCAGGACGCGGATGTGCTCGGTGTCCTCGGTGAACGCGCGATCGGTGTCGAAGTCGGGCCGGATGATGACGGCGGTCCGGCCGGTTCCGTTCAGCAGCGCGTGGTAGACCCCGTCGGAGTCGGTCACCGCGCCCGGAACCGGCTCTCCGGGGGCGGCCAGCCGGACCAGCCGGGCACCGATCGCCGCACCGAACGCGAGGTGATCCTCCGTGAGCGCCTCCGCCGGGTCGAACAGCGCGGCGATCACGAAGCCGGTCCCGACCACCTGGTCGAACGGTCCGGCGGCCCCGTTCCATGTGACATGCCCCTGCGGGCTGAGCTCCCCTGCCGCAGGGACGGGCGTCCCGCCGGGGCCGCGCCGCAGGACACCCGCGGTCAGCGCGGCGTCGGGAACGGTGTCCACGACGGTCCCGCCCGCCGCGGCTCCCATCGCCTGATCGCGCTCGGCCGCCGCCGCACGGTCCAGGACGCAGATCACCTTGCCCAGTTCGACGGAGGTGCGGATCGCCTGCTGGACGTGCGCGGAGCGTTCGACCGTGTAGGAGTCCAGGAGTTCGGGCACGGCCCTGCGGGCGAGGACGAGGTCGAGTTTCCAGGCCAGGTTGGGCCCACCGGGCCTGGAAGGTGTAGACCGCGTGCCGTTCCAGGACCGCGTTGGACGGCGTCAGCCCCCACGGCTCGATCAGGGACCAGGCCGTCTCGGCCCGATCGAGCCACTCCGTGGTCTCGTGCGGCAGCCGCATGAACTCGAACCGGCGCCGCCCCGGTCCCCCGGAGACCACCGTGGTCGGGCGCAGCGGGTCGCAGATCTGGAGATTCGACGGCGTCCACGTCCTTCCAGGGTCCGGGACGACATCGACGATCAGCCAGTCGTAGCGGAAGCCCAGGTCGGTGACCGCCGTCGCCATGTGCCGCCGTACCGTGCTGTTGGCTCCGTCGCAGCCGACCACGTACGAGGCGCTGATGACGTCCCGTCGACCTGGGCCATCCGCTCCGACAGCAGCGCCTCCAACCGCGGCTGGGAGAACATGCTCGACCGGGGCCATCCGGAGATTCCCGGCCGTTCCCACTCGAACCGCAGCAGCACCTGCCCCGCGGCGTTGCGCCACTCGTACTCGCGGGCCGCCTCGCTGATCTCTGCGAGCCGATGTCCCAGGCCCGCGGCGGCCAGCAGCCGGGCGGCCTCGTGATCGAACGTCACGGCACGCGGGAGCGGGTACGGCTCGGGCCACCGCTCCACGACGACGACACGCCACCCCCGCGACCCGAGCAGGACGGCGGTCAGTTGCCCGACCGGACCGCACCCGACGACCACGACGTCGGCGTCGGTCCCCGCATCATCGCTCAGCATGATCCTGATCCCCTCCGTCCCGGATCGAGAGCAGGCTCCCGAGATCGCCTCATCAGTAAAGGACTGGAGGAGAGCCACCGATTTGGGCCATGAGCCCAGTTGTCCCTCGGCTTTTGGGCGGGCCGGCGAGCTCGAAACTCAGCAGATCCCGCCCCACGGTGGTCACCGGAGATGGCGACCGCGCCGTCAGGGTGACGAGTCCGCCGTCGCCGCGCCGTTCCACCCGTCCATCACCGGAGCGAAGCCCTCGGAAGCCAGATCGGTGGTGACGGCATGCCCACCTGGACCGCGGCCAGGCCCCCGCGCCGACCGGGCTCCGGACGGCCCGTACAACGACGTTCGTCAGCGCCTTGGTGAGGCCGAAGGCGATGATGGAGGAGAACACCGGTGCCGATCCCAGCGCGATCGCGGGCAGGACGCCCGCCAGCAGCGGCCACTCCAAAGCGCGAGGGCGAGGAGGATCGGGCGGCCTGGACGAGGATGCCGGCCTGCCGGCCGCCCGCTGGACCACTGAGCGCCCGGTCTCCGCAACGCTCACACGATAGGTGCGGGGCGATGTCGGATCGGGGGCCGTCCCGTTCGTCTGGGGAGTGAAGGCCCACCCCGACGAACCAGAAGGAGCCGATCTCCGTGAACCCGAACCTGAACAGCATCGACATCGTGGTCGCCGACCTGCGGGCCGCCATCGACTTCTACGCCCGGCTCGGCCTGGACTTCACCGTCGACCCCGCCTACCCCGACCACGCCGGCTGCGACCTGCCGAACGGGCTGCACCTGATGCTGGACACCGAGAAGTTCCGCGCCTCCGCCCACACCGCCGGCTGGACCCGCCCCACCGGGGACCCGCGCAACTTCCTGGCCTTCCAGTTCGCCGCCCCCGCCGACGTCGACGCCAAGTACGCCGAGCTCACCGCCGCCGGGCACACCGGCGTCCAGCAGCCCTGGGACGCCTTCTGGGGGATGCGGTACGCCACCGTGACCGACCCCGACGGCAACGGCATCGACCTGTACTGCCCGCTGCCCGAACCGTCCACCGACCAGTGACCGCCCGCGAGAAACACACCGATCACCTGGGAAGGGAAGGAAGCATGAAGTACGTGCTGATGTTCGTCGAGACCGAGGAGTTCGCGCGCGAGCTGGAGGCGATGAACGAGACGCAGCGGCAGGAGGCGTTCGAGGCGGTCGGCCGCTGGTTCACCGAACACGCCGCCCAGATCACCCACCACGCCCACCTGCGGCCGGCCGAGACCGCCACCACGTTGCGGCTGACCGGCGGGGACGCCATCGTCACCGACGGGCCGTTCGTGGAAGGCAAGGAGGTGGTCTCCGGCTACGCCGAGATCGAGGTCGCCGACCTGGACGAGGCGATGGCCATCGCCCGCACCTGGCCGGCCTGCCCGATCGTCGAGATCCGCCCGATCACCTGACCGGACCGATGCCCCCGCCGCACGACCCCCTGCGCGAACAGGTGGACGCCGAGCTGGCCCGCGTGGTGCGCGAGCACGCGGGCCGGCTCACCGCATGCCTGGTACGGGTGCTGGGCGACTTCGCCGCCGCCGAGGACCTCGTCCAGGACGCCATCGAGACCGCGCTGCGGCGCTGGCCGGACGAGGGCGTCCCGGACCATCCCGACGCCTGGCTGCTGACCACCGCCCGCCGCCGCGGCATCGACCTGCTCCGCCGCCAGGCCGTCTACCGCGACAAACTCGCCCAGCTCACCGGCCCCGTACCGGCCGAGCCCGACGACCGGCTGAAACTCGTCTTCACCTGCTGCCACCCCGCCCTGCCCCGCACCGCGCAGATCGCGCTGACGCTGCGGACCGTGTGCGGGCTGACCACCGCCCAGATCGCCGCGGCGTTCCTGGTCCCCGAGGCCACCGTGAGCCGGCGCATCACCCGCGCCAAACGAAAGATCACCCAAGCCGGGATCCCGTACCGCATCCCCTCCGACACCGAACTGCCCGACCGGCTCGCCCAGGCCCTCGCGGTCATCTACCTGCTGTTCAACGAGGGCTACCTCACCACCACCGGCGACCGCCCCCACGCCGCCCACCTGGCCGACGACGCCGAATGGCTGGCCGCCCAGCTGGCCTGGCTGATGCCCAAGCAACCCGAGGTCCTCGGCCTCCTCGCCCTCATCCGCCTGCACCAGGCCCGCACCACCGCCCGCTTCGACCCCGCCGGCGGCCTGATCCTCCTCCGTGACCAGGACCGCGGCCGCTGGGATCATGCGGCCATCACCGAGGCGACCCGCCTGATCGAACGCGCCGCGAAGTCGCGCCGGCCCGGCCCGTACCAGCTCCAGGCCGCCATCGTCGCCTGCCACGCAGAGGCCCCCACCTGGGCCGACACCGACTGGCCCCAGATCGTCGTCCTGTACGACATGCTGCTGGCTCTGGCCCCGTCCCCGGTACACCGGCTGCACCGCGCCATCGCCCTGCACCACCACCCCGGCGAACGCGGCGGCCCCCGCAACGCCCTGAACGACCTGGACAACCTCCCCGGCACCGACCGCAAGGCCCTGGAGCACTACCCGCTGTTCCACGCCACCCGCGCCGAACTCCTGCGCGCCCTCGGCCGGCCCGGCACCGCCCGCGCCGCCGACCAGCGCGCCCTGGCCCTCACCACCAACCCCGCCCAGCAGAACCTGCTACACCAGCGGCTCGCCTGGGACTAGCCCACCGCACCCAAAGCCGGTCCGAAAGGTTTCCTTCACCCGCGGTCGAGGCGGTCGCCTCAGAGACCCGCAAATCCGCCGAAGCCACCACTCCGCGGCGGGTTCGTCCGATGAGGCAGTGGCGGGCCGGGTGGCCGCCCAGGGGATCCGGCGGGATCCGGCGGACGCGCTGAGCCGCCTCAACCGCGGGCAGCGGGTCGCCTCCCTTGGATCGGGCCTTCGTCACGGAACCGGTCATCTGCAGGACCTCCGTGCGCGAATTACCTGAGTAGTCCGCGCGGGCCACTCACCGATCAGCGTCTACCTGAGAAGGAGATCAGATGCGACCACGATTGGGCGCCGTCTTCGTGCTGCTGACCGCGGTGCTCGGAGTTCTGCTGGCCGGAGCAGGCGCCGCCCACGCGTCCGCCCCCGTGTGTAGACCGGCATCGACCGGCACGCCCGATGTCGTGTGCGCCGTCCCCGCGGAATTCGACAATCGGCCGGTCGAGTCCATCGAATGGACGAAGGATGACGACCCCCTTCCTCGGTTCGACGACATCCGGCAGATCCTGGTGAGCTGCGAACCCGGCCAGACGTTGGTGATCGGGTTGACGCTCCGCCTCGCCGACGACCTCAATCCCAGCGTGGGAGACACGCGAATCACGTGCCCCAGCCCACCGCCGACGGTCACCGCGTTCAACTGTTCCGCGTACGGCACCGTCACCGCCCCCTTCCGCTGCGACTTCCACTGGAGCGGAGGCACCGACCCCGAACAGGTCACGGTCAGCACCAACGGCGGGCAGGGCCCGGTGACCACCTACCCTGGCCAGAACTACGCCCGCGTCACCGGTTCGTGCTTCCCGTACCAGATCACCTCGGTCACGGCCACCGTCACCGACGCCGCCGGCCGGCGCGCCAGCGCCACCCGGAACGGCTTCTGCCCGAGGGGAAACAACTGATACGCCGTTGCCGGCACTCGCCCGGCCGCGACAGCCGGCACCGCCCGAGCCCGCCGCCCCGGGCCGGGCGGTGCCGGCGGCGGGGGTTGAATTTCAAGCTCACAGGCCGTCTTCAATCCCGCAGGGGGATCGAACGCAGCCTCTAACGCCCAGCCGTTTCCCACACCCACCCGCCGAGCCGACGGAAACGGCTTTACGTTGAGTCCGAAGCGGGCCGCCGCGACCACTCGTCCCGGACTGGTTCCGGGGCCTCACGGACCGGGGGTATGCCCGTTCTCGAACCTGGTGGCCGGGGATCCGGCCGCTGGCCGGTGACGGTGTGGGCGGCCTGGACGAAGGCGCGCACGCTGGCCGTGGCGTTGTCCGTCCGCCAGTGCAGGCTCCAGCGCAGCGGCGGCGCGTCGCTGAACGGCACGTAGACGACGTCCGGGCGCGTGTAGTAGCGCGTGGCCTGCGCGCCGATGGTGAAGGCGCCGCGCCCGGCACCGACGAGCGTGAGCACCTCGTTGATCGTGGCGGCCATCGGGCCGGGTTCGATCGGGCGTCCGGCGGGGGTGGTGCGCGGGGTGCGGTCCTCGAGCATGGTGACGGGAAGGTTGTCCGGCAGCTGGATGAGCCTGACCCTCGCCAGGTCCTCCATGCTCACCGACTCGCGGCGGGCGAAGGGGTGGGTGGTGGAGACGGCGAGCAGGCGCGGCTCGGACAGCAGCACCGGGCCGGTGGCGATGCCGGGCTCATCGACCGGAAGCGCGCCGAGGACGATGTCGATCTCGCCGCCGCGCAGCCACGGCATGAGGTCGATGATCTGTGCCTCGCGGAGCTGGACGTCGCAGTGAGGGTGGCGCTCGCGGAACAGGTCGGCGGCCCGGACGAGCAGCTGCCCGCTGGCCGCGGCGACGAAGGCGATGCGGAGCGTCCCGGTCATGCCGCGGCCGGTGTCGATCGCCTGCTCGAACGCGGCGGTGATCTGGTTCCACGCCGGGCGGACCTCCTCGTACAGCCGCTGCCCCACCGCCGTCAGCTCCACCCGCCTGCTGGTGCGGTCGAACAGCGGCACGTTCGCCCGGCGTTCCAGCTTGGCGATGGTCTGGCTGATGCGGGCGGTGGACACGTGCAGCCGCTCGGCCGTACGCCCGAAGTGCAGCTCCTCGGCCAGCGTGAGGAACGCCTCCAGCTCGTGTCGCTCCAGCATGAACGCCCCCGTCGTTAAGTGTGGCTTCACGATCCTTGCACAAGCGCGCATTGATCGTCGCTCTCCGGGCGGACGAAAACCGAGACAGGCGCACAGCACGGAGGACGCCGTTCAAGAGCACGAACTGCCGACCTGGAACGGCATCGTCGAACAGACGTTGGAGGAGCTGAACCGCTCCCACGACGGCCTGTCGAAGGCCACGTCCTGGCCGCGGTCGGACTGCGGCCGCTGGGCAGCGCGCTACCTGACGGCGCCGGTGAAGACCGGATATCCGTGCGATGGACCTGATCGAACAGGCCATGGCCAAGGGCACAGGGTTTCGCGCGGGAGCCATGGCGCGCGTTCCGTCACGCGCGCGCGTAGACCTGTCTCGGGCGTCTCCGAAGTGCACGGCACCGCCTCCGGCCGATGTGAGGAATGGCCGGAAGCGGTGCCGTGTAGGAGGGCTGATCAGGCGATGGCCCCGATCCGGTAGTGGCCGGCGCCCACGGGCTCGTAGTTGCGGGTCACCTCGCCCTGGACCTTGAAGCCGCCGAGGTCGTCGTCCCAGTCGGCCGTGTCCTCGTCCCAGATGCGAATCTGGGCGTTGCTGGGGACGCACTTGTCGACCTCGACCCGCTGGCCCGCGGCCATCGACACGTAGGCGCCCGTCACCGGCCAGATCTTGGTGCCGTTGCTCGTGATGTACACCTCGTCCCGGCCGCTCTCGCTGACCGAGATGGCCCGGATGCCGTCGAGGAACACCCCGGTGCCACACTGGCCGATCCTCTTCTGGGCCAGGGTCTCGCCGGCGACCGCCGCCGAGGTTCCGGTCAACGCGAGCCCTCCGGCCACCGTGACCACGGCCGCGAGCTTCGACGCCTTCTGCCAGGTACGCATGTCGGTTCCTTTCTGCCACGTGCTGGAGCCCTAAGCGAACACAACGGTGTCTTCACCCGGGCTTCAGTCCGGCTTCACCCCAGGTCAGAAGCGGCAGTCGAAGTAGCCGGCATCGTCGAGCCCGTCTTCGGCTGACCGCCGCAGCGGAGGCGTCACGCCGTCCCCGTGGAAGCGACCTGGCGATCCGCGCGATGACTGCGGGATCGGCGGCCGAGTCCGCGGGCAGCCGGGTGATCGCTGGATCTGGTCGAGGCCGGACGGCCGGTCCGGCAGGTCGCTGAGGAGATGGACATGCCCGGTCAGACGCCGGCCGTCACGCGGCGGACGATTGAGCTGCTGAAGCCATGTGGCGCCCCCGTTCGCCTCGGCGTCCAGCACAACCACCGGGGCGGTCGTGCGGAGGGCGGCAGGTCGCGGTCCTCCTAGGATGGGACGTCGTCCCGCCGCCTCCTCCAGGAGTCACATGTCGCCGTCTCCCGCCTCCAACGGGCGCCGCCGCGATGCCGGCCGTACCCGGGCCGAGATCCTGGAGGTGGCGCAGCGGGAGTTCGCCCGGCACGGCTACGCCGGTGCGCGGGTGGACGAGATGGCCGCGCTGATGCGCACCACCAAGCGGATGATCTACTACTACTTCGGTGCCAAGGAGAAGCTCTACATCGCCGTCCTGGAGAAGGTCTACTCCGAGGTCAGGGCGGCCGAGTCGGCCATCGACGTGGAGCACCTGGCCCCGGTGGAGGCGATCCGCACGCTGGCCGAGCTGACCTTCGACCACCACGACGCCCACCCCGACTTCATCAAGCTGGTCAGCATCGAGAACATCCACCACGCCGAACACCTGCGCAAATCCGAGATCCTGACCAACCTCGGCGGGCCGATCACCGGGCTCATCTCCCAGATCCTGGACACCGGCCGCGCCCGCGGCGACTTCGTCACCGACGCCGACGCCGTCGACGTGCACATGATGATCAGCGCCCTGTGCGTCTTCCGCATCTCCAACCAGCACACCTTCGGCGCCCTGTTCGGCCGCGACCTCACCGCCCCCCAGCACCGCACCCGCCACCGCCAGATGACCGGCGAAGCCGTCGTCGCCTACCTCACCGGGAAGGGTCGTCGGCCGCCGGGACAGGTCGAGGCAGGCTGAACGCGTCCAGCACGCGGTCGGCGACCGATGCGGCACTGTGCAGGGCGGTGTGCATGGAAGGACTCGCACCGGCGGCCTCCCCCGCTAGGTGGGAGGAAGGGACGAACGCCCGGGCGGGGCGGACGCCTTGCGCCCGCCGCCAGGGCGAACCCTCCGCCGACCAGGCCGGTCACCGCGTCGGGCGTACAGCAAGAGCAGCAGCAGGCCGCGCCCCGCTCGCCGCAGATCTCTGGCAACCAGGCGTTCAGCCCGTACGCCAGCAGGCCGATGAGACCTTGGCGGCCGCGGCGGCTACAGCTGGGGCCGGACGGACTGCCGGTCCGGCGGCCGTGCGGCCACGCGAGACGTCGCGCATCGCGTGGCCGCGGCCCCTGGCGGCTTCGGGGCGTCCTCACCTCCCCACGGCGGGGCGGGTGACCTGGACGGGCGTTCCGAAGCGGGAGAACTCCATGACGGAGGTGAAGCGCACCGGGCCCCCGCGTTCCACGGACGGGTCCTGGCTGCGGATCACCGTGCTCTGGACGATCTTCTCGACCTTCCTCGACGCGAGCCCGATGGTGATCGTCCCGGTGACCCGGGTGCCCGCCGGCGACCCCTCGGCCGGGCGGGCGGCGTGGGTGAAGGCGTAGGTCTCGACCGCCGCCGCGCCGGTGCCCGAGCGTCCCTCGGACGTGACCGTCCCGAGGGAGCCGAACATGCGCAGCACCCGTCCGGGGTCGGCGGCGAACTCCTGCGGACCGGTGGTCCCCCGGGTGAAACTCGCCAGGCCGCTGTCGCGCCTCTGCCAGTGGTCCTCGCCACGGGAGAGGTACGTCTCGCCGCCGACGAAGCGCCACTGCATCCGGGGGTGCGGGCCGCGCAGGTGGCCGCGCCGGTTCGCGGCGTCGAAGGCGCCGACGTACACCTCCCCATGGCTCTTGTGCCCCCTCTGGGCGAGCGTCCATGTCATCTTCACCTGGAAGGTGGTTCGGGCCGTCGCCTCGGTCGCGGAGGCCAGGGTCACGGCCGTGCCCGGTCCGGCAGGGACGGACGGGTCGTCGGGCGCGACCGTGTTCCCCATGGCGAGGGCGGCGGCCAGGGCCACGGCGGCCGTGCCCGTCCCGATCCCGCTGATGGTCGCGCGGCGCCGGAGGCGGGCCCGGCGCCCGCGGCGCACCAGCGTGTCGGTCGGCGCGTCCGGGACGGGGTGCCGCTCGCTCAGGTCGTGCAGTGCCTCGGGCAGCCGGTTCATGGTCATCGTGCGATCTCCTGGGAGTGCGGGCGGGGGACGGCCGGGGCCGGGCCGGGGTCGGGCGGGGCGAGCTGGGTTCGGAGGCGCTGCATCGCCCTGTGATGCGCCTTCTTGACGGTGCCGACGGAACAGCCGAGGAGGTCGGCCACCGCCGTGTCCGTCAGGTCGGCGTAGTGGCGCAGCACGACGACGGCGCGCTGCCGGCCGGGCAGGGCGAGCAGCGCGCGGCGCAGCTCGTCGTCGGCTTCGGGCGGAAGGCTGCTGCGGCCGTCGTGGCGTTCGGGGACGGCGGTCAGCAGCTCGCGCCGCCTCCTCCGCCACCAGCTCACGTTGCCGTTGGCCAGCATCCGTTTCAGGTAGGCGTCCGGGTCACCGCCCGAGACTCGGCGCCACCGGACGTAGAGCTTCACCAGGCAGTCCTGGAGCAGCTCCTCAGCGCGGTGCGGGTCGCCGGTCAGCAGCATGGCAAGGCCGTAGTGGCGTTTCCACGCGGCCGCCGCGAACGCGACGTACGCGGATTCCTGCGTCGGTTCACTCACGCGAATCGAACGCCACGGGCACCTCCGATGGGTGGCAGGCGGTGCCGGGAAATTCGCGTCCGGCGCGTTCCAGAAGGTCGCGGCGATTCTGGCCACACGATCTTGCCACTCCCCGGGACGAGCAGGTCGGCCTTCGAGGAGGATCGATACGGGATTCGGCGGTAGATCCTGTGGCTCAGGTAGATGCCAGAGTGCAAAGGTGCCGGCACGCTCAGTCCGCTCCTTGTGAGCGGGCGTCCTGCTCCTGCCCCCGCGTGACCGGCCCCCACAGGGTCCTGCCGTGCGCGTCCGCAGAGACGTCCAGCCAAGAGGTCACGAACAGCAAGCCGAGCGCCACGAACGGCACGATCGCGGCGGCGAGGACGCCGACGGATTCGCTGATCTCGTCCTCGGGCCCTGCATCTCGTCGGCCCGCATGGCCTGCCGGTCCCGATGCGCGGCGACCCGGTCACGCGTCGGCCGAGGTCAGCGGCTGAACTGCTCGGAGAGGCGCTCCCACATCCCGCACTCGAACCGGCTCCTCCGGAAGTTCAGGGCTGGTGGGCGGTGAGACGCCTCGCCGGCCGTTTCGCAGTAAGGTGATCTTGGGCGGCGGCGAACCATGGGAGGCCGGGGTGCGGCAGGCATTGAGCGTTGCGGTGGTGCAGCCGAGATGCGCGCCGCACGATGTGGCAGCCAACGCAGTGGCCCACGCGCAGGCCGTGCGAGCGGCGGCCGCGCGAGTGGTGGTGTTCCCCGAGATGTCGCTGACGGGCTACGAACTGGACGCTGCGCCGGTCGCCCCCGACGACGAGCGGCTGGCCCCGATCGTCGCGGCGTGCGCCGAGACCGGAGCGCTCGCGCTGGTCGGCGCGCCCGTACCGGGTCCCCACATCGGCGTCCTGGCAGTCGATGGTGACGGCGCGCGCGTGGCCTACGCGAAGGTGCATCTGCACGGCAGCGAGATCGGGCGCTTCGTGCCCGGCGAGCCCGCCGTGCTCGAGGTGGACGGCTGGCGGCTGGGGCTCGCCGTCTGCCGCGATACCGGTGTCCCGGAACACGCCGCCAAGACCGCCGCCCTCGGCATCGACGGATATGTCGCCGGAGTCGTCCATTCCGACGACGAGAGCGGAGTCCTCAGCGAGCGTGCCCGCCGGGTCGCCGCCGAACACGGCGTGTGGGTCGCCACGGCGGCCTTCGCAGGTCCCACTGGTGGCGGCTTCGACCGCACGTCCGGCCGTTCGGCGATCTGGTCGGCCGAAGGCGAGCTTCTCGCCGAGGCGAGCGCGGCTCCCGACGACCTGGCGCGGACGATCTTCACTCCGTAGAGCCGACCTGGGACGGTCCTTCCGCGCGGGCCTCATCCGTCTCGTTCAAGGATCCTCGCAGACCCTTCCCAGATCGACTCGTCCCAGGTCATGGAAGCCGTGATGACGGCCCGAGCGCGCGGGTCCCGCCACTGGACATAATCGCCCCGGTGAATCGGCGGAGCGTGCCTGCGGCTCGTGAACGCGGGCGTGGCCAGTCCGCCATGGAGCGCTCACCGCGCGCATGACCAAGCGGGGAACTTGCGGCGCGGGGATCGGAGCCGAGCAGGTCCGGCCAGAGTTAGCCGGGCATTTCCGGAAGCTGGAGCCGGCAGGGCAAGCGCCCCCCAAGATGTGCTCGGCGTAAGGCCGCTTCCTGTGGCCCCGGCCGCATGTTGCTGTTCGGCCAGGCCGTACCCTGCGGCCATGACGGAGATCGCTACGCACACGCCCGATGACGCTCTGGAGATGCTGCTGTCCGGTAACCAGCGGTTCGTTACCGGATCGCCCCGGCATCCCAACCAGGACGCCGCCCGCCGTACCGAGACCGTTCCGGCACAGCGGCCCTTCGCGGTGCTGTTCGGGTGCTCGGACTCCCGGCTGGCCGCCGAGATCATCTTCGACCAGGGGCTGGGCGACCTGTTCGTGGTGCGCACCGCCGGGCACGTGGCCGGCTCCGAGGTGCTCGGCAGCATCGAGTACGGGGTGAGCGTGCTGGACTGCCCGCTGGTCGTGGTCCTGGGCCACGACTCCTGCGGGGCCATCGCGGCCGCCCAGGCCGCCGCCGACGGGGGTCAGGTCCCGGCCGGCTTCGTCCGGGACGTCGTCGAGCGGGTGACGCCCAGCGTGCTGACCGCCCGGGCCGCCGGCCGGCGAACCGAACAGGAGATCCTCCACCAGCACATCGCTCACACCACCGACCTGCTGCTGGAGCGCTCCCGGGTCATGGCCGAGCGGGTCGCCGACGGCCGCCTGGCGGTGGCCGGCCTGTCCTACCGCCTGACCGACGGCAGCGCCCAACTGGTCACCTCCCACGGACTGAGCCGCACCGCCGCCCCCGCACGATAGGGCGACCTTTCTCACGAGAGGGACGTTGGACGCCGGGTGTCCTGTGGTGTGTCTGCTGGTGGTGTGAGTCGAGCACATGAGCGGCCTGGTCGGTGAGCGATGAGCCATGGGAACCGACCAGGCCGCTGTTGCCCGAGCGTGAACGGCGCGGTCGCCGCCCCTGCCGCGAGCGGCCGGACGATCGCAGGGCTCGGCACGGCTCCTGGCCTCCCCACGATCCTCGGCACCGGCGAGCGGCCCTTTCCCGCCGACAGGTCCCCCACTTACCTGGAGTGCCTGTCGAGCCGGTCGGCGCCGCCACTCTCACGCGGCATGGGCGGCGGCGCAATGAGCGTTCGCTTCCTCGCCCTGCACGAAACCCGGCCGAGCCTGAGCCGTCCGTTCCACGAGGGCACGAGGCAGCGAGAAGAAACGGCGGATCGTGGGCGCTGGCGATCCTCAGGTCGGCGCCCACCCCGCCGCAGTGGAGATGATGAACGGCGGCCGTATCGCGATGCCTTTTGCGGAATGGTCTAGTCTCCTCGGCATGATGGAGGCACCTGAAGGTCTTGCCCTGCCGCCCGCCCTGGCCGAAGTGGTCGAGATCGGCTTCGAATGGGAATGGGACGAAGAGACCGACGAGGCTCGCGGCTGTGATTTCGAGCCGTACGTAAGCTTCGAGGCACCGGAGAGGACCGCGTGGTGGTTCCGCCTCTGGACAGGAAACGACGAAGCGGATGGCGGTGAATTTCGCTTTTTCGGTTCCACAGGCTCCGGGGACTACGCCGGGTTCTGGCTGGTCCGACCCGGCGCTCCGATCACCGACCAGCCGGTCGTCTACCTCGGCTCCGAGGGCGAACGCGGACTGATCTCCCGCGATCTGGGTGACCTGCTCTGGTTGTTCGCCGACGGCTTCGGCCCCGGAGAGGCGTTCGCGAACCCCGAGCGCAGGACCGAGCCGAACGCCGCCTTCCAGGCCATCGCGGAGCGGTACGCGCCGGGGAGGCGCCGTCCCGCGGCGCAGATCGTGGCGGCGGCGCAAGCGGAGTTTCCGCATTTCTCCGATCTCATTGACTCCATGTGCCGCTGAGTCGAGATCTGGGCATCGGTTCGCGTCACGATGCCGACATCCTGAGAGGCTCCCGGGCCATGGGCGCCCGCTGGCGGCGTCCAACGGCTCCCCCTGACGAGATCCGCGCGCTGGCCCTGTTACGGGGCCAGCTCCCGGCTGGCCCGCGAGTCCTTTTACATATGGGCGGGGACTGTCGAGGTGCCGATGCCGCGGTCCACCTCGGCCGTTTTCAAGCGACGCAGTGCGGTCGCCGCTTCACTGAGCACCTGTTCTCGAACTGGTGATCTCGGGTGAGACGTGGTTGTGATCATCGGGAAGGAGCCGGCCGCGGCCGAGGAACGTCTCGGGTGCCGGCTGCTGTCATGGGCGGAGTTGGCGCGGCAGAAGCACGGTTCGCGGGTACGGCTCGGTCGCTGAGTTGGTGTTGGACCGGGGCATCTGATGCCGGCCCGCGCCGCTGCCTCGGGAGCTTCGGCGGCTGCGCGGCCCCGACAAGGCGTGTTACGCCACCGCGGCCAAGGTCGCGGCGAAGTTTCCTGGCCTGCGGTATGTCGAGGGCTTCGCCGACCCGGCGGACGATCCGCAGGCATTCGAGCACGCGTGGTGCATCGACGAAGCCGGGCAGGTGGTCACCCCGACCTGGAATAGCAATCCGTGGTTGTGTCCACGTGTAGCGGCAACGTTTGTCGATTAGTTCGAGAAGCACCGTGACCGTCGAAGTGCCGTGCTGATGAGATTCAGCGACACCCAGGGGCTCCAGTTGTCTTCCAAGCCGCTTCTTCTAGTCTGTGGCGGGATCAGCCTGTTGCGACGGCCGTCGGCTCCGGCAATATGAGGCTACGTCCGTACCGGACCGCTGTATGGCGGTGCGCCCGTCCGCCGGGAGGTGGCCGATATCAGTGAGGACTTAGACGCCATCTCATTTGGCGGATGAGCTGTAGCCTGCGGCCGTGGAGATGGTCGAGCGGTTGGTGCCCGAGGAGTTGTGGGAGTTGTTCCAGCGGGTGGTGCCACCTGCACCGACGCGGCCGCAAGGTGGCGGCCGGCGTCGGCACGGTGATCGTGAGGTGCTGGCG
>NZ_JBGNUR010000029.1:28236-62898 GCF_041951345.1 Actinomadura sp. 21ATH | reverse complement strand
CGAAGGGGAAACACCCGGTCCCATCCCGAACCCGGAAGTTAAGCCCTTCAGCGCCGATGGTACTGCATGGGAGACTGTGTGGGAGAGTAGGACACCGCCGGACATTTATTAGGGGGAGGCCCCGCCAGTGATGGCGGGGCCTTTCTCATTTCTCGGGGCTTATGCGATAGCGGAGCCGGACGAGGCCGCCGTCGAACGACTCGGACGTGAGGAGTTCCAGGTCCGCGACCGAGGCCGGCTCTCGTCCGTACCAGAAGCGGCGGGCGTGGGCGCCGGCCAGGCAGGGGTGAACGAGCAGGCTCACCTCGTCCAGGAGTCGCCCTTTCAGGAGGGCGCCGATGAGGGCTCCGCCGCTGTCGACCCGGATGACCTGGGCGCCGTGTACGCGTCCGAGCGTGTTGATGGCGTCGGCCAGGTCCACGTGCTCCTGGCCGGTGACGAGCTCGCGTACGGAACGGTCGCGCGGGCGCGGGGGAGTCGTTTCCGTGTGGAGTGCGAGCACGTCCGACCAGTGCCCCGCGTTCCGGAGCGGTTCCCACTGGCTGACACGGCCGCGGCCGTCCACGACGGCGAGGAGCGGCCCGGAGGGTGCGGGGCCGGGTTGCGGGGCCGTGGCCAGGGCCTCTTCCTGGGCGAGGATCGTGTCGGCTCCGACGAGCGTGACGTCTTCCCTGTACGTGCTCGCGAGTTCGTAGAAGCGGCGCATGTCCGGATTGAAGCCCGTGGTGGCGCCGTCGATGGAGACGGCCACGTGTGCGACGACGTACATGGGTTCACGGTAGTGGTGAAGCAGGTCGTGGGCTGTCCGCGTTCGCGGCCGGAGTCAGAGAAGCGGCTTGAGGACCGGGTGCGATCGGCCGGGGGCGATCGTGACGATGCGGTACGTGGCGACGCCGGCCTGGACGAAGGGGTCCTCGGACGTGATCCGTTCGATCTCGGCGCGGTCCACGCCGTGGGCGACGATGGCGCCGCCGAGTTCGGTGGGGACGGTCTGGCCCGAGACGAGGAACGTTCCGGCGCGGTGGTGGCGGTCGAGGTAGGCGGCATGGTCGCGGAAGTACGGTTCGGCGGCCTGTTCCGTACCGGTGTATTCGACGATGAGCAGGTGCATCGGCCGCGGTGTTCCGTGGGAGCGTTCCATGGCCGCGATTCTCTCGTGCCCGCGCCGCCGGCGGCTTCCCCTGGTGATCGGGAGCGGTAGCCTCCGAGGGGTGCGCATCGTGGCGGTCGCCGACACCCATACGTTTCACGATGATCTCGTCGTTCCCGAGGGCGACGTCCTCGTGCACGCGGGCGATCTGTGCCGGCGCGGCAGGGATCTCGGAGAGCTCCGGGACGCCGCGGACTGGATGCGCGGCCTCCCGCACCGGACGAAGATCGTCGTCGCGGGCAACCACGACCGGATGTTCGTCGACGATCCTGCGCGGGCGCGCGGCGTCCTGGCCGACCGGGGCATCCGCTACCTGGAGGACGGCGGTACGGAGGTCGACGGGGTGAGCTTCTGGGGCAGCCCGTGGCAGCCGGAGTTCAACGATTGGGCGTTCAACCTGCCGCGCGGCCGTTCCCTGGCGGAGAAGTGGGCCATGATCCCGGAGGGGGTCGACGTTCTGGTCACGCACGGCCCTCCGCTCGGCATCGGCGACGCGGGCGCGCCGCCCGGGCGGCACGGCTGCGCGGACCTGCTGGAGCGGGTACGGGAGGTGCGTCCGAGGCTGCACCTGTTCGGGCACATCCACCAGGACGGCGGGTTCTGGCGGCGCGGGGAGACGGCGTTCGCGAACGTCACCACCTGGGAGTGCGAGCGCGGCCCCACCGTCGTCCGGCTGGATCCGGCGGGCGTGACGGGCGAGGTCGTGCCTCCCGCGCGCTCCGGCTGAGGTCCCGTCCGGTCAGGGGCGGAGGGCGTGGTCGAGGGTGACGGCCCACTGGCGGAGGAGGCGGGAGCGGCGGGCCGCGTCGTCGGTGAGCAGGTCGGCCAGGCCGAGGCCGCGGACGAGGTCGAGGGTGGCCTGGACGCTCTCCCGGACGCCGGGGACGGTCTCGTCGGCGCCGAGGGCCTCGACCGTGAGGCGGTGGGCCTCGCGGCCGACCTTGGCCTCCAGGGGGAGGACCTGGGCGCGGAGCTGGGCGTCGGAGCTGGCGGCCACCCAGAGCTGGAGGGCGGCGCGGAACAGCGGGCTGGTGTACATCTCGCCGAGGAGGGTCAGCACGTCGAGCGTGGAGGGGCGGCGGCCGGTGAGGGCGTCCAGGTGCTCGCGCATCTGCTCCATGCGGATCTCGGTGCCGTACTCGACGGCGGCGGTGACCAGTTCCTCCCGGGTGCGGAAGTGGTGCTGGGCGGCTCCCCGGGAGACGCCGGCCTCCTCGGCGACGACGGCGACCGTCGTCCCGGACCAGCCGCGGGCGGCCAGGCAGCCGATGGCGGCCTCCAGGAGCCGGGCGCGGGTGGCGCGGCTGCGGTCCTGGCGCGGTTCGCGGGCGGTCTGCGCGGTCTGGGGAGGCATGGTCTCCTCGGCTCGGTGGAGTGACCAGTCAAGCAACCGGCCGTCCAGAAAACAAGCATGCATGATTGATTTTTTCGGGCCCGGCTGGCAGTGTGCAGGCCATGACAGCGCTGCGGATCGGCAACGCCTCGGGCTTCTACGGCGACCGCTTCTCGGCCGTGCGGGAGATGCTCGACGGTGGGCCCCTGGACGTCCTGACCGGGGACTACCTGGCCGAGCTGACCATGCTCATCCTCGGGCGGGGGCGGCTGAAGGACCCGGACGCCGGGTACGCGGCGACGTTCCTGCGCCAGATGGAGGAGTGCCTCGGGCTGGCCGCCGAGCGCGGGACGAAGATCGTCACCAATGCCGGCGGGCTCAACCCCGCCGGGCTGGCGGACCGGCTGCGCGAGCTGGCGGAGCGGCTGGGCGTGGACGTGCGGGTCGCCCATGTGGAGGGCGACGACCTGCTCCCGCGGGCGAAGGAGCTGGGGCTGCACCACGAGCGGTACGGGGCGCCGCTGACCGCCAACGCTTACCTGGGGGCGTGGGGGATCGCCGAGTGCCTGGACGCCGGGGCGGACATCGTGGTGACCGGCCGGGTGACCGACGCCTCGCTGGTCGTCGGGCCGGCCGCGGCCCGGTTCGGGTGGGCGCGGGACGACTGGGACGCGCTGGCGGGCGCGACCGTGGCGGGCCACGTGCTGGAGTGCGGGGCTCAGGCCACGGGGGGCAACTACGCGTTCTTCCAAGAAATCTACAACGTAAAGGCGTCGGCCGCGGTCACCGGCTTCCCGCTCGCCGAGATCGAGGCGGACGGCTCGTGCGTCATCACCAAGCACGACGGCACCGGCGGAGCCGTCACCGTGGAGACGGTCACGGCGCAGCTGCTGTACGAGATCGGCGGTCCGGCGTACGCGGGCCCCGACGTGACGACGTGGTTCGACACGATCGCGCTGGAGGCCGCCGGCCCCGACCGCGTGCGGATCGGCGGGACCAGGGGATCGCCGCCGCCCGAGACCACCAAGGTGTGCCTCAACCACCTCGGCGGCCACCGGAACGAGATGACGTTCGTGCTCACCGGCCTCGACATCGAGGCCAAGGCGGACTTCGCGCGCGCCCAGCTGGAAGCGGCCATGGGCGGGGCCCGGCCGGCGAAGGTCGAGTGGACCCTGGTCGGCACGCCGAAGGAGGACCCGGAGACGCAGGGCGAGGCGACGGCCCTGCTGCGGTGCGCCGTACTGGATCCGGATCCCGAACGGGCGGGCCGGGCGTTCAGCGGCGCGGCGGTGGAGCTGGCGCTGGCCGGGTACCCCGGGTTCACGATGACCTCCCCGCCGGGGAAGGCGAGCCCGTACGGGGTGTACAAGGCGGCGTACGTGCCGAATGGCGAGGTCCGGCAGGTCGCGGTGCTGCCGGACGGCACGCGCCGGACGGTGGCGGGGGCGCTTGCCGCAGAGACGCCGTCGGGCGCCCCAGCCGTAGAGAACCCTTTCGAGGGCGACCTCACCGTGGCGAACCCCTTCGCGGGCGCCCCCACCAGGCGCGTCCCGCTGGGCCGGGTCGCCGGGGCCCGCAGCGGGGACAAGGGCGGTGACGCCAACATCGGCGTGTGGGCCCGTACCGGCGAGCAGTGGCGCTGGCTCGCCGCGTTCCTCACCGTCGAGCGGCTCACCGCGCTCCTGCCGGAGACGCGGGGGCTGACCGTCACGCGCCATCTTCTGCCCGACCTCCGCGCGGTCAACTTCGTCGTCGAAGGGCTGCTGCAGGAGGGAGTCTCGGCGTCGACCCGGTTCGATCCGCAGGGCAAGGCCCTGGGGGAGTGGCTGCGGTCCCGCCTCGTCGACGTACCGGAGGCGATCCTTTGAGCCCGAGCACGACCGTGAGCGCGGTGACCCTGAAGAGCGCGCTGGACACGCGCGGCCCGGAGTACGCGGAGCGGCGCGCCGCCATGCTCGCCAAGCTCGGCGAACTGGAGGACGAGCACGCCAAGGCGCTGCTGGGCGGCGGCGAGAAGTACGTCGCGCGGCACCGGGCGCGCGGCAAGATGCCGGCGCGGGAGCGGATCGAGCTGCTGCTCGACCCGGACTCGCCGTTCCTGGAGCTGAGCCCGCTGGCGGCGTGGGGGAGCGACTTCCCCGTCGGCGCGAGCGTGGTGACCGGGATCGGGGTGGTCGAGGGCGTCGAGTGCCTGATCATCGCGAACGATCCGACGGTGCGGGGCGGGTCGAGCAATCCGTGGACGGTCAAGAAGACGTTCCGGGCCACCGACATCGCGTTCGAGAACCGGCTGCCGGTGATCAACCTGGTCGAGTCCGGCGGCGCCGACCTGCCCACCCAGAAGGAGATCTTCATTCCGGGCGGCCGGATGTTCCGCGACCTGACCCGGCTGTCGGCGGCGGGGATCCCCACGATCGCGCTGGTGTTCGGCAACTCCACCGCGGGCGGCGCGTACATCCCGGGCATGTGCGACCACGTTGTCATGGTGAAGGAGCGCGCCAAGGTGTTCCTCGGCGGGCCGCCGCTGGTGAAGATGGCCACCGGCGAGGAGGCCGGCGACGAGGAGCTGGGCGGCGCGGAGATGCACGCCCGCTCGTCCGGGCTGGCCGACCACGTGGCGGTGGACGAGGCGGACGCGATCCGGCTCGGGCGGCGGATCGTCGCCCGGCTCAACCACCGCAAGCAGGGCCCCGCACCCGCCGCCGCGTATCCCGAGCCGCTGTACGACGCCGAGGAGCTGGCGGGGATCGTCCCCGAGGACCTGAAGATCCCGTTCGATCCGCGCGAGGTCGTCGCCCGCATCGTGGACGGCTCGGAGTTCGACGAGTTCAAGCCGCTGTACGGCACGAGCCTGGTGACCGGGTGGGCGCGGCTGCACGGCTACCCGATCGGGATCCTGGCGAACGCGCAGGGCGTGCTGTTCAGCGAGGAGGCGCAGAAGGCGGCGCAGTTCATCCAGCTGGCCAACCAGAGCGACACGCCGCTGCTGTTCCTGCACAACACCACCGGCTACATGGTCGGCAAGGAGTACGAGCAGGCGGGGATCATCAAGCACGGCGCGCTGATGATCAACGCGGTGGCGAACAGCAAGGTGCCGCACCTGACGGTCGTCATGGGCGCCTCGTACGGGGCGGGCAACTACGGCATGTGCGGCCGGGCGTACGACCCGCGGTTCCTGTTCACCTGGCCGAGCGCCAAGTCGGCGGTGATGGGGCCGCAGCAGCTCGCCGGGGTGCTGTCGATCGTCGCCCGGCAGGCCGCGGCGGCGCGCGGGCAGGACTACGACGAGGACCAGGACCGCGCGATGCGCGAGATGGTGGAGAACCAGATCGAGGCCGAGTCGCTGCCGTACTTCCTGTCGGGACGGCTGTACGACGACGGCGTCATCGACCCGCGCGACACCCGCACCGTGCTGGGGCTCTGCCTGTCGGTCGTGCACAACGCCCCCGTACGCGGCGCCGACGGCTTCGGCGTCTTCCGGATGTGAGCCGCCCGTGAGCGAGGAACGAATGATCGACAGACTGCTGGTGGCCAACCGCGGCGAGATCGCGCGCCGCGTCTTCCGGACCTGCCGCGACCTCGGCGTCGGCACCGTCGCGGTGTTCTCCGACGCCGACGGGCCGGACGCCCCGCACGCGGCGGAGGCGGACGCGGCGGTGCGGCTGCCGGGCGCCGCGCCCGCCGACACCTACCTGCGCGGCGACCTGGTCATCGCGGCCGCGCGGGCGGCCGGGGCGGACGCGATCCACCCGGGGTACGGGTTCCTGTCGGAGAACGCGGCGTTCGCGCGGGCGGTGATCGAGGCCGGGCTGACCTGGGTGGGGCCGCCCCCCGCGGCGATCGAGGCGATGGGCTCGAAGATCGAGGCCAAGAAGCTGATGGCGGCGGCGGGCGTGCCCGTGCTGCGCGAGCTCGATCCGGACGCCGTCACCGAGGCCGACCTGCCGATCCTGGTGAAGGCGTCGGCGGGCGGCGGCGGGCGCGGCATGCGCCCGGTCCGCACGCTCGCCGAGCTGCCCGCGGCGGTGGCGGCGGCGCGCCGGGAGGCGCAGTCGGCGTTCGGTGACCCGGCGGTGTTCTGCGAGCCGCTGCTGGAGGGCGCGCGGCACGTCGAGGTCCAGCTGATGGCCGACGCGCACGGGACGGTCTGGGCGCTCGGCGAGCGCGACTGCTCCGTCCAGCGCCGCCACCAGAAGATCATCGAGGAGGCGCCGTCGCCCGCCGTCGACGGCGCGCTGCGCGCGGAGCTGTGCCGCGCGGCCGTGGACGCGGCCCGCGCGATCGGCTACACCGGCGCCGGAACGGTCGAGTTCATGCTCGCCGGGGACGGCCGCTTCCACTTCCTGGAGGTCAACACGCGCCTCCAGGTCGAGCACCCGGTGACCGAGTGCGTGTACGGCCTGGACCTGGTCCGGCTGCAGATCGAGGTCGCCGAGGGCGCGCCGCTGCCGGGGCCGACGCCGCCGGAGCCGCGCGGGCACGCCATCGAGGTGCGGCTGTACGCCGAGGACCCCGCCGCCGGGTGGCGGCCCGGCAGCGGGACGCTGCACGCGTTCGAGGTGCCGGGCGTCGACGCCGAGTTCGAGGCCCCCGCCGGGTACGGCCTGCGGCTGGACAGCGGCGTGGAGAGCGGCGGCGAGATCGGCGTCCACTACGACCCGATGCTCGCCAAGCTCATCGCGTACGGGCCCACCCGCGCGGCCGCCGCCCGCAGGCTGCGCGCCGCGCTCGCGGCGGCACGCGTCCACGGCGTGACCACCAACCGCGACCTGCTCGCGCGCACGCTGGCCGAGCCGGTCTTCCTGGCCGGCGGCGCCACCACCGGCTACCTCGACGAGATCGGCCTGGACGTGCTCGCGGCGCCGCTGGCGGACGCGGCCGCCGTGCGGCTGTCGGCGCTGGCGGCCGCGCTCGCGGGCGCCGCCGCCGACCGCGCCGCCGCGCCCGTCCTCGGCCGGCTGCCGTCGGGATGGCGGAACGTGCCGTCGCAGCCGCAGCGCAGGTCGTACGAGGCGCCGGACGGCACCGTGATCGACGTCGCGTACCGGATCGCGCGCGGCGGCGTCCTGCACGCCGAAGGGCACGACGGCGTCCGGCTGATCGAGGCGTCCGCCGGGTCGGTGACGCTGGAGGCCGGCGGCGTGCGGTACGCGTTCGAGGTGCGGCGCGCCCGCGACGACGTCCACGTGCACTCCCCGCTCGGGCCGGTGGCGCTGCGCGCGCTGCCGCGCTTCGCCGACCCGAGCGACCTGGTGGCGCCCGGGTCGCTGCTGGCCCCGATGCCCGGCACCGTCGTCCGCGTCGAGACCGAACCGGGCGCCGCCGTGACCGAGGGCCAGACCCTGGTCGTGCTGGAGGCGATGAAGATGGAGCACCGCATCGCCGCCCCCGCGTCCGGCGTGGTCGCCGAGCTGGCCGCCGCGGCCGGGCGGCAGGTCGAGTCCGGCGCCGTCCTCGCCGTCATCGCCCCCGAACCCGCAGGCGCCCCCGAAACCGAAGGGACCCCCGAGTGAGCTTCGTCGAGACCGAGGAGCGGCGGGCGCTGCGCGCCGCCGTCGCCGAACTGGGCGCGAAGTACGGCCCGTCCTACTATGTGGAGAAGGCCCGTTCCGGCGCCAAGACCGACGAGCTGTGGGCCGAGGCCGGCCGGCTCGGCTACCTGGGCGTCAACGTGCCCGAGGAGTACGGCGGCGGGGGCGGCGGCATCGGCGACCTGGCCGCGGTGTGCGAGGAGCTGGCCGCGGCGGGCTGCCCGCTGCTGCTGATGGTGGTCTCGCCGGCCATCTGCGCGACGATCATCGCCCGGTCCGGTACCGAGGAGCAGAAGAAGCACTGGCTGCCGCGGTTCGCCGACGGGTCGGTGAAGATGGCGTTCGCGATCACCGAGCCGGACGCCGGGTCCAACTCGCACCGGATCACCACGACCGCCCGCCGGGACGGCGACGGCTGGATCCTCAACGGGCAGAAGACGTTCATCTCCGGGGTGGACGAGGCGGACGCGGTGCTGTTCGTGGCCCGCAGCGCCGACCAGCAGGGCAACCTGCGGCCGTCGCTGCTGATCGTCCCGACCGACGCGCCCGGCCTCACCCACACGCCGATCGACATGGAGATCGTGTCGCCGGAGAAGCAGTTCGTGTGCCACCTGGACGACGTGCGGCTGCCGTACGACGCGCTGGTCGGCGACGAGGACGGCGGGCTGCTGCAGCTGTTCGCCGGGCTCAACCCCGAGCGGATCATGGCCGCCGCGATGGGCGCCGGGATCGGCCGGCTCGCGCTGGGCAAGGCCATCGCGTACGCCAAGGACCGGCAGGTGTTCAGGACGCCGATCGGCGCCCACCAGGGCCTGGCGCACCCGCTGGCCGCCGCCAAGATCGAGCTGGAGCTGGCCCGGCTGATGGGGCAGAAGGCCGCCTGGCTGTACGACGAGGGCGACGACGCGGGCGCGGGCGAGGCGGCGAACATGGCCAAGTACGCCACCGCCGAGGCCGCGATCCACTGCGTCGACCAGGCCATCCAGACCCACGGCGGCAACGGGCTCACCACCGAGTACGGCGTCGGCATGCTCGCCGGGGTGGTGCGGCTGATGCGGATCGCGCCGGTCAGCCGCGAGATGATCCTCAACTTCGTCGCCCAGCACTCCCTGGGCCTGCCCAAGTCGTACTGACCGCCGGCGGGTGGCTCCCGGGAGGGAGATCCCCGATTCCGACCACAGGGTGATGCCGCCGCGCGCCCCGGCGGCCTACCGTCGTCCGGGATGACGGTGATCGCGCGGTTGCGGAGCATGGGCGCCGGGCTGGCCCCCGGGGCCGGCGCGCCGCTGCTGCCGTTGCGGCGCACCGGCTGGACGGCCTGGGCGCCGCACGCGGCCGTCGCGCTGTACGCCGTCATCGCGTGCGGGTACGCCTGGCACACGCTGATCGAGGACTTCGGCGTCCCCAACCTGGCCGCGGGAACGCTGACCGTCGCCCACGCGCTCGCGCTGCCGGCCGCGCTGTACTGGCCGCTGGCGGCGTGGTGGGCGTCGCTGGCGCTGGCGGTGGCGACCGCGCTGGCGGCGGTGCCGGAGCAGGGCGGCGGGCCGCTGTGGCCCGGCCCCGCGATGGCGATCCACCTCAGCGTGCTGGCCCTGGCCGGGGCGCGGGCCCGGCCCCGGGTCCCGGTGGCGATGTGGGCGCTCACCCTGCTGGCCGGGTGCGGGCTCGCCCTGGTCCTGCCGGCGAGCCGGGAACCGCTGTTCGGGATCGCCGCGATGGCGGTGTTCTCGGCCGGGGTCCTGATCGCCTCGGGCGCGCTGCGGTCGCGGGCCGAGGCGCTGCGCCGGCTGGCCGAGCAGGAGCACATCAGCGGGCGCGAGCGGGCCCGCCGCGAGCTGCTGGAGGAGCGCGCCCGCATCGCCCGCGAGCTGCACGACGTCGTCGCCCACCACATGTCGGTGATCGCCATCCAGGCCGAGGCGGCGCCGCTGCGGGTGCCCGACCCGCCCGCGGAGCTGGCCGGGGCGTTCGCCACCATCCGCGGCAACGCGGTCGAGGCGCTTAGCGAGCTGCACCGGGTGCTGGACGTGCTGCGCGCCGACCCGGCCCGCGACGAATCCGCGGGCCCCGCCGATCCCGCCGAACCCCCGCAGCCGACCCTGGACCGCCTCGGCGACCTGCTCGCCGGAGTGCGCGGCGCGGGCCTGGCCGTCACGGTCGAGACGCGCGGCACGCCGCGGCCGCTCGCCCAGGGGGTGCAGCTCACCGCGTACCGGATCGTGCAGGAGGCGCTCAGCAACGTGCTGCGGCACGCGCCCGGCTCCGAGGTCACCGTGACGCTGGAGCACCGGCCCGGCCGCCTCGGCGTGGAGGTGGCCAACACCGCCCCGGCCCGCCCGGCCCCGCCGTCCCGCGGCGGGCACGGGCTGACCGGGATGCGCGAGCGGGCCGCCATGCTGGGCGGTACGCTCACCGCCGGGCCGCTGCCCGGCGGCGGCCACGCGGTACGGGCCGAGCTGCCCACCGGAGACGCCCGAGGCACCGGAGACGCCGGAGAGCAGGGAGGGGCCGCGCCATGACGATCCGGGTGCTGATCGCCGACGACCAGGCCATGGTGCGCGAGGGCTTCTCCGTGCTGCTGGGCGCCCGGCCCGGGATCGAGGTCGCGGGCGAGGCGTCCGACGGCCGGGACGCGGTGGAGCGCGCCGCCGCGCTGCGCCCCGACGTCGTCCTGATGGACGTGCGGATGCCGGTGATGAGCGGGCTGGAGGCCACCCGCCTCATCACCGCCGCGGGCACCGCCCGGGTGCTGGTGCTGACCACGTTCGACCTGGACGAGTACGTGTACGAGGCGCTGCGCTCGGGCGCCAGCGGGTTCCTGCTCAAGAGCGCGACGGGGCGGGCGCTCGCCGAGGCCGTCCGGGTGGTCGCCGACGGCCAGGCGCTGCTGGCGCCGAGCGTCACCCGGCGGCTGATCGCGCACTTCGCCCGGACGGCGGCCCGGCCGCACCGGCCGCTGAGGTCCGACGCGGCGCTCACCGAGCGCGAGACCGAGGTGCTGGCCCTGGTCGCCGGCGGGCTGTCGAACGCCGAGATCGGCGAGCGCCTCGTCGTCGCCGAGCAGACGGTGAAGACGCACGTCAGCCGCATCCTGGCCAAGCTCGGGCTGCGGGACCGGACGCAGGCGGCGGTGTACGCCTACGAGACCGGCCTGGTCCGGCCCGGAACCGGCTGACCGCTCACCCGTTCGGCCGGCCGCTCACCCGGCCGCTCCGGCCGGCCGCTCGACCAGCCGGTCGGCCTGGCCGTCCAGGGGCGGCGCGCCGAGCCGGTTGTCGACCTCCGCGTGCGGGACGGGCGGCGGCTCCTCCGGGCGCATCCGCTCGACGAACGCCTCGAAGCCCGCCAGCTTGCCCCGGTCGCGCTCCAGCCCGCGCGCCTCCAGCCGGTGCCGCAGCGTCGCGGCGTCGGACCGGATCCACACCAGCCGCACGTCCGGCCCGCCGAGCTCCGCCGTCCACTCCGCCCACCGCCCCGGGTCGCGGATCTGGCCGGTGAACGGGCCGCTCAGCAGCACCGGGCAGCCGGCGGCGCGGATCTCCCGGGCGGCGGCGGTCAGGCCCGCGTACTCGTGCCGCTTGATGTGCTCGTCGTACCAGGGGCCCTCGCGCTCGCCCGGATCGCGCCCGTACGCCCGCAGGACCGCCGCCGCGAACGGCCCGTACAGGGTGTCCTTGTCCAGCAGCGCGGGCACCGGGCGCAGCCGGGCCAGCAGCAGCCGGGCCACGGTCGTCTTGCCGCCGCCCGGCGGGCCGGCGACCACCCACACCGTGCCCGGGGTCATGCCGGGATGCGCAGGCGCCGGGTCGCCAGCTTCTCGATCCGGGCCTCGTCGATCTCGTGGCCGAGGCCCGGCTGCGTGTACGGGACGCCGACGACGCCGCCCGACGACCGCACCGGCGGCGTCACGAACGCCGGGCCGCCCGCCGGGTCGGACACCTCGCTCGGCAGCGTCACCCCGGGCAGCGCGGCCAGCGCGACCGCCGCGGCCTGCCCGATGCCGAACGCGCCCGTGCCCGTGCACCACACCTCCCAGCCGGCGGCGTACGCCAGGTCGTGCGCGCCGCGGGCCGCGGTCAGCCCGCCCAGCGCCGACGGCCGCAGGTCCAGCACCCGGCCCGCGTCCAGCGCGATCGCCGCGTCCAGCGTGGCGAGATCGCCGATCGCCGGCGCGACGGCCGTGCCCGTCCGGAGCTGGAGGCGCGCGTGCGCGGCCAGGTCGTCCTCCGGGAACGGCCGCACGATCGCCAGCACCCCGTAGGACTCCAGCCCTTCGAGGACGGCCAGGTGCTCGGGCGTCTCGCGGTAGCGGTGGCCGGCGTCGGCGACCAGGGCCAGCGCCGGGAACGCCTGCCGGACCGCCCGCACCGGCTCGATGTCCCAGCCGGGCCGCACGTCCAGCGTGACCCGCGTGTGCCCGGCGCCCACGGCCTGGTTGACGCGGCTCACCACGGTGTCCGGCAGCGGCTCGGGGGTGATGCGGGCGCCCGTCACGATCGACGTGCGGGTGCCGCCGAGGGCGTGCGCGAGCGGCAGCCCGCGGCCGCGGCACCACAGGTCCCAGCACGCCGTGTCGACCGCCGCCGCGGCGGCCGGGCAGCCCAGGTCGGCGGCGGCGGACGCGTCCTCGGGGCGGTCCAGCTCCAGGCCGATGAGCGCGGGCCCCATCCGCTCCTCGATGTCGGACCACACCGGTTCGGGACCGGCGGCCGCCAGGGCGGCCTCGCCCCAGCCGACCGTGCCGTCCTGGGCGGTCAGGCGCACCAGGACGCTCTCCGGCCGCCGCCCGCGCGGCATCGCCACCCGGAAGGCGTCGCAGCCGTGGATCGAAGGCACCGTCACCCGCCCTTCACGCTCGGAAGTCCTCCCACCATGATCCCCCTTTCCGGGACCGGTGAAGACACGCGCCCGCCCTAGCGGCGGCGGAACCACAGGGGGCGCCTGCGGTAGCCGCCCTCCTCCAGGTCCGCCAGGCGCTCGAACGGGTTGTACGAGGCGTGGTCGCCGCACAGCAGCATCGAGATCCCCGCGCACAGCAGGTACGGCGGGATCATGGCCGGGCCCAGGCACCAGGCGTACTGCGTCGAGTGCCGCGCCTCGTGCCGCAGCAGCGCCGGGCGGTCGAGCAGCGACGCGGCGTCCCGCCGCACCAGGACGACGTTGCCGAGCGTGAACGCGGACGCCACCGGGACGGGCGGCCGGTAGCCGCCCGCGATGAGCAGGCCGTCCGGGCCGCGCCGCACCGGGCCGCGCGCGGCGGCCGCGGCCAGCAGCAGGCCCAGCGGCGTGGACAGGTTGGCGACGTTGGCGGCCTGCCGGAGCCGGTACGCGGCCTTCACCGCGGGGGCGCGGCCGTCGTCACGGGCACGAGTCGGACAGCGACGTCGGCTTGGTCTGCGTCTTGCGCGGCGTGGGAGAGGAGGTCGCGCCGGCGACCGGCCGGGTCTTGGTCGCGCTCGCCGACGGCGAGGGGGACGCGGTCTCGCGGTCGCCCGCGACGGCCCGCGCCGCGAGCCTGCGGATCAGCGCGAAGTCGGGGTTGCCGGTGTGGATCAGCGGCGGCACGAACTGGAGGCTGTCGATCCGGGCGCCGTCCTTGACCTTGCCCGACAGCGACACGAACGCCGGCAGCAGCTCCTGCGGGATGTCGGTGGAGATCGCGTTCTTGGTGGCGGTGGCCAGCTTGTCGAACTTGGTCAGCACGGTCTGCGGGTCGGCCTGCTTGGCGATGGCGGCCAGCAGGCACTTCTGCCGCCCCATCCGGGTGTAGTCGTCGCTCATCGTGCGGGACCGGCCGTACCAGAGGGCCTCCTTGCCCTTGAGCACGCGGTCGCCGGCCTGCAGGACGTCGCCGCGCTGCCCGTACGGGATCGGCTGCTCGATCTTGACGCGGACGCCGCCCATCGCGTCGATGATGTCGGCGAACCCGAACATGTCGACGAGGATGTAGTAGTCGACCGGCTGCCCGAGGATCCCGCCGATCGTGGACTTCAGCAGCTCGGGGCCGCGCTGGTTCTTGCGGGCGCCCGGCACCACGTCGGGGTGGTCCTCGGCGTACTGGTAGACCTCGTTGAGCAGGCCCGGCGTGCCGGCGCCGTCGCCGGTGAAGCCGTACGGGAACCGGTCGCGGGCGGGCCCCGGCGGCAGCGGGAAGCTCTCCAGGTTGCGCGGCAGGCTCAGCAGCACCGTGTCGCCGGTCTTGGTGTCGACGCTGGCGAGCGTCATGCTGTCGGTGCGCACGCCCTCGCGGTTGGAGGCGGCGTCGCCGCCCAGCAGCAGCACGTTGACCCGGCGCTGCCCGTTCCAGGGGTCCTTGGTGTCGATCGGGCGGCCGCCGGCGCCGCCGGTCTTGAAGATGCCGGTGAGCGCGTCCCGGAAGATGTAGGTGTTGTACGCGCCGAACGTCACCGGCACCGCGACGGCGAAGCACAGCAGCGTCACGGCCGCCACGCCCGCCGCGCGCGCGCTGAGCGAGAGCGCGCCGGGCCGCACCAGCTGGTACGAGCGGATCACGACCGTCACCCACACCAGGCCGAGCACCAGGATCCCGGCGGCGATGTAGGAGAGCCAGGCCGGCTGCACGGCCAGCCCCATCAGGTCGCCGCGGAAGAACGTTCCCGCGACGGCGGCCGCGGCCACCAGCAGCACGAACGCGCCCAGCAGGAGTCCGCCGATCAGCCGCCGGCCGGTGGTCAGGTGGGCCACGCCCCAGACCAGCGCGGAGGCGAGGGTGAGCGCGAGCGCGCGGGCAAGGCCGGGTTCGGCGTCACCGCTGCGGGCACGCCGGCCTGCCGATCGACTCGCCATGTACGCTCCGATTCCCCACACGCGGTGATCTGAGGCTCTGCCTACCATTATGGACGCGCAAAACCGGCATGGAGTTGCCAGGGCGGCGGCGTCCGAATCCGGTGCCGGGACGGTCCGGGGCGGCGGCCGCCGGAGGTCCGGAGATCCGGATCACCCGGCGATCCTAGCGGGGAACCGGGCGTGGCATGGCGATCCCGGTGATCTTGGGGCGAATCCGTGCGAAGCCCTTACCAGCTGCTGGACAGCGGCATCCCCTCGGCGTAACCGGACGAGCTCTGGACGCCCACCGTGGCGCGCTCGTGGAACTCCTCCAGCGTCCGCGCGCCCGCGTAGGTGCACGAGCTGCGCAGCCCGGCCACGATCGAGTCGACCAGGTCCTCCACGCCGGGCCGCTCGGGGTCCAGGAACATCCGCGAGGTCGAGATGCCCTCCTCGAACAGCGCCTTGCGGGCCCGGTCGAACGGCGAGTCCTCGGCCGTGCGCAGGCGCACCGCCCGCGCGGAGGCCATCCCGAAGCTCTCCTTGTACAGCCGGCCGTCGGCGGCGCGCTGGAGGTCGCCGGGCGACTCGTAGGTGCCGGCGAACCAGGAGCCGACCATCACGCTGGACGCGCCCGCGGCCAGCGCCAGCGCCACGTCCCGGGGGTGCCGGACGCCGCCGTCGGCCCACACGTGCCGGCCGAGCCGGCGCGCCTCGGCGGCGCACTCCAGCACGGCGGAGAACTGCGGCCGCCCGACGCCGGTCATCATCCGGGTCGTGCACATCGCGCCGGGGCCCACCCCGACCTTGACGATGTCGGCGCCCGCCTCGATCAGGTCGCGGGTGCCCTCGGCGGTGACCACGTTCCCGGCGGCGACCGGGACGCCGGGGTCGAGCCCGCGGACGGCGGCCAGCGCGGCGATCATCTTCTCCTGGTGGCCGTGCGCGGTGTCGACCACCAGCAGGTCGGCGCCCGCCTCCAGGAGGGCCTTGGCCTTGCCCGCGACGTCGCCGTTCACGCCGACCGCGGCGGCCACGCGCAGCCGCCCGGCGGCGTCGACGGCGGGGGAGTAGAGGGTGGCGCGCAGCGCGCTCGTCCGGGTGAGGATGCCGGTCAGCCGGCCCTCGGCGTCCACGACGGGCGCGAGGCGGTGGCCGCGCTCGTGCAGCCGGTTGAACGCCTCGCGCGGGTCGACGCCGTCGGGCAGCGTCACCAGGTCGCGGGACATGATGTCGCGCAGCTGGGCGAACCGGTCGACGCCGTGGCAGTCGGCCTCGGTCACCACGCCCACCGGGCGGCCGTCCTCGACGACGATGACGGCGCCGTGCGCGCGCTTGTGCAGCAGCGCCAGCGCCTCGCCGGCGGTGTCGCCGGGGGCGAGCCGGATGGGGGTGTCGTACACCAGGTGGCGGCGCTTCACCCAGCCGATCACATCGGACACCACCTCCACCGGGATGTCCTGCGGGATCACCGCCAGGCCGCCCCGGCGGGCGATCGTCTCGGCCATCCGGCGGCCGGACACCGCCGTCATGTTGGCCACCACCAGCGGGAGCGTGGTCCCGCTGCCGTCGGCCGTGGACAGGTCGACCTCGAGCCTGGACCCGACGGCCGAGCGGCGCGGGACCATGAACACGTCGTTGTAGGTGAGGTCGTGGACGGAATCGTCACCGTTCAGAAGGTGCACGGCTGTACTACACACCAATCGCGGCTGGAAGTGGCTGGGCCACCGTACATTGTGATCCATACCCCCGGGTGCTCCGGCCAATGCGGCGGCCGGAGCCGCCGCGCGCCGCCGGCCGCGGGCACGCCCGCCGGGGCGCCGGGGAAGCGGCCCGGGTTGGCCACCGGTGGCCGTCTCACCGTCCGTGGCGGCGGGGACCGGCGGGAACGCCCCAAGATGACGAACGCGTGGCCGGACCATGCCTTTCGCGAACGATCCGGACGTCGACCGTGTAATACCTGGGACGGCGCGGACTCAGTGGTTTTGAGTGCAACGTGAGGTTTAGCTCTCTGTAAAGTTACCTCTTGACGATCCTGCGCCAGCGATGCAGTTTTCTTACATGTGCCTCGCGCGGAGATCCGCCCCCCGTAGGAGGCGTCACAGCAGAACACCGGGAGAAGCGCATGCACGTCACGCTCATGAGCCCGGTGTCCCGCGTCCGCCCGCGCCGCGGCCCGTCCGCCCGACGCAGTGATCATCGCCACGCCGCCCGGTCCCGCGCCGTCGCCCGGCGGGACCGGGCGCCCGCGGCGGCCCGGCCGCGTTGCGGTGCCGAGGCGGATTGCACGGCGCCGTATTCGGCACCGGTACGACCGTATGCCGACGCTTCAACGGTGTGCGGGTGCGGCGAACACGAGCAAGCTCAATATTTGACGATGGACCGTCCCGAAATGGAATGATCTTGCAGTTGTCAGCAAATCGAGTCATTACACGTCGAGGAGGAGAGCCGTGCTGGATGCGGTCGACGCCGTGCTCGTCCGCGAGCTCCAGCGGGATGGCAGGGCGACCTTCCAGGCGCTCGCCGACCGGGTCGGGCTGTCCCGCACGGCCGTGCGGGCACGGGTGCAGAACCTTCTCGAGACCGAGGTCGTCCGGGTCGTGGGCATCGTCCACGCCGCGGTGGTCGGGGCCGAGGCCATCGGCCACGTCTCGGTCACGGTCGACGGCTCGGCCCGCAAGGTCGCCGCGGCCATCGCCGAGCGCCCGGCGGTCAGTTTCACCGCCCTGACCGCCGGCCCGCACGACCTGGTCGCGCAGGTGCGCGCCCGCGACGACGCCGCGCTGGCCGCCGAGGTGGACCAGATCCGCGCCGTTCCCGGGGTCCGGTCCGCGGAGGTGTTCCGCTCGGTGTCCACCGTGCGCGACACCCACGCCGTCGTCCGCGAGCTCGGGGACGTCACCCTCGACGACATCGACTGGCGGCTGCTGCAGGAACTGCAGCGCGACGGCCGCGCGCCGTACACCCGGCTGGCCCACATCATCGGCCTCTCGCAGGCCGCGACCCGGGCCCGCGTCGTGCGGCTGATGCGCTCGGGCGTCATCCAGGTGACCGGGCTGGCCGACCCGACCGCGCTGGGTGCCGCCGAGCTCGGCGGCTTCGGCCTGCTGGTGAACGGCGGGCTGCGGCGGGTCGCCGAGGCCGTCGCCGAGCAGGAGGGCGTCCGCTACCTGGCGACCGGCTTCGGCCGGTACGACATCGTCGGCCAGGCGGAGGCGTCGTCCCGCGCGGAGCTGGTCGCGGTCCTGGACGCGATCCGCGCCGTCCCCGGCGCGACGGTCCGCGAGTCCTGGCACCACCTGGACGTCGTCAAGGAGTCCTACGCCGTAGAGCTGCCCGACAAGCCGATCGACGGCGAGTAGGGCGGCCGAAGGGAGACCGGAGGGAGACGGGAACGAAGGCCCCGGGCGCCGCGGTACGGGGAGCCGCGGCGCCCGGGGGCGGGGTCCGGGCGCCGGCGCCGCGCCGGCATCGGCGCCCGGGAGTCCTCGTGCCGGCCGTCAGCCGGCCGGCGGGAACCTGACCGGCAGCGCCGCCAGGGCGCGGTGGAACGGGCCCGGCCGCCAGCGCAGCTCCCCGGCCGGGACGGCCGGCTCCAGGTCCGGGATCCGGTCCAGCAGCCGCTCGATGGCCACCGAGGCGATGAGCCGGGCGTGGCTCTTGGCCGGGCAGGTGTGCGCGCCGGCGCCCCAGGCCAGGTGCGCGCGGTTGCCCGCGCGGTGGGCGGAGGCCCGGGTGGGGTCGGTGTTGGCCGCGGCGTAGCTGATGACGACCGGCCGGTCGGCCGGCAGCCGGGTGCCCGCGAAGTCCACGTCCCGCACCGGGTAGGTGGCGCCGTAGTTGGCCATCGGCGGGTCGGTCCAGAGGATCTCCTCGATGGCGTCCTCGATCTGGAGGCTGCCTCCGGACAGGTCGCCGGCGAAGCGGTCGTCGGTCAGCAGCAGCCGCAGCCCGTTGGCGATGAGGTTCTGCTGCGGCTCGGTGCCGGCGCCCATCAGCACCACGAGCTGGTGCGCCATCTCCTCGTCGGTCAGCCCCACCGGGTGCGCCATCATCCATGACGTCACGTCCGCGCCGGGCCGCTCCCGCTTCAGCCGCACCAGGTCGACGACGCCCTGCGTCAGGACGGCGTTGGCCTCCTCGGCGTGCTCGATCTCGAAGATGCCGCTCATCCCGTACACGAGCCGGTCGCCGATCTCCGGCGGGCAGCCGAACATCTCGTTGAACACCAGCAGCGGCAGCGCCCGCGCGTACTGGGCGACCAGGTCGGCCTCGCCCGCGCCGGCGAACCCGTCCAGCAGCCGGCCGGCGCTGTCCTCGACGTACTCGCGCAGCGCGATCGTGTCGACCCGCGCCAGCGCGTCGTTGATCGCCGCGCGCAGCCGGGCGTGGTACTCGCCGTCGGTGAACAGCGCGTTCGGCCGGTAGCCCATCATCGGCAGCACCGGGCAGCCGGCCGGGACGGTCCTCTCCCACCGGCTCGGGTTCTTGGGGAACGTCGCCGCGTCGCGCAGCACCTCCAGCGCCGCGTCGTACCCGACGACGAGGGTGGCCTCGACGCCCGGCGCCAGCTCGACCGGGGCCAGCGGGCCGTGCGCGCGCATCTCGTCGTAGAGCGCCTGCGGGTCGGCGGCGAAGTCCTCGCCGTACATGGGGACCCGCTCGCGCGGGGCGCCGGACCGCGGCGTCAGGGGCGTCGAAGGAGAAGAAGGTGTCGAAGGCGGCGGTGGCGTCGATGGGGACTGGGCCGTCACGCGGGCTCCTGTTCCAGGGTCAGCAGGTGGTCGACGAGGGTGATGAGCGCCTCGGCCGAGGACCGGTGGTCGCGGGCGTCGCACATGACCAGCGGCGTGCCGGGCAGCAGGTCCAGCGCCTCCCGCACCTCGGACTCGGGGAAGACGGGGGAGGTGTCGAACCGGTTGACGGCCACCGCGTACGGCAGCCGGTGCGTCTCGACCATGTCCATGACCTCGAACGACTGCTCCAGCCGCTCGGTGTCGACCAGGATCAGCGCGCCGAGGGCGCCGCGCGCCAGGTCGCTCCACATCTGCTTGAAGCGCTGCTGCCCCGGCGTGCCGAACATGTACAGCACCAGGCGCTCGTTCAGGGTGAGCCGGCCGAAGTCCATGGCCACCGTCGTGGTGGTCTTGTCCCGGACCCCGGCCAGGTCGTCGACGACCGCGCCGGCCTGGGTCATGCGCTCCTCGGTGCGCAGCGGGCGGATCTCCGACATCGTGCCGACGAACGTGGTCTTGCCGACCGCGAAGTGGCCCACGATCAGCAGCTTGACCGCGGTGCGCACGCTGTCGGGCAGGTACGACGCCTCAGAGGCGGGCGCGGAGTCCATCGAGCACCTCCTGCAGGATCTCGGTCCGGGTCGGCCGCGCCGCCTGCGCCGCCGCCCGGGTGGTGACATGGCCGCTGTCCATGAGGTCCGACAGCAGGACCCGGGTGACCCCGACCGGCAGCCGCAGATGGCCGGCGATCTCGACCACCGACAGCGCGCCGCCGCGGCACAGCGCCACGATGGCGCGCTGCTCGGGGCTGAGCCCGGTCAGCCGGTCGCTGACGGCCACCACCAGCGTCACCAGGTCGAAGACGTTGCGGGAAGGGTGCGCCCGCCCGCCGGTCACCACGTGCGGCCGGACGAGGGCGCGCTCGTTCCGCCGCGGTGTCATGCGGTGGGGCCGTGCCGCGGCGGGGTGGACAGCTCCTTGCCCAGGCGCTGCACCAGCTCCTGCAGCCGGAACGACACCGTCTCCATGTCGACCCGCTGGGTCGCCGATACGGCGAGGTAGGCGCCGGGCCCGGCCGCGACGAGGAACACGTACCCGTCGTCGAACTCCGTCACCGTCTGCCGCCAGGTGGTGTCGGGGTCGCCGCAGAACTCGGCCGACGCCCGCGCCAGGGACTGCAGCCCCGACATCCCGGCCGCCTGCCGTTCGGCGTCGTCGCGCCCGATCCGTTCGGAGTGGGCCATCAGCAGCCCGTCGGCCGACAGCAGGATCCCGTACCGGGTCTCCGGCATGCGCAGCGCCTCGTCGAGCATCCAGCCCAGCTTGTTGTCGGCCGGATCGCGGATCGCCTGGTTCATCGCGGCTGGTCCTCTCCATGTCCATCGGGGCGTGCGTGGGGCGGTGCCGGAGGCGCTCCGGCCGCGGCGGGGGCCGCCGGGTCCGCGCCGCCGGGCGGGGAGGCGGCGCGGCCGGAACGGGTCCCGCGCTGCCAGGCGCCCAGGCCGGCCGCGGTCTCCCGGGCCGGGCGGGCGCGGTCGTCCGCGCCGCCGGAGGCCGCCGAGGGCGAGGTGGCGGGCAGCGCCGTGCGCCGCCGCTTGGGCAGGCCGCCCGGCGTGCGGGCGGGCGCGGGCCGCGGCGCCGGGGCCTCCGGCCCGCTGAAGGCGGCGCGCGCGGCCGCGGCCGCCTTCGGGCGCGGCTCGGCGGCCCGGGGAGCGCCGTCGCCGGCGGGGACGGCGGTGATCAGAGCGGACGGCAGGAAGACCACCGCGCGCACCCCGCCGTAGGGGGAACGGGTGTCGACGGAGACGGTGAAGCCGTACCGGTCGGCCAGCAGGCCCGCCACGGCGAACCCGATCTGCGGCGGGTCGCCGAGCCGGTTGATGTCGGCGGTGCCGGACCCGGCCAGCAGCCGGCCGGCGCGCTCCAGCTCCTCGGCGTCCATCGCCACGCCCGCGTCGTCGATGACGATGGCGACGCCGTTGTGGGTGTTCTGCACGTTCACCTCGACGGTGGTGTCGGGGCGGGAGTGCCGGGCGGCGTTGTCGAGCAGCTCGGCCAGCACCAGCACGACCGGCTCGACGGCGCGGCTGACCACCGCCGCGTTGACCGGCGCGTGCACCCGCACCCGCAGGTAGTCGCGGATGCGGGAGGTGGCGCCGCGGACCACGTCGCTGAGCGAGGACGCCGAGCGCTGCTGGCCCGGCCACGACCCGCACAGCACCGCGGTGGCCTGGGCGCGCCGCCCGAGCTGGGCGTTCATGTGGTCGAGCCGCAGGAGGTCCTCCAGCACGTCGGGGTCGTCGTGCCGCTCCTGCATGGTGCTGATCGCCAGCTGCTGCTCGTTGGCCAGGCTCTGCACCCCGCGCATCGTCGAGCGCAGGGTCAGCTTCGCGGCCTTGTCGGCGCGGGCGCGCACCCCCTCCGCGGACCCGGCGAACAGCTCCATCAGCTCGGCGCTGCCGCGCTCGTACGCGGGGCCGAGCGAGTGCGGGTCGTGCAGCGGCCCGGGCACGGTGACGGCCGGGTTGTGCAGCGATTGCAGGAGCGCCGGGAGGCGCTCGGTGGCCAGGTGGCGGAGTTCCTCGTCGCGCCGCCGCAGGCCGTCGGCGAGCGCGGCGTTCCGCCGCCGCAGGTGCGCGGTGAGCCGGCGCTGGCGCACCAGCAGGTAGGCGACGGCGGCGAGACCGGCGATCGAGCAGGCGATCGCCAGAGCCAGCAGGAAGTGCTCCATGCGGTTCCTTGGTATGCGGTTCCTTGGAACAGGACGGACAGAAGCACGCCGGCGCGCCGGCGCGTGCTCGGGCCGGGTGCCCGCCCGGCACGGCGGCGTACGCGGTGGCGGGCGGGCACGGCCCGGGGGTCGGACAGGAGGTTTCGCGACATTAGGACAGCCGTCTCGTGCCCCGCTTGCCCCCGTACGCAAGAAATTTGTCGGGATGCGCACCGGTCGGCGCGCGCCTTGCCTACGTTGAGTCCGGTTCCGGTCACAATGAGCGTGTTCCTCCCGGTGAGCCGTGTCTGAAGTCGCTACTCTCGGACGCGGGCGGCGCCGGAACGCGGGCCCGCCCGCGGACGGCGACGCGGAGGGGGAGGCCAGTGCCCGAAGGGACGTACGTGGTGGAGGACGCGTCCACCGACGAGTTCCCGGCGCCCGAGCGGGCCGACTTCTGGAGCGAGCAGATCACCGGCTTCCACTGCAGCATGGACTACCGCTTCCCGCCCGGCGGCGACTACCGGGGCCGCACCGCCCGCCAGCGCACCGCCGCCTACCAGCTCGTCGAGTCCCGGTCCGACCGGATCGCCTACGCCCGCACCCGGCTGCAGGCCCGCCGCGACCCCGACGAGGACTACCGCCTGCTGGTCCCGCTCGACGGCGGGCTCACCATGCGCCAGGGCGGCGAGGAGCTGCGGCTGCGCCCCGGAGCCGGCTGCCTGATCACCCCCGCCGAGCCGTTCGAGCTGGTCCAGGACGACCCGGTGCGGTCGTTCGTCCTGACGCTCCCGGCCGGCCGGCTGCTCGGCCGCCTCGGCCGCGCCGCCCCGCGGTACGCCGCCCTCGACATGACCACCGGCCTGGCCCGCGTCGTGCTCGGCATGCTCGGCTCGCTGCACGAGGAGCGCGACGCCCTCACCGCCCGCGAGTTCGACGCGGTGTGCGACCGCGCCGCCGAGCTGGTCTGCATGGTCGTGAGCGCCGACGACCGGCCGGGCGCCCCCGGGCACCTGGCCGAGGTCGAGGCGATGGTGCGCCGGTTCGTGCGCGCCAACGCCGCCGACCCCGAGCTGAACGGCGCCGCCGTCGCCCGCCGGCTCGGCTGGTCGCTGCGGCAGGTGCAGCTGGCCCTCCAGCACGCCGGCACCACGCCCCGCGAGCTCATCAAGGAGGAGCGGCTGCTGCTGGTCCGCGACCGCCTGACCAGTCCCCGCTACTCGCACCTGACGATCACGGAGGTGGCGCACCTGTCCGGCTTCTCCTCCGCCAGCGCGCTCAGCACCGCCTTCCGCCGCCGGTTCGGCCTCTCCCCGCGCGACCTGCGGCACGGCGCGGAGCACCGGCCGGCGGTCAGCCGCGGCTGAGCGCCGCCTCCTCCAGGTCGAGCTCGCGCAGCACCCTCTCCAGCACCTCGTCGTCGATGCGGCGCTCGTCGCGCATCCGCACGAACGTCCTGCGCTCGGCGGCCAGCATCTCCAGCCGCAGCCGCCGGTACGTGGCCGTGGGCACCTCCGCGCCCGCCGGTCCCGTCCCGCCGCCCAGCCGCTCCCACGCCTGGAGCCGGCGGTGCTCGGCCAGCTGGCGCAGCCGCTCCATCACCTCCTCGTCCGGCGGCTCCGCTTCAGCGCCGGCCAGCTCCTCCAGCCGGCGCAGCGCCGCGTCCGCGGCGGCGTGCTGCGCGCCCGCCTCGGCGACGGTGTCGACGTACCGCTCCCGCTCGCTGCCGATCCCCAGCCTCCGGATCAGCAGCGGGAACGTCATGCCCTGCACCAGCAGCGTGGCCAGCACGGTGGTGAAGGTGAGGAACAGGATCAGCGAGCGGCCCGGGAACTCCTCGTCCCCGGAGCCGGTCAGCGGGATCGCGAACGCCGCCGCCAGCGACACCACGCCGCGCATCCCCGCCCACGAGATGGCGGCGCGGCCGCGCCAGCCGATGTCGGCCTCCCGGTCCCGCGCGGCCGGCGAGCCCCACCGCGCCAGGTGCGAGGCCGGGAACACCCACAGGAAGCGGGCCAGCACCACGACGGCGAACACCGCCACCGCCCACCACGCCAGCTCCAGCGGGCCGTACGGGGCCAGGCCCTCCAGGACGAGCGGCAGCTGGAGGCCGATCAGCAGGAAGACCACCGACTCCAGCAGGAAGATCAGCACCTTCCAGAACGAGTGCCCGATCAGCCGGGTCACCGCGGGCGACTCGGCGAAGCGGTCGCCCAGGTAGAGCCCGCTGATCACCACCGCGATCACCCCGGAGGCGTGCATCGCCTCGGCGATCAGGTACGCGGCGAACGGCGCCAGCAGCACCACCGTGTTCTCCACCAGCGGGTCCCGCAGCCGCGACCGCAGCCAGTGCAGCGGCGGCCCGAGCAGCAGCCCCACCGCGACGCCGCCGAGCGCCGCGAACAGGAACCGGACGGTGCCGTCCGCGAGGGTGAAGCCCGCGCCCGCGACGGCGGCCACCGCGACCCGGAACGCGGTCAGCGCCGTGGCGTCGTTGAACAGGCTCTCCCCGACCAGGATCGTCACCACCCGGCGCGGCAGCCCCAGCCGCCGCGCCACGCTCACCGCGGCCACCGCGTCCGGCGGCGCCACGATCGCGCCGAGCGCGAACGCCGCCGCCAGCGGCAGGCCGGGGATCAGCAGGTGCGCGGTGTAGCCGACGGCCAGCGTCGTGAACAGCACCAGCCCGATCGACAGCAGCCCGATCGTGCGGGTGTTCTCACGCAGGTTCAGGTACGAGCTCTCCCACGCGGCCGAGAACAGCAGCGGCGGCAGGAAGAAGAACAGCACGAACTCGGGGTCCAGCTCGAACTCGGGGACCCCGGGAACGAACGTGACCAGCAGCCCGGCGAGCACGAGCGCCAGCGGCGCCGACACCCCCGCCCGCCGGGAGAGCGCCGCGACCGCGAGCGCGCTCATCGGTACCGCCAGCAGCCAAAGGGCGTGAGTAGCCTCCACCCCACAGATCATGCACGATCGCGGGACGTCTCCTTCGCGAAGGCCAGGAAGTCGCGCGCCACCGGCGCCAGCGGGCGGTGCGCGTGCACCAGCCCGATCAGCCGGGTGATCGGCGGCATGAACGAGCGGACCGCCAGCCCCTCGGTGTCGTCGAGCTGGTTGCGGTACCACAGCAGCGAGCCCATGCCGGCGCGTACCCAGCCCAGCCAGGAGCCGCGCTCGTCGGACTCGACCGCGGGCACCGGCCGGGCGCCGATCCGGTTGAGCATCGCGTCGATCTCGGCGCGGCGGGCGCTGCCCTTGGCGGGCAGCACCAGCCGCATGCCGTCCAGCGCGGTCAGCGGCACCGGCTCGCGGAGGCGCAGCGCCGGCGGCGAGATCAGCACCACCTCGCGCTGCTCGAACGGGTGGGCCGCCAGGTCGCCGGGCACCGGCAGGTCCGTGACCGCCAGCTCGGCGCGGCCCGAGCGCAGCGCGGCGGCCACCGACTCGCGGCCCGGGCAGCGGACGACCCGGACCCGGACCGCGGGCTGGTCGCGCGCGAAGCGGGGGATCAGCCGCCCGGTCAGCTCCGGCTCCAGCGACGCCGTGGTGGCGATGCGCAGCTCCGCGCCGCGGCCGTTGGCCCGCGCGACCGACAGCCCCTCGATGGCGTCGACCGCGTCCAGCGCGACCCGGGCCTGCCGGACCACCTGCTCGCCGACCGGGGTGAGCATGACGCCCCGCCCGGACCGGGCGAACAGCTCCACGCCCAGCTCGCGCTCCAGCTCCCGGACGGCCCGCGACAGGGCGGGCTGTGCGACGTAGAGCGCCTGAGCCGCCGACGTCATGGTGCCGTGGTCGGCGGTGGCCACGACATAGCGCAGCTGCCGCAGATTCATGCCCTGACCGTATGCCAACGAACCGTTCGGGTCCTCGACATAGCCGGAATCGGACCAGGGAAAAGCCGGGCGCCGCGCGCCCGGCCTCGCCCGCCGCGTCCACCGGGGGCCGCCGCCGCGTCACACGCCCCGGCGCAGCGCCTTCTCCTTGCGGGCGGCGACCGCCGACCCCGACTCCCGCCGCGCCGCCCGGCGCAGCACCAGCGGCGCCAGCGCGATGCCGGCCACCGCCCACAGCCCGAGCACCCCGGCCGCCTCCGCCTGCCGCCAGGACCCGCCGATCTCGGCCGCCGCCAGCGCGTCCGGCAGCAGCGCCGAACGCAGCCCGAGCCCCAGCCAGTAGAGCGGGAACCCCTGCGCCACCCCCTGCAGCCAGCCCGGGAACTCGCCGATCGGGTAGAACACCCCCGACACCGCGGTCAGCGCCATCATCGGCAGCATCACCGCGCCCAGCGCCTGCGGGCCGCCGGCCAGCGCGCCCGCGATCACGCCCAGCGGCAGCACGGCCGCCAGCCCGAGCGCCGTCACCCACGCCAGCGTGGCCCAGGACGCCGCCTCGCCCAGCCGCAGGCCGTCGAACAGCGCCGCCGCCGGAACCAGCAGGAGCAGCAGCACGGCCACCGCCGTCCCGGCCCGCGCGGTCAGCCGGCCGGTGACGTAGCCGGCCATCCCGTGCGGGGTGGCCTTGGCGCGCAGCAGCGTGCCGTCCTCGCGGTCCATGGTCAGCGTGATCGCCAGGCCCATCATCGCGCTGAGCACGATGCTCAGGCCCAGGATCCCCGGGATCGCCTGCGACCCGAGGGAGAACCCGGTGCCCGGTACGGTGCCGTCCCGCAGCAGGAACATCACCGCCAGCGCGACGGCGGGGAAGAACAGCACGTTCCAGAGCTCCTGGACGCTGGTCAGGGACTGCCGCAGCTCGATCCGGCCGCGCTCCAGGCCCGCCCCCAGGGCCGCCGTGCCCGCGTTCACGCCGCCACCTCCCCGTTCTCGTGGTCCTCGTGTTTCTTGTGGTCCTCGTGGTCCTCGTGGTCCCGGCCGGTCTCCGTGCCGTCCGCCGCGTCGCCCGTCCCGCCGTGCCCGGCCTCGCGCACGAGCGCCATGTAGACGTCCTCCAGGCTCGGCCGCCGCACCTCCAGGTCGCCGACCGCGTCGCCGTGCCGCCGGAACAGCTCCCGGACGAACCCGGTGGCGTCGGCGGCAGAGCCGGCGTGCGGCTCGCCGTCCAGCGTGTAGCGCACCTCCGCCTCCCCGGCGACCCGGGCGCGCAGCTCGGCCGGCGTCCCGCCGGCCACGATCCGCCCGCCGGCCAGCACCAGGATCCGGTCGGCGAGCCGCTCGGCCTCGTCCAGATCGTGGGTGGTCAGCAGGACGGACGTGTCCTCCAGCTCCGCCAGCCGGTTCACCAGCCCGTGGAACTCGCGCCGGGCCCGCGGATCGAAGCCGGCCGTCGGCTCGTCGAGGAACAGCAGGTCCGGCCGGCCGGCCAGGCCGATGGCCACGTCCAGCCGGCGCCGCTGCCCGCCCGAGAGCCGGCCGACCACCGCGTCCGCCCTGCCCTCCAGCCCGACGAGGGCGAGCAGCTCGTCGGTGCCGTACGGCCGGGGCCGATCCGGGGTGCCGTACGGCGCGTAGTACCGGCCGAGGTGCGCGAGCAGCTCCCGGACGTGCCACCTGCCGTGGTCGCGCCAGGACTGCAGCACGATGCCCAGCCGCGCCCGCCACGCCTCGCCGCCCTCGTCCGGGTCGACGCCCAGCACCCGGACGTCCCCGCCCGAGCGGCGCCGGAAGCCCTCCAGGATCTCGATCGTCGTGGACTTGCCCGCCCCGTTCGGCCCGAGCAGCACCAGGACCTCGCCGCGCCGCAGGCGGAGGTCCACACCCCGCAGCACCTCGGTCCGGCCGTACCGCATCCGCAGGCCGCGGGCCTCGATGACGTTTCCCGCCTCTGTCTCCATGCCTTCAAGTTTCTCATTGAAGCTGCTTGTTGAGGCTTTGCCGCCAGGCTGCGGGCCATTGCTGGTCTACTGTTCCGCTAACCTTCAAATGGACGATGAAGGCGGCAGGAAGGGGCCGGGCGGGTGCGGAACGAGGAGGCGGCGGCGGAGCGGCTCCGCCCGATCGACCTGGCGCGGATCGCGGGCGTCTCGGCCCAGCAGATCCGCAACTACGCCGACTCGGGCGTGCTGCCCCCCGCGCCGCGGACACCGGCCGGCTACCGCAGGTTCGGCGCCGCGCACCGGCACGCCCTGCTGACCTACCGCGCCCTCGCCCGCGGGTACGGCTGGCCCGCCGCGCGCGAGATCATGCAGGCCGTGCACGCCGGCGACGTCCCGGCCGCGCTGGCCCTCGTGGACGCCGCCCACGCCGGGCTGCACGAGCAGCGGCTCGCGCTGGAGGCGACCCGCGAGGCGCTGGAGGCGGTCGCCGGGAGCGAGCCCGAGCCCGCGCCCTCCTCCCGGTCCGTGCTGCGCATCGGCGAGGCGGCGGCCCGCCTCGGCGTGCGCACCTCCGCCCTGCGGGTCTGGGAGGCCGCCGGGCTGATCACGCCCCGCCGCGACCCGGTCACCGGCTACCGCGGCTTCGGCCCCGCCGACGTCCGGGACGCGCAGATGATCAGCATGCTGCGGGCCGGCCGCTACCCGCTGGCCCAGATCCGGCCGATCCTCGACGACCTGCGGCGGGCGGGCAGCACCGGCGCGCTGCGGGAGGCCGTGGCGCGGCGCCGGGACGCGCTGAACGGGCAGGCCCGCGCCATGCTCGAAGGCGCGGGCCTGCTGCACGGCTACCTCGCGGAGGAGGCGCCGGGACCGGCACCGGCCGCCGGCGGGGCCGATGCCTGACTCCGGTCCGGCTCCAGCGGCGGCGCGCCGACGGCGCAGTGGGTCTTGCACTGCGGCTCCGTCTCCTCCGGCGCGGCGCGCAGCACGTCGTCGCCCACCGTGAGGAACGTCAGCACCGCACCCGCCGCCAGCAGCGCCGCGCACAGCGGCATCGCGGTCCGGAACCCGTCGGAGAACACCGCCGCGTTGTCGTACGCGTCGCCGGTCAGCCCCGTCAGGGGCGGGATCGCGGCCACCGCCAGCAGGCCGGCCGCCCGCGCGACCGCGTTGTTGACCCCGCTGGCCACCCCGGCGTGCCGCACGTCCGCGCTCGCCAGCACGGTCGCCGTCAGCGGCGCCACCACCGCCGACAGCCCCAGCCCGAACACCGTCACCGCCGGGAGCACGTCCCGCGCGTACGAGGCGTCCGCCCCGATCCGGCCGATCAGCAGCATCCCGGCCGCCGCGACCAGCAGCCCGGCCGCCATCGGCCGCTTGGGGCCGATCCGCTGGGCGAGCGCGCCCGCCCGCGACGACAGCAGCAGCATCAGCACGGTCACCGGCAGCAGCGCCGTCCCGGCGGCGATCGCCGAGAAGCCCGACACCACCTGCAGATTGAGCACGAGCAGGAAGAACATCACGCCCATCCCGCCGTAGACCACGAAGGTCACCACGTTGACGGCCGAGAACTCCCGGGAGGCGAAGACGTCCAGCGGCAGCATCGGCCGCGGGACCTCGCGCCCCTTGCGCTCTCCGCGCTCCCCGTCCCCGCCGCGCCGGGCCAGGAGCCCGCGGCCCCGGCCGCGGGCGCGCTCCACCCACACGAACGCCACGGCCGCCGCCAGCCCCAGCGCGGCCGCGGCGCCCACGACCGCCATGGACGCGGTGGCCTCCGGCGCCTCGGTGAGCGCGTAGGTCGTCCCGGCGAGCGCCACCGCGGCCAGCACCGCCCCCAGGATGTCGAAGCGGCCGCGCGCCTCGGGGTCGACGCTCTCGGGCACGTGCCGCAGCGCCACCACGACGACCAGCGCGGCCAGCGGCAGGTTGAGCAGGAACACCCAGCGCCAGCCCGCCGCCTCGACCAGCCAGCCGCCGGCGAACGGCCCGATCGCGCCGGCCACCCCGCCGAACCCCGACCACACGCCCACCGCGCGCGGCCGGTCGTCGCCCGCGAACGACGCCTGGATGATCGCCAGGGAGCCGGGCGCCAGCAGCGCGCCGCCCACCCCCTGGAAGGCCCGCGCCGCCACCAGCGTCTCGATGTCCTGCGCGGCGCCGCACAGCAGCGACGCCAGCGCGAACCACACCACCCCGATCACGAAGATCCGGCGGCGCCCGAACCGGTCCCCGAGCGAGCCGCCGAGCAGGATGAACCCGGCGAGCGTGAGCGTGTAGGCGTTCACCGTCCACTGCAGGCCGGCCATGCCGGCGTCCAGCTCGCGGGCCAGCCGGGGCAGTGCCACGTTCACCACCGTGGCGTCCAGGGACGCCACGCTGGAGCCCAGCACCGTCGCCAGCAGGATCCAGCGGCCGGGGGCGGTGGCCAGCCGGACCCCGGCCACTAGACGATCAGCTCATCGGCGAAGCACCAGCGCCAGTCCTCGCCCGGCTCGAACGAGCGCGCCACCGGGTGCCCGGTCTCGCCGTAGTGGCCGCTGGCGTGCCTGCCGGCCGAGGAGTCGCAGCAGCCGACGTGCCCGCACGTCAGGCAGAGCCGCAGGTGCACCCAGCGCGTCCCGTCCCGGAGGCACTCCTCGCAGCCCTCGGGCGTCCGCGGCGCCGGATCGGCGTCCGGCAGCTCCTTCACATGTTCACAGGTCCCCATGTGGGCCATGGTCGCACGGCGGCGGCCGAGGATCACCAGTGGTCCGGGCTGAACGGCTCGTCCTCCGGCCGGGCCGACTCCGACAGCAGCCGCAGGTCCGACTCGACCATCATCGTCACCAGCTCCTCGAAGGTGACCGCGGGCTCCCAGCCCAGCTGCGTGCGGGCCTTCTTCGGGTCCGCGCACAGCAGGTCGACCTCGGCCGGGCGGGTGTACTTGGCGTCGAGGACGACGTGGTCCTCCCAGTTCAGCCCCACCGAGCCGAACGCGAACTCCACCAGGTCCCGCACCGACTGCGTCACGCCGGTGCCGATCACGTAGTCCTCGGGGGAGTCCTGCGCCAGCATCATCCGCATCGCGCGCGCGTAGTCGCCGGCGAACCCCCAGTCGCGCCGGGCGTCCAGGTTGCCCAGCCGCAGCTCGGTGGCCAGCCCCAGCTTGATCCGGGCCGCCCCCAGCGTCACCTTGCGGGTCACGAACTCGGCCCCGCGGCGCGGCGACTCGTGGTTGAACAGGATCCCGCTGACCGCGAACATCCCGTACGACTCGCGGTAGTTCTGCGTGATGTAGTGCCCGTAGGTCTTGGCCACGCCGTACGGGCTGCGCGGATGGAACGGCGTCTTCTCGTTCTGCGGCGTCTCGCGGACCATGCCGAACATCTCCGACGAGGACGCCTGGTAGAAGCGGATCTGCTCGCGGCCGGGGGTGCGGGACGGGCTGATGCCCGACACCACCCGGATGGCCTCCAGCGTCCGCAGCACGCCCATGCCGGTCACCTCGGCCGTCAGCTCGGCCTGCTGCCACGACATGGGCACGTAGGAGATGGCGCCGAGGTTGTAGACCTCGTCCGGCTGGACCCGCTCCACCGCCGAGATCAGGCTGCCCTGGTCGAGCAGGTCGCCGGTGGTGATCTGGACGTCGCCGATGTGCTTGCGCAGCCGCGACACGTGCGGGTTCGCCTGCCCGCGTACCAGGCCCCAGACCTCATAGCCCTGTTCGAGCAGGTGCTGGGCGAGGTACGAGCCATCCTGCCCGGTGATTCCGGTGATGAGCGCTCGCCTGGACAGCGGATCCTCCATGGCAGTTGGTCAGACGACAAGTCGGACGAGGGGCCACCGCGGGGTCCTTCCTCGCGGTGAGTGTGGAACGAGGTTAGCGAGCCCGTGTGCGGGGTGACGAGGGAGGGCGGGGTTAAAACCGAATTTGTTTCGAGTTCACCGGGCGCCGGGGGCGGCGTGGCGGGCGCGGCCGCGATGTGCCACCGTGTGATCGTCAAGGCCCGCCCCGCGACCCTGCCGAGGTGCCCGAATGCCGCCCGCCGACCCCGGAGCCGTCCCGCTGCGGCTGAACGGCCGCGCGCTCGGCCGGTACGCGATCATGGCGGTGGTGAACCGCACGCCCGACTCGTTCTTCGACCGGGGCGCCACCTACGGCTTCGACGCCGCCCTCGCGGCCGTCGGCCGGGCCGTCGAGGAGGGCGCCGACATCGTCGACATCGGCGGGGTCAAGGCGGGCCCGGGCGACGAGGTCGACGTGAGCGAGGAGCTGCGCCGGGTGGTCGACCTGGTCGCCGCCGTCCGGGAGCGGCACCCGCGGACCGTGATCAGCGTGGACACCTGGCGGGCCGAGGTGGGCGAGGCGGTCGCCGCCGCCGGGGCCGACCTGCTCAACGACACCTGGGGCGGCCCGGACCCGCGGCTGGCCGAGGTCGCCGCCGCGCACGGCATCGGCCTGGTCTGCGCGCACGCCGGCGGCCTGGACCCGCGCACCCGCCCGCACCGGACCGGCTACCGGGACGTCGTGGCCGACGTGCTCGAGCACGTGGTCGCCGAGGCCGAGCGCGCCGCCGCGCTCGGCGTGCGGCGGGACGCGATCCTCATCGACCCCGCGCACGACTTCGGCAAGAACACCCGGCACTCGCTGGAGATCACCCGCCGGCTGGCGGAGCTGTCCGGCACCGGCTGGCCGGTCCTGGTGGCGGTGTCGAACAAGGACTTCATCGGCGAGACCCTCGGCCAGCCCGTCGAGAAGCGCGGCGTCGGCACGATGGCCGTGCTCGGCGTCTCCGCCTGGCTGGGCGCCCGGGTGTTCCGCGTCCACGACGTGGCCGGCGCCCGCCGCGCGCTGGCCGCCGTGTCCGCCCTCGCCCGCTGACCCGCCGCGGGCGCGGCTCAGCGGGCCCCCTCGGCCTCGGCCTCCCTGCGGCGGGCCCGGTACGCCGCGACGTGCATGCGGTTGCCGCAGGTGCGGCTGTCGCAGTAGCGGCGGCAGCGGTTGCGGGACAGGTCGACCAGCACCCGCGAGCAGTCCGGGGCCTCGCACGTGCGCAGCCGGTCCAGCTCGCCCGCCGCCACCACGTACGCCAGCGCCATCCCGCAGTCGGCCGCCAGGTGCTCGCTCATCGGCGCGCCCGGGGCGTGGAAGTGGACGTGCCAGTCGTACCCGTCGTGGTCGGTCAGCCGCGGGGTGGCCCGCACCGCGCCGATGATCTCGTTGACCAGCCGGACCGCGCCGGCGGTGCCCGCGCCCGCGGCCCCGAACACCGCCCGGAACCGCTCCCGCAGCTCGCGGAACTCCGCCAGGTCCCGCCCGGTCACCTCGCGCACGTCGCTGAAGCGGTGCCGGTCCAGGAACGCGCGCAGCTCGTCCGTGCCGCCGAGCCCCTCGGTCCCGGCCGCCTCCGGCGCGGTGTTGATCAGGTCGACGACGATGGCGAGCGCGTGCTCGGTGTCATGAGTGAAGATCACGATGACTCCAGACTGGGACCGGGGCGGCCGGGCCCCGCGGCGCCGGCGGGCCGGTTCCGGGGGCTCTCACCCTATGCCGGAGCCGGCCGGCGCCGGCCGGGGTCAGCGCGAGTAGTGCGGGTCGGCGACCACCGGGTAGTAGGAGCCCTCGTGCTGGACGCGCATCGTCACGACCTGCCCGGCCAGCGAGTAGTCGGCCTTCACCTGCCGGTACATCGAGTCGCACGCCCACGGGTTGTAGAGCCGGCCGACGGTGGCGCCGTACCGCAGGTGGACGACGTCGTACCCGCCCGACGGCATGGCCTCCAGCGCCAGCCCGTCGGCCAGCGACAGCGGGAAGCGGAACTCGGTCGGCGCGTCCGGCCCGTGGATCACCGTCAGCAGCCGCACACCGCCGGTGGTGGTCTGCGCGACGATGTCGGTGTCGACGTCCACGCCCACGAAGACCCGCAGCGCCGGCCGCAGGATCTGCCCGACCGTGTCGGCGGCCGTGACGTCGATCCCGATGTGGATCCGCTGGCCGTCCTTGGTCGGGACCCACACGCCGTCGCGGGCGCGCTGGCCCCAGCCCACGTCCGGGTTCTCCAGCTCCTGGGGCTCGTTCCTGCCCCGGGCGACGAGAACCCGGGAAACGGCGTTCATCGCCGCGGCAGCCCCGTCCTGTGCATGCCTCATGGCGGGCAGGCCCCCTAGCCTTCTTCCACATCCATCACGTAGGTGACGACGCACTGATCTGGGTCTATCACGGGGAGGCGCGGCGGGACGCGCGTTACCCGGCGCCCGCTCGCCACAAGCCGTTCACCCCGTGCGACGTTGGACCCTACACCACCCCGAATCCGCCGACCGCGGCGCTGTGACCAGGAGGATCGCCGCCCGGCCGCCGGTCCGGCGGGGCGTCCGGCCCGGACCGGGACGGGTCCGGGCCGGAAAAACACTTTGCCACCGATCTTGAACCCGCGCATCCTTATGTGCATCGAAGAGAACGAAAGCGCAGAGGGGTGAGCCACCGGTTAGGCGGCTGGTCTCCAAAACCAGCGAAAAGTAGGTTCGACTCCTACCGCCCCTGCGACGGAACCAGCGGGCTTGTGGTGTAAAGGCAACACTTCTGTTTTGCACGCAGACGATCAGGGTTCGAGTCCCTGCGGGTCCACCGGCCGGGCCCCCCCCCCCCCCCACCCCC
>NZ_JBGNUR010000029.1:0-28226 GCF_041951345.1 Actinomadura sp. 21ATH | reverse complement strand
GGGGGGGGGGGCGCGCGGCGCGGACCGGAACGGGCCCGGCGCGAATGCCGGGCCGTGCCGTAGAGGCCTTTCAGGTGAGGCACCAGACTTCCAATCTGGCGAACCGGGTTCGATTCCCGGCTACGGCTCCGCCCGCGGCGAGGAGGGTTGGCCGAACGGGAAGGCAGCAGTTTCGAAAACTGTCGTTGAGGTGACACTCATAGGGGTTCGAATCCCTTACCCTCCGCCTTTTCCCGCGTTCCGGGCCCGCTCCGGGCCCGTTCCCGCGAGGGCGCGCCGCCCCCGGTCCCGCCGCGGACCGGGGGCGGCGCCGCGCCGCGGCGGGACCGTGCGCGCCGGTCAGCCGGCCATGGCCGGCTCCAGGGCGTGACCGGAAGCGGCCTTCAGATCGTCGAGGACCTCGTCGATCCGGTCGAGCCCCGCGGCGATCCAGGGCAGCGCCGCCGGGTCGGGGGCCGCCAGCGCGGCCAGCCGCCGCTCGTCGGTGTCCCCGTACAGCAGGCTCGTGGCCACCCGCACGCGCAGCGCCCGCTCGGGCTCGCCGAACGCGGCGGCCGGCAGCACGCCGACCCCGTAGCGTTCCAGCAGCAGTTCGGTCAGCTCCGCGCCCGTCCGGACGCCGTGCGCCTCGCGCAGGTGGTCGCGGAACGGGTCCAGGTCCGGGTAGGTGTAGAAGGCCGCCTCGGGCGCCGCCACCCGGGCGCCCGCCGCGGCGAACCGGTCCGCCACCGCCGCGGTGACCGCCGCGTGCAGCCGGCGGGAGCGGTCGACGTGCTCCACCAGCTCCGCCGGCTCCCCGAACGCGTACGCGGCCGCGTGCTGCATCGGGGCCGGGGCGCTGGACCACAGCTCGCTCGCGATCCCCAGCAGCCGGGCGCGCAGCTCGTGGCCGAACGGGGCGTCCGGCAGCCGCGCGACCCCGATCCGCCACCCGCCGGCCGCCAGGCTCTTGCTCAGCGCGGTCGTCACCACGGTCCGCTCCGGCGCGTACTCGGCCGGGCTCGTGACCGTGCGGGACGGGTCGTGCACCAGATCGCGGTAGATCTCGTCCGAGATGATCACCAGGTCGTGCTCGCGGGCGACCGCGCACAGCCGCCGCACGGTGGCGGCCGAGGCCAGCGTCCCGGTGGGGTTGTCGGGCAGCGTCACCACCACGGCGCGGATCGTGCGGCCCTGGGCGCGGGCGCGGACCACGGCGTCGGCGAGCAGGGCGGGGTTGGGCACGCCGCCCTCGCCGGGCGGGGTCGCGATCGGCACGGACCCGGCGCCGGTCAGCGTCGCCTGCGCCGCGTACGACACCCAGCTCGGCGCCGGGACGGCGATCTCGCCCCCGACCGCCATCATCAGCGCGTACAGCAGCGGCTTGCTGCCCGGGCCGGACACCACCAGGTCGGGATCGGTGGCCAGGCCGCGGCGGTACCAGTAGCCGGCGGCGGCGGCGCGCAGGGCCGCCGAGCCCGCGACCGGGCCGTAGGCGCCCTGGTCCGCGGCCGCGGCGAGCTCGCGGGTGAGGGCCGGGTGGATCGGGATGCCGGCCTCGCCGAAGCCGAGCGGCAGCACCCGCCGGCCCTCGCGTCTTCTGCGCGCGATGGCCTCGTTGATCGCAAGGGTGGGCGAGAGCGGGACCGGCCGTGCGGACGGATCGAGGGCAGGCATGGCTGACTCCAGGCATGACGAGAAGGTTGTCGTGTAAAGGAAGAAACCCCTGGACAAGGGGCGGATCCCCGTGAGCGGCCGGCCGGGCTCCCTTGCATCCTTACCCACCACGAGCATCATCACCAGCGAGTCTCATCGATGGCGACCGTAAGATGATGTGATGCTGGAGCTACGCCGCCTGCGCCTGCTGGCCGAGTTCGCCCGCCGCGGCAGCATCGCCGCGACCGCCGCGTCCCTCGGGTACACCCCCTCGGCGGTCTCGCAGCAGCTGGCCGCGCTGGAGCGCGAGGCACGGGTCGCGCTGCTGGACCGGACGGCCCGCAGCGCCGAGCTGACCGACGCCGGGCGCCGCCTGGCCGAGCGCGCCGAGGAGATCCTCGTCCTGGTCGAGGCGGCCGAGACCGAGCTGTCCACCCAGGCGGGCACCCCGTCGGGCCGGGTGGTCGTCACCGCCTTCCCCACCGCGGCGGTGGCGTTCGCCCCCGCGCTGGCGCACAGCCTCCGCGACCACCCGGAGCTGACCTTCGTGCTGCGCCAGACCCGCATCGGGGAGGGCATGCGCCAGGTGCAGAGCGGCGAGGTCGACATCGCCCTCGTCGACGACTGGACCGGCCGGCTCCCCGCCCAGGCCCCCGCGGCCCTGAAGTTCTTCCACCTGCGGCGCGACCCGCTCGTGCTGGCGGTGCCCGCCGCGCACCCCATGGCCGACCCGGCCCGGCCGGTGGAGCTGGAGCGGCTCCGGGAGGAGCCGTGGATGGCCGCCCCGCCCGGCGAGCCGTCCCGCCAGGCGGTCGAGCGCCTGCTGGACTCCGTGGGCGGCGCGCGGGCCGTGCCGTGGGAGTTCGAGGGCCTGCACACGATCCTGAGCCTGGTGGCCCGCGGCATCGGCATCACCGCGATCCCCGCCCTGGCGCTGGCCGCCGGCGACCAGGACGTGGCGGTGCGGCGCATCCCCGACAGCACCCTGGCCCGCGAGGTGTACGCGGTGACGCGCGCCGCGAGCGTCCGCAGGCCCTCGGTGGCGGTGACCCTGCGCGCCCTGTACGCGGCGGCCGGCGAGGTCCAGCCCGCCCCGCCCGAGGGGTAGCCCCGCGGGTCCGGCGGTGGCCGGTTGCGGTCCCGGGCCGCACTTTCCGCCCCCGCCGCCCGAACCAAGCGATGAGACCGCTTTCGCCCCCGCCGTCCGATCATCACGTACCTTGGAGCGGACCCCCGCTCCCCGCTCTGGAGAACCCCCGCCCATGAATCGCGTCCCGCACCCGGGTTTCGAGCTGCCGCGGCTGACCGCGATGCTGCGGCACGCGCTGCCGCGGTTCATCGAGGGCGTGATCGCCCCGGTGGCGGTCTTCTACGCGGCGTTCGCGCTGCTCGGTCTGAACGGCGCGCTGGTCGCGGCCGTCACCTGGGTGTACGGCGGGATCGTCTGGCGGTACGTGCGCGGCCACGGCGTCCCGGCGATGCTCATGCTGGCCGCGGTGGGCGTCACCGTGCGGGCCGTCCTCGCCGCCTACACCGGCAGCCCGGTCGTCTACTTCCTCCAGCCGACGCTGGGCACGCTCATGGTGAGCGTGGCGTTCCTCGCCTCGGTGCCGCTCGGGCGGCCGCTGGCGCAGAAGATGGCCACCGACATGGTGCCGATGCCCGAGGCGTTCCTCCGGCACGAGCGGGTCCGCCAGTTCTTCCTGCGCATCTCGCTGCTGTGGTCGATGGTCTTCCTGGCCAACGCGGTGTTCAGCCTCTACATGCTGCTGAACGAGTCGATCGGCACGTTCCTGTGGGTGCGCACCTCCGTGGTGGCCCTGCTGGGCGCCGGTGCCGCGGCGGTGTCGGTGGTGGGGTTCCGGCGCTGCCTCCGGCACGTGAACGGCGAGCCCGCCGCGGCGTAGAAAGTCCGGTTTCGTGCTGTCCGTCCCGCGGGTTTCGGACTCCGGCGAGATTTGGGTGCGATCAAGGAAACTTTTCCGGCTTACCTGCCGTCACACCAAGTCAGATAGATTCAGAGCGCACGGGGTAAACCAGGGGTTTTGGGAGCATCAGTGGGACTTAAGGGTCGTTTCGGGCTTGTGGTGAGCGGCGGCGCCGGGGTCGTCCTGGTCCTCACCGCCGCGGGCTGCGGCGGCGGTGGCGACGAGCAGGGCGCGCTGGCGTCGGGGGAGTCGAAGACGGCGACGATCACCCCCGCGCACGGCACCAAGTCGGTCAAGCCCGACGGGCCGATCGAGGTGCGGGTCGCCGAGGGCACCCTGCAGAACGTCACCGTCCAGGGCCAGGGCGCCACGATCACCGGGAAGATGTCCGGTGACAAGAAGAGCTGGAAGTCCGACCGCACGCTGACCCCGGGCACCTCCTACACCGTCACGGCCCAGTCGAGCCACGACGGCAAGACGGCGACCGCGACGAGCCAGTTCACCACCCTGAAGCCCGCCAAGACGCTCTCGGTGCTGGACGTGACCCCCAACGTCGAGGGGGAGAAGGTCGGCATCGGCATGCCGATCATCGTCCGCTTCAACCGGGCGGTGACCGACCGGGCCGCGGTCGAGCGGGCGCTGCAGGTCACGCCGGAGAAGCCGGTGGAGGGCGCCTGGCGCTGGATCGACTCCACGCAGGTCATCTACCGCACCGCGACGTACTGGCAGCCGCACCAGAAGGTCGGCTTCAACGCCAAGCTCGCCGGGATCAACGCGGGGGCGGGGGTGTACGGCGCCAAGGACATCAACGAGACGATCACCATCGGCGCCGCCCAGGTCACCAAGGGGAACATCTCCAAGCACCACATGACGGTGACCCGCGACGGCAAGAAGCTGCGCCGGATCCCGTTCAGCGCCGGCAACGGCACCACCCGCGAGTACACCACCACCAGCGGGATCCACCTGACCATGGGCAAGGAGAACCCGGTGACGATGGTGTCGCCGGGCCGCAAGCCGGGCGACCCGGGCTACTACAAGACCGTGGTCAACCACGGTGTGCGCTTCTCCAACAGCGGCGAGTACACCCACGCGATGGCCTCCACGGTCGGCGTGCAGGGCAGCGCCAACGTCAGCCACGGCTGCCTGAACCTCAGCCCGGCCAACGCCAAGTGGTACTACGACATCATGCAGCGCGGCGACATCCTGGAGCTGACCGGCAGCGACCGCGAGGTCGAGTGGAACAACGGCTGGGGCTACTGGCAGCTGTCGTTCGCCAGCTGGAAGAAGGGCAGCGCCCTCTCCTGAGCCCGCCTCCCGCGGCGCCCCGCACCGGGCGCCGCGGGACCGCTTGCAACGCTTTGATCTCGGCGCCGGGCAAAACTCCGGGTCAACGTATGGTCACGAACTTTTGTCGCTAATGTCGCACTGTTATCGGCGGGGTTCGGGAGGTCAACGGTGCAGCGGAGGCTATCCGCAGGGGTTCGTGCGGGCGCGGGAGTGACGGGGGCCGTGCTGCTCCTGACCACGGCCTGCGCCGGCGGGGACGACGGCGACGGGGTCACGGTCGGCGGCAAGGGACAGGCCGGGGCGCCCCAGGTCACCGTCTCGCCCGGGAACGGCGCGGCCAAGGCCCGGCCCGACACCGGCGTCACGGTCACCGTCGGCGGCGGTGTCATCGAGCAGGTCTCCGTCACCCGCAAGGGCAGGCCCGTCGAGGGTACCCTCTCGCCGGACAAGACGGCGTGGAAGTCGCGGACGCTGCGGCCGGGCTCGCAGTACCAGGTGACCGCGACCGCCAAGAGCCCGCAGGGCAAGACGACCACGGTCAACAGCACGTTCACCACCCAGCGGACCGCGCAGCCGCTCGCCGTCACCGACATCACCCCCACCGCGGGCGAGAAGGTCGGCGTCGGCATGCCGATCATGGTCACCTTCAACCGGCCGGTGCAGGACAAGAAGGCGGTCGAGCGCGCGCTGCGGGTGAAGTCGACCAAGCCGGCCACCGGCGCCTGGTTCTGGCCGAGCAGCACCCAGGTGATCTTCCGGACCAGGAACGGCGAGTACTGGCAGCCCAACCAGCAGGTCACGCTCACCGCCAAGCTCAGCGGGGTGCGCGCGAGCGCCCGCAGCTACGGCGTGAACGACGTCACCCGCCGCTTCAGCATCGGCGACTCGCACATCGTCACCGCCAGCACCAGGACCAAGCGGCTGGTCGCCAAGCAGAACGGCGTGAAGGTCAAGAGCTGGCCGATCAGCGCCGGCAAGGGCGGCCGGGTGGTCAACGGCGTCGACACGTTCCTCACCACCAGCGGCGTCCACCTGACCATGGGCAAGGAGAATCCGGCGATCATGACGTCGGAGTGGATGGGCGTCGACCCGAAGGACAAGAAGAACGGCGGCTACAAGGAGGTCATCCCGTGGGCGGTGCGGATCTCCAACAGCGGCGAGTACGTGCACGCGATGGCCGCCACCGTCTGGGCCCAGGGCCGGCAGAACGTCAGCCACGGCTGCCTGAACTCCCCGCCCGCCGCGGCCAAGTGGTTCTACAACTGGTCCTACCGCGGTGACGTGGTGGTCATCACCGGCAGCAAGCGCGGGCTGGACTGGAACAACGGCTGGAGCTACTACCAGATGCCCTGGGACCGCTGGGTCAAGGGCGGCGCGCTCGACCGCCCGGTGACCACCGGCTGACCACCGGCTGACCCGGCGCGCGGCGGCCGGATCGGGCCCGATCTCCCCGTTGTAACCGCCCCTATCGGGGCAGAAGGTGGAGATAGGGAGCCTTCCTGAAAGAGTGGGGAACCGATGGCGGACGCACCGGGAGACAGGCGTGCCCGGAACGGGCGGCGGCCGTGGCGCAGGCGGCTGCGGCCAAGGAGGATCAAGCGGCTGGCGAAGCTGCGGCTGCACCGGGCCGGGCGCGCGGCCGTGCTCGCGGTCGTCCGCGCGGCGGCCGCGGCCCGGCGCCCGCCGCCGCGCCGCCGCCGCCCGCGGGTGACCATCCTGCTGCAGCACGCCTACGGGGCCGGCGGGACCATCCGCACCGTCCTCAACCTCAGCGGCCACCTCGCGCGCGAGCACGACGTCGAGATCCTCAGCGTGGTCCGGCACCGCGCGGCGCCATTCTTCCCGTTCCCGCCCGGCGTCCGGGTACGGGACGCCGACGACGCGACCGCGCCGCCGACCGGGCGCCTGGCCCGGCGGCTCGCGCGGCTGCCGAGCGTGCTGACGCCGGTGGACGACTCCACGTTCAAGGGCATGAACCTCTGGACCGACCTGCGGCTGCTGCGGGCGCTGCTCGCCGACCCGCCGGACGTGCTGATCGGCACCCGGCCGTCGCTGAACCTGCTCGCCGCCGAGATCGCGCCGCGCGGCGTGGTCACGATCGGGCAGGACCACATGAACCTGGGCTCGTACCGGCCCGGCCTGCGCCGCGAGATCCGCCGCTCGTACCGCCGGCTGACCGCGCTCTCGGTGCTGACCGAGCGGTCCCTGGCCGACTTCCGGAACGAGCTCGCCGGGTCCCGGACCCGGATCGTCCGGATCCCCAACGCGGTGCCGGAAATGCCCGGCGGCCCGTCCGCCCGCGAGAACCGGGTCGTGCTGGCGGCCGGGCGCCTCACCCGGCAGAAGGGCTTCGACCTGCTGCTGAAGGCGTACGAGCCGGTGGCCGCCGCTCATCCGGACTGGAAGCTGGTGATCTTCGGGGGCGGGCCCAAGCGGGACCGGCTGCTGAAGACGATCGCCGACCGCGGGCTGGAGGACCGGGTCGTGCTGCGCGCCCGCACGGCCGACCTGCCGGGGGAGATGGAGCGCGCCTCGGTGTACGTGCTGCCCTCGCGCTACGAGGGCATGCCGATGGTGATCCTGGAGGCGATGGGCAAGGGGCTGCCGGTGGTGGCCTTCGACTGCCCCACGGGCCCCGGCGAGATGATCCGGCACGAGGAGGACGGGCTGCTGGTGCCGCCGGAGGACGTGGCCGGCCTCACCGCCGCGCTGCTCCGGGTGATCGAGGACCGCGGCCTGCGGGACCGGCTGGGGGAGCGGGCGCTGGTGTCGTCCCGCGCGTTCCACCTCGACCGCGTCGGCCCGCAGTGGCTGCTCCTGCTGGACGAGCTGCTGCTGAGGGCGGGCTCCCCGCCGCCGCGCTCGGGGCGCGGCGTCCCGCCCCCGGAGCACCGGGCCGAGCGCCGCACCCCGGCCTGACGCGCCTCTCAGCCGGAGCCGGGGCTCGCGCTGGCCAGCAGCTTCGCGCACGCCTTCAGCGCGCGCTGGGCCTTCACGGGGTCCTGCTCGGGCGGCGGCGTCTGCCCCGATCCCGCGTCGGGAACGTTCACCCCGTGCCGGCGCATGCACTGGGCGAACGCGTTGTAGACCTTGGTCGGCCTCGTCGTCGGCGGCGCCGTGCGGCCGCCGTCCCCGCTCTCGGGAGCGGGCGAGGGCGCCGCCTGCGAACCGCCGCCGGTGGTGGACGCCGCCGGCGGCTGGGCCGGCGGAGCCTCGCCTCCGCCGCCGTCGCCTCCGCAGGCGGTGGCCAGGGCCAGTGCCGGGACCAGCGCCGCCACCGCGAGCCGCGCGCGCATCGGCCGCATGCTCAACCTCATTTCGTCGGGGTGGTCGCCATCGTGCGTGCCCGCGGGGCCCCAGGGCTACTAAGCGGCGGGTGGTTTCGGCCGCCCGGAGTTAGCAGCCCGGCGTGAACGCTCCCACTGACCGGGAGCGTCGATCTTGGGCGGGGCGGCCGCCGTTACCGTGTGCCGCATGACTCGCATCATCGCGGTGAGCGGCGCGGCCTCCGGCATCGGCGCGGCCCTGGCGGAGACGCTGCGGTCCGGCGGGGACCGGGTGATCGGCGTCGATCTCAAGAACACCGAGGTCACCGCCGACCTGTCGGTCCCCGAGGGCCGCGAGGCGGCCGTGCGCGGCGTGCTGGACGCGGCCGGCGGCCGGCTGGACGCCGTCGTCGCCTGCGCCGGCGTCTCCGCGCCCGACCCGATCGCCGTCAAGGTCAACTACTACGGCGTGGTCGGCCTCCTGGAGGGCCTGCGCCCGGCGCTCGCCGCGGCGCCCGCGCCGCGCGCGGCCGTGGTGGGCTCCATCGCGGGCACGCAGCCGCTGGACCCGGCGGTGGTGGCCGCCTGCCTGGAGGGCACCGAGGCCGAGGCGGTACGGCTCGCCGAGGAGGCCGTGGCCCGGCACCACGGCGGCCTCCTCTACCCGTCGTCCAAGTCGGCGCTGGCGCGCTGGATGCGCGCCGCCGCGGTCTCGCCGGAGTGGGCGGGGGCGGGCATCCCGCTGAACGCGGTCGCGCCCGGCGTGGTGCTGACCCCGATGACCGCCCCGCTGTTCGAGGACCCGGCGATGGTCAAGGTGATGAACGAGGCCGTCCCGATGCCGCTGAACGGCCACGCCGGCCCCGAGGTGATCGCGGAGGCGCTGCGCTGGCTGGTGAGCCCCGGCAACACCCACATGGCCGGGCAGGTCATCTACGTGGACGGCGGTGCCGAGGCCACCCTGCGCGGCCCCGAGGACTACTGACGCCCCGCCGGCGCCTCCCGGCCGCGCATGTCCGCCGCGGCGGCGTGCGCCGCCGCCCGCACGTCGAGCAGGAACCGAGCCCTGCCCCGGCCCAGCCGGCGCAGGGCGCGGCCGTGGCCGGCGGCGACGACCACCGCGCCGCCGGCGACCAGCACCCGCCAGAACGCGATCATCGCCGCCCGCGCCGGCCGGCCGATCCCCTCGCGCAGCCGCATGCAGTGGAACGGGACGTGCCGCCGCTCGTCCTCGACGAGCCGGCGGGCCACCTCCGCCGTCAGCGGGTCGGCGGTGCCCTCGTACAGGGCCTGGTAGTACGCGACCGCCACCACCTCGGCGACCATCAGCACGAGCAACTCCAGCCGCAGCCCCATCGCGCGGCGCGCCAGCACGAACACCGAGTCGCTCCAGTGCGCGCCGATCGTGGGGGCGCCCGCCGCCTCCAGCAGGAGGCCGAGCAGCCGGGCGTGGTTCTGCTCCTCGGCGACGAACAGTCGCACTGCCGCCGCGTACTCGGGGTCCCCGGACCGCCTCGCCTTGTCGATCAGGAACGCGCCGTCGCCGTTCTCGCCGACCTGGAAGCGCTGCAGGCTGCGCACGACGCTCGGGTCCAGCCGGGCGCCGCGCGCCCAGTCGGGGTCCCCGGCCGCGGCCCGCGCCGCGGCCTCCTGCTCGAAACCGCGCAGCCAGCCGCCGAACGCGCTCTCGCGGACCCTGGTCTCCATGCCGGCCTCCCTGTCGCTGGCGGGCCCGCGCGGTCGCGCGCGCCGCTGGGACCACTCAACCGGTGCGGTGTGGCCGTCGCGCCGGGGAAATGTGGAGATCCTGCGGGGAGGCCGGTCAGAGGCAGCCCTCGAACTGCGGCACCGCCACGGCCGAGAGATCCAGCCCCGACTCTCCGAACCATTTGCGCATCAGCCGGGCCATCGTGCCGTCCTGGTACATGCGCGTGATGGCCTTGTTGAGTGCCTCGCAGCCGCCGGGGTCGCCCATCCGCATGCCGATGCCGGTGCGCCGCTCGCCGAATCGGGCGTTCACCAGGCGGAACTCGCCGGGCGCGCGCATCCTGAGCCCGGCCAGGATGGTGTCGTTGGTGGTGATCGCGTCGACCCGGCCGTCCCTGAGCATGGCCAGGCACGCGTCGTAGTCGCGGGCGGGCACCGGCACGGCGGCCACCTGCCGCTCCTTGATCACCTGCTCGGCCGCCCCCGCGCCGGTCACGGCGCACAGCCGGCGGCCCTTGAGGTCGCGGACGTGGTTCACCCGCTTCTCGCCCGATCGCACGAGGATGTCCTGGTACGACAGGTAGTACGGCCCCGCGAACGCGAGCCGGGTCTGCCATTCCGGCTCGACCCAGAACGTCAGCACCAGGTCGGCGCCGCCCTCGCGCAGCATCCGCTCCCGGTCGGCCGCCGGCGCGGACACGAACCGCACGCGCTTGCCCATGTCGGCCGCCACGTACCGGGCGACGTCCACGTCCAGCCCCTCGAACCCGCCGTCCGGCCGCCGCACGCCGAGGCCGGGCAGGTCCGGCCGCACGCCGGCCACCAGCGTGTCCTTGGCGAGGATGGACGAGCCGCCGCCGCTCCCGCACCCGGCCGCGCCGAGGCAGGCCGCCAGTGCCGGCGCGAGCAGCAGGCGCATGCGCGAGGACCCCCGCTCTCCCGGGCGCGGCCCGGGCCACGTTCCCGTCCACGGTCGCAGAGCCCGCCGTCAAGATCCACAAGCTGGCCGGAACCGGACCCGGGCGCCTCCGGCCGGAGGTTTTACCTGGAAGTATGACGAACTCTTCAGGTGCTTAGGTTAGCCTTACCTAAATTGACGGGGGGGAGGAAGGGGAAGGTGAACGATCACCTCTGGACGCGCGTGCACCGGCCGCGGCCGGGGGCCGCGCTCCGCCTGGTCGCGCTGCCGCCCGCGGGCGAGTCGGCCGCGTTCTACCGGTTCTGGCCGGGGCTGCTGCCCGACGACATCGAGGTGCGGGCGATCCAGTACGCCGACGGCGCGGACGACCCGGGCCGGCTGGCGGCCGCGCTGCGCGAACTGGTCGGCGAGCGGGTCCCCGCCCCGTACGCGCTGTTCGGGCACGGCTTCGGCGCCGCCGTCGCGCACGCGGCGGCCCGCGAGCTGGAGGAGGCGGGCCACGGGCCGGTCCGCCTGTTCGTCTCCGGGAGCCCGGCCCCGGCGGGCTCGGGACCGGTGCGCTGCCCGGTCACCGCGATCGTCGGCGAGCGCGACCCGGCGGCCGGCCGGGCCGACGCGCGGAGCTGGGAGGAGACCGCCGGGGGCGGGTTCCGGCTCCGGATCGTTCCGGGCGGGCCGGCCTACCCGTCCACCGAGCGGCACGCGGTCATCGACCAGGTCCTGCGGGATCTGCGCCGCCGCCCGTACGGGTAGCCGCGCCGTTCCAGTCGAGGCAGACCACCACGGCGTCGTCGGTGAGGTCGCGGCCGCGGCGGTGCTCGACCAGCGCCGCGATGATCGACGGCGGTACCTCGGGGGCGGGCAGCAGCCGGGTGCGGCGGACCGCCCGGTCGACCGGGAACGCCGCGGCGCCCCCGCCGCCTCCGTCCCCGTCCCCGTCGCCGCCGAAGACGCCGTCGCTGACGATGACGAGCCGGTCGCCGGGCCGCAGGCGGAAGTACTCCGGGTGGTACTCGGTGTCGGCGAACATGCCGGGCGGCAGCTGCCGTTCCAGCTCGATCGGAGTGACCTGCGAGCCGCGCATCCGCAGGATCCGCGGCGACCCCGCGTCGATCACCGAGACCAGGCCGGAGGCCAGCTCGATCCGCATCACCAGCGTCTCGGTGAACTCGGTCCCGCCGTGCCGGCCGTAGACGACGTCGCCCGCCAGGCTGACCTGCTCGGACAGCTCGGCGCCCGAGCGGCGGGCGTTGCGCAGCGCGCCGAGCGTGAGGGAGGTCAGCAGCGCGGCCCGGATGCCGGTGCCGGCGCCGTTGATCACGGTCAGCGCGAGGTGGTCGGGCTCGCTGGACCAGTCGTAGCCGTCCCCGCCGATCGAGTACGCCGGCTCCAGATGCCCGGCCAGGCTGAACTCGGCGCCCGCGCAGCCCTGGCCCGGCAGCAGCTGCCACTGCAGTTCGGCCGCCAGCGACAGCCGGCGGTGCCGGCGGGCGCGCTCGTAGCGGTCGGTGTGGTTCCAGGCGACGGCCAGCGCCTCGCCGGTGAGCCGTCCGATCTCGGCCAGCTCGGCGCGGTCGGCCTCCCCGGACGGGCCGGTGAGCGGGACGGCCAGCACGCCGAGCCGCTCCCCCCGCGCCGTCACCGGGACGTACAGCACCTGCGGGGAGCCGGGGTCCAGGACCGGCGCCAGCGCGGCGAACGCGCGGCCGGCCGCGGTGCCGTGGACGCTCACGGCCTCGCGTTCGGGGTCGCCGGGCAGCGCACGGTCGGCGGGGAGCAGCGCGCGCAGGTTGTAGTCGGCCAGCAGGATCCGGGCCGGGCCGGCCGCCGGGAACAGCTCGCCGACCGCCGTGGCCAGGGCCTCGGGCAGCGAGTGCGCGGGCGTACCGCGCAGGGCGCGCTCCACCAGTTCGGGGCGGCGCGCCCCGCTTCCATGAACGTTCATCGAGCCTTCCGTCGCGGCGGGACCGGGGCCGTGACCGTGTCCGGAAGGCCGGCCAGGAGGGGGCCGCCCGCGCGTTCCGGAGGAAGCGTGGCAAAAAACTTGTCACATGGCAAATACGTCGACGCGCGGCGAACTGGCCACACCTGGCTCAGGTGTGCATCAGGACCGGTTCAGGGCTGGTGCGGGCTCGACTCGGCGGCCGGTTCAGGCCCGGCGGCGCTGCCGCTCGCCGGGCGCGGCGATCTCGCCGGGCGCCACCGCCCGGCCGAACTCCTGGAGGCTGTCCAGCAGCCGCGCGCGGGAGCCGGGGGACATCCGGGCCAGCGCGTCCGCGACCACCGCGCGGCGCCGCCGGGTGAGCGCGGCGTACAGCTCCTCGCCGCGCGGGCTCAGCCGCAGCACGATCTCCCGGCGGTCCGCCCGCGCGTGCTCCCTGATCAGCAGCCCGGCCGCCTCCAGCCGGTCGCACAGCCGGCTGGCCGAGGACGGGATCACGTCCAGCTCGGCGGCCAGCCCGCGCAGGTTGACCTCCCCGTACCGGGCCAGCGCCTCCACCGCCCGCAGCTGGACCGGCGAGACGTGCTCCTCCAGGCCCTGGTCGGCGCGGTTCCAGGCGAGCGCCGCCGCGGACAGGGCATGCTCGATCGCGGCGATCACGTCCGGCGGCGGGGTCGCGGCCCCCTGCTCGCCCTGGCCCTGTCCGGTCACAGCCGTCATTCCCCCCGTTTCACGGATACCGTACGTTATCGCCGGTGACTCCGACGTGAGAAGGCCCGGCGGGGTTCCGGGGACCATTCGGCGGGCCGGTGCGTGCGCCAGACGTGCGGGAGCGCCCAGCGGATGTTGCGGGGCAGGAGGCCCACGGTGACCAGCCGGCCGTCCAGGGCGCGGATCGTTCCGGCCGCCGGCCGCCGCCCGCCAGCTCCCTTCCTCGGTCGCGCGGGGCCGCTACCCCGCGCGATGGAGACGTGACGCCGCGAAGTGATCGGCGACGCGCCCGGACCTTCTTTTGGGGTTCGGTGACCGGCTGCTCTGTTCACTTGATAAATTCTTCAATGAGTGAAGTTGTCGTCGAGGGAGGTCGGAGCGACGTGGGACGAGGTCGGGCGAAGGCCAAGCAGACGAAGGTCGCGCGCAAGCTGAAGTACAGCGGCGGGGGCACCGACCTGGAGCGGCTGCGCCGCGAGATGGGCGTGGGCGCGGGGGTCTCCGCCGGCGCGGGCGACACCGGGCCGGCGGCCGACGACGCCGCCGAGCGCGCCGAGGGCGGGACCGAGCGCTGACCGTGCAGGTTCAGCTGACCCAGGCGAAGGCCGAGCTGTTCAAGACGCTGGGGCATCCGGTGCGGATCAGCGTCCTGGAACTGCTGTGCGAGGGGCCGAAGCCGGTTCGCGAGTTGCTGGCCGCGATCGAGGTGGAGGCATCCAACCTGTCCCAGCAGCTGGCAGTGCTGCGCCGGGCGGGGATCGTGACCGCGCGCCGCGAAGGGTCGACGGTGATGTACGAGCTGGCCGGCGGGGACGTGGGGGAGCTGATGGGCGCGGCCCGCCGCATCCTCACCGACCTGCTGGCCGGCCAGGGCAGGCTGCTCGCCGAACTGGAGGCCGAGCACGGCGTCTGACCCCCGGGACCTGGGGTCCTTGGGGAGGGGACGAAGGTCCCTACCCGGCACGGGGCCGTTCCATGAGGATCGGGACCCGTGCCGGACGTTTGATCAACATGGTGATTAGGCGCCCGCACATCTGGCAATGCCGTGAGGTATTGCTACCGCCGGTACGAGCGGAAGGTGCGGGATGGGCAGTTCGCGGGCGGCCCCCAAGGCGGGCGGCGCGGAACGGGGGGCGGGCGGGCGGCCGGCGGTGATGCTGGCGATGGCCACGCTGGGCTTCGCGATCAACTTCTGGGCGTGGGCGCTGCTCAGCCCGCTGGGGCCCCGCTTCCAGGAGGACCTGCGGCTCGGCTCGTTCGAGCAGGCGCTGCTGGTGGCGGTGCCGGTCGTGGTCGGCTCGCTGGGCCGGATCCCGGTCGGGGCGCTGACCGACCGGTACGGCGGGCGGGTCATGTTCCCGCTGGTGTCGGCGGCGACCATCGTCCCCGTCCTCTACATCGGGCTGCTGGGGCACTCCTCCCTCGCCGCGCTGCTGATCGGCGGGTTCTTCCTCGGGATCGGCGGCACGGCGTTCGCGGTCGGGGTGCCGTTCGTGAACGCCTGGTACCCGCCGGAGCGCCGCGGGTTCGCCACCGGCGTGTTCGGCGCCGGCATGGGCGGCACCGCGATCGGCGCGCTGACCACGGTGCCGATGGTGGACTCCGCGGGCATGGCGGCGCCGTTCGTGGTGACCGCCGTCCTGCTGGCGGTGTACGCGGCGGCGGCCTGGCTGGTGCTGCGCGAGGCGCCCGGCCGCACCGTCCCCGACCGGCCGATGACCGAGCGGATGGCCGCCGTGCTGCGGCTGCCGGTCACGTGGCAGGCGTCGGCGCTGTACGCGGTCGCCTTCGGCGGGTACGTGGCGTTCTCGGTCTACCTGCCCACCTACCTGAAGTCGCAGTACGGCCTGGAGCCGACCGACGCGAGCAACCGGATGGCGGGCTTCGTGCTGCTGGCCGTGCTGATGCGCCCGGTCGGCGGCTGGCTGTCGGACCGGATCGGCGCCGTGACGGTCATGGAGGTCTGCCTGATCACGGTCGTGGTGGCGGCCGCGGTGCAGTCGTTCGCGCCGCCGCTGATGCCGCTGGGGACGATCGCGTTCCTGGCGATGGCGGCCGCGCTGGGCGCCGGCAGCGGCGCCGTGTTCGCGCTGGTGGCGCTGATGGCCCCGGCGAACCAGGTCGGCTCGGTCACCGGCATCGTCGGCGCGGCCGGCGGGCTGGGCGGCTTCGTGCCGCCGCTGATCATGGGGTCGATCTACGGGGCGTTCGGCGGCTACACCGTCGGGCTGCTGGCGCTCGGCGTCGTCGCGGGCGCGGCCGGGGTCCTCACCCTCACGGGCGTGCGGCACGCGGTGAACGAGCGGCAGGCGTCCCGCATCCGGGGCGGGGGCTCCTGATGGGCGCGGGGCTGGACGGGCCGCTGGCCGACGCGCTGGTCGGCACGCGCCGGTTCTTCACCCGGGCCGAGGTGTCGCCGGACCTGCGCACGATGACCAGGAAGGGCGGCCGGCAGGCGGACGCGTTCTACCGGGACCGGTGGTCGCACGACAAGGTGGTGCGGTCCACGCACGGGGTGAACTGCACGGGCTCGTGCTCGTGGAAGGTGTACGTCAAGGACGGCATCATCACCTGGGAGGCGCAGCAGACCGACTACCCGTCGGTGGGCCCGGACCGGCCCGAGTACGAGCCGCGCGGCTGCCCGCGCGGCGCGGCGTTCTCCTGGTACACCTACTCGCCGACCCGCGTCCGCTACCCGTACGTGCGCGGCGTGCTGCTCGGCATGTACCGGGAGGCCAGGGCCAGGACGGGCGACCCGGTCGAGGCGTGGGCCGAGATCGTGTCCGACCCGGAGCGGGCGCGGCGCTACAAGGCGGCCCGCGGCCACGGCGGGCTGGTGCGCGCGTCCTGGGACGAGGCCGCCGAGATGATCGCCGCCGCCCACGTCCACACGGTCCGGCGGTACGGGCCGGACCGGGTCGCCGGGTTCTCGCCGATCCCGGCGATGTCGATGGTGTCGCACGCGGCCGGGTCGCGGTTCGTGTCGCTGCTGGGCGGGACGATGCTGTCGTTCTACGACTGGTACGCGGACCTGCCGGTGGCCTCGCCGCAGGTGTTCGGCGACCAGACCGACGTGCCCGAGTCGGGGGACTGGTGGGACGCCGGCTACCTGATCATGTGGGGGTCCAACCTGCCGGTGACCCGCACCCCGGACGCGCACTGGATGGCCGAGGCGCGCTACCGGGGGCAGAAGGTCGTGGCGGTCTCGCCCGACTACGCCGACAACGTCAAGTTCGCCGACGAGTGGCTGGCCGCGCAGCCGGGCACCGACGGCGCCCTGGCGATGGCGATGGGCCACGTCGTGCTGAAGGAGTTCTTCGCCGAGCGGCGGGTGCCGTACTTCACCGAGTACGTCAAGAAGTACACCGACCTGCCGTTCCTGGTGCGGCTGGAGCCGAACGCGGCCGGCGACGGCTACGTTCCGGGCAAGTTCCTCACCGCCGCCGACCTGCCCGGCGCCGAGGCGGAGTCGGAGCACGCCGCGTTCAAGACCGTGCTGATGGACGCCGCGACCGGGCGCCCGGCCGTGCCCGGCGGGTCGCTGGGCTTCCGGTACGGGGAGCGGGGCGCGGGCCGGTGGAACCTGGACCTGGGGGAGGTCGACCCGCTGCTGTCGATGGAGGGCGGCCCCGAGCCGGGCGCGCCCGTCGAGCTGGCGCGGTTCGACGCCGCCGACGGCTCGCCGGGGCTGCTGCGCCGCGGCGTCCCGGTGCGGCGCGTCGCCGGCCACCTGGTCACCACGGTGTACGACCTGATGCTCGCCCAGTACGGCGTGCGCCGCGAGGGCCTGCCGGGCACGTGGCCGTCGGGGTACGACGACGCGTCCGAGCCGTACACGCCGGCCTGGCAGGAGGCGTTCACCGGCGTTCCGGCGCAGGCGGCGGAGCGGATCGGCCGCGAGTTCGCCGCCAACGCCGAGGAGTCCGGCGGCCGGTCGATGATCGTGATGGGCGCGGGCACCAACCACTGGTTCCACTCCGACACCATCTACCGGGCGTTCCTGGCGCTGACCACGCTGACCGGCTGCCAGGGCGTCAACGGCGGCGGCTGGGCGCACTACGTGGGGCAGGAGAAGTGCCGGCCGGTCACCGGCTGGGCGCAGCTGGCGGGCGGGCTGGACTGGTCCCGGCCGCCGCGGCAGATGATCGGCACCGCGTTCTGGTACCTGCACACCGACCAGTTCCGGTACGACCCGTTCGGCGCGGACACGCTCGCCGCCGCGACCGGGAGCGGATCGCTTGCGGGCCGGTCCACGGCCGACGTCATCGCGCAGGCCGCCCGGCTGGGCTGGATGCCGTCGTATCCGACGTTCGACCGCAACCCGCTCGACCTGGCCGACGAGGCCGAGGCGGCGGGCAAGGACGCCGCCGCCCACGTGGTGGACGAGCTGAAGGCGGGACGGCTGCGGTTCGCCTGCGAGGACCCCGACGCCCCGGAGAACTTCCCCCGCGTCCTGACGGTCTGGCGGGCGAACCTGCTCGGCTCGTCCGCCAAGGGCAACGAGTACTTCCTCAAGCACCTGCTCGGCACCGACTCCTCCGTCCGGGCCGCCGAGGCGCCCCCGGAGGCCCGGCCGCGCGAGGTGACGTGGCGGGACGAGGCGCCCGCCGGGAAGCTGGACCTGCTGCTGTCGCTGGACTTCCGGATGACCAGCACCACGATCTACTCCGACATCGTGCTGCCGGCGGCGACCTGGTACGAGAAGCACGACCTCAGCACCACCGACATGCACCCGTTCGTGCACTCGTTCAATCCGGCGATCGCGCCGCCGTGGCAGACCCGTACCGACTGGGACGCGTTCCAGACGATCGCGCGGGCGTTCAGCCGGCTCGCCGAGAGGCACCTGGGCGTGCGCAAGGACGTCGTCGCGGCGCCGCTGCTGCACGACACCCCCGACGAGATGGCCACCCCGCACGGCCGGGTCGCCGACTGGGCGGCGGGGGAGTGCGAGCCCGTCCCCGGGAGGACGATGCCGAAGCTGACCGTCGTCGAGCGGGACTATCCGGCGCTCGCGGCGAGGATGGCGGCGCTCGGCCCGCTCGCCGAGAAGCTCGGTGCCGCCACCAAGGGGGTGAGCTTCGACCTGGCGCGCGAGGTCGAGTACCTGCGCGAGAGGAACGGCGTGATCCGCGGCGGCCCGGCCGACGGGCGGCCCTCGCTGGTCCGCGACGTGCACGCCTGCGAGACCATCCTCGCGCTGTCGGGCACCACCAACGGGCGCCTCGCCGTCGAGGGCTTCCGGAACGTCGAGGAGCGCACCGGGACCCGGCTCGCCGACCTGGCCGCCGACCACGGCGACGACCGGATCACCTTCGCCGACACCCAGGCCCGGCCCACTCCGGTCTTCACCTCGCCGGAGTGGTCGGGCGCCGAGAGCTCCGGGCGGCGCTACTCCCCGTTCACCATCAACGTCGAGCGGCTCAAGCCGTGGCACACCCTGACCGGCCGCCAGCACTTCTTCCTCGACCACGACTGGATGGCCGAGCTGGGAGAGCAGCTGCCGGTGTTCCGGCCGCCGCTGGACATGCACCGGCTGTTCGGCGAGCCGCGCCCCGGCGAGGAGGGCGAGCTGGGCATCACCGTCCGGTACCTGACCCCGCACAACAAGTGGTCCATCCACTCCGAGTACCAGGACAACCTGTTCATGCTGTCGCTGTCGCGCGGCGGCCCGTCCATCTGGCTGAGCAAGGAGGACGCGGCGAGGATCGGCGTCCGCGACAACGACTGGATCGAGGCGGTCAACCGCAACGGCGTCGTGGTCGCGCGGGCGATCGTCTCGCACCGGATGCCGGAGGGCACCGCGTACATGTACCACGCGCAGGACCGGCTGATCGACGTGCCGCGGGCGGAGACCACCGGCCGCCGCGGCGGCATGCACAACTCGCTGACCCGGCTGCTGATCAAGCCGAGCCATCTGATCGGCGGGTACGCGCAGCTGTCGTTCGCGTTCAACTACCTCGGCCCCACCGGCAACCAGCGCGACGAGGTCACCGTGATCCGCCGCCGCTCCCAGGAGGTGACGTACTGAGCATGCGCGTGATGGGGCAGATGGCCATGGTCATGAACCTCGACAAGTGCATCGGCTGCCACACCTGCTCGGTGACGTGCAAGCAGGCGTGGACGAACCGCGGCGGTGTCGAGTACGTCTGGTTCAACAACGTCGAGACGCGTCCCGGGCAGGGGTACCCGCGCCGGTACGAGGACCAGGAGAAGTGGCGCGGCGGCTGGACGCTCAACCGGCGCGGCCGGCTGGCGCTGAAGGGCGGCGGCCGGATCCGCAAGCTGGCGACGATCTTCGCCAACCCGAAGCTGCCCGGCATCGACGACTACTACGAGCCCTGGACCTACGACTACGAGACGCTCACCGACGCCCCGCTCCAGGAGCACACCCCGGTCGCGCGGCCGAAGTCGCTGCTGTCGGGCCGGGACATGAAGATCACCTGGTCGGCGAACTGGGACGACGACCTCGGCGGGGCCCCCGACCACGGCGACGAGGACGTGCTGCTGGGCGAGCTCTCGGAGAAGGTGAGGTTCGAGTTCGACCAGACCTTCATGTTCTACCTGCCGCGGATCTGCGAGCACTGCCTCAACCCCAGCTGCGCGGCGTCCTGCCCGTCCGGCGCCATCTACAAGCGGACCGAGGACGGCATCGTGCTGGTCGACCAGGACCGCTGCCGCGGCTGGCGGATGTGCGTGTCGGGGTGCCCGTACAAGAAGGTGTACTTCAACCACCGCACCGGCAAGGCCGAGAAGTGCACGTTCTGCTTCCCGCGCGTCGAGGTCGGCATCCCCACCGTCTGCTCGGAGACGTGCGTGGGGCGGCTGCGGTACATCGGCCTCGTCCTGTACGACGCCGACCGGGTGCTGGAGGCCGCGTCCGTGCCCGACGACACGGACCTGTACGAGGCGCAGCGCGAGCTGATCCTCGACCCGGACGACCCGGAGGTCGCCGCGGCGGCCGAGCGGGACGGGATCCCCCGCGACTGGATCGAGGCCGCCCGGCGGTCGCCGGTGTACGCGCTCATCAACACCTACAAGGTCGCGCTGCCGCTGCATCCCGAGTACCGGACGATGCCGATGGTCTGGTACGTCCCGCCGCTGTCCCCGGTCGTCGACGTCGTCCGCGACACCGGCCACGACGCCGAGAACCCGGGCAACCTCTTCGCCGCGATCGAGGCGCTGCGGATCCCGGTCGAGTACCTCGCGCAGATGTTCACGGCGGGCGACACCGCGCCGGTGGACGCGGTGCTGCGGAGGCTGGCGGCGATGCGCTCGTACATGCGCGACATCAACCTCGGCCGCGAGCCCGACGAGGACATCCCGGCCAGGGTCGGCATGACCGGCGAGTCCATGTACGACATGTACCGGCTGCTCGCGCTCGCCAAGTACGACGAGCGCTACGTGATCCCCACCGCGCACGCCGAGCAGGCGCACAAGCTGGAGGAGCTGGCGACCGAGTGCAGCCTGGACTACGAGGGCGGCCCCGGCATGATCGATTCCGGGCCGTTCGGCGAGCGGTCCGGCGCCGCCCCGCCGATCGCCGTGGAGAACTTCCACATGCTCAAGCAGCGGCAGACGGCCGACAGCCCTGTGGACCCGGCCGACAAGCACCGGCGCGTCAACCTCCTCAACTGGGACGGCAAGGGCGCCCCGCCGGGGATGTTCCCCGAGCGGCCCGGCAACCCGCCCGCCGACTCCGGCGCCGCCGAGACCGAGCCGAAGCCCTAGGACGGCCGATGAGAAGACCCCGCAAGGCGACCGCCCTCGACGGCACCGAGCTGGCCACCGCGTGGCAGGCCGCGTCGCTGCTCCTGGGCTACCCCGACGCCGCGCTGCTGGACCGGCGGCCGCTGCTGCGCCGCGCCGTCGCCGGGCTGCCGCCGCCGGTCGCCGGCCCGCTCGGCCGCTTCCTCGACCACCTGGACGCCACGCCCGAGGACGAGCTCGCCGCCGGCTACGTGGCGACGTTCGACCACCGCAAGCGCGGCTGCCTCTACCTGACGTACTACGCGTACGGCGACACCCGGAAGCGCGGCATGGCGCTGCTGCGCTTCAAGCACGCCTACGCCGCCGCGGGCCTGCGCCTGGACGACGCCGAGCTGCCCGACCACCTGGCCGTGGTGCTGGAGTTCGCCGCGACCGGCGACCCGCGGGAGGGCCGCAGGCTGCTGCTGGAGCACCGCGCCGGGCTGGAGCTGCTGCGGCTGGCGCTGGCCGAGGCGGACTCGCCGTGGGCGGCCGTCCTGGAGGCGGTCTCGGCGACGCTGCCGCCGCTCGCCGGCCGCGACCGCGACGCCGTCGCCCGCCTCGCCGCCGCGGGCCCGCCCGAGGAGGAGGTCGGCCTCGCCCCGTTCGGCGCGGACGCCGCCGGCGGGCCCGGGCCCGTGTTCGTGACCGACCGGCTGGGAGTCCGCTCGTGAACGTGACCGATGTGCTGCTGTGGGTCGTCTTCCCGTACATCGCGCTCCTGGTGTTCGTGCTCGGGCACGTCTGGCGCTACCGCTACGACAAGTTCGGCTGGACGACCCGGTCGTCGCAGCTCTACGAGCGGCGGCTGCTGCGGATCGGCAGCCCGCTGTTCCACTTCGGGATCCTGGTCGTCTTCCTCGGGCACGTCGGCGGCCTGGTGATCCCGGACTGGCTCACCGAGGACGTGGGAATCAGCGAGCACGCGTACCACGTCGCGGCCGTCGTGCTCGGCACCATCGCCGGCGCCTGCACGCTCGGCGGCCTGGCGATCCTGATCTACCGGCGCCGCACGGTGGGGCCCGTCTTCTCCGCCACCACCCGCAACGACAAGCTCATGTACGCGATGCTGGCGCTGGCCATCGTGCTCGGCCTGGCGGCCACCGTCGCGGCCAACGTCTTCGAGGGCGGCTACGACTACCGCAGGACCGTCTCCCCCTGGTTCCGCTCGATCTTCTACCTCCAGCCCGACGGGGAGCTGATGAGCGGGGTGCCGATCCTGTTCCGGCTGCACGCGCTCAGCGCGCTGGCGCTGTTCTGCGTCTGGCCGTTCACCCGGCTGGTGCACATGCTCACCGCGCCGCTCGGCTACCTGACCCGCCCCTACATCGTCTACCGCAGCCGCGACGAGCGGCTCGGATCGAGGCCCGTCCAGCGCGGCTGGGAACGCGCCTCCTGACCACGCCCTACGGGGACCCCGACACCGCAACGGAGCGGCTCATGCCAACGGAACGGAAGGGCGCGCGGGACGCCGCGCGCGAGGCGGCGGAGGCGGCGCTGTGGGCGCCGTCGGTCCACAACACCCAGCCGTGGGCGTTCGGCCTGAGCGGCCCGCGGATCACCCTGCGCGCCGACGCCGACCGGCGGCTCGGCGTCGCCGACCCCGAGGGCCGGGAGATGCTGATCAGCTGCGGCGCGGCGCTGCTGACGCTGCGGGTGGCGGCGCTGGCCCTCGGGTACGAGCCGGAGGTCCGCGTGCTGCCCGACCCCGACCGGCCGAACCTGGTCGCCGACGTGACCCTGGGCGGCCGCGCGGAGGCGAACGAGGACGCGCGCCGCCTGTACGGCGCCGTGCGGGAGCGGCGCACCCACCGCGGCCCCTTCCGGGCCGCCGGCACCGGCCGCGGCCTGCCGCCCGCGCTGAAGACGGAGGCCGAGCGCGAGGGCGCCCGGCTGATCCAGGCCGTGGAGGCGCACACCGCCGCCGCGCTGGGCGCGCTCACCCAGGCCGCCGCGCACGTCCAGCGGCTGAACGCCGCGTACGTCGCCGAGGAGGCCCGCTGGGCACCGCCGCCCGGCAGCGCCCGGCCCGAGGGCGTCCACGAGGAGGCGTACCCGGAGAAGCCGCCGCAGGAGGGGTTCGCGCCGCGCGAGTTCGCCCGCGGCCGCGGCTGGGGGATGCCCGCCCCCGCGGAGCACGAGCCGGAGACCGGGCTGGTCGTGCTGGTCACCACGCCCGGTGACACCCCGCTCGACCGGGTCCGGGCCGGGCAGGCGCTCCAGCGGGTGCTGCTGCGCGCCCACGCCGAGGACGGCCTGGCCGCCGCGTTCCACACCCAGCCGCTGGAGGTGCCGGAGCTGCGCGAGTTCATCCGCACCCGATTCTGCAACGGCCAGTACCCGCAGGCGCTGCTCCGGCTCGGCGCGCCCGCCGGCCCGGAGCCGGCGAGCGTCCGCCGTCCCGCGGACGCGGTCATCCACCAGGAGCCCTGACGGGTGCAGACGTTCCTGCCGTACGAGGGCTTCGCCGCGACGGCCCGCGTCCTGGACCGGCGGCGGCTCGGCAAGCAGCGGGTGGAGGCCGTCCAGGTGCTGCGCGGGCTCACCGTCCCCGGGTACGGCTGGCGCCGCCATCCGGCGGTGCTGATGTGGCGCGGGTACGAGGAGGCGCTGGTCCGCTACGGCCTGGAGATCTGCCGGGAGTGGACGGACGCGGGCCGCCGGGACACCTGCGCCGCCACGCTGGGCACCGACCTGCGCGCGGCCCGGGGCGTGGAGCGCGTGCGCGACCAGCGCGAGCTGGCCGAGGCGGGGGACCTGCCGCCCTGGCTGGGCGACCCGGCCCTGCACCTCAGCCACCGCTCGGCGCTGGTCCGCAAGGACCCGGACTTCTACGGCACGCTCTTCCCCGGCGTGCCCGCCGACCTGCCCTACGTCTGGCCCGCCTCCGACCGCTGACCGGTCAGCGGCGGGTCTCCTGGAGGGCGGGGACCGGGTGCGGGCCGTCGGTGGACAGCCGGTACTCGCCGCCGAACATCTCGCGGTGCTGGTCGATGACGCGCTCGCTCGGCGGCTTCTCGTCGCCGTTGATCTGCTGCTGCATCTTCTCGAACCGCTCGTGCGCCTCGCTGACGTACCCGGCGCCCAGGGTGGTGAGGTCGATCTGGGTGGCCAGCAGCTCGCGGACGTACTCCTTGTTGGGCTCGAACGTGACCGGCTTGGGCAGCTCGGGCGCCAGGACGCTCTCCGGGTCGCGGCCGTCGTGGCGGCGCATCAGGTCGCAGGCGATCCGCAGGTGCTCCAGCTCCATGTTGAGGTGCAGCTCCCAGATCGCCTTCACGCCCGGGTCGGACTCGGTCTCCATGAACGAGTGGTACAGGTAGCACTCGTTGTACTCGTGGTTGACCAGCCGCTCCCACCAGGTCTCGCCCGGGTCCACCAGCGACTCGTAGTGGGTGACGTGCTCCTCCTCGACCAGGCCGATCTCCTGGTAGAGCTGGCGGGCGATCGGCTCCATGTACATCGGGCCGACGTTCATGTAGAAGTTCATCGTCTGCTGCTCGGCCGACATGATCGTCAGCGCGTGCAGCTTGGAGATCGGCGCCGCGCTGTTGCGGTCGTACGGCTCGCGGACGTTGTCGGCCGGGTCGCGGTGGTGCCGGATCGTGGGCCGGCCCGGGATGATCTCGGTCAGGTCCTCGATGAGCTTCTCGGCCTTGCGGTGCTCGATCATCTCGTACAGGTTGGCGTACCGGTACAGGTGGTCGAAGTCCTCCAGGACCCCGAACTGGTACGCCTGCTTGAGGTACGGGTCGGGCTCCATCCGCGCGACCCAGCCGGTCAGGTCCACGGCCACCTGCTCGTAGGCGATGGTGGTCTCCAGCACCGACGCCTGGCCGGGCAGCAGCCAGTTCACGGCCTTCTGCTGCTGCTGCTCGATGTAGCGCACCTCGGCGAGCCGCCGCTTGACCTCCATGTCCGGGCAGACCCGGTTGAAGTGGTGGCTGAACATGATGGCCTCGACCTCGATGCCGTTCATCGTGATGATGCGGCACTTGGTGTACGGGTCGGACCGGTCGGGGTCCACGGGGGACACGTTGAGCTCGCTCCAGTTGCGGATCTGGCGGTCGAGCGGGATGCCCCGGTGCTCGAGCGGGTTGAACGACATGTTCGCCGGCCTTTCCGAGGCGGGCCGGCCGCCGGTTCGCGCCCGGGCCCGCGTCGCGGAGATGAAGGGAGATGAAGTGTGCGCGGCACGCCCTACCCGGCGGTCGGCCTCCCTCACTCGCGGCACCGAATTTTCGTCCCGCCTTTGCGCTTCCGGTGGGACGCCCCCGGCATGGCGCGGCCGTCCCCGGGTAGGTGGGCTGCGCCGTACGCACGGTGCGTACCGACGAGAGGGAGTTCCCATGACCACCACGCAGGCGCAGGTCCCCGACACCGGCGACGTCATCGGCCTGCTGCGCGAGCAGCACAGCCGGATCCGCGACCTGTTCGACCTCGTCCTGTCCACCAGCGGCCAGGCCCGCAAGGACGCGTTCCAGGACCTGGTGCGGCTGCTGGCCGTGCACGAGACCGCCGAGGAGGAGATCGTCCACCCGGTCGCGCGGCGCCGGCTGCCCGGCGGCGAGGGCATCGTGGCCGACCGGCTGGCCGAGGAGCGCGAGGCCAAGGAGATGCTCGCCGAGCTGGACGGGATGGACACCGCCGACCCGTCGTTCGCGGAGAAGCTCGACCGGCTGCGGATCGACGTCCTCACCCACGCGCGGGCCGAGGAGCGCTACGAGTTCGAGCGGCTCGGCGACGAGTTCGACGAGTCCCAGCGCCGGGCCATGGCCGCCGCCGTCAAGGCCGCCGAGTCGACCGCGCCCACGCACCCGCACCCCGGCACCGAGAGCGCGACCAAGAACATGCTGGTCGGGCCGGCGGTGGCCATCGCCGACCGCGTCCGGGACATGATCCGCGGGGCCCGTTCCGGAAGCTGAGGGATTCTTGACCCGGACCGGCCGGAATGGGTCTTTGAGTCTGTCCGCAATGGGTAGGGGCCGCGTTCGAGAGCCATCGCCGTGAGAGGAGAGCGTCATGACGGATGTCTCGAGCAAGGGCCCCGAGCCCGGGGACGAGCGGGCCGTGCTGACCAACCGGCAGGGACACCCCGTCTACGACAACCAGAACCAGCGCACCGTCGGCGCGCGCGGCCCGGCGACGCTGGAGAACTACCAGTTCCTTGAGAAGATCAGCCACTTCGACCGCGAGCGGATCCCCGAGCGGGTCGTGCACGCGCGGGGCGCGGTGGCGTTCGGCTACTTCGAGGCGTACGGCTCCTGGGGCGACGAGCCGATCTCCGCCTACACCCGGGCCAAGCTGTTCCAGGAGCGCGGCAAGCGCACCCCGCTGGCGATCCGGTTCTCCACGGTGATCGGCGGCCGGGACTCCTCCGAGGCCGCCCGCGACCCGCGCGGCTTCGCGGTCAAGTTCTACACCGAGGACGGCAACTGGGACCTGGTCGGCAACAACCTCGCCGTCTTCTTCATCCGGGACGCCATCAAGTTCCCGGACGTCATCCACGCGCTCAAGCCCGACCCGGTGACGTTCCGGCAGGAGCCCAACCGCATCTTCGACTTCATGTCGCAGACGCCCGAGTGCATGCACATGCTGGTCAACCTGTTCAGCCCGCGCGGCATCCCCGCCGACTACCGGCACCAGCAGGGCTTCGGTGTCAACACCTACAAGTGGGTGAACCAGCAGGGCGACACCGTGCTGGTCAAGTACCACTGGATGCCCAAGGCGGGCGTGAAGAGCATGACCGAGGAGGACGCCGCCGCCGTGCAGGCCGGCGACCTCGGGCACGCCACCAGGGACCTGTACGAGGCGATCGAGCGCGGCGACTACCCCGAGTGGGAGCTGCTCGTCCAGATGATGAGCGACGAGGAGCACCCGGAGCTGGACTTCGACCCGCTCGACGACACCAAGACCTGGCCGGAGAACGAGTTCCCCGCCCGTCCCGTCGGCCGGATGGTGCTCGACCGCAACGTGTCCAACGCGTTCACGGAGAACGAGCAGATCTCGTTCGGCACCGGCGTGCTGGTCGACGGGCTCGACTTCTCCGACGACAAGATGCTGGTGGGGCGGACGTTCTCCTACAGCGACACCCAGCGCTACCGGGTGGGGCCGAACTACCTGCAGCTGCCCGTCAACCAGGCCAAGAACGCCCGGGTCTGCACCAACCAGCGGGACGGGCTGATGGCGTACCACGTCGACGACTGCGGCGAGAACCCGCACGTCAACTACGAGCCGTCCATCACCGGCGGGCTCCGCGAGGGGCAGTACCCGACGCACGACGAGCAGGGCCCGGAGATCCGGGGGCGGGTCACCCGCAAGCGGATCCCGCGCACCAACGACTACCTCCAGGCCGGCCAGCGGTACTGCCTCATGCAGGACTGGGAGCGCGACGACCTGGTGAAGAACTTCACCGACCTGCTGTCGCAGTGCGACCGCCCCATCCAGGAGCGGATGGTGTGGCACTTCCTGCTGGTCGAGGACGACCTGGGCCTGCGGGTGGGGGAGGGCCTCGGGATCGGCCCCGAGGACGTCGCCCACCTGAAGCCGCTGGCGAGCCAGGACCTCACCGACGAGGACCGCAAGCGGCTGGCCAACCTCGGCAAGAACGGGCGCCGCGACGTGACCGACCTGCAGATGACGCACTGCGTCCCCAACGACCGCGCCGTCCACCGCTTCGGCGAGTCCTGAGACGGCGGAACCCCCGGAAAAGGAGGCACGATCACGATGACCGAGGCCAGGAAGCCGCAGAACAGGGACGCCGATCCGGCCGACCGCGGGCCGGGCGCCAGCTCGGGCCACGAGAGCCTCCCGCAGGAGCGCATCATCCGCGGCACCGGCAGCGCCGCCGAGGGGTACGACTCCGAGGACGGCGGCGACGGGACCCGGGAGGGTGACCCGGTCGCGGGCGTGAAGGCCGACCCCGACGAGATCCGCCGGGTCCGCGGCGAATGACCGGCTAGATCGTTGATGGGGGTTGCTGAGGGCGCGGTCAGTGGTCGTAGGCGGTCAGTGATCGCTTGGTCGGGGCGTCGATGAGCCAGTTGTGCCAGATCGCGGCGTTGAGGGCGCAGATGCGCTGGCAC
>NZ_JBGNUR010000028.1:0-66552 GCF_041951345.1 Actinomadura sp. 21ATH | reverse complement strand
ACATCGTCGTCCAGGTGCACGTAGAGTGCGATCAGAAGGGCGTCTAGATCTGTCTTCACACACCGATCCTGGGCGCCCTTCACCATGCTCGCGGCCGGTTCAGCAATAACCCATCAACGATCTAGGGGCGGCGCCAGGGGCCGGTGACGGCGAACGTCGTGCCCGGGTCGTAGACGTTGACGAACATCGTGCGGCCGTCCGGGGAGAACGTCACCCCCGCGAACTCGCCCCACGCCGGCTCCTGCGGGGTGCCGATGTTCTGGGCGTTGCGCGCCATCGGGTACACCCGGCGGCCGCGGGTGACGCCGAACACGTGCTGCGCGCCGTCGCCGTCCTCGCACACCATCAGCCCGCCCTGCGGGGCCAGCGCGATGTTGTCGGGCGACTCGCCCGGCTTGCTCACGTCCGTGCCCGGCCCGAACACGATCACCAGCGTCAGCCGGCCCGAGCGCGGCTCGTAGGACCACACCTGGCCGAAGTGGTCGGCGCGCGACCCCTCGGCGCTGCGCGCGAAGCTGGTGACGAAGTAGACGCGGTCGCCGCCCCAGTAGCAGCCCTCCAGCTTCTGGCCGTGGGTGACGCCGCCGGGCCCGAAGTCCTGGAAGCGGATCGGCGTCTCGCGCGCCAGCGGGTCGGGCACGCGCAGCCACTGGACCTTGGAGAACGTCGTGCCCGGCTCCTGCACGGCCGACAGGTCCGGCACGCCCGGGACCCGCATCGCCTCCAGCCGGCCGCCCGCGCGCAGGCTGCCCACCCCGCCCTTGGGCCGGCGGGGCAGGAACCGGTAGAACAGCCCGAACGGCTTCTCGAAGGCGTCCTCGGTCTCGTACACCACCCCGTCGCGCGGGTCGATGGCCACCGCCTCGTGCTGGAAGCGCCCCATCGCCGTCAGCGGCACCGGGTCCAGGCGCCGGTCGGTGCCGACCTCGAACACGTACCCGTGGTCCTTGGTGTAGCCGTTGACGCCGGCCTTGTCCTCGGTCTCCTCGCAGGTCAGCCACGTGTTCCAGGGGGTGGGGCCGCCCGCGCAGTTGACCGCCGTGCCGGCGATGCCGACCCGTTCGGCGCACACCCGCCCGTCGTGGTCGATCTCCAGGACGGTGCAGCCGCCCTTGCCCTCGGGGTCGTAGGTCAGTCCTTTGACCGCGGGGACGCGGTGCTCGGCGTCGGGCCGGTTCTCGTGGTTGCGCACCAGCCAGGTGCGGCCGCCGCGGCCCGGGAACGCGGCCATCCCGTCGTGGTTGCTGGGGACGGGCCCCTCGCCCGAGCGCAGCGGCCGTCCCTCGCGCGACAGGATCCGGTAGCGGAAGCCGCGGGGCAGGTCCAGGATGCCGTCCGGGTCCGGCACCAGGGGCCCGTAGCCGGCCTCGCCGCCCACTTCCGCCGCCGCCGGGGCGCCGGTGAACAGCTCGTCCACCGGGCCGGTGAAGGCGATGCCGGCGCCCACCGCCCCGCCTCCGGCGAGGATCTGACGTCGTGTAACAGTCATGGTGCCTCCTTGCGCCCGGCTGTAACAGCCCCGTTTGTAACACATGCCACATTCGGGGGGAACCACGCTTTCCGCCGGGAACGCGTGGCGTACGGCGGGCGGCCGGGGGCCGGTCCGCAACGAAGATCATCTCAACGGGACGGGCCGGGCGGCCCCCCGGCGCGCGGTACTGTTTCCGAACAGCCGTTCATGAACAGGGGAGGACCGTGGCGCGCCCGCGTACCACCAGCGACGAGGCCATCCTGGAGGCCGCCGCCCGCGCCCTGGGCAGGCTCGGCCCCGGCCGCCTCACCCTCGGCGTCGTCGCCCAGGAGGCGGGCCTGGCCCCCGCCACCCTCGTCCAGCGCTTCGGGTCCAAGCGCGGCCTGCTCCTGGCGCTGGCCGGCCGTTCCGGCCCCGGCGCCCGCGGCTACTTCGACCGCGCCCGCGAGGAGCACGCCGCCCCGCTGGAGATCCTGAAGGCGGCACTGGCCGGGATGGCCGGCAACGTCCGCACCCCCGAGGAGATGGCCAACGGCCTGGCCTTCCTCCAGCTCGACCTGACCGACCCCGAGTTCCGCGAGCACGCCGCCGCGCACGCCCGCACGGTCGCCGACGAGATCGGCGCCCTGCTGGAGCGAGCCGCCGCCGACGGCGATCTTGCCCCCGGCACCGACACCGCCGCCCTGGCCCGCTCGGTCCAGATCACCTACAACGGCGCGCTGATCCTGTGGGCCCTGGCCGGGGACGGCGACCTGGCCGCGGTCCTGCTGACGGACCTGGACCGGCTGCTGGCCCCCTACCGCCCCGCCTGACGCCGCCCGGTCGCCGCCCCCGCCTCGGCTGAAACAGCCGGTTCGGCCTACTGGCTGCGCACGCACAGGCAGAACGGGTGGCCCGCCGGGTCGGTCAGCACCCGCCAGCGCTCCCCGCCCGGCTGGAACTCCGGCCGGCCCGCGCCCGCCTCCCGCGCCGCCGCCTCGGCCTTGTCCAGATCGTCGACATAGAAGTCCAGGTGGAACTGCTGCGGGTGCTCCTCCTCCGGCCACCGCGGCGCCCGGTGCCCGGCGGCCTTCTGGAAGTACACGTTCGTGCCGCCCGGCAGCAGCACCGCCGCCGCCTCCTCGGTGTCATAGGTGATCTCCGCGCCCGTCAGCTCGCGGTAGAAGGCCGCCAGCACCGGCGGCTCCGGGCAGTCGATGGTCACGGCGGTGAACTCGGCGTTTACCGGCATGGGGGAACTCCTCGCATCAGTATCGACGGCGATCGATCGGCTCTCGATCGCCTGCGTCCCGCATCATGCCGCCCGTACCTGCCACCTCCTGTCAGGTACGCGCGGGATCCTCGCCGCCGGCCCGCAGCAGCCGCGCCCCCAGCTCGCGCAGCCGCGCGGCCAGCTCGGGCGGCTCCCGCACCGTGAACTCCAGATCCAGGTACGCGATCCGCAGCGCCGTCCACTCCAGCGAGTCGGCCGCGGTGCGCAGCGTGCAGGTGTGCTCGTCCACCGGCTCCACCTCCACCTCGCTCACCCGGAACCGCTCGGCCAGCACCGCCGCCGGCGCGTGCACCGTCAGCACCGCCCGCCGCACCGGCCGGCCCGCCGCCAGCGACCGCTTCACGAACGCGGCCGCGTCCCCGCCCGGCACCTCCCGGGGCGCCGACCGCACCCCCGTCGGGAACGGCTCCTCCAGCCGGTCGGCGCGGAACGTCCGCCAGTCCCCGCGATCGGCGTCCCACGCCACCAGGTACCAGCGCCGCCCCGCCGACACCAGCCCGTACGGCTCCACCAGCCGGCGCCCGCTCGCCCCGCTCCTGTCCCGGTAGGCGAACCGCAGCCGCTCGCGGTCCCGGCACGCCGCGGCCAGCACCGCCAGCGTCTCCGGCGCCACCGCCGGACCCGCGGGCGGCCCGCCGATCGGCGTGGTCGCCGCGCCCAGCGCGCCCACCCGGCGCCGCAGCCGGTCCGGCAGCGCCTGCTCCAGCTTCGCCAGCGCCCGCACCGACGACTCCTCGATCCCCGCGACCCCGCCGGCCGCGGCCGCGCCGCGCAGCCCCAGCGCGATCGCCACCGCCTCGTCGTCGTCCAGCAGCAGCGGCGGCATCGCCGTCCCCGCCTCCAGCCGGTACCCGCCCGCCGTCCCCAGCTCGGCGTGCACCGGATATCCCAGCTCGCGCAGCCGCTCGACGTCCCGGCGCACCGTGCGCACCGTCACCCCCAGCCGCGCGGCCAGCTCCGGCCCGCTCCATCCCCGCCGCGCCTGCAGCAGCGACAGCAGCCGCAGCAGCCGCCCCGACGTCCCGCTCATTCCCGCAGTATGGCTCCCATCAAGGACAGGAACCGACCTCTTTCCGGCCGCGGTGCAACTTTGGTCTATCCGCTATGGCTCTTCGTCCGATGCCCGCCGCCCGCCGTACCCGCCAGAGTGGGAGACCAGAGGGGAAGAAACGGACGCAGCATCGCGGCAGCGACAGGGGGAAACGCACGATGGCCCGCACCGACCAGGGGCGCTGGACACTCGACCACGACGGGCACCGCCTCGAGGTCGAGGCCGCGCCGTCCGGCAGCGCCGGTACGAAACGGGGCATCCGGCTCTACCGCGACGGCGACCTGGTGGCCGAGGAGACCACCTCCCAGAAGAAGGTGAAGCTCACCCACGAGGGCCTCACCGTCAAGGCGTCCTGGGACTGGCGCGGCGAGCTCGCCCACTGCGCCCTCGTCCCCGCCGAGCTCGATCTGGACATCAAGGACGCCAAAGACGTCCGGGCGCTCATCGACCGGTCCGGCGAGACCTGGTTCACCCCGCCCGAGGGCAGCCGCGCCGCCCGCCGCGAGGCCCTGGCCCGCCGCCACCCCCGGCTGTACGCGGCGCGGCACGTCGCGCTGGCGACCGCCAAGGTCCTGCTGCCCCTGCTGGGCATCACCGCCCTGATCAAGATCCCCAAGCCGGACGTCGACCTGCCCGACGTCGACCTCCCCGACATCGACCCGCCCGACCTTCCCGACATCCCGTGGCCCGGCATCGACCTGCCCTCGATCCCGCTGCCCGACATCGCCCTCCCCGGCTGGATCCAGGCGATCCTGCAGTCGGCCAAGTACTGGGGCCCGATCCTGGTCGCCGCCGGCATCGCCGTGCAGGAGTACGAGCGCCGCAAGAAGCAGCGCGAGAAGGCCGCCGAACGCGCCGCCGCGGCCGCCGCGGCCGCCGCGCCCGACACGTCCAGCACGTCCGGTGAGGCCCGCGAGGCTGAGCAGAACCGGCGGCGCGAGAACGGCGAGCAGGAGACCGGCGAAGCCGAGGACGGCGAGGACGGCGAGGACGAGCCGGCGGCCCGCCCCGAGGACCGGCCGGCCGCTGATCGCACCTGACGGCCCGGCCCGCCGCCCGTCGGCTCAGCCGCTCAGCAGGGCGAACAGGCCGGCGCAGGTGAGGGCGACCATGACGGCCGCGATCGGGAGCTGGCCGCGGAACGCGCGGTCGGGCGGCTGGGTGCGCAGGGCCAGGTCATGGGCGGCGATGGTGGCCGCGATGTGCCCCAGCACGATCGCGTTCACCTGGACCTGCGCGGTCAGCGTCGGCCCGGCCAGGTCGTGGTCGACGCGGTTGCCGGTCGAGCCCAGCAGGTTCAGCCCGGTGCCGAACGGGTCGCTGGCCAGGATGAACGTCATCTGCCCTTCCAGCAGGAAGAACGAGAAGTAGTGCGCCAGGGTGTAGCCCAGCGCGATCGGCAGCAGCGTGGCGGCGAAGCGGCCCGGCACCTCGCGCGGGTCGCCGCCGGTCAGCGCGGCGCTGATCCGGGTGGCGGCCAGGTACAGGACGGTCACGGCCGCGATCGCCCCGGCCAGGCCCAGCGTCCCGGCGACCAGGTCGGCGGGGTCGACGTTGTCGCGCCAGTACGTGGTGCGGGTGATCCCGTCGAAGCCGGTCGAGCCGATCAGCACGCACGCCGCGGCGACCAGGCCGGGTTCGGCGGCGCCGCCCATGATGCCGGTCAGCGGCGTGCGCAGCACCAGGACGCCGTCGCCGCGGCGGCCGAGCGGGCAGAGCCGGGCCAGCAGGGTGGAGTACGCCTCGAACCCGTCGCCGCGGTCGAACCAGCCGCGCCCGTACCGCGCCGCCAGGACCACGTTGACCACGGCGTACGCCACGATCAGCGCGCCCACCACGCGGGGATCGGAACGGTTGGGCGCCACCAGCTCCAGCCACACGAAGCCGGCCAGCCACGCCGCGGCCGGCCACCACCCCAGCCGGGACGGCAGGGTACGGGCGCCGTCGGGTGAGATTCCCGTCACCCGGCACAGGCCCGCGTGCAGGGTCCGCAGCGGGTTGACGCGCTTCCACACCGGGCCCAGCAGGACGCTCGCCGGGACCAGCCCGACCCAGAACGTCACGTACAGCGCCCAGGGGGCCAGGTTCGCGGTGTCGCGGGGCGGGCCGGCGAACGCGACCAGCGTGACCAGCACCGTCGCGAGCAGGGCCGCGGCGCGCGCGGCGGCGGTCAGGGCGGGGGAATCCAGCAGGCGGGCCAGGCGGGGCGGCAGCGGGCGACCTGCGCCGGGGCGCAGGCGCGGCCGCTTCCAGGCCGCCGTGAGCGCCAGGAACGAGGCCGCCACCGCCGTCCCGCCGCCGGCGATGGCGGCGACGGCGTCCAGGGGCAGGTCGGTGCGGCCGCCCAGCCCGTGCGCGAGGACCTGCACCGCTCAGCTCACCTGCAGCTCGAACACGCGGGCACCGGAGTGGTGCAGCTCGACCTCGAACACGCCCGGGGTGTCGGCGACCAGCGTGAGCGTGCCGGGCGTGCCGGGCTTGACCGCGAGCGTGCGGTCGTAGCCGTGGACGTGCAGCTCGTCGGCCGCGTCGCTGGTCACGGTGATGCGCACGGTGGCGTCCCGGCGCACCTTGACCCGGCCCGAGGCGGTCCCGACCTCGCCGTCCCGCACGGTCACCGCGATGTCGGTGGCGTTCCCGGCCCGGGGCGCGGCCGACGAGGGCGCCGCGCCGCCGGCGGAGGCCGTGGGGCTCGCGGCGGGCTCGGGGGCCGGTTCGCCGCAGCCGGCCGCCGTGAGCAGCGTCCCGGCCGCCGCCACCGTCACCAGGGTCCGTCGCATGGTGCTCCTCTCTCTCGTGGTGTCCGACACCACAGAACGTGACACTAGACAATGACACATTCAAAAATGACATACTCCGGCCGGGGCGGAGTTTGTACCCCGATTTGACGGCTATAGGAGCATCCGTGTGGTACCCGATGACGAGCGGCGGCCGTGAAGCGGCGCTGTGGCTCGCCGCGCAACCCGCCGACGAGGCCAAGCCCGCGGGCGGCGCGGCACTGGACCAGATCATCATCGCCTCAGGCGGCGCCGGCCTGCTGACCGCCGTGCTGCTGGTCCTCGGCTGGGGACACCGCACCGGCAAGATCACCCTGCTCGGCCGGCTGGCCGCGCTGGCCGAGCGGGGGCCGGGCCGGGGACTGCCCGGCTGGGCCGCACTGCCCGCCACCGTGTCACTGCTGTCCCTGGTCACCGCACTGCTGGGGATGTACTGGGACATCTCCCTGCACATCTCCCACGGACGGGACGAGGGGCCGCTGGCCAACATCGCCCACTACCCGATCCTCATCGGGCTGTTCGGCATCTTCACCGCCGGTGTGCTGGCGATGGCCCTGCCCAAGGGCGAGCGCCCCGGCCGCGCCGCGGTCCGCATCACCCGCGACTGGTACGCCCCCGCCGGCGGCGTCCTGCTGGCCGGCGCCGGCTTCTACGCCCTGCTCGGCTTCCCCCTCGACGACGTCTGGCACCGCATCTTCGGCCAGGACGTCACCCTGTGGGGCCCCACCCACCTGATGCTCATCGGCGGCGCCGGGCTGTCGCTGATCGCCATGATGATCCTGGAGCGCGAGGGCCGCCGCGCCTGGACCGGCCCCGCCGCCGACCGCCCGGCCGGCATCGTCCGCTACGTCCGCCGCGGCATGCACGCCGGCGGGCTGCTCATCGGCCTGTCGGTGTTCCAGGCCGAGTACGACTTCGGCGTCCCCCAGTTCCGGCTGGTGCACCAGCCGCTGCTGATCGCGCTGGCGGCCGGCTGCGCGCTGGTAGCCGCTCGCCTGTGGGTGGGCCGCGGCGGCGCGCTGTTCGCGGTCGCGTTCTACATGCTGATCCGTGGCGGCGTTTCGGTGCTCGTCGGCCCCGTGGTCATCGGCGAGCTGTGGGCGGCCGTCCCGCTCTACTTCGCCGAGGCGCTGTGCGTGGAGATCGCCGCGCTCGCCCTGGCCCGCCGCCCGCTCGCCCTCGGCGCGGTGTCCGGCGTGCTGATCGGCACCGCCGGGTTCGGCGCCGAGTACGCCTGGACGCAGGCCGTCTTCCGGCTGCCGTGGACCGGCGACATCCTGGTCGAGGGCATGCTGATGGCCGTGGCCGGCGGCGTCGCGGGCGGCCTGTGCGGGGCCATGCTCGCCGAGGGACTGGAGGGCCGGCTGCCGCGCCCCGCGGTCGCGCGCACGGCGTTCGCCCTGTCGATCGCGGCCGTCGCGGCGGCCGTGGCCAACGGACTGGTCATCGACGTACCGCGCAACGTCCAGGCCACCGTCGCGCTCACCGACGTGCGGGGCGGGGAGGCCGGCCGCACCGCGCACGCCCGGATCACCTTCAGCCCGGCCGGTGCCCTGGACGACCCCGCCTGGATCGCCATCACCGGCTGGCAGGGCCAGGGCCTGCACGTCGAGCCGCTGATCGAGGAGGGCGAGGGCGTCTACCGCACCAGCGCGCCCATGCCGCTGCACGGCGACTGGAAGACCCTGATCCGCGTCCACGACGGGCGCGCGCTGGCGGGCGTGCCGATCTACCTGCCCGCCGACCCCGCCATCGGCGCCCGCGAGCTGGCCGCCCCGGCGTCCTTCACCCGCGACGTGCAGAGCGAGAAGCGGATCCTGCAGCGCGAGCTGAAGTCCGACGTCCCCGGCTGGCTGTGGCTGGCCTGCTCCTCGGTGGTGCTGTTCTGCACCCTGGTGCTGATCCTCGCACTGGGCTGGGGCACCGCCCGCATCGCCCGCCGGCTGCCCGACGAGCCCGCCGCCGAGTCCGCCGGCGCCCCGGAGAAGGTCGCGACATGACCCCCGCCGTGGACGGGGTGCTGGCCACGCACCCGGTGGTCAGCGCCATCCCGTTCTTCGTCCCGACGTTCGTCGTCGTCGCAGTGATCGCCGTCATCGTCTGGCGCGACCGCCGCCGCGACGACGACGAGCACGGGGGACACGGCGAGCGCGAAGACCACAGTGAGCGCGAGAACCTGCGCGACCCCGGCTGAAACCGCAGCCGGCACGCCGGGAGGCCCCCACCCATCTCCCTCGCCCCTGGGGCCTCCCGGCTCCCCCGCTAGGGTCGGGGCATGACCGACCACGCCGCGTACCTGTCCGGGCTGTTCTCCCTGGAAGGGCGGACCGCCGTCGTCACCGGCGGCAGCTCGGGCATCGGCCGAGCGATCGCCGAGGCGCTCGCCATGGCCGGTGCGAGCGTCGTCGTCATCGCCCGCCGCGAGGCCGAGCTCGAGGCGACCGTGCGGGACCTGCGCGGCCGCGGCCGCCGCGCCGCCTGGGTCAGCGCCGACCTCGGTGACCGGGACGCGCTGCGGCGCGCCGCCGAGGACGCGGTGCGCCCGTTCGGCGAGCCCGACATCCTGGTCAACTCGGCCGCGGTCAACCTGCGTCCCCCGATGGGCGAGCTGGACGAGGACGCCTGGGACACCACGATGGCGGTCAACCTGGACGCCCCGTTCCTGCTCGGGCAGCGGTACGGCCCCGGGATGGCCGAGCGCGGGTTCGGCCGCATCGTCCACGTCGCCTCCCAGCAGGCGTACCGCGCGTTCGTGCGCAGTGGCGGCTACGGCGTCTCCAAGGCCGGCCTGTCCGCGCTGGCCCGCTCGCAGGCCGAGGCGTGGTCGCCGCACGGCGTCACCTGCAACACCCTGGTGCCCGGCTTCGTGATGACGCCGCTGAACGCGCACCTGGCGTCCGACACCGCCACCGTCCAGGCGCTCGCCGACCGCACCATGATCGGGCGCAACGGCGTGGCCGGGGACTTGGCCGGCGCCGCGGTGTTCCTGGCGAGCGCGGCGGCCGGGTACGTGACGGGGCAGGCGCTGTTCGTCGACGGCGGCCTCTCCGTGCACTAGCCGTCGTCGCGCGGCCCGCCCGCGCGCCGGACCCGCGCCTCCAGGCCGTCCAGCAGGCAGTCCAGGCCGAAGGCGAACTCGTCCTCGGGGGTGTCGTCGCCGGGCTCGGCGAAGAGCCGCTCCGCGACGATCGCCCGCAGCTCGGGGAAGTCGCCCTCCTTGGTGACGGCGGCCAGCACCCCTCCGTAGTCGATGGCGACCTGCTGCTCGGTCTTGCCCGCGGCCCGGGTCCCCGACTCCAGGTCGTGGATCAGGCCCGCGGTGAACCGCACGTACCCGGTCAGCAGCGTCAGTATCGACAGCCGGGTGCCCGAGTCCAGCCCCGTGCCGCGCATCCGGCGCAGCCCGGCCTCCATCCACGCCACGTTGTTGGGCATGACCGGCGGGCCGGTGATCGGGATGTTCAGCGCCCAGGGGTGGCGGCCGGTGACCTCGCGCAGCGCGACCGCGTACTCGCGCAGCGCCTCGCGCCAGCCGGTGCCCGGCTCCGGCGGTCCCGGCGGCGGCCCGAGCAGCTCGTCCAGGATCAGCGTGAGCAGGTCGCCCTTGGACGGGACGTAGCGGTACAGCGCCATCGTGGACGCGCCGGCCTCGGCGGCGACCCGGCTCATCGACACCGCCTCCAGCCCCTCGGCCGCGCCGACCCTGATCGCCGCCTCGACGATGCCCTTCAGGCTCAGCGTCCGCTTGGGGCCCTTGCCGGGCCGGTCGCGCAGCCCCCAGGCCAGCTCGACGCTCTCCGGCAGCCCGCCGCCGTTCTCCTCGCCCACTCGGCCCGCTCACCGCCCTTCTCCATCCGGGTTGACCCGTCCACCGGTTATGTGTATACACTACGCAGTACCGCGTAGGCCATACACAGTAGAGCGTACGCCATACACAGAGAGAGGCCCCATGAGCGACGAACCGGCCATCAGCGCGACCGGGCTTCGCAAGTCCTACGGGGCGGTGACGGTCCTGTCGGGCATCGATCTCCAGGTCGCCCGGGGCGGCGTGTTCGCCCTGCTCGGGCCCAACGGCGCGGGAAAGACCACCACCGTCCGCATCCTGTCCACGCTCACCCCGCCCGACGCCGGCACCGCCCGCGTCGCCGGCCTCGACGTCGTCCGCGACCGCCGCCGGGTCCGCAAGGCCATCAGCCTGACCGGCCAGCACGCCGCCGTCGACGAACTCCAGACCGGCGAGGAGAACCTGCGCATGATGGGCCGCCTGCACCGGCTCCCCCGCGCGCTGGCCCGCCGCCGGGCCGCCGAGCTCCTCGAGCGCTTCGACCTCACCGAGGCCGCCGGCCGCCGCGTCGCCACCTACTCCGGCGGCATGCGCCGCCGCCTCGACCTGGCCGCCGGCCTCGTCGGCGACCCCGAGGTGATCTTCCTGGACGAGCCCACCACCGGCCTGGACCCCCGCAGCCGGCGCGCCATGTGGGACGTGGTCACCGGCCTCACCGACGAGGGCGTGACCGTCCTGCTCACCACCCAGTACCTGGAGGAGGCCGACCGGCTCGCCGGCCGCATCGCCCTGCTGGACGCCGGCCGCGTCGTCGCCGAGGGCACCGCCGCCGAGCTCAAGGACCGCATCCCCGGCCGCCGCCTCGACCTCGTCGCCGCCGGCCCCGCGGAGTACGAGGCCCTGGACCGCGCGCTCGGCGCCCGCGCCGCCCAGCGCGACCCCGTACGCCTCACCCTCGGCGTCACCACCGGCGGCGACGCCGCCGAGGTCCGGGCGCTGCTGGACGAGGTCGACCCCGCCCGCACCGCCGTGCGGCGCTTCACCGTCAACGAGACCACCCTGGACGACGTCTTCCTCGCCCTGACCGGCCAGTCCACCAGCACCAGCACGAAGGAGCACACGCGTGTCTGAACTCGCCGCCTGGCCCGTCATGGCCGGCCGCAGCCTGCGGCTGACGCTGCGCAACATCGACGGGCTGCTCATCACGCTGCTGCTGCCCGTCATGATCATGCTGCTGTTCGTCTACCTGTTCGGCGGCGCGATCGACACCGGCACCACCGAGTACGTCACCTACGCGCTGCCCGGCGTCCTGATCATCTGCGCCTCGTACGGGGCGTCCATGACCGCCGTCAGCGTCGCCGACGACATGAGCAAGGGCGTCGTCGACCGCTTCCGCTCCATGGACATCGGCGCCCGCGCGCTGCTGTCGGGCCACGTCGCCGCCAGCACCCTGCGCAACCTGTGCTCGGTCGTCGCGGTGTTCGCCGTCGCGTTCCTCATCGGCTTCCGGCCCGCCGCGGGCCCGGCGGGCTGGCTCGCCACCGCCGGCGTCCTGATCGCGTTCATCGTCGCGATGTCCGCCATCTCCGCCACCGTCGGGCTGCTGGCGCGCACGCCCGAGGCCGCCAGCGGCTTCACCTTCTTCGTGCTGTTCCTGCCCTACCCCAGCAGCGCGTTCGTCCCGGTCGACACCATGCCCGGCTGGCTGCACGGCTTCGCCCGCAACCAGCCCGCCACCCCGGTCATCGAGACCGTGCGCGGCCTGCTGCTCGACCAGCCCGTCGGCACGCGCCCCTGGGTCGCGCTGGCCTGGTGCGCCGGCATCCTGCTGGTCGCGGGCGCGTTCGCCGGCGTCCTGTTCCGCCGCCGCACCCGCTGAACCCCGCCCCTGCGGGGCCGGTCGACGGGCCGCCGCCCGGCCACGCGCTACTCGGCGCCGTGCCGGGCGGCGGCCGCGTCGATCCGCGCCGCCAGATCGAAGTCCCTGCCCGTCAGCCCGCCCGCGCTGTGCGTGGACAGCGTGAACGTCACGTTCCGCCAGCGGATGTCGATGTCGGGATGGTGGTCGGCCTCCTCGGCCGCCCGCGCCACCTCCCCCACCAGCTCGATCCCGCCCATGAACGACGGCGCCTTCACCCGGCGGCGGATGCTGGCGCCGTCCCGCGTCCAGCCGGGCAGCTCCCTGAGACGGCCGGTGATCGCGGCGTCGTCCAGCAGATCGGCCATGGCCGCGTCCCCTCTCTCGTGGATCCTCCCTCCGAGTAGATCACGCCGCCGGGCGCCCGCCCGGTCAGGACCCGCCCTCGGCGGTCAGGTCGTACAGGGTCGTGCCGCCGACCGTCGTGGCCGGGAAGTTCTCCCGGACCCAGGCCGCGATCCGCTGCGCCGCGTCGCTGCCGCTCCCGGCGCGCATCCCCGGGCCGCCGCCGGCGAAGTAGTGGATCCGCCCCGCCGCCACGTACTCCTGGAAGCGCTCCAGCGTCGGCGCCGGGTCCGTCCCGTTGAAGCCGCCCACGGCCATCACCGGCCGCCCCGCCGCCAGCTGGTACCCGGCCGCGTTGTTGGACCCCACGGCCGCCGCCACCCAGGTGTAGGCGCCGGCGTCCTCCGTCAACGCCGCCGTCACCGCGTCGCTCGGCGTCACCCCGTTCAACAGCCCGCCCGTACCGCCGCCGGGACGCTGCCCGCCGCCGCCGTCACCGGCCTGACCGGCGCTTCCCGGCTGGCCGGTGCCCGCGGTGCCGCCGGTGCCCGGCCGGACGCCGCCCATCGGCCGGCCCGCCTGGCCTCCGTCACCGGGCCCCATCGCGGCGGGCGGCGGGCCGAAGCCGCCCTGGCGCCCGCCGGGACCGCCGCGCCCTCCCGGGCCGCGCATCCCGCCGAACCCCTGCCCGGTGGCCGGGCCGGCGGTGACGATCGCGCCCGTGTGCGGCGTCCCGACCGTGTCCAGCGCGTACGCGGCCGGCCCGGTGAACCCGCTGACCACCGCCAGCGCCGCCGCGACCAGCGCGACCGCGCGGGGCAGCCGCCCGGCCACCAGCAGCAGGGCACCGGCCGGCAGCGCCGCGGCGACGATCACCGGCGACAGCCAGGTGTTCCAGTCCCCGGTACGGCCCAGCAGCACGCACGCCCAGCCCGCCGTACCCACGACCACCGCCGCCAGCGTAGCCGCGGCGGCCCGGCTCCGGCGGCGCTCCCACAGCACCCCGGCGCCCATCCCCGCGAGCGCGGCGACCGGCGGCGCCAGCGCCACCGTGTAGTACTCGTGGAAGATCCCCTGCATGTAGCTGAAGATCACGCCCGTGACCAGCAGCCAGCCGCCCCACAGCGCGAACGCCGCCCGTACCGGATCGGTACGCGGCGCCCGCCGCGTCGCCCACAGGCCCGCGGCCAGCAGCACCAGCCCGGCCGGCAGCAGCCAGGAGATCTGGCCGCCGATCTGGGCGCCGAAGAGCCGGTCCCAGCCGGCGTTCTGGTTCAGGTTGCCCAGCCCGCCGACCTCGTCGCCGTTGAGGCGACCCAGCCCGTTGTAGCCCAGCGCCAGCTCCAGCACGCTGTTGTTCTGCGAGCCGCCGATGTACGGCCGGGACGAGGCGGGCACCAGCGCGACCACCGCGACCCACCACCCCGCCGAGAGCAGCAGCGCCGCCCCGGCGAGCACCAGCTGCCACAGCCTGCGCCGTACCGGGGTCGGCGCCGCCACCAGGTAGACCAGCGCGTACACCGGCACGACCAGGAACGCCTGGAGCATCTTGGCCAGGAACCCGAACCCCACGCACGACGCCGCGAGCACCAGCCAGCGCGTGCTCGCGTCCTCCTGCGCCCGCAGCAGCCCGTACGCGCCGAGCGTCAGCAGCAGCACCAGCAGCGCATCGGGGTTGTTGAACCGGAACATCAGCGCCGCGACCGGCGTGAGCGCCAGCGCCAGCCCGGCCAGCAGCGCCGCACCGGCCGGGAGGCGCCGCCGCACGGCCGCGTACACCGTGCCGACGGTCGCCACACCCATCAGCGCCTGCGGGACGAGGATGCTCCAGGAGTTCACGCCGAAGACGCGGGCGGCCAGGACCATCGGCCACAGCGCGCCCGGCGCCTTGTCGACCGTGATGGCGTTGGCGCCGTCGGAGGACCCGAAGAAGAACGCCTTCCAGCTCGTCGCGCCCGCCTGCACGGCCGCCGAGTAGAAGGAGTTCGCCCAGCCGGACGCGCCCAGCCCCCACACGTACAGCACCGCGGTACCCGCCAGCAGGGCCAGCAGTGCGGGCCGCGCCCACACCGGATCGCTCTCGCGGCCCCGGACCAGCCGGCGCAGCGGGCCGGAGGCGGCCCGCCCGCCGGTCAGAGTCGTCGTCATCGGGAATCCTTAACTCAGCTTGTAGAGCCGGGCGCCGCCGGCCGAAGAGGACGAGGAAGACGAGGAGGACGAGGAGGACGAGGAGGACGAGGAACCGCCGTACGCGCTCGCGTCGACGAGGGTCCCGTTCTTCTGCACCCAGGCCGTCACCTCGGACGAGCCGCCGCCGTCGGGACCGCCGCCGCGCCCCTCGCCGATGAGGATGTAGCGCAGCCGCCCGCTCTCGACGTACCGCTGGAGCTTCTCGACGGTCATCGCCGGGTCCCGGCCGGTGAAGCCGCCCATGGCGATGACCGGCTCACCGCTCTCCAGGATGATCGAGGACGCCTGCTGGGAGCTGCTGACGGCCACGAGCCAGCGCGCGCCGCCGCGGTTCTTCTTCAGGTAGTCGACCATCTGGTCGCCGACCTGCCCGCCCGGCCCGCCGCCGAAGCCGCCGGGGCGCGTCCCCCTCTGCGGCCGGCCACCCGCCGCCTGCCCGCTCTGCGGTCGGCCGTCCTGGCCCTGGGCGCTCGGCGCACGCCCGTCGCTGGGACGGCCGTCCTGGCCCTGCCCGCCGGGCGGCATGCCGCCGGGAAGGCCGCCGCCGGGCATCGCGCCGCCACGGCCGGGCATGCGGCCCGGCATCGCGGCGGAACGTCCGCCGGAACCGCCGAAGCCCTGCCCCGAGGACGGCCCGGCGAGCGGATTGGTGCCGTTCACCGGCGACGAGGCGGCCGACACCGCGTACGCGGCGGGACCGCCCAGCCCCGCGAGGACCGCCAGCGCCAGCCCGGCCACGGCCACCCGCGCCCGCAGGCGCGGCACGCGGCCCGCGGTGAGGGCCAGGACCGCCAGTACGGTCACGGCCGCCACGGCCCACCGCAGCCACGGATTCCAGTTCGGAGTACGGTTCAGCAGCACGAACGACCACGCGCCCGTGACCGCGATCCCAACCGGCAGCACCCACGCCCACGCCGCCGAGCGCCGGTACGCGCCGTACAGCAGCACCGCCCCCGCCCCGGTCAGGGCACCGATCGCCGGGCCCATCGCGGTGGAGTAGTACGGGTGGAACGTGCCCTCGGCGAAGCCGAACACCACGTAGTGCAGGGCCAGCCAGCCGCCCCACAGCAGCAGCCCGGCGCGCGCCGGGTCCGTCCGCGGCCGCTTGCGCAGCAGGACCAGGCCCGCCGCCAGCGCCAGCGCGGCGAACGGCAGCAGCCAGGAGATCTGGCCGCCCAGGATGTCGTTGAACAGCCGGCCCGCGCCGGCCTCGCCACCGAATCCGCCGCCGCCACCGGGCCCGCCGCCGCGGCCGTCGCCGCCCTCACCGAAGATCCGGCCGAGGCCGTTGTAGCCGATGACCAGGTCCCACACCGTGCCGTCGGTGCTGCCCCCGATGAACGGCCGCCGGTCCGCCGGGATCAGGTCGACCACGGCCATCCACCAGAAGCTCGCCACCGCCATCGCGGCACCGGCGGCCAGCAGGTGGACGATCCGCCGCGGCACGCCGGGCCGGGCGGCGACCAGGTACGCCAGCGCCAGCGCGGGCACCACCACGAACGCCTGCAGCATCTTGGTGTTGAAGCCGCAGCCGACGAAGAACGCCGCCGCCGCCAGCCAGCGCATCCGGTCGGACTCGACGGCCCGCTGGGTCGCCCACGCGGCCAGCACCAGCAGCAGGACCAGCAGCGTGTCGGGGTTGTTGTCGCGGTTGATCGCGACGGTGATCGGCGTCAGCGCCGCCACCACGGCGGCGATCAGCGCCGCCGGGTGCCCGAACGCGCGACGCACGGTCGCGTGCACGACCGCGGCCGACGCCGCGCCCATCAGCGCCTGCGGCAGCAGGAGGCTCCAGGTGCCGAATCCCAGGACCCGGGCGAACAGCCCCATCACCCACAGCGCCATCGGCGGCTTGTCCACCGTGATGAACGAGCCGGAGTCCAGGGCGCCGAAGAAGAACGCCTTCCAGCTCTCGGTCCCGCTCTTCACCGCGGCCGAGTAGTAGGAGTTGGCGTACCCGCCGTCCGGCAGGTTCCAGGCGTACAGGCCGAACGCCAGCAGCAGCACCGCCCACAGCGCGGGCCGGGACCAGCGCGGGTCGCCGGGGGCGCCCAGCGCCAGCCGCCGCAGCCGGCCGCGTGCCTTCCCGGGCGCGGCGTGCCGTGCGGCGCCGCCGGGGGCGTTGGTGATCGTGTCGGTGGCCGTCATCGCAGCGTCTCCCCCGCGGTCTCGGTCTCGGGCACGGCAGCGGCGGCGGTACGGTCGCGGCCCAGCCGGCGCGGGTGGAAGATCCACGCCCGCATCAGCAGGAACCGCACCAGGGTCGCCACGCCGTTCGCGCAGACCAGCGCGGCGACCTCGACCGTGCGGGACGCGCCGGAAGCGGTGGCGTGCAGCAGCGCGAGGCCGCCGGTGCTCAGCGCGAGCCCCAGCAGGAACGCCAGCCCGCCCTCCAGTTGCTGCCGGAACGCGCGCTGCGGCCCGGTCACCCCGAAGGTGAAGCGGCGGTTGGCGGCGGTGTTGCCGATCGTGGTGGCCACCAGCGACACCGCGTTCGCCGCCAGCGGCCCCATGACCGTGCGCAGCAGGACGAACAGCACCAGCTGCGCGAGCGTGCTGATGACGCCGATGACGGCGAAGCTGGGCAGCTGCCGCGCCATCCCGGCGGGCAGCTCGGGGCGGGTGCGGCCGCCGACCGGGGCGCGGAACGCCCCGGTCACCATCCGCCGCCCGACCCGCGCCATGCCCCTGAGGTCGTCCAGCGCGGTGTGCAGGACGTCCACGCGGCTGTCGGGGTCGTCCACCCAGTCGACGGGGACCTCGTGGATGCGCAGCCCGTTGCGCTCGGCCAGCAGCAGCAGCTCGGTGTCGAAGAACCACGCCTCGTCCTCGACCGCCGGCAGCAGCGCCTGGACGATCTCGGTACGGGCCGCCTTGAAGCCGCACTGGGCGTCGGAGAACCGCGCCGCCAGCGTCGTGCGCAGCAGCAGGTTGTAGCAGCGGGAGATCAGCTCGCGCTTGGGACCGCGCACGACCGCCGAGCCGCGCGACAGGCGGCTGCCGATCGCCAGGTCGCTGTGCCCGGAGATCAGCGGCGCGACCAGGGGGAGGAAGGCGTCCAGGTCGGTGGACAGGTCCACGTCCATGTACGCGACGACGTCGGCGTCGCTGTGCCCCCACGCGTACCGCAGCGCCCGGCCGCGGCCCTTCTCGGGCACCCGCACCGCGCGCACGTGCGCCAGGGCGGCGGCCAGTCGCTCGGCCAGTGGCCAGGTTCCGTCGATGCTGGCGTTGTCGGCGATCGTGATCCGGAACGGGTACGGGAACGTCTCGGCCAGGTAGCCGTGCAGGCGCCGGATGCTCGCCGCCAGCACGCGTTCCTCGTTGTACACGGGGACGACCACCTCGACGAGGGGGCGCCGGCCGTCGCGCGGCCGCGCCCCGGCGGGAGCCGCCGTATCGGTGACCAATTGACTCATGGGACCAACGTCGGCGGCCGGGCTTGGAGTGGCCTGAGCCGAACATTAATCCCGGATGAGAACGGGTCAGTCGGCGCGCTCGGCGCCGCCGGGCAGCCGCACGCGGGCCAGGGTGCCGCCCCCGGCCGCGGGCTCGAGCCGCACCTCGCCGCCGGCCTCGGCGACGACGCGGGCGACGATCGACAGGCCCAGCCCGGAGCCGGGCAGGCTGCGCGCCGACGGGGACCGCCAGAACCGCTCGAACACGTGCGGCAGGTCCTCGCCGGGGATGCCGGGGCCGTGGTCGCACACGCTCAGCTCGCCGCCCGCCAGCCGCACCCGGACAGAGCCGCCCGGCGGGCTGAACTTCACCGCGTTGTCCAGCAGGTTGACCACGGCGCGTTCCAGCGAGGCGGGGTCGCCGGTGACGTACCAGGGCTCGATGCCGGCCTCGATGGCCAGGCCGGGGCCGCGCAGCCGGGCCCGCTCGACCGCGCGGGCCGCCACGTCGTGCAGCGCGACGGTCTCGCGGGCGGGCTCGGCCTCCTCCGGGCGCGCCAGCTCCAGCAGGTCGCCGACCAGGCTGGACAGCTCCTGCATCTGCGCCTTGACGCTGACCAGCAGCCGGTGGCGGGTCTCGGCGGGCAGGTCGCGGCCGGTGGCCTCGGCCCGCAGCAGCAGGTCGATGTTGGTGCGCAGGCTGGTCAGGGGCGTGCGCAGCTCGTGCCCGGCGTCGGCGATCAGCTGCTGCTGATGGTCGCGGGAGGCGGCCAGCGCGGCGGTCATGGTGTTGAACGAGCGGCTCAGCCGGGCGATCTCGTCGGCGCCCTCGGCCGGGATCCGGGTGCCCAGGTCCTCGGTGCGGGCGATGTGCTCGGTCACGGCCGTCAGCTCGTCCACCGGGCGCAGCGAGGCCCGCGCGACCATCAGCCCGATGCCCGCCGCGGCCAGCACGCCGAGGGCCGCGAACGCGGCCAGCGCCAGCGCCAGGTCGTTCAGCGGCCCCTCGACCTGGTCCAGGTCCAGGCCGACCGAGACGGCCCCGCGGGTGCCGGCGGGCGTCACGAAGCCCTGCGTGCGCACGCGCACGTCGATGCGCTCCCCGTCGGCGGTGACGCCGGTGCCGTCGTGCACGGCGAACTCGCGCTCGCCGCGCGCCACCCGCGCGTCCTCGCCGGTGACGGTGAGCGACCCGGCGTTGGGCACCGTGCAGGGGCGGCCCTGCGCGTTCACCACCTGCATGATCTCCAGCCGGCCGGGCCGCCACTGCCGTTCGCCGGTGGTCGTGGCGGTGTCCTCGCACCGCGCCAGCGCGATGGTCACGTCCTCCGAGCGGCGCGGCCCGGGGTTCCCCCCGGGCGGTCCCGGCCTGGGCATCGACGCCATCGCCCCAAGGCGCCGGTCCAGCTCCTTGTAGAGCTGGTCGCGGACCATGAACCAGCTCGCGGTGGCGCACGCCGCGACCGCCACGGCGACCGCCACCGCGGTGAGCAGCGACAGCCGCCCGCGCAGCGGCAGCCGCCCGCGCAGCGGCATCCGCCGCATCACGACGCCGTTCGCAGGACGTAGCCGACGCCGCGGACGGTGTGGACCAGCCGGGGCAGGCCGCCGGCCTCGGTCTTGCGGCGCAGGTACATGACGTACACGTCCAGGGAGTTGGAGGCGGGCTCGAAGTCGAACCCCCACACCGTCTCCAGGATCCGCTCGCGGGTGAGGACCTGGCGGGGGTGCAGCAGGAACATCTCCAGCAGCATGTACTCGGTGCGGGTCAGCTCCAGCGGCCGCCCGGCCCGGGTGACCTCGCGGGTGAGGGTGTTCATCCGCAGGTCGTCGAACGCCAGGACCTCCTGCGGGCCGGTCCCGGCAGCCGGGGCGGCGGGAGCGGCCATCGCGCTGCGCCGCAGCAGGGCGCGGACGCGCGCCAGCAGCTCGTCCAGCTCGAACGGCTTGGCCAGGTAGTCGTCGGCGCCGGCGTCCAGGCCGGTGACCCGGTCGCCGACCATGTCGCGCGCGGTCAGCATGAGCACCGGCATGGTGGCGCCCTGGGCGCGCAGCCGGCGGCAGGTCGTGAGCCCGTCCATCCGCGGCATGAGCACGTCCAGGACGACCAGGTCGGGAGGGTCCCGCTCGACGCTCTCCAGCGCCAGCGCGCCGTCGGCGGCCGCGCCGACCCGGTAACCCTCGAACTCCAGGCTGCTGGTCAGCGACTCCCGTACCGCGGGCTCGTCGTCCACGACGAGGATCCGGGCGGGTGCCTGCGGGGTGCCGGCGGGCTCCATGAACTCAACGTAACCGCCCCTGACGTGCGGTCATGCCCGCGGGGGCGGTTCTCACGGATCTTTCAGGAACTTCTCATGAAGCCGATCGCTCGGCGGGCTCGGCCCGCGCCTCGACGACCTCCCCGTCCACGACCTCCACGACCTCCGCGGTCTCGACGACCTCGACGGCCTCGGCCCACACGGTCCGCGAGGGCGGCGGCGCCGCCGGGCCGGGGCGGGTGGCGGCGGTCCAGGTGGTCTTGGTGACGTCGACGACCACGTCCCGCGCGACGGCGAGCATCAGGCCGCGCAGCTCCTCGCGCAGCGCGAGCTTGAGCGCCTCGCGCATCAGCTCGGCCATCACGGCCTGGACCGCAGTGGTCCCGGCACGGATCGCCAGCTCCCGCGCGGTACGGGCGACGGCGCTGCCGGCGGCCGCCGCCAGCAGGTCGCCGGCCGAGCGGACCGTTCCGCGCACGGTCTCGCTGGCGGCGGCGCGGGCGGTGATCTCGGTGGCCATCTCGGCCGCGGCGGCGGTGACGGGGGACAGCGCGGCCGCCTCCCGGGCCCGGCCGCCGACGCCCACGGCCAGGTCGCGGGCCGTCTCGCGGGCGGTGTCGCGCACCACCCGGAACACCACGTCGCCGGCCACGTCCATGGTCACGTCCACCGCGACCTCGGCCACGGTGTCCAGCGCGGCGTCCACGACGATCTTGGACGCGGCCTGGACGGCGGGCGCGCCGACGGTGCGGCCGGCCACGTCCAGCGCGGTCGCGGTCGCCGCGCGGGTCAGCGGGTGGCGGGCCGCGAGCCGGGCCGCGGCGGCGGCCATCGGGTGCTGGGCGGCCTGCCCGGCGATGGACATCGCGGTGGTGGTGGCCTCGAACGCGGCGCCGGTGACCGGGTGCGCCCCGGCCGCCGCGCGCGCCTCGGCGACCGCCCGCTCGGCGGCGGCGGAGGCGGCCTTGACGGCGGCGTCCCGGGCGGCCTGCTCGATCACCCGCATCGCGGGGGTGCCGGCCAGCTGCTCGACGATCGTCGCCGCGGCGCGGGCGGCGGCGTCGCGGGCGGCCTGCCGGACCGGCTCGCTCACCCCGGCGGCCAGCCGGGCGGCCTCGGCCGCGGCGGGCGCCAGCCCGTTCCACAGCTCCTCGATCCGCTCGGCGGCGGCCCGGTCGAGCGCCGCGAGGGACGGGGGGCTCGCGTCCTCCCGCCCGGCCGGCGGACGCTCGTCCGCCCTGTCCACCTGTTCGTCCACGGCCACGCCCCCACAATGGTCCGGTCGTTGACATCACCATAACCGGCGATGTCGGTGATCACCCCTTTTGATCTTGTTTCATCGGCCGCAGCGGGCGCAGCCGTCCCGGGTCAGCCGGGCGTAGGCGGCGGCCCCGGCCGCCATCCCGATCCCCCAGACCAGGTATCCGGGGACGGCGAACCAGAAGAACGTCTCGGGCAGCTCCAGGCCGCCCGACGGCGGGAACGGGTTCCGGCCCTGGAGCCGCTCGGAGATCATCTGGAGCAGCATCAGCCCGAAGTAGACCACCAGCCCGGCCGAGATCGCGGTGCCGGGCCACAGCACCAGCCGGCGCGGCACGGCCCGTCCGGCCAGGCCGGGGACCCAGCGCGGCCAGACCCGTCCCCAGGCGTGCACCAGCGCCAGCGGCAGCAGGCCGCCGCCGAGCAGGAACCCGATCTCGAACAGCAGCGCCGCGACACCGGAGGTGAGCGGGTTCTGGTCGAGGCCCACCGCCAGCTGGGCGGCCACCCGCACCGCGCAGCCCGCGACCGCGGCAGAGGCGGCGGCGTACGCCCAGGCCGGGGTGCGTTCCAGCGGGCCGGGCGCGCCCGCCGGCCGCCCGCACTCGGCGCACGCCGCCCGGGCCGCGCGCCGGTACGACAGCGCCGCCAGCCCGATCAGCGCCCCGCCGCCCACGCACGCGGCCCGGCTCAGCGCCCCGAGCGGGAAGAACTCGACGCCCAGTCCCGGCAGGATCGCGCCGACCACGTCCAGCAGGAGCATCGCCCCGGACGCCACCATCGCCGCGCAGGCCGCCCACGCCGCCGCCAGCAGCGGCCGCCCGGCCGCGCTCCCGGCCGGCGCCGCGGCCAGTCCCGCCAGTACCAGCGCGCCCGCCGCGCACAGGCCCGCCATCCCCCAGCCGCTGAAGACCACCAGGTCCCCGCCGACCGGCGAGAGTTCGGCGGGACGGTGCCCGAGCGCCCAGTAGGACTGGAGCGCCCCGTACGCGATCAGCCAGGGAACGCCCGCCGCCGCCCACATCCGCGGGTCGGTCCTGCGCCGTGCCGTCATCGTCACCATGCCCTCGATCCTTCGGATCGGGGGCGTGCGGGGCCTCCCCGGCGGGAGCGATCCGGTTCCCCCGTACGGGCGATTCCCGCGAAGCCGGTGGCGGGCGGCGGGCCGGGCGGGTAGTCTCTGCCTGCGACCTATCGGACGCGGAGTTTCCAGGGAGGTGAGTTGATGGCCGTCGCGGGTGTCGCTGCTGCGCGCAGCACACGAGCCATCCTCATGTCCCGGGCCCGAGGCTGACGGCCCTTCCAGAGGCGTCGCCGGGCCCCTTCACGCAAGGGTTCACACTCCGTTGTCTTTCGCGATTCCGCAGGCCCTCCTGTCCTATGGCTGGGACGAGAGCCTGGAGCAAGAGTTCGCTCAGTACCGTGAGCAGGGCCTCGTGCCCGCCCGCATCGCCGCCGTCGACCGCGGCCGCTGCGACGCCGTCACCGAGAACGGCGTCGTCCGCGCCGCCACCGCACCCGTGACCGGGGCCGATCCCGCCGAGGGGCCGTGCACCGGGGACTGGGCGGCGCTGCGCACCGGGGAGCATCCGGCGATCACCGCGCTGCTCCCCCGCCGTACCGCCATCGTGCGGTCCTCGGCCTCCCGCGACTCGCGCGGGCAGGTCCTGGCCGCCAACATCGACACCGTCGCGATCACCGTCGCGCTCGCCGGGAACGACCGCGCCGTCTCGCTCGGCCGGATCGAGCGGCTGCTCGCCCTGGCCTGGGAGAGCGGCGCCCGGCCGGTGATCGTGCTGACCAAGGCCGACGAGTCCGCCGATCCCGCCGCCGCGGAGGCCGCGGTGGCGCGGGCCGCGCCCGGGGTCGACGTCGTCTCGTGCAGCGCGCTCACCGGGGACGGCGTCGACGTCGTCACCGCCGTGCTGGCCGGCACTGTCGTCCTGATCGGCGTGTCCGGGGCCGGCAAGTCGACGCTGGCCAACGCGCTTCTGGGCGCCGACGTGCTCGCCACCGGCGCCGTCCGCGACCAGGACGGCAAGGGTCGGCACACCACCGTCCGCCGCGAGCTGCTGCCGCTGCCGGGCGGCGGCGTGCTCATCGACACGCCCGGCCTGCGCGGCGTCGGCCTGGTCGACGCCGCCGACGGAATCCAGCAGACCTTCAGCGATGTGGAGGAGCTGGCGGCCGGCTGCCGTTTCGGCGACTGCGCCCACGACAGCGAGCCCGGCTGCGCCGTGCTCGCCGCCGTCGAGAGCGGCGAGCTGCCGGAGCGGCGTCTCGACAGCTACCGCAGGCTGCTGCGCGAGAACGAGTGGGCCGCCTCGCGCGGCGACGCCCGGCTCCGCGCCGAGCGCGCCGGCCGCTACAAGGAGATCAGCAGGTCGCTGCGGCAGAAGTACAAGGTCGACGGGAAGAAGCGGTGAGCGCCGTGCGCGAGACGAACGAGAAGGACGCGCCGATCGGGTGGATCACCCGCCCGGAGGCCGCGGGCGACGCCGCGGCCGTCCGCGCGGTCGTGCGGGCCGCGTTCCCCACCGCCGAGGAGGCCGATCTCGTCGACGCCCTGCGCGCCGACCCGGCCTGGATCCCCGGCCTGTCCTGGGTGGCCGAGACCCCGGCCGGTGAGATCGCCGGCCACGCGCTGCTGACCCGCTGCCGGGTCGGCGGCGCGGACGCCCTCGCGCTGGCCCCGGTGTCGGTCCTGCCCGCGTACCAGAAGCGGGGCGCGGGCGCGGCCGTCACGCGGGCGGCGCTGCGCGCGGCCGCCGAGCTGGGCGAGCCGCTGGCCGTCGTCCTCGGGCATCCGGAGTACTACCCGAGGTTCGGGTTCGTCCCGGCGTCGCGAATGGGCATCCGGGCCTCGTTCGAGGTGCCGGACGAGGCCCTGATGGCGCTGCCCCTGAACGGCACCGGGGCCGCGCCGCTCCCGTCCGGAACGATCGAGTACCCGGCGCCGTTCGGCGTCTGATCCGTTCCGCGGTCCGGACCTACCGGCCCTTGCGCCGGTAGGTCCGGACCGACAGCGGGGCGAACACCGCCAGCAGCACCGCCGACCACAGCAGCACGGCGGCCACCGGGTGGGCGACCGGCCATGCCTGGTCGCCGGCGGGCACGCCCGGGTTGCCGAACAGGTCGCGGCAGGCGGTGGTCAGCGCGCTGGCGGGGTTCCAGTCGCAGATGAACCGGAGCCAGCCGGGCATGCCGGCGGTCGGCACGAACGCGTTCGACAGCATCGTGACCGGCAGCATCAGCGGCACCAGATGGTCGGCGACCTGCTCGTTCCTCACCGCCAGGCCCAGGTAGCAGCCGACCCAGCTCATCGCGTACCGCATCACGAGGATCAGCGCGAACGCCTCGGCGGCGGGCAACAGGCCGTTGCGGGCGCGCCAGCCGACCAGCAGCCCGGCGCCCGCCATGATCGCCAGGCTGAGCAGGCCGGTCAGCATGTCGGCGCCGGTCTGCCCGAACGGCACCGCCGAGCGCGCCATCGGCATCGAGCGGAAGCGGTCCATGACGCCGCGGGAGGCGTCGGTGGCGACCTGCAGCGTCAGCGCCGTGACCGCGCTGAAGGTGACCATGGCGAACAGGCCGGGCATCAGGTACTCGCGGTAGTTCCCGCCGCCCGGCACCTTGATCGCGCTGCCGAACACGTACCCGAACAGCAGCACCATGACCGCCGGGAAGATCAGCGCGGCGACCAGCCCGCCGGGCTCCCGCCGGATCCGGCTCAGCTCGCGGCCGACGAGCGTGAGCCCGTCGGCGAAGGTCCAGCGGATCCGTTCCGCACGCGACCGGACGGGCGGTGCGGCGAGGGCCGGCGCGGCCATCACACGGCCTCCCTGTCACGGACGTCGCCACCGCGGACGCCCTGGTCGCGGATGCCCTCGCCATGGGCGTCCCGGTCATGGGCGTCCTCGTCGCCGGCGGCGGGGCGGCCGGTCAGGCGCAGGAACACCTCGTCGAGGGTGGGACGGCGCACGCTCACGTCGGCGGCGGCGACCCCGGCCCGGTCCAGCTCCCGCACGACGTCGGCGAGCCGTACCGAACCGCCGGCCAGCGGCACGCTGAGCCTGCCCTCGGCCGGCTCGGCCGCCGGCTCGCCGCCGGTCAGGCCGCCGAGCACGGCGGCCGCGGCCGGGGTCAGCGCGGCGTCCTCCAGCGCCACGTCCAGCCGGTCGCCGATCATGCCCTTGAGCTCGTCGGGGGTGCCGCCGGCGATCACCCGGCCGTGGTCGACCACCGCGATCCGGTCGGCCAGCCGGTCCGCCTCATCCAGGTACTGGGTGGTCAGCAGCACGGTCGTGCCGTCGGCGACCAGCTCGCGGACGCTGGCCCAGATCTCGTTGCGGCTGCGCGGGTCCAGGCCGGTGGTGGGCTCGTCCAGGAACAGCACCCGCGGGCGCAGGATCAGGCTGGTGATCAGGTCGAGCCGCCGCCGCATGCCGCCGGAGTAGCCGCGCACCTGCCGGTCGGCGGCCTCCGCCAGCCCGAACCGTTCCAGCAGCTCGTCGGCCCTGCGGCGGGCACCGGCGCGGGACAGGTGGCACAGCCGCCCGAACATGCGCAGGTTGCCGCGCCCGGTGAGCTTCTCGTCCACGGCGGCGTACTGCCCGGCCAGGCCAATCAGCGTTCGCACCCGATCGGCCTCCCGGACCACGTCGTACCCGCCGATCCGGGCGCGGCCGGCGTCGGGGTCCGACAGCGTCGCCAGGATCCGGATCAGCGTCGTCTTGCCGGCGCCGTTGGGCCCGAGGACCCCGCAGACCTGCCCCGCCGGTACGGCCAGGTCGAGGCCCCGGAGCGCGCGCGTCTCGCCGAAGCGCTTGTGCAGCCCCTCGGCGGCCACGATGGGTTCCGCCATTCCCCCTCCAAAAAATTGGGTACGTCGTACGCGGTTACAGCCCGAAGGGTAAACAACCGGGTACGCCGTACGCAACTAGACTGCTCGCCGAAGGGGGTGACGCCGGTGGCCGAGGGCGCGAGCGGCGGGACGGAGTACGCCGACATCTGGATGCGGCCCGAGCGGCCGGCACGCGGGCCGCGGCCCGCCTACAGCCGCGCGCAGATCACCGCGGCCGCCGTCCGGGTGGCCGACGCCGAGGGCCTGGAGGCGGCGTCCATGCGCCGGATCGCGGCCGAGATCGGGACCGGCGCCATGTCGCTGTACCGGTACGTGCCGAGCCGCGAGGACCTGATCGAGCTGATGGTCGACCACGCGACCGCCGAGCTGGACCTGCCCGGCCGCCCGTCGGGCGACTGGCGCGCCGACCTCACCCTCGTCGCCGAGCGGTCCCGGGAACTGCGGCTGCGCCACCCGTGGCTGTGCGGACTGCGGCGCCCGCGCGGCTCGTTCGGGCCCGCGCAGCTGCGGATGATGGAGTTCGGCCTCGGGGCCCTGGACGTGGGCATCCCGATCGACGACATCCTCGTCCTGTTCGGCCTGCTCATGGGCTACGTCGACAACGCCGCTCAGGAGGAGCTGGCCTGGCGGGAGGAGAAGCGCCGCAGCGGGCTGGGCCGCGAGGACGTGATGGGACGCAGCGGCGCCTACGTCCGCGAACTGCTCGCCGGCGGGGAGCACCCGATGTTCGCCCGGGTGGTCAAGGAGGCACGGCAGCCCCACATGGACGCCGAGGGGCGGTTCCGGTACGGCCTGGAGCGCGTCCTGGACTGCATCGAGGCGGGGCTCCCGGCCGTACCGGACGATCAGCGGTCCAGCCGCCGGTAGCGGCGCACCGACAGCGGCAGGAACACCGCGACGATGGCCAGCGGCCACACCACCGCCAGCAGGAGCGCGTGCTGCGCGGGCCAGGAGTCGCCGCCCAGGCCGGGGTTGCCGAACAGCTCCCGGCAGGCGGCGACCGTGGCCGACATCGGGTTCCAGGCGGCGATCGTGCCCAGCCAGCCGGGCATCTGGTCCGGCGAGACGAACGTGTTGGACACCATGGTCAGCGGGAACAGCGGCGCCCACGCCATCGCCGCCGCCTCGGGCCCGACCGACAGGCCCACCAGGATGCCCACCCAGGTCAGCGCGAACCGCAGCAGCAGGAGCAGGCCGATCGCCGCCAGCGCCCGCAGCGGCCCCTCGTGGAAGCCCCAGCCGACCGCCAGCCCGCAGCCGACCAGGATGGCCAGGTCGAGAGCGGAGTTGACCACGTCCGACAGGCCGCGCCCCAGCACCACCGCGGACGGCGACATCGGCATCGAGCGGAACCGGTCGGTGACGCCGCGGGCGGCGTCGGTGGACACCATCGTGATCGTCAGCGCGATGCCGAACATCATCGTCTGCGCGAACATCCCCGGCATCAGGAACTCGCGGTAGTCGCCGCCGCCGTCGACCGTCATCGCGCTGCCGAACACGTAGCCGAACATCAGCACCAGCATGATCGGCCAGAGCACCTGGAAGACGACCATGCCGGGGTTGCGGATCCAGTGGATCAGCTCGCGGCGGGCGACCGTCCAGCCGTCCAGCCACGCCCAGCCCAGCCGGGACAGCGGTCCCGAGGGCACGGCCGGCACGGGAGGCACGGGGGACACGAGCGGCGGGGCGGGCGCCGTCACGCGACCACCTCCGCGACCGGCGCGCCGTCCCCGCCCGGCTCGCCCGCCTCCGCGGGACGGCCGGTGAGGCGCAGGAACACCTCGTCGAGCGTCGGGCGGCGCAGCGCCACGTCCTCGACCTCGACGCCCTCCTCGGCCAGCGCCCGCATGACCTCCGTCAGCGCGCCGATCCGGTCCCGTACGGGCGCGCTGACCCGGCGGGCGTCGCGGTCGGTGTCGGGCCCGGTCCCGGTGACCCGCGCGACCACCCGCTCCGCCGCGGCGACGCCGGCCGGCTCGCGCAGCACGAGGTCGATCCGGTCGCCGCCGATCGCGGACTTCAGCCGGTCGGGCGGCCCGTCGGCGATCACCCGGCCGGAGTCGAGCACCGCGATCTGGTGCGCCAGCCGGTCGGCCTCGTCCAGGTACTGCGTGGTGAGCAGGACCGTGGTGCCGCCGGCGACCAGGGTGCGGACGGCCTCCCACACCTCGGTGCGGCCGCGCGGGTCCAGGCCGACCGTGGGCTCGTCCAGGAACAGCACGCGCGGCGCCAGGATGAAGCTCGCCGCCAGGTCCAGGCGGCGGCGCATGCCGCCGGAGTAGTGCTTGACGCGCTTGCCGGCGGCGTCGGCGAGCCCGAACCGCTCCAGCAGCTCGCCGGCCCTGGCGCGGGCGGCGCGGGCGCGCAGGTGGTAGAGCCGCGCCCACATCTCCAGGTTCTCCCGGCCGGTGAGGACCTCGTCCACGGCCGGATGCTGCCCGGTCAGCCCGATGCGGCGCCGCACTTCGGCGCCGTCCCGGGCCACGTCGTGCCCGGCCACGGTGACGCGGCCGGAGTCGGCGCGCAGCAGCGTGCTCAGGATCCGCACCGCGGTGGTCTTGCCCGCGCCGTTGGGCCCGAGCAGCCCGCAGACCGTTCCCTCCCCCACCTCCAGATCGAAGCCGGCGAGTGCGGCGGTCGTGCCGAACCGCTTGCGCACCGCCTCGGCGACGACAGCCGGAGCCGTCGATCCCATACGAGTACCTCTCTTCCCAGAGTTGGATCTCCAACGCTATTTTTGGGACATAGATGTCCCAAAGAGAGAGTCACAAGCCTCGTGATGGTTGTCAAGTGATACTTTTCCTGCGATGAGCACCACCGAGTCCCCCGAGTCCGGGGTGCGCGGCCGCACCCGCCGCGCGATCCTGGGCGCCGCCGCCTCGCTGCTGGCCCGCCGGCGCGGCGCGACCCTGGCCGAGATCGCCGAGGCGGCCGACGTCGGGCGCAGCACGCTGCACCGCTACTTCCCCGACCGGGACGAGCTGATGAGGGCCGTGGTGGACGACTCGGTCGAGGCGATCGGCCGCTCGGTGGAGGACGCCGCGATCGGCGACGGGCCGCCGCTGGAGGCGATGCGCCGGCTGGTCGCCGCGATGGTCGAGAGCGGCGACCGGATCATGTTCCTGTGGGGCGACCCGCGCGTGCTGGAGGAGTACGGCCCCCGCGCCCGCTGGGGCGACGCCGCCGAGGAGGACTGCGAGGGGGACGCCGCGCGGATCGCCGACGACCCGGTGCTGGACCTCATCCGGCGCGGGCAGGCCGAGGGCGTGTTCGACGCCGAGCTCAGCCCGGAGTGGATCCAGCACACGCTCTGGTCCCTGGTCTTCACCGGCGTCGAGGACGCCGACAAGGGGCTGCTCCCCCGCCACGGCGTCACCGCCACCGTGATCCGCACGTTCGAGAACGGCATCCGTCCCGCGGCGGGCTGAGGGCGCCGGGCGCGGGCCCGTCCCGGCCGGTGCGCCGTCAGATCGCCGGCCGGGACGGGTGCGCGGTGATCCGCGGTCAGACCTGCAGGTTCTCCTCGACCTGCTTGAGCTGGTGGCGCGCCATGGCCAGGTTGGACCGGCTGCGGTCCAGCGCCAGGTAGAGGAACAGGCCCTTGCCCTTGCGGCCGGTGACCGGCCGGATCACGTGGTACTGGCTGGACAGCGTGATCAGGATGTCCTCGATGTCGTCCTTGAGGCCCAGCTGCTCGATCGTGCGCATCTTGGCCCGGACCACCTCGGTGTTGCCGGCCGAGGCGACCTGCAGGTCCAGGCTCTTGGAGCTGCCCAGCGACCCGAGGGCCATACCGCTGTTGTAGTCGACGACGGCGGCGCCGACGGCACCGTCGATCGTCATCATGTCCTTCAACGAGACGTCCATGTTGGACATGCGTGCTCCCTTCACTGGTTCACTTCTCGGGCGGCGCGGTCAGATGGTGCGGTTCCTTCCTCCGGCGGCGCCGGCGCCGCGGACGGGGACGACGGGGACGCGGCGGAACGCGGCCCGGCCAGCAGCGCCGCGACGGCGCGGGCCGTGGGGCGCGATTCCAGGTGCAGCCGGCCGACGTTGACGCCGGGGCCCGCCAGCACGGTGAGCGAGGCGTTCCAGCCGGCCGAGTAGACCACGACGTAGCCGCTGGTGCCGTGCACGACGACCTCGTGGAACCCGCCGCCGTGCGCGGTCGAGGCCATCCGGTGCGACAGCGCCAGCTCGGCGGCGGTCAGCGCGGCCATGCCCGCCGGCTCGACGCCGTCCGGCAGATCGTGCGCGATCAGCAGGCCGTCGCTGGAGGCGACGACGCTGCCGGTCAGGTCGGGGACCCGCGCGCGCAGCGCGGTGAGCTCCGCCAGCACGGCCGGGTCGGGCGCGGCCGTGCCGCGGCCGTCGATCCGCTCGTGGAACGCCACGTTCGCCAACCTTTCGATCATCGATCCCCAGCGCCGTCTCAGCACGTCACGCAAGCTCCTCCAGCCCGGCCCGCAGCCGCAGGAGCACGTCGTGCTCCACCGGCTCCCAGCCCGCCGCCTCGCCCGGATCCGGAACGACCCGGACCCGCCGGGGCGGCGGCTCGCGCACCGGCTCGGCGGCCGGGGCCGCGGAACCGCCAGGGCCGGGCGGCCGGACGAGCGAGGCCGCGATCAGCGCCCGGACCGCCAGCAGGCACCCGAACGTGGACCGCCCGAGGTCGCGGGCCAGCTCGGCCGGGCCGCGGCGGCCGTCGGCGTTCAGCAGCACCTCCGCCTGGAGCCCGGTCAGCACGACCCGCTGCCGGTCGACCCGCCGGACCGGGACGACGGGCGCCCGGTCGGCCGCCGCGCCCGGCCACACCGCGTCCAGCCGGGCCGCGCGGCGCGCGCACTCGGCGAGCAGCGCGCCCGGTGCGATCCGGCACAGCGGCGCCAGCCGGTGCGGCGGCCCCTCGGTGAACTCCGGCTCGGCGCCGGAGCCGAGCAGGAGGTACGCGGCGTCGAACATCGCCAGCAGCGCCAGCGCCTCCAGCCGCGGCTCGCCCAGGATGTCTGAGATCTCCGGCGCGGTGCCCCCGGCCGGCAGGTCGAGCCCCGCCGTGCCGCGGCTCTCGGCGAACGCGATCGCGCCGTCGACGATGTGCAGCGCGCCCTCGTCGCCCGCCCGCAGCGTTCCGGTGCGGCGGTCGCCCTCCAGCCTCTCCAGCGCGCCGGCCAGCGAGCAGCCGGAAAAGGCCGCCGGAATGTCATGCGCCATGGCCGGATCCTGCCATTTCCTCAATCAGCGTCCGCGTGCGCATCCTGGCCAGGGCGAGGTTGCCGGTATCGCGGTCGATCAGCAGATGCAGGAACAGCCGGCCGTCGAATTCGGTATTGATCAGAGTGGGCAGGTGATAACCCGCGGACCCGCATACGATGATCTCCTCGATGTCGTCGCCCGCAGGCGCCGCGCACAGCGCCGGGCTGTCCAGCACGGCGCGCACCACGTCGGTCGTGCCGGCCGCGTCCTCATGCTGGTCGATCGGGTCGTCGCGGCCCGCGGCCGCGATCGCCAGCCCGCTCGCGCAGTCCACCAGGGTGACCCGCCGGGCCCCGGGAATGCCCATGATCCGGGCCAGGCGGCCGTCGATGCCGAGCACGCACACCCGCAATGCGCGAAGTGTTTCGAGACGCCGACGCTACACGGCCGCCCGCCGGCCATCCACCGATTCATCGGAGAATCTCAGCGGTTAGCCGCACTTTCTTGAAATGGCGTGAAAAGCCAGTGTCAGTCGGGAGAAGAATACCTCTCGGTATTTCAGGAGAGCGGCTCGCCGGCCGCCCGGGAGGCGCGGGAGCCGATATCGCGCAGGTGGGCGATCAGCTCCGGCGGCTCGTGCACCTCGAACTCGCAGCCCAGCATGAGCAGGCGGGCGGCGAGCCACTCCAGCGTGTCGGTGTGCCCGGTCAGGCGGCAGCTCGCCGCGTCGATCGGCTCGATCTCGTCCGGGCCGGCCCGCAGCCTGCCGCGCGCCTCGTCGGCCGGAAGGCGCAGGGTCGCGACCGCCTGGTAGGTGGGGGTCAGCGAGTACAGCCTGCTCAGCACGAACGCGGCCGCGTCCTCGCCCGGAATCTCGCGCGGCGCGAACCGCTGCCCGGTGGGGTGCGGCTCCCGTACCCGGTCCACCCGGAAGATCCGCCAGTCGTCCCGGCCGTCGTCGTGGGCGACGAGGTACCAGCGGCGCCCCGCCGGGACGAGGCGGTGCGGCTCCACCAGCCGCCGCGACCCGTCCCCGTCCCACGACTCGTAGGCGAACCGCAGCCGCTCCCGGTTGGCGGCCGCCGCCGCGATCGCCGACAGCACCGCCGGGTCGACGCTCGGCCCGTCCAGGCCGGGCGGCGGGACGGTGACCGCGTTCAGCGCCCCCACCCGGCGGCGCAGCCGGGACGGCAGCACCTGCTCCAGCTTCGCCAGCGCCCGCACCGACGCCTCGCCGATCCCCTCGACCGCGTTCCCGGCCGCCGTGCGCAGGCCAACCGCGATCGCCACGGCCTCCTCGTCGTCCAGCAGCAGCGGCGGCATCGCGGTGCCCGCGACCAGGCGGTAGCCGCCGACGGGCCCCATCGTGGCCTCGACCGGATAGCCCAGCTCGCGCAGGCGCTCGATGTCGCGCCGGATCGTCCGGCCGCTGACCTTCAGCCGTTCCGCCAGCTCGCTGCCGGCCCATTCGCGGGGCGTCTGCAGGAGAGAGAGGAGGTTGAGCAGCCGTGCCGAAGTGTCCGCCATGCCTTCCAGGATGGCGGACGTATAGGACGTGATCTGACCTAGATGCCTCCTAGCGTGGTGGACGTACGCGAGACGGGTTCCTCGGGAAGGTGTGCATACATGCGGCGGATGAACTGGGACGAGCTGAACGCGCGCCGGCTGGCGCGGCACGCGCTGGACGCACCCGCCAAGGAGGCCCGGCCCGCCGACATCGTCACCGCCATGGCCGGAACGCACGCCCAGGTGCTCTCGGCGGCCGAACTGGGCATCGCGCTGCGGATCGAGGGCGCGACGCGGGCCGACGTCCGCGCGGCGCTGTGGGAGGACCGCAGCCTGGTCAAGACGTACGGCCCGCGCGGCACCGTCCACCTGCTGCCCGCGCACGAGCTGGGCATGTGGATCGGTGCGCTGACGGCGCTGCCGCGGGCGAACCCGTTCCCGCCGGGGCAGCGGATGACGCCCGAGCAGACCGACGAGGTCGTCGCGGCGGTCGGGGACGCCCTGAGGGACGCGGAGCTGACGGTCGACGAGCTGACCGCCGCGGTCGTCGAGCGCACCGGGCCGTGGGCCGGCGAGCCGGTGATGCCCGCGTTCCAGGGCATGTGGCCGCGGTGGCGGCAGGCGCACCACGAGGCCGGGATCCGCGGCGTGCTGTGCTTCGGGCCCGGCCGCGGCCGGAAGGTCACCTACACCAACCCGCACAGGTGGCTGCCCGGCCTGGAGCCGATGGCGGCGGAGGAGGCGCTGCCGCGGCTCGTCCACCGGTACCTGCACGCCTACGGCCCGGCCACGCCGCAGCGGTTCGCGCACTGGCTGAACGCGCCGGTCAAGTGGGCGAACGAGCTCTTCGCCGCGATGTCCGGCGAGCTGGAGCGGGTCGACGTCGAGGGCGAGGCGAACTGGGTGACGGCCGGGGACACCGCCGTGCCGGCCGGACCGCCGCGCGGCGTGCGGCTGCTGCCGTACTTCGACACCTACGCCTACCGGGTCGGCAACCAGCCGCCCGCGATCCTCTATCCGGGCGAGGCCGCCGACCGCGTGCTGCCCGCCAACTACCAGGTGCTGCTGGTGGACGGGACCGTGGCCGGGCTGTGGCACCAGCGCCGCTCCGGCAGGCGGCTGGCCCTGACCGTCGAGCCGCTGGTCGCCCTCACCCGCGCGCAGCGCGCCGAGCTGGACGACCAGGCGGGGCGGGTCGGCGAGATCCTGGAGGCCGTTCCCGAGCTGACGATCGGAAAGGTGACGGTCGGCGGCCACGCCTGACCCGCCCGCCGGGCGCGCCGCCCGCTAGGAGGCGGCGGCGACGGCCAGCCGCACCTCCTCGGCGATCAGATCGGCGTTGATCATGCTGCCGGCGCGCAGGCCGTCGGCCGCCGACGTGACGACCTGGGCCATGATGTCGGTGACGTTGCCCGCCGCCCACACGCCCGGCACGCCGGTCGCGCCGGTGGCGTCGGACGGCACGGCGCTGCCGACGACGGTCCCGAACGCCTCCTGGTCGGCGGCCTCCAGGCCCAGGCTCGCGAGCACGTCCGCGACGGCGGTGAAGCGCGGGGCGACCACCAGCGCGTCGGCGGGACGCACCACGCCCGCACCGCCGGGGCCGCCCTTCAGCCGCACGCCGGTCAGCCGGCCGCCCTCGGTCTCCAGCCGCTCGACCTCGCCGTCGACGACCGCGACGCCGCGCGCGGCCAGCTCCGTGTACTGCTCCTCGGACGGCTCGGGCCCGGTGTGCAGGAACAGCGCCACGTCGTCGCTCCACTGCCGCCACATCAGCGCCTGGTGGACCGCCTGCGGCCCGGTCGCCAGGATCCCGATGGCCCGGTCGCGCACCTCCCAGCCGTGGCAGTACGGGCAGTGCAGCACGTCGCGTCCCCACAGCTCGGCCACGCCGGGCACCGGGGGCAGCTCGTCCACCAGGCCGGTGGTGACCAGCAGCCGGCGCGCGCCGTACCCGGTGCCGTCCTCCAGCCGCACGTCGAAGCCGCCCTCGTCGCGCCGCCGGGCCGACACGACCCGGCCGGTGACGACCTCGCCGCCGTACCCGGTGACCTCCTTGCGGCCCGCCGCCAGCAGCTGCAGCGGCGGCACGCCGTCCAGGCCGAGGTAGTTGTGCGCGCCCTCGGCGGGGGCGTTGCGCGGCCGGCCGGCGTCGACCACCAGCACCGAGCGCCGCGCCCGGGACAGCGCCAGGGCCCCGCTCAGGCCCGCCGGGCCGCCGCCGACGACCACCACGTCGTAATCCTTGCGGTTCTCGTTCATTGCGATGCACCTCCTGCGGAGAGCATGCGTCGCGACTCCGGAGAACGACAAACCCTGTTGCCGGTTCGGCAAGTCCGGACCCGGCCGGTAGGGTTCCCGCTGGACACGAGCGAGGAGGTGAGACCCATTACCGCAGTAGCAGGCAGGGTGCTCCCCTCCCGCCGGCGTCACGGATGACCCGAGGAGCGCCCGCACGGCACCTTGAAAGGTCACCATGTCTCCCAGCCGGTCCCTCACCCATGCCGCGGTCGTCGAGCGGCTCCGTTCCGCCGGATGCGTCTTCGCCGAGGACGAGGCCGAGCTGCTCGCCGAGGCGGCCCGTACCCCCGCCGAACTCGCCGCGATGACCGAGCGGCGCGCCGCCGGCCTCCCCCTGGAGCACGTCGTGGGCTGGGCGGAGTTCCGCGGCCTGCGGATCGCCGTCGACCCGGGCGTCTTCGTGCCGCGCCGGCGCACCGAGTTCCTCGTCGAGCGGGCCGCCGCGCTCGCGCCGCCGGACGCGGTCGTCGTCGACCTGTGCTGCGGCGCCGGCGCGCTCGGCGCCGCCCTGGCCGCCGCCCGGCCCGGCGTGGAGCTGCACGCCGCCGACATCGACCCCGCCGCCGTCCGGTGCGCCCGCCGCAACGTCCCCGCCGGCGCCCGCGTGTACGAAGGCGACCTGTACGACCCGCTGCCCGCCGCGCTCCGGGGCCGCGTGGCCGTCCTGCTCGCCAACGTCCCGTACGTGCCCACCGCGGAGGTCGCGCTGCTGCCGGCCGAGGCCCGCGAGCACGAGGCGTGGGTCGCGCTCGACGGCGGCGCCGACGGGCTGGCGGTGCTGCGGCGGGTGACCGCGGGCGCGGCCGGATGGCTGGCGCCGGGCGGGCACCTGCTGTTCGAGACCAGCCGCCGGCAGGCCCCGCTCGCGGCCGCGATCGCCGCGGGCGACGGGCTGGCGGCACGGGTCGTCACCTCCGATGAGCACGAGGCCACCGTCGTGATCGGCACCCGCGGGACCGGCTGACTTGCCGGTCCGGCAACGATGTTTGTCACGGGCCGGGCCAGGAGGCAGCCTGCGGAGGACGAGGCCGAGAGGAGACGCCGATGCACGACGACGATATGACCGGCGAGCGGTTCTGGGACGCCCGCTACGGCGAGAAGGAACGGATCTGGAGCGGGAACCCCAACGAGGTCCTGGTCCGCGAGGTCACCGGAATGGCGCCCGGCCGCGCCCTGGACCTGGGCTGCGGCGAGGGAGGCGACGCGATCTGGCTCGCCGGGCAGGGCTGGCAGGTCACCGCCACCGACATCTCGGGCGTCGCGCTCGAACGGGCGGCCCGCCACGCCAAGGACGCGGGCGTCGCCGGCCGGATCGAATGGCGCCGCGCCGACCTCGGCACGTCCTTTCCCGAAGGCGAATGGGACCTGGTCTCCGCCCACTTCCTGCACTCGCCCGGCGGCCTGCCGCGCGAGCAGGTCCTGCGGGCCGCCGCCGCGGCCGTCGCGCCCGGCGGCGTGCTCCTGATCGTCGGCCACTCCGGCTGGCCGTCGTGGGAGGAGAACCCCGACCCGGACGTCCACTTCCCGACGCCGCGGGAGGTCCTGGACTCCCTGGAGCTCGCGGACGGGGAGTGGGAGGTGCTGCGCTGCGAGGAGCACGACCGCGTCCAGAACTCCCCGGACGGCACCCCGGGCACCCGCGTGGACAACACCGTCAAGGTGCGGCGGGCGTCCTAGGCCGGCGGCAGGCGGGCGATCCGCGCGCCGAGGTAGCGGCGGCGCAGCGGGCTGGCGGTCCGCCGCGCCGCCGCCTCGTACGCCTCGCGCGCCGCCGCCGGTTCCCCGGACATCTCCAGCAGGTGCCCGCGCACGGTGTGGAAACGGTCGTCCCCGGCGATCCGCCGGTCGTCCCGGAGCCTCGCGAGCAGGTCCAGGCCGGCGGGCGCGCCGCGCACCATCGCCACCGCGACCGCGTGGTTGAGCCGCTCCACGGGGCCGTCCGAGACGCGCAGCAGCAGCTCGTACAGGGCAACGATCTGCGTCCAGTCGGTCTCGGCCGCGCTGGGCGCCTCGTCGTGCAGCGCGGCGATCGCGGCCTGGATCTGGTACGGCCCGGGCGCGCCGCGCGGCAGGACCGCGCCGATCAGCGCCGTCCCCTCGGCGATGTACGCGGCGTTCCAGGCACCGCGGTCCTGCTCGGCCAACGGGACCGGCACCCCGTCCGGGCCGGTGCGGGCGGGCCGCCGCGCGTCGGTGAGCAGCATCAGCGCCAGCAGCCCCGCCACCTCGCCGTCGTCGGGCAGCGCCCGGCGGACCATCCGGGCCAGCCGGATCGCCTCGGCCGACAGCTCGGCGCGCTGCAGGTCCGGCCCGGAGGTGCTGGCGTACCCCTCGTTGAAGATCAGGTAGAGGGTGTGCAGCACCGCGCCGAGCCGCTCGGCGCGGTCGGCCGGCGAGGGCATCCGGAACGGCACGCGGCTCTCCTTCACCGCCTGCTTGGCCCGGCTGACGCGCCGGGTCATGGTCGCCTCCGGCACCAGGAAGGCGCGGGCGATCTCGGCGGTGGTCAGCCCGCCGGCGGCCCGCAGCGTCAGTGCGATCTGCGAGGCCGGCGACAGCGCCGGATGGCAGCACATGAACAGCAGGACCAGCGAGTCGTCGGACGCGCCCTCGGGCGCGATCCACTCCTCCGTCAGCGCCCACCGGGCGGCGGTGTCCTCGCGGCGCCGCCGGGCCTGCTCGGCGCGCAGCAGGTCGGTGAGGCGCCGCGCCGCGACGGTGATCAGCCAGCCGCGCGGGTTCGCCGGCATCTCCTCCGGCCATTTCAGGGCGGCGGCCAGCAGTGCCTCCTGCACCGCGTCCTCGGCGGCGTCGAAGTGCCCGTACCGCCGGACGACGGCGCCGAGGACCTGCGGCGCCAGCCAGCCCAGCAGGTCCTCCAGTCCCTCGCCGGGCCCGGCGTCGTCAGCCACGGTGTCGTCAGCCACGGGGGCGCCGCTCACAGCTCCAGCTCGGCCGCGGAGCCGGCGACCGGCCGGATGTCCACGTACCAGGCCCGGCCGCCCAGGTCCTCGCCGGCCGGGGCCGGCGTGTCCGCCAGCCGCGCGGCGATCTCGGTGGCCCGGTCGAAGCTCGCGCACTCGACGATCGTGTACCCCGCCAGGACCTCCTGGCTCTCGGGGTACGGCCCGTCGGTCACCACCGGCACGCCGTCGCGGACCTCGACCCGCCGGGCGTGCACGGGGGCGGTCATCCCGCACGCGTCGACGAACTCCCCGGACTGGACCAGGTCGTCGTTCCACTTCTCCATGAACGCGTGCAGCGCCGCCATGTCCTCCTCCGACCAGGCCGGGCGCCCCTCGTTGACCCGCCCGGCGATCGCGTCGTAGTCGAGCTGCGACCCGAACATCATGATCATGTACTTCATCGTCCGCTCCCCTGCTGGGCCGGCGCCCTCCGCGGCGCCTCTCACCGGAGACGTCGGAGCCGTCGCGCCGGCCCGGACGTCCCCCGCCGCTCGCTCACCACGATTATCCGCCGGCCCTTCCGGGAGCGTCAGACGTCGCGGCGGTGGACGGCCGCGACGGCGACGGCCACCGCCACCAGCGCCCACGCCCCGTACACGAGCCACGCCTCGGTGATCGACACGGGGTACGGATCGACCGGGCGCATGGGCGCGTCCCGGCCCTCGGGCATCATGTTCCGCACGGGGTTCTCGACCAGCGCCGCCCAGGCCGCGTACGGCATCGCGTTGCCGGTCTCGGCGACCCAGCGGTAGGTGTCGCCCTCGAACAGCCGCGGCAGCAGGACCAGCACGCCGACGGCCGCGCCGACGGTTCCGGCGGGATGCCGGACGAGCGCGCCCAGCGCCATGCCCACCATCCCCGCCACGACGGCGATCAGCGCGGCCCCGGCGACGGCCCGGAACGCCCCCGGCGCGCCGATCGGCAGGCCGATGCCCTCCTGGTCGTAGATCGCCTGGGTCAGGCCGAAGGTGCCGGCCGCGACGGCGGTCCCGTACGCGAGCATCATCGCGGCCACGACGAGCACCTTGGCCGCGACGACCGGGCGGCGGGCGGGGACGGCGGCGAACGTCGTCCGGATCATGCCGCTGGAGTACTCGCCGAAGATCACGGACGCGCCGACGCTCGCCGCGACGAGCATGAGGATCTGGTACGCCTCCGGGACGAACGCCGCGTGCAGCGGGTCGAGCGCGGCGCGCTGGTCGTCCGGCCGCGCGCTGGTCGCGATGAGGTGGACGTTGGAGCGGGCGGAGTTGGCGCAGATCCCGATGGAGACCAGCGCGCCGGCCGCGAGGACCGCGTACGTCGAGCGCAGCGACCGCAGCTTGATCCACTCGGCGGCGACCAGGTCGCCGAACCGGGCGCGGGCCTCGCCGGCGGGCAGTGTCACGGTGCTCATCGGGCCTCTCCGGCGCGGTGCTCGGTCCGGTCGGCGGTCAGTTCCATGAACGCCTCTTCCAGCGTGGACGTGCGGGTGGTCAGTTCGTGCAGCAGGACGCCCTGGCGGAACGCGATCTCGCTGACGCGGGCGGCGCCGAGCCCGGTCACGGTGCAGGAGTCGTCGTCCTCCTGCGTCACCGTGCCGCCCTCGGGGGCCAGCGCGGCCACCAGAGCGGCGGGATCGGGGGTGCGGACGGTCACGCTCTGCCGGGTGCCGCGGGCCGCGAAGTCCGTGAGCGGCTCCGCCGCGATCAGCTCGCCGCGGCCGATGACGATGAGGTCGTCGGCCGTGTTCTCCATCTCGGTCATCAGGTGGCTGGAGACGAACACGGTGCGGCCCTCGGCGGCCAGCCGGTGGAACAGCCCGCGCACCCACAGGACGCCCTCGGGGTCCAGGCCGTTCAGCGGCTCGTCGAACAGCAGCACCGGCGGGTCGCCCAGCAGCGCGCCGGCGATCCCGAGCCGCTGCTTCATCCCGAGGGAGAAGCCGCCGATCCGGCGCCTTGCCACGCCCGCCAGCCCCACCTCCTCCAGCACCTCGTCCACCCGGCGGCGCGGGATGCCGTTGCCGCGCGCGAGGGCGTGCAGGTGCGCCGCCGCGCTGCGGCCGCCGTGCACGTCGCCCGCGTCCAGCAGCGCGCCCACGTGCCGGAGCCCGCGCGGCCGGTCCCGGAACCGGACGCCGCCGATGGTGACGGTCCCGCCGGTGGGCGCGATGAGCCCCAGGATCATCCGCAGCGTGGTGGTCTTGCCGGCCCCGTTCGGGCCGAGGAATCCGGTCACGACGCCGGGCCGTACCGTGAACGTCAGCGCGTTCACGGCGGTGACGCGGCCGTACCGCCTGGTCAGTTCTCTGGCTTCGATCACCCGGCCCACGCTGCCCGGGGCGGCGCCCCCAGCGCATCGGACCGCCGTCTGCTTCCGCGTCGACCCCGGGTGTACACCCGCGGGCCGATGTGCTGCCGCCACCGCGCCGATTACGATCACGGCATGCGAGCCGCGCACCTCAGACGACCTCCGCCCGGCTTCTGGACGGCGCCGGCCTGGTGCGCGGGCATCGCGTACTCGTTCGCCGTCGACGTCCGGCTGCCCGGCGAGGCCGAGCCGTTCCGGCCGCTCAGGTTCTCCCACCTCATGGCGGCCCACTGGACGACGCTGGCCGCGGCGACCGCCCTGGCGCTCGCCGGGTCGGTGCTGCTGCGCCGCCGGCCGCTGCCGGCGCTGGCGCTGCTGCTGGCCGGTTCGGTGTTCGAGGCGATGGCGCTGAACTCGACCGAGATCACGTTCGCGCAGTTCCTGGCGGCGCAGGTGGCGCTCGCGTACGTCGCCGCCACCCGGGCGCGCCGTTCCTCCCTGGCCGCCGTTGGCCTGACGCTCGGCACGCTGGCCGGGTACGCGCTGGCCCGGCTGCTGCTCGGCTACCACATCGGCACCTCCACGCAGCTGACCGTCGCGCTGACGGCCGTCATCGCCTGGCTGGCCGGGAACTGGCTGCGGCAAAACCGCGAGCGCGCCGCGGCCGTGCACGCCCAGGCCGTCACCGCCGAACGGCTCCGCATCGCCCGCGAGCTGCACGACTCCGTCGCCCACAGCATCGGGATCATCGCGATCCAGTCCGGTGCCGCCAAGATGGTCATCGACGCCCGGCCGGCCGAGGCGCGCGCCGCGCTGGACGCGATCGAGACATCCAGCCGCGAGACCCTGTCGGGACTGCGGCGCATGCTCGGCGCCCTCCGGCAGGCAGAACCGGTGACGGCCGCCGCGCCCGGCCTGGCCGACCTGGAGGACCTCGCCGCGACCACGGCCGCCGCCGGCGTCCAGGTGGACCTGCGCTGGCGGGGGCCGCGCCGCCCGCTGCCCGCCGAGATCGACCGGTCGGCGTTCCGCATCGTCCAGGAGGCGGTGACGAACGTGGTGCGCCACTCCGGCACCCACCGGTGCCGGGTGTCGATCGAGCACACCGACCGGGACCTGGCGATCGAGATCGTCGACTCTGGCCGCGGCGGGCCCGCGGCCGGCGCGGGCGCCGGCTACGGCCTGCTCGGGATGCGCGAGCGCGTCGGCCTGCTGGACGGCGACTTCACCGCCGGGCCGCGCCCCGGCGGCGGCTTCCGCGTCGCCGCGCGGCTCCCGGTGGAGGCCCGGTGACCGTACGGGTCGTGCTGGCCGACGACCAGCCCCTCGTCCGGGCCGGCCTGCGCATGGTGATGGCCGATGCGGCCGGCCTGGAGGTCGCGGGCGAGGCCGGGACCGGCTCCGAGGCCGTCCTGCTGGCGCGCGAGCTGCGGCCCGACGTGGTCGTGATGGACATCCGCATGCCCGGCATGGACGGCATCGAGGCCACCAGCGCCATCACCGCGGACTCCGGGGACACCCGGGTCGTCGTGCTGACCACGTTCGACGACGACGACCACGTGTACGGCGCGCTCCGCGCCGGCGCCTCCGGCTTCCTGGTCAAGGACATGGCGCTGCCCGACATCCTCGCCGCGATCCGCATCGTCGCCGCCGGCGACGGCCTGATCGCGCCGAGCGTCACCCGTCGCCTGATCGAGGAGTTCGCCCGCCGTCCCGGCCCGCCTCCGGCCGCCGCCCGGCACCGCTCCGCCGGCGGGATCACCGACCGCGAGCGTGAGGTGCTGACCCTGGTCGGCGCCGGGCTGACCAACGCCGAGATCGCCGCCCGGCTGCACATCAGCGTCGCCACCGTCAAGGCGTACGTGACCCGGCTGCTGGCCAAGCTCGACGCCCGCGACCGCGTCCACCTGGTCATCATCGCCTACGAGCTCGGCCTGGCGTCCCCGTCCCGCTGAGCCGCCCTCTGAACGGTGCGCCGAGCGCGGCCGCGCCGATCACGCGCGACCTGACGTCACGGGCCGGTCAGCGCAGCCGCGACGCGGGATCCGCTTCGCGGCCGGCCCGGCCCGCCGCCGCGCCGGACGCGAGCGGGTAGTCGTCGAGGGTCATGGAGTCGTAGAGGCGTGCGCTCCTGGTGGTGAGGCGGACGAGGGCGCGGCCGGGCCGGGCGGGCAGGGCGGAGATCAGGCGGGCGCCCTGGGCCAGCCCCCACACGCCGAGGCGGGAGGTGGGGACCAGGGTCTTCGCCGCGCTCAGCGCGACCGCGCGGCTGCCGTGCGCGTGCTCCGCCATCGCGCGCTCGTAGGCGGGGAAGGCGCGCTCGTGGTCACCGCCCGCCCGCGCCAGTTCCCCGGCGAGGACGTAGGCGCCGACGACGGCCAGGGTGGTGCTGCCGCCGACGGCCGGGCCGGGGCTGTAGCCCGCGTCGCCGACGAGCGTCACCCTGCCCCGCGACCAGGTGTCCATGCGGAGCTGGGTGATCGAGTCGAAGTAGAACGCCGGGGTGCGGTCGAGCTCGTCCAGCCAGCCGTCCACGTCGGCGTGCAGGCCGTCGAACGCGCGGCGCAGCAGCTCCTTCTGCCGGGGCACGTCGCGATGGTGGCGGCCGGGTTCGCGGTCGCTGCGGAACAGGAACAGCGCCCGCGCGCCGCCGAGGTGCCGCGCGCCGTACATGCCGGCGGTGCGGCCGACGCCGGCGTGGATGACGAGCTCGCCGTCGAGACCGGAGTCGCCCGGCAGGGTCAGCACCCCGAAGTAGGCCCCGATGAAGGCGGCGAAGCGGGACTCGTCGCCGAAGACGAGGCGGCGCACGTTGGAGTGCAGCCCGTCCGCGCCGACGACGAGGTCGAAGCGGCGCGGCGCGGCGTTCTCGAACCGCACCTCGCCGCCGGGTGAGATCGCGGTGATCGAGTCGCCGAAGACGTACTCGACGTCGCCGGCCGTGGCGCCGTGGTAGATCTCGCTCAGGTCGTCGCGCATGATCTCGGCATGCCGGCCGGAGGCGGCACTGAAGATCTTGGAGAGGTCCACCCGGACGGGGTGCCGCACGCCTTCCCGGTAGAGCCTCATCCGCTCCGCGCCGGCGTTCCGTTCCTCGATGCGCGGAAGGACGCCCATCCTCTCCGAGATGTCCATCGCGGGCCGGAACAGGTCGACCGCGTGGCCGCCGGTCTTGCGCAACGCCGGCGCGCGCTCGACGACGGTGACGGAGAAGCCGTGTCTCGTGAGCCAGTACGCCAGCACCGGGCCGGCGATGCTGGCGCCGGAGATGAGGATCCGCATGACCTCACCCTCCTTACTTAACGATAGGTAAGCTCAGAGTACTTACCTATCGTTAAGTAAGCTAGAGTTCCGGCATGCCCCGTCCCTCCGCCACCAAGCAGCGGATCCTGGATGTCGCCCGCGAGCTCTTCGTTCAGCAGGGCGTGCAGCGGACCAGCCTGCAGGAGATCGCCCACCGGCTGGGCATCACCAAGCCGGCGCTCTACTACCACTTCTCCTCGCGCGAGGAACTGGTCCGCAGCATCGTGCAGCCGATCCTCGACGAGGAAGAGGCGTTCCTGGCGCGCCTGGAGGCGCTGGACGAGGTGGAGCCCCGCGCCCTGCTGGAGGGCTACTTCGACTTCCACTACCGCCACCGCTCCGAGATGGTGCTCATGCTCGGCGAGCTGACCACGCTCGCCGACCTGGGCCTGATCGACCGCGTGATGGACTGGCGCGGGCGGCTGGCCGGCCTGCTGCACGGCCCCGAGCCCACGCTGGAGCAGGCCACCCGGGCCGCGATCGCCCTCGGCGGCCTCCAGGACTGCACGATCCAGTTCCCCGACGTGCCGGAGGACGAGCTCCGCCGGGCGGCCGTGGACGGCGCCTGCGCGGCCCTGGGCATCGAGCCGCGGCCCGAAGCTCAAGGCCGCGAGCGGCCGGATTAAACCGCGTTCAGGATGGTTTGCGTGCCTCGATGAGGGTGCGCGCGGAGTGGGCGACGAACGGGCCGTCCCGGACGATCCGCTCGTGCAGGTCGCGCAGCCGGTCCCGGTGGGCGTCCACGGTGAAGCCGGGCACGATCCAGATCACCTTGCGCAGGAAGTGGACCACCGCGCCGACGTCGTAGAACTCCATCCGCAGCCGCTCGGTGCGCAGCCCGGCGATCCGCAGGCCGGCGGCCTCGGCGGCACGGGCCTCGTCCTCCGGATGGCGCGCGCGCCGCACCTCCTCCGGCTGCGGGCCGAGGAAGAACTCCACCAGCTCGAACACCGACGCGGGACCGACATGCTGGGCGAAGTAGGCGCCGCCCGGCCGCAGCACCCGCGCGATCTCCTCCCACCACACGGTCGCGGGATGGCGGCTGGTCACCAGGTCGAACGCCGCGTCGCCGAACGGCAGCGGCGGCTCGTCCGGGCTCGCCACCACCACGGCCCCGCGCGGATGCAGCAGCGCGGTCGCCTTGGCGACGTTCGGCGGCCACGACTCGGTGGCCACCATCGTCGGCGGGAACGCCTCCGCCCCGGCCAGCACCTCGCCGCCGCCGGTCTGGACGTCCAGCGCCGCGGCCGCGCGGCCGAGGCGCTCACTCATCAGCCGCTGGTACCCCCACGAGGGGCGCGCCTCGGTGGCCCGCCCCTCGAACCAGGAGAAGTCCCAGCCCGCCACCGGCACCGACTCGCCTTCGGCCACCAGTTCCTCGAACGCTCCCGCCATGGTGTGATCGTCTCAGTGCGGCGCGCGCGATGACCAGCGCTTTTCGGCGGGGCGGCCGTCAGCTCTGCAAGGCCGTGGCGAGATCGTCCAGGTAGCCGGCGACCGGCCCGAGGGTGAGCAGGCCGCTGCCCGCGCCGGCCAGCTCCGCCGCCGCGGGGGCCAGCTCCTCGCGCGCGCGTTCCATCGCCGGGCGGGAGCCGGCCTCGATCGCCGCCCGCGCGACCAGGCACCACATCGCCTCCTGCAGCAGGTCGCGAGGCGGGCCGGGGACCTCGCGCAGCGCCACTGCGGCCGCGCCCCGGCGGCCCCGGGCCAGCAGCAGCACCGGCCGCACCCACGGCTCGTACGGCCCGTAGTCCGCCCCCTCGTCGGCTTCGGCGGGCAGCCCGTACGCCAGCCGCAGGCACAGCAGCGCCAGCGGCGGCAGGCCGTGCTCAAGCCCGGGCATCCCGGCGCCCTTGAGGGCCCCGGCGGCGTCCCGGTAGGCCGCCTCCGCCTCCGCGTACGGCGCCGTGCCGGCCGCTGCGAGGCGCATCGCCCCGTACCAGCGGGTGAACACGCCCACCAGCGGCAGCTCGTTGCGCTCGGCCAGCCGGTCCGCGGCGGCCGCGTGGCGGTCGGCGGTGGCGAAGTCGGCGAGCGCGCCGCCGGACTGGACGCGGATCAGATGCCCGAGCACCTCGTAGGTGACCAGGCCGTGCCGGGCGGACAGATCGACCAGCTCGGCGCCGATCGCGTCCCGGCGCGGCGCCAGCCCGGCCCGCTCGAACGCCTGCATGTAGACGCCGTTCAGCGCGAACGCCAGCAGCGCCGGATCGTCCAGCCCCCGGGCCAGCTCCTCGGCCTCGCGGGCCGCCGCGCGCCCGCGCGCCGAGCCGGTGCCGCGCGACTCCAGCGCGATCGTGGCCAGCAGCCGCGCCCGGGCCGCCTCGTGCCCGGCCGGCGGGAGCGCCGCCAGCGTCCGCTCGGCCGCCGCGACCACCCGGGCGACCTGCCGCGGATCGTCCGCGCGCGTCCAGTTCGCCGGGACGTCGTACGCGCCGATCACGCGCGCGGTCAGCTCGGCGTCGCCCAGCTCCTCGGCCGCCGCGACGGCCGCGACGCGGTGCTCGCGGGCCGCCTCCAGCCCGCCGCCGCCGGTCACCGCGAGCCCCCGCAGCAGGCCCACCGTCGACTCCAGCCGCGTCCGGGCGCCCGGCCCGACCGTACGGTCGTACGCCGCGGCCGCCCGCGTCCACACCCGTTCCGCGCTCCCCTGCGGATCGAGGTGCTCGGCCTGGTGCAGGATGTCGTCCTCCAGGCGGCGCAGCCGCGGCCCGGGATCGACGCCCAGCTGCTCGACCAGCAGCGTCCGTGCCCGGCGCAGCACCTCCAGCGCGTCCCCCTGGCGGCCCGCGCGGTAGAGCGCCAGGGCCAGCAGGCGCCAGGCGTCCTCCCGCCAGGGGTGGTCGGCCACGTGCGCATCCAGGTCCGCCACGGCCTCGGCCGCCGCCCCCAGCGCGAGGAGGGCCTCGGCGCGGCGCTCGACGGCGTGCAGCCGCAGCTCGGCCAGCCGCGAGCGGTCGGCGCGCGCCCACGGCTCCTCGGCGAAGTCGGCGTACGCGGGCCCGCGCCACCAGCCCAGCGCCTCGTCCAGCCGCGCCAGCGCATCCCCCGGCGCGAGTTCGGCGGCGGCCGGCACCGCGCGCTCGAAGCGCCAGGCGTCGACCGCGTCCGGCTCGGCGCGCAGCGCGTACCCGGGACCGTCGGTGACCAGCAGCCGCGCCGGGGCGCGGGGCGGGCGGTCCGGCTCCAGCGACCGGCGCAGCGCCGCCACGAACGTGCGGATCGCGCCGATCGCGTCCGCGGGCGGGTCCGCCCACAGGTCGCCGGCCAGCAGGGACGCCGGTACGACGCGGCCGCGGGCCACGATCAGCCGGGCCAGCACCGCCCGGTGCCGCGGCCCCCTCAGGGCGATCGGCTCCCCGGCGCCGTCCCAGGCCGCCACCGGCCCCAGCACCCCGAACTCGACCCGCACCCCCGCGGCCCCCCTCCTGCTCATCGGATGCTCATCCGTACCCCGCAGGGTGGAAGCACCAGGCCATCTACGGAAAAGAGACGAAACCATGGCAACCGCCATCCCCGGATTCGAGTACCGGCGCGTCCCCGTCGCCGACGGCGTGTCGCTGAACGCGGCCGTCGCCGGATCGGGCCCCGCGATCGTACTGCTGCACGGCTTCCCCCAGACGCACCTGATGTGGCGGCACGTCGCCGCCGACCTCGCGGCCGACCACACCGTGATCTGCCCCGACCTGCGCGGCTACGGCGCCAGCGACAAGCCCGCCGAGGCCGGGCCGGACACCTACTCCAAGCGCACCATGGCCGCCGACATCGTCGCCCTGGCCCGCGCCCTGGGCCATGACCGGTTCGCGCTGGCCGGCCACGACCGCGGCGCCCTGGTCGCCATCCGCGCCGGCCTCGACCACCCCGAGACGATCACCCGGCTGGCGATCCTCGACGTGCTGCCGACCCTGGACATGTGGGACGTGATGCACGGCGCGTCCGCCGCCGTCGGCTTCCACCTCTACCTGATGGCGCAGCCGCCCGGCCTGCCCGAGCAGCTGATCGCGGCGTCCTCGGACGCGTTCTTCGGCCACTTCCTCGACCTGTGGACCAACGACCCGGCCGCGATCCCCGCCGACGTCCGGGCCGCGTACCTGGACGCCTGCCGCGGCGCGGTGCCCTCGATCGTCGCCGACTACCGCGCGTCCGCCGGCATCGACGTCGAGCACGACCGGGCCGACCGGGACGCCGGCAACCGGCTGGCGATGCCGGTCACCGTCCTCCAGCAGGACTGGGGCGCCGCGCTCGGCTACGACGCCGCCGGCCTGTGGGGGGCCTGGGCGGCCGACCTGCACCACGCCACCGTCACCTGCGGCCACTTCATGGCCGAGGAGGCCCCCGCGGACATCGTCAAGGCCCTCCGGGACCTCCTCGCCCGCTGATGTCCGCATCGCGCCTTGAGGAACCGCACGTTCCTCAAGGCGTTCTAGGGTTCGGGGAAACGGACATGAGGAGGCCCGGACCGATGATGCTCTTCGAGGACGCCGTCGCGTGGGAAGCGTGGCTGGCCGAGCACCACGACACCGAGGGCGGCGTCTGGCTCAAGATCGCCAAGAAGAACTCGGCCGCCACGTCGATCACCATCGGGGAGGCCCTGGAGGTGGCGCTGTGCTACGGCTGGATCGACAGCCAGCGCAAGGCCCATGACGCGGACCACTACCTCCAGCGCTACTCGCGCCGCCGCAAGGGCAGCCCGTGGTCGCGCGAGAACGTCGAGCGCGTGGAGGCGCTGACCGCGGCCGGCCGGATGCGCCCGCCGGGCCTCGCCGAGGTCGCCGCCGCCCGCGCCGACGGCCGCTGGGACGCCGCGTACGCGGCCCAGCGCAACGCCACCGTCCCGCCCGACCTGGCCGCGGCCCTCGCCGCCGACCCGCGCGCCGCCGCCCGCTTCGAGGCCCTCGACAAGACCGCCCGCTACCTGGTGATCCTGTCCCTGCTCAAGGCCCGTACCCCGGCAGGCCGCGCGGCGCGCCTGGAGAAGGCCCTGGCCGACCTGCGCTGACGGGCGGCGCGGGCACTAGTCTTGGATCATGCTCAGGCTCGGGTTCCCGGTGATCGGCGTGACCGACATTCCACGTGCCGTCGCGTTCTGGACGTCCGCGCTGGATCTGGTGGCCACGCCGGAGTGGGAGAGCCCGGCGTGGCGGACCCTGGACCACGCGGACGGCTCCGGCCGGGCGCTCGCCCTGATGCTCAGCGAGTCGCCCGCCCAGGCGCGCCCCCGCCTCCACCTCGACCTCTTCGTGGACACCACGGCCGAGCAGGAGGCCGAGGTCGAGCGCCTGATCGGCCTGGGGGCCCGCCGGGTCGACTGGGACCTGTACCCGCCGGACCCCGACTTCGTCGTCCTCGCCGACCCGGACGGCAACGCGTTCTGCGTCGTGGACCTGAGCCGCGCCCCGTCCGGGAGCGGCTGACACCGGTTACGGTGGTTTCATGAGGGCGACGACGACCGGGCGGGTGCTGCACGATCCCAAGGGAGGGTCGTTCCGGTTCGACGCCGGCGCCGTGTGCCTGGATTTCGCCCACACCGGCGGCGAGGGCCGGTACGCGGTGTTCGAGACCCTGCACGAGCCCGCCGACCTGGCCGAATGGCTGGCCGCACCGCCACTGGACGCGGCCGTGACGGTCCCGGTGACGGCCGGCGAACTCGCCGCGGCCAAGACCCTCCGCCGGGCGATCTGGGACGCGGCGCACGCGCGGGCGGCGGGGCGCGCGCTCCCCGCCGCGGCGGTGGCCGCCATCAATCACGCGGCGTCCGCGCCGCCGCTGGTCCCCGAGCTGGACGCCGCCGGGACGGCCTCCGGCTGGGCGGCACCGGTACGGGCGACCCAGGCGCTGTCGACCCTCGCCCGGGAAATGATCGAGCTACTGTCCGGGCCGCTCTCCGGACGCTTCCGCGAATGCGCGAGCGACGACTGCCCGCTGGTGTTCGTCGACTCCTCCCGGCCCGGCGCCCGGCGCTGGTGCGCGATGGAACGATGCGGCAACCGCCACAAACTCCGCGCACTGCGAGCCCGCCGGGCGACGGACGCCTGACGACGGCGCTCCCGGCCGCGGCGCGCCGCCTCCGCGATCACTGAGTGATCTTGGCGAGGAAGGCGTCCAGGTTGGCGTGGAGGCGGGCGACCTTCTCGTCCGGGGTGAGGGACTCCTCCATGGCTCCCCCGGCCACCGACTCCTTCCTGCCCCGCACGTACAGCGAGCAGTCCAGGTCGCCGCACAGGTACTGCCCGACGGTGTTGCCCTGGCGGCCGGCCTCGCCGGTACGGCGCGCGGTCATCAGCGACACGCCGCCGCCGCTGCGCGTGGTCAGGCACAGCGAGCACATGCTCCGGGTGGTGAAGCCGCGGCCGCCGCCGGAGGTCACCCGCAGCGCGATGCCGACCAGGCGGTCGCCACTCTCGGTTACCAGATAGGAGCGGCCTGGCGCGCCGGGATCTCGCCAGCCCAGGAAGTCCAGATCGTCCCATGGCCTCTCATCGAAGTCCTTGGGCAGGCCGAGCCGCTTGGCCTCGCCCTTGGAGCAGTTGACGAAGGATGTACGGATGTCGCTCTCAGTGATGGCTCTCATGGGTGGCGAGGCTAGTTATCCTGAAGCTATTATGCAAATTCCTAAGTCGTTTAGGTTCGAGAGGAGGGCCGGATGGCGCGCGCGGGGGTGACCGTCGAGCGGCTGATCCAGGTGGCGGCGGATCTGGCCGACGAGATCGGCTTCGAGAACGTGACGGTCACGGCGCTGGCCCGCAGCTTCGGCGTCAAGGAGGGCAGCCTCTACTCCCACATCAGGAACATGCGGGACCTGCGGGTCAAGGTGGCGCTGTTCGCGCTGGCCGAACTCGCCGACGACGCCGGCGAGGCGCTGGCGGGCCGTTCGGGCAAGGACGCCCTGGTGGCGTTCGCCAACGCCTACCGCGACTACGCCAGGAAGCATCCGGGACGGTACGCCGCCACCCGCTTCAGCCTCGATCCGGAGACCGCGGCGGCCAGTGCCGGCGTCCGCCACGTGGAGATGACGCGGGCGATCCTGCGCGGCTACGCGGTGCCCGAGTCCGACCATATCGACGCGATCCGGCTGCTGGGGAGCACCTTCCACGGCTTCGTGAGCCTGGAGGCGGCGGACGCGTTCCGGCACTCCAGCGACGTGCGCGGCACGGACGCCTCATGGGCGAGGATCCTGGACACCCTGCACGCCGCCCTGGCCGGCTGGCCCCCCTCCTGAGGCGGGAACGGCCGCGACACGGCGGCGGGAACGGAGTGGCCGCGCGCGGCCGCCGCCCCGTAGGGTGCCGATCATGGCCTGTCGCATTTCCGAACTGGTGATCGATTGCCGGGATCCGCAGCGGCTGGCGGAGTTCTGGTGCGAGGTGCTGGACTTCGTCGTGCTCGACACCGACGACGACGGCTCGGTGGAGATCGGACCGCGGGAAGGGTTCGGCGGCCTGCAGCCGACGCTGGTCTTCAGCCCCACCACCGAACCCAGGAGGGGACTCCTGCCGCTGCACTTCGACGTCAACGCCACCGACCGCGACCAGGACGCCGAGCTCGAACGGCTCCTGGCGCTCGGGGCGCGCCCGGCGGACGTCGGCCAGACCGGCGAGGAGTCCTGGCACGTTCTGGCCGACCCCGAGGGCAACGAGTTCTGCCTCCTGCGGACCCGCCTGAGCTGAACGACCGGCTCAGGCGGGTCCGGCCCGCCCCGGCCTGACCGGAGCGCTAGGCGAGGAGGTCGGCCAGGGAACGGGTGCGGGTGGGGTGGCGCAGCTTGTTCATCCCCTTCGCCTCGATCTGGCGGATGCGTTCCCGGGTGACGCCGTACCGCCGGCCGATCTCGTCGAGGGTGCGGGGACGGTCGTCGTCCAGGCCGTACCGCAGCGAGATCACGGCCGCCTCCCGTTCGGGCAGGGTGGTGAGCACCGCGTCGAGCGACCGGCGGAGCGAGGACGCGGCGACCGCGTCGGCGGGGCCGGGCGCGTCGTCGGGGACCACGTCGCCCAGCTCGCCGCCGCCCTCGCCGTTCCCGTCGAACGGGGTGTGCAGCGAGATCGGGTCGCGGGCGTACCCGAGGAGCTGCTCGACCTTCTCGGCGGTCAGGTCGAGCTCGGCCGCCACCTCCGCGGCCGTCGGCTCCCGGCCCAGGTCGTCGCGCAGGGTGCGGCGCGTGCGGTTCACCCGGTTGAGGACCTCGACCACGTGCGCGGGCAGCCTGATGGTGCGGCCCTGGTCCGCCAGCGCCCGGCCGATCGCCTGCTTGATCCACCAGGTGGCGTACGTGGAGAACTTCAGCCCGCGCCGGTGGTCGAACTTCTCCACCGCCCGCATCATCCCGATCGTGCCCTCCTGGACGAGGTCCAGCAGCGGCAGCCCGCCCGCGGCCGCGTAGCGCCTGGCGATCGAGACGACCAGCCGCAGGTTGGCCTCGATCATGTGGTCGGCGGCGCGGCGGCCGTCCGCGGCCCGCCGTTCCAGCCCGGCCCGCTCGTCCGCGGTGAGCCGGTCCGCCTCCGTGCCGAGACGGTGCCGGGCCAGCGTTCCGGCCTCGATGCGCGCACCGAGCTCCACTTCCTGTTCCGCGGTCAGCAGCGGCGTACGGGCGATCCGCTTGAGGTAGTCGTTCACCGGGTCGGTGGTGAGCGGGGCGTGCGCGGTAGCGGTCAAAGAGGAGATCCCTTCGGTCCCGCCGGACGGCGGCTCGGTGTGCGCGCCGCCCGACGGACCTAAACTTAGGTCAGGCCCAAGCAGATGTCAAGCATAAATTTATGTTGAACCTATGTATAGTGGTCCCATGAGCGGACGAGACACCGGCCTGCGAGCCCTGAAGAAGCGTCAGACCAGGGAGAACATCTCCAACCAGGCCACCAGGCTCTTCCTTGAACGAGGCTTCGACAACGTGACGATCGCCGAGGTGGCGGCCGCCGCGCAGGTGGCCAAGATGACCGTCACCAACTACTTCCCCCGCAAGGAGGACCTGGCGCTCGATCTGCAGGACGTCTTCATCGAGATGCCGGTCACGACCATCCGCGAGCGGGAGCCGGGCGAGTCCGCCCTGGCCGCGCTGCGCCGCGCCTACCTGGCCGCGGTCGCCGAGCGGAACCCGGTCATCGGCTTCTCCGGACCGCTGTTCGCGCGCATGATCACCGGCAGTCCCGTCCTGGTCGCCCGCCTCCGCGACTTCCACGACGACCGTGAGAAGGCCATGGTCCGCGTCCTCGCCGAAGAGACCGGCGCCGAACCCGGCGCCGTCCTCCCCCGCGTCGCGGCGGCCCAGCTGGGCGGCGTCCACCGGCTGCTGTTCGAGGAGACGCTGCGCCTGACCCTCGACGAGCGCGGCGACGATGAGATCGCCGCGATCGTCGCCGAGGACGCGCGCATCGCGTTCGGCGCCCTGGAGCCCTCCCTCGGCGGCTACGCCGTCCGCCCCGCCGCCTGACCGCCACGTCTCCTCACGCGTCCGGTCACACTCCCGCCGTTCCGTTCGTCAGCACCCCGGAAGCACCCACGAACGGAACGAGAGACGGATCGCGCCGGCCCGGCCCGGCCGGACCCGCCTCCTGAGGAGAACCCTGATGACCTCGAAACCTCGAACGCGCCCCCAAGGCGAGCGGACCGGCCTGGCGCTGCTGGTCATCGCGGCGGCGCAGCTGCTGATCGTGATGGACGGCACCATCGTCACCGTCGGCCTCCCCGTCATCGGCTCCGGCCTGGGCATCGCGCCGGCCGACCTGGACTGGATCCTGACGTCGTACGCGCTGGCGTTCGGCGGGATGCTGCTCGCCGGCGGCCGCGCCGGCGACCTGTTCGGCCGCCGGCGGCTGTTCCGGGCCGGGCTGGTGGTGTTCCTGCTGGCCTCCGTCCTGGGCGGGGTCGCCCAGGACGGCGCCACGCTGATCGCCGCGCGCGTGCTGCAGGGCGTGGGCGGCGCCGTCATCGCGCCGGCCGCGCTGTCGCTGCTCGCCGACACGTTCCCCGCGGGTCCCCGGCGCAACAAGGCGCTGGGCGTGTACGGGGCGATGGGCGGCCTGGGCTCGGTGATCGGCCTGCTGCTGGGCGGTGCGCTGACCGAGTACCTGGGCTGGCGCTGGATCATGTTCATCAACGTCCCCATCGCGCTGGCGGTGCTGGTGGGAACGCTCGCCCTGGTCCCCGGCACCCGCGAGCGCGGCGGCATCGACCTGCCCGGCGCGGTCACCGTCACCCTCGCCCTCGGCTCCCTGGTGTACGCGATCAACCGGGCGGGCTCCGACGGCCTGACCGACGGGCTGACCCTGGCGTTCGGCGGGATCGCGCTGGTGCTGGGGATCGCGTTCGCCGTCATCCAGCGCAGCGTGCGCGCCCCGATGCTCCCGGCCGGCGTGCTGGCCGACCGCAGCCGGCTCGGCGCGAACCTGGTCATGCTGCTGATGGGCGCGGGCCAGCTGGCCACCTTCTACTTCCTCACCCTCTACATGCAGTCGATCAAGGACTACTCGCCCATGGTCACCGGGCTGGCCTACCTGCCGTTCGCGGTCGGCATCGGCATCGGCTCCGGCGCCATCGGCCCGCAGCTGCAGGCCCGCACCTCGCCCCGCGTCGTCCTGGCCGCCGGCATGGGGGTGGCCGCCGCCGCGATGGTCTGGTTCAGCATGCTCACCCCGGACCAGAACGCCCTGGCCGTGCTGCTGCCCGCCCAGCTCGTCGCGGGCATCGGCCTGGGCATCGGGTTCGTGGCGGCCACGATCGGCGGCGTGCGGGACGTCGCCCCCGAGGACTCGGGCATCGCGTCCGGGCTCATCAACACCAGCCAGCAGGTCGGCGGCGCGCTGGGCCTGGCCGCCCTGGCCAGCGTGGCCGTCAACGCCACCGCGGGGCGGCCCGCCGGAACGCCGCTCCCGGAGGCGCTCACCCACGGCTACACCGCCGGGCTGCTCGGCGCGGCCGCGTTCTACCTGGCCGCCGTCCTCACCGCCGTCGTGCTCATGCGGCCGCGCCCCGGCCGGCTTGACGTCCCGCCCGCCGCGCCCGAGCGGCCGGCCGAGAAGGCCGCCGTCGCCGAACGCTGACCGGCCGCGGAGGCGCGACCAAGGCGGCATCCCGGTCAGCACCGGGGTGCCGCCGCAGGCCGTCCCGACCCGGTCCGGGACGAACCCTGCCATCTGCCCGTTCCCTCTTCCCTGTCCCCCGCCGCGGCCGCGCGCGCCCACTTCAGGCCGATGCCGTCCCCCTCGTACAGGTGAGCGCGGAGCTCGATCGCGCGCTCGCCCGGATCGAGGTCCCAGATCGTGTAGGTGCGCAGCGTCTCGGCCGGACGCAGCAGGCCCGACACCGACCGCGGGTCCTTGATCTCGACGCGCACGTGCTGCCCGGGGACGTACGCGAAGCCGATCGGCTCGTCGGCGACCAGGCGGATGCGCCGCATCGTCGGCGTGACCATCGCGGTGTCGGTGACCGTGGTCTCCAGGCGGTACTTGCCGAACGCGCCACCCAGCGGGTTGCGGATGCGGTCTCCCACTTTCACGACAGCTCCCTAGAGGCTCTAGATCTTCTTAGAGCCTCTAAAGAAGCATAGAGGCACTAGGCTGTCAACGGTCGTCAGAAAGGATCACCCCATGGCCGCCCACCCCGCCCGCCGGCGCGAGAGGCTCCGCGAGGCCACCCTTGCCGAGATCCGCGAGGCCGCCCGCCGGCTGCTGACCACCAAGGGCGCCGCGGCGGTGACGGTGAACGCCGTCGCCCGCGAGATGGGCATGAGCGGGCCGGCGCTGTACCACTACTTCGCCTCGCACGAAGACCTGGTCGCGGCCGTGACCGCCGACTTCCTGCGCGAGCTCACCACGGCGCTGGAGACCGCCCGCGACGATCCCGCCCACGGCACCGCCGCCGACCGGCTGCTGGCCACCTGCCGCGCCATGCGCCACTGGGCCGCCGCCCACCGCGCCGAGTTCGGCTGGATCTTCGCCAGCCCGATCCCGGCCACCGCCTCCGCCCGCCACCGTCCCGACACCACCCGCAACCAGGCCGGCCGCGACTTCGAACTGGTCTTCATGCGGCAGATCGAGGAACTCTGGGCGCACCAGGGCTTCCCCGTCCCCGACCCCGCGGACCTGGACCCCTCCGTGCGCGAGCAGCTGCGCGCCTACGCCGCCGGCCTGGGACGCGACCTGCCCGTCGAGGCACTCCATGTGGCCCTGACCTGCTGGATCAGGCTGTACGGGCTGCTGTGCATGGAGGTCCTCAACCAGCTCGACTTCGTCTACTCCGACCTCGCGCCGATCTACGAGGAGGCCCTCCGCGACCTGTCCACGACGCTCCGCCTCGAATACCGGCCGCCCGCGCCCGCCTGAATCCTTTTCCGCTCCCGTCGCCTCTTGTCCACGGACCGGCCGCACGGGCCGGTGGACATCAGGAGGAACCGAGCATGATGATCGCGATCGTCGCCGTGGCCGGAGTGCTGCTCGTCTGCGCGTGCGGCGTGACGCTGCTCCGGCGGAGGAGCCGGAGCCGTGGCTGAGCCGCGCCCGGGCCGGCCCTGGCCGGACGAGCGGCTGATCAAGGCCGCCCAGGACGGCGACGTCACCTCGCTGACCGCCGTGGTGATGGAGTCGCAGCCTCACGTGCGCCGGTTCGCGCGGACGCTGTGCGCCACACCGCAGGACGCCGAGGACGCGGCCCAGGAAGCACTGATCACCCTCTACCGGAAGATCGGCACGCTCCGCGCCTCCGGTGCCCTCGCGTCCTGGATGTTCCGCATCGTGCGCAACGAGTGCCTGCGGCACCTGCGGCTTCTCGCCTCGGCACCGGCCGTCCGGCATGCCGGCGGCGAGCAGGCGACGCCCTCCGCGGAGAACGCGGTCCTCCGGCGCATGGAGGCCGAGCGGGTGGCGGCCGCGATCAGCGCCCTGCCCCGCGACCAGCGGCAGGTACTGATCATGAGGGACGTGCAGGGGTATCCGGGCCCCTTGGTCGCCCGGTCGCTCGGGTTGAGCGTTCCGGCGATGAAGTCGAGGCTCCACCGGGCCCGTGCCGCCCTGCGGCAGGCGCTGGCTCCGGCCGACGAAGAAGCCGAAGGGAAGGCACGACCATGACGAACACCGTGGAGACCGGCAAGCCGCACCGCGCGGAGGCGGACTTCGCCAGCGCCTCCGTCCCGCGGCACCTTCTGCGCGGCGCCATCGGCCTCGGCCTGATCGTCGGCTCGATCGCCCTGGTGCCCGTCGCCGGCCCCGCCACCCTGGTGGCCGCCCCGCTGAGCCTGGTCGCCTTCCGCGGCTGCCCGTCCTGCTGGATGATCGGCCTGGCGCAGACCGTCTCCCGCGGCCGGCTGGAACGCTCCTGCGCGGACGGCGCCTGCAAGCTGGCCCCGGCTTCGCCTGATTCGTCCTGAGCCGGGCCGAACCGCAACGCCTCCGGCCCGGCCGCCCGTCGGACGAGCGGCCGGGCCGGAGGTGGAGAGCCCGCGTCACGCGGCGGCGGTGCCCTCCAGTTCCACCATCAGGTCGGGGAGCGCCAGCCGCGTCACCCCGAGCATCGTGGTGGGCGGTGCCACGCCGGCCGCGCCCAGCCGCCCCGCCAGCACGCCGTAGTGCTGGAAGAGCAGGTCGACGTCGGTGGTGTAGACGTTGAGCCGGACGAGGGCGGCCAGCGACATGCCGGCCTCGCCGAGCACGGCCTCCAGGTTGTCGAGGCTCAGCGCCAGCTGCGCCGCCATGTCACCGGCGTGCTGCGGCTTGCCCTCGCCGCTCATCGCGGTCTGCCCGGCGCAGAACAGCGTCCTGCCGTGCCCGGAGACGACCTCGCCCTGGTTGTAGCCCAGCTCCGCCGACCACGCCCACGGGTTGACGGCCGTTCGTTCCACTGCCACATCGGCTCCATTCGATTCGTCGCGAACGCGTACGCCCGGCGGCTCGGTGGCCGTCTCGGGCGTCGTGTGGACGAGCCTCCCAGCGATACACGACACCTCTTGTCGTGATTTCTGTAGAGTTTCCGGGTGCGCGCCGACCGGCTGATCTCGCTGCTGCTCCTGCTGCGCCAGCGCGGCCGGCTGACCGCGGACACGCTCGCCCGCGAGCTGGAGGTGTCCACCCGCACCGTGCTGCGCGACATCGAGGCGCTGTCCGCGGCCGGCGTCCCGGTGTACGCGGAGCGCGGCCGCAACGGCGGGTTCGCCCTGCTGCCCGGGTTCCGGACCGACCTCACCGGCCTGAACCACGACGAGGCCCTCGCCCTGCTGGTCGCCGGATCGGGGCGCGGCGACCAGGTGTACGGCCTCGGCGCGGCGCTCGCCTCGGCCATGCGCAAGGTCGTCGAGGCGCTGCCCGAAGGCCATCGCGCCATCGCCGGCGACGCGGCCCGGCGCCTGCTCGTCGACCCGGAGACCGATCTCCTCCCCCGCCGGCGGGGCACCGAGGACGTACCCGACGCCACGATGACCGAGGTCCGGCGCGCGGTCCTCACCGGGAACCGGCTCCGCATCCACTACGCCGCCGCGGGCCAGGCACCGCAGTGGCGCACCGTGGACCCGATCGGCCTGGTCACCGTACGCGACCGGGGCTACCTGCTGGCCACGAGATCCGGCGCGGACCGCACCTACCGGCTGTCGCGGGTGCTGGCCGCCGAGGAACTCCCCGAACCGGCCCAGCGGCCGGACGGGATCGACCTGGACCGGATCTGGCGGGAACGCTGCGCGCAGTTCCTGTCCGGCGACCAGATCACCGTCCAGGTACGGGTGCACCCGGCGCGCCGCGAGGACCTGCTCAGCACCGCGCTCGCCGTCCGCGCCGAGGAGCCCGACGCGGACGGCTGGCTGCGGCTGGAGGTGGCCTTCCAGGACTCATGGCACGCCGAATGGGCGCTGTGGCAGCTCGGCATGGGCGCGGAGGCCCTCGCCCCGCGGTCGCTGCGCGCCTCACTGCGCGACCGCGCCGCCGCGATCGCCGCCCGCTACGAGGACTCGCCCTGAACGCCACCGGCGGCGCCCGACGGCTTACCGAGGACGCAGAACTCGTTGCCCTCGGGGTCGGCGAGGACCGTCCACGAAGCGTCACCCTGGCCGATATCGACGCCGGTGGCACCGAGGGCCTCCAGCCGGGCCACCTCCGCCGCGTGCTCCTCACGGGAGTACGGCAGCAGGTCGATATGGACACGAGTCGACACCGGCCGCTCGCCGGCCGCGCGGCGCAACTCCAGGTACGGCCCGACACCCTCGGCCGACCGGAACACCGCGTGATCGTCGGTCAGCTCGTGCAGGGTCCAGTCGATCGCCTCGCCCCAGAACCCGGCCAGCGCCCGCGGATCCGCGCAGTCGACCACCACCCGGGCGATCGGCCCGGTGTCCCGGTAGACCTCCCGGGGCTCCAGCACGCAGAACACGTTGCCCTCCGGGTCGGCGAGGACCGTCCACGGGACGTCGCCCTGCCCCACGTCCGCGGGCGTCGCACCGAGCTCCTTCAGGCGCGCGACCAGCTCCGCCTGATGCGCCGCGGAGGTGGTCGCGAGGTCGATGTGGACGCGGTACCTCACCGTTTCGGGATCCGGGACGGTGACGACGTCCACGCACACGGCGGTGGGGTTCGGCCAGGAGAACCCGACGGGCTCGACGTTGGTCACGCCGGGCCCCTCGCTGGAAACGCCCCAGCCGAGCGCGTCCGCCCAGAACCGGCCGAGGGCCGAGTCGTCCCGGGCCTTGAAATTCACCTGAACGAGTCGCAGTGCCATGGCGCCCCACCCTAATCCCAGGTGAACGGGCGTCACGAACCGCCCGGAGCCCGCCCCCGGACGGCCGTCACACCGGATCCGGCAGCTCCATGCGCGCGAGCGCGGCCGGATCCACGACGGCGGTGATCTCGGTGATGCGGTCATCGGCGACGGTGAAGGCGAGCACGGAGAGCGGGGTGCCGTCCTCGCTCCAGGAGATGACGCCGGGGCGGCCGTCGACGATCGCCGCGTGCGCCCGCGCCGCGCCGCCGGCCATCCGGGCGCGGCCGGCGACCTCGGTTGCACCGATGGTCACGAACCGGCCGTCCGGGGTGTCGACGGTGAACCTCACCTCGGGGTGCAGGACCTGCAGCAACCGCTCGAACCGGCCCTCCCGGGCCGCGGCCAGGAAGGCTTGCACCACCTCGCGCCGCCGCCGTACCGCGCTCCCCGGCCGCTGGACGCCCTGCACCTTCCTGCGGGCGCGGCTGGCGAGCATCTTGCTCGCGTCGGTGGACCTGCCGAGGATGGCGCCGATCTCCGCGAACGGAACGGCGAACACGTCGTGCAGCACGAACGCCAGCCGTTCGTCCGGGCCCAGCGAGTCGAGGACCATGAAGAGCGCGAGGCCCACGGAGTCCTCCAGCTGCACGAGGTCGTCCGGTTCGGGAGCGTCGTCGAGCGTCCCGTCCGTCTCCTCCACGTCGAGGGACACCACCGGGCGGGTCCGGCCCGAACGCAGGACGTCGAGGCTGAGGCGGCCGACCACGGTGGTCAGCCAGCCGCCGAGGTTGTCGATCGTGCCGGCGTCCTGGCGGGAGAGCCGCAGCCACGCCTCCTGGACCACGTCCTCCGCGTCGGCGTGCGATCCGAGCACCCGGTAGGCGACGGCTCGGAGCCGGTCCCGCTGGGCCTCGAAGGCATCGGCGATCGGATCCGCGGAATCGGTGCCGGGCATGTCGTTACCTTCCTCGAAGCGCCTTCGTCATGGGGATGACGGGCGAACGCCCCGAAACGTAACCCGATGAGGAGAGCACGTGGAGAACCGGCTCAAGAACAAGAACACGCTCGACGCCAACGTATGGACCGCGATCCAGCACCTCCAGAAGGCGATCGCCGCCGGCGGCGTCGACCCGAAGCTGCTCGCGCTCGTACACCTGCGCGCCAGCCAGATCAACGGCTGCTCCGCGTGCGTCTACGCCAGCGTCGCCGGCGGCAGGAAGGCCGGTGACACCGACGAGCGGCTGCACAACGTGGCGGCCTGGCGTGAGGCACCGTTCTACACCGACGCCGAACGCGCGGCCCTGGCACTGGCCGAGGCCGCGACCCGGCTGCAGGACGGCGCGGAGGGCGTCACCGACGAGATCTGGGACGAGGCCAACGCCCATTTCACCGAGGAGCAGATCGGCGCGCTCAACCTGGAGATCGCCCTGACCAACTTCTTCAACCGGATCAACCGCACCATCAAGGAGCCGGCCGGCAAGACCTGGGGCTGATTCGCCACGCCGCCGCCGGGCTCGCCGGGAGGTCCCCCTCCCGGCGAGCCTGCCCCGAACACAGCCGTGCGCACTCAACCGAGCCCACTGCCGGACAACACGATCGGCTCGCCCTGGGCCGCGGCCTCGGTGAGGGTCTTGTGCACGACGCCGACCGAGACCTTGACGCCGGCGGCGATAGCGCGGATGGACTCCCCGCGCTGGCGGCGGGCCAGGATCGCCGCGCGCTTGTCGTCGTCGACCACCGGGCGGCGGCCACCGACCCGGCCGCGACGGCGGGCCGCCTCCAGACCGTTCTTGGTCTTGCGGGCGATGTCGCGGCGCCGGTCCTCGGCCAGGGCCAGGTCCAGCGAGCGCTCGGTGTGCTCGCCGGTCGCGATGCCCTCCAGCACCTTGACCGCGATCCCGCGCTGGAACAGGTCGTTCAGGGCGATCAGTCCTTCTAGGAGGTTGCGGCCGAGGCGGTCGTCCTCCTGGGCGGTCAGCATGTCGCCGTCGCGGATGTGCGACAGCGCCTCCAACAGCGCGGGCCGGTCGGTGTTCAGCTTGCCGCTGAGCTCATCCTCGAACACCTTCCAGCAGATCGGGTCGAGCGCGTCGTGCTGCCGCTGGGTGTTCTGCTTGCCGGTGCTGACCCGGACCAGGCCGATGAGCGCCACCACGGACCGCCTTCCGCTCATCAAACGCTCGTCAAATGAGCACCCCGAACAGGGGAGCCGAGTGGCGATCACCGCTGAGAGCGCGCCCGGACCTCGCCTTATCCCTCTCACCGAGCGTCTAGGCCCGGCCCGATCGACCGTCCGGACCGGTCACGCCGCCAGCGCCATGGCGACCGCATCAGCACCGGCCGCTCAGCCGGGTCAGGCCGACCGCTCAGGTGGTGGGCAGGGGAGACTTGATGTGAGTGAGGAGTTCGGAGACCTCCCAGAGCTTGTGCGCGGTGTCATCGTTGAGTGCTTCGCCGGACAGTTCTTCGAGGGCGGCGGGGCCGCGTACCCCGAACCGGCTGGGGCCGGAGAAGCTGGCGCCGGGGACGTCGCCGACGGTGGCCAGCAGGGTCGGTCGGGCCCCGCCTTCGGGGCTTTGGGCCAGTAGCCGCGTTCCCAGTGCGAGGGTGTGGTCAAGGATCCGCCGGCCGGTGGTCATGGTGAATCCGGTGGCTGCCCAGCCGGGATGCGCTGCCGTGGCCAGGACCGGTGAGCTGGCCCTGTTCAGGCGGCGCTGCAGTTCTCGGGTGAACAGCAGGTTGGCCAGCTTGCTCTGTCCATAGGCGCCGAACGGCCGGTAGGGCCGTCGTTGCCACTGCAGGTCCTCGAAGTCGATGTGTGCGCTGCGGTAAGTGGTGGAGGACACGGTGATCACCCGCCTGGTGATCTGGCTCAGGAGCAGATTCGTCAAGGCGAAGTGCCCGAGATGGTTGATGCCGAGCTGGCTCTCGAAGCCGTCGGTGGTGTGCTGCAGGGTGTGGGTCATGGAACCGGCGTTGTTGATCAGATAGTCGATGGGGCCGTCCGCCGTGCGGGCGAACTCATGCACGGAGGCCAGCGACCCGAGGTCGAGCGGGCGTGACTCGGTTAGGCCGCCTATCTCGGCGGCGGCCGCGCGGCCGCGGGTCTGGTCGCGCACGGCCAGGATGACTCGTGCGCCCTTCGCGGCCAGTGCGGCAGCGGTGGCCTTGCCGATGCCACTGCTGCCGCCGGTGATGATTGCGGTCCGGCCGGTCTGATCGGGGACGTGCATGGTCATGAGGTGATGGCGGTCTTTCCGTGATCGTGTTGCGTGGTGTTCGAGATCGTTGGCTTCCGGATGTGCCGCTTTACAGGCTGTTCCAGAAGTCCGACAGCATGCGGGCGGTCCGGGCCGGGTCCTGAAGCATCCACCAGTGCCCGAGCGCGTCGAGGTCGACGGCGCGGGCGCCGGCGCGGTGGGCGGCGCGGTGGCGGAGGGCGACGCTGCCGGCGGTGAGGTCGTCGGTGGCCACGGGAACCAGGCCGGGCCGCGCTGCGGCCGCTGGCAGATTGCGCCCGCGTTCGGCCAGCATGTTCTCGGGTACGGAGCGGTACAGCGACAGAATGGCCCTGCCCATCTCGGGGCCCTGCCCGAGCGCCACCTCGCCGGCCGCTGACTCCGGGATGCCCCACGAGATCATGCGCGCCGTCCGTTCCGCGGCGTCTCCCGAGAAGGTCTCCTGGATATGGCGTTCCCCCTCCCGCGGCGTCTGCCAGGTCTTTGCGATCTCATGCCAGGTGAAGTCCGGTTCGTACCCGCCGATGGTGTCGCTGGTCCAACTGCGCACCAGGTCGGGGCGAGCCATCGCGACTTCCAGCACGTAACCGCCGCCGAAGTCGTGACCGACCAGGTCCACCGGGGTTTTGAGCTGCGACAGCTCCTCGATGAGCCAATCTCGGTAGTCCAGGAAGGTGGCACCGAAGCCTGCAGGAAGTGCGGCGCCGAAGCCCGGAGGTGAGAGCCGGAGCACGTCCTGCTGCTGGGACTTGGGCAGCTCGCTGATCAGAGGTGTCCAGACCGCGGAGGTCACCGGAACGCCATGGACAAAGACAATGGTCATACCGGGTATGACACCACCAGGGCGGCGTAGGCGTCCAAGACCTGCATTGCACCCCGTGATGCAAGAAGTGCATAACAGGGGGCCTAGTCTGGGGACATGCCTCCCGATCTGGACCTACGGCTGGTTCGATACTTCACGGTCGTCGCCGAGCATCTGAACTTCGCCCGGGCGGCCGAGGAACTGCTCGTTGCCCAGCCTTCCCTGAGCCGTCAGATCCAGCGCCTGGAGAACACTCTCGGCGTGCGTCTGCTGGAGCGCACCACCCAGGGCAGCCGCCTTACCGCCGCGGGTGCGGCCTTCCTGCCCCAGGCACAGCAACTGCTGCACGGCGCCCAGCAGGCGGTCCTGACCGCCTTGGCCGCGGCACCGGCGCGCACGATCACCATCGGGTACGTCGACGATCTCGTCATCACACCCGCCGTGCGCAACCTGCGCCATCGATGTCCCGACGCCCACGTCCGTACTCGCCACCTCGGCTCGCAGGACGCCTCCACGCTGCTGGAACGGCAGGTCGATGTCCTGGTCACCCGCACGCCGCTGCCGATCCCGGCCGAGGACCTGGAGGTGACGGTCCTGTACTCCGAGGCCCGGGTCCTGCTGGTGCCCGCCTCGCACCGCCTGGCCGGGAAAAAGGTGGTCACGGCCGACGACATCGCCGCAGAACCACTGGTGGGCTGCACCGGCATGGGCGCCGAATGGACCACCTTCTGGCGGCTCGAACCCCGCTCAGGCAGCGAACCCGCCCCGGTGGGGCCCACCTTGGCCGAGACCTACGAGGACAAACTCGAGGCCATCGCCGACGGCACCGCCATCGCCATCGTCCCGGCCGGCGACCGGCGCCACACCCTGCGCCCCGGCCTGGTCACCGTTGCGCTCGACGGGATCGAGCCTTGCCAGATCGTCGTAGCCACCCGGACCGCAGACACGAACCCACTCGTCACACAGTTCGTGCGATCCGCGAAGGATCTCCTGGTCGGGCACATCACCAGCGTCACGGCCCCTCCCGCGTAGTGTTGTTTCGCTGATGGGATGCTCCCGCCCTGACACGGGCCTCCACGATGCTGGCCATCGCCCGCGCCCCCACACCGCGCCGTACAGCGCATCCTGATCGACCTGGAAACCGCCAGCCACCTCACCCGCACCCACTACGCCGTCCACCCCGCTCACACGCTCGACGACCTTCCCGGCCCGGCAGTGCACAGCTGAACCTGCTCACCAACCCATCACGGCGCGACAGCGACCCGCCCTATGTGCTCTGACCGGGAACGTTCGCCGGGTTGGCGGTTGGATGGATGGTGACGTCCGTTCCGATCGCTGGAGGTGTGGTGGTCGAGCCTGTGCGGGTGCGCAGACTGACCGACCTGGAGGGTCAGAAGCTGCAGCGGATCGTGCGCCGGGGCAGCACGAGTTCGGTGCGCTACCGGCGCGCGATGATGCTGCTGGCGTCGGCGGACGGGAACCGCGTGCCGGTGATTGCCCAGCTGGTCCTGGCCGACGAGGACACCGTCCGGGACGTGATCCACCGGTTCAATGAGATCGGCCTGGCCTGTCTGGACCCTCGTTGGGCGGGAGGCCGTCCCCGCCTGCTCAAGCCTGACGATGAGGACTTCGTCGTCCAGACGGCCACCACCCGCCGCACCAAGCTCGGCCAGCCCTTCACCCGCTGGTCGATCCGTAAACTCGCCGCCTACCTCCGCGCGGCTTGACAGCACTTCGCGCGCATCGCCTCCGACCCAGCGAAGGATCCAGAAGACACTCGTGAGAATCCATGCGACGCATCGCGCTTTGCTGAGCCGTCTGCTGCCCGACGACAACCCGGAAGACCTTGCCGTACGTCAGGGGCAATTCCACACCGTGGTCATCGGCTCAGACCGCGTCGTGTGCCTGCCTCGCACCCGGGCAGCAGCCGCCCGGCTGTCCCAGCGGGCGGCCGCACTACACGCACTCGCCAACCTCGGCCTCGGCTTCCGCACACCTGAGCCGCTGCTCCAGGGCGGCACCCACGGCACCGACGAGGCGCCGTTCCTGGTACTCAGCCGCATTCCCGGGGAACCGCTGGAGACCGACGCCCTCAACGATGCCCAAGTGGTCGACACCGTGGCGGCGCAGTACGCCACGCTGCTGTCCGCTCTGGCCCGTACCGGCACCGACGAGACGGTACGCGCAGTTCTCCCTCAGGCAGCAGAAGACCAGTGGCGGCGGTTCGCGGAGAACGTGCGCGCGGAGCTGTTCCCGCTCATGTCCGACAGCGGACGCCTACGGGCCGAGCGGGAACTCACAGCGCTCAACAGCCTTCCCCATCTCACTCAGGCAGTGGTCCATGGCGACCTCGGTGCCGAAAACGTCCTATGGGAGTGGACGCACGGCCTGCCGCGCCTCTCCGGAGTACTCGACTGGGACGACGTCACGCTCGGCGACCCGGCCGAGGACCTCGCAGCCATCGGCGCCAGCTACGGCCCTGAGCTCCTGGAGCGGGTACTCGCCTTGGGCAACTGGTCAAACCACGGACTCCTCACCCGCATCGCCACGATCTGCGGCACATTCGCCCTGCAGCAAGCCCTCTACGCAATCCGCGACGGCGACGAAGAAGAACTCACGGACGGCCTAGCTGTACTGACCCGGGAGGTTGCGAACGCGGTGGACACGGTCGGATGATCTTGAAGTGAGGGAGGGCCTCCGGGTTCGGTGTGGATTGCGACATCTACGCCGATCGCCAGGAGGCCCTCATGCC
>NZ_JBGNUR010000027.1:0-83675 GCF_041951345.1 Actinomadura sp. 21ATH | reverse complement strand
GGTGGGGGGGGTGGGGGTGGGATGCGCCCGCGGGCCCGGCGAGCGGCTGGCCAGGACGCTAAGCGGGCCCTTGAGGGGGGTCAACGGACAGGTGCCGACAATGTCGAACACTTTCCCCGCGGCACCCGGCCCATTACGCTCCCCGATATGCCCCAGATCACAGGGTTCGGGCTGATGTTCGGGCAGGTCGGCGCGCCGCCTGCGGCGATGACGGCGGATGCCGACATTGTCGGCACACTTTCCGCAGTTCTAGTATCGGTCGCATGCCGGGACCGGTGCAGTCGATCGAGCGGGCCGCGGCCATCCTGCGGATGCTGGCCAGCAGCTCCGGCCGGCTCGGCGTCGGCGAGCTGGCGAGCTCGCTGGGGCTGGCCCGCGGCACCGTGCACGGCATCCTGCGCACCCTGGTCCGCGTCGGGTTCGTCGAGCAGGACGAGGCCAGCGGCAAGTACCAGCTCGGCGCCGCCCTGCTGCACCTGGGCACCAGCTACCTCGACGTCAACGAGCTGCGCTCGCGCGCGATCAACTGGGCCGACGCGCTGGCCGCCCGCAGCGGCGAGGCCGTCCGGATCGGGACGCTGCTGGAGGGCAAGGTCCTGGTCGTCCACCACGTCTTCCGGCCCGACGACTCGCTGCAGGCCATGGACATCGGAACGCTCCTGCCGCTGCACGCCAGCGCCCTGGGCAAGGCGCTGCTGGCCCACGACGCCAACGCCGCCGCCTCGATCCGCGGCACCGTGCTGGAGTCGTACTGCCGCCGCACCGTCACCGACCACCGCTCGCTGGCCCGCGCCCTCACCCGCGTCCGGGAGCAGGGCTGGGCCGCCGAGATCGAGGAGATGGCGCTGGGCGAGGCGTCCATCGCCGCCCCCATCCGCGGGTACGGCGGCCTCGTCGTCGGCGCGATCGGGGTGTCGGGCGCCGTCGAGCGGCTGTGCGGCGCCGGCCGCGTCCCCGAGCCCGCCCTGGTCGGGTACGTCCGCGACGCCTCCCGCGCCGTCTCCCGGGACCTGGGCGCCTCCCGCTGGTAGCCGCCGCCCGCGGGGCACGCCCGCGCGGGGCAGGGGCCGGGGAGGGGCGCGGCGATGACCGAGCGGTACGTGATGTCGATCGACCAGGGCACCACCTCCACCCGCTGCATCCTGTTCGACCACGGCGGCCGGCTGGTGTCGGTCGCCCAGCGCGAGCACCGCCAGCACTTCCCCAAGCCCGGCTGGGTCCAGCACGACGCGCTGGAGATCTGGCGCAACCTGGAGCGGATCGCGCCCGAGGCGCTCGCCCAGGCCGGGGTCTCCCCCGCCCAGGTCGCCGCCGCCGGCATCGCCAACCAGCGCGAGACGACCGTGCTGTGGGACCGCGTCACCGGCACCCCGGTGGAGCAGGCCATCGTCTGGCAGGACACCCGCACCGACGCCCTGGTGGAGGAGATGGCCGGCGCCCCGGGCGCCGCGCTGGTCCCCGAGCGCACCGGGCTGCCGCTGGCCGGCTACTTCTCCGCGCCGCGGGTGCGGTGGCTGCTGGACCACCTGCCCGGCGTCCGCGAGCGCGCCGAGCGCGGCGAGGTGCTGTTCGGCACCATGGAGAGCTGGCTGATCTGGAACCTCACCGGCGGCCCCGACGGCGGCGTGCACGTCACCGACGTCACCAACGCCGGCCGCACCCTGCTCATGGACCTGCGCACCCTGGACTGGGACAAGGACCTGCTGGACTTCTTCGGCGTCCCGCGCGCGATGCTCCCCGAGATCCGCTCCTCCACCGAGATCTACGGCACCGCCCGCCGCGTCTTCCCCGGCGTCCGCATCGGCGCCGCGCTCGGCGACCAGCAGGCCGCGCTGTTCGGCCAGACCTGCTACGCACCCGGCGAGACCAAGTGCACCTACGGCACCGGCGGGTTCCTGCTGATGAACACCGGCCCCGAGCCGGTCCGCTCCGGCAACGGGCTGCTCACCACCGTCGGCTACAAGATCGGCGACGAGCCCGCCGTGTACGCGCTGGAGGGCTCGATCGCCATCACCGGCGCGCTGGTCCAGTGGTTCCGCGACGGCCTCGGCCTGATCGGCACCGCGCCCGAGATCGAGACGCTGGCCCGCTCCGTCGACGACAACGGCGGCTGCTACATCGTGCCCGCCTTCTCCGGGCTGTTCGCCCCGCACTGGCGGCCCGAGGCGCGCGGCATCATCGTCGGGCTGACCTCCTACATCACCAAGGGGCACCTGGCCCGCGCGGTGCTGGAGGCCACCGCCTGGCAGACCCGCGAGGTCGCCGACGCCATGAGCCTCGACTCGGGCCTGCCGCTGCGGGAGCTGAAGTCCGACGGCGGCATGACCGCCGACCACCTGCTGATGCAGTGCGTCGCCGACGTCCTGAACGTCCCCGTCGTGCGGCCCATGGTGGTGGAGACGGTCTCGCTGGGCGCCGCGTACGCGGCGGGGCTGGCGGTGGGGTACTGGGCGGACCTGGAGGGGCTGCGCCGCAACTGGCACCGCGCCGCCCGGTGGGTGCCGGCGATGGACCCGCGGCGGCGCGCCGCCGAGTACCACAACTGGAAGCGGGCGGTGGAGCGGTCACTGGACTGGACCAGGACGGGCCCGGTCCCGGCCGAGGACCACGGCCCCACCTAGCGCGGGCAGTCGGGGATGTCGCGGCCGGAGTTGTCCTTGGCCTCGTCGTCGCCCCAGTGCGCCAGGTACAGCGCCGGGACCCACGCCCGCGGGCTGCCGCCGGCGTACACCCGGTCCAGGTTCGTCAGCAGCCACCAGTGGTTGGTGGCGGCGCCGCCCTTGCGGCTCATCCGCTGGCCCTGCCGCTTGCAGAACACGTAGTGGGTGCCCTTCTCCAGCCGGCCGACCGGCCCGCCCGCCGTCGCGGGCCCGGCGTACCCCGGCGCCGCGGCGAAGGTGTCGACGAAGAACCGCTCCGTGGGCACCGCCGAGGCGGAGGTCTCGGCGGGCGAGGGCGGGGCGGAGGTACCGGTGTTGGTGTTGGTGGCCTCGCCGCGCTCGGGGCCGCCCGCGGGCCACAGCACGATCAGCACGGCGGCCAGCGCCAGCGCGAACCCGCCGGCGATCACCCAGCCCAGGTAGCCGGGCGGCCGCCGCCCCGGCGGCCCCGGCGGCGGCGGTGGCGCGGGCGGCGGCCCGAACGGGGCCGCGCCGGCCGGCGGGATGTCGGCGAACCGGTGCTCCACCAGCGTGGGGTCGTCGGCCGGGGGAGGCGGCTTGGGCTGGACGAACCAGCTGTCGGGGACCAGCGGAGCGGCCTGCAGGAGCGCGCCGCACCTCGCGCAGTCGGTCAGGTCCGTACCGGTGTCGCTGCCGCACGCCGGGCATCGCATGGCCCTTCGCCCTCCCCACTCCGGCCGCCCGGGCCCGCTCGGGCCCGTTCAGGGGACATTGTTCACCGAGCGGGCCCTCACCCTGAAATCACCGCCCGGGGTTTCGGCGTTCGGGGAGGTCGCGCCGGGCGTCGGCGATCCAACGGTCCGCCTGGTCGGCCAGCCAGGCGATCCCCGCCTCGGCGCGGCCGCGGTCGCCGGTGTTGAGGAAGTCGATCTGCAGGCCGGCGAACGCGGCGTTCTGCACGGTCGCGTACCGCACCGCCGCCTCCGCCGGGACGCCGCGGGCGCGGAAGGACGCGGCGACGAACTCCACCCGGTCGGCCAGCAGCCGGGTCGCCTGCCCGGCCAGCCGGCCCCCGGCGGCCAGCCCCTCGATCTCGTGGACGAGCCGGGTGAACGGCAGGTTCTCCTCGGCCAGCTGCCAGTCCCAGGCGGCGCGGACGATCTCGCCCATCGGGCGCTCGCCGTCCCAGCCGGGCAGCGCCCGCAGCCGCTCGCGCTGCCGCTCGTCCAGCCGGGCCAGGACCGCGCCCAGCAGCGCGCGCTTGTCGGCGAAGTGGTGGGTCAGCACGCGGGTGCTGTGGCCCAGGTGCTCGGCCAGCGGCCGCATCGACAGCGTGGACAGGCCGTTGCCGGCCAGGTACTCCAGGACCCCGTCCAGCAGCTCGGCACGGCGGTCGGGGTCGCGGGGCCTGGCCATGGGCGCTCCTTCCGGTTGGACGTCGGCGCCCCCACCCTATTAAGGTAACAGTCGTTACCTTAATTCGCCTCGCCCCGAGGAGGACCACCCATGCCCGCCCACCGGCGCGCGCCCGCCTGGCTGCTCGCCCTCGCCCTCACCGCCTTCACCTTCTCCACCGACGACTACATCGTCGCCGGCGTCCTGCCCGGCATCGCCGCCGACCTCCACGTCACCGAGAGCGCCGCCGGCCAGCTGGTCACGGTCTTCTCCCTCGTCTTCGCCCTCACCTCACCCGTCCTGGCCGTCCTCACCGCCTCCTGGCCCCGCCGCCGCCTCCTCACCGGCGCCCTGCTGATCTTCATCGCCGCCAACCTCGCCGTCCCCTTCACCGGCGGCTACCCCGCCCTGCTCGCACTCCGCGTCACCGCCGCGCTCGCCGCGGCCGCCGTCGTCCCCGCCGCCCTCGCCATCGCCGCCGGCCTCGCCCCCGAAGGCCGCCAGGGCCGCTACCTCGCAACGGTCATGACCGGCCTCACCGGCTCGTTCGTCCTCGGCGTCCCCATGGGCACCTGGATCGCCGCCGCCACCTCCTGGCACGGCGCGTTCGTCCTGGGCGGCGCGCTCGGCATCGCCTCCCTCATCGCCCTGCGCGCCACGCTCCCCGACCCGCCGCCCGGCGAGACCACCCCGCTCCGCGAACGCCTCGCCCCGCTCTCCAGCCCCGCCGTCCTCACCGGCCTGCTCGCCGCCACCGCCGCCGTCCTGGGCAACATGCTCTTCCTGACCTACCTGGCACCGTTCCTGCGCGGACTGTCCGGCACCGGCGCCACCGCCCTCGGCACCGTCTTCGTCCTGTCCGGACTCGCCGGCATCGCCGGCGGCCGCCTCGGCGGCGCCACCACCGACCGCTGGGGACCCGCCACCGCCATGCGCGCCGGCACCCTCGCCTTCGCCGCCGCCATGACCGCCCTCTACGCCCTGTGGCTCGCCCGCCCCGCCGCCCTCGCCCTCGCCCTGCCGTTCCTGCTGCTATGGTCACTGGCCGCCTGGTGGGTCCCGCCGCCCACCGCCGCCCGCCTGCTCGCCCTCGCCGGCCCCGCCGGCCCCCAGGCACTCGCCCTCAACAGCAGCGCCGTCTACATCGGCGTCGCCGGCGGCGGCGCCCTCGGCGGCCACCTGCTCTCCGCCCACGGCGGCGGAGCCCTCCCCATCGCGGCCGCCGCCGCCTCACTCGCCGGACTCGCCCTCTTCGCCCTCGCCGGACGCCTCAGCGGGACTCCGACGCCAGCCGCAGACCCAGCCCCACCAGGACCACACCCGACACCTGCTCCAGGCGCCGCCGCACCCCCGGACGCTCGAACGCCCGCCGCGCCGCGTCCACCGTCCACACGATGACCGCGTACCAGACCAGGTCGATCAGCGCCCACAGCACCGCGAACCCCACCAGCACCACCGCCACCGGCCACCCCGCCGGCACGAACTGCGGCAGGAACGACACCGCGAACACCCCCGCCTTCGGATTGGCGACATTGGTCACCAGCCCCAGCCGGTAACACCTCCACAGCGGCGCCGGACCATCCTCCGCGGCATCCTCCCCGGCCTCGGGAACCGCCCCCCGCCGGGCCTGCCACAGCGCCCGCGCACCGAAGTACACCAGCACCGCCGCACCCGCGATCCGCAACCCGTCATAGGCCAGCCGCGACGCCACCAGCAACGCCGACAACCCCAGCGCCGCCGCCAGACCCCACAGCAGCACCCCCGTCTCGTTCCCCAGCACCGCCGCGAAACCGGCACGGCGCCCCGACCGCACCGCCGACCTCATGATCACGACCGTGCTCGGGCCCGGCACCATCGCGATCAGAACCGCGGCACCGGCGAAAGCGATCAGACTCTCCAGCATGGGCCCCATGCTCGCCGCGCCGCCCCCCGCCGCGCAACGCCGTTACAGCGGGCCGCCCTCCTCGGGCCCCTCGTCCCCGGTCTCCCCCGGCGACGGCGTCGCCGGGGGAGACGACGGCGGCACCGGACTCGGCGACGGCGACGGAGTCGTCGGCACCCGCGGCGGAGGCGGCGGCTGCGGAACCGGCTGCGACGGCGGATCCGGCGGCGGCGGAGGCGGCTCCTGCACCTTCGGCTGGCACGCGAACAGGATCACCATCAGCAGCGCCAGCAAAGCCAGCACCCCCGCCAGCGTCAGGATCGCCGCCACCAGACCCCGCTCGCGCCGCTCGGGCACCGGCGCCGGCCCCGGCACGTACGACGGCCGCGGCCGCTCCAGCGCCGGACCGTCCGCCCCCAGCCAGTACGGCTGGAACTGCGGCCCCCGCCGGCGCCCCGACCACCGCCCACGGAACGACCCCGCGAGCACCACCGAATCCAGGAACCGCTCCGCACCCGGACGCGCCATCCGGTCGGCGTCGTACGACACCGCCACCCACGGCGCGTCCCCGTCCGGCTGCGCCGCCACGATCGGCGCCGGATCCTCCGGCCCCAGCCGGGGCGGCCGCCCCGGACCCGGCAGCTCCGAAGTGATCGCCGCCCGGAACCGGTCCCGCGCCGCCGCGTCACCCGCCGCCCCGCGGTTCAGCACCGCGACGCTCGCCCGCCGCCCCGAATCGTCCTCACCGAGATACACGATCCCCGCCGACGTCTCCGACAACCGGGCGGACAGCCGGTACGGACCCAGCCGCACGGGGTCACCGGGTGGCAACGGCCTGGACATGGCGCCACACTACAGCCCGCCCGCCGGCATCGGACTCACCATGAGCACCCCACGGCAGACCCGCCACGGGTACCGTCGACCCGCACGAACGGGTACATGTGATCGCGTAGGGTCGGAAACGCGCCCGCCAGCACCCGGAGGACAGTGAGGACGCCCCGATGACCGTCGCCGCCAACGATGTCGACCAGTCCGCCGCGCTGCTCCAGCAGACCGTGGCCGAGGTCAAGAAGGTCATCGTCGGCCAGGAGCACATGGTCGAACGGATGGTCGTCGCCCTCCTCGCCCGCGGCCACTGCCTCATCGAGGGCGTCCCCGGCGTCGCCAAGACCCTCGCCGTCGGCACCCTCGCCCAGGTCGTCGGCGGCACCTTCGCCCGCCTCCAGTTCACCCCCGACCTCGTCCCCTCCGACATCGTCGGCACCCGCATCTACCACCCCTCCACCGAGCAGTTCGACGTCGAACTCGGCCCCGTCTTCGTCAACTTCGTCCTCGCCGACGAGATCAACCGCGCCCCCGCCAAGGTCCAGTCCGCCCTCCTGGAGGTCATGGCCGAACGCCAGGTCTCCCTCGGCGGCAACACCTACCCCCTCCCCAGGCCCTTCATCGTCCTGGCCACCCAGAACCCCATCGAGTCCGAAGGCGTCTACCCCCTCCCCGAGGCCCAGCGCGACCGCTTCCTCATGAAGATCGACGTCCGCTACCCCGGCGCCCACGAGGAACTCCAGATCCTCCAGCGGATGAGCGTCGACCCGCCCGCCGCCGAGACCGTCCTGGACCTGGACCGCCTCACCGCCCTCCAGCGCGCCGCCGAAGAGGTCTCCGTCCACGAGCTCGTCGCCGACTACATCGTCCGGCTCGTCATGGCCACCCGCGAACCCGAGCAGTACCGCCTCCCCGATCTCCGCCAGGTCATCGAGATCGGCGCCAGCCCCCGCGCCACCCTCGGCCTCGTCGCCTCCGCCCGCGCCCTCGCCCTGCTCAGCGGCCGCGACTACGTCCTGCCCGACGACGTCCGCGCCGTCGCCCGCGACGTCATGGGCCACCGCATCGTCCTCACCTTCGACGCCCTCGCCGACGGCGTCGACACCGGCGACGTCGTCAGCCAGATCCTCACCGCCGTCCCCCCGCCCCGCGTCGTCTGGAACCAGGGAGCGGTGACCGCCCAGTGAGCCGCGGCCCCGACCGCCCCCGCCGCACCCGCGGCGGCAAGATCGCCGCGCTCGCCCCCGAACGCACCCTCCGGCGCCTGGAACTCCAGGTCACCCGCCGCCTGGACGGCCTCCTCAACGGCGAGCACCTCGGCCTCATCCCCGGCCCCGGCACCGAACTCGCCGAAGCCCGCCTCTACCAGCCCGGCGAGGACGACGTCCGCCACATGGACTGGGCCGTCACCGCCCGCACCACCACCCCCCACGTCCGCGACCTGATCGCCGACCACGAGCTGGAGGCATGGGCCCTCATGGACCTCACCCCCAGCATGGACTTCGGCACCCACACCATGGTCAAACGCGACCTCGCCGTCGCCGCCCTCGCCGCCGTCGGCTTCCTGACCGTACGGCTCGGCGACCGCGTCGGCGCCTACCTCCTCCAGCCCGGCGAGATGCGCCGCTGGCCCGCCCGCACCGGCAAGGCCGCCATGTACGCCCTCCTCCAGGCCATCCTCGACGCCGCCCCCGACCCCGGCGCCCCCGCCGCCAAGGACGTCCAGGGCGGCCACCGCATCGGCACCCGCGCCTTCAGCGACCGCCCCGTCGGCGGCCTCGCCGACGGCATCGCCGCCCTCGACCGCGGCCAGGGCCGCCGCGGCCTGCGCGTCATCATCTCCGACTTCCTCCCGCCCCCCGGCGAGACCGCCGAGCACCGCGCCGCGCACGGCCCCGACTGGGAACGCCCGCTGCGCCGCATGGCCGCCCGCCACCAGGTCCTCGCCGTGGAGATCATCGACCCGCGCGAACTCGACCTCCCCGACGTCGGGCTGGTCGAGATGACCGACCCCGAGACCGGAGCCGTACACGAGATCGTGCTCAACCGCCGCGTCCGCGAACGCTACGCCGCCGCCGCGGCCGAACAGCGCGAGCGCACCCGCGCCGCGCTGCGCCGCTGCGGCGCCCACCACCTCGTCCTGCGCACCGACCGCGACTGGGTCGCCGACGTCGCGCGCTTCGCCCTGCGCCAGCGCCGCGCCGCCGGCCGCGCCGTCGCCGCCAGCGGGGTGCGCCCATGACCTTCCTGTCGCCCGAACGGCTCTGGCTGCTGGCCCTGCTCCCCGTACTCGCCGCCGCCTACGTCGTCCTGCAGATGCGCCGCGGCCGGTACGCCGTCCGCTTCACCAACCTCGCCCTCCTCGCCGAGGTCGCGCCCAAGCGCCCCGGCTGGCGCCGCCACGTCGCCGCCGGGCTCTTCCTGGCCATGATGCTCATCATGATGATCGGGTTCGCGCGGCCCGCCACCGGCGTCAAGGTCCCCCGCGACCGCGCCACCGTCATGGTCGCCGTCGACGTCTCCCTGTCGATGATGGCCAAGGACGTCACCCCCGACCGCTTCGAGGCCGCCAAGTCCGCCGCCAAGAAGTTCATCCGCGACCTGCCCTCCCGCTTCAACGTCGGCGTCGTATCCTTCGCCGGCAACGCCGGCGTCGTCGCCGCGCCCTCGGCCGACCGCCAGGCCGCCATCGCCTCCATCGACCAGCTCGTCCTCGCCAAGCGCACCGCCATCGGCGAGGCCGTCTTCACCTCCCTCCAGGCCGTCCGCTCCTTCGACGCCGAGGCCCGCGACGACCCGCCGCCCGCCCACATCGTGCTGCTGTCGGACGGCGACAACACCACCGGCCGCTCGGTCGGCGAGGCCGTCGACGCCTCCCGCGCCGCCCAGATCCCGGTCTCCACGATCGCGTTCGGCACCCCGTACGGCACCGTCGACATCGAGGGCGAGACCACCAGCGTCTCGGTCAACAAGGAGACCCTGCGCGCGCTGGCCGAGGGCAGCGGCGGCAAGCCGTACGAGGCCGCCGACGCCGGGCAGCTCTCGGAGGTCTACGAGAGCATCGGCAGCTCCCTCGGCTTCAAGATCGAGCACCGCGACGTGGCCGCCCGCTTCACCGGCATCGCGCTGCTGCTCGCCCTGGCCGCCGGCGGCGCGTCGCTGGCCTGGTTCTCCCGGCTCCCGTAGCCGCCGCGCGCTGGTACGGTCGTCCGACGTGGGGGAACACTACTTCGCGCCGCAGCCCGGCGCCGCCAGCCGGCGCCGTACCGTCGACCTGGTCCTGCCCGACCTGCACCTGCGCCTGGAGACCGACCGGGGCGTGTTCTCGCCCGACCGCGTCGACGCCGGCACCCGGATCCTGCTGGAGACGGTGCCCCCTCCCCCGGCCGAGGGCGACCTGCTGGACCTGGGCTGCGGGTACGGCCCCATCGCCCTCACCATGGCGCGGCGCTCGCCGCAGGCGAGTGTTTATGGAGTGGACGTCAATGAACGCGCGCTGGACCTGGCGCGGAGCAATGCTCAAGCCGCCGGCCTTGACGTTGTAAGGTTCTGCCTGGCGGACGAGATCGACCCCGCGCTGCGCTTCGCCGCGATCTGGTCCAACCCGCCCATCCGCATCGGCAAGGCCGCCCTGCACGACCTCCTCCTCGCCTGGCTCCCCCGGCTCGCCCCCGGCGGCCTGGCCCACCTGGTCGTGCAGAAGCACCTAGGCTCGGACTCCCTCCAGCGCTGGCTCGACGCCCAGGGCTTCCCCACCGAACGCATCGCCTCCCGCTCGGCCTACCGCGTCCTGGCCGTCTCCCCCCGTACCGGACGCCCCACCGAAAGCGACCCCGCATGAGCACCGCCCAGGAACCGGCGCGCAAGCAGCTGCGCCCCACCGACGTCAAGCGCCTCAACCGCGACTGGCGGCGGCGCACCGACGCGCGGCTCGGCCTGCTGGTGGAGTCGGTCACCCAGCCGTTCAACACCGGCTCGATCATGCGCAGCGCCGCCGTCTTCGGCGTCGAGCGCCTCTGGCTGGCCGGCAACGCCACCGAGCCCACCCACCGCAACGTCGCCAAGACGGCCCTGGGCACCGAGCGGCTCGTCCCGTGGGAGCACGCCGGCACGCCCGCCGAGGCCGCCGCCGCCATCCGCGGCGAAGGGCTGCGGCTGGTGGCGATCGAGCTCACCGGCGACGCCGTGCCGCTGCACGAGGCCCCGCTGGACGGCGACGTGTGCCTGGCCGTCGGCGGCGAGGACCACGGCTGCTCCCCCGCCCTGCTCGCGGCCGCCGACGCCGTCGCCTACATCCCGCAGATCGGCCGGGTCGGCTCCCTGAACGTCGCCGTCGCCACCGCCATCGCCCTCGCCGAGGCCCGGCGGCGCGAATGGGCCGCGCCTTGACATAGTAAGGCCACCCCGGGATCGAACCACCGCACCGGGACGTCCATAATCGGAGGAGTGCCCCGGACGTACGCATTCCTCGACCATCCCGGTCCCATCGCCTTCGCCCACCGCGGCGGCCGCGGCCGCCCCGAGAACTCGATGGCCGCCTTCCAGCGCGCCCTCGACCTGGGCTACCGCTATCTGGAGACCGACGCGCACGCCACCGCCGACGGCACCGTGATCGCGTTCCACGACCGCACCCTGGACCGCGTCACCGACCGCACCGGGACGATCGCCCGGCTCCCCTACTCCGAGGTCGCCCTGGCCCGCATCGACGGCACCGAGCCCATCCCCCTCCTGGAGGACGTGCTGGGCTCGTTCCCCGACGCGCGGGTCAACATCGACATCAAGGACGCCCCCGTCATCGGGCCGCTCGCCCGCGTCCTGCACCGCACGCGGGCCTGGGACCGGGTCTGCATCACCTCGTTCTCCACCCGCCGGCTGGCCCAGATGCGCGCCCGCCTGCCGCTGTTCACCGACCAGGACGTCTGCACCGCCCTCGGCCCGCGCGGGGTGATGGCGCTGCGCGCCAAGTCCTACGGCGGCCCCACCGCCAAGCTCGTGCGCCTGGCCGCCACGGGCGTCGCCTGCGCACAGGTCCCGTACGGGCTGGGCCGCCTCCCCTTCGTCACCGAGTCGTTCATCGCCCAGGCCCACACCCTCGGCCTGCGCGTGCACGCCTGGACCGTCAACGACGCCGCCGAGATGGAGCGCCTCCTGGACCTGGGCGTCGACGGCATCATGACCGACGAGCTGGTCACCCTCCGCCACGTCATGGCCACCCGCGGCCTCTGGCCCCGCCCGGCGACCTCCGCGGCCACCTGATCTGAGGCTGCACCGACCAGCGCGATTTCACTTAATGCAAGGTATATAACGGACTGTCATGGCAGCGGCTAGAGCGGCTCGAACACTTGTCCGACTCGCCAAGGACTCGTCATGCGCCCCTTCGATCCGTTCGCCCGTCCCGCCGAGCTTGCACTGCCCGCCGAGATCCGAGAAGGCCTTGATCTCCAGTACGTGCTGTATCGCTTCTACGACGCCGGCCGGCGGCTGCTCTACGTGGGCATGACAACCGGCAACCCCCGGCATCGCTGGACGGGACATCGGCGTAGGGCTCCATGGTGGCCGGACGTCGCATTCGTCCAGGTCGAGCACCTCCCCACCTGGAACGATGCGCGTGCCGCTGAGCGCGCCGCCATCCGCGCGGCGCGCCCCATGCACAACGTCGCCGACCAACCTGGCCGGTATGCCGCACGGTCGATCGGCAAGGGACGCGAGCCCCGCCGGACACCCCTGGCCGACGATGCGCCCCGGGAGATACCGGCGACACAGTTGCGGATGATGTTCGGCGAGATGGTCGAGCGCGCCGGGTACGGTGCTCCGCCTGTCGCCATCACCCGGGCGCAACAAGATCATGGCGGGCCTCATATCGCCGGCGGACTTCGACCTGCTCATGGCTTACGAGCGCGTTGAGCGAGCCGCCGGATCACCGACGCCGGAGGGTGACGGCCGGCCAGGTCGGGCACAGGAAGGTCAGCGGCCGAAGCCCGGGGGCCGCTGAGGGCCCGGCGGCCGGTACTCGGCGGCTAGGCGGAGCGGAGCGCTCTCCGCCACGTGACGCGCGCCGTCGTCGGCCATGGGTCGCTCGGCCAGCGTGAGGTCCACCCGCCCTGAACGAAACTGGCGCAGCAACTCAAGATCCTCGGCTGAGACGATGGCGGCCACGGTCTTCCCGTGGCGGGTGAGTACGACCTCCTCGCCACCGTAAATGACCCGGTTGAGGAGCTCCGCGAAGATCTTCCGGGCCTTGGTCACCGCGATTTCCACACATTCATCCTATAGCGAACGACGGTTCGCACCCCTCGTCTCGCATGTGCTCAAAATGTACGCTTTGAACATTCCGATCAAGGAGGCCTGAGATGACCGATGAGCCCATGAACCCCCTGCGCGGGCGGCCGGAGACCTACGTCGGGCGGTCGCGGGCCGCGGTGAGCGCGCCGGAGGCGATGGTGAACGAGGCGCTCTCGCAGCGGCTCCTGTCGCAGCGGATCGTGTTCCTCGGGCAGGAGATCGACAACCAGCTCGCCAACCGGATCTGCGGGGAGCTGCTGCTGCTCGCCGCCGAGGACGGGCAGCGCGACATCACCATGTACGTCAACTCGCCCGGCGGGGTCGTGGACGCCGGGATGGCGATCTACGACATGATGCAGTTCGTCCCCAACGACGTCTCCACCGTCGCGATGGGGATGGCCGCGTCCATGGGGCAGACGCTGCTGTGCGCCGGCACCCCCGGCAAGCGGTACGCGCTGCGGCACGCGCGGGTGATGATGCACCAGCCGCACGGCGGCATCGGCGGCACCGCCTCCGACATCAAGATCCAGGCCGAGCAGTCGCTGTACCTCAAGACGGTCCTGGCCGAGCTGCACGCCCGGCACACCGGCCGCACGCTGGAGCAGATCCGGGCCGACTCCGACCGGGACCGCTGGTTCACCGCCGAGCAGGCCAAGGAGTACGGCATGGTCGACCACGTCATCGACAGCACCGACCGGGTGGGGTCGTGATGCGCCCCCAGAGCCGGTACCACGTGCCCTCGTTCGTCGAGCGGACGAGCTGGGGCACCAAGGAGATGACGCCGTACAACAAGCTCTTCGAGGACCGCATCGTGTTCCTCGGGACGCCCGTCGACGACACCTCCGCCAACGACGTCACCGCCCAGCTGCTGGCGCTGGAGGGCATGGACCCCGACCGGCCGATCAGCATCTACATCAACTCGCCGGGCGGGTCGCTGACCGCGATGCTGGCCATCCACGACACGATGAACTACATCAGGCCGGAGGTCGAGACCACCTGCGTGGGGCAGGCCGCCTCGGCGGCCGCGATCCTGCTGGCCGCCGGCGCCAAGGGGCGGCGGGCCGCGCTGGCGCGCTCCCGGATCCTGCTGCACGAGCCCAGCGTGGAGGGCGCGATCCGGGGCCAGTCCAGCGACATGCAGATCCAGGCGGAGGAGATCCTGCGGCTGCGCGCCCAGATGGAGTCGATCGTCGCCGAGGCCACCGGCCGTGACCCGGCGGAGGTCCGCCGCGACCTGGACCGCGAGCGCTACTTCACCGCCGAGGAGGCCAGGGAGTACGGCCTGATCGACGACATCCTCACCACGCGCGGCTGACCGCCACCGCGGCGGCCGCGGGCTCCGGCCGTGATCGAACCCGGCGGGCGGGCGCGGTGCGGGCCTGAACAGGGGGTGAACGAAGGTTTTCCACGGGGGCCCGAACGGGCCGCGAAGAGCAGGGTTGGATCGCCTCGGGTGCGGGAATCTTGTGACGAGATCCAGCGTTGGGCAAGACGAGACCGCAAGCCGTCTGGGAGGCACGTAACGATGGCCGAGCGCGCACTTCGCGGCACTCGACTCGGAGCGACGAGCTACGAGAACGATCGCAACACCGATCTGGCCCCTCGCCAGGAGGTCGACTACACCTGCACGAAGGGCCACCGGTTCACCGTGACGCTCGCGGCCGAGGCCGAGGTGCCGATGACCTGGGAATGCCGCAGCTGCGGCGCCACCGCCCTGCGGGTGGACGGCGAACTGCCCCAAGCGAAGAAGGGCAAGACGCCCCGTACCCACTGGGACATGCTGATGGAGCGCCGGACGCTGGAAGACCTCGAGGAGGTGCTGGCCGAGCGCCTGGAGATCCTTCGCGCCGGCCGCAGGCGCAGCGCCTGAACGCCCGAACGAGTGATCGAGCCCGCGACCTGAGAGGTCGCGGGCTCGATCCGTTCCGGGGCGTTACTTGGGGACGTCGTCGTCCTGGACGACCTCGCCCTGCACCACGCGGCCGCTGGGGCCCTGGTCGGCGCGGGCCGCGTACGGGGCGAACGACTCGCGGGTCATGCCGGGCGGGAAGACCTGCGCCTCGGCCTCGCGGATCCGGCGCTCGCCGTAGGCTGCCAGCGGGCGGCGCAGCAGCGGCCGGGTGAACGGCAGCATGAGCACCAGTCCGGCGATGTCGGTGAGGAAGCCGGGCGCCAGCAGGAGCAGCCCGCCCGCCAGGACGAGCGCCGCGTCCGACAACTCGCGCTCGGCCGGCGCGCCGCCCTGGACGGCGCCCTGCAGCGCGCGCCAGGCCCGGCGGCCCTCCCGGCGGGTGATCCAGCCGCCCAGCGCGGTGGTGGCCAGCAGCGCGGCCAGCGTCCACCAGCCGCCGACCAGGTTCACCGCCAGGACGATCCCGAGGATCTCCAGGATCGGCGTCAGCAGGATCGCGAGTAGTACCAGTGCCGGCATGGCTCCATCTCGGGGTTCGGCGGAACGGGCTTCCGTAAGGGTCAACGCCGGGACCGCCCCGAACGTTTCCCGCTCAGCCGCGCGGCCGGCGCAGCCGCTCGACCCGGTCGGCCATCCCCCAGTACGTGATCCGCCACATCGCCTCGGCGGCCACGTCGCGGCTCATCTTGCTGCTGCCGTGGGTGCGCTCCAGGAACGTGATCGGCACCTCCACGACCCGCAGGCCCTCGCGGAGCGTGCGCAGCGCCAGGTCGATCTGGAAGCAGTAGCCGCGCGAGTCCACGTCCGACAGGCCGATCTTCTGCAGCGTGGCGGCGCGGAACGCGCGGAACCCGCCGGTGGAGTCGTGCAGCGGGACGCCCAGCATGAGCCGGGCGTAGGTGTTGGCGCCCCGCGACAGGGCCTCGCGGCGCTTGGACCAGTTGCGGACCTGGCCGCCCGGCACGTAGCGGGCGCCGATGACCAGGTCGGCGTCGCGCAGCGCGGCCAGCAGGCGGGGGAGCTCCTCGGGCTGGTGGGAGCCGTCGGCGTCCATCTCGACCATGACGTCGTAGCCGTGCTCGGCGGCCCACCGGAACCCGGCGATGTAGGCGGGGCCGAGGCCCTCCTTGCCGGTGCGGTGCAGCACCCTGACCTGCTCGTCGGCCTTGGCCAGCGCGTCGGCCAGCTCGCCGGTGCCGTCCGGGCTGGCGTCGTCGACGACCAGGACGTCGGCCGCCGGCACCGCCTCGCGCACCCGGCCGGTGATGGCCTCGATGTTGTCCCGCTCGTTGTACGTCGGGATGATCACGAGCACCCGGCCGAGCTCGGCTGGGATCTCCATCGGCGTCAATTCCCCTCGTTCTTCCTGCCGGTGAACCACGCGGCCCAGCCGGCCGCCCCCGCGGCCAGCGCGGCCAGCGCCCATTCCGGTAGGGCGCCGGCCCGGTCGGCGAGCGTCCGGTCCGTGCGCGCCGGAACGGAGGCCACCTGGATGTCGGGCACGAACTCGCGCGACTGGTCGATCATGCGGCCGTCCGGGGCCACGATCGCGCTGATGCCGCTGGTCGCGGCAACCAAGATCGTACGGCCATGCTCGACCGCCCGCAGCCGCGACATCGCGATCTGCTGCGGCGGCAGGCTGGTGCGGCCGTAGGTGGCGTTGTTGGTCTGCACGACCAGCAGCTCGCCGGCGGCGACGTCCCGGACCTCCTGGTCGTAGGCGACCTCGAAGCAGATCACGTCGCCGATGGTGACCGGGCCCATCCGCATCACGCCGGAGCGGGTGCCCTTGGCGAAGTCGCGCGGGATCCGCTCGAAGCGGGTGATGAGCTTGGTGAGGACGTCGCGGAACGGCAGGTACTCGCCGAACGGCACGGGGTGCCGCTTGACGTAGTAGTCGCCCGGCCCGCTGCGGGGGTCCCAGACGATGCCGCGGTTCTCCACCCGCTCCCCGTCGGGCGTGTCGGTCAGCGCGCCGACCAGCACCGGGACGCCGATCTCCTGGACGGCGGCGTGGATGGCGTTGTACGCCTCGGGGTCGGAGTAGGGGTCGAGGTCGCTGGCGTTCTCGGGCCAGACCACCAGCTCGGGGCGGGCGACCTGGCCGGCCCGTACCCGGGCGGCCAGCTCGCGGGTGCGGGCGAGGTGGTTGTCCAGGACGGCCTTGCGCTGGCTGTTGAAGTCCATGCCGAGCCGGGGGACGTTGCCCTGGATCACCGCGACGGTGACCGGCCGCCCGGCGGTGGGGGTGGGGATCAGCACTCCGCCGCCGATGACGGCGGCGGCGATGGCCAGCGGGACCGCGAGCGGCCTGATCAGCGCGCGGCGCGCGGCGGCGCGGTCCGGCCCGTCCCCGTCGCCGGTCGCGGCGAGGGCGCGGCGGGCGTGAAGGGCGCGGAGGACGGCGAGCGCGGCGTACGCGAGCAGGCAGCCGATCAGCGCGGTCAGGAACGTCACGAACGGGGCGCCGCCGACCGAGGCGTACGGGGTCAGCGGCGTGGCGGTCTGGCTGAAGGCCAGCCGGGCCCAGGGGAACCCGCCGAACGGCACGCGGCCGCGCACGAGTTCCTCGGCGACCCACATCGCCGCGGCCCAGGCGGGCCAGAAGGGCAGCCGGGTGACCAGCGCGATGCCCGCGCCCATGGGGGCGAAGTAGAGCGCCTGGACGGCGGCGAGCAGGATCCACGCGTCCGGGCCGATCTTGACCAGGCCCTCCAGGACCGGGACGAAGAACGCGACGCCGGCGACGAAGCCGAGCCAGGCGCCGGTCCGGGCGGGCAGCCCGTGCAGGACGGCGGCCAGCAGCGCCACCCCGGGGAAGACCAGCGGGGTCAGGTCCACCGGCGGGAACGCCGCCCACATCAGCAGGCCGGCCGCCACCGCCAGCAGCGTGCGCGGCCAGCCGGCGCGGCCGCCGCCGCGGAGCCGTTCCCAGCGGGTGAAGTAGGGCGCGGGGGCGCGGGCGGGCGACCGCCCCGCGGCGCCGGCCGTGCCCGCGCCGCCGGCCGCCGGTCCGCCGGCCGCCGGCCGTTCCGGCAGGATCTCCTGCGCCAATTCCGCTCCCTGTTCCGTGCCCGTGGACGGCCGTTCTCCGGCAGTACCGCTCTCCGGAACGCTACCGGGCCGCGGCGCCCACGGCGACTCGCCCCCGCGCCCGGCCCGGGCCGCAGCGGCCCCAGGGCGGGCGCGCGGCGTTCGCCGCCCCGTTGCCGCAGGAGAGCCGGTCGCGGGCGGCGCGCCGGTCGCGCCGCGGCGGAGTTCCCCGGCGTCCCGCGACCCGCCGGGACGGCGGCCGCTCGGCCGCGCGCCTCGCCCGGCGCCGCGAGCGACACCCACCGGCTGGTGGACGTCGCCGCGGCGGTCGTGCCGGCGGAGCGGCGGGCGGCGCGGTCCGGGACGGGCACGGGCGGCTCGTCGGCCCCGGGCGCCTGGCGCGCTCCGGACGGGCACGGAAAAGGGCCCGTGACATCCCTCGGGCCGAAGTCGCCCCACAGGCGGTGAGAACGATCTCCGTTTTCTACTGGATGTCCGGGCCCTTTCCGGGTCCAAGCCCCCGCCCGATCGGGCGGCTCCACCCAGGCACGGCTGCCGGTCACCACCCCTGGCTCGGACGGGCTCGCGTGCTCCGCCGTCGATCCCGTCATGGCGCGGTCCGGTGGCGCCGTGGGCGGCCGATCGGTGAGTCCTGTGCTGGACTGCAGCAAAACTACCGAAGTCCCCGTCCTTGTCAACCGCCGCATGTTCTGCGGCGACTCCACGTTCCGCCAGCTCAGCCCCATGATGGGAGCACCGGCGCGAAATCCCGCCGGTCACAGGGGTCACGGCGGCCCCGGGCCCGCCCCCGCGGGCCCCGGGCCGGGCCGGTCACGCCCCGGGCGGCGGCACCACCACGGTGCCGGTCGCGGTGACCGCGACGATCGGCTCGGCCAGCACCTCGGCCGCCGACTCGCCCTTGTCCGGGCGGCCCCGGCACACCACCCGCGCCTCGAACTCCATCACCCGGCTGCGGCGCCCGGCCCGTACCACGGTCGCGACGGTCTCCAGCACGTCCCCGGCCCGCACGGGGGCGCGGAACTGCACGTCGGAGTACGAGGCGAACAGCCCCTCGTCGCCGTCGGCGCGGATGCTGACCTCGGTGGCCACGTCCCCGAACAGCGCCAGCACGTACGCGCCGTCCACCAGGTTCCCGGCGTAGTGGGCGTGCGAGTAGGGGATGTAGCGGCGGTGGGTGACGGTCAGGCCCTCGCGCGGGTCGCTCATCGGGTCTCCTCCGTGGGCTCGGCGGGCGGCGGATCGGCGGGCAGCAGCGCGTGCACGAGGAAGCTCGCGACCTCGGCGGGCGTGGTGCCCTTGCCGAAGACGCGGTCGACGCCCAGGTCGGCGGCGGTGACGGTGTCGAAGCGGGGGCCGCCCACGATCAGCAGCGGCCGGCCCATCCCGGCGGCCACGGCGGTCGGGTACTCGGCGTGGAACGCGGCCGCCATCTGCTTGGTGTTGTGCAGGTGGGCGTTGCGCTGCGTCACGACCTGCGAGACCAGGACGGCGTCGGCGTCCTCGGCCTTGGCGCGCTCGACCAGCTCCTCGACGGTGACCTGGGCGCCCATGTTCACCACCTGGATCTCCCGGTAGTACTCCAGGCCCTTCTCCCCCGCGAACCCCTTGACGTTCAGGATGGCGTCGATGCCGACGGTGTGGGCGTCGGTGCCGATGCAGGCGCCGACCACCATCAGCCGCCGGTTCAGCGCCCGCCGGATCGCCAGGTTGACCTCCTTGGAGGTCAGCAGCGGGTACTCGCGCTCGGGCGGCGCCGGGATGCCCGCGTAGTCGATGAGGTGGTTCACCCGGCCGTACACGATGAAGAAGGTGTAGTCGGGCCCCATCGGCTTGGCGTGCACGACGCTGGCCGGGTCCAGCCCCATCCTCCCGGCCAGCTGCAGCGCGGCGGCCTCCGCGCGCTTGCCCGCCGGGACGGGAAGGGTGAACGACACCTGCACCATGGCGTCGCCGGTGGTGTCCCCGTACGGGCGGATCACCTGCCGGGTGTCGGCCGGCTGCGCGGGCGCCTCGGCCGCGGTCTCGGCGCGCTCCGTCATGCGGGCACCTCCTCGTGGGCGTGCGCGGCGTGCGGGTCCTCGTCGTCCAGGATCTCGATGGCGGGGTTGAAGTACCCGCCGGCGCGGGCCGCGACGCCGTCCAGGCCCTTGCCGCCGTCCGGGGGGCGCCGGGTGACGCCGAACGTGCCGGCGGCGATGGCGTTCAGGAGGCCGTCGCGCTCAATGCGCTCCAGCAGCTCGACCGACTCCCCCAGTACCCGGTTCGCGCGCTCGGCCACGAACCCGCCGGGCCGGGGCACGAAGTCCTCGGCCAGCCCGCCGGCGGCGTCGCGGACGTACCGGACGTTCTCCAGCGCCAGGTCGCGGTCCGACAGCCAGGGCGTGTGGATGCCCTCGGTCATCATCCCGATCAGGATGATCGACTGCCCGGTCATCACGCCGGCGAGGTTGAAGAACGCGTCCAGCAGGTAGCCGGCGAAGATGTTGCCGGTCATGTGCTTGGTCGGCGGCATGTACTTCAGCGTCGCGTCGGGGAACAGCTCGCGCACCAGCTGCGCGTGCGCCAGCTCCAGCCGGAACGACTCGGGGACGGCCGGGTCGATCTCGAAGGCGTGGCCCAGCCCGAGCTGGGCGTCGGTGAGCCCGGCCTCGTGCCCGAACCGCTCGTTCAGCAGCTGGCTGACGATCACGGTGTGCGCGGCGTCGACCGCGTCGGCGGTGGTGAGGTAGTTGTCCTCGCCGGTGTTGATGGTGATGCCGGCGCGGGCGTGCACCTGCCGGGAGAAGCGCTGGTCGATGAACGTCCGGCGGGGGTTGATGTCGCGGAAGATGATCCCGTACATGCAGTCGTTGAGCATCATGTCCAGGCGCTCCAGCCCGGCCAGCGCCGCGATCTCGGGCATGCACAGGCCCGAGGCGTAGTTGGTCAGCCGGACGTAGCGGCCCAGCTCGCGGGACACCTCGTCCAGGGCGGCCCGCATCAGCCGGAAGTTCTCCTGCGTGGCGTAGGTGCCGGCGTACCCCTCGCGGGTGGCGCCCTCGGGGACGAAGTCCAGCAGCGACTGCCCGGTGGAGCGGATCACCGCGACCACGTCGGCGCCCTCGCGGGCGGCGGCCTGCGCCTGCGGGATGTCCTCGTGAATGTCGCCGGTGGCCACGATGAGGTAGATCCACGGCTTGGGCGGGTCGCCGGCCGCCGCCAGCATCCGGTCCCGCTCGGCGCGGCGCCGGTCGATGCGCGCGATGCCCGCGCGCGCCGCGGCCCGCGCGGCTTCCTTCGCCTCCCTGGCGTCCGCGCCCGCAGGGAGCCGGAACTGCGCCCGCCCTCCGGCGGCGGCCCGGGCCAGGTCCTCCGGTGTCCCGTACGGGCCGGTCAGCAGCGCGTCCCAGACCGGGAGCGCGACGCCGTGCTCCAGCCCCACCTGGTCGCGGACGGCGTCGGCCAGGTGGTTGACCCACGGCCTGCCCTCGGCGTCGGCGCCGGCCAGGCCGGCGATCCGCAGCAGCGCGCGCTCCACCGACACCGTGGTGTGCGTGCGCGCCATCGTGATGACCGGCTCGGCGGCGCGGGCGGCCAGCGCCCGGGCCCTGCGCACCACCTCCGGATCGAGATCGAGTTTCCCCTGCGGCGCCATTGCCGCCTCCCCTCCGCCTCGATCGTTCACCAATATCTACTCCACCATCCGTTGCATTCCAGAGATCTTCCTGCTTTCAGCGCTCGATTCGCAAGAGCCTTCACCTTGACGATCAAGCTCCCCCGGTATCGTTCCCCGCCCGGCAGGATTGTCCCCATGGCGAGACGGCGGCTCAGCAGGCCCGAGAAGCTCCTCTGGAAGGCGTTCCCGCACGGCGGCTGGGCCGACCTCCGCACCGGCGACCCCGCCGCGGACGACGTCGCGAACGCCGCGGCCTGGGGTCCCGCGCGCACGGTCCGCGCCGAGGTCATCGCCGCCCTGCTGCTCGGCGCCGTCCCGCCCGCCCCCGGGCGGCGCCCCGCGATCCGGCTGCGCGGCGCCCGGATCACCGGCCGCCTCGACCTGATCGGCGCCGAGGTCCCCTACACGCTGGTCTGCGAGGACTGCCGCTTCGACGGCCCCATCCGGCTGGTCGAGGCGACCACCCGGACGATCCGGCTGACCGGGTGCGACATCCCCCACGTCAACGCCGCGCGGCTGGCCATGGACGGCCTGCTCAACCTGCACCGCGGCACCGTCCGGCGGGGCCTGCGACTCGACCGCGCCCGCATCAGCGGCGAGATCTCGCTGCGCGCCGCCCGCGTCGGCCCCGACCCCGACGGCGTCGCCCTCGCCGCCGACGGCCTGGTCGTGGACGGCGCCATGGAGGCCGACGACGGTTTCCACGCCGCCGGCGCGGTCCGCCTCCGCAACGCCCGCGTGGAGGCCCGCCTCGGCCTGGAGAACGCCGTCATCGAGGCGCCCGAGCCCGGCGCGGAGGCCCTGGCCCTCAATCGCGCCGCGCTCAACGGCGGCCTCCTCGCCACCGGGGTCACCGTCCGGGGCCTGACGACGCTGCGCAGCGCCCGCGTCGCGGGGGACGTGGTGTTCGACGCGGCCACGCTGAGCAACCCCGGCCGCATCGCCCTGGCCGCCGGCGGCCTCGTCGTCGAGGGCCCGTTCTTCGCCCGGCGCGGCTTCACCGCCGAGGGCGAGGTGCGCTTCCCCGGCGCCCAGATCCGCACCTTCCTCACCATCCCCGGCGCGTCGCTGTCGGCCCCGGGAGGCGTCGCGCTGCTGCTCGACCAGCTCACGGTGAACGACGTCGACGCCGCGGACCTGACCGTCGACGGCGGCACCGTGCGGCTGGCGGGCGCCCAGGTCGCCAACGACCTCACCCTCGCCGGCGCGCGCCTGGACGGCGAGGGCGCCGGGATCGCCGCCGACAACGTCACCGTCGGCGCCACGTTCGACTGCAAGGGGCTGCGGGTCCACGGCGAGTTCACCGCCACCGTCGCCCGCATCACCGGGCGCCTGCTGCTGGGCCGGGCGCACCTGGAGCGCCCCGGGCGGACCTGCCTGCGGCTGTCGCGGGCCGAGATCGGCGCCGACCTGTTCTGCACGGGCATGACGGCGATCGGCAAGGTCAAGGTGACGGGCGCCCGCGTCGGCCGGGTCCTCGACCTCAAGGACAGCCGGCTGGCCAACCCCGGCGGCACCGCGCTCGACGGCCGCCACCTCCAGGCCGGCCAGCTCGCCCTGCGCCCCGCCGAGCCCGTCCAGGGCGCGGTCGCGCTCGACCACGCCCGGCTCACCCTCATCCGCGACGACCCGGACCGGTGGCCGGCGGCGCTGTCCCTCAACGGCCTCGTCTACGAGGCCCTGGAGCCGCGCCTGCCCGCGCGGCGGCGGCTGCGCTGGCTGGCCCTCGAACCGGACGGCTACCAGCCCCAGCCGTACGAGCACCTCGCCGCCTCGTACGCCGCGCTGGGCCAGCCCAAGGAGGCGCGCCGCGTCCTGCTGCACAAGGAGCGCGCGCACCGGCGCGGGATCGCGCCGTTCGGGAAGGTGTGGGGCGTGGTCCAGGACGGCACCGTCGGCTACGGCTACCAGCCGTGGCGCGCGGTGCTGTGGCTGGCGCTGCTGGTCACGGCGGGGAGCCTGGTGTACGCGGCGGACCCGCCCGCGCCGCTCAAGCCGGGCGAGGCGCCGCACTTCAACCCGGTCGTCTACACCCTCGACCTGCTGCTGCCGCTGGTCGACCTCGGCCAGGAGCGCGCCTTCAACCCGGCCGGCGGCCCCCAGTGGTTCTCGTACGCGCTGGTGGCCGCCGGCTGGATCCTGGTCACGGTCATCGCCGCGGCGGTCGCCCGCGTCCTGACCCGGCGCTGAGTCAGAGACCGGGGATCTCCCCGTTGCGGAACGCGTCGACGAAGAGGCGGTGGTCGTCGCGGACGATGGCGGCGTACTCGGTGCCGAAGGCGACCATGGCCTCGACGAAGGCGTTCTCGTCCGGGCCGATGACCGCGTCGATGGCGTCCTCGACCTGGAAGCCGACCAGCGTGTGGTCGGAGTCGGTGTCGGACACGCAGTGGATCTTGGCGGTGGCGCGGCCGAGGTCGTCCAGCAGGGAGATCATGTCCTCCGGCTCGGTCAGCCCGGACCAGTCCAGGTCGGCCTCGTACGGCGACAGCTCCTGCACGACGAAGCCGACGCCGTCGATCTCGGTGTAGCCGAGCCACGGGTCGGTGTTGGCCTGCAGCGCGCGCCGGGAGACGGCGGTGCGGTGGCCGTGGTGGCGGAAGTACTCGCGGATGCGGGGGTCGTCGACGACGCGGCTGGGCGCGGCGACGTTGCCCTGCTTCATCGACAGGATGACGTCGTTCTCCAGGGCCTGGCTGCGGCCCTCCACCAGGATGTTGTACGCCGACAGCCCGGCCGAGCCGATGCCGAAGCCGGAGGCGCCGACGATGTCCTTGACCTGGTAGGTGAGGCTCCCGAAGCGCTTCTCCTTGGGGATCGTCTGGAGGTACTCCTGGTACGCGCGCTCGACCTTGGCGCGCTCCTCCTCGCCCAGGCGGCGCACGCCGGACCGCTCACGGAAGCGGCGCTCGTGCTGGTCGACCAGCGTCTTGCCCTCCAGCAGCTCGATCCGGGTGGACGACAGCGCGGCGATGAGCACGTCGCGGATGTGGCCCTCGGTGTTGTCGAGCGTGAGCGCGAACGCGTGGTCGCCGGCGCTCGCCGCGAACTTGCGGACCTGGTCGACGTAGGCGCGCACGTAGGTCTCGATGAGGCGGCGGATGTCGGCGTCGGAGATCGCCTTGCTCCAGGCCAGCAGCGCCAGGCTCGCCACCAGCCGCTTGACGTCCCAGGTGAAGTGGCCGACGTACGCCTCGTCGAAGTCGTTGACGTCGAAGACGAAGACGCCGTCGTCGTTCATGTACGTGCCGAAGTTCTGCGCGTGCAGGTCGCCCTGGATCCACACGCGGGCGGTGCGCTCGTCGGCCCAGGGGTCGTCGTCGCCGACGATGTCGGCGTAGAAGAGGCAGGCACTCCCCCGGTAGAACGCGAACGGGTCGGACGCCATCTTGCGGAAGCGCCGGCGGAACTCGGCCGGGCTGCGTTCCATCAGGTCCGAGAACGCCTCGACCAGGACCTCGACGATCCGGGCCTGCCGCTCCTTCGGGTCGATGTCGCTCAACGCCCGGGTGATGCTCGCCATCGGTGTGTCTCCTCGATGCTCGGATCCGCTCCCCCGCCGGGGCATACCCGGGTCATTGTGCCGAATCGCGACCGGGCCCGGCGGTGAACAGGGCACGAACCCCGGGTTCGGCGCGCAGCAGGTCCAGCGCGAGGGCGGCGTGCCCGGGGACGTAGCCGTTCCCGATGAGCATGGTGACGTCGGCGGCCAGTCCCTCGGCGCCGAGCGCGGCGGCGGAGAAGGAGGTGGCCATCGAGAAGAAGACGACGGTGCCGCCGGGGGCGGTGGCCAGGATCGCGCCGTGCTCGCAGCCGGGCACGTCCACGCACACGACGGTGACGCCGGCGGGCTCGCCGATCGCGGCGGCGACGGCGACGGGGTCGCGGGCGTCGGCGCGGACGACGCGGTCGGCCAGGCCGGTCGCGGCGAGGCGGCGCTCCTCGTCCTCGGAGGGGACCAGCCCGATCGTGCGGGCGGCGCCGGCCCGCCGGGCGGCGGCCAGCGACAGCGACCCGCTCTTGCCGGCCGCGCCCAGGACGGCGACGACCGGCGCCACTCCCCCGGCGGCGGCGCGGGTGACGACGCGGCGGGTGAGGGCGGGCGCGCCGCACACGTCCATGACCGACAGCGCCAGCGGCACCGGGAGGTCGGCGGGGAGCACGGCGGCGATGGAGCGGGCGAACAGGATGGCGTGGCCGGAGGCGGGGACCTGCTCGGAGCGGCCGTCCCAGCGGGCGAGGCCGTCGTCGATCGCGAGCGGGGTGAGGGTGAGGGAGACGAGCGTGGCGATCCGGTCGCCGGGCTTGAGGCCGAGCGGGGAGTCCGGGCCGGCCTCGTCGACGACGCCGACCAGCATGCCGCCCGAGCCGGTGACGGGGTTGTGCATCTTGCCGCGGCTCCGGACGATCTCCAGCACCTCGCGGCGGATCGCGTCCGGGTCGCCGCCGTGGGCGGTGTGCAGCTGCCGGTACGAGGCGGCGTCCAGGTTGAGGCGCTCGACCCGTACCCGGACCTCGTCGGGCCGGATCCGCGGGTCGGTGTCGAGCCGGCGCGCCGCCTGGGGCAGCACGCCCTCCGGCTCCAGCACGCGGTGCAGCCCGGCCTCGGTCATGGTCATCTGACGCCCCTCACCGTCGGTCATCGTCGATCATTCCGCAGGTCACGTAAGATATACGCGCTATCACTGGTTGAATCGCAATTCTTCCCGTAACGTCGGCCGTATACAAGATTTTTGCGGCACTGGAACCGGCGCCCACCGGTACCGGCACCCAGGCCGGAACGCTGCGAGGAGGGGTCGACGATGACCACCGCCCTACGTCCCGACCCGGACGTCGCCCAGGAGGCCCACCAGCCCTACGCCTACCGACGTACCCCGCTGCGGGAGCCCGACTGGCGGCGGTTCCCCGGATGGCGGGACGTTACGGCCGCGGAGTGGGAGTCGGCGCAGTGGCAGCGCGCCCACTGCGTGAAGAACCTCCGGCAGTTGCGGCAGGTCATGGGCGACCTGCTGGACGAGGCGTTCTACATCGACCTGGAGCGCGACCAGAAGCAGAGCGCCACCATGTCGATGCTGGTGACGCCGCAGATGCTCAACACCATGGACACCGGCTCGACCGAGGCGTTCTACCACGACCCGGTCCGCCGCTACATGATCCCGGTGCACAGCGACCGCCGCACCGACTGGCCGTCCCACCCGTACGCCGCACGCGACTCCCTGCACGAGGCCGAGATGTGGGCGGTCGAGGGGCTCACCCACCGCTACCCCACCAAGGTGCTGGCCGAGCTGCTGCCGACCTGCCCCCAGTACTGCGGGCACTGCACCCGGATGGACCTGGTCGGCAACTCCACCCCGGCGGTCGACAAGCACAAGTTCACGATCAAGGCCTCGGACCGGCACGGCGCGATGCTCGACTACCTGCGCCGCTCCCCCGGTGTCCGGGACGTGGTCGTGTCCGGCGGCGACGTGGCGAACCTGCCGTGGCCGCGGCTGGAGGCGTTCGTCGACGCGCTGCTCGGCATCGACAACATCCGCGACGTCCGGCTGGCGACCAAGGCGCTCATGGGACTGCCGCAGCACTGGCTGCAGGACGAGGTGCGCGCCGGCATGGAGCGGCTGGCGGCCAAGGCCAACGCGCGCGGCGTGCAGATCGCCGTGCACACCCACGTCAACACCGCCCGGTCGCTCACCCCGCTGGTCGCCAGGGCCGCCCGCGCGCTGCTGGACACCGGCATCCGCGACGTGCGCAACCAGGGCGTGCTGCTGCGCGGCGTCAACGCCACGCCGGCCGATCTGCTGGACCTGTCGTTCGGGCTGCTCGACGAGGCCGGGATCCTGCCGTACTACCTGTACATGTGCGACATGATCCCCGGCAGCGAGCACTGGCGCGTGGCGGTCTGGGAGGCGCAGGAGCTCCAGCACGCCATCATGGGCTACCTGCCGGGGTTCGCCACGCCGCGGATCGTGTGCGACGTCCCCTACGTCGGCAAGCGGTGGGTGCACCAGCTCGCCGACTACGACCGCGAGCGCGGCGTCTCGTACTGGACGAAGAACTACCGCACCGGGCTGGAGAGCGGCGACCCGGACGCGCTGACCCGCCGGTACGAGTACTACGACCCGATCTACACGCTGCCGGAGGACGGCCGGGCCTGGTGGCGCGACCGGCCCGGCGCCTTTACATTGTAGATCAGGAGCGGGTGATCGCGGGGGCGCGTACCCTTTCGTGGTGGATTCCGAGCTCATCGACCGGTTCCCCCTCGGCGCGGCCGTCACCGTGGCCGACCTGGAGGGCGACCCGCACCCCCACCTGGCCCGGCTGCGCGCCCGCGAGCCCGTCTCCTGGCTGCCGGCGCTGGACGGCTGGCTCGTCACCGCCCGCCGCCCCGCGCTGGCGGTGATGCGCGACGCCGCGACGTTCACCGTCGACGACCCGCGCTTCTCCACCGCGCGGCTGCTCGGGCCGAGCATGCTGTCGCTGGACGGCCGCGCGCACGCCCGCCACCGGGAGCCGTTCGCGCGGCCGTTCCGCCCGGCCCGTACGCGCGAGCGCTTCACCGCGTTCGTCGAGGCCGAGGCCGGGCGGCTCACGGCGGCGCTGGCCCCCGCCGGCGCGGCGGAGCTGCGCGGCGAGCTGGCCGGGCCGCTGGCGGTGGCGGTGGTCGCCGAGGCGCTCGGGCTGCGCGGCGCCGACGCCGCGACGATCCGGTCCTGGTACGAGGCGTTCGTCGAGGCCGTCTCCGCCATCACCGCGGGCGGCGAGCCGGACCCGCGCGCGGACGAGGCGTACGCGAAGCTGCGCGCCGCGGTCCAGGAGGCCGCCGCCGAACCCGGCACCACCTCCCTGCTCGCCGAGGCCACCCACCAGGAGGAGGGCCTGACCGGCGCCGAGGTCGTCGCCAACGCGGCGGTGCTGATGTTCGGCGGCATCGACACCACCGAGGGGATGATCGCCAACGCCGTCCTGCACCTGCTGGCCCATCCCGCCGAACTCGACCTGGTCCGCGCCGACCCCGCGCTGCTGCCGGCCGCGATCGAGGAGTCGCTGCGGCTGGAGCCCTCGGCCTCGGTCGTCGACCGGTACGCCACCCGCGACGTGGAGCTGGAGGGCGCCCCGATCCGCAAGGGCGACCTGGTGCGCGTGTCCCTGGCGGGCGCCAACCGCGACCCCGCCGCCTTCCCCGACCCCGACCGCTACGACGTCCGCCGCGCGAACGCCGCCGAGCACCTGGCGTTCGCGCACGGCCCGCACTTCTGCTTCGGCGCGCACCTGGCCCGGCTCGAGACGCGCGCCGTCCTGGAGGCGCTGCTGGACCGCCTGCCGGGCCTGCGGCTCGCACCCGGGCCCGTCCCGCGGCCGCGCGGACTGGTTTTCCGCAAGCCCGAAACCCTGAACGTTCGCTGGAACGTTCACCCGGGGGCCGGGACCGGTCCCGCCGGAATGTGAAACCATCGCCGAATGATCGTGGAACGCCGGGTCGAGCTCCGCTTCGCGCAGGAGAGCCGCGAGGCCGAGACGCACACCAACCTGTCCGCCGTCCGCCAGGACGGCTCCTGCCTGTGGGTGGCCGGCGACGAGACCGCCACCATCGAGCGGCTGACCGCGACCACCGACGCCCAGGGGCACGTCACCGGCTACGCCGGCCAGCGCACCGTGCGGCTCGCCGACCTGATCCCGCTGCCGGCGGGGCCGGACGAGGAGGCCGACATCGAGGGGCTGGCCCGCACGAACGGGTGGCTCTGGGCGATCGGGTCGCACAGCCTCAAGCGCAAGAAGATCAAGCCGGACCAGTCCGACGCCAAGTCGCGCAAGCGGCTGGCCACCGTGGTCCGCGAGGAGAACCGGTTCATCATCGCGCGGATGCCCCTGGTCACCGGCGCGGACGGGCTGCCGGAGGTGGTGGCGGCCGACGGCGGCCGCACCGCCGCCGTGCTCGGCGGGCGCGGCGACGCGCTCACCGACCTGCTGGCCGACGACCCGCACCTGGGGCCGTTCCTGGCCGTCCCCAGCAAGGACAACGGGGTCGACATCGAGGGCATCGCCGCGCACGGCGAGCGCCTCTACATCGGGTTCCGCGGGCCGGTGCTGCGCGGCTGGGCGGTGCTCGTGGAGATCCACCCCGAGACCCACCCGGACGACCCGCGGCGCCTGCGGCTGCGCAGGATCGGCGAGGACGGCGAGCGCTACCGCACCCACTTCCTCGACCTGGGCGGCCTGGGCGTGCGGGACCTGTGCCCGCACGGCGACGACCTGCTCGTCCTGACCGGCCCCAGCATGGACCTGGACGGCCCGGTGCGGGTCGTGCGCTGGCCCGGCGCCGTCACCGTGGACGCCCCCGGCATCGTGCACGCCGACGAGCTGCAGGTCCTGGGCCCGCTGCCGTACGGCGACGGCGACGACCACGCCGAGGGCATCGCGGTCCTGGACGAGACCGACCACGACGGCCGCCCGAAGCTGCTGGTCGTCTACGACAGCCCGGCCGAGGACCGGCTCACCTCCGCCGGCGGCGTGCTGGCCGACGTGGTGTCGTTCGAGAAGTGACCCCGCGGTAAGCGCTCGCTTTCATCTTCTGCTTGGATGGACGCCCCACCAGGCGAGAGCGAGGGCGACACCCGCATGATCGAGTGGTCCGACGAAGATCTGATGATCCGGGACGCGGTGCGCGACTGGATCGAGGCCGAGGTCCGGCCCCAGGCCGACCGGCTGGAGTCCGGCGAGCTCCCCCCGTACGACCTCATCCGGAGCCTCTACAAGACCTTCGGCATGGACGAGCTGGCCCGCTCGTCGTTCCAGGCCCGGCTGGAGCGCGAGGAGGCCGGCGAGGCCGGCGGTGAGAAGGGCTCCGGCGGCGGCGGGAACGCGGCCATGACCATGCTGCCCGTCATCGAGCTGTGCAAGGTCGCGCCCGGGATGGTCTCGGCCATGGGCGTCAGCCTCGGGCTGGCCGCCGGGACCATCGCCGGGCGCGGCAGCACCGAGCAGAAGCGCCGCTGGGCGCTGGACCTGCTCACCTTCGACAAGATCGGCGCGTGGGCGATCACCGAGCCGAACTCGGGGTCGGACGCGTTCGGCGGCATGCAGGCCACCGCGCGGCCGTCCGGCGACGGGTGGGTCCTCAACGGCAGCAAGACGTTCATCACCAACGGCCCGTACGCGGACACGATCGTCTTCTACTGCAAGCTCGACGACGGGCGCGACGCCCGCGACCGGGAGATCCTCACCTTCGTCCTCGACCGGGGCATGCCGGGCCTGGAGCAGAGCAGGCCGCTGCGCAAGATGGGCCTGCACTCCTCCCCCACCGGCGAGCTGTTCCTGAACGACGTCCAGGTCGGCCCGGACCGGCTGCTGAACTCCGGCTCCGGCGGCGGCAAGGAGTCGGCCAAGGCCAACTTCGTCACCGAGCGCGCCGGCGTCGCCGCCATGTCCCTCGGCGTCATCGAGGAGTGCCTGCGGCTGTCGGTCGACTACGCCAAGAAGCGCGAGCTGTGGGGGCAGCGGATCGGCGACTTCCAGCTCATCCAGCTCAAGCTGGCCAAGATGGAGGTCGCCCGGCTGAACGTCCAGAACCTGGTGTTCCGCCACATCGAGATGCAGCGCGCCGGCCGCACCCCGACGCTGGCCGAGGCGTCGGCGATGAAGCTGTACTCCGCCCAGGCCGCCTCGGAGGTGGCGATGGAGGCCGTCCAGCTGTTCGGCGGCAACGGCTACATGTCGGAGTACCGCGTCGAGCAGCTCGCCCGCGACGCCAAGTCGTTCCAGATCTACGCCGGCACCGACGAGATCCAGGTGACCCACATCGCCCGCGACCTCCTCGCCTGACAGCGCCGCCGGGGCCGGGCGCCGCGGCGGCCGGCCCCAGCGCGCCCGGGCGCGCGGCCGCGCGGGCCGTCGTCGAAGGCCGGCGACTTCGGCGGAGGGCGCCTTCCCTGCGGCGGGTCGCCCGATCGTTCCCGGGACGCCGCTTCCGGCCACTCCGCCGGGACGGCGGTCCCCGCGGTACCGGCCGGGATAAATTGCTCGCACCCACTGAGATCCCACTGCGAGGGAGACGGCGATGACCGGCGACGCGGCGCTTCAGGCACTGGCCAGGCTTGTCGGCACCTGGAAGATCAGCGGCGGGCACGAGGGCACCGTGACCTACCGCTGGCTGAACGACTTCTTCCTCCGGCAGGACGTGCACCTGGGCGACACGTACGGCTTCGAGATCATCGGCCGGGAGCGGCCGCTGATGGCCGAGCCCAGCGCGGACATCAAGTCCCGCTACTACGGCGACGACGGCAGCACCCTCGACTACACCTACGAGATCGACGGCGACACCCTCACCATCTGGGCCGGCGACCGCGGGTCGCCCGCCTACTTCCAGGGCACCTTCAGCGCCGACGGCCGCACGCTCAACGGGGCCTGGGTCTACCCGGGCGGGGGTGGCTACGTCTCCAACGCCGAGCGCGTCGACTGATCCTCCTGTTTCCGCACCTGGTGAGCGGGGCAGAAAGGACCGGACGGTGGGGTCGGCGGCCGGCGGCGGCGCCAGGGCTCGGGCGGCCCGGGTTCTAGCCGAGATGGATGCCGATGCGTGCCGATGACGCGGAGCAGGTGCTGGGAGAGCTGATCGAGGCCAGCCACCTGCTGTCGATGCAGCAGATCCCCACGGCGCTGGCCCGGCACGCCTCCCGCGCCGGCTTCCGCGACATCCTGATCTATGTCGCGGATCTGCAGCAGGACGTGCTCCGCCTGCTGACCGGCCGCGACGACGACACCGTCCCGGACGGCGCGGCAATGGAGATGCGCATCGAGGGGACGCTGGCGGGGCGCGCCTACCAGAGCCTGGAGATGGTCCAGGGCCAGTCGCTGGAGGACGGCGCGGAGCAGTGGTGGGTGCCGCTGCTGGACGGCACCGAGCGCGTCGGGGCGGTCCGCGCGACCGTGGAGAGCGACGCCCCGGACGCCCTGCAGCTGCTGTGGCGCCTGGTGGGCCTGGTGGCGCTGATGGTGGTGAGCAAGCGCCCGCTGAGCGACACCTACTCCCGGCTCGTCCGGGTGCGTCCCATGACGGTGTCGGCCGAGATGCAGTGGCGGCTGATGCCGCCGCTGACGTTCGCCAACGACCGCGTGATCATCGGCGCGGCCCTGGAACCGGCGTACCAGCTCGGCGGCGACGCCTTCGACTACGGCCTGGCCGGCGACATCGTCAATCTGGCGATCTTCGACGCCATGGGGCACGACACCACGTCCGGGCTGACCGCGAGCCTCGCCGTGGCCGCCGCCCGCAACAGCCGCCTGCAGGGCGCGGGACTCGTCGAGACCGGCCAGGCGATCGAGGAGGTGCTCGAGCGGCAGTTCGACTCCGGCAGCTTCGTCACCGCGCTCCTGGCCACCCTGGACACCCGTACGGGCGCGCTGTCGTGGGTGAACCACGGCCACCCGCCGCCGGTGGTCATCCGCGGCGGGCGCTGGGTCACGAGCCTGGACTGCGAACCGGCCGGCCCCCTGGGCACCGGCCTGGGGGTGGCCGCCGAACCGTGCCAGGAGCAGCTCGAACCCGGCGACCGGGTGCTGCTCTACACCGACGGGATCGTGGAGGCCCGCGATCCGCACGGCCGGGAGTTCGGCCTGCACCGCTTCGTCGACTTCATCATCCGCCGCGACGCCGACGGCCTCCCGGTGCCCGAAACGCTGCGCCGGCTCATCCGCGGCATCCTCGACCACCACGCGGGCCGCCTCGACGACGACGCCACCATCCTCCTGCTGGAATGGCAGGGGCCGGCCAAGGACATCGCCCCCGCGTCCCGCGGCCGCCTGCCGGGCGGCCCCCTCTCGTAGCACGGCGGCGGCGCGGGGCCCGGCGTGGCGGCGTCCGGCCGCGCCGCCTCACTTGACCGGGACGGCGACCTTCTCGGGGAGCACCGGCGCGTTGCGGGCCGCGCCCGTGCGGGCGTGCGTGGCGTACAGCGTGAGCCCCACGAACGTCAGGCCGCCCACCAGGTTGCCGACCACCGTCGGGATCTCGTTCCACAGGAGGTAGTCCGCGACCGAGAAGTCGCCGCCGAGCATCAGGCCGGACGGGAACAGGTACATGTTGACGATCGAGTGCTCGAAGCCCATGTAGAAGAACACCAGGACGGGCATCCACATGCCGATCACCTTGCCCGAGACCGACGTCGAGATCATCGCGGCGACGACGCCCGTGGACACCATCCAGTTGCACAGGACGCCCCGGATGAAGAGCGTCAGCATCCCGGCGGCGCCGTGCTCGGCGTAGCCGACCGTCCGCGACTCGCCGATGGTGCCGATCGCCCGGCCGACCTCGTTCGGGTCGGCGGTGAACGAGAACGTGAAGATGCACGCCATCATGGCCGCGACGGTCAGCGCACCGGCGAAGTTGCCGACGAGGACCAGCCACCAGTTGCGCAGCACCGCGCGGACGTTCACGCCGGGCCGCTTGTCGATCAGCGCCAGCGGGACCAGCGTGAAGACGCCGGTGAGCAGGTCGAATCCCAGCAGGTACAGCATGCAGAAGCCGACCGGGAAGAGCACGGCCCCGAGGAGGGGCTGGCCCGTCTGCACGCTGATCGTGACCGCGAACGCCGCGGCCAGCGCGAGGATGGCGCCGGCCATGTAGGCGCGGATGATGGTGTCGCGGGTGGACATGAACGCCTTGGCCTCGCCGGCGTCGATCATCTTGGTGACGAACTCTGAGGGGTTCAGATAGGACATGGCGTCGCTTTCTCATGGTGCGGCCCGGCACGCGCGAGCGGGCGTGACCGGGTTCCGGCTGATGTCCGGCCGAGTTTGGAAAGCGCGTATTTCCGGCATGTGACGAGGCGAAGATCATCCCGTCACGTTGGGCTCACAGCGGCCCGTACCGGCTGTTATCGCCCTAGCCTTCGCTCCATGAACCCGATCATGAGGAAGTCCGACGCCGCCGCCCTGGTGGTCGCCGCCCGGCTGCGCCGCGGCCTGTCCTGGGCCCGGATCGCCGACGAGATCGGCGCCCCCGTCGTGTGGTCGACCGCGGCGCTGCTCGGGCAGCATCCGATGACGGAGGAGCAGGCCCGGCGCGTGTGCGACCTGCTGGAGCTGGACGAGGCGGTCGCCGAGAGCCTCCGGCTCCAGCCCGCCCGCGGCGCGGACCCGGCCCTGACGGCCGACCCCACGATCTACCGCTTCGCCGAGGCGCTGGCGGTGTACGGCCCGGCCCTCAAGGAGCTCATCCACGAGGAGTTCGGCGACGGGATCATGAGCGCCATCAACTTCCGCGTCGGCATCGCCCGCCGTCCCGACCCCGAGGGCGACCGCGTCGTCGTCACGTTCGACGGGAAGTTCCTCGACTACAAGTGGTGAACGCCGGTACGCGGGGGCGGCCGCTGTCAGACCTTCCTGCCGACGAAGCACAGGAACTCGGTCTGCAGGTCGGCGCCCGCCGGCACGGGCAGCTTCGGGCCGAACGCCCACGGCTGCCGCAGCGCCTCGTCCATCGGCTTGAGGTGCTCGTAGACGTGGGCGACGAGGCCGGGGTCCAGCCGCTCGTCGCCGCCGGTCGCGCGGGCCAGGTCCCAGGTGTGGACGAGGACGTCCTCCGGCAGCGCCTCGGCGACATCGGCGAACGGTGTCTCGCCGACCGGGGTGGGCAGCTTCGCCGCGCGGCAGGCCGGATCGTCGATCGCGGCGGTCAGGTCCGCGCTGACGCGGGCCCAGGCGTCGCCCAGGGCGGCGTCGGACTCGACCCGCGGCGGCGTGCCCATCGCGGCCAGGCCCACGCCGTGGACGGGTTCGGGCGAGGTGCCGCGGACGGTGGCCGCGATACGGCGGGTCTCGGAGATGACGTGGGCGGCCACGTCGCGCGCCGACCAGCCGGGGCAGGGGCTGGGGGCGTCCCAGCCGCCGGGCGGGACGGCGGCGATCCTGGCGGCGAAGCCGTCGGCGGCGGCGCGGAAGCGCCCGGCCTGGCCGGACATGGGGACCACCTCTTCCTCGGCGCCGAGGACGCGTTCCAGGGCGCGCATCACGTGGCCGCGCCAGCCGCCGCCCATGATGCCGCGGGAACGCTGGTGCAACGGGTTGCCGGGGTCGAAGCCCTCGTGGAGCAGGAACAGCCGGGTGCCGCGGCCCTCGGGACGGAGCGTCCAGGTGAGCGTCCAGTCGGTGCCGCCGCGCTCGGCGTCCTTCCAGGAGACCTGGAGCATCCTCTCCGCCTCGAAGGCGAGGACCTCGGCCAGCACCTTCCCGGAGAACCCGGTCGCCGGTACGGGCCGGGTGTTCATCAGGTAGCGGTGGCCGACCTCCAGGCGGAAGTCGCCGGGCATCAGCCAGCGGGCCAGCAGTTCCGGTTCGGTCAGCGCCCGCCACACCTTGGCGGGCGGGTGCGCGAGGAACCGGCCGACGCTGATCGCGGTCGGGTCGTCTTCGATCATGCGGTCTCCGTCATGTGTCATCGTCTTCCAGGCTGTCAAGGACGTCACTGAGGCCGTCCAGGCGTTCGCGCCAGAAGCGCTCGAAGGGGTGGAGCCACTCCTGGACCTCCGCCAGCGGCTCGGGCCGCAGCCGGTAGAGCCGGCGGCGGCCCTCGCGGCGCTCGTCCACGAGCCCGGCCTCGCGCAGCACCCGCAGCTGCTCGGAGAAGCTCGGGCGGGCCATGGCGAAGTGCCCGGCGAGCTCGTTGACCGGTGTCGGCCCCTGGTCGCGGAGCAGCCGCAGGACCTCCCGCCGCACAGGGCTGGCCAGCGCGGCGAACAGCCGGTCCTCGACCTCAGTCATCGGCGGCCTCCCACGTGAGGTGCATGGCAGACACTATACGTCGGATTTTTCCTACGTGTTCCGTGCCGAGCGGACCGCTACTCCTGATGCCGCCGCTGCTGCCAGACGGGCCGGGGCCGGGGGGAAGTTCGAACTTTGGGTGGCCGGGGGACGTCTAACATGCGAAAGTACGGTCCAGCAATGATCTTCACCTCGCTCCCGAAAGCCCCTGCTAGACAGTCGTTGAGAGGTTCTGGATACTCACAGCTATGGACGGTCAGCCCGCGTTCCCGGTGAGAGCGTCCGACATGGAGCGCGACCGGATCCTGCGCGTCCTCAGTGACCGGGTGGCCGAGGGCCGGATGTCGCACGAGACGTTCGAACGCCGGGTCGACCAGGTGCTGCGCGCCCAGAGCCAGGCCGAACTGGCCGACATCGTGCACGACCTGCCGCCCACCAACCGGGTGGTCGGCCGGCTGACCGGGCTGATCTCGTCGGTCTCGCAGGTGACGGCGCGGTTCGAGGCGGCGTGGCGGGCGCCGCGGCTGCCGCGGTTCATGCTGCCGCCGCCGGGGCTGACCCGGATCGTGGTGGGGCGCGCGCCCGGGTGCCAGTTCATCCTCACCGACCTGACCGTCTCCCGGTTTCACGCCGAGATCTACCGGGCCGACGAGGAGTGGATGATCTCCGATCTCGGCTCGATGAACGGCACCCGGCTCAACGGCTGGCGGCTCACCGGGCCGACCCGGGTGCGGCCCGGGGACGAGGTCGGCTTCGGCAACTCCAGCTTCATCGTCGCCGCCTCCTGACCGCCGCCCGGGTGGTTTCATGATCCCGTGGCTGATGATCGAGACGAGCGGGCCTGGGCGGCGCTCGCGATCGGGCGGCTGGACGCCGAGCGCGGCGAGCTCGGCCCGACGCCCCTGATCCCGTTCCCGCTGCCGGGCCAGGGCGTCACGCTGCTGTTCAAGGACGAGTCCGCGCATCCGACGGGCGGCCTCAAGCACCGTTCGGCACGCGCCCTGTTCCGGCACGCGATCGCCTGCGGCCGGATCACCGAGGGCGGCACGGTGGTGGAGGCGACCGGCGGCAACGCGGCGGTGGCGCAGGCGTACATGGCGCGGCTGCTGGGCCTGCCGTACGTCGCGGTGATGCCCGGGAAGGACGACCCGGCGAAGGCGCGGCCGGTGCGGGAGCTGGGCGGCGAGTGCCGGTTCGTGACGCCGCCGCTGGCGATCTACGACGAGGCGCGGCGGGTGGCGGACGACACCGGGGGCTGCTACCTCGACCAGTTCGCGTGGGCCGAGCGGGCGCTGGACTGGCGCGGCGACGACGTCGCCGGGGAGCTGTTCGCGCAGGTGCCCGATGCCGCCTGGGTGGTCGTCGGGGCAGGTACGGGCGCCACGGCGGCGAGCCTTGGCCGGTACGTCCGGCACCGCGGCCTGGCGGCGCGGCTGGCGGTCGTGGACCCGGAGAACTCGGCGTACTTTCCAGGCTGGGCGACGGGCGCGCGGGACTACGCGACCGGGATGCCGTCGCGGATCGAGGGCATCGGGCGTCCCCGCATGGAGCCGGGTTTCCTGCCGTCGCTGGTCGACCTGATGCTGCCGGTGCCGGACGCGGCGAGCGTCGCCGGGGCGCGGGCGGTGCGCGCGGCCACCGGGCTCGCGGTGGGCGGGTCGACGGGCGCGAACCTGTGGGGCGCGCTGCGGCTGGCGGCGCGGCTCATGGAGCGGGGCGAGGAGGGAACGATCGTGTCGCTGGTGGCCGACGCGGGCGAGCGGCACCTGCGCGGCGTCCACGACGACGGCTGGGCCGCGGGCAAGGGCCTGGACCCCGCGCCGTACGCGGCGGTGATCGAGCGCTTCCTGGCCGGCGGCGGGTGGGAGGAGCCCGCTCGGTAGAGTCGCCCGGGTCGGATCGTGAGGACAAGGGGAGGCAGAACGTGCTGATCGGGTTCGCCGTGCCGGTGTCGGGCGGCTGGTCGGAACCGGCGGGCCAGGCGTCGGTGGCCCGGCGGGCCGAGGAGCTCGGGTACCACTCGGTCTGGACGCTCCAGCGGCTGCTCAACCCTGCCGGGGCCACCGACACCCCGTACCGGGACGTTCCGGACCCGCTGGTGACGCTGGCGTACCTGGCGGGGCTGACCGAGCGGATCAGGCTGGGCGTGGCGATCGTCAACATGCCGTTCTACTCGCCGGTGCTGCTGGCCAAGCAGGCGGCGACGCTGGACCGGGTCGCGGCCGGGCGGCTGGACCTCGGGCTCGGGATCGGCTGGATGCCCGAGGAGTTCGCGGCGTCGGGCGCGCCGATGCAGCGGCGCGGCGCGCGGGCCGAGGAGTTCATCGCCGCGATGCGGGCGCTGTGGGCCGGCGGCGAGGGCTTCGAGGGCGAGTTCCACCGGTTCCCGCCGGTGGTGATGGGCCCGGCGCCGGTGCAGTCGCCGGAGCCGCCGATCCTGCTGGGCGGCGCGGCCGACTCCGCGCTGCGCCGGGCGGGGCGGCTGGCGGCGGGCTGGGTGAGCGCCAGCCGGGCCGATCCGGGGTCGCTGGGGCGGTCGATCGCGGTCGTCCGGGAGGCGGCGGAGGAGGCCGGGCGCGACCCGGCGGCCCTGCGGTTCGTGTGCCGCGCGGCGGTACGGGTGCGCGCGGGGGGCCGGGCGGACCGGCGGCCGCTGACCGGCTCGTACGAGGAGATCCGCGCCGACTTCGACGACATCGCCGCGCAGGGGATGACCGAGCTGTTCGTGGACCTGAACTTCGATCCGGAGATCAGCGGGCCGGCGGCGGACCCGGCGGAGTCGCTGCGCCGCGCCCGCGAGGCCCTGGAGGCGTTCGCGCCCGGCGCCTGAGTCCCGCCTCCCCGCGGGCGGCGGCCCGCGGGGAGGCGTGATCGTTCCTCTCGTCTTCCTTAAAGGGGCGGGCGGCGGTTCTCCCAGGGGGTGCTGAGAACGACCGTGGTGCGGGTCGCGACGTTGGCCGCGGCTCGGATCTGCTGGAGCAGGTCCTCCAGCTCGTTGGGGGATTTCACCCTCACCTTGAGGATGTAGCTCTCCTCCCCCGCCACCGAATGGCATGCCTCGATCGCGGCCAGGCCGGCCAGCCGCTCGGGCGCGTCGTCCGGCGCCGCCGGGTCGATCGGTTTGATCGATACGAACGCGGTGAGCGGCAGCCCGATCTGCTCGTTGTCCAGCAGTGCCGTGAACCCCTTGATGACGCCGCGCTTCTGCAGCCGCCGCACCCGCTGGTGCACGGCCGACACCGAAAGGCCGGTCTCCTTGGCCAGATCGGTGAAGCTCATCCGGCCGTCATCGGCCAGCAACGCCATGATCTGACGATCGATCTCCTCCACCCGGGAAATCTAGCGTGTCGGCGGGGTCCGTGCAGGGTCAAGAGCCGATCAAGGCGGGGCCGTGCTCAGCCGGAACGGCCGCCGCCGCGGGCGGTGCGGGGCGGGCCGCAGCTGCCGCGGATCATCAGTTCGGCCGGCAGCAGCACCGGGCCGCCGCGGCCGCGCCGCGCGCGGTCGCGCAGGAGCAGCTCGCACGCCCGGTACCCGATGTCGTGCCCGGGGCGGGCGACGGCGGTGAGGGGCGGGTCGCACAGCTCGGCCCAGGGCACGTCGTCGACCATCGCGATGGAGACGTCGGCCGGGACGCGCAGGTCGAGCTCGCGGGCGACCAGGACGGCCGCCTCGCCGAGCAGGTGGCCGGCGGCGAGCACGGCGGTCACGTCGCCGCGCCGCTGCAGCAGGCCGGCGGCGGCGCCGTAGGCGCTGTCGCGCTCGGGCCGGGCGGCGACGATCAGGTCCTCGTCGGCGGGCACGCCCACGGCCGCCAGGGTGTCGCGGAACGCGCGCTCGCGCACGCCGGGCGGGGTGCCGGGCGCCGCGCCGCCCAGGAACGCGATGCGGCGGTGCCCGAGGCCGGCCAGGTACTCGGTGAGCGTGCGGACGCCCCCGCGGTCGTCGGCGAGGACGGCGGGGATCTCCGGGAGGCCGGGCAGGGCCCGGTCGGCGAAGACCACGCCGGCGCCGGGACCGGCACCGGCGGCGCTGCGCCAGGCGGCGGCGTCGCCGGCGGGCAGCGCGATGACGCCGGCGACGCGCTGCTCCACGAGCCGTTCCACGATCTCGGCCTCGCGGGCGGGGTCGCCGTGCGCGGCGTCCACGATCACGTGCTCGCCCAGGGTGCGGGCGCAGGCGAGCACCCCGGCGATCAGCTCGGCGCAGAACGGGTCGGTGACATCGGGGACGACCAGCCCGATGCCGCCGGCGCGCCGCAGCTTGAGCCCGCGGCCGAGGGCGCTGGGCCGGTAGTCCAGCTCCCGGGCCGCGGCCAGCACGCGCTCGCGGGTGGCCGCGCCGACCGAGCCGGTGCCGGTGAACACCCGCGACACGGTCGCGATGCCCACCCCGGCCGCCGCCGCCACGTCCTTGATCGTCGCTGGCCGCCCGCCCGCCATCGGCCCACCGCCTCTCCGCCGGTCATCTTTTCATGACCACACCTTTCCTGGAAACGTTTCCATCATGTTGACTCCGGTCACTGGTCGAAAGCCCTGGTGGGCGGCAGGTCGTTGGAAACGTTTCCACTAACCGGAGTGAGAGGGACGAGATGGCCGAGATCGTGCTGGAGCGGGTCGACAAGGTGTACGGCGGCGGCGTCAAGGCCGTCGACGGGCTGGACCTGGAGATCCGCGACGGCGAGTTCATGGTGCTGGTCGGCCCGTCGGGCTGCGGCAAGTCCACCGCGCTGCGGATGATCGCCGGGCTGGAGGAGATCAGCGGCGGCAAGATCTCCATCGGCGAGCGGGTGGTGAACGACCTGGCGCCCAAGGACCGCGACATCGCGATGGTGTTCCAGAACTACGCCCTCTACCCCCACATGACCGTCGAGCAGAACCTGGCGTTCGGGCTGAAGCTGCGCGGCGTGTCCAAGGAGGAGCGCGCCAAGAAGGTCCGCGACGCCGCCAAGATGCTCGGCCTGGAGCAGTACCTGTCGCGCAAGCCGGCCGCGCTGTCGGGCGGGCAGCGGCAGCGGGTCGCGATGGGCCGCGCGATCGTCCGCGAGCCGCAGGCGTTCCTGATGGACGAGCCGCTGTCCAACCTGGACGCCAAGCTCCGCGTGTCGATGCGCGCCTCGCTCAGCCAGCTGCACGAGCGCCTCAAGGTCACCACCGTGTACGTCACGCACGACCAGGTCGAGGCCATGACGCTCGGCGACCGCGTCTGCGTCCTGCGCGAGGGCAAGCTGCAGCAGGTCGACACGCCGCAGCGGCTGTTCGACAACCCCGTCAACCTGTTCGTGGCCGGCTTCATCGGCTCGCCCGCGATGAACTTCGTCACCGCGAAGCTGGAGAAGGACGACGACGGCGCGCGGGTCTCGTTCGCCGGCTACACGCTGCCGGTGCCGGCCGACCTGCTGGCCGCCAAGCCCGGCCTGGACGGGTACGTCGGCCGCGAGATCATCCTCGGCATCCGGCCGTCCGACTTCGAGGACGCCGCGCACGCCAAGCCCGACTGGGCGCCGCTGCACGCCACCACCAGCGTGACCGAGGAGCTGGGCAGCGAGATCAACGTCATCTTCGCCATCGACGCCCCGCCGGTCGAGCACAAGGACACCGCCGACCTGGCCGAGGACGCCGCCGAGGGCGAGGAGGACATGGCGATCCCGCTGGCCGACAACAAGGCGCTGTGGACCGCCCGCGTCAACGCCCGCTCGCACGTGCGGCCCGGCCAGGACATCGAGCTGGCCGTCGACACCCGCCGGCTGCACTTCTTCGACCCGGCCAGCGGCCTGGCGATCGGCCACGCCGACGCCGCCGCGGCGGGCACCCCGGTCACCAAGGCGTCCGCCTGACCCGGAACACCGCCTGACCCGGAACACCCGGACACGGCGAGGCCCGGGCCGTACGGCCCGGGCCTCGCCGCTCTCACGCTGCCGTCTCCAGGCGGGTCACTTCACCGAGCCGGCCAGCACTCCCTGCACGAAGTAGCGCTGGAACGCGAAGAAGACGGCCAGCGGGATGATCAGCGACAGGAACGCGCCGGGCGCCAGCACGTCGATGTTCCCGGTGAACTGCCGCATCTGCGACTGGAGCCACTTGGTCATCGGCTGCGAGCCGGTGTCGGCGAACACCAGCGCGACCAGCAGGTCGTTCCACACCCACAGGAACTGGAAGATGCCCAGGGAGGCGATCGCCGGGCCGCCCAGCGGGAAGATCACCCGGCGGAAGATCGTCCACTCCGAGCCGCCGTCCATCCGCGCCGCCTCCAGCAGGTCGCGCGGGATCGCGGCGAAGAAGTTGCGCAGCAGGAAGATGGCGAACGGCAGCCCGAACGCCACGTGGAACAGCACCACGCCGGTGACCGACCCGAACATCTGGAAGCCGCCGAAGTCGATCCGCCCGTACAGCTTGGCGACCGGGATCAGCGCGACCTGCACCGGCACGACCAGCAGCGCCACCACGAGCAGGAACAGCCAGTCGCGGCCGGGGAACTCCAGCCACGCGAACGCGTACGCGGCCAGCGCGGCGATCGCCACCACCAGCACCGTGGAGGGCACCGTGATGAGCACGGTGTTCCAGAACGAGTCGACGAAGTCGGGCTTGTCGAGCAGCGCGGTGTACGCCTCGCCGGTCAGCTGCGACGGCGCGGTGAACACCTGCCACCAGCCGCCGGCGTTGTTGTCCTCGTTCGACCGCAGCGAGGCCATCAGCAGCCCGAACGTCGGGACGAGCCAGAACAGCGCGACCACGACCAGCAGCCCCTGGGCCGCGCCGCCGCCGACGCGGCCGGCGATCCGGGCGGCCACGCCCCGCTTCGGCGCCCCGGGCGCAGGCCCCGCGTTTCCCGCGTGCCCTGCGTTGCCCGTGTTCGCCGGGTTCTTCGCGCTCATGACCGCTCCTGCCGCAGCCGCCGGAGGTTGAACAGCATGGCGGGCACCACCAGCAGGAACAGCAGCACCGCGATCGCGCTGCCCGCCCCCTGGTCGTTGCCGCCGCCGAACGACTCGGTCCACATCCGCAGCGCCAGCACGCTGGCGTCGGGATCGCCGCCGCCGATGATGAACACCAGGTCGAACACCTTCAGCACGTTGATGACCAGCGTGACCAGGACGACCATCAGCACCGGCGCCAGCAGCGGGATCGTCACCCGCCGGAACACCTGCCATTCGGTGGCGCCGTCGACCCGGGCCGCCTCGAGCGCGTCGCGCGGGATGGCGGCCAGGCCCGCGGCGATCAGGACCATCGCGAACCCGGCCCACACCCACAGGTACGACCCGATGATCGCCGGGGTGATGAGGGTGCCGCCGAGCCACTCCGCGCCGCCGTAGGCGGCGGTGAAGTTGTCCTTGGGCAGCGTGACCGTGTACGTCCCGGACCCGAGCCCGGTGATGGTGAACGTGCCGTCCGCCCGGGTGGTGGCGGTGCCGGCGACCTCGCTCCCCCGCATCGCCTGGACGGTGACGCCCGGCAGGCCGGACTCGCCGGCGTTCGGCCGGTTCGGCGCCCCGCCGCCGCCCCTGGTGAAGTCGAACCACACGGTGCCGGTCAGCTGCCCGGGCCGGGCGGCCGGCGGCGGCGCCGCGGGCTTCGCGTCCTCCGGCAGCAGCTCGGGCTTGACCCGCACCAGCGGGACGAGCGCGCTCTGCCCGGCGGCGACGGGCGCTGCGACGTTCACCGAGACGCCGTCGGCCCCGGGCCGCACCGGCTGGCCGCCGCCGGTCCGCGGGCCGGCGCCGGGGTAGCTCGCTCCCCCGGCGAAGGTGTCGTGGACGGCGACCATCGCGGCGTTGGCCACGCCCTTGTCGGGGTCCTGCTCGTACACCAGGCGGAAGATCACGCCGGAGGCGAGGAACGAGATCGCCATCGGCATGAACACCACGAGCTTGAACACCGTGGCCCACCGGATCCGCTCGGTGAGCACGGCGAAGACCAGCCCGACGATGGTGACCAGGGTCGGCGCCACGACCACCCAGATCGCGGTGTTGCGGACGGCGACCAGGTTGTCGTGGCCCTGGAAGACGCCGACGTAGTTGTCGAGGCCGACGAAGCCGGTGCCCTCGGCGTCGAAGAAGCTGCGGACGACCGAGTACACGATCGGGTAGACGACCAGGAAGCCGAGCAGCAGCAGCGCGGGCAGCAGGAACAGCAGCGCGAACCAGGACGGCGGCTGCAGCCCGCCCTTGCCGCCGCGGCCGGCGGGCTTCGCGGCGGCCGCGGCGGTGCCGCCGGCCGGTCCGGCCGGCGGCGCCGCGTCGTCGTGAGCGACCTTCATCCGGTGCTCGCCCTAACCCTTGTACGCCTTGGCGGCCTCGGCCTCCAGCTTCGCCTGCGTGCCCTTGACGTCCGACGGGTTCTGCACGAAGCCGCGCAGCGCCTCCCACATGCCCTCGCCGGGGGTGGCGCCGAACGCGGCGGGGGTCAGGTCCGACAGGTCGTAGCGGGCGGCGTCGCCGGCCGCCTGGAGCTGGGCGATGAGCTGCTTGGCGACCGGGTCGGCGTAGGCGTCGGGGGCGACGCCCTTGTTCGGCGACAGGTAGCCGCCCAGGCCCGCCCACGTCTTGCCGGCCTCGGGCGAGGCGAGGAACTTCATCAGCTCCTGGGCGCCCTTGCCGTCCTTCATCGCGACCGCGATGTCGCCGCCCAGCATCGCCGGCGCGGTGTTCCCGGCCTTGGGGAAGGCGAAGACCTTGGCGTCGGTGCCGACCTTGGACTTGGTGGTGTTGATGTTGGCCGCGGCGAAGTCGCCGCCGTACACCATCGCGGCCTTCTGCTGGCCGAACACCTCGGTCACCGAGGCGTCGAACTTGGTCTTGGTGGCCTGCGAGGTGCCGCCGGCGATCAGGTCGGGCTTGCCCCAGATCTGCGCGAGCGTCTCCAGCGCCTGGCCGACCGACGGGTCGGTCCACTTGATCTTGTGCTCGGCGAGCTGGTCGTACTTCTCGGGCCCGGCCTGCGAGAGGTAGACGTTCTCGAACCAGTCGGTGAGCGTCCAGGAGTCCTGCGGGCCGGCCGCCAGCACGAACGGGGTGGTGCCCGAGTCGCGCACGGTGCCAGCCGCCTTCACCAGGTCGGCCCAGGTCGCCGGGGGCTGCACGCCGGCGTCGGAGAACACCTGCGGCCGGTACCACATGATCGACTTGTAGGCGGCCTTGATGAGCACGCCGTAGGTCTTGCCGTCGGCGGAGCCCAGGTCCTTCCAGTACGGCGAGAAGTTCTGGTCGATGGTCTGGGTGACGTCGGCGCCGAGCGGCTTGAGGGAGCCCTTCTCCGCGTACTGCCGCATGAGGCCGGGCTGCGGCAGGATCGCCACGTCCGGCGGCTGGTTGGCCTGCAGCCGCGGGCCGAGGAAGGCGTCGGTGTTCTCGCCGGTGGAGGCGTACTTGACGGTGGCGCCGGTCTTCTTCTCGAACGCCTTGAGGACCTCGCGGAAGTTCTTCTCCTCCGGCCCGGTCCACTTGGCGGCGACCTCGACGGTGGTGCCCTTGAGCGCGCCGCCTCCGGCCGGCGCCTCCCCGCCGCCGTCGTCGCCGCCGCATCCGGCGGCCGTGACCAGCAGCCCCGCCGCGACGGCGGTGCTCAGTACTCGCCTGCTGACCCTCATCCCTCTTCTTCCTCCCTGGCCGATCCGGCGCCGGCCGATCCCCAGATCGACTCGCCGGTCCCGATATCGAAGAAATGCAGCCGGCCGGTGTCGACCCGTACCTCCACCGGGTCGCCGACCTTGACGCGGGTGCGCGGGCTGAACCGCGCTACCAGGTCCGTACGGGGCTCTTCGGGGGTGCCGAGCACGTCGGTGCCGGCGTCGCGCGCCAGCTCCCGGGTGTCCTCGGTGTCCACGCGCTCGGCCTCGACCGCGAAGTGCACGAGCACGTCCGAGCCCATCGCCTCCACCAGGTCGGCGGTGGCGGTGAGCCGGGCGCCGTCGCCGGCCTCGACCAGCTCGGCGTCCTCCATGTCCTCGGGGCGGATGCCGACGACGACGTCGCGGCCGAGGTAGGAGGCGAGTGCGGGCCGGGTGTCCAGGACGGCGGGCGGCAGGTCCAGCGTCCGGCCGCCGACCTCCAGCCGCGGCGCGGCGGCGTCGCCGGACAGCCGCCCGTGGAGCAGGTTCATCGCGGGCGAGCCGATGAAGCCGGCCACGAACAGGTTGGCCGGGCGGTCGTACAGCTCCTGCGGCGGCGCGACCTGCTGGAGCTCGCCCTTCTTCATCACCGCGACCCGGTCGCCGAGCGTCATCGCCTCGGTCTGGTCGTGGGTGACGTAGATCGTGGTGACGCCGAGGTCGCGCTGGATGCGGGCGATCTCGGCGCGCATCTGGACGCGCAGCTTGGCGTCGAGGTTGGACAGCGGCTCGTCCATCAGGAACGCCTGCGGCTCGCGGACGATCGCGCGGCCCATCGCGACCCGCTGCCGCTGCCCGCCCGACAGGTTGCGGGGCTTGCGGTCCAGGTGGTCGGTGAGGCCGAGGATTCGGGCGGCGTGCTCGACCTTCTCGCGGATCTCCTTCTTGGGGAGCTTGCGCAGCGACAGGCCGAAGCCGATGTTGTCGCGCACCGACAGGTGCGGGTAGAGGGCGTAGCTCTGGAAAACCATCGCCACGTCGCGGTCCCGGGCGGGGACGCGGTTGACGACCCGGCCGCCGATCGTGACCTCGCCCTCGGAGATCTCCTCCAGCCCGGCGACCATCCGCAGCGCGGTGGTCTTCCCGCAGCCCGAGGGCCCGACCAGGACCAGGAACTCCCCGTCGGCGACGGTGAGGCCGAGATCGGCCACGGCCCTGGTGCCGTCCGGATAGACCTTCCCGACGCCGCTGAGGACCACCTCTGCCACGGCCCCTCCTTCCGCCCGCCCAGCTGGCAAATCGTCCAATAGCCGTGGCGGACGTCGGCCCGTCCCCGGCCACCTCCCGGGGCCCTCGCGCGCGCCGCGCCGGCCGTACGCGCGCACGGCCGGCGGGACAGGCGTTCGTAACCCCGGCGGAACAATGCCTAGTGCGTACAGGGCGGGGCGACCGGGCCGCAATAGGGTGCCGCCGGGACGCCCAAACGGTGTACATATCGTTATCGAGCCGAACATAAGGTACGAATGCCGCGGCGGCGGGGCCCCCCGGGGCCCCCCCGCCGCTCCGCACCGTTCCCGCGCGCCGGGCCGTTCAGTGGACGATGACGGTCTCCCGGGTGGTGGCGTTCATCCGCTCGAACCCGTCCGCGGTGCACACCACGATGTCCTCGATCCGCGCGCCGTGCTCGCCCGGGTAGATCCCCGGCTCGATCGAGAACGCCATCCCCGGCTCCAGCGGCTCGGTGTTGCCCGCGACGATGTACGGCTCCTCGTGCGTCTCCAGCCCGATGCCGTGGCCGGTGCGGTGGAAGAAGTGCTCCCCGTACCCGGCGGCGGCGATGATGTCGCGGCCCGCCGCGTCCACCGCCTCGGGCGTGGCGCCGGGGCGCACCGCCCGGCACGACGCCTCCTGCGCCTCGCGCAGCACGTCGTAGTAGGCCACGTAGGAAGCCGGCGGCGTGCCGACGCAGTAGTTGCGCGTGGAGTCCGAGCAGTAGCCGCTCGGCATCGTCCCGCCGATGTCGACCACCACCGGCTCCCCGGGCGCGATGGGGCGGTCCGACAGCTCGGCGTGCGGGTTGGCGCCGTTGGGACCGGAGCCGACGATGACGAAGTCGACGCGCTCGTGGCCCTCGGCGATGATCGCGTCGGCGATGTCGCGGCCGACCTCGCGCTCGGTGCGGCCCGGCTTGAGGAACTCCGGCACCCGCCGGTGCACCCGGTCGATCGCCGCGCCCGCCTCGCGCAGCGCCTCGACCTCGGCGGCGCTCTTGCGCATCCGCAGCCCGCCCATCACCCGGCCCGCCGCGACCTGCTCGGCGCCCGGCAGCGCGGCCCGGAACCGCAGCGCCATCGCCGCCCACATCCGGTCGGCCACCGCGACCTTCGCCAGGCCGCGCGGCAGCCGCGCCGCGACCAGCGCGTACGGGTCGTCGGTCTCGTCCCAGGGCACCAGCTCCACGCCCAGCGCCCCGGCCGGCGACTCCTGCGCCGCCGGCAGCTCCAGCCTGGGCACCACCAGGAAGGGCTCGCCGGACGCCGGCACCACCAGGCAGGTCAGCCGCTCCAGCTGGAGCGCGTCGTAGCCGGTGACGTACCGCAGGTCCGGTCCCGGCGTCAGCAGCAGCGCGCCGAGCCCGGCCTCCTCCGCGGCCGCCCGCACCTGCGCGAGCCGCTCGCGCGGATACAACGACTCTGTCACATCCGTCTCCATTCTCGTTCCGGATCTGGTCCCGGGTCCTCGCCGCGGACCCTCGTCCCGGCCCGTCTCACCTGCTCGTACCGCACCAGCATCGCAAGGGTTCCCCGGCTCTGTCGCACCGGCGTGGGAGCATGTGGGCATGAGCGGGCTGATGCTGCTGGACACGCCGTCGCTGTACTTCCGCGCCTTCTTCGGGGTGCCCGAGTCGGTGAAGGCGCCGGACGGGACGCCGGTGAACGCCGTGCGCGGGCTGGTCGACATGATCGCGCGGCTGGTCCAGGACCGCCGCCCGGACCGGCTGGTGTGCTGCATGGACGCCGACTGGCGGCCGGCGTTCCGGGTGGAGGCGCTGCCCTCGTACAAGGCCCACCGGGTCGCCGACGACGGCGGCGACCAGACGCCGGACGCGCTCGAGGCGCAGCTGCCGGTGATCGACGCGGTGCTGAAGGCGTTCGGGCTGGCCGTCGCCGGGGTGCCGGGGTACGAGGCGGACGACGTGATCGGCACGCTCGCGGTGCGCGGCGCCGCGCAGGGCCCGGTCGACATCGTGACCGGCGACCGCGACCTGTTCCAGCTCGTCGACGAGCGCGGCCCGGTGCAGGTCCTCTACACCGCGCGCGGCATCCGCAACCTGCAGGTGATGGGCGAGAAGGAGGTCGCGGCCAAGTACGGCATCCCCGGCCGCGGCTACGCCGACTACGCGACGCTGCGCGGCGACCCCAGCGACGGGCTGCCGGGCGTGCCGGGGATCGGCGACAAGACCGCGGCGGCGCTGGTGACGCGGTTCGGCTCGCTGGAGGGCATCCTGGCCGCGCTGCAGGCCGGCACGACCGAAGGCTTCCCGGCGGGCGCGCGCCGCCGGATGGAGGCGGCGAGCGACTACCTGGCGGCGGCCGAGACGGTGGTGAAGGTCGTCACCGGCATCGACGACCCGGTGCTGAGCGGCCTGGACGACCGGCTGCCCGCCGAGCCCCGCGATCCGGCGGCCCTGGTGGCGCTGGCGGCGCTGGCGGACGAGTGGAACCTGTCCGGGCCGGTCAACCGGCTGCTGAACGCCCTCGCCCCGGCGGCCTCCTGACACCGGCCGCCCTGACCGGAATTCTGACCTTAAGGTAAGGCGGCGGCGCCTTCTGTGTCAGATGACGCAGACAGGGCGTGCCCCGAAGAGCAGCATCGTGATCAGTGACGGGGTTTCCTGGGAGACGTGGACAGCAGCACGAACGCTAGGCGGCGCGGGCGCCGCGGGAACCCGCGGGGCGGGTTCCGCGGCGGCCCGCGCACGAGCGGGCCGGTGCCCGCGGCACTGGGCCTCACCGCCCCACTCCCCCCAACTGCCGCGGGCGCCGGTCCACCGCGTCCCCGCGCCGGCTTGCCAGACCGGCGCGCCGATTGTCCACTGGAGTCACCTTCACTCGGAACCCCGCGCCCGCACGGGCGGGGAGCGCAGGAGACGGATCGCCCGTGACCGAACGGATCACCCTGCCGCGTGACGGCGTCCCCAGCGGCCGCCGCGACGGTTTCTGGGACGCGCTCGACGAGGGGCAGCGGGCCGCGCTGCGGCAGGTCGCGCGGCGCCGCGCCTACCCGGCCAAGCGGCCGCTGTGCTACCAGGGCGAGGAGTCCGACCACATCGTCATCATCGAGGAGGGCTGGGCCAAGGTCACCTCCTCCACCGAGGACGGCCACGACGTGGTGCTGGCCGTGCGCGGGCCCGGCGACCTGGTGTGCGAGAGCGCGGTGCTGGGCAGCCGGCACCGGTCGGCGACCGTCACCGCGCTGAACCCGGTCCGCGCGCTGGTGGTGCCCGCCGCCCGCTTCACCGGTTTCCTGGACGCGCACGCCACGGTGTGGCGGCTGGTGACCGGCACGTTCGTGCGCCGCCTCGACGACGCCGACCAGCGGCTGCAGTCGCACGTGTCGGCCAAGGGCGCGCAGCGGCTGGCGCAGCTGCTGGCGAGCCTGGCGGAGCTGTCGGCCCGGCACGTGCCGCCCGAGCCCGACGGCAGCATCGAGATCGCGCCGCCGCTGTCGCAGGAGGAGCTGGGCAGCTGCATGGACGCCTCGCGCGAGACCGTCGCCCGCGGCCTCAACAGCCTGCGCCGCCGCGGCCTGGTCCGCACGGGCTGGCGCCGCACCGTGGTGACGGACCTGCCCGGCCTGCGCGACTACGCCCAGGGCCGCGACGGCTCCTGACCGCCGCCGGGACGGGCCGCTCCTGCCCGCGCCCGGGGGCATGCGCGCCCGGGCGGTGCGGGCACCGCGCGGAGCGGCCCGTCGCCTTTACGTTGTAGATCAGCGGCGGGTGGTGCGGCGGCGCGACCAGCCGCGGGACCGCCAGTCGCTCCCGGCGCCGACACCGGCCAGGTGCAGCGCGATCAGCAGCAGGCCCACCGTGATGAGCGTCTGGTAGTCGAACGGGTCGGACGCGATGTCGGCCAGGTCGAACAGCAGCGCGAGGCCGAAGACGACGGCCGCGACGATCGCGAGCATGGAACCTCCTAGTCCGGGTGTCCCCCGATGCCACCGGCCCGATGTCCGCCCGGCGGCCCGGCAAACCCCGGCCGGGAATGGGCCGCCGAAAAGCGCGTGCGGGCGGCCGTCCGAAACCGCTACGGTCGTTTAGGTCCGAACGGGAGGAATTGTGCCGAAGCTCAACCAGATCATCGCCGTCGAGAAGGGCGTCAAGGCCAAGTCGCTGCGCGAGCTGACCGACGCCCACCACGCGGTGCAGAAGCAGCCCCTGCTCTCGGGCATCTCCCGCAACTACCAGCCGAAGGACGAGGACGGCGAGCAGCTGCCGCCGGAGTCGACCCGCGTGCAGGTCAAGGCCGAGGAGGTGCTGCGGCAGGCCGCCGCCACCCTCACCCGGCTGTTCGACGTGACCGCCACCAAGGACTGGACCAACTGCGTCGCCCGCGCCGACGTCACCGTCGACGGCCGCCCGCTGCTGCGCGACGTCCCGGTCACCTACCTGCTCTTCCTGGAGAAGCAGCTGGTCGACCTGCACACCTTCATCAAGAAGCTGCCGGTCCTGGACGCCGCCGAGTCGTGGACGTTCGACGCCTCCAGCGACTCCTACCGGACCGACCCCGTCCGCACGGTCAAGACCAAGAAGGTGCCGTTCAACCACGTCAAGGCCGAGGCGACCGACAAGCACCCGGCGCAGGTCGAGGTCTTCTACGAGGACGTCACGGTCGGTCACTGGACGACGGTGAAGTTCTCCGGCGCGCTGCCGGCCCGCCGCGTCAACGAGCTGCTCGACCGCGTCGACCGGCTGCAGCAGGCGGTCAAGTTCGCGCGCGAGGAGGCCAACGGCACCGAGGTGGACGAGCGCAGCGTCGGCGAGGTGGTGTTCGGCTACCTGTTCGAGTAAGGTCACAGACGCCCCGTGGGAGCGCGGGGTAACGCGCCGGAAAGGCGCGGAAGCTGAAACTGAAACGTCAGGCTGAAAAACACGGTTTCATGGGGGTTCGAGTCCCTCCCCCGGCACCGCGCGCCGGGGTGGCCCAATCGGTAGAGGCGGCCGTGGTCACGCTCAGACTCTCGCTCCAGCTTCAGCATTCACCGCCGATCGCCGGGTCGCCCGGGCACGGGCCTGATCATCGGGTTGCCGGTTCAACTCCGGCCCGCGCCTCTCCATGGCGCGGTAGCTCAACCGTAGAGCACGATGACATGACGACTGACCCGCGCCCTTAAAAGTACCGGCGTGCGCACGTGGCGGTAACCAGGGACCCGGAGGCCGGGTAAAGCCTCCGGGTCCCACCTTTCAGGCGGCCATCGGGGCGATGCATCATATAAACCCGCCCTTTCTGCTTTGAATGGTCCCGGAAATGGGGACGTATTCACTGTCGCCGCCATTCTGGACGCGGCCGGACTCCCTCTTCTCCCGCTTCGACCCGTTCCCTTCCGACCGCCGCCCGCGCGCGTTTCCGCCCGCGCCGCGGGCGCCCCCCGCCACGCGCTCTCGCGGCGCGCGCCCGCCGCCGCGGCCCCGGCACGCGCTCCCCCGCCGTGCGCTCCCCCGCCACCATGCGCCGAAAGGGCTCCCGTCTTGGCACGCCTTCTCACCCCCGCCGCGTCGGCGGGGGCGTTCCTCCTGCTCGCGAGCGCCGCGTTCACCGGAGCGGCGGCGGTTCCCGCCGCCGCGGCCGGGCCGCGGGTCGTCACCGAGGCCCCGGCGGGGCCGCGCGCGCTCGACCTGACCGTCCAGTCCCCCGCCATGGGGCGCCAGGAGAAGGTGCGCCTGCTGCTGCCCGCCGGATGGTCGCGGGACGCCGCGCGCACCTGGCCGGTCCTGTGGCTGCTGCACGGCGGCGCCGACGACCACACCGCGTGGACGCGCGAGACCGACGTCGAGCGCCTCACCGCCGGTTCCGGCGTGCTGGTCGTGATGCCGAACGGCGGCCGCTGCGGCAACTACTCCGACTGGTGGAACCACGGCGCGGGCGGCCCGCCCGCCTGGGAGACGTTCCACATGTCCGAGGTGCGGCGGATCCTGGAGCGCGACTACCGCGCCGGGACGCGGCGCGCGATCGCCGGGAACTCGATGGGCGGCCTGGGCGCCATGCTCTACACCGCCCGCTTCCCCGGGTCGTTCCGCGCGGCCGCGGCGTTCAGCGGCTACCTGCACACCCTGCACGGGCACCGGCCGGGCGACGACTCGGCGGGTTGGGGGACGTCGCTGGTGTGCCCCGGCACCGACTGGCGCCGCGTGTGGGGCGACCCCGACGATCAGGCCGCGATCTGGCACGCGCACAACCCGTACGACGTGGCGGACCGGCTGCGCGGCGTGCGGCTGCGGGTGGCCTCGGGCAGCGGCCGCGCCGGGCCGCTGGGCGGGCTGCCGTTCACCGACCCGGTCGAGGCGGCCGCGGACGGGCACGCCCGCGCGTTCACGGGCCGGCTGCGGGAGCTGGGCGTTCCGGTGACCGCGCGGTTCTACGACGGGCAGCATTCCTGGCCGTACTGGCAGCGCGAGCTGCACCTCGCGTTCCCGGACCTGCTGGCGGCCCTGGAGGGGTGACCGCGGACGGCGGCCGCGGCCGGGCCCCGGGGGTCCGGCGGCGGCCGCCGCGCCTTCAGGCGAGGAGCGTCTCGCCGATCCATCCGTCCGGCGCGCAGCCGGGCGGGAGGGCGAAGGCGGCGGAGCCGATGGGGACGGTCCACCGGTTGAGGAGGTCGGTGGCGGCCAGCCGCCGCTGGACGGGGACGAACTGGCGGCCGATGTCGGCCTGGTAGGAGGCGAACAGCAGCCCCGTGTCGGTGGCGCCTTCCCGGCCCACGTCCCCGTCGTAGTTGTAGCCGCGGCGCAGCATCCGCAGCGACGGGTCGGCGGTTCGGGCGAGGCGGATGTGGGCGTCGTCGTGGATCACCCGGAGGCCGAGGCGGTCGGTCGCCTCGAAGTCGGGTTCGTCGTGCTCCCTCCGTCCGGTGAGCGGGGCGCCGTCGGCCAGCCGGCGGCCGATGGAGAACTCCTTGGCGCCCTCATCGGCCTCGTCCCACTTCTCCAGGTCCATCCGGATGCGGCGGAGCACCATGAGGGTGCCGCCGCGCAGCCAGGCGGGCCCGCCGGTGATCCAGACGGCGGTGCCGAGGTCGGCGGGCTGGACGGTGCCGTCGAGCTGGCCCATGAGGTTGCGCTGGGTCCGCCCGGCGGGCTGCGAGGTGGGCGGGCGGCGGAAGCCGCGCTGGGTCCAGCGGACGGTCGCGAACGCGCGGGCGTCCTTGGCGATCAGCCGCAGGGCGTGCGCGAGGGTGACGGCGTCGTCGGCGCAGAGCTGGACCAGCAGGTCGCCGCCGCTCCAGCGGTCCTCCAGCCGGTCGATGGGGAATCCGGGCAGGTCGATGCCGGGGCGCTGGTCCTCCCGGCCGGCGGCGGTGAACAGGCCGGGCCCGAAGCCGAAGGTGACGGTCAGGCGGGCGGGCGTGTCGGCGAGCTCGGGCTGGGCGTCGGCCAGTCCGGCCCGTCCCTCGGTGAGGCGGCGGGCGTCGTCGGTGAGGATGCGCATCAGCCTGCCGAGCGCCTCGCGGCCGGTGCCGGGCCGCAGGTCCAGGCCGAGGAAGGCGGCGTGGGTCTGCGGGGCGGTGGCGATGCCGGCCTGGTGGGCCCCGTGGAACGGCTCGATGGCGCGGCCGGTCGCGGTGGCCGCCGCGGGCGCGGCGGGCGGCCGGTCGCCGGGGCGCGGGGCGGCGAGGTAGCCGCCGGCGGCGGCGAGCGTGGAGCCCGCCGCCACCGCGCCTCCGGCGATCAGGCCGCGCCGGGTGAGGTCGCGGCCCATCGTCAGTGCCCCGGCTCGTAGGTCTCGTTGCCGCCGTTGAAGTCCTTGGCGAGCGCGGAGAACCGGACGGTGGAGCGGTCGCCGAGCGTGAGCGTGAAGGGGACCTGCCGGCCCGGCTCGATCGGGCCGGTGACGTCCATGAGCATGATGTGGTAGCCGCCGGGCCTGAGTTCGAGCTTCCCGCCCGCGGGGACGACGAAGCCGCCCTTCCGGGGGCGCATCTTCATCTCGCCGCCCGCGCGGGCGACCTCGTGCAGCTCGACCTCGGCCGAGGCGGGGGTCGCGGCGGACACGACGGTCACGTCGGCGCCGGTGGTGTTGGCGAGGGTGCCGAACGCGGCGGTCATGCCCTTGTCGACGGTCTTCACCCACGGGTTCGTGATGGTCAGGGCGGCCTTGGCGGGGGCGGCGGACGGCGAGGGCGCGGCGCCGGCCGCCTTTCGGCCGCCGTCGCCTTCGCCGCCGCAGGCGGCCAGCGGGAGGGCGAGCAGGGTCAGGGCGGGCACGATGGCACGGATGTTCACGGGTGTTCCTTCCGCGAGGTCTCGCGAACAGGGGGCGGAGGGGCGCCGGTCGGCAGGGCGGCGCGGCATGGCGGTGCCCTGGACGGCACGGCGTCCGGGAGGGGAGGGGCGGCGCCGGGCGCCGCGTCAGGCGGCCCCGCCCGGGCGCGCGGCCTCGGGCCCCGGGCGGGACGCCGGGGGCCGGTGGCCGGGGGAAGGCGGGGTCAGGAGGGGAGCGCGGCGGGCGGGCCGCGCCGGCCGACCGCGGTCACCACGGCGTCCGGGATCAGCACCCGCACCCGCGTCACGGCTGGCCGGGAGAAGGGCGGCGCCGGCACCGGGCCGGGCCGCACGACGCGCGCGATCCGCGTGGCGAGCCGCCGCACGAGGGAGCAGAACAGCTCCTCGCCCCGGCGCAGCCACGCGGCCGTCACCAGCGCGACGATGACGTGCGCGAGCAGCATCGCCGCGCCGGAGTGGTCCATGCCGCCGGCGCCCGCCTGCTGGACCTGGCCGGCCTGGTGAGCCGAGTGGGCCCAGTGGGCTTGGTGGGCTTGGTGGGCCAGGTGGGCGTGCGCGGCCGGGTCGGCGAGGGCCTCGTGCGCCGCCGGCGGCGTTCCGGGCGCCAGCCGCCCGAACAGGTGGTGCAGCCCGTACTGCGCGGCGAACGTCGCGGGGAGGATCACCTTCGTCCCGCGCTCGCGGCCGGCGAGCAGGAACGCGCCCGCGGCCGTCAGCGCCGCGGCCAGGCCGAGCACGGCGGGCCCGGCGGGGGCGCCGCCGGCGTACCGGTGGGCGGCCGCGGAGACGATCGTGCAGACCGCGCCGAAGCCGGCGGCGCGCAGCGTCCGCAGGCTCCGGTCGGGCGTCACACGACCAGTATGCAGGCCCTTGCCCGCGGCGGGCGTCCGGGGTGTCAGCGGGCGCGGTCCGGTGCGGGGACGGCCTCGGCCCGGACGCGGTGGCGGCCGATGGGGAGCATCAGGGGGCGGCCGGAGACGGGGTCCTCGATGATGCGGCTTTCGAGGTCGAAGACGGTGCGGACGTTCTCCTCGGTGAGGACCTCGGCCGGGGTTCCGGCGGCGTGCAGGCGGCCGCCGGCGAGGGCGATGAGGTGGTCGGCGTAGCGTGCGGCGAGGTTGAGGTCGTGCAGGACCATCACGATGGTGGTGCCGCGGGTGCGGTTGAGGTCGGTGAGCAGGTCGAGGACGTCGATCTGGTGGCTGGCGTCCAGGAACGTGGTGGGCTCGTCGAGCAGGAGCAGGTCGGTCTGCTGGGCGAGCGCCATGGCGATCCAGACCCGCTGCCGCTGGCCGCCGGACAGCTCGTCGACGGCGCGGTCGGCGAGATCGGTGGTCCGGGTCGCCTCGAGCGCGGCGGCGACGGCGGTGTCGTCCTCGGCCTTCCACCGGGAGAAGATGCCCTGGTGGGGGTGGCGGCCGCGGGAGACGAGGTCGAGGACGGTGATGCCGTCGGGCGCGACCGGCGACTGGGGCAGCAGCCCGAGGGTGCGGGCCAGCTCCTTGGCGGGGGTGCGGTGCACCTCCCTGCCGTCCAGGACGACGCGGCCCGCGCGGGGCGCGAGCAGCCGCGACAGGGAGCGCAGCAGCGTCGACTTCCCGCAGGCGTTCGCGCCGACGATGGCCGTGACCCGGCCGGGCGGGACGGCCAGGTCGAGGGACTCGATGACGGCGCGGTCGCCGTACCCGAGGGTGAGGCGCTCGGCCTCCAGGGAGTGGGACGTGGTCACAGCGAGCCTCCGGCCCGGTGGGTGCGGACGATCAGGTAGATGAGGTACGGCGCGCCGAGGACGCCGGTGACGACGCCGACCGGGTAGCGGGTGCCGAACGCGAACTGCCCGGTGAGGTCGGCGGCCAGGACCAGGAGGGCGCCGACGAGCCCGGCGGGCACGAGCAGGGAGCCGCTGACGCCGACGAGGCGGGCGGCGATGGGCCCGGACAGGAACGCCACGAACGCGACCGGCCCGGCCGCGGCGGTGGCGAACCCGATCAGGCCGACGGCGGCGACGATGACGGCGACGCGGGTGCGTTCGACGCGCACGCCGAGGGCGGCGGCGGTGTCGTCGCCGAGCCGCAGCGCCGACAGGTCGCGCGCCAGGGCCAGCAGCACGGGGGTGAGGACGAGGACGGCGGCGAGGGTGGGCGCCGCCTGCTCCCAGGTCGTCCCGTTGAGGCTGCCGGTGAGCCAGCGCAGGGCCTCCTGGAGCTCCCATTCGGCGGCGCGGGACAGGACGTAGGAGATGACGCTGTCGAGGAACGCGGCGGTGCCGATGCCGATCAGGATGAGCCGGGTGCCGGCGACGCCGTCCCGGAACGCCAGGGAGTACATCAGCAGCGCGACGGCGAGGGCGGAGGCGATCGCGACCGCCGACACCCGGGTGCCGCCGAGGCCGAGCGTCACGATCGCGATGGCGGCTCCGGCGCCGGCGCCGGAGCTGATGCCGATGATGTCGGGGCTGGCCAGCGGGTTGCGGAGCAGCGTCTGGAAGGTGACGCCGCCCAGGCCGAACGCGAACCCGGCGGTGACGGCGAGGACGGCGCGCGGCAGCCGCAGCTCCCCGACGGTGAACGACGCGCCGGGCACCTGCTCGCCGAGGACGACGCGGACGACGTCGCCGAGCGGGTAGAACGTCCGCCCGGCCATGAGCGTCACGGCGAACCCGGCGGCGACGAGGACCGCCAGCGTCAGGACGACGGCGCGGCGCCGGGCGGCGCGCCGGCGGCGGCCGCGGGCGACGGCCCGGACGGTGCCGGCGGGCGGGGCGGCCGGCGGCGCGGCGGGGGTGGCGGCGGGGGTGGCGGCGGGGGCGCTCACAGCTCACGCACCTTCTGGCGGCGGACGATGTGGACGAAGAACGGGGCGCCGATCAGCGCGGTGACGATGCCGACCTCGATGTCCTCGGGGCGGGCCGCGACGCGCCCGACGACGTCGGCGGCGGTGAGCAGCGCGGCGCCGGTGAGCGCGGACAGCGGCAGCAGCCAGCGGTGGTCGACGCCGGCGAGGAGGCGGCACGCGTGCGGGACGACGAGCCCGACGAAGGCGATCGGCCCGGCGACGGCGGTGGACGCGCCGCACAGGATGACCGAGCCGAGGGCGGCCGTGGCGCGGATGACGGTGACGCGCTCGCCGAGCCCGGCGGCGAGCTCGTCGCCCAGGGCGAGCGAGTTGAGGGCGCGGGCCGACAGCAGGCACACCGCGAACCCGGCCGCGAGGAACGGCAGGACCTGCCCGATGCGCTCGTAGGACGCGCCGCCGACGCCGCCAATCTGCCAGAGCCGGAAGCCGCCGGCGATGTCGTTGCGGGGCAGGACGACGGCGCTGACGAGGGACGCGAAGGCGGCCGACGTGGCGGCGCCGGCGAGCGCGACCTTGAGCGGGGTGGCGCCGCCGCGGCCGAGGGATCCGACGGTGTAGACGAACACGGCCGTGGCGGCGGCGCCCGCCATCGCGACCCAGATGTACCCGGTCGGCGAGACGAGCCCGAAGTGGGCGACGGCGGTGACGACCGCGAGCGAGGCGCCCATGTTGATGCCGAGCAGTCCGGGGTCGGCCAGGGGGTTGCGGGTGACGCCCTGCATGACGGCGCCGGAGAGGCCGAGCGCGGCGCCGATGGCGACCGCGAGCAGGGTCCGCGGGATGCGCTTGGCGACCGCGGCCTCTTCGAGGGAGCCGTCCGCGCCGCCGAGCGCAGCCCAGACGTCGGACCAGGCGACGTCGCGGGAGCCGAGGGCGACCGAGGCGGCCATGAGCACGGCCAGGACGGTGGCGGTGGCGAGGAGCCACAGGATCCGGACGCGCGCCGGACGCCGCACGAGGGCGGCGTCCGGCGGGGTTTCGGTGCGGGCGGTCGTCACTTGACCTTGTCCGCGGCCTCGGCGAGCGCCTTGGCGTAGTCCTCCAGCACCCACGAGATCGACAGCGGGGTCGGGTTGGCGGCGGTGCCGAGCGGCTCGGTGCTGGGCAGCAGGTACGCCGACCCGCGCTCGATGGCGGGGATCTTCGACAGCAGCGGGTCCTTGCGGAGCTTGCCGAGCAGCTCGCCCTTGCCGTCGCCGTAGCCGGTGATGATGTCGACGTCGTCGAACACGTCGATCTGCTCGGCGCTGCGGTTCAGGACGAACTTGTCGGTGCCCTTGGACGCCTCGGCGACGCTGGCGGGGATCTTCAGCCCGAGGTCCTCGAAGAACAGCGTGCGGGTGTCGTGGGTGGTGTAGAAGCCGATCTGGCTGACGTCGTTGGGGTCGACGTGCGTCATGAACATCGCCGTCTTGCCCTTGAGCTGCGGGTACTTGGCGGCGACGCGCCTGATGTCGCCCTCGATGGTGCCGATCAGCCGGTCGCCCTCGGCGGCCTTGCCGATGGCCTTGGCGTTCAGCTTGATGATCTCGCGCCAGGGCGTGGCCCAGGCGGCGTCGGGGTAGGCGACCACCGGGGCGATCTTGCTCAGCGTGTCGTAGTCCTGCTTGGTGAGGCCGGAGTAGGCGGCGAGGATGACGTCCGGCCTGGTGTCGGCGACGGCCTCGAAGTCGATGCCGTCGTTCTCGTCGAACAGGACGGGCGTCTTGGCGTTGAGCTCCTTCAGGCGCTTCTCCACCCAGGGCAGGACGCCGTCGCCGTTGTCGTCGCCGAAGTTGGCGGCGGCCATGCCGACCGGGACGACGCCGAGGGCCAGCGGCACCTCGTGGTTGGCCCAGTTGACCGTGGCCACCCGCTTCGGCTCGGCGGGCACGGTGGTCGTCCCCAGCGCGTGCTTGATCGTCATGGGGAACGCGGCGGCCGTGCCGCCGCCCGCGCTCGTCCCGGTGTCCTCGGAGGTGCTCCCGCAGGCCGCGATGCTCCCCAGGAGGACCGTCAGGACGGCGAGGAGGCGAAGGCTGGGTGGACGTTTCACTCGTGCTCCACTTTCAGGAATCCGCTGGCGCCGGCCCTCGCACGCCCGGAACGCGGCTGGCGTGTCCGTGCGCGGGGCACCGTGCGACCGCAAGCCCCGAGCTAGTTAGGTAAGGCTTGCCTTGGTCCGAACTCTAAGAGGAATGCCTGAGTTGTCGCAATCGCGATTTTGGGACATCCCTTATAGCGATCGGGACAGCGGAGACGGCCGCGGGCCCGGCCGGCGGCCCTGCCCGCGGCCCGGTCAGTGCGCCCGGAACGCTCCCGGCGTGAGCCCGGTCGTCCGCCGGAACGCCGCCCCGAACGCGCTCGCGGAGCGGTAGCCGACCTCCTCGGCCACGGCGTCGATCTCCCAGCCCCGGCCGAGCAGCTCGACCGCGTGCCGGGCGCGCACCGCCGCGACCCACCGCGCGTAGCTGGTGCCGGTCTCCGCGTTGAAGGCGCGGGTGATCGTGCGGGGGCTGACGCCCAGGCGGGACGCCCAGTCGGCCAGCGTCCGCCGGTCGCCGGGGGCGGCGCGGACCGCTTCGGCGATTGGGCGCAGCAGGTCGGAGGCGGGCATCTGCACGAGCAGCTCGCGCGAGGAGGGCGCGAGGACGTCCAGCACCATCGCCTCCGTCAGCGCCCGCGACGCGGCCGGCAGCGCGGTGCCGCCGAGCCGTTCCAGCAGCAGCCGCAGCAGCGGGGTGATCTCGACCCCGGCGGGCGTCGGCGAGATCGGCGCCATGGTGCCGAACCCGAAGAAGCCGGCCCGGCACCGGGTGCCGGCGGCCGCCGATCCGGAGTGCAGCGTGCCGGCGGGCATCCACACGCCGAGCGCCGGGGTGATCGTCCACACCCGCGGGCCCACCACGGCCGTGGACGTGCCCCGCTCGTTCCAGAGCAGCTCGTGGAAGGGGTGCGAGTGCTCGTTCCAGACGGTGTCGCGGGTGAAGTCCTCGCTCCAGTTCAGGATGGCGTGCGGCATCTCGACCGGTCCCGCCTCCAGGGCGGGCAGCGTACGGGTCTCGCCGCTCATGGGCGCGCGCGGTCGATCACGGTCGGCGTCTCCTCGTCCATCTTCTCGGCGGCCGGCGGCCGGCGGGCAGCTCGGCTCAGTCCGGCTGCCGGGTGAGTTCCATCGTCTCGCGCTCGTAGGTGAGCAGGGCGTTGATCACCAGTGCCCGCTCGGGCGGCGACATCGGCTCGAACACGGTGCGCCAGGCCGCCGCGCCCGCGCCCAGCCAGCCCTCGATCGCGGGGCGGTGGGCGTCGGCGATGCCCACGATCGTCCGGCGCCGGTCCCGCTCGTCCTCGCGGCGGTGCAGGATGCCCTGGCGGCTGAGGTCGTTCACCATCAGGCTCACCGTCGTGGAGGCGAGCTGGAGGCGGGCGGCGAGGTCCTTGACGGTGGCGGACTCGTCGTAGAGCAGCAGCGCCAGCAGGGACAGGTGCCGCGGCGTGAGCGCGTAGTCGCGCAGCCGCTCCGGGATCGGCATCCGCTTGGCGCGCGCCATCAGCCGCGGCAGCAGCAGGATCATCTCGCGCACGCCCTGGTCGACGGTCGGGCCGTCGGTTGACATCAGGTCGCCCCCCAATTTACGTTTGCTTTCAAATCAGTCTTGACTTCAACACCTTCATCCTGGCGGAGGACCCGCATGGCCGTCTACGACCTGGACCACTTCACCCTCGGTGTCCGGCACCTCTACGCGAGCGCCGAGCGCCTGCGCGCCGAGACGGGGCTGCGCAGCCACGAGGGCGGCTGGCTGGACGCCATGCCGACCGCGCACCGCACCATCGCGCTGCCCGGCGGCGCCTTCGTCAACGTCGAGTCCGTCATCGACCACCACGCCGACCTGCCGCCCGGGGTGGCGGCGTTCCGCACCTGGTTCGAGGAGACGACCCGCCGCGGCGACCACTGGATGACCTGGAACCTTCGGGCCCGCAGCCGCGCCGACCTGGAGGACGTCGCCCGGCGCCTGGGCGGGGCGGTGGTGACCGCGCCCGGGGCGCGGCGCCCCGACGGCTCCACCTCGACCACCGTCATGGCGCCGGGCGACGCGGCGCTGACGTGGGCGCGGGGCCTCCCGAACTGGTATCACCACGAGAGCCTGGAACGGCACCCCGCGCGCCTGTCCCCCATGGACCATGAGCGCCCGCTGCGCGAGATCTCCTGGCTGGAGGTGGGCGGCGACCCGGCCGAGCTGGAGGAGCACGTCGGCGCCGAGACGTTCGCCGCGCTGCCGCTGCGGTTCGTCGGCGGCCCCGCCGGCCTGCGCGGCGTCGGGCTGGCCACCCGTGACGGCGCGGAGATCGCGCTGCGCGCCCCGTCCGGCGCCCCGGGCCTGGCGCAGCTCGCCGCCCGGCACGCCTGAGACGCCGCCCCGCCCCGCCGCTCCCCGGACCGGCACGGCGCGGCGCGGTGAACCCCGGGCGGAAGCGGCCCGTACAGGGGATCAGACCCGTGTCGCCGGCGGCGGAGGGGGGCTCCTTTGGGGACAGGTCCACTGGGGTCGAGTCCACGATGACCGAGCCGAACGACGCCCTGTGGACGCGCCTGCTGGCCGCGCTGGAGGCGCCCTGCGCGGACTGCGGCGGCGCGGGGACGGTGCACGCGCCCGCCTGGCGGGCGTGGCACGAGCGGGCGGGCGAGCTGGTGCGGGTGGCGCAGGCCGCGCGGCGCGCCACCGACCTGCGCCAGGCGCGGCCGGCCGTGCCGCAGGGGGCGCGGCCGACCGTTCCCGAAGGGGTGCCGCGGATCTCGCCGGAGGCGGCGCGGGAGGCGGCGGAGACGCCCGCGATCGTCACGGCGATCGATCGCGCGATCGGAGACCACATGAACACCCGCCCGGACGGGCCCGAACGGGTCCGCTGCACCACCTGCGGCGGCTGCGGCCGGACGCTGACGGCGGCCGGGACGCGGCTGACGGAGTTCCTGGCCCGGCACGGGCTGGTGCTGGCGTGCCCGGACCTGAACTCCCGCGGCGGCGGCGACGTACAGCCGGACGTGCACGCGACCGAGGACCCGCCGTCCGGCACCCATGTGGGAGCGACGTGACCGCCGAAGGCAGACCCGTACCGATGACGGCACCGGCCGAGGCCCGGGGCGCCGCGCGGCCGGTGCCGCCCTGGCCCGCGGCGGCGGCCGCGGGCGTGCTCGTGCTGGCGCTGGTGCTGCGGTTCGGCGGCGCGCTGGGCGCGGAGGCCGTGCCGGGCCTGACGCGGTCGGGGGCGCTGACCAAGACGGGGCTGGCGCTGGCGGAGCTGGCCGCGACCGCGTGCGGCGCCGTGGCGGCGGGCTGGCTGCTGCTGGCGGCGGTGTTCACGCCCGCCGGGGCGCCGGTGCGCCGCTTCCTGCGCGCCGCGGCGCTGTGGTCGGCGGCGTGGGCGCTGGCGGTCCTGGCGGTGGTGATGTTCTCGGCGGCCGACCTGTTCGGCGTGCCGGTGACGACCGGCGTCACCGGCGGCATGCTGCGCACGTTCGTGCTGGAGCTGCCGCAGGGGCGCGCGCTGCTGCTGGTGGCGGCCGCGGCGGTGGCGGCGGCGGTCGCGTCCCAGGCGGCCTCCTCGCCGGGCACCGCCTGGTACCCGCTGCTGCTGGCGCTCGCGGGCGCGCTGCCGCCGGTGTTCACCGGGCACGCCGCCGGGACGTCCCACCACACCGCGGCGGTCTACAGCCTCGCCGCGCACGTGCTGGGCGCGACGCTGTGGGTGGGCGGGCTGGTGGCGCTGCTCGCGGCGGCCCGTTCCCGGGACCTCCTGGGCGGGCGGCTGGCGGCCGTCGCCGCCCGCTACAGCCGCCTGGCGCTGTGCTGCTTCGCGGCGGTGGCGGTGAGCGGGCTGGTGAACGCGTGGATCCGGCTGGGCGGGTTCGACTTCGGCTCGTCCTACGGGGCGCTGATCGCCGCCAAGACGGCCGCGCTGGCCGCGATCGGGGCGCTGGGCCGGTGGCACCGCCGCGCCAGCCTCCCGGCCCTGCGCGGCGGCGCGGGACGCGGGGTGTTCGTGCGGGTCGCCACGGTCGAGGTGGTCGCGATGGCGGCCACGATGGCGCTGGCGGCGGGCCTGTCGCGGACGCCGCCGCCGGAGGTGGCGCGGGGGACGCTCGACCTGGTGACGCTGCGGCTGGGGTTCCCGCTGCCGGAGGCGCCGTCGTGGACGTCCTACGCGCTCGGCTGGTGGCCGGACCCTCTTCTCCTGTGCCTGACTCTGGGCGGCGGGGCGCTGTACGCGGCCGGGGTCGCGCGGCTGCGCCGGGCCGGGCGCCGGTGGCCGGTGCCGCGCACGGTGGCGTGGTACGCGGGCCTGGCGGTGCTGCTGGTGGCGACGTGCGGCGGCCTGGCCCGCTACAGCATGGTGCTGTTCAGCGCGCACATGCTCCAGCATCTGCTGCTGAGCCTGGTGGCGCCCGCGCTGCTGCTGCTCGGGGCGCCGGTGACGCTGGCGCTGCGGGCGCTGCCGCGCGAGGGCGGCGCCGGCGGCCGTTCGGTGCGGGAGACGCTGGTGGCGCTGCTGCGGAGCCGGGCGCTGCGGGCGGCGTGCCATCCGGCGGTCGCGCCGGTGGTGTTCCTGGCGAGCCTGTACGGCTTCTACCTGTCGCCGCTGCTGGAGGCGTCGCTGCGCAACCACGCGCTGCACTCGCTGGCCATGGCGGGGTTCGTGGCGGCGGCGTGCTGCTACCTGTGGCCGGTGATGGGGCCGGACCCGCTGCCGCGGCGGCCGCCGCTGAGCGTGCGGTTCCTGCTGGCGGCGTGCACGGTGCCGTTCCACGCGCTGTTCGGCGTGCTGATCATGGGATGGGGGACGGTGCTGGCGGGCGACTGGTTCACCCGGCTGGGCCGCGGCTGGGGCGCCCCGGCGCTGCGCGACCAGCGGGTGGCCGGCGGGCTGGCGTGGGCGCTCGGCGAGGTGGCCGCGCTGGTGATCGTAATGGCGCTGGCGCACCGCTGGATCCGCGATGACCCGCCCCCGGCCCCGGGCGGCGACCGCCGCGGAACCGGGACCGGGGAGCCGGCCGTCACGCGCTAGCGCCGCCCGGGGCGGCAGAGGCCGTCCTCAGGCGACCGACGAGTAGGCCACGACGCCGCGGCGCATGGAGTCCATGGCGCGGCGGGCGGTCTTGCGGATGTGGCTGTTGGGCGGGGCGGCGTCGGCGACCTGGCCGAGCAGGTCCAGCAGCTGCTTGACGGCGCGGACGAAGTCGCCGGCGGTCATGCCGGTCTCCAGCAGCACCTCGTCGAGGTCCTGGCCCTTGGCCCACTGGTACGCCGTCCACGCGAAACCCAGGTCGGGCTCGCGCAGGAACGAGACCCGGTTGTCCTTCTCGACGCCGTCCAGCTCGCCCCACAGCCGGACCATCGCGGCGAGGGCGTCGCGGGTGGGGCCGGTCGGGGTCTTGGGCGGGGCGGCGTCGTCGGGCTGGCGGGACTCGAACACCAGCGCCGACACGCACGCGGCCAGCTCGGCGTGGTCGAGCTTCTCCCAGACGCCCTCGCGGAGGCTCTCGGCGGTCAGCAGGTCCAGCTCGTTGTAGATGCGGCCGAGGCGGCGGCCCTCGTCGGTGACGGTGTCGCCGGCCAGATAGCCGAGCTGCTCCAGCACGGCGCAGACGCGGTCGAAGGTGCGGGCGATGACCTGCGAGCGGCCCTCGACGCGGCGGCGCAGCTGCTCGGTCTCGCGCTCGAGCCGGAAGTAGCGCTCGGCCCAGCGGGCGTGGTCCTCGCGCTTGTCGCAGCCGTGCACGGGGTGCTCGCGCAGCTCGGCGCGCAGCCGTGCGATCTCGGCGTCGTCGGCGGCGGGCGTGTCACGGTGCCGGCGCCGCTCCCGGACGTCGTCGGGGACCTTGGCGCGCAGCGTGCTGGCCAGGTCGCGGCGGGCCTGCGGGTTGCGGGGGCTGAACGACTTGGGGATGCGGATCCGCTCGACCGGCTCCACCGGGCGCGGGAAGTCCTGGATCGACAGCCGCTGCACCGACCGGCTGATCGTCAGGACGAGCGGTGCGGGCCCGTCGGAACGGCGGCCCAGCCCCGGGTCCAGCACGACCGCGAGCCCGGAGCGGCGCCCGGACGGCACCAGGATCACGTCGCCGGGCCGCAGGTGCTCCAGGGAGCGGGCGGCCTCGGCGCGCCGCTCGGTCGACCGCTCCCGCGACAGCTCGGCCTCGCGGTCCGACAGGCGGCGGCGGAGCCCGGCGTACTCCATGAAGTCGCCGAGGTGGCATTCGGCGGCCTTGGCGTACCCGGCCAGGGCCTCCTCGTTCTTGCGGACCTGCCGCGCCAGCCCGACCACGGCGCGGTCGGCCTGGAACTGGGCGAACGACTCCTCCAGCAGGTTCCGGGCACGCTCGACGCCGACGGCGCCGACGAGGTTGACGGCCATGTTGTACGAGGGCCGGAAGCTGGAGTTGAGCGGGTAGGTGCGGGTGCCGGCGAGCCCGGCGACGGAGTTGGGGTCGACGCTGGGGCTCCAGATGACGACCGCGTGGCCCTCGACGTCGATGCCGCGGCGCCCGGCGCGGCCGGTCAGCTGGGTGTACTCGCCGGGGGTGAGGTCGACGTGGGCCTCGCCGTTCCACTTGTCGAGCTTCTCGATCAGCACGGTGCGGGCGGGCATGTTGATGCCGAGGGCGAGCGTCTCGGTGGCGAACACCGCCTTGATCAGCCCGCGGGTGAACAGCTCCTCGACGATCTCCTTGAACGTGGGGAGCATCCCGGCGTGGTGGGCGGCGATGCCGCGTTCCAGCCCGGCCAGGAAGTCGTCGTAGCCGAGGACGCGCAGGTCGTCGCGGGCGATGTCGGCGGTGCGCAGCTCCACGTGCGCGGCGATCTCCTCGGCCTCCTCCTTGGAGGTGAGCCGCAGGTTGGCGTTCAGGCACTGCAGGACGGCGGCGTCGCAGCCGGCGCGGCTGAACACGAACGTGATCGCGGGCAGCAGCCCGGCCCGCTCGAGCCGCTCGATCACGTCGGGCCGGGCGGGCGGCCGGAACCGCTGCGGGCGCGGCGCGCGGCGGCGGCCGGTGCGGCGGCCCTGGTTGACCTTGGCGCGGCGGACCTCCTCCACCGCCATCCGCTGCAGCTGCGGGTTGATCCTCGCCTGCCGGTCGCCCTTGCGGCCGGTGTCGACGAACAGGTCGTACAGGCGGGTGCCGACCAGCATGTGCTGGAACAGCGGCACGGGTCGGTGCTCGTCGACGATCACGGCGGTGTCGCCGCGGACGGCCTGCAGCCACTCGCCGAACTCCTCGGCGTTGCTGACGGTCGCCGACAGCGCCACGATCCGGACCGACTCCGGAACGTGGATGATCACTTCTTCCCAGACGGCGCCGCGGAACCGGTCGGCCAGGTAGTGGACCTCGTCCATCACCACGAACGCCAGCCCGGCCAGGGTCTGCGACCCCGCGTACAGCATGTTCCGCAGCACCTCGGTCGTCATGACGACGATCGGGGCCTCGCCGTTGACGCTGTTGTCACCGGTGAGGAGGCCGACCTTCTCGGCGCCGTAGCGGCTGACGAGGTCGGCGTACTTCTGGTTGGACAGCGCCTTGATCGGCGTGGTGTAGAAGCACTTGGCGCCGCCGGTGAGGGCCAGGTGGACGGCGAACTCCCCCACCACGGTCTTGCCGGAGCCGGTGGGCGCGGCGACCAGGACGCCGCTGCCGCCCTCCAGGGCCCGGCACGCCTCGATCTGGAACGGGTCCAGGGCGAAGTCGTAGAGGGTCTGGAAGTCCAGCAGGGCCGGGCCGTTTCCGTCGGTGCGCTTCCGGTAGGCCGCGTACCGCTGCGCCGGGGACGTGCCGGCGGCCGACTGCGTGTCGGGGGTGGTCATACGTCGAGCCTACGGTTTCGACCGGCCCGATTCCCAATTCGGGCCCTACTGCTTCTCGAGCCGGCCGTCCTTCTCGGCATCCAGGACGGACCCGGCGCCGTCGCCCCGCATGCCCTTCTCCAGTTCGGCGTCGATGCTCTCCAGGTCGAGCGGGGACGCCTCGTCGTCGGACAGGCCGGCGTACGGGTCGGGGCGGCGGGCGCGGCGCCGGTCGTTCAGGAACGCCAGGAACGCGGCGACCTCGAACAGCAGCACCGTCGGCAGCGCCAGCGCCAGCATGGTGAACGGGTCGGCGCTGGGGGTGGCGACGGCCGCGAAGACGAAGATCCCGAAGATGATCATCCGCTGCGCCTTGCGGATGCGGGCCGAGCTGAGCACCCCGGCCAGGTTCAGGATGACCACGAACAGCGGCAGCTCGAACGTCAGCCCGAACACCAGCAGCATCGCCAGCACGTAGCCGAGGTAGTGGTCGACGGTGATCAGCGCGGCCACGTCGTCGGGCACGAACCCCAGGAAGATCGACAGGCCCTTGTCGACGGTGACGTAGGCCAGCGCGGTGCCGACGAAGAACAGCGGGATCGCCACGCCCATGAACAGGTACGTCCAGCGGCGCTCCTTGCGGTACAGGCCGGGCGCGACGAACGCCCACAGCTGGAACAGCCAGACCGGTGAGGAGATCACCAGCCCCAGGATGAACGCGATCTTCAGCCGCAGGAAGAACGAGGAGAAGATCCCGTTGACCACCAGGGAGCACTTCCCGTTGAGGTCCTTGGACGCCGGCAGGGCGCAGTAGGGCTCCTTGAGGAAGTCCCACACCGGCGAGAAGAAGATCCAGCCGATGACGGTGCCGACCAGCAGCGCCAGCAGCGCCTTGATCAGCCGGTTGCGCAGCTCGCGCAGGTGGTCCATGAGGGGCATGCGGCCCTCGGGATCGGCGGCCTGACGCGTCGTGAGCTTCTTCATGGGCACTCTGGGGTCTGGGGGCCGGTCCGTTCGTGGCGGGGGCGGGACGGGGTCAGGAGGTCTTGCGGGTGCGGTAGTCCGAGACCGGCACGCCCTCGATGGCCTCACCGGACGGCAGGGCGCCCTGGCGGCGCGGCTCCTGGGCACCGGCCTCGCTCTCCAGGCGGGCAGCCTCCTCGCGCAGGCGGGCGGCGCGCTCGCGGGCGTCGCCCGCGGGAGCCTGCGCCTGGGCCGGGGCGGCGGTGTCGGCGTCCTCGTCCTTGTCGTCCTCGCGCAGGCCCTTGGTCTCGGCCTTAAGGATCCGGGCCGACTTGCCCAGCGAGCGGGCCAGCTGCGGCAGCTTGGCCGATCCGAAGATCAGCAGCACGGCCACAAGGATGATGAGCAGCTCGGGGGTCCCGATGTTCGGCATGGAGAGTCCTCTTCAGCAGCGTGGTACTTACGACGATCGTACGCCGTCGTCCGGCTCCTGCGCCTCATGGGCTTCCTGCAGGTTTCGGAGTTCATCGCGCAGCGCGGAATGTTGGGGGCCGAGTCTCCGCCTGGCCCGCTCCAGTTCACGCCCCAGGCGCCGCACGCCGAGGTAGACCCGGAACGAGCACACCGCGAGGACGGCCAGGCCGAGAAGGCCCAGCACCACCGACACCCCAGCCCACGCCACGCCCGCCACGGTAGCCGAAAACCTCAAACCGTGTCGTACTGCGCGAGGGCGCGCGCGGCGTCGGCGCGGACGGCGCCGGCCAGGTCGGCGGGGGCGGTGATGCGGCCCTGGTCGCCGAGCCGCATCGCCAGCCCGCGCACCCAGCGGGTGTCGGGGGTGCGCAGCACGATCCGCAGCCGCCCCTCCCCCAGCTCCTCGACGCTCTCGCACGGGTAGTAGTCGGCGACCCAGCGGCCCTGCGGGGTCAGCTCCAGCGTCGCCCGCACGTCGTCGGGCGAGGGCCGGAACAGCCCGGCGTCGACGTCGCGGGGCTCGGCGCCGGCGGGCACCTCGGCGGGCGTGTCGAGGACGGTGAGGCCGCTGACGCGGTCGAGCCGGAACAGCCGGACCGCCTCGGCGCGGCGGCACCAGCCCTCCAGGTAGGTGTTGCCCTCCACCACCAGCAGCCGCATCGGGTCCACGTCCCGCTCGGTGTTCTCGTCGCGGGCGGGCACGTAGTACGACAGGTGGACGCGCCGGCCGGCGCCGATCGCGCCGCGCAGCAGCCCGAGCGTCTCGCCGCGCGCGTCGACCTCCACGGCCACCTGGCTGCTGACCGCGGCGGCCGCGCCGGCCGCCGCCTCCAGCTTGGCGATCACCCGGCTGAGCGCGTCGCGGTCCTGCAGGTCGGGGATCCCCGCCAGCATCCGCAGCGCCACCAGCAGCGCGCTGGCCTCGTCCACCTTCAGCCGCAGCGGCCGGGCGATCGACTCGGCCTCGGTCACGATGATCTCGCCGCCCTCGTAGGACAGGTCGATCGGGCAGTACGGGTCGGGCGCCCGCAGCTCCACGCACCACAGCAGGTTCAGGTCGTCGATCAGCTGCTTCTCGGTCACCCCGAACGCGGCGGCGGCCTCCTCCAGCGCCACCGAGTCGCGGCTGATCACGTACGGCACCAGGGCCAGCAGCCGGCCCAGCCGGTCGGTGGAGGTGGTGGAGGCGCCCTTGCCCTTGCCGGCCGCCGTGGTGTTCATGTCGCCGCCTTGTCCATGTCGCCGTCGCCGGCGCGGCCCTCGTCGGGGGCCGCCGCCAGGATCGCCTTGAGCTGCTGGATGACCGCCTCCCGCAGGTCGGGCGGGTCGAGGACCACCACGTCGTCGGCGAACCGGGCCAGGTACGGCGCGAACCGGTCGACGTCGCGGAAAGTCAGCGTCGCCTCGTCCCAGCCGTCCCAGCCGCCCTCCCCGGACGGGCGGACGTCGCGGGCCCAGCGCCGCAGCCCCTGCGCGGCGCCGGTCCGCAGCCGCACGGCGGCCGGGCGCGGCTCGGTGACCGGGTCGCCCATGTCGAAGGCGAGGCGCCGCACGTCCACGCCAGCGGGCACGGTCACCGTGCCGGGCGGGCCGTCGGGGCGCACCTCGCCGATGATGCGGCTGAGCCGGAACACGCGGGTCTGGCCGCGGTCGCGGTCGTGGCCGACGACGTACCAGCGGCCGCGGCGGCTGACCACGCCCCACGGCTCCAGATGCCGGCGGGCCGCGGAGGTGCGGCCCACGCCCTGGTACCCGAAGGTCACCGGACGGCCGTCGCGGACCGCCTCCCACAGCGCGGGGAACGACGGGTCCTCGGTGCCGACGCGCGGCTCGATGCCCACCGCGGTGGTGGCGTCGGTCTCCACCCCGGCGGCGCGCAGCTTCAGCAGCGCCCCGGAGGCGGCGTCGGCCATGCTGGCGCGCTGCCACACCCGGGCGGCCAGGCCCAGCACCGCGGCCTCGTCCGGGGTGAGGTGCAGGTCGGGCAGCTCGTACGCCTGCGGCGGGATCCGGTAGCCGATCTCCTCACCGCCGCCGCCCTGCTGGTCGCTGCCCACCTCCAGCGGGACGCCCAGCTCGCGCAGCTCCTCCTTGTCGCGCTCGAACATCCGCTTGAACGCCTCGTCGGAGTCGGGGTAGCCCGGCACCGCCCGCCTGATCTGCTCGGCCGTCAGGTAGCGCCGCGTGGCCAGCAGGCACACCACCAGGTTGAGCAGGCGCTCGGTCTTGCGCCGCGACACTTCGCCACCACCTCTCCGTCGGCGAACCCTTGCTGTAAGGCGACCCGCGCCACCGAACGCCGTCCATCCCACCCTGCCCGGCGCCTGGACGCTACCGTTTCCTGGTGATCCGATGGCGTAAAGGCACCGTGGAAAGCGTCCGCCGGGAGTGGCCGGGGGCGGTCGAACTGGACGTCACGATCGGGGGCGACGGGGCGCACCGGGCCCTGGCGTACCCCGCGCTCGTGGGGCGGCCCGAGCCGGGCGACACCGTCCTGCTCAACACTACGGCCTTGGCGATGGGACTGGGGACGGGCGGCTACGCGATGGTCGTCGCGATCCCCGACCGGCTGCCGCCCGACCCGGCCGGCCCCGGCCACCTGGTGAAGGCCCGCTACACGCCGCTGCAGGCGACGGTGCTGGGCGCCGACGAGCAGGACTCCCCCCACCACGCGCTGCTGCGCGACGCCGACTCCCTGGACGGGACGCCGGTGGTCGTCGCCGACCTGCACTCGGCGCTGCCGCCGATCCTGGCGGGGCTGCTGGCCGCGCGGCCGGGCACCCGGGTGGTGTACGTCATGCCGGACGGCGGGGCGCTGCCGTCCTGGTTCTCGATGTCGGTCGCCCGGCTGAAGGACGCGGGGGCGCTGGCCGCCACCGTCACGGCCGGCCAGGCGTTCGGCGGCGACCTGGAGGCGGTGACCGTCCACACCGGGATGCTGGCGGCGCGGCTGGTACTGGACGCCGAGGTGATCGTCCTCGCGCAGGGCCCGGGCAACCTCGGCACCGGAACGAAGTGGGGCTTCTCGGGCGTGTCGGCCGGCGAGGCGATCAACGCGGCGGCCGTCCTGTCCGGCCGGCCCGTCGGCTCCCTGCGGGTCAGCGAGGGCGACCGGCGGGAGCGGCACATCGGCGTCTCCCACCACAGCCTCACCGCCTACGGGCGGGTCGCGCTGGCCCGCGCGCAGATCCCGGTGCCCGAGCTGGGCGGCGAGTTCGGCGCCCGGGTGGCGGGCGAGGCCGCCGCGCTCGGCGACCGGCACGAGCTCGTCCCGGTCGCCGTGCACGGGCTGCGCGACGAGCTCGCGGCGGCGGAGAAGGAGTGGGGCGTGCGGCTGTCGACGATGGGCCGCCGCCTGGACGAGGACCTCCCCTACTTCCTCACCGCGGCCGCCGCCGGCCGCCACACCGCCACCCTGCTGTAGCGCCGCGCCCGTCCCGGCCGAGGGGCCGAGAGGCCGAGACCGCCCGGCCGGGACGGGGCGCGGTCAGGACGGGACGCGGTCAGGAGGGGACGAGGGCGCCGTCGGGGCTGTAGGTCTCGCGGAAGGTGAACGCGCGCGGCGACGGGCCCTCGGCGCGCAGCAGCGCGAGCCGTTCCATGCCCTCCGCCACGGTCGGGACGTGCCCGGCCGGGATCCACCACATCACCAGGTGCGCCTCGACGTGCCGCCGGAACCACTCGCGGCGGCGGCGCAGCACCTCCAGGTGGGCGCTGCGGTACACGTAGTCCCACAGCGCCTCCCGGCTCTCCCACACCGAGAAGTTGATGATCACGTCGGGGCCGGCCGGGCGCAGGCCGGTCGCGTCGGCCTCCCCCTCCTCCACCAGCCGCCACACGAATCCGGGCGCGGCGTCGGCCAGCGCGTTGACCGGGTCCAGGAGCGCGCTGAACTCCGCCATCCGGGGGTCGTCGAGGGGGTGCTTCATCGTGCCCACGTTGAACTGGGCGAGGTGGTGGGCGGGCGCCGGGGGCGCCGGAGAAGTGGAAGGCATGGTGCTCACCCCACCACGCGTCCCGCTTCTATGTCAATCTTCATTGTTTTTAGAAGGCTCGACCACCGTGCAGCACCACCCGGGCCGCGCGTCGATCCGCACCCGGACACCCTCGGCACCTTCCAGAAGCCCCTCCAGAAGCGCCAGGTTCATCCCGCACACCAGCGGCGGGAAGCGCTCCGACAGGGCGTCGAACGGGCAGTTGCGCATGCGCAGCACCGCACCGTCCGCGTGCGGTTCGTACCCGCGCCGCTCCAGCAGCCGGGCGACGTCCCCCAGATCTCCCGGAGCCCCCGGATCACCCGAGGCGCCGCACGGCGGCTCCCCGCCGCGCAGCGCCCGCCCCTGCCGCCGGGCCGCGGCCCGCAGCTCCTCGTCCAGCCCGGCCGCCTCCGCGGTCTCGGCCAGCAGCTCGGCGGCCGTCCGGTAGTCGCGCGGCGGCAGCGACACCGCCCGCTCCCCCGGCGCGCGGCGGTACAGCTTCGCCGGCCGCCCCGCCCCCGGGCCCGACCGGCCCGTCAGCCGCCGGCTCACCGTCTCCAGCAGCCCCGCCTCGACCAGCTTGTCCAGATGGAACGCCGCCAGCGTGCGCTGGACGCCCGCCGCCTCGGCGGCCTCGTTCCGGCTCACCTCGTGGCCCTGGGCCCCCACATACGCGTACAGCCGCCGCCGCAGCGGATCCTGCAGAACGGCGATCGCCTCGATGTCCTCCACCGGGCCATTCTAAGAACAACCAGCCTGCCCTATAGAACGGCCGGACGGAACAGCGGGACTCCCCGGCTCAGTGCGCGCCGAGGACGTCGACGACGAACACCAGCGTGTCCGTCCCCTTGATCCCCGCCTGCGGCAGGCCCTTCGCCCCGTACCCGAGCGCCGGCGGCACCACCAGCAGCAGCCGGCTCCCGACCCGCTGCCCCACCAGCGCCTGGTCCCAGCCCTTCATGACCTGACCGGTACCGATCGTCGCGGCGTACGGGCGGCCCGACTTGTACGACGAGTCGAACGCCTTCCCGTCCCGCCAGAACACGCCCACGTACTGCAGCGCCAGCAGCTGCCCCTTGCGGATCTCCGCGCCGCCGCCCTGCACCAGGGTCCGGACCTCCAGCCGCCCCGGCGCGGCCGTCCTCGGCACCGTCACCGCGGGCGCCCCGCCCGGCCCGGCCGCACCGACCTTCGGCAGCCGCGGATCGTTCAGCGGCCGGCTCGCGCCCTTGGCCGCCGCCGCCTTCGCGTACACCGCGCGCACGTCCAGCACGTACACCAGCGTGTCACCGGCACCCACCTGGTGCTGCGTCGCGCCCTTGTCGCCGTACCCGTCCTTCGGCGGGATCCTGGCCACCACCCGGCTGCCCGCCTTCGCCCCCTGCAGCGCCTTGTCCAGCCCCGGCACCAGCCGCCCGGTCGGGAACGCCCCCGGCTTGCCCGAGTTGTAGCTGCTGGCCAGCAGCTTGCTGCCGTCCTTGCTCCACCGGTAGCCCACGTAGTCGGCCACCACCAGGTCGCCCTTGGCCGCCGCCGCGCCCTTCCCCTCGTGGACCGTCTCCACCGCCAGGCCCTCACCCGGAGCCTCCTTGGGGAACGACACGTCCGGGCGGGAACCGAAGTCGCCCTTCACCGCCACCCCGACATCGTCCGACCACAGCGAACACCCGCCCGCCAGCAGCAGCGGAACGGCCAGCACGGCGGCCGCGGGCAGCACGGAGAGTCGACGGCTCAGGCTCATTCGCGTCCTTCGGGGGGTGCGCGTCCTTCGGGGAGTGAACGTCCGAGCGCACACCCTACCCGGAACTACCGGCCGGTAGCCCCCGACTCACCGGGCACATCACCAAAACGGTCACGCGGCGGCCCCGGAGCGTCACCACCGCCCCGGAACCGCCGCACGACCTCTCCGCCCACGCTCCCCCGGCCTCACATACCGGAGATCAGCTTGTCCACGCGCTCGTCCACCGAACGGAACGGGTCCTTGCACAGCACCGTCCGCTGCGCCTGGTCGTTCAACTTCAGATGCACCCAGTCGACCGTGAAGTCACGCCGCTTCTCCTGCGCCCGCCGGATGAACTCGCCCCGCAGCCGCGCCCGCGTCGTCTGCGGCGGGACCGACTTCGCCTCGAAGATCGCCAGATCCTTCGCCACCCGCTCCACCGACCCCCGCTTCTCCAGCAGGTAGTACAGCCCGCGGCTGCGATGCACATCGTGGTACGCCAGATCCAGCTGCGCCACCCGCGGCGACGACAGCGGCAGATCGTACTTCCGCCGGTACCGCTCGATCAGCTTGTACTTCGTCACCCAGTCGATCTCGCGCGACACCAGATCCAGATCACCGGTCTCGACCGCGCGCAGCGCCCGCTCCCACAGATCCAGCACCCGCATCGTGACCTCGTCGCCGCCGCGCCGGTCCACGAAGTCCTTCGCCTTCCCGAAGTACTCCTTCTGGATCTCCAGCGAGCTGGCCTCCCGGCCGTTCGCCAGCCGCACCTTCCGCCGCCCGGTCATGTCATGGCTGACCTCCCGGATCGCCCGGATCGGGTTCTCCAGCGTCAGATCGCGCATCACCACCCCGGCCTCGATCATCCGCAGCACCAGATCGGTCGCCCCGACCTTCAGCAGCATCGTGGTCTCGCTCATGTTCGAGTCACCCACGATCACGTGCAGCCGCCGGAACCGCTCCGCGTCCGCGTGCGGCTCGTCCCGCGTGTTGATGATCGGCCGGGACCGCGTCGTCGCCGACGAGACCCCCTCCCAGATGTGCTCCGCCCGCTGCGACACGCAGTACACCGCGCCGCGCGGCGTCTGCAGCACCTTGCCCGCACCGCAGATGATCTGCCGCGTCACCAGGTACGGGATCAGCACGTCGGCCAGCCGCCCGAACTCCCCGTGCCGCCCCACCAGATAGTTCTCGTGGCACCCGTAGGAGTTGCCGGCCGAATCGGTGTTGTTCTTGAACAGGTAGATGTCCCCGGCGATGCCCTCCTCGCGCAGCCGCCGCTCGGCGTCCACCAGCAGCCCCTCGAGGATCCGCTCGCCGGCCTTGTCGTGCGTCACCAGGTCCACCACGCTGTCGCACTCCGGCGTGGCGTACTCCGGATGGCTTCCCACGTCCAGGTAGAGCCGCGCGCCGTTGCGCAGGAAGACGTTGCTGCTCCGGCCCCACGACACCACCCGGCGGAACAGGTAGCGGGCCACCTCGTCGGGTGACAACCGCCGCTGCCCGCGGAAGGTACAGGTGACGCCGTACTCGTTCTCAAGCCCGAAAATGCGCCTGTCCACACCGCGAGCCTATGCGCCCGGACACCGTCTTGGCAGTCTCTGGTGCCCCTGGTTTCCATGGAACGCGGGAGACGGACATCCGGCGCCGCGGAACGTGTACGCGCACACCACCCGCTGCCTTTACGTTGTAGATCAATGCGTGAAGGGGCCCGCCGGCACGGCAGACCCCTTCACACCAACGTCACGAACTCCGCGTACGCCGCGCACTCGCGTACCCCGAGTACCCGCGTACTTCGTGAACCTCGCGAACGCCCGCGGCACCGGACACCGGCCCGCCCTAGGCGACGCTCACCCGTCCTCGTCCGACGAAGCCGACCCCTCCGACGCACCAGAGGCACCCGCCGAGCCGGCGCCCCCGTCCTCCGCCTCGTTCAGCAGCCGCCCGATCCGCTCCGCCGTCAGCGCCTTGAACAGCCGATGCTCCCGATTCCGGTCCAGCACCGCCACCTCCAGCGACTTCGCCTCCAGATGCCGGTCCGCGTCCTGCGCCTCCAGCGCACGCACCGCCACCCGCAGCGCCTCCGCCAGCGGCATCCCCTCCCGGTACCGGTCCTTCAGCACCTGCGCCACCGCATCGGCCTGACCGCCCATGGCCACATAGCCGTGCTCATCGGCCACCGAACCATCGAACGTCAGCCGGTAGATCTGATCCGTCTCCGCGTCGTCACCCACCTCCGCGACGACCAGCTCCACCTCGTACGGCTTGTTCGTCTCCGTGAAGATCGTCCCCAGCGACTGCGCGTACACGTTCGCCAGCCCCCGCGCCGTCACATCACGACGGTCGTACTGGTAACCGTTCACATCCGCGTACCGGACACCGCCCAGCCGCAGATTCTCGAACTCGTTGTACTTCCCCACCGCCGCGAACGCGATCCGGTCATAGATCTCACTGATCTTGTGCAGCGCACGCGACGGATTGTCCGCCACGAACAGGATGCCGTCGTCGTACTGCAGCACCACGACACTACGGCCACGCGCGATCCCCTTACGCGCATAGTCCGCCTTGTCCTTCATCTGCTGTTCGGGCGACACATAGAACGGCATGGACACCGGTCTCGATCCCTTCTATCGCAGCGGGGCGGTCGGACCGCCCGGCGAGTCGTTACGTCCGTCGACCACGGCCTGGGCCAGCGCGCCCACCTCGTCCTCGCCGAGCCTCCGGTAACCATCGGCGTCCACCACCGCCACCAACGGGAAGATCCGGCGCACCAGATCCGGCCCGCCCGTCGCCGAATCGTCATCGGCCGCGTCGTACAGCGCCTGCACGCACACCAGCGCCGCATCCTCCGCCGACAGATCCGCACGGAACAGCTTCTTCAGCGCACCCCGCGCGAACACCGAACCCGAACCGATCGAATGGAACTCGCGCTCCTCGTACCGGCCGCCCGCCGGATCGTACGAGAAGATCCGCCCCTCACCGCGCTCCTCGTCGAAGCCCGCGAACAGCGGCACCACCGCCAGCCCCTGCATCGCCATGCCCAGATTCCCGCGCACCAGCGTCGCCAGCCGATTCGCCTTGCCCTCCACCGAGAGCGTCCGCCCCTCCCGCTTCTCGTAATGCTCCAGCTCCACCTGGAACAACCGGATCAGCTCCATCCCGATCCCGGCCGTACCGGCCATCGCGATCGCCGAGAACTCGTCCGCCCGGAACACCTTCTCGATGTCCCGCGACGCGATCACGTTCCCCGCCGTCGCCCGCCGGTCACCCGCCATCACCACGCCGCCCGGGAACGTCACCGCAACGATCGTCGTGGCATGGGGAATGTCGTGCTCCGAGAACCCCGACGGACCCGCCGGCAACGACCGCCGCCCCGGCAGCGACTGCGGACTGTAAGCCCCAAGGAACTCCGTGAACGACGACGTATCGGGGCTCGCGAACAGCCCCGGCAGCCGCCCGGTGTGTCGATCGTGGGACGCCACGCGACTCCTTCCCTCCACCATGGCACCGGCGGCCCCACCACAGGACCACCGGCGCTGACCACTCAGACCCTACTGTTCAACGAGCGCCCGGCGCATGCCACGTGATCCGCACGCCCTCCGCCCACGGCGAACCCACCACCGCCCACTACGATGACGGCGTGGTGTTGGGACCCCCTGGCCAGCCGGGCTGGCCGAGCCCCCTCGGGCAACCGACATGGCCGAGCGCGCCCGGCCAACCCGGCTGGCCGCCGCGCCGCCCCTCGTACCGCGCACCCGTCACCGAAGAGGACATCGTCCTCCCCGACGGCGCCGACCCCTTCACCACCGCCGAACACGAAACCCACGCCGCCGTCACCGCCCCCTGGTGGCCCGCCGCCACCCCGCTCCAACGCCGCCAGGCCCTCCAACCCCGCCTCCTCACCCTCCCCGACCACAGCTGGTGGCTCTACGCCGCCTGGCGCCGCTGGTACCGCTGGCACCCCGCCGACGGCCGCTGGTTCCCCTCCCCGCCACCACAGGCCGCCCACCTACGCCAGAACGCCGCCCCCGGCCCCACCCCACCCCCCATCCCCGCCGAGATCCTCCCCACCGGCGCCGACTACCTCACCGACTACGGCCCACCCCTCGCCATGGTCGGCAAACCCCTATCCGGCGCCCTCACCTACCGCCTCCGCTCCGTCCTCTCCGAAGCCGCCCACGCACCACCCGCCGACTACCCCCTCGGCCTCAGCCACTTCCTCCACGGCACCCCCAGCACCATCGCCGCCACCTGGAGCACCCTCCTCTGGTGCGCCGCCGTCCCCCTCTTCGACCCCGAACTCGGCCTCCTCGACCTCTGGGAACCCCACCTCGCCCCCGCCCCCGCCACCCCCGCCGACCACGGCCGCCTCCGCTGGCTCCCGCCCCCACCCCTCCACACCCTCATCGGCCTCTACGCCGAACGCCTCCGCGCCGGCCGCGCCGACGCCGCCGCCCAACTCATCCGCTGCATGGTCATGACGGCCCAGGCCCTCCGCGACGACACCCGCTTCCGCGTCCGCGCCTCCGCCCTGCTCTCCATGATCGAACCCCTCCAGGCCAACCCCGCCCTCGACCACCGCGCACTCCCCTACGGCGACCACGTCCTCGAACGCGAATGGCGCCGCCGCTGCCCCGCACCCCTCTTCGCCAGCCTCTTCGCCGACTCAGCCCCCGGCGAAGCCCTCCAGCTCGCCTTCTACGACCTCGCCACCGCCCTCACCCCGGCCTGCGGCGACCCCGAAGACCAGACCACCTACACCGAACCCCGCCACGCCGCCACGGCCCTCCTCGCCGCCGACATCGCCGCCTACCGCCCCGACCTCGCCACCCCCGTCGGCCGCTGGCTCGACCCCGAACTCCGCGCCCTGCTCACCGAGATCCTCGACGACGAGACCCACTACCTGCGCGAACTCTGGCCCACCCCCACCAGCGACGACCCCGACACCACCCTCAGAATCCTCGGCGCCGCCGCCGGCCTCGGCTTCGCCTGGTGCCGCCTGGCAGGAGGAATCCCCATACCGCCCGCCGGCCTCCCCGTCGCCAACGCCCACGCCGCCCACCTGGACGCACTCAACGACGCATGACCGGGCCGTCCAGGGCGGCCTTCCTCAGCGCGACACCGCCGCCGCCACCAGCCTCGGAAACACCGCCTGCGCACCAGGCATCAACACTTCCCGACGGCACCGGGTGGAGAGGCTCACCGCGAACCTCAGACCGGGCTGCTCCTCCATGCGCCCCTCCCACTCCAGGAGAAGACGCCGATGCGCGCCATCGGCCGCCCTGTACGGCTCCCAGCCGTCCACGGGAACCGTCGCGGGATCGACGTCCGGCCACGTGAACGAGAACCGCACGCCGCCGTCCGCCGCGGGCAGCCGCATGATCAGCCTGCCCTGCACGTAGTCCGCCGCCCGGCGCAGCGACACCGGATCGTCATCCAGCTGCCCCATCCCCGTGTTGCAGCCACCACAGAGGACGCCACGGACCGCACCAGTCACATGATCGTGATCGACGTGCTCAGCCGCGCGATCGCGGCAGATCGCGCAGTAACCACGCTGCACCCGCTTGAGATTCTCGACCTCCGCCTCGCCGAGTCCGTACCGCTCCCGCAAGTGGTCATCGCGTGCGGTGCCCTGCCGAGGCAGCCGCCGCACGAGTCGACGCGCATGACCGTCGATGACCACCACCCCCAGTTCGAGCATCATCGCCCGCGAATGGGAACTGCGCCCTTCCAGGTAGTCGGCGGACTCCCGCATTCGCCATGGATCGTCGTCGTACTGTCCGAGCGCACCATTACACCGGAAACACAACAGTGCACGGAAAAGGCCCGTCATGTGGTCGTGGTCCACATGCTTGGCGGCGGCCCGGAGACAGATCACGCAGACGCCGCTCTGGCTGCGCAGTTGTGCGTCGACTTCGTCGGCGGTGACGCCGTACCGAAGTTTGAGCAGGTAGTTGCGCTCACTGCCGTGGTTGCGCCGCTTGTTCTCAGCCACCACGATCGTCCAGCACGGCTTGCAATAGCTGCCGAGCCCGGACCTGCCCGCCCGGTTACGCCCGAACTCCGATACCGCTTTGGTCTCTTGACAGCGGGGGCAATATTTCATGCCCTCCGGAACGGCCGACCATCTTCGGTAGGGCCGCATGACTCTTCCCTGTGCCGCCGCACGCTTGCGGCCGCTGGCCGCATTCCGGAGGCCGAAGCACTCCTTGCAGTACAGCGCCAACCCGTCCTCGGAAGCTTTGCGCTTCCAGAACTCGGCAGCGGGTTTGACCTGGCCGCAGTCGCGGCATTCTTTTCCTTCCACAGGCCAAACCCTACTGCCCCCACCCACCGCCTCGCACAGAGTTTCGAATTCTCCGGGCCGACCATCAAGAAAATGGCCGCAAAATCCGAATTATTCGATTTTCTCCTGTCCGTTTTATGTAGACATATGCCTACTGGCCCCCTTTTTGGACGAAACCGCGCACGAATTCCTCTGCGTTCTCTTCGAGAACTTCGTCGATTTCGTCCAGAATTGCATCGACATCGTCCGAGAGCTTTTCCTGGCGCTCCTGGACTTCCTCATCGGGTGCGGCCTGGGTCTCCTCGACCTCTTCGGTACGCCGCGGGGCCTGCTTCTGACCGCCCGAGTTGTCCTTCGTGGCCATGCTTACCTCCCACTTCGCCGGTCCCCCAAGCCTATCTCCGATCACCGACGTCGAGTGGATTTGGCTGCCTCGACGGCGCGGGGGCCTGCTGGGGTTATCGCCGTTCCGCGAAGCTGTGAAACGGGCAAAGTGGTCACGAACGTGCGGCGGGTCAGCCTTGTCCGGTGAGCGTCTGGACGAGTTCGGCCGCCGTGCGGCAGCGGTCCAGGAGGCCGCCCACGTGCTGCTTGGTGCCGCGCAGAGGTTCGAGCGTGGGGACGCGCTGGAGGGACTCGCGGCCCGGGACGTCGAAGATGACGGAGTCCCAGGAGGCGGCGGCGACGGATTCGGCGTACTGCCGCAGGCAGCGGCCGCGGAAGTAGGCGCGGGTGTCCTCCGGAGGGTCCTCGATGGCCGCCTGGACCTCGTCCTCGGTGGCGATGCGCTCGATGCGGTCGCGGGTGACCAGGCGGTTGTAGAGGCCCTTCTCGGGGCGGATGTCGGTGTACTGGAGGTCGACGAGCTGGAGGCGGGGGTGGGACCAGTCGAGGCCGTCGCGTTCGCGGTAGCTCTCGAGGAGGGAGAGTTTGGCGACCCAGTCGAGTTCGCGGGAGAGCTGCATGGGGTCGTCGCCGAGGCGGTGGAGGACGGATTCCCAGCGGTCGAGGACGTCCTTGGTCATCTCGTCGACGTCGGCGCCGAAGCGGTCTTCGACGTATTTGCGGGACTGTTCGAGGTACTCCATCTGGAGTTGGACGGCGGTCATCTTGCGGCCGTCGCGGAGGGTGAGGAGGTGTTTGCAGGCGGGGTCGTGGGAGACGGCGCGGAGGGCGGCGACGGGCATGTCGACGGAGAGGTCGGTGGTGAGGAAGCCGTCTTCGATCATGGCGAGGACGAGTGAGGTGGTGCCGAGCTTGAGGTAGGTGGAGACCTCGCTCATGTTGGCGTCGCCGATGATGACGTGGAGGCGGCGGTATTTCTCGGGGTCGGCGTGGGGTTCGTCGCGGGTGTTGATGATGGGGCGTTTGAGGGTGGTCTCGAGGCCGACCTCGACTTCGAAGAAGTCGGCGCGCTGGCTGATCTGGAAGCCGTCGCCGCGGCCGTCGACGCCGATGCCGACGCGGCCGGCGCCGGTGACGACCTGGCGGGAGACGAAGAAGGGGGTGAGGTGGCGGACGATGTCGGCGAAGGGCGTTTCGCGCTTCATGAGGTAGTTCTCATGGCAGCCGTAGGAGGCGCCCTTGTTGTCGGTGTTGTTCTTGTAGAGCTGGATGGGGTGGGTGCCGGGGACCATGGCGGCGCGGCGGATGGCGTCGGCCATGACGCGTTCGCCTGCCTTGTCCCAGATGACGGCGTCCCGGGGGTTGGTGCATTCGGGTGCGGAGTATTCGGGGTGGGCGTGGTCGACGTAGAGGCGTGCGCCGTTGGTGAGGATGACGTTGGCGAGGCCGAGGTCCTCGTCGGTGAGCTGGCTGGGGTCGGCGACCTCGCGGGCGAGGTCGAAGCCGCGGGCGTCGCGGAGGGGGTTCTCCTCCTCGAAGTCCCAGCGGGCTCTTCTGGCCCGTGCGGCCGATGCCGCGAGGTAGGCGTTGACGACCTGTGAGGAGGTCACCATCGCGTTGGCCCCTGGCTGTCCCGGTACGGAGATGCCGTACTCGGTCTCGATGCCCATCACCCGCCGAACACTCATATCGTCGAGCCTATCGGGGGCGCGGGGGTGGAGCCATGGGGCTCCCGGTGGTGGGGGCCGGGTGTTTCGCCCGTGGTTGCGTTTCGCGGGCGGTGGGGGGTGTGGTGGAAGCGGGGGGGGGG
>NZ_JBGNUR010000026.1:0-84018 GCF_041951345.1 Actinomadura sp. 21ATH | reverse complement strand
CCACGAGTCGACGTCCTAGGGTGGCGGGGGTGGATCTCAGCGGGGTACGGGCGTTCGTCGCCGTGGCGGATCTGGGGCGGTTCCGGGAGGCCGGGGCCGAGCTGTCGATCTCGCAGCAGGCGGTGTCCAAGCGCGTCGCCGCCCTGGAGAGGGACCTCGGGGTACGGCTGTTCGCGCGCACCCCGCAGGGGTCCCGGCTGACCGACGACGGCCGGGCGTTCCTGCCGCACGCCCGCGCGCTCCTCCAGGCCGAGGAACGGGCGCTGGCCTCCGTACGCCCCCGCCGCCGCGCGCTCCGCGTCGACGTGCTCGGCCGGCACCTCGCGCCGGCGGCCCTGCTGCGCGGCTTCCACGACGCCCACCCGGAGATCGAACTCAACGTGGTGACGCTCTTCGACGCCGCCGCGGCCATCGCCGCGGTCCGGTCGGGGACGATCGACGCGTCGTTCCGCGCCGTCGCCCCGCGGAGCCTGCCGGACGGCGTCGAGGCCGCCCGCGTCCACGACGAGCCCGTCCAGCTCCTCACCGGACCGGCGCACGCGCTCGCCGCCGCCCGCGCGGTCGCCCCCGCCGGGCTGGCCGGCCACCGGATCTGGATGCCGTCCCTCGTCGCGGGCACCGAGTGGGCGGCCTTCTACGACGACCTCGCGGCCGCGTTCGGGTTCGGCATCGAGGTGACCGGCCCCGACTTCGGCACCGAGCCGCTGCTGGACACGATCGCCGGCGCGCCGTCGCTGGCGACCCTGGTCGGGGAGGGGAGCCGCCTCGTCTGGCCCGCCGGGCACGACCTGCGCCGGATCCCCGTACGGGACCCGGCGCCGGTGTACCCGCACTCCCTGGTCTGGCGCTTCGACAACCCGCACCCCGCGCTCGCCGCGCTCCGCGCCCACCTCGCCGCCGCGCGCCCCGCCCGCCGCGGCGCGTGGGTGCCGCGGTGGGCGCGGTGAGCGGGGTACGGGCGGGCTGGGGACGGGCGGGCAGGGGGTCGGGCGGGGTCAGGCGGGCAGCGCGTCGGCGGTGGGCACGACCAGGCCGAACAGGTCGCCGATCTGGGTCAGTGCGGCCTCGTGCAGGGTCTCGGCGGCCACCGGCGCCCCGCCGGGCCCCGGCAGCGGGCGGGTGGTGCAGGCGTCGGCGACGACGGTCGCGCGGTAGCCCAGGTTGAACGCCCCCTGCGCGGTGGACGCCACGCACATGTGCGTCATGAAGCCGGCCAGGACCAGGTCGGTCCCGGCTCCCAGGTCCGTGAGGACCTGCTGGAGCTCGGTCCGGTGGAACGAGTCCGGGAACGTCTTCACCACCACCGGCTCGCCGTCGCGGGGCGCGACCTGCGGGCTGATGGCGCCGACCTCGGCCCGGACGTCGTACGGGCTGCCGGGGCCGCCGTCGTTGACGACGTGGACGACGCGGGCCCCGGCGGCGCGGGCGCGTTCCAGCAGGCGGGCCCCGGCCGCCAGCGCGCGCTCGGCGTCCGGCAGGGCCATCACGCCGGTGCGGTAGGTGTTCTGGTAGTCGATCAGGACGAGGGTCGCGTCGCCGAGCCGCGGGAGGTCGGCGGGCAGCCCGACGACCTGGCGGAGGGTCTGCGAGACGTTGGTGCTCATGGGGATGTTCCTTTCTGTTTGCGGGCAGGCTCGCGCCGCCGCCGGGACCCCGGCGGGCGGGCGGGAAGGGGATTCGGGTCAGGCCACCGTGCGGAAACGGCGGCGGTAGGAGCCCGGGCCGGTGCCCAGGCGGCGGCGGAACGCGCGGTGCAGCGTCTCGGTCGAGCCGAGCCCGCTGGCGGCCGCCACGTCCGGGAGCGGCAGGTCGGTCGTCTCCAGCAGCCGGCGCGCCGCCTCCACGCGCGCGGACTCGATGTAGGCGGCCGGGGTGGTGCCGGTCTGCCGCCGGAACACGCGGGTGAACTGGCGCTGGCTGAGCCCGAGCCGCGCCGCCAGCTCCGCTATCGTGAGCTCCTCGGCGAGGTGCTCGGCGATCCACAGGCGCAGCTCGTCGATGTCGCGGCGGCCCCCGGCGGCGTGCGCCAGCGGGACGCTGAACTGGCTCTGCCCGCCCTGGCGCTTGAGGTACACGACCAGGGCGCGGGCCACCGCCAGCGCCGTCTCCTCGCCGTGGTCCTCGGCCACCAGCGCCAGCGACAGGTCCAGGCAGGCGCTGATGCCCGCGCCCGTCCAGACCCGGCCGCTGGACCGTACGAAGATCGGGTCGGGGTCGACGGTGACGCCCGGGTGGTCGGCGGCCAGCTGTGCCGCGGTGGACCAGTGGGTGGTGGCGGTCAGGCCGTCCAGCAGCCCGGCCTCGGCCAGGATGTGCGCCCCGACGCACACCGACGCGACCCGCCGCGCGGCGGGCGCGGTCCGGCGCACCCAGTCCACCACCCCCGCGTCGGCCAGCGCGCGGGTCGACCCGTCGGGTTCGCGTTCCACGGCGCCGGGGACGAGCAGGGTGTCCACCCGGTCGCCGACCTCGTCGAACCGCAGGTCGGCCACCACCCGCACCCCGGCGGACGTGGTGACGTGCCCGCCCTCGGGCGCGGCGAGCCGGACGTCGTACAGCGCGCGGCCGGCGACCCGGTTGGCGAGGGCGAACACCTCGGCCGGGCCGGTGACGTCGAGGAGGTCGACGTCGGGGAAGAGCGCGATGACCACGCGATGCTCAGCGGACATGTCTCAATTGTCGGCGATTGCGCCGCGTGACCGCAACGACAGTTATCTGTCACATACGGACATCGCCGGCCCGCCTACCAGTCGGGGGTGCCGGGGCCGAGCAGCCCGCTCTCCGAGAGCAGCCGCATCCAGGAGTCCCGGTGCCGTCCCTTGCGGTCGCGCTCGGTGACGGCATGCGCCCCCAGGACGGCCTCCACCAGTTCCGGATACCCCTCGCCGAGGACGTGATGATCGAAGAACGCGACGATGTCGCCGAAGTCCTCGCTGTGGATCTCCTCCACCTCGACGTGCTTGTACATGTGGATGTAGTCGTCCGGATCGACGTAGTAGACGCTGCCGTCGGTCACGTCCAGGCGAATGGGGGCGCCGCCGTCGATGCTCTCGCGGAGCTCCGCGGGCATCCCGTACCGCTCGTACCCGATCTCCAGCGGATCGCCCAGCGGGCACTCCGGGTTGACCGGCCATGCCGCCCACGCGCGGGCGCTCCGGATGATCTCGGGCTGCTTGAAGCAGAAGTAGTCGCCGCCCAGGCGGTGGAACAGCCGGAACACCTCGACCACGCCGCCGGGCAGCCCGGGCAGGTCGTCCAGCTCCCTCGGCTCCTCGAAGACGATCCCGAGGCCGTGCTCCGCCTCCACCCGCCGGACCAGCGCCAGCTTGGCCTCGATCGCCGCCAGCCCCGCCCGCAGCCGCCGCTCGTCCGGGCCGCCGCCGCGCCCCGCCTCGCCCGCCTCCGCCACGCGTACCCCTTCCCCGGCCACCCCGCCCGATCCGGCGTTGCCCCTCCGACGGGCCCGGCTCCCCGCCGGTTTCAGGCCGTTCTGTAGTGGGTCGTCAGGCGGTGGCCGTCCAGTACGTGGAGGGCGTAGCCCGGCGGCGCCGCGTAGTCGATCGTGTCCTCCGGCTCCTCCGGCAGCCGCAGCGTGGACACGACGCCGGGCGACACGATGAGGGGGCGGCCGGCGAACGTGGTGGCCCCGGCCGTGTGGGCGTGCCCGGCCAGCACGGCCACGATGCGCGGATGCCGCTCGATCACGGCGGCCAGGCGGTCCTCGCCGGTCTGCCTGATCCCGTCCACGTACGGGATCCCGAGCGGCACCGGCGGATGGTGGAAGCACACGAACGCCGGGACCCCGGGCTCCTCGCCGAGCACCCCGTCCAGCCAGGCGAGGGTGGCGTCGGACAGGTACCCGCCGTCCTCGCCGGGAACGGTCGAGTCGCACATCGCGAAGAGGGCGCCGCCCACCCGGTGCGCGCGGTCGATGGGCGAGCCGTCCGCGGGCTCGTCCAGGAGGACCTTCCGGTACGGGCCGCGCGCGTCGTGGTTGCCGGGGCACATCAGCACCGGATGCGGGGACGCCATCAGCTCGCGGGCCTGCGCGTACTCGGCGGGGTCGCCGTGGTCGGCGATGTCCCCGGTGAGCAGGACGGCGTCCAGCGGCATGGCGTTCAGGCGGGCCATCACCCGGCGGGTGCGATCGGCGCGCTCCTCCCCGCCGTCGAGATGGATGTCGCTCAGCTGGGCGAAAACGGTCATGGGACGAACGTACGGCCTGATCCCGGCGGGTAGTGTCGGCGCATGCTCGATCGTGGTGCGGCCGCCTCCCGGCCGGTGAAGGAGCCCCCGCGACCGCGGATCCCGCGCACGCTCACGGCGGCGGGCGGCGCCGACCTCGAACTGGCGCACGACGGCGCGTACCTGTCGCTGGAGTACGGCGCCGTACGGCTGTCAGGCACCGGTGTCGAGGACGCCGAGTTCGAGCGCTGCCGCTTCACCGAGACGTCGTTCGCGGGCGTCGGGCTGGAGCGCCCCACGTTCGCCGACGTGGAGTTCACCGGCTGCGACCTGGCCAACCTGCGGCTGTCGCACGCGCGCGTCGCCGGCGCGGCCGTCTCCGGCTGCCGGATGACCGGCATTCAGCTCGTCGAGGGCGGCGTGCGGAACGCGGTCTTCGACGGCTGCCGCGCGGACCTCGCGGGCTTCCGCTTCTGCAACCTGCGGGACGTCGTCTTCCGCGACTGCAACCTGTCCGAGGCGAACTTCCAGAACGCCGACCTGAGGAACGTCACGTTCGAGGGCTGCAAGCTGGTGGCGGCGCAGTTCAGCAACGCGAAGATGGCGTCGGTGCGCTTCACCGGCGGCTGCGACCTGAACGGCGTCCGCGGCGTGCAGAGCTTCGCCGGCGCGAGCGTCGACGCCTCCGACGCCATCAGCCTCCTGACGGCCCTGGCCACGACCCTCGGCATCACCATCGACGGCTGATCACCGGGCCCGTCCTCAGGGTGTGACGCCGCTGAGGCGTTCGCACAGTTCCCAGACGGCGTCGCAGGCGCGTTCGTCCAGGACGGCGGCGGGCCAGGGGGCGCGCTGAACCTTCGCGTTGACGTAGACGCCGGTGACGCCCTCCATCTCGGGGCTGGAGGCCAGGTGGACGCTGGACCGCGCGGGCCTGGCCAGATCGTTCAGCAGCCGCGGCCCCAGGAACCGGATGACCGGCGCCAGCGGCCGGTAGGCGTACGGGAACGCGCCGGCGGCCGTCGCCTGGTTGCCGGGCGTGTAGGCGTGGCCGGGATAGGCGACGTTGACGGTGATGCCGTCATCGGCGACCCGGGCGGCGAAGCGGCGGCTCATCGCCATCAGCGCGGTCTTCGCATGGTTGTACTGGGAGAACGTCCACCCCAGGTAGCGCCGCTCGCCCTGGAGGTTGGCCGGGTCGATCCGGCCGCCGGGGATGCCGCCGGTCAGGTTGACCACGCGCGCGGCCGGGGCGGCGCGCAGGAGGGGCAGCAGCAGGCAGGTCAGGGCATAGGGGGTGAGGACGTTGGCGGCGAACGTCCGCTCGACGCCGTCGCGGGTGAGCGCGCGCGGCGCGGTCATGCCGCCGAGGTTGTTGACGAGCACGTCGAGACGGTCATGCCGCGCGGCCACCTCGGCCGCGAGGGCGCGCACGCCGTCCAGGCCGGTCAGGTCCGCGGTGAACGCGCCGGCCTCGCCCCCGTCGCGGTTCAGCTCCCGCGCGGCGGCGTCCGCGCGGTCCCGGTCGCGGCCCACCAGGATCACGCGCGCCCCCATCGCCGCGAGCCCCCGCGCCGTCTCCTTGCCGATCCCTCCGGTGCCGCCCGTCACCAGAACCGTCTTGCCGCGCATGCGCCCTCCTCCGTACCTTGGGACAAGTTTGTCACCGAGTGACATACATATCATCTATTGCCAGAACTATCATCGCCACGTGAACGGTGCGGAACGATCGGGACTGCGAGAACGGACGAGGCGCGCGGTACGGGCCGAGCTGGCGGAGCTGGCACTGGGCCTGTTCGTCGAGCGCGGCTACGAGGAGACGACGGTCGACGACATCGCGGCGGCGGCGGGACTGTCCAAGCGCAGCTTCTTCCGCTACTTCCCCTCCAAGGAGGACGTGGTGTTCGGGGACGTCGAGGACCTGGCCGACCAGGTCGCCGACGCCGTCCGGGCCCGTCCGGCCGGCGAGGCGCCGTGGACGGCGCTGCGCGCCGTCCTGCGCGAGTGGGAGGGCCGGGTCCACGCCGCGCAACGCGACCCGGCGACCCTGCGGCTGATCGAGTCGACGCCCGCGCTGCGCGCGCGCCTGAACCTGCGGCGCGACGGAATGCGCGAACGGATCACCGCCGCGCTGCTCGACCGCCCCGGCAGCGGGCTCGACGCGTTCACCGCCGACCTGCTCACCGCCTGCGCCGCGGCCGCCGTGGACGCCGCGGGTCGCGAATGGCTCCGCCGCGACGGCGCGACCGACCGCACCGAACTGGTCGACCGCGCGTTCGCCCTACTGGCCCCCTCCGCCTGAAGCCGGCCCGGCGGCCACGGCCGTCGCCCTCCGCCGGGCTCCTCGGCGGATGCGCCAAGGAAGAGGTCGCCGTCGAGAGGTCGTTCACCGACCGGTACGGCCGCGCCTGCACGCAGCTGAAACGTCGGCCTCCAGATTCGTTGGCTGTGCCAATGATTGTGTTAATGTTGGTCTTGCCAACGTTGGTGTGGCAAACATCGATCGCCGGGCGAATCCCTGGAGGCAAAGCCATGATCAAGCCGTTCCGTATCGACATCCCGCAGGCCGACCTCGACGACCTGGCCGACCGGCTCGCCCGTACCCGCTGGCCCAACGAGGTCGCCGACGCGGGCTGGGACTACGGCTTCCCGCTGGGGAGGCTCCGGGAGCTGGCCGAGTACTGGCGCACCGGCTATGACTGGCGCAAATACGAGGCCGAACTCAACGAGCTGCCGCACTTCACCACCGAGATCGAGGGGCAGAACATCCACTTCGTCCACGTCCGGTCGGCGAAGCCGGACGCGCTCGCGCTGATCCTCACCCACGGCTGGCCCGGGTCGTTCCTGGAGTTCCTCGACGTGATCGAGCCGCTGTCACGCGACTTCCACCTGGTGATCCCGTCCATCCCGGGGTACGGCTTCTCCGGGCCGACCCACGAGCGCGGCTGGGACGCCGACCGGATCGCGCGCGCCTGGGCCGAGCTCATGCGCCGGCTCGGGTACGAGCGCTACGGCGCGCAGGGCGGCGACTTCGGCTCGGGCATCTCGACCGCGCTCGGCGCCGCCGCCCCCGAACAGGTCGTCGGCGTGCACGTCAACTACCTGCCGACCCGGCCGGACCCGGCCGCCGGCGTCGAACTCTCCGCCACGGACGAAGCCCGGCTCGACAAGGTCAGGGCGCTGCTGGCGAACCGCCCGCCGTACCAGGCGCTGCAGGTCCTCACCCCGCAGACCATCGGCTACGCGCTGACCGACTCGCCCGTCGGCCAGCTCGTCTGGATCGCCGAGCGCTTCGCGCAGTGGACCGACCCGCGCACGCAGGTCGACGACGACCGGATGCTCACCGACATCTCGCTGTACTGGCTGACCGCCACCGCGGCCTCCTCGGCGCGCCTGCACCACGACGCCAAGAGGGGCAGCGCGCCGTGCCCCGTCCCCCTCGGCGTCGCGGTCCTCCCGTACGACATCACGCAGTCGGTGCGGCCGCTGGCCGAGCGGCTGTACGACATCAGGCACTGGACAGAGTTCGAGCGCGGCGGCCACTTCGCCGCGATGGAGGTGCCGGAGCTGCTCGCCGCGGACGTCCGGGACTTCTTCCTCGGCCTGGCCGCGTAACGGTCAGCGCACGTCGGTGAAGCCGTACTCACCGTCCCGGGCGGACTGGAGTGCCGGTGCCCGCGCGCCTCCCGGTCGGTCATGTACACGGCCGCGGCGGCCTCCCCGAATACGAGCGCGATCCCGCGCCCCGCGCGACCCCGGCCACGACGGTGACGGCATCCTCCATGGCCCGCCCGCGGGGGGCACGAGCAGGATCACCGCGTGATCGGGCTGGCCGCCCCCCTACCGCCAGTGGCAGCAGTTCCCCGACGGCCCCGCCCAGGTCACGGAGTCACGATCGGGAAGTCCGGCTCCGGGGCGTCCATGACCGCCAGCAGCCGCCGCAGCACCGCCGCGTCCCCGCTGCTGCCGACCCCTTCGGTGCCCTTCCCGTCGAGCAGCCCGAACAGCGCCGGCCTCGTGAGCGTCAGGGTCAGCTCGGCGTCCCCGTCATCGCCGCCGACGCGCCGGTGGACGAGCGCGCCGTTGGACAGCGTCATCCGGTAGCGGTCGCCGGTGTCGGTGAACTTCCAGTCGATCGTCAGGTGCTCGTCCCACGCCTTGGGGCCGTTCACCCGGATCGCCATCGAGTCGAAGACCTGCTCGACGCTGAGCCCCGCCGCCATGCCGCCCGAGATGCTCATCGGAATGGGCCGGATCCCCTCGCGCAGCTCCATGGCGCCGGTCAGGTAGAAGTTGCGCCACGTCCCGCACTCGGCGCCCTCACCGAGCCGCTGCAGGACGTCCGCCAGCGCCGTCTTCGCGTGCTCGTTGTCAGGGTCGGCGAACACCACGTGGTCGAGGAGCGTCGCGGCGAACCGCAGGTCCCCCTGGCCGGAGTAGTCGCGGGCCATCGCCAGCACCTTGGACGCCCCGCCCATGCACTCCACGTACCGCCGCGCCGCCTCGGCCGGCGGATGCTCCCACAGGCGCGACGGATTGCCGTCGAACCAGCCCATGTACCGCTGGTAGATCGCCTTGACGTTGTGGCTGACGGAGCCGTAGTAGCCGCGGGCGTGCCAGGCCCCCGCCAGCGCGGGCGGCAGCTCCATCATCTCGGCGATCTCGATGCCGGTGTGGCCCTGGTTCAGCAGCCGCAGCGTCTGGTCGTGCAGGTACGCGTACACGTCCCGCTGCTGCGACAGGAACTCCACGATGTTCTCGCGGCCCCACGTGGGCCAGTGGTGGGACGCGAACGCCACGTCCGTGCCGTCGGCGAACAGCGTGATCGCCTCGTCCAGGTAGCGCGACCACACCCGCGCGTCCCGGACGACCGCGCCGCGCAGCGTCAGGATGTTGTGCAGGTTGTGGGTGGCGTTCTCCGCCAGGCACAGCGCCCGCCGCTCCGGGAAGTGGAAGTTCATCTCCGCGGGCGCCTCGGTGCCCGGCGTCAGCTGGAAGACGATCCGTACCCCGTCGACGACCTCCTCCTGCCCGGACCGGGTGATGTCCAGGGTCGGCGGTATCAGTGAGACGCGCCCCGAGGACGCCGTCTGCCCCAGCCCCGTCCCCACCATGCCGTCCGGCGCCTTCGGCAGGAGGACGCCCGTGTGGTACATCGCCCGGCGCGCCATCGCGGTGCCCGCGTACACGTTCTCGGACACGGCGTTCTCCAGGAACCCGGCCGGCGCCACGATCGGCACCCCGTCCGGATTGCCGGCCGGGACGATCCCCTCCGCGCCGCCGAAGTGGTCCACGTGCGAGTGCGTGTAGACGAGCCCGGTCACCGGACGTTCGCCGCGATGCTCCCGATACAGCTTGAGCGCCGCGGCCGCCGTCTCGACCGACACCAGCGGATCGATCACGATCACGCCCCGGTCGCCCTCGACCAGCGTCATGTTCGACAGGTCCAGGCCCCGCACCTGGTAGATGCCGGTGGTCACCTCGTACAGGCCCTGCTTGGCGCACAGCTGCGACTGCCGCCACAACGACGGATGCACCGACTCGGGGCACGGGCCGTCGAGGAAGCGGAACACGTCCCCGTCCCAGACCACGCGCCCGTCCGCGTCCTTCACCACGCCGGGCGTCAGCGAGCCCACCAGCCCCCGCTCGGCGTTCTCGAAGTCGGTCCGGTCCCCGAAAGCAAGATCCCCCATAGGGAGGTTCACTCTCCGAAAGGACGGCCGGACAAAACCTCCATCCCACAAAGAACGCGTCAGTCCGACCGGCGGATCGCCTACCGCTTGGTGTAGTCCCGCGTGTACCAGCGCTCCGGGCGCACGCGGACCGTGACCATGGTGTCGCGGGCGCCCCTCGTGTCCGCCAGATACCTCGCGGCGTCCTCAGCGGACAGGTAGCGCTCGGCCAGCGTCCTGCCGTCCTCCGGCCGCGCCGGATCCTGGACCTCGACGACCGGGCCCTCCACCGAGGCGTACCGGTAGTAGGGCGGCTCCTCGTCCTGCGCGACCAGGCTCACCCGCCCCGCCTTCCGGATCAGTTCCATCTTGCGGCTGTCCCGCGCGGTGATGAACGCGATGTCGCCGCCGGGCTCGTACAGGTACCAGACCGGCAGCGCCAGCGGAGCCCGCCCGCCCTCGTCCGCGACACTCAACACACCCACATGCGCGCCCGCCAGGAACGCTTCCCGTTCCTCCACGCTCATCACCAGAGTCATCACGGCTCCCGCCCTCAGGCTGACCCTCTGGCCGATTATGCATCCACACAGAAGAACGCGTCCTAGGGACCGAGCCGCCCAGCCTTGATGCCGTCGATCAAGCTGCCGATCCCCCCGCGCGCAACGGTGATGTACCCCGCGTCCGGAGCCTTGCTGTCCCTGATCCCAACACCGTCGGCGAGGACGGCCAACTCAACACAATCGGTGTTGTTCGAGGTGCCACTGTGACTGGACTTACGCCACCGCTTCATACCTCTTACTACTCATACACACATAGGAACGTGTTGACTCGTGGCGTGTTCCGACTCTTGCAGCCGCTTCCAGGGAAACACGCCACGAGTCAACCGAAGCGAGACCGCACAGCGGACTAACGATCGAGTCGGCCGGCCTTGATGGCGTCGATCAAGCCGGCAAGCCCCGGCACGCAACGACGATGTGCCCCGCATCGGGGGCCTTGCTGTCTCGGATGCCCACGCTCACCACAGAAAGCGCAGCCAACTCGACACAAGCGCTGTTCTCAGTGGTGCCGCTGCGACTAGATTTCCGCCACGTGATCTTGTTCACTGAACCTCTCCATCGTGCGCCTGATGAGGTTCTTGGAGAGCTCGTCAGGCAGCGAATTCGCACATATTCTGTTCCAGCGTTTGCCGTACCGCCTCACATCAGAGGGAGCGGATATCAACCGCCCTTTCCAGGGAGACTCAGAGTAGGCGACTTCCGGAGCGCGACCCGGTGCCGCGGAACGCCGTCGCCACGGTGGAGGAGATCGACGCGGCGGACTCGGAGGAGTTCGGCGGCTGGGGGCTGATGCTCGTGCAGGCGTACGCCGACCGGGTGTGGATCGAGCGGCCCGCGGGCGGCGGCTGCAAGTGGGTGCGCGCCTCGGTCGGCCTGGAGGGTCAGTCCGGCTGAGCCTGCCGCAGTTGGAAGGCCAGGCCGTCCGGGCCGATCAGCCGCAGCGGCTTCCCTGGATCGGGCGGGAAACCGGCCGTGCGGGCGCGGGCGGCGACGGCGGCCGGATCGGGGGTTTCGAGGATCGCCTCCCAGCGCTCGCCGGCTTCCGCCACGTCCGCTGTCCGCACGAACTCGGCGGCGGCCGGATCGGTGCCCAGGGTGGCGCGGTAGAACGACCGGGAGCGTTCCGGGTCGTGGCAGGCGAGCATCATCCGGGCCGGGGCGTGGGCCAGGCCGGAGTGGCGCCAGCCCGTGAACGTGCCCGCCTGCCACAGCGAGAAGGCCGCGCCGCCCGGATCGAGCAGCGTCGCGATCCGGCCCTGGTCGCCGGCGTCGAACGGTCCCACCACCGGGCTCGCGCCGTTGGCCACGGCGGCCTCCGCGGCGCGGTCGGCGTCGTCGACCGCCAGGTAGTACGCCACATGCGGGGGCGTGCCGGGCGGGTAGATCGGGGCGGCCAGATCGCTGACGCCGCCGATCGGGCGGCCGTCGAGGTAGATCTTCGTGGCCCGGCGCGGGTCGTCCTCATCCACTGCGAACCGCCAGCCCAGCACCGTCCCGAAGAACGCGGCGGCTCCCGGCACGTCGCGCGTCTTCACGTCCATCCAGCAGAACCCGTTCACACCCGCTCCTTCGCGCCGGAGTGCAGCCCATCGGGAAACGGCCGCGGCGCGCAAACGAATTCTCGGGGCCGGGGTCAGCGGAGGGAGCGGGGGGCGGTGAGGTTCTGGACGACCTGCGCCTGCGCCAGGGCGGCCGCGTGCAGCCGTTCGGCCCGCTGCACGGTCTGGCGCGCCTGGTGCCGTGCCTGCTCGACCTGGGCCCGGGTCTCGCGGATGTGGGTGAGCAGCGTCTCGGCGCCCGGGTCGGCCTGGGTGGCGCGCCGGTCGGGTGCGGCCGCCACCCGGTCGCGCAGGTTCTCGGCGCCCGGCTCTCCTGCGCGTTCAGCATCGTCCGCTCCCCAAGCGCCCGGCACGGCGGTGGGTACCGGCCTTGACCGGCTCCGGGCGCCTTCCCCAAGAATCCCCTGCGGAACGGCCGGTGGCCAGGGACCGCCGTGCCCGCTCCGGCCGGGCTCAGGCGTCCCGCGTGAAGTCGCCGTACGCGGGCCTGCCCGCCGGCCGGTAGACGCTGATCACGCACCCGCTGCCGGTCCTCTCGGAATCGACCAGCCGCAATGCCGTGGGCACGCGGCCCGGCTCGAACAGCCGGGCGCCGCCGCCCAGGACGACCGGGTACGTCCACAGCCGGAGCTCGTCGATCAGGCCGTGGTCCAGGAGCGACCGGGCCAGCACGCCGCTGCCGTGGATCTGGAGCTCCCGGCCGGGACGGCCCTTCAGCTCCTCGACCTCCTTGACCGGATCGGTCCTGATGAGGGAGGTGTTGTTCCATCGGGCCTCGTCCAGCGTCGTGGAGACGACGTATTTGGGGAGGGCGTTGAGCCGGGTCGCGACCACGTTGTCCGGGTCGGTGACGGCCGGCCAGTAGGCGGCGAATATCTCGTACGTCCGCCGGCCCAGCAGGAAGGCGTCCGCCTCGGTGAACCACCGCCCGCCGTACTCCTCCAGCGCCTCGTCGGCGTAGGGGACCTGCCAGCCGCCCTGCTCGAACCCGCCGGCCGTGTCCTCCGTGGGCGTCCCCGGACCCTGCATGACGCCGTCCAGGGAGAGGAACGTCGTCAAGGTGAGCTTCATCGGCCGTGCCTCCCTCGGTGGTGGTGCCCGTACCGATGGAGACGATCCCCGCGCCCGGAACTCATCGCGGCTACGGGCAGCGGGCGAAGAGGGGGCGGGTCCCGGTCGCGTACGCGGTCGCGTCGGTGAAGCGGCAGCCGTAGCCGGGGGCGGAGGGCCGCAGGACGTCGTCGCCGGCGGGGCGCTTCCCGGTCCTCTCCCAGCGGACGAGGTCGTCCCAGGCGGCGCCGGCCTCGGCGGGGCTGAACTCGCAGTGGCCGACGTTCCGGATGGCGCGCTGGACGAGGTTGCCGCCGCGCCGGTTGCGGATCACGTCCTTCAGGTAGTGCTGCTCCATCGAGAACGGGACGAACATGTCACCGAGGTTGTGCAGCGACAGCACCGGGACGTCCGGGCGGCCGGCGATGCTCGGGACGGCCGTCAGGCGGCGGGTGTGGCGGGCGCCCGGGTCGGCGGGGCGGACGCGGGCGACGGTGCGGTTCACGTCGACCGGGGTGGACGGCGCGTAGCGGGTGAAGACGTTGGTCGCGACGCGGTCGGGCTGCTGGGCGAGGCTGTCGCCGGGCGCGGGTTCGGCGAGGCCGAAGAGGAAGTTCTGCCAGTACGCGAACGCGGCGTGGGCGCCGGGCCGGTCGCCGCCGCTGCGGTTCACGGCGATGGCGCGGAACTGCCGCCCGAGGGCGTTGGGGCCGGCGGGGTCGTTCAGGCCGAGCCTCTCCTGGATCTTCGGGACGACCGAGGTGACGTAGTCGGGCGGCGGCGGGTACGCGGGCAGGTCCGCCAGGTCCTGGGCGACGAGCTGGAAGTCCAGGAAGAAGTCGAAGAGGGCGTGGTCGCCGACGACGCCGCACATGGGGAGGGCGGCGTCGTAGGTGCGCGGGAACTCCTCGATCGAGCGGGCCGTGACGTGGCCGCCCATCGACACGCCCGCGATGAACGTCTTGCGCGGGTTTCCCACCTTGCGGGCGAAGTGCCGGGTGAGGGCGTGGGTGCTGAGGACGCCGGCGCGCACGTCGTAGTCGTTGGCGTAGTAGGAGGACGCCGCCCACGCGTACCCCTGGTCCAGGAGCCGCTGGCGGAGGCCGTACGAGGGTGGCTCGACGGTGAGGACGCGGGACGCGCCGCGGTAGCCGTGCGCCCACGTGACCAGCTGTCCGTTCCAGCGCGGCGGGACCTCGATGTCGTACGCGGCGTGCTCGTGGACGCCTTGCAGGACGCGCGAGGGGCGGCCGTCGACCAGTGCGGGGGCGAGCGGCGGGTTGGAGATCGTGTAGCCGGGGAGCGGCCCGTCACCGGGGGGATCGGCGGCGGCCGGTGCCGGGTTCGCGGCGATCAAGGTCGCGGCGGTCAGGGTCGCCAGTACGGTCCGACGGCGCACGGCCGTCACCTCCTGTCACGGTCAGCGGCAGCCCGAGGGCCCGCTTGATGATCTTGCCGGTGGGGCTGGTCGGGATCTCGTCGACGAACCAGACCTGCCGGGGGTACTTGTAGGCGGCCACGCGCTCCTTCACCCAGCCGCGCAGCTCGTCCGGCCCGGCCGGGGCGCGCAGCGCGACGACGGCCGCGATCTCCTCGCCGACCTCGGGATGCGGGACGCCGAGGACGGCCGCCTGGCGTACGGCGGGATGCTCGTACAGGACCTCCTCGACCTCGCGCGGGTAGACGGTGTAGCCGGCCCGGATGATCACGTCGCGGCGGCGGTCGACGAGGAAGAAGAAGCCGTCGTCGTCGACGCGGCCCAGGTCGCCGGTGTGGAACCAGCCGTCGCGGACGGCGTCGGCGGTGGCCTCCGGGTTGTTCCAGTAGCCCTTCATGACGTTGGGCCCGCGGACGGTGATCTCGCCGATCTCGCCCGGCGGCAGCTCGCGGCCGTCGTCGCCGACGACGCGCATCTCCACGTCCCGGACGGGCCGCCCGATCGAGCCCGGCCGGCGGCCCGCGCCGCCCCGGTTGGACGCCGACACGGGCGACGTCTCGCTCAGCCCGTACCCCTCGATGATCGGGCAGCCGAACCGCGTCTCGTACGCGCGCAGCACGTCCAGCGGCAGCGCCGCGCCGCCCGACACGCAGATCCGCAGCAGGGACAGGTCCGACACGCCGGGCTGGTCGAGGAGCGCGATGTACATCGCCGGGACGCCCTGGAAGACGGTCACGCCGTCCCGCCGGATGACCTCCAGCGCCTTGCCGGCCTCGAAGCGTTCGAGGAGGGTGAGGCGGCCGCCCGCCTGGATGGTGGCGTTGAGCGCGCACGTCTGGCCGAACGCGTGGTACAGCGGCAGCGCCCCCAGCACCACGTCGTCCACGCCGAGCGCGTGCATGCGCGCGACGGTCGCCGCGTTGCCGCCGAGGTTGGCGTGGGTCAGCTCGATGCCCTTGGCGAGCCCGGTCGTGCCCGCGCTGTAGAGGATCACGGCGGTCTCGTCGCCCGCGACCTGGACGATGTCGTGCTCCGGCGGCACCACCCGCAGCAGCCGGCGGAACTCGTCCGGCACCACGAACAGGTAGTCCACGCGGGTGTGCGCGGTGCCCGCCTCGACGGTCTCCGCGTACGCGTGCCAGGCGATCACGAGCCGGGCCGTGCTGTCGTCCAGGTACGCGGCGATCTCGCGCCGCTTCAGCAGCGGATCGAGCGGGACGACGACCGCGCCGATCCGGAGCACCCCGTAGTAGACGACGGCGAACTCGGGGACGTTCGGGAGCATGACCGCGACCCGGTCGCCGGGCCGGATCCCGCGGCGCCGCAGCAGCGCCGCCGTCCGCGCGCTGAGCAGGTCGAGCGCCCGGTAGCTGAGGCCGTCCCGGTCCAGGGTGAGGACCGTCCGCCCGCCGAGCCGTTCGGCGGCGGTCCGCAGCCGGTCAGCGAGGTTCATGGACCGACGGTACGTCCGTGGTCCCATCCCCCTCATTGGTCGCGGAGACCAGTCTTTTCGGTGCCCGGTTGGTCGGGCGGCAGGACGTCCTGGAGCGCGATCGCGACGAGCAGGTCGACGAGGTCGGTGATGTGCCGCAGGTTGCGGCCGGTCCGCTCCTGGATGCGGCGCAGCCGGTACTGGGCGGTGTTGTGGTGGATCTGGAGCCGTTCGGCGGCGGCGCGCAGATTGAGGTCGGCGGCGGCGAACGCGCGGATCGTCGCCGTCAGCACCCCGCCGCGCATGCGGTCCTCGGCGAGCAGCCCGGTGATCCGCGGGTCGACGAGGTGGCGGGCGGTGTCGTCGGCGCGCAGCGCCATGTACTCGAACGGCGAGATCCGCGGCAGCGCCGCCACCCCGCCGTCCTCGGGCAGGAACTCCAGGACGGCCCGCGCCTCCTGGTACGCGCGCGGGATCTCCGCCGTCCCGGCGACGACGGTGCTGATGCCCATGGCCAGCACGATGCCCTCGGCGAGCAGGTTCTCCTGCACCCGCTGGAGCCGGTCGCAGAGCCGGCCGGGGTCGCCGGCGGGGCCCAGCGCGGGCACGGCGACGATCTCCGACTGGCGGACGACCGACAGCGTGCGGTGCCCGTTCACGCCGGTACGGGCGATCGCGGCGCACGCCACGTGCCGCGCGTCGGCCTTGGCCTCCGCCCCGACGAGGATCGCCGTCACGACCAGCAGCGGGGCGCGCGACCCGGCGTCCAGGCCGTGCGCGTGGGCGGTGGCGAGTTGCGGGCCGCGGGTGGGCATCTCGCCGTCCAGGAGGAGCTCCACCAGGTCGCGGCTCTCCCGGACGGCCTCGGCGGCCGCGTACTGCTGGAACTCCATGTACGCGTTGGCCGCGTGCGTGCTGGCGAAGTCGCAGTACCGCATCAGCGCGGACGCCAGCGTCAGCGCCGCCTCGTGGCCGGCGTACGAGCCGCCCGCGTGCTCGACGACCGCCTCCCAGAAGACCTGCTGCCCGACCCGGAACGCGTTGATGTAGTCGGCCAGCGCGAACCCGGCGCGGGCGCGGCGCATCGACGCCCGCCGGGTGAACGCGATGTCGTCGAACGTGACCGTCCGCTCCTCCAGGAAGATGGCCAGCTTGGTGCGGTAGTGGCGGGCGACCTGCTCGCGCACGTCGGCGTGGAACGCGGCGTCCCGCGCCTGGTACGCGGGGATCTCGGCGCGCATCGTCGCGACCGCGCGGTCCGCCAGTTCGTCGACGCGGGTGAGGAGTTCGGCGAGGATCCGTGAGCGTTCGGTACGGACCGTGTCCGCACCGGTGACCGTTCCCGTGCTGAGACCACCGGACATGTCCGGATGATCCATGGCCGTGGCACCAGCGTCAACGCCCCGTGACACGTCCGAGACTCACGCTGTGCTCGGCGGACAAAAGCCTCTCCGCATCTTGGGTGCCCGTGCCCAATGTGCGTGCTGAGGTGCGGATTTTACGCTGACGGCCCCCGCGCTCTGGAGGCCGGATGCTGGAGGTACACGACCTGACCGTCCGCTTCGGCGGCATCACCGCGCTCGGCGGCGTCGGTTTCGGCGTGGAGCGCGGCGAGATGGTGGGACTGATCGGGCCGAACGGCGCCGGCAAGACCACCCTGTTCAACTGCCTGACCCGCCGCTACGACGCCGACGAGGGACGGGTCGCGTACGAGGGCCGCGACCTCCTCGCGGTGGCCCCGCACGCGATCGCGCCGCTGGGGATCGCCCGCACGTTCCAGAACCTCGGGCTGTTCCCGCACATGTCCGTACGGGACAACGTCCTGGTCGGCGCGCACACCCACGGCCGTGCCGGGTTCGTCACCGCGGCCCTGCGGCTGCCGGCCGTCCGGCGCGAGGAGGCGCGGCTGCGCGCGGAGGCCGAGGAGGTGCTGGAACGGCTGGAGCTGGCGCGCGTCGCCGACCATCCGGCGGCCGGGCTCCCGTTCGGGACGCTGAAGCGGGTCGAGCTGGCCCGCGCCCTCGCCGCCCGCCCCCGGCTGCTGCTCCTGGACGAGCCGGTGAACGGCCTCAGCTCCGGCGAGGTCGAGGAGTTCTCCGGCTGGCTGCGCGCCATCCGCACCGATCTCGACATCACGGTGATCGTGGTGGAGCACCACATGGGCTTCGTGATGGGCATCTGCGACCGCGTCGTCTGCCTCGACTTCGGCAAGAAGATCGCCGAAGGCCCGCCCGAAGAGGTCCAGCGCGATCCGGCCGTGATCGAGGCGTACCTGGGGACCGCGGCATGAAGGAGCGAAGCGAGTTCATGGTGCGTGCGGTTGCCGGGGGGGCGTGGGGGGTCGTCCCCCCACAGGGAGGCGGCATGAGCAAGGACGAGTTTCTGGTCGTGGACGACCTGCACGCGGGATACGGCGACGTCCGCGTCCTGCACGGGGTGAGCCTGCGCGTCGGTGAGGGCGAGATCTGCGCGATCCTCGGCCCGAACGGCGCGGGCAAGACGACGCTGCTGCGCGCGCTGTGCGGGATGGTCCGCGGGCGCGGCACCGTCCGGCTGGACGGGGCGGCGCTGTCCGGGCGCTCGCCCGACACCGTCGCGCGCAAGGGCGTGGCGCACGTGCCCGAGGGGCGCGGCACGTTCATGCCGCTGACCGTCGAGGAGAACCTGCGGCTCGGCGCGTTCGCGCGGCGCGACCGGTCCGCCGTCCAGAAGGACCTCGACCGCGTGTACGGGCACTTCCCCGTGCTCAAGCAGCGGCTGAAGCAGGCGGCGGGCAGCCTCAGCGGCGGCGAGCAGCAGATGCTCGCGATCGGCCGCGCGCTGATGTCGCGGCCGCGGCTGCTGCTGCTGGACGAGCCGTCGCTCGGGCTGGCGCCGCTGGTCACCCGGGAGCTGTTCGGGATCGTCCGTTCGATCAACGAGGAGGAGCGCACCACCGTGGTCGTCGTGGAGCAGAACGCCCATCTCGCCCTGGGCATCGCCGGGCAGGCGCACGTGCTGGAGACCGGCCGGATCGTGCTGTCGGGGTCGGCGGACGACATCAGGGCCGACGAGCAGGTCGCCCAGTCCTACCTCGGATACCGGATCTAGCGATGGCCGACTTCCTGCAGCAGATCGTCGCCGGGCTGGGCGCGGGCGCCATCTACGCCAGCCTCGCCCTGGCGCTCGTGCTGATCTACCAGTTCACCGGGATCGTGAATTTCGCGCAGGGTGAGATGGCGATGTTCGCGACGTACATCGCGTGGACGTTCATCGACGCCGGGCTGCCGTTCTGGCTCGCGCTCCTGCTGACGCTGGCGATCTCGTTCCTCGGCGGGATGCTGATCGAACGGGTGATCATCCGTCCGGTCGAGGGCGCGCCGGAGCTGACCGTCGTGATCGTGACCGTGGGCCTGTTCATCTTCGTGAACGCGGCGGCCGGCTGGATCTGGTCGTTCCTCATCAAGGATTTCCCGAACCCGTTCCCGGGCGGCGCGCTGGAGGCCGGCGGGGTCAGCGTCGGCTACTCCACGCTGGGCGTGCTGGGCGTGGTCGCGGCGGTGATGGGGCTGCTCTACCTGCTGTTCCGGCACACCAAGATCGGCCTGGGGATGCGCGCGGTGGCGACCAACCCCGAGTCGGCGCGGCTGGTCGGCATCCGGGTCGGCTGGACGCTCGCGCTCGGCTGGGGCCTGGCCGCCCTGGTCGGCGCGGTGTCGGGGGTGCTGGTCGCGCCGCTGCTGTTCCTGGAGCCGAACATGATGGGCGGCGTCCTGATCTACGCGTTCGCGGCGGCGACGCTGGGCGGCTTCGACAGCCCGGCGGGCGCGGTGGCCGGCGGGCTGATCGTCGGCGTGGCCGAGACGCTGGCCGGCGCGTACGTGGACGTCATCGGCTCCGACCTGAAGATCGGCGTCCCGCTGGCGATCATCCTCGGCGTCCTGCTGCTGCGCCCCCAGGGCCTCTTCGGACGAGCGGTGGTGGAACGCGCATGAGCGAGCCGGAGGGGCGCGGCGCCGCCTGGACTGAGGAGCGAGGAACGAGCGGCGAGGGAAGGCGGCGCCATGAAAGCGCCCCGGAGGCTCGCGGGGAACACGGCATGAGCAGGACGACTACCAAGGACGAGCCGGTGGCCGAGGAGAAGAGGGCCTCGGAGGCGGGCGCGGCGGGGCGGGTGCGGGCGTTCGCCCGGCGGCACTGGCGGTGGATCCTCGCCGGCGTGGTGCTGCTGGTGGTGCTGCGGGCGCCGTTCGAGCTGGTGCCGTTCCGGGTGTTCCAGTTCACGATGGTCATGGTGTACGCGGTGGCGCTGCTCGGGCTGAACCTGCTGACCGGGCACGCCGGGCAGATCTCGCTCGGGCACGGGGCGTTCTTCGCGGTCGGCGCGTACGGGACCGCGATCATGATGTACCACTGGGACCTCCCGTACCCGCTGACGTTCCCGCTGGCGGCGGCGCTGGCGTTCGCGATCGGGCTGGCGCTGGGGGTGCCGGCGACGCGGCTGCGCGGGCTGTACCTGGCGCTGGTCACGCTGGCCATCGCGATCTTCCTGGTGCCGCTGCTCAAGCGGTTCGAGTCGGTGACCGGCGGGTCGATGGGGCTGACGCTGGAGAAGCCCTCGGCGCCCGGCTGGACGGGCCTGGCCGAGGACCAGTGGCTGTACTACCTGGCGCTGGCGGCGACGGCGCTGGCGTTCGCGGTCGTGCACTTCCTGCTGCGGTCGCGGGTCGGCCGGGCGCTGCACTCGGTCCGCGACAACGAGACGGCGGCCGAGGTCATGGGCGTGAAGCCGGCGTCGTACAAGCGGCTGGCGTTCGCGTGGAGCGCGATGTTCGCGGGCGCGGCGGGCTGCCTCTACACGTGGACGATCGGGTTCGTCTCGCCCGACTCGTTCACCGTCAACCTGTCGATCACGCTGCTGGCCGGGATCGTGGTCGGCGGCCTGGGGTCGACCTGGGGGCCCGTGCTCGGCGGGCTGTTCGTGATGTTCGTGCCGAGCCTGTCCCAGGACATCAACAAGGCGGCGCCGGGCGTGATCTTCGGGCTGCTGATCATCGCGGTGATGTACGTGGCCCCGACCGGGCTGGCCGGGCTGGCGGGACGCGCCGCGCACTCGTTCAACAGGACCCTCCGGAAGGGGTAGCGGCATGCGCGCGGAACAGCGGCTTTCATTCACGAGGTGGACGGCGGGGTCGGCGGCCGTGCTGCTGGCGGCCACGGCGGCGGCCGCCTGCGGCGGGCGCGAGGAGGAGGGCGGGACCACGGCCTCCGGGGAGTGCAAGGGCCAGCAGACGACCGGGATCACCGACAAGACGCTCAAGCTCGGCGGCATCTACCCGCTGTCGGGCCCGGCGTCGGCGTACGGCGACATCCCCAAGGGCATCAAGGCGTACTTCGACTACGTCAACGCCGAGCAGAACGGCATCGGCGGCCGCAAGGTCGAGTTCGTCGTCCGCGACGACGGCTACCAGCCGCCGAAGGCCGTGGAGGAGGCGCGCCGGCTGGTGGAGCAGGAGCAGGTGTTCGCGCTGTTCCAGACGCTCGGCACCCCGTCGACCACCGCGACCTGGGACTACACGAACCAGCGCAAGGTGCCGCAGGTCTTCGTGGCGACCGGCGCGTCCAAGTGGGGCACCGACACCAAGCATCCGTGGACGATCGGCTGGCAGCCCAACTACGTGTCCGAGGCGCGGGTGTACGCGCAGTACCTCAAGACCGAGAGGCCCGACGCCAAGGTCGCGGTGCTCTACCAGAACGACGACTTCGGCAAGGACCTGCTCGGCGGCTTCAAGCGGGCGATCGAGGGCTCGAAGATCTCGATCGCGCAGGAGCAGAGCTACGAGGTGACCGACCCGAGCGTCGAGCCGCAGATGCGCAACCTGGCGGGCTCGAAGGCGGACGTCTTCCTCAACATCACCACGCCGAAGTTCGGCTCGCAGGCGCTGGCCGCCGACGCGAAGATCACCAACTGGAACCCGCTGCACATCCTGAACAACGTGGCCGCGTCCATCACCGTGCTGCGCCCGGTCGGCTTCAAGAACGTGCAGAACGTCATCTCCGCGAACTACTACAAGGATCCGATCGATCCGCAGTGGAAGGACGACGCGGAGATGAAGCTCTACACGGCGAAGATGAAGCAGTACGCGCCGAGCGCCGACCCGTCGGTGCCGTACCACGCGTTCGGGTGGGCCGTGGCGAGCAGCTTCCACAAGACGCTCCAGGCCGCCAAGTGCCCGACCCGCGAGGGGCTGCGCGACTCGATGCGCAACCTGAACAACGTGCAGGTCCCGATGCTGCTGCCCGGCGTGACGATGACGACCGGGAACGGTGACGGCTTCCCGATCGAGTCGATGCAGATGATGCGGTTCAAGGGCGAGCGCTGGGAGCTGTTCGGCGAGGTCATCGACACCCGCAAGGTGTTCGGCCCGCTCACCGGCTGACGGCGGCGCGGCCGTTCCCCCGCTCCTGGCCCGGCGGCTCGCGCAGCCGGGCCAGGAGGTCCTGCTGCGCGGCCTCGACGCCGGCGTCGCTCCACGGCTCGAACGGGACGGCGCGCAGGTGGCGGCCGTCGGGGTCGAGGACGTTGCAGCCCAGCTTCATCGGCCAGAGCGCCACCGCGCTGTCGTTGACCTCCAGCGTCGGGAACCGCCGGCCGAGGTCGGCCTCGAACGCCTGGATCTGCTCGTACGAGCGCAGCCACACGGTGAACAGCAGGTTCGACGGGCCCGACAGGGACGTGCAGAGGCGGATCTCGCGGAGTCCGGCGAGCCGGGCGGCGACGTCGGCGACCTCGGCGGGCGCGACCGCGCCCCAGTAGCTGACGGCGACGGGCCAGCCGGAGGCGAAGCGGGCGACCTCGCAGCGGTAGATGAGGGCGCGGTCGGCGTCCAGCCGCTGGAGCTTGCGCCGCACGGTCGTCGGGCTGAGGCCGGTCCGCTCCGCGAGCCGCGTCACCGGCATCCGGCAGTCGTACCCGAGCAGCCGGACCAGCTCCATGTCCGACCGCTTGATCACGCCGCGGCCGCGGCCGGCGCGGTCCTGTGCCGGCCGGAACGGCTCGCCGACCGGGCCCTCCAGCCGGTCGATCCGCCACCGGCTGCCCTCGGCGTACACGGCCGTCGCGATCTGGGTACGGGTGGCGACCACCTCCGGCAGCCGGCCGAGCCGCAGCGCGATGTAGCGGGACAGCGGCGCCTGCCCGGACAGCAGCACGGTGAGCAGCAGGTCCCGGTGGCCGGTCACATGCTCCACGTTGATCACGTGCGGGTCCGCGGCGATGCGGGCGGCGGCCTCGTGCGCCATCCCCGGCGCGCAGTCCACCTCGATGAACGCCGGCACCGTGACCATGCCCTCGATGAGGCCCGGGTAGCAGCTGATCCAGGCCAGCCCGGCCTCGGTCAGCCGGGCCCAGCGGCGCGCGGCCGTGGTGGCGTCCACGCCCACCGCCTGCCCGACCCGCCGCCAGTCCGCGCGCGGCGCCGACTGGAGCGCGGTGACGATCTGGAAGTCGACCTCGTCGAGCATGACCGGGGCCGAGGCGCCCCCGTCGCCCCTATCCGGCGCGCCCGGCACGGGGGCGGTGGATCCCTGCATTTCCCCCACTCCTCAAGGCGATTACCGGCGCATCGTCCGAGGTGGCGGCCGGGATCCGCACGATACCCGCATGTCTCTCCTCGACGAGGCCGCCGCGCTGCTGCCCGAACTCACCGAACTGCGCCATGACCTGCACCGGGAGCCCGAACTCGGGCTCGATCTGCCGCGCACCCAGGAACGGGTCCTCGCCGCCCTGAAGGGGCTGCCGCTGGAGATCGGCACCGGCAAGGGGCTCAGCTCCGTGACCGCGGTGCTGCGCGGCGGGCGGCCCGGCCCGGCCGTGCTGCTGCGCGGCGACATGGACGCGCTGCCCGTCCAGGAGGAGGCCGACGTCCCGTACGCCTCCCAGGTGCCCGGCAGGATGCACGCGTGCGGCCACGACATGCACGTCGCGGGCCTCGTCGGCGCGGCGCGGCTGCTCGCCGCCCGGCGCGACGAGCTGCCCGGGGACGTCGTGTTCATGTTCCAGCCCGGCGAGGAGGGCATGGGCGGCGCCAAGATCATGATCGATGAGGGGGTGCTGGACGCCGCCGGCGAGCGCGTGATCGCCGCGTACGCGCTGCACGTCTTCTCCACGCTGCTGCCGAGCGGGTACGCGATCACCCGGCCCGGCCCGATCCTCGCCGCCTCCGACGCGGTACGGGTCACCGTCCGCGGCGCCGGCGGGCACGGCTCGTCCCCGCACAGCGCCCTCGACCCGATCCCCGCGCTGTGCGCCATGGTCGGCGAGCTCCAGACCATGGTCACCCGCACCATGGACGCGCACGACCCCGCCGTCGTCACCGTCGGGAACATCCACGCGGGCACGATCGCCAACGTCATCCCGGACTCCGGATACTTCGAGGCCACCGTGCGGACGTTCTCCGACGAGGCCCACCGGAAGGTCCGCGAGGGCGTCGAGCGCGTCGTCCGCGGCGTCGCCGCCGCCCACGGGGTGGAGGCCGACGTCGAGTACGAGGAGCAGTACCCGGTCACCGCCAACCATCCCGGCGAGGCCGCGTTCGCGCTGGAGACCGCCCAGGGCCTCTTCGGCCCCGACCTCGCCTTCGAGGCGCCGAAGCCGATGTCCGGGGCCGAGGACTTCTCGTTCGTGCTCCGCGAGGTCCCCGGCGCGTACCTGTTCCTCAGCGCCTGCCCGGCCGGCGTCGATCCGGCGACCGCCGCCATGAACCACTCCCCGCAGGCCGTCTACGGCGACGAGGCGCTGCCCGGCGCGGCCGCGCTGCTCGCCGAGCTCGCGATCCGCCGCCTCGGCCGGGAGACCGCTCGATGACCCTGACCTCCCCGTCCCCGGAGCGCGACGCGCCCCCGGTCGCGTCGGTCACCGCCGTGGTCGGGCTGCTGGTGCTGTTCGAGATCGTCAGCGGCATCCTCCAGGCCGGCATCGCGCCGATCCTGCCCAGCATCGGCGAGCTCCACGGCGTCTCCGACTCCGCGCTCACCTGGGTCGTGTCCGTCCAGCTGCTCGCCGCCGCCGTCTGCGTCCCGGCGTTCGGCCGGCTCGGCGACCTGTACGGGCACCGGCGGCTGCTGCGGGTCGCGCTGATCTCCGTCGCGGCCGGCACGGTGCTGGTCGCGGTCGCGCCCTCGTTCCCCGTGCTGCTGCTCGGCCGCTTCCTCCAGGGCCCGCTGGCCGCGCTGCTGCCGCTGGAGATCGCCCTCGTCCGCGACCGGCTGCCGGTCGAGCAGGCCCGCAAGGCGATCGCCCGCCTCGTCGGCGCGCTCACCCTCGGCGGCCTGCTCGGCACCATCGGGCTCGGCATGGCGGAGAAGGCGTTCGGCGACGTCCGCGGCGCGCTGTGGCTGGCCGCGGCGCTCGCGGTGATCTGCGTTCCGGTCTCGTTCGTCGCCGTGCCCGAGTCGCTGCGCCGCGCCACCGGCCGGGCCGACTGGCCGGGGATCGGCACGCTCAGCCTGTCCATGCTCGCCCTCATGGCCGGCGTCTCCGCGGCCGGCTCGAAGGGCTGGCTCAGCGTGTCCGCGCTCGTCCCGATCCTGCTCGGCGCCGCCCTGCTCGCCGTCTGGGTCCGGATCGAGCTGCGCACCCGCGAGCCGCTCGTCGACCTGCGCGCCATGGCCGGACGCAGCGTCGCCCCGTTCTACGGCGCCTCGTTCGTCTTCGGCGTCCTGTACTTCGGGAGCCAGTCGCCGAACTCGACGTTCCTCGCCGCCAAGCCCGAGGAGACCGGGTACGGTTTCGGCCTCTCGGCGGTGTCGATCGCGATGGTCATGCTCCCGGCGCTGGTCCTCAGCGTCGTCGGCTCGGTGTGCACCCCGTACACCGCCCGCCTCCTGGGCTACCGCGGCGCGCTCATGGCGTCGTTCGGGATGGTCGCGGTGGCCACGTTTGCGTTCGCGCTGTTCCATGACGAGCTGTGGCAGATGGCCGTGCTGACGTCGCTGCTCGGCCTCGGCATGGGCACCGCGCTCGGCGCCATGCCCACGGTGATCGTCGAGGCGACCGATCCGGCCCGTACCGGCATAGCGACCGCCCTCTACAACAACGTGAAGACCCTCGGCGGCGCCCTCGCGGGCGGCGTTTTCGGAACGGTCCTGACCGCCTTCACCGCCTCCGGCGCCAAGGAGTCCGGCGAGGGCGGTTACATCACGATCTGGCTGGTCTGCGGGGTCTGCGCCCTCCTGGCCGTCGCCGCCGCCCTCTTCGCCCGCCGCCAGGAGTCGGGCGTCCGGGCGGCGGAGTGGGCATCGACACGTGAACCTAACCCGCCGGGACGCAACCTTTCGTCGTGAGGCGTTCGTTGTCGGGGTAGGGCTCCGGACCCCGACCGGGGCCGCATAGGAGGAAGACATGGCGCTCGTCGATCGGATCAAACGCTTCCTGGCCAGTCCCAAGGGACAGCAGGCGCGGGCCCGCGCGGAGCGGATGGCGCGCGATCCGCGCACGCAGGCCAAGGCGCGCGGGCTGCTGGCCAGGTTCAAGGGCGGGGGCAAGGGCCGCCGTCCGATGTGACCGGACGGGTGATTTCGCCGATCATGGGGTTACCCGCGGGTACGTAGACTGGCGGCCGTGAACGCGGACTACGGCCACTGGGTGAGCATCCAGACGCGGTGGAAGGACAACGACCTCTACGGGCACGTGAACAACGCCGTCCACTACTCGCTGATGGACACCGCCATCAACGAGTGGATGATCGAGCGCGCGGGGTTCCGGCCGGGCGAGTCGGACGAGATCGCGCTGTGCGTGGAGTCGCACTGCTCCTACAAGGCGGAGGTGTCCTTCCCGGACACGATCGACCTGGGTCTGCGGGTCGGCAGGCTCGGGTCGTCCAGCGTGCGCTGGGAGGCGGGGCTGTACCGGTCGGACGGGACACTCGTCGCCGAGGGCCACTTCGTCCACGTCTTCGTCGGGCGCGACGAGCGCCGCCCGACCCCGATCCCCGACCCGATCCGCGCCGAGATGCGGAAGCTTGTCCGAGCGGAGGGCACTGCGTGAGTGTGATGGAGACACGGGCGGCGGTGCTGGTGGAGGCGGGGCGGGACGCGCCGTACGCCGGGTCGGTCCCGGTCGAGGTCGCGACGCTGGAGCTGGCTCCGCCGGGGCCCGGCGAGCTGCTGGTGAAGGTCGGCGCGGCGGGGCTCTGCCACTCGGACCTGTCGGTGATCAACGGGTCGCGGGTGCGGCCGCTGCCGATGGCGCTCGGGCACGAGGCGGCCGGCGAGGTCGTGGCGGCGGGCGAGGGCGCGGAGTTCGAGCCCGGCGATCATGTGGTGCTGGCGTTCGTTCCGGCGTGCGGGAGCTGCGAGCGGTGCGTCGGCGGGCGGCCCGCGCTGTGCGGGCCCGGCGCGAAGGCGAACGGGGCGGGGACGCTGCTCGGCGGCGGCATGCGCTTCACGGCGGCGGACGGGAGCCGCCCGTTCCACCATCTGGGCGTTTCGGCGTTCTCCGAGTACACGGTCGTGTCGGACAAGTCGGCGGTGAAGGTCGATCCGGACCTGCCGTACGAGATCGCGGCGCTGTTCGGGTGCGCGGTGCTGACCGGGGCAGGGGCGGCGTTCTACAGCGCGGACGTCAAGCCGGGCGACAGCGTCGCGGTGTTCGGGCTGGGCGGCGTCGGGCTGGCGGCCCTGCTCGCGGCGAAGGCGGCGGGGGCGGCGCGCGTGGTGGCGGTGGACGTGGTCGCGTCCAAGCGGGAGCTGGCGGGCCGGCTCGGCGCGACGGACGTCGTCGAGGGCGGGGCCGGCGCGGTGGACGCCGTGCGGGAGCTGACCGGCGGCGGCGCCGAGAAGGTGATCGACACGACCGGCGTGGTGCCCGTCCTGGAGCAGTCGTACGCGGCGACGCGGCCCGGCGGGACGACGGTGACGGTCGGCCTGCCCGCGCCGGGCGTGCCGCTGTCGCTGCCGGCGCTGAGCCTGGTCGCGGAGGAGCGCACGCTGAAGGGCAGCTACCTGGGGTCCAGCGTGCCGCGGCGGGACGTGCCGCGCTTCATCGACCTCTACCGCGCCGGGAACCTGCCGGTCGACGCCCTGCTGTCGCACCGGCTGACGCTGGACGAGATCAACGCGGGCTTCGACCGGCTGCACGAGGGCGAGGCCGTCCGGCAGGTCGTCACCTTCGGTTGAGCAGGGAGTGGCGGCGGCCGTACGCGAAGTAGATCACGATGCCGAGCGCGAACCAGGCGGCGAAGCGCGCCCAGGTCTGCCACTGGAGGAACGTGATCAGCCAGAACGAGAAGACCACGCCGACGGCGGGGATCACCGGCATCCACGGCGTGCGGAACTCGCGGGGAAGGTCGGGCTCCCGGTAGCGCAGCACGATCACCGCGATGCAGACGACGATGAACGCCAGCAGGATGCCGATGTTGGTCAGCTCGGCGGCCTCGGCGATCGGCAGGAACCCGGCGATCAGCGCGGAGCCGATGCCGAGCAGCCAGGTGATGCGGGTGGGCACCTTGCGGGTCGGGTGCGTCTTGGCGAACCAGGCGGGCAGCAGTCCGTCCCGGCTCATCGAGAACCACACCCGGGCCGCGCCCATCATGAACGTGAACAGCACGGTCAGGATGCCGAGGATGGCGCCGACCGCGATGATCAGCCCGACGGTCTCCAGGCCGACGTCGTCGAACGCGGAGGAGAACGCGGCGTTCGGGTCGATGCTCCGGTAGTCGACCATGCCGGTGAGGACGAGGCAGGCGAGCACGTACAGGACCATCGAGATCACCAGCGAGTAGATGATCGCCTTCGGCATGTGCTTGCGCGCGTCATGCGATTCCTCCGCGGCCGTCGACATCGCGTCGTACCCGAAGACGGCGAAGAAGACGGTCGCCGCCCCGGTGATCGCGCCGCCGACCCCGAACGGGAAGAACGGCGAGTAGTTGCCGGTGTTGATCTTGAAGACGCCGACCACGATGACCAGCAGCACGATGCCGACCTTGAGGTAGACCAGCGCGGTCTCGAACCGCGCCGCGCTCTTCATGCCCAGGTTCAGCACGTACGCGATCAGCAGGCACAGCAGCACGGCGAACAGGTTGACCTTGTAGCTGCCGGACGCGACGCCCTCGGGCTCGGTGCCGGGGGCGCCGGACATCCACAGCGGCAGGTCGACGTCCAGGAAGCCGAGCAGGTCGTTGAAGTAGCCGGAGATGCCGATCGCGACCACCGCCACGATCGCGGTGTACTCCAGCAGCAGGTCCCAGCCGATGGCCCAGCCGGCGAACTCGCCGAGCACCGCGTACCCGTAGGTGTACGCCGATCCGGCCTTCGGGATGAGCCCGGCGAACTCGGCGTACGACAGCGCGGCGGCGGCGCTGGCGATCCCCGCCACCAGGAACGAGATCAGCACGGCCGGGCCGGCCTTCTCGTTGGCGACGGCGCCGGCCAGCGAGAAGATGCCGGCGCCGATGATGCCGCCGATCCCGATCGCGGTCAGCTGCCAGAGGCCCAGCGTCCGTTTCAGGCCGGTGGTGTCCTCGTCGATCAGCTCGATGGGCTTGCGGCGGACCAGGTCGTTCAGCGCCTTGGGAGCCATGGCCCCTTCATCCCCCGAACCACCGGGACGGGCAAGGGGCCCGTGATCACGATTTCGGCAAGGGTTTGTTCAGGCGGAGATGTGGTCGGTCAGGAGGCGTTCGAAGTCGGCCTCGAAGCGCTCGTAGTGCTCGCGCAGCTCCGGGCCGGGCCATCCGGCGGGCAGCAGGGCGGCGGGCAGCAGCGGGTCGCGCAGCAGGTGGCGCAGCACGGCGGCGGAGACGGTGAACTGCTCGGCGAGCGAGCCCGCCGCGTCGAGCGCGGCCCGCAGCTCGCGCGCCGTGCAGGCCCAGCCGTCCAGGTCCCAGAGCGAGGCCGCCAGCGCCGCCGGCTCCTCCTCGGGACGCCCCGACAGGAACGCGCACTGCCGCTGGACGATCTCCGGCCGCGGCCGGCCGAGGTTGGCGGGGCGCAGCCAGGTGCCCTCGCGCAGCTCGGCCAGCCGCAGCGCCGACATGGCCTGGCGGAGCGCGGCGCGTTCGGCGGCCGGGCGGCGGCGCTCGGCGGTGACGACGGCGATCTCCCAGGTGCCGTCCCAGGGGCGGGTGCGGGGGAAGCGGCTCTCGTCCTGCCGGGCCTGCCGCTGGACGAGCCGCTCGGTCAGCTCGTACGCGCCGCCGCGCTCCGGGATCTGGACGAGGTCGCCGGCGGCCACCATCCGCGAGAGGGCGACGCGGATCGTCCCCTCGGCGATCCCGAACAGCTCGCCCACGCGGACGGCCTGCCGCGCGCCGATCCGCGGCGGGTGCGACCCCAGCAGCGTGCTCAGCACGACCGAGCGCGCGGTGAGGGGGCGCAGGTCCGGAGCGTTCGCCATGGATGTCAGCATGCACCACCCGGGACGTCCGGCGACGTCTAGGACAGGAATCGGCCTATACGGCTCCTAGCGTGGAGGAATCCGCGAACAAGGAGGCGTACATGCCAGTCAAGGCGATCCCCGAGGGCTACACCACCGTGACGCCGTGGATCATCAACCGCGACACGGCCGGGGTCATCGGCTATCTGGAGCGGGCGTTCGGCGCCGAGGAGCTGGGCCGGGTCACGGACGAGAACGGCGTCATCGGGCACGCGGAGGTGCGGATCGGGAACGCGGTCGTGATGCTGTTCGACGCGTCGCCGGAGTGGCCGGTGACGCCGGCGTTCCTGCGCCTGTACGTGGAGGACGCGCGGGCCGTCCACCGGCGGGCGGTCGAGGCGGGCGGCACCTCGGTCTCGGAGGTCACGCATCTGGCGTTCGGCGATCTGGTCGGGCGGGTGCGCGATCCGTTCGGCAACCTCTGGTGGATCCAGACGCGGATCGAGGACGTCACCGAGGAGGAGCTGGCCGAGCGCTGGGCCGACCCGGTCTTCGCCCGGAACATGGAGTACATGCAGAGCGCCGACTTCTTCCCGGGACGGTGATCCGGTACTGAGGAAAGTGTCGGGCAATTCCCTATCGTCGCCCGTCCGGGGACCACCTCGCGATCGGCGGCTGGGGCGGCGGCGAGTACGAGCGCGGCGACGCCCTGCGGATCTGGGAGGTCGCCACCGCCCGCTGCGGCTCGCGGCCACCGGGGCCGATGTGGAGGTCTGGTGAATCCGCCGGATTACAGTATTCCTTCACGCGTTAGAAGAGTGTAATGTCCGGAGCATGGCGTCCTATCTGATCGAGCCCGTGGACCAGTTGCCGTTCGGCGGCCCGGACAAGGCGCGGCGGTACGCGACCGAGCGCTACCAGGGGGCCGTGGGCCTCAACTGGTACACCAGCGACCCGACCCTCAGGTTCCTGATGCGCCGCCACCTCGGCGCCGCCGGCCTGGAGTGGGCCGAGCCGCGGCTGGCCGAACTGGGCGCGCTGATGGGCGGGCCGATCGCCGAGCGTGCCGAGGAGACCGACCGGGACCCGCCCCGGCTGGAGAAGTACGACCGGTGGGGGCGGGACGTCAGCCGGGTCGTCATGCCGCCGTCGTTCGAGGCGGCCCGCGCCGATCTCGTCGCCACCGGCTTCACCCGGCCGGAGTTCGTCGCCGAGGCCCGGGCCGCCGGGGTCGACCCGGCGCCGATGGGCGTGGCGTGGAGCTACCTGCTCGACCAGGCCGACATCGGGATGGCGTGCGCGCTCGGCACGGGCGGCGACATGGTGGTGGGGCTGACCGAGCTGTTCGCGCCCGAGGACGTCAAGGCCCGGGTACGGGAGATCTTCGCGGCCGGGGAGTTCTCCGGCGAGGCGGCGCAGATGCTCACCGAGCGGTCCGGCGGCTCCGACCTCGGCGCGCTGGAGGCCACGGCGACGCCCGACGGGGACGCCTGGCGGCTGGACGGCTTCAAGTGGTTCGCGTCCAACGCCAACGGGTCGGCGTTCGTGGTGCTGGCCAAGCCCGAGGGCGCGGCGGACGGGGTCCGGGGCATCGCGCCGTTCCTCGTCCTCACCGAGCGGCGGGACGGCTCGCGCAACGGCGTGCGGATCCGCCGGCTCAAGGACAAGCTGGGCACCCGCTCGGTCGCGTCCGCGGAGATCGAGTTCACCGGCGCGGAGGCGTTCCTGCTGGCCCCGGCCACCAGCGCGCCCGCGGAAGGGCAGGCCGGGGACGGCAGGGGCCTGGCCCGGATGATGGAGCTGACCAACGGCGCCCGGCTCGGGATCGCGGCGATGGGGCTGGGCTGCGCGCGCCGCTCGCTGGTCGAGTCGCTCTGCTACACGCGGGCCCGGGAGGCGTTCGGCGCGCCGCTGTACGACCAGCCGCTGATGCGCCGCAAGCTGGCCGAGCTGATCGTGGAGACGGAGGCGGCGCAGGCGCTGGTGTTCGAGGGCTACCTGGGTCGGCCCCGGCTGCGGATCGGCGCGGCACTGATCAAGATGCACGCGGCCCGGCTCGGCGTGACGGCGGCGAGCGACGCGATCGAGATCCACGGCGGGAACGGCTACATCGAGCAGTGGCCGGTGGCGCGGATCCTGCGGGACGCGCAGGTCAACCCGATCTGGGAGGGCGGCGACAACATCCTGTGCCTGGACGTGCGGCGCGGGATGGAGCGCGAGCGGGCGCACCTGCCGTTCCTGGAGCGGCTGGAGGAGGCCGCGTCCCGGGCTCCGGAGGGCGACGGCGAGACGGCCGCCCTGGTCCGGCGGCGCATCGGCGACCTGCGCGAGGCGATCGGCCGCTGGCACGGCCTGGACCGGGTGACCGCCGAGGCGCGGCTCTACCCGCTGGCGCGGTACATGGCGGAGGTGTACGCGGCGGCGCTGCTGCTGGAGCAGGCCGGGTGGGAGCGCTCGGAGCTGGGCACGGACCGGAAGGCGCTGGTGGCGCGCCTGTACGCCGGCGCCCATCTGGCCGACCGCGGGCCGCTGCGCGGGATCGACGCCCCCGCCGAGGACCTGGAGCGCTTCAAGGAGCTCGCGGACGGCGCCCTCGTCGACCCCCGACCCGAATGAGCCTCCGGGAACTCCCGTGATTGGGTGATCTCCGGCGATATGTGCGATCGATATGGTTGACCGAACCGGATTCGGGTTCTAGGTTCCGATGCGGGCGGCCACCGTCGAAGGAGCCGGAGATGAGTCTCACGCTGGACGAGGCGGGCCGTGCGCTCGCGGACCCCACCGCGTACGCCGACGACGCGCGGCTGCACGCCGCGATGGCCCTGCTGCGCCGGGAAGCGCCGGTGCACTGGGTCGAGCGGCCGGGCTACCGCCCGTTCTGGGCGATCACCAAGCACGCCGACGTGCTGGAGATCGAGCGCAACCACGAGATCTTCCTGAACGCGCCGCGGCCGCTGCTGGCCACGGCCGTCCAGGACCGGATCAACCGGGAGCGGGCCGAGCAGGGCATCGGGCTGCGCACCCTGATCCACATGGACGACCCGGACCACCGGGTCATCCGCGCGATCGGCGCCGACTGGTTCCGGCCCAAGGCGATGCGCGGCCTGGAACCGCGGATCAGGGAGCTGGCCCGGCGGTACGTGGACCGGATGGCGATCCTCGGCGACAGCTGCGACTTCGTCCAGCAGGTCGCGGTGCACTACCCGCTGTACGTGATCCTGTCGCTGCTCGGCCTGCCCGAGTCCGACTTCGACACGATGCTCAAGCTGACGCAGGAGCTGTTCGGCGGGGACGACACCGAGATGCGCCGCGGGGAGACCCCCGAGGAGATGCTCGAGGTCCTGATGGAGTTCTTCGCCTACTTCCAGGACCTCACCGCGGCCCGGCGCGCGCACCCGACCGGCGACCTCGCCTCCGCCATCGCCAACGCCGAGGTGGACGGCGAGCCGCTGAACGACTTCGACACCGCCTCCTACTACGTGATCATCGCGACCGCCGGGCACGACACCACCAGCTCCACCATCTCCGGCGGGCTGCACGCGCTGATCGAGCACCCCGACCAGCTCGCCCGGCTCCGCGACGACCCGGCCCTGATGCCGCTCGCCGTCGAGGAGATGATCCGCTGGGTGACGCCGGTCAAGGAGTTCATGCGGACCGCGACGCGCGACTACAAGCTGCGCGACACGACCATCCGCGAGGGCGACTCCGTGCTGCTGTCCTACCCCTCGGCCAACCGGGACGAGGACGTCTTCGACGACCCGTTCGCGTTCGACGTGGGCCGCGACCCCAACAAGCACCTGGCGTTCGGCTTCGGCGTCCACTACTGCCTGGGCGCCGCGCTGGCCCGGATCGAGGCCCGCGCGTTCTTCGAGGAGCTGCTGCCGCGGCTGGAGTCGATCGAGCTCGCCGGCACGCCGGAGAACACCGCCACCACCTTCGTCGGCGGCCTGAAGCGGCTGCCGATCCGCTACGACCTGCGAGGCTGACGACCCGATGCGCATCGATGCCGCGGTGCTGCGCGCCGCCGACGCCCCGTACACGATCGAGCCGCTGGAGCTGGCCGACCCGGGCCCCGGCGAGGTGGTCGTGCGGATCGCCGGCGCCGGGATCTGCCACACCGACCTGCTCGGCCGCCAGCCGGGCGGCTTCCCGCGCCCGGTGGTCCTCGGCCACGAGGGCGCGGGCGTCGTCGAGGCCGTCGGGCCCGGCGTGACCGACGTGTCCGAGGGCTCGAACGTCGTGCTGTCGTTCGACTCCTGCGGGGCCTGCCGCGACTGCCGGTCAGCCCGGCCGGGCAGCTGCGAGCGGATGGTCGTCCTGAACATGGCCGCGATGGCGATGGACGGGCGGCAGCGGCTGCGGGACGGCGCGGGCGAGACCGTCCACAACCGGTGGTTCGGGCAGTCGTCGTTCGCCACGCACGCGCTCGCGACCGCGCGCAACGTCGTCCCGGTCGGGGACGACCTGCCGCTGGAGAAGCTCGGCCCGCTGGGATGCAGCATGCAGACCGGCGCGGGCGCGGTGCTGCTGTCGCTGGGCGTGCGCGCCGGGGACGGCATCGCCGTCTTCGGAACGGGCGCCGTCGGCCTCGCCGCCGTGATGGCCGCCGGCATCGCCGCCGCCACCACGATCATCGCGGTCGACCTCAACGAGGACCGCCTTCGGGTGGCCGCCGAGCTGGGCGCCACCCACACGATCAACGGCGCGGACGAGGGCCTGGTGGCCCGCATCCAGGAGATCACCGGCGGCGGCGCGGACTACGCGTTCGACACCACCGCGGTCCCGGCCGTGGTGTCGAACGCCGTGGCGAGCCTGCGGACGACCGGCGTGTGCGGGCTGGCGGGCGTCGGGAGCCAGGAGTACCGGCTCGACCCCACCCTGATGCTGATGGGCCGGACCGTGAAGGGCATCATCGAGGGCGACGCCGTCCCGCAGACGTTCATCCCCCGGCTGGTCGAGCTGTGGCGGCGGGGCCGGTTCCCGTTCGACCGGCTGATCGAGACGTACCCGCTGGAGAAGATCAACGAGGCCGAGGCGGACATGCTGGCCGGCGAGATCGTCAAACCGGTGGTACTCCCCGGATGAGAAGAGGAAGTGCTTGACCACCCGCGAGACCGCTGAACCCGCCGCCCAGGACAGACTGCTCGGCCTCGTCCGGGGCGGCGGCCCGGCCGGGCCGGACGAGCTGGGCAGGCTGTACGACCGGCTCCAGCCCGTGTCCGCGACGTTCATGCTCGGCACCTGGCGCGGCGGCCTGTTCGACGAGTCCGGCGCCATGGCCGCGCGGCTGGTGAAGCTGCGCTGGTACGGCAAGCGCTTCACCGGCGTCGAGGACGTCGAGCCGCTGCTGTGCCGCGACGACGCGGGCGGGATCTACTCGTACACCGGGATGGGCATGGCCCGGCTGCGCGAGATGGCGTTCCGCGGGACGGTCTCGGCCGCGATGGTCTACGACGACCGGCCGATCATCGATCACTTCCGGCGGGTCTCGCAGGACGTGGTGATGGGCGCGATGGACGCCAAGGGGACGGACTCCACCCTCTACTTCCACCTGACCCGCACGAACTGATCCTCGTTCCTGAGGGCCGGTCAGCGCACCCGGTGCAGGAGCTCCTCGCCGGCGGCCAGGCGGCGGCAGTTCTCCTCGGCGACGTCGAAGTAGCGGTCCCAGGTCTCGCGGGTCAGCCAGGCCACGTGCGGCATGACCACGACGTTGTCCAGCGCCGCCAGCGGGTTGGACGCGGGGACCGGCTCGCGCTCGAAGACGTCCAGCCCGGCACCGCCGAGCCGGCCCGACGACAGCGCCTCGACCAGGGCGGACTCGTCGATGACGGCGCCGCGGGCGGTGTTGACCACGATCGCGCCGGGCGGCAGCAGCGCCAGCCGCTCGCGGTCGAGCAGGTGGTGGGTCTCGGCGGTCAGCGGGATGTGCACCGAGACGACGTCGCTGGCCCTCAGGAGATCGTCCAGGGGCCGCCACGACGGGTCCTCGGGGCGTGGGCGGCGGGAGGTGTAGAGGACGGTCGCGCCGATCGCCTCCAGCATGCCGCGCAGCAGGCCGGCGATCTGGCCGCCGCCGAGCAGGCCCACCGTGCGGCCGCTCAGCTCGCCGCCCACCAGCGCCCGGTCCGCGGGCCAGCCCCGGCCCGCGCGCGTCCGCGCGTCGAAGGTGACCACCCGGCGCAGCGCGGCCAGCATCAGCAGCAGCGCCGCCTCCGCGACCGCCTGCGCGTTGGTGCCCGGCATGTTCGCCACCGCGATGCCGCGCTCCTCGGCGGCGTCCAGGCCGATGGTGTTCACGCCGGTGCCGAGCTTCTGGATCAGCCGGAGGTTGGGGGCGCGGTCGAGGTCCGCGGCGGTGACCGGGCGCAGCACGTGCCAGAGGACCTCCGCCTCCGGCAGCAGCTTCGCGAACCGCTCGTCGTCCTCCTCGGGACAGCTCACCACGTCGAGCCCGCCGGACGGGCGGGCCGTGTGCTCGTAGTCGTAGTGCAGCAGTACCCGCATCCCGCGCTCCCCCTCTGATCGGCTCTTTCGTAGTATTCCGCACATGCTGGAACGGCTGGAACGCCCGATCGTCCAGGCGCCCATGGCGGGCGGCGGCTCGACGCCGGAGCTGGCCGCCGCGGTCTCCGGGGCGGGCGGCCTGGGCTTCCTCGCGGCCGGCTACAAGACCGCCGGCGCGATGCGGGCGGACATCGCGGCGACGCGGGCGCTGACGTCCCGGCCGTTCGGCGTGAACGTGTTCATGCCCGCCGCCGGGCCCTTCGACGAGGCCGCGGTGGCCGCGTACCGGGAACGGCTCGTACCGGAGGGCGAACGCCTCGGCGCGGAGCCCGGCCGGCCCGCCGCCGACCGCACCGACGCGTACGCCGCCAAGATCGAGTGCCTGGCCGCCGACCCGCCCGCGGTGGTGAGCTTCACGTTCGGCTGCCCCGACGCGGAGGTCGTCCGGGCCCTGCGCGACCGGGGCGCGTCGGTGATCGTCACCGTGACCTCGGCCGGGGAGGCCGTGACCGCGGTGGACGCGGGCGCCGACGCGCTCTGCGTCCAGGGGGCCGAGGCGGGGGCGCACCAGGGGTCGTTCACCGACGCCGGGCTGGAGCCCGCCCCGCTGCGCTCCCTGCTGCGGGACGTGCGCGCGGCCACCGGGCTGCCGCTGATCGCCGCGGGCGGCCTGGGGACGCGCGAGCACGTCGCCGAGGTGCTCGCCCTGGGCGCGGTCGCGGCCCAGCTCGGAACGGCCTTCCTGCGGGCCCCGGAGAGCGGAGCCAGTGCCGTCCACAAGGCCGCGCTCGCCGATCCCCGCTACACGCGCACGGCCCTGACCAGGGCGTTCAGCGGCCGTCCGGCGCGCGGCCTGGTGAACGGCTTCATGACCCGGTACGAGCCGTACGCGCCCGCCGCGTACCCGGACGTCCACTACGTGACCTCGCCCCTCCGCAAGGCCGCCGCCGCCCAGGGCGACCCCGAGGGCGTCAACCTGTGGGCGGGCACGTCCTGGCGCCTGGCCGCCGGCGCCCCGGCCGCGGAGATCGTCCGGGCCCTCTCGCCGTAGCGCCGGGACGGCTCAGGACCCCGGCGGATCATACGGGGCGGCGCCCCGGTCATGCTGCACATCGGTGCGGAGGCCGGGCGCGGCCGTTCGGCGCGCCTCGCCCGGATCATCCTCGACGGCCTGCGCCCCCGGTGGCGGCGCGGGCGGGCTCTTTGCGGGGGATTGGGCATAGGGGCCGATCTCTCGGGTACGCGGGCCGAAGTACCAGGTGAACCCGACATCGAGGGCAGGACGGCCATGGCGGACTCCGCCGACAACGAGAAACAGCGGCAGCTCGACGCGAACCGGGTGGGGCCGGAGGGTGCCGCGCTGACCACCGACCAGGGCATCCGGGTCGATCACACCGACGACTCCGTGACGGTCGGCGAGCGCGGTCCGACGATCATGGACGACTTCCACTTCCGGGAGAAGCTCACCCACTTCGACCACGAGCGGATCCCGGAACGGGTCGTCCACGCGCGCGGCGCCGGTGCGTACGGCGAGTTCCAGGTGCACGACGACTGGCTGTCCGAGTACACGGTGGCGGAGTTCCTGACCGACCCGTCGATCAGGACGCCGGTGTTCGTGCGGTTCTCGACCGTGGCCGGGTCGCGCGGATCGGCCGACACCGTACGGGACGTGCGGGGCTTCGCAACGAAGTTCTACACCCGGCAGGGCAACCACGACATCGTCGGCAACAACATGCCGGTGTTCTTCATCCAGGACGCGATCAAGTTCCCGGACTTCGTGCACGCCGTGAAGCCGGAGCCGGGCAGCGAGATCCCGCAGGCGCAGTCGGCGCACGACACGCTGTGGGACTTCGTCCAGCTCCAGCCCGAGACGATGCACATGATGATGTGGCTGATGTCCGACCGGGCGATCCCGCGCAGCTACGCGATGATGCAGGGGTTCGGCGTCCACACGTTCCGGCTGGTGAACGCGCAGGGGCGCGGCACGTTCGTGAAGTTCCACTGGAAGCCGAAGCTGGGCACCCACTCGCTGGTCTGGGACGAGACCCAGAAGATCGCGGGCAAGGACCCCGACTTCAACCGGCGCGACCTGTGGGACAGCATCGAGGCCGGGGTGTTCCCGGAGTACGAGCTGGGCGTCCAGCTGGTGCCGGAGGAGGACGAGCACAGGTTCGACTTCGACCTGCTAGACGCCACCAAGATCATTCCGGAGGAGGAGGTGCCGGTACGGCCGGTCGGGACGATGGTCTTGAACCGCAACCCGGACAACTTCTTCGCCGAGACCGAGCAGATCGCCTTCCACACCGCCAACGTGGTGCCGGGCGTCGACTTCACCAACGACCCGCTGCTCCAGGGCCGCAACTTCTCGTACCTGGACACCCAGCTCATCCGGCTCGGCGGGCCGAACTTCCCCCAGATCCCGGTCAACCGGCCGATCGCGGACGTGCGCAACCACCAGCGCGACGGCTACCACCAGATGAACATCCCGGGCGCGCGGGCGGCGTACCACAAGAACACGCTGTCGGGCGGCTGCCCGGCCATCGCGGACGCGGGCGTCTACCGGCACTACGCGGAGAAGGTGGACGGGCACAAGATCCGCAAGCGGAGCGAGAGCTTCAAGGACTTCTACAGCCAGGCCACGCTCTTCTGGAACAGCATGGCCGACTTCGAGAAGGACCACATCGTCGCGGCGTTCCGGTTCGAGCTGGGCAAGTGCGAGACGATGCGGATCCGCGAGGGCGTGGTCGAGCACCTCAACCACGTGGACCACGACCTGGCCGTCCGGGTCGCCACGGGCATCGGGGTCGCGCCGCCCGCGTCCGCCGGGACGCCCAACCACGGCCGCACCTCGCCCGCGCTCAGCCAGGCGAACGCGCCCAAGGACAGCGTCAAGGGCCGCAAGGTCGCCGTGCTGGTCGCGGACGGGGTCGACTCCGGCGCCGTCGCCGCGGTCGGCGAGGCCCTGGTGGACGCCGGCGCGGTCTACGAGATCCTCGCCGCCGCCGAGGGCGCCGTCCAGTCCGCCAACGGCGGCCAGGTGGAGATCACCAAGGCGATGAACACGATGGCGTCCGTCCTGTACGACGCCGTCCTGGTCCCGGGCGGCGCCGAGAGCGTCCGCGCGCTCAAGGCCGACGGGCTGGCGGTCCACTACGTCGCCGAGGCGTTCAAGCACGGCAAGGCGATCGGCGCCCTCGACGAGGGCATCGAGCTGCTGGAACGCGCCGGCATCCACGGCGTGGACGTCGCGGCGGACGGCGTGCTGTCCGACCGGGGCGTGGTGAGCCGCCGCGGCGGCTCGGGCGCGGACTTCCCGCGGCAGCTGATCAAGGCGATCGCCGCGCACCGCCACTGGGACCGCGACACCGACTCCGTACCCGCCTGACCTCCGTACCCGCCGGACGAGAGATGAGAGGAAAGATCGCGATGACCGAGAACACGCCCGTGGATGTCGAGATGCTCTGGGACGAGTTCCACGGCGTCGTGAACATGACCAGCGACGAGATCCGCACCTGGCTGCTGACCGACGCGTCGGGAGAGGAAGCCTTCCCGGCGGACCCGCAGATGCTGCCCGAGCTGGGCACGCGGGTGGTCGACCTGCTGCGCAAGCGGAAGGTCGACCTCACCCGCGAGGACACCGAGGTCATGCAGAAGGTCGTGGACTTCGTCGAGGAGCGGGTCGACGACCGGCCCGCCGACGCCGAGCAGGACGAGCGGTGGCGGCACGCGCTCATGTCCGTGGGCCACGACCCGCTCAAGCCGTAGCAAGGCCACCGAGAAGGGGGAGAGAAGCATGCCGAACCCGCAGCAGCGCGAGATCAGCCGGTCCGAGCGAACGGCGGTGAACGACCAGCCGGCGCCGGAGGCGACCGACCCGAAGAGCACCCGCTCCAAGGGCCACGCCCACGGGACCGACAAGGGCAAGAAGGGCGGCGGCAAGGGCGGCGGTGTCCCGCCGGACCAGCAGCCCGACCACCCGAGCTGAGGCATGGGGAAGGAAGGGGCGCGGGCCGTGGGCCCGCGCCCCTTCCCTATGCCCTCATGTCCGGGTCAGGGGATCTCGGTCTGCGGGCTGTAGCCCTCCTCCTCGCCGCCGGGCGCGTCCGCCGCGGCGTTGGGCGGGTCCGTCGGGCCGGGCTCGTGCTCGCCGGCGATGTCCGGATCGTCCTCCTGCGGCGCGCAGGCCTCCGCGCGCCGGTCCGCCAGGGGCTTGTCCCGGTCGTCGGCGCCCTTGTGCTCGCTCATGTCGCTCTCCCCTCGTCTGAACGCCGCGTACCCGATCGGCCGCGGGAGAATCCGGGATCATGAACGACCGCTTCGTCGTGTTCACCGGCGGCCCCGGGTCCGGCAAGAGCACGCTGATCGATCTGCTGGCCGGGGACGGGTACGCCCGTTCGGAGGAGGCCGGGCGCGGCGTGATCCGCGACCAGGTGGCGATCGGCGGCCGGGCGCTGCCGTGGGCCGACCGGGAGCTGTTCGCCGAGCTGATGCTGTCGTGGGAGCTGCGCTCGTACGGGATGGCGGAGGCGGCCGCCGGGACGGTGCTCTTCGATCGCGGCCTGCCCGACGTCGTCGGCTACCTGCGGCTGGAGGGGCTGCCCGTGCCCGATCACGTGGCGGAGGCGGCGCGGCGGTTCCGGTACCACCGCCGGGTGTTCGTGGCGCCGCCCTGGCCGGAGATCTACGAGCGGGACGTCGAGCGGCGGCAGTCGCCGGAGGTGGCCGAGCGCACCCACGCGTCCATGGTCGAGACGTACGAGGAGTACGGCTACGAGCTGGTCACCCTCCCCCGCGTGCCGGTCGGGGAGCGGGCGCGGTTCGTCCGGGATCATCTCGTCTAGGCTGGTCCGCATGCGTTTGCACGGCCGGGACGGTGAGATCGCCCGCATCGACCGGCTCGTCCGCGAGGCCCGCGGCGGGCGGGGCGAGGCGCTGATCCTGCGCGGCGAGGCCGGTGTCGGCAAGACCGCGCTGCTCGACCATGCCGCCGCCACCGCCGCCGGCGCGGGCATGGCCGTGCTGCGCGGTGCCGGGATCGAGACCGAGAGCGGCCTGCCGTACGCGGGCCTGCACCTGCTGCTGCGCCGGCACCTCGACCGGGTGGACGCGCTCCCGGACGGGCAGGCGGGCGCGCTGCGCGCCGCGCTGGGCAGGGGCGCCGCCGGGGAGGCGGGCGGCGACCGGTTCCTGGTGGGGCTGGCCGTTCTGACGCTGCTGGCCGACCTGGCGGAGGAGCGCCCGCTGCTGTGCGTGGTCGACGACGTCCAGTGGCTGGACCGCGAGTCGGCGGCGGCGCTGCTGTTCGCCGTCCGCCGCCTGGAGGCGGAGCCGCTCGCGGTGCTGCTGGCCGAGCGGGACGACGACCCGGCCGGCGGAACCGCCGAACCCGCCGCGTCCGGGCTCGCCGGGTCCGGGCTCGCGGAGCTGCGGCTGCGCGGCCTCGGCCGGGACGCGGCCGCGAGCCTCCTCGCCGAGCGCGCCGCCGAACTGCCGCGCTACGAGATCAGCGAGGTGCTGGCCGAGGCGGCGGGCAACCCGCTCGCGCTGCTGGAGCTGCCCGCGCTGCGGTCCGGCGGCGCCCGCGCCGGGTCGTCCAGGTTCGCCCGGATCCAGCAGGGCTACGCCGACCGCGTCGCCGCGCTCCCCGCCGCGACGCGCACGCTGCTGCTGGTCGCGGCGAGCGACGACGGCGGCGATCCGGGCGTGATCCTGAAGGCGGCCGGGGCCCTCGGCGCGGCCGTGGCCGACCTCGAACCGGCCGAACGGCGCGGGCTGCTGTCGGCATCGGAGGGGCGGCTGGAGTTCCGGCACCCGCTGGTCCGCACGGCCGTGCTCGCGGGCGCGCCGCTGAACGCCCGGCTGGAGGCGCACCGGGCGCTGGCGGCCGCGTACCTGGACCTCGGCGACCCGTGCCACCACGCCTGGCACCTGGCCGGCTCCGCCACCGGGCCGGACGAGCGCGTCGCCGCCGTCCTGGAGGAGGCGGCGGGCGCCGGCGGCGGGACGGCCGCGGCCACCGCCATGCTGGAACGGGCCGCCGGGCTGAGCCCCGATCCGGTGAGGCGCGGGCGCCGGCTGGCCGCGGCGGCCCGGGCCGCGGCCGACGGCGGCCTCCCGGAGAAGGCGGTCGCGCTGGCCGAGCGCGCCGGAGCCGACCTCGCCGACCCGGTCGAGCGCGCCGAGCTGGTGCTGATCCGCGCCTCGCTCGCCGACGAGGGCGACCGCGGCCGGGAGGCGTACCGGATGCTGACCGCGACGGCCGAGTCCGTGGCCGGGGCGGCGCCCGCCACCGCCGGCTACCTGTTCTTCAAGGCCGCGGCCGCCGCCGCCAACGCCGGCGACATCGCGGCGCTGCGCGAGATCGCCGCGCGGGCCGAAGGCCACGACCTGCCGAACGCGCACCTCGTCCGCGCCATGGCCACGATGTTCATCGGCCAGGACCCGCTCGCCGCGGACGACGCCGGCGACGGCGCCGCCGCCCTCCGCGCGCTGCTGGAGGGCCGCGACGAGTGCCTCGGCACCCGCGACATGATCAACGCCGGCTGGTGGCAGCTCCTCCTCGGCGACATCGAGGGCGCGCACGCGACCGCCGAGGACCTGGAACGGCGCTGCCGCGACGAGGGCACGATCGGGCTGCTGGCCCTCGTCCTGCCGCTGCTCGCGCGGACCCGGCTCATGCTCGGCCGGTACGGCGAGGCGCTGACCGCCGCGACCGAGGGCACGCGGATCGCCGGCGACACCGGCCGGCACCGCCTCCGGATCTACAACGCGACCGTCCTGGCGCTGCTCGCAGCGCTCCAGGGCGACGAGGGCCGCTGCGCGGAACTGGCCGCCGAGGCGCTGCGGCGCGGCCTGCCGCCCGGCGCCGCGCACGCCGCCGGCGCGCTCAGCCTGCTCGATCTCGGCCTCGGCCGCCACGAGGCCGCCCTCGCCCGCCTCGCCGACGTGGTCGCGGGCCCGGGCCGCCAGGGCGCCATCGCCAGCCTGCCCGACCTCGTCGAGGCCGCCGTGCGCGCCGGGACGCCGGAGGCCGGCCGGGACGCCGCCGCCCGCTTCCAGGACTGGGCCGCGCGGATCCGGCGGCCGTGGGCGGAGGCGATCGCGCTGCGCTGCGCCGCCCTCCTCGCCGACGACCCCGGCGGGCCGTACGCGCGGGCTGTCGAGCTGCACCGCGAGGGCGGCGGGTCCCCGTTCGAACGGGCCCGGACCGAGCTGCTGTACGCCGAGTGGCTGCGCCGCTCCCGCCGCCGCAACGACGCCCGGCCGCTCCTCCACTCCGCCCTGGAGATCTTCGATCGGCTGGGCGCCGCCCCCTGGGCCGAGCGCGCCCGCTCCGAGCTGCGCGCCGCGGGCGAGAGCATCGCCGAGCAGGGCGCGGCCGCGGGCCCCTCAGCGACCCTCACCCCGCAGGAACTCCAGGTCGTGCGGCTGGCCGCCGCCGGCCTGAGCAACCGCGAGATCGGCGCCCAGCTCTTCCTGAGCCCCCGCACGATCGGCTACCACCTCTACAAGGCGTTCCCGAAACTGGGCGTGGCCTCAAGAGCCGAACTCGCCCGTCTCGACCTCAACACCGCCTAGCTCCGGGGGCGTCAGGCGTTGACTCGTGGCGTGTCCCCCCGCCGGGGTGCCGGGGAAGGGCGGACACGCCACGAGTCGACCCGGGGGCGTCAGGCGCTCGCCGGCGCCGGGCGGGACGGGGTCACCTCGCGGGAGTGGACGGCTACGTCGTAGCGGGTGCCGGGGGAGGCGCCGGAGACGTGGTGGTCGGGGTCGTCCTCGGGGCGGTAGCCGGGGCCGATGACGCGGATCCTGGCGGGGGCGGTCAGCCAGGCGGCGGCCGCCGGGTCCTCGGGGGCGCGCAGGTCGGCCAGGTAGTGGGCGGCGGGGGCGGCCTCGTCCAGGACGGCGTCGGCGAAGTCGGCGGGCGGCGGCGGTACGGGGACGCCGCGGTGGACCGCGCCGCGCCCGAACGTGAAGCCGATCGACAGGTAGCCGCCGCCGAGGGCCCGGCGGAGGTGCCCGCCGGCGTTGGGGCGCCCGCCGCCGGCCGGGGCCGCGTGGGCGGCGCCGCCCCAGTAGGCGATGCGGGAGCCGGTCTCCTCGTGCCACTGGAGGAGGTTCTCGGCGAACCGGCGTTCCACGTACGGGAGCGCCTCCATGACCGGGCGGGAGTGGAACAGGTGGAAGTCCACGATCGCCTGCGCGTGCTTCCGGGCCGCGGCCCGGCCGGGGGCCGGCGGCAGCGCCGCGACCAGGTCGTACGCGCGGCGGGCGTGCTCGATGTACGGGTCCTTGTCGGCGAGGGCGCGGTAGCGGCCGACATGGTCGTCGATCGCGCCGGCCGGGCGGAGCGGGGCGTAGTGGGCGTCCAGCTCGGGCAGCCGCTCCGGGGCGGTGTCGCGCACGTGGTCGGTGACGGCGTCGTACGCGATCGGGCCCGTGGCGGTGAGGTCCAGGCCGAGGAAGCGGACGGGGTCCACCGGATGCCGCTCGTTGAACGCGCGCATCCAGAGCAGGACGTCGAGCATCTCCTGCGTCCGCCAGGGGAGCCACATCCGGGTCAGCAGGTCGTGCGGGTCGCCCTCGCCGGTGCGCGCGTAGGCGTCCAGGGCGAGGCCCGTCGTCCAGTCCTCCTCAAGGGCGAGGGTGCGGAAGCCCAGCTCCTCCACCAGGAAGCGCGCCGTCCGGTGCTGCAGGACGGACACCTCGTGCGCGCCGCGCGTCACCGCTCCCATCCCCACGACCGCGGCCCCGCCCGCGAGCCCGCGCAGCGGTTCGAGGTCGGTGAGCGGCGCGGCGGCGGTGGGCGCGTCCAGCGGGCGGGCGCGGGCGGCGATCCAGCGGGCCGCCGCCCGTCCCCCGCCGGTCCCGGCGTTCTCGTCGTTCCCGGTCATCGGGGTCTCCTCTCGTCGGTTCCGACGCTAGGAGCGGGCGGCCCGGCCGGGCATCCGTCACGTGACCGGGCGGGCACCGGTGTGGGCGAGCAGGGCGTCCGCGACCTCGCCGAGGACCTGGGGCGCGAGGAGGTGGCCCATCCCCTCGATCATGAGCAGCCCGGCGCCGGGGATCTCGGCGGCGATGAGCGCGCCGTGGCCGGGCTTGACGGGCTCCCGGGTGCCCTCGATCACCAGGGTGGGCGCGGTGACGCCGCCGAGCAGGCCGGCCGGCTCGGCGTCCGGGTACGCGACGCCCGCCCGCTGATGCCCGGTCTCGGAGCCGGGCCGCCGGGCGCGGTCGTGGATCCGCTCCTCCTGGCGGCGTTGCTCGTCCTCGTCGAACGGCAGGTCCGGGCCGTTCAGCAGCCGGGCGGTCGCGATGGCGAAGTCGATCGCGGCCGCGCGGTCCGCGGGCGGCGGGGACGCCATGGCCTTCGTGTAGAACTCGACGAAGGCCGGGGTGGGCGGCGGCAGGTCGTCCGGCCGGGACGGCTGCCCGGTCAGCGCCCGCATCAGCACCTCGCCCTCGCGGCGGCCGAGCGGCGAGGAGCCGATCACCGCGAGGCTCAGCACGCGGTCCGGGTGCTCGGCGGCGATCCACTGCGCGACGAGGCCGCCGGCGGAGTGGCCCGCGATGTGCGCGGCCGGGATCCCGTACGCGTCCAGGACGCCGAGCGCGTCGTCCTTCACGGCCGCCCAGCTGTACGGGTCCCGCTCGAAGTCGATCACGCTGGACCGGCCGGTGTCCCGGTGGTCGTACCTGATCACCCGGCGGCCCGCGGCGGCGAGCCGGCCGACGAGCGCGTCGGGCCAGGTCACGCCCTGCGACATCGAGCCCGCGATGAGCAGTACAGGCGGGTGCGCCGGGTCGCCGAACTCCTCCGTCCACAGCTCCACGCCATTGGTCTCGATCATGCGTCCGGTCGTCAAAACGTCTCCTCGGGGTCGTGCTCTCCAGGCAGGTACGAGCTTGCCGCCCGTCGCGGGCACGTGGCTTCAGTAGGACCACTGGGCCTCAGTCCACTGGCCCTACCAGCCGGGCGAGTTCGGTACGGGAGGAGACGCCGAGCTTCGGATAGATCTTGTACAGGTGGTACTCGACCGTCCGCGGGCTGAGGAACAGCCGGGCGGCCACGTCGCGGTTGGACGCGCCGTCCGCGACCAGGCGCGCGATGCGCAGCTCCTGCGGCGTCAGGGCGGCGAGCGCGCCGGGCACCGGGGTCGCGGCGGCCCGCTCGCCGGTGGCGCGCAGCTCGTTCAGGGCGCGGCGGGCCCACGGGTCGGCGCCGAGCCGCTGGAACGCGTCGGCGGCCGCGCGGAGCGGCCCCCTGGCCTCGCTGGTGCGGTGCGCGCGGCGGAGCCGTTCACCGTAGAGCAGCTCGGTGCGCGCCGTCTCGAACGGCGAGCCGCTCCCGTCCGAGGCGTGCAGGCGCAGGGCCTCCTCGTAGAGCGGGAGCGCCTCCTCGCCGTCCTCCAGGAGCGCGCGGCAGCGGGCGAGGAGGGCCAGCGACTCCGGCGTGCGGGCGGCGGCCGACCAGCGCTCGTACGCGGCCACGGCGTCCCGCGCGGCGCCCGTCTCGCCGCATCCGGTGGCGGCCTCGACCCGGTCGGGCGTGGAGCGCCAGACGGAGGTGGGGTGGCCCGCGCCGGGACCGGCCGTGACCATGCCCTGGAAGCGGGCGTGGGCGGCGGCGAACCGGCCGAGGCCCAGGTCCAGCAGGCCCAGGGCGTACGTGGCGACGCCCGCCCGCAGCCCGATCCGGTGCGGGATCGCGATGGCGAGGGCCTCCCGCGCGTACCGATCGCAGTCCTCCTCGCGGCCCTGGACGGCCGCGACCGCCGCGAGGTTGGCCAGGTGCCCGGCGGGCGAGTTGGCGTAGCCGGTCTCCCGGGCGAGCGCGAGCCCCTCCTCGGCGATGGCGGCGCTGAGCGCAAAGCGGCCGCTGACCCGTTCCGCCGTCGCGACGTACTCCAGTACGACCGGCAGCTGCCCGGTCATGCCGGACTCGCGGGCGGCCCGCCCGGCCCGGACGATCAGCGCCGCCGCCGCGTCCGCCTCGCCGAGGTAGCTGGCGGCGGCCGACGCCCACAGCAGCTCGGCCGCCTGCGTGAGGCCGTCGGCGGTCTCCAGGGCCGCGCGCAGGAGCGGCGCGCCGCGGCCGCGGTCGCCGGCGAGCACCGCGCCGGTCCCGGCCACGACGCGGCGCAGGAAGCCGCCGGGCAGCGCCTCGGCGCGCCGCCCGATCTCGATGATCGCCGCGTCGTCGCCGACCTGGGCCGCCGCCTCGGAGGCGTCCGCCAGCAGGCGCAGGGACCGTTCGGGGTCGCTGTCGCGGACGAGCTCGGCGGCGTCCTGGAGGATCCGGCGGGCCTCGTCGGCGTCCCCGGAGTTCAGCTCGAACCGGCCGCGCAGCCCGAGCAGGTCGGCGCGCAGCGCGGGGTCCTCGGCCAGCTCGCGGGCGGCGGCGAGGCAGGTCTCGGCCTGGCCGGGGCGGCCGCCGAGCCAGGCGGCGGTGGCGGCGTCGGCCAGCCGCCTGGCGCGGACGGCGCGGTCGGGCGTGAGGTCGGCGGACCGGGCGAGCGCGGCGGCCGCGTCCGCGTACCCGCCGCGGGACCGGGCCCGTTCGGCGGCGGCGGCGAGGCCGGCGGCGGCGTCCTCGTCCCGGCCGGTGGTCGCGGCGGCCCGGTGCCAGGCGGCGCGGTCCCGGTCACCGGCCTCGGCGAGGACGCCCGCGAGGGCGGCGTGGGCGTCGCGGCGCTCGGCCGGCCCGGCGGACGCGTACACGGCGGAACGGACGAGCGGGTGCCGCAGCCGGAGCCGGGCGCCGTCCGCCTCGGCGAGCCCGGCGGCCTCCAGCGCGTCCGAGGCGTCCGGGGAGCCGCCGAGGCGGACGGCGGCGCGCAGCACCAGGTCGAGATCGCCGCGGCCCTCGACGGCGGCGGCGAGCAGCAGCGGGCGGGCAGTCGCGGGCAGCCGCTCCACCTGGTCGCCGAAGAGGGCGGGCCCGACCGGGAGCGGGTCGGGGAGCGGGGCACGGCCGGCCAGCTGGCCGGCCGTGAGCAGGTCGGCGGCCTCCCGCAGCGCGAGCGGATTGCCGCCGGTCAGGGCGACGATCCGGTCCCGTACGGCAGCCGCCATGGGGGCGCGCTCGTCGAGCAGCTCGGCGGCGCTGCCGGGGTCGAGGTCGCCGACGCGCAGTTCCGGGACGTCCCGGACGAGCGGCCCGCTCTCCTCCCGCATGGCGAACAGCATCGCCACGCCCGTTCCGGTGAGGCGGCGGGCGGCGAACAGCAGCGCGTCCAGGGACGCCTGGTCGGACCACTGGAGGTCGTCGATCAGGCAGAGCAGCCCGCCGCCGGCGTCCGCGGCCGCCTCCGTCAGCAGCGACAGGGCGCCGGCCGCGACGAGGAAGCGGGCGCCGGACGGCGGCGGCGCGAGCCCCAGCGCGCCGCGTACGGCATCGCGCTGGGGCTCGGGCAGCGCGTCCAGCCGCCCGGTCACGGGCAGGAGGAGCTGGTGGAGGGCCGCGAACGCCATGCCCTGCTCCGGCTCGGACCCGGTCGCCCGCAGGATCCGCGTGCCGGGGCCGGCGGCGCCCGCCGCGTACTCCAGCAGTGCCGACTTGCCGACGCCCGGCCGCCCGCGCAGGACGAGCGCGCCGCCGGTCCCGTCCGCGGCGGCGGCCACCAGCCCGGTGACCGCCGCCCGCTCCGTATCCCGCCCCCGCAACATGCGGGAATCATCCCGCAGCCGGCTGCGGTCAGCTCAGCCGGTACTGCCCGGCGTGGCTGCGGATGGTCACGTTGATCCGGTTCCAGGCGTTGATCTGGGCGATCGCCATGATCAGCGTGGCCAGCGTCTTCTCGTCGTAGTGGTCGGCGGCCTCGTCCCAGACGTCGTCCGGCACCCCGGCGGGGTCGTCGGCGATCCGGGTGGCGGCCTCGGCCAGCGCGAGGGCGGCGCGCTCCTCGGCGGTGTAGTACGGGGCCTCCCGCCAGGCGGCCACCGACCACATGCGCTCGTCGCTCTCGCCGGCCTGCCGCATCTCGTGGGCGTGCATGTCCACGCACAGGCCGCACCCGTTGATCTGGCTCGCGCGCAGCTTGATCAGGTTGAAGGTGCTCTTCGGCAGGCCGCTGTCCTGCAGGGCCTTCTCCACGCCCAGCATCGCCTTGTAGAGGTCCGGCACGACACTGGTGATCTTCATCCGGGGTTCCATGCCCGCTCCTTCTCGTGAATTGGATATTCGGTATCCAGTTTTTGGACCTGAACGGGCCCTCCCCGTCCAGGGGATCGAAAAGATCAGTTGCGGGCGTACCAGGCGCGGACGCGGTCGCCCAGGCGCGGCACGCTCCGTTCGGCGTCGGCCTGCACGTCGGCCAGCGTCTGCCCGGCCAGCTCCCGGCGCCAGGCCAGCTCGGCGCGGCGCATCGCGGTGCTCACCGAGCACGGGACGCGGGACACGCGCTCCGCCACGTCGGCGTTCATGCCGCGCCGCCGGATCTCGGTGCACTGGAACGCGTCCTCAGGCCCCTCGATCGCGGCGACCACGTCCATCATCGTGATCTCGGTCAGCGGCCGGGCCAGCCGGAAGCCGCCGTTGCGGCCCGCGGTCGAGCTGGCGATCCCCGCCCTGACCAGCGCCTGGAGCTGCTTGTTCAGGTACGCGGGCGGCAGCTCGTAGCTCTTGGCGAGCGTGCCCGTGGGCACGGGCTCGTCGGTCTCCAGCCAGTCGAGCAGCAGGCAGATGTGCGCCGCCCACTCGACCCCCTCGCTCATCCTCATGAGGAGCCCTCCAGCCGGTCCTCCAGGTGGGAGACGAGGGCGGCGGCGTCGGCGGCGTCGAGCTCGATGCCGAAGAGGGTCGCCAGGATCTTGGGGACCTCGCCCGGCTCCAGGACGCGCTCCTCGACCGAGCCGGCGCCGCCGTCCGCGAGGGTGCTGATCAGGCGGGCGCCGTCCAGCTCGTGGTGGAAGTCCGGGCCGTACCTCTGGCAGAAGATCCGCCGGGTGAACGGCGACCGCAGGCTGGTCGAGATGTAGTAGTTGCCCAGGTCGTAGTCGATCCGGTAGGCGGGGGCGATCGGGAACGTGTGCCGCCGCACCCGCCCCCGCGGCCCCTCCTGGACCAGTTCCCAGTGCTCGACGCCGGTCAGCCCGCCGAGCTCGGGGCCCAGCCGGTGCAGCTCGTACGCCCAGCCGCCCTGCCGGGACCGGACGCCGTCGGTGAGCGGGAGCGGCTCCAGCGGGCCGGCGCCGAAGCCGACGTCGCAGATCCACCGCTCGCCGCCGGCCTCCACGAGCGCGACGGCGTGGGTGGCGGGCAGCAGCTTCTCGGCGCCCATCGAGACGCGGGCGGCCAGCGGCGCGAACGTGAACCCGAAGCGCTCCAGCGCCGCCGCGAACAGCTCGGTGTGCTCGAAGCAGTAGCCGCCGCGCCGGTGCCGGACCATCTTCTCCTGGACGGCCTCGACGCCGAGGAGCACCGGGCGGCCGAGGACGATCTCCAGGTTCTCGAACGGCATCGCGGTCACGTGCGCGAGCTGCAGCGCGCGGAGCGCCTCCAGGGTCGGGGCGCGGTCGCCCTCGTAGCCGATGCGCTCCAGGTAGGCGTCCAGGTCGAGGAGGTCGCCCTGCCAGCCGAGATCTTCGGATGGATACGCCATGGTCCGCCTCCCGGCCGCCGTTCGGAGCTTAATCCGGATGCCTGTTGTCTAGATTAAATCATGGACGCAGCCCGCGCGCGAGCGCCGCCTCGAAATCCGCGTCCCCGAGCGCGGCCCGCGCCGCGGCGGCGATCCGGTCGACGTCGCCGCGCTCGCCCGGCGGCAGCGGAGCCCCGATCGACGCGCGCATCCGGGCCGCCGTGCCGAGCAGCCGCGCGGCGTGCGCGTACCGGCCGGTCAGCGCCCGCGCCCCCGCGATCCCCTCCACGCACAGCGCGATCGCCCGCGGATCGCCGGTCGAGCGCGCGTCGTCCAGCGCCTCCCGGTGCAGCGCGAGAGCGCCCGCCGCGTCGCCGCGCTCCTCCGCCACGAAACCCAGCTGCGCCAGCACGAACGCGACGCCCGTCCGCCCGCCGATCCGGCGCAGCAGCCCCAGGCAGGCGCGCAGCTGCGCCTCCGCCGTACCGTGGTCGCCCTCCCGCCGGGCGACCAGCGCCAGCCCGATCCGCGCGAACTCCTCCGCGTACGAGCTCGGCAGTTCCTCCGCCAGCCGCAGCGCCCGCTCGTGCAGCTCCCGCGCCCGGGCCAGATCGCCCGTCAGCAGCGCGATCCGGCCCAGCTCCGCCGTCCGGAACGCGGCCTCCGGCCACATCCCCAGCTCCTCGGCCAGCCGCAGGCCCGCCCGGCGGAGCGCCGCCGACCGCTCGTAGTCCGCGACGATCTCGGCGTGCCGGCCGAGCGCGTCGGTGGCCTCCAGCCGCCCCCACGCGTCGCCCAGCCCGTCGAACAGCGCCAGGCTCCGCTCGGCGTCCGCGAGCATGCCGGGCAGGTCGCCGCGGACCATCGCCTGCTTCGCGCGGGTGCTGAGCGCGGCGGCCGTCCCCCACCGGTCGCCGTGCGCCTCGAACGCCGCCAGCACCCGGCCGATCCGCGCCTCGTTCGCGGCCAGATCGCCGTACGGCCAGTGGACGTACACCAGGAACCACTCCGCATGGGCGCGTGCGAGAGGGTCCTGGCCGCCGCCCAGGGCGTCGTACGCGGCCAGCGCCTCCAGCCGGAGCCGCTCGGTCTCCTCGCCCGTTCCGGCGGCCATGAGCATGCCGTTCCGCCAGGCCGTCGCCTCGGCGCGCCGGGCCGCGTCCCCGCCCGGGGCGGCCAGCGCCATGCGCAGCGAGCGCTCCGCCTCGCTGTAGCGGCCGCGCAGGTACCAGTACCAGGACTGCGCGTTCACCTGGCGCAGCGCCAGCTCGCCGAACCCGTTCGACGTCGTCCACTCCAGCGCCGCGCAGAGGTTGGGGCCCTCGCGGTCGAGCCGTTCCAGGGCCGGGCCCTGGTCGCGGCCGCGCAGCAGGCCCGCCGCCCGCTCGGCGAGCGCGGTGTAGTGGCGCGCGTGGCGCTCCCGGATCGCGCCCTCCTCGCCCGCCTCGCGGAGCCGTTCCAGGCAGTACGCGGCGACCGACTCCAGCAGCCGGTAGCGCGGCTCGCCGTCGTGCGCCACCGTGACCAGCGAGCGGTCCACCAGGTCCGCCAGCAGCGCGACGACGTCGAGGCCGGGATCGCCGCAGACCCGTTCGGCGGCCTCCAGCGTGCAGCCGTCGGCGTGCACGGCCAGCCGGCGCAGCACGGTCCGTTCCGGCTCGGCCAGCGGCTCCCAGCTCCAGTCGATCACCGCCCGGAGGGTGCGCTGCCGGGCCGGGGCGTCGCGCCGCCCCGCGGCCAGCAGCCGGAACCGGTCGTCGAGCCGCGCGGCCAGCTCCGCCGCCCCCAGCGCCCGGATCCGGGTCGCCGCCAGCTCCAGCGCCAGCGGGATCCCGTCCAGCCGGCGGCAGATCGTCGCCACCGGCCCGGCGGTGTCGCCGTCCAGCGCGAAGCCGGGCGCCGCCGCGGCCGCCCGCGCCACGAACAGCCGGACGGCGCTGGACTGCGCAAGATCCTCGGGCGCGGCGCCGCTGGGGGGCAGGTCCAGCGGCGGCACGACCTGGAGCCGCTCGCCCTCGATGCCCAGCGGCTCCCGGCTGGTCGCCAGGATCCGCAGCCCCGGCGCCACCGCCAGCAGCCGCGCCGCCAGCTCGGCGGCCGTCCCGACCACGTGCTCGCAGTTGTCGAGGACGAGCAGCATGCGGCGGGGCCGCAGCACCGCCGCGAGCCGGTCGAGCGGCGCGGCCACGCCCGGCTCGTCCCGTACCCCCAGCTCGCCCAGCACGTTGTCGGCCAGCGTGGCGATCCCGGTGGCCGTCCCGGGCGCCAGCTCGACCAGCCACACGCCGTCCGGGTACGCGCCGTCGTGCCGGGCCGCCACCTCCAGCGCCAACCTCGTCTTGCCGACCCCGCCCGGCCCGGTCAGCGTCACGAGCCGGTGCGAGCCGAGCAGCGCCCGCGCCGCGGCGGCGGCCTTCTCCCGCCCGACGAGTTCGCTGACCGGCTCCGGGAGGTTGCTCCGGGCAGGCCCGGCGGCCACCGCCAGCGCCGGGTCCTGCGTGAGGATCGCCTGGTGGAGGGCCTTGATCTCGGGACCGGGATCGACCCCGAGCTCCTCCGCCAGCGTCGCGCGCAGATCCTCGTACGCCGCGAGCGCCTCGCCCTGCCGCCCGGCCAGGTAGAGGGCGTGCATGTACGCGCCGCGCAGCCGCTCCCGCACGGGATGCCGTTCCACCAGCTCGGCCAGCTCGCCGGCGACCCGCGCGTGCTCGCCCAGCCGCAGCCGCGCCCCGGCCAGCTCCTCCACCGCCGCCAGCCGGCGCTCCTCCAGCCCCGCGATCGCCGCCCGCGCGAACTCCGCGTCCTGGAAATCGGCGAACGCCGGCCCCCGCCAGAGGGCCAGCGCCTCCTGGAGCAGGTCCGCCCTGGCACGCGGATCCTCCGTCTCCCCCGCCCGGACGACCAGCGCCTCGAAGCGCTCGGCGTCCACCTCATCGGCGCGCAGCGCGTACCCGGGCGGCCGGTGCACCACGGCGTCCCGCCCGCCGAGGATGCCGCGCAGCTGCGACACCCGGGCCTGCAAGGTCCCCATGGGATTCCGCGGCGGCCGGTCCCCCCACAGATCGTCGATCAGCCGGTCCACCGCCACTACCCGCCCCGGCGCGACCAGCAGGTCCGCCAGCAGCGCCCGGACCTTGGGCTCCGGCACGTCCACGGGCCGCCCGTCGTCCCCCCAGACCACAACCGGACCGAGCACCCCGAAACGCACGAGACCAGGTTATTCGGCGACGTGCGCCAGATCGGGGACGTGAGCGGGGGAGATGCGGGGGCGGGCGGCGGGCTGGAGCAGGAACACCTTCGGGCCCAGGCGCTCCATGTCGCCGCCGCGGCCGCAGATCAGGCCGGCGGAGAAGTCCACCAGCTGCCGCGCCACGTCGTCGGGCAGGCCGGTGAGGTCCATGACGACCGGGACGCCCTTGCGGAAGTAGTGCCCGACATGGAGGACCTCGCCGTAGTCCTTCGGGCGCAGCTTTTTGATCACCGCTCCAGTCTCCCCGTGCTTCCGGGCACGTCAAGGGCCGTTCCGTAGCGGATCCGAAGCGGTTCCGTGGCGGCGCCTCCCATCGTGGATCCCGAACGAGAGGAGAACGACATGTCGAACGGCACTCCCACGCCGGTCACCGTCATCGGACTGGGGCCGATGGGCGCCAAGATGGCCGAGGTCTTCCTGGAGAAGGGCCACCCCACGACCGTCTGGAACCGTACGGCGAGCAAGGCCGAGCCGCTGGTGGCCAAGGGCGCGAAGCTCGCCGCCACGCCGGCGGAGGCGCTCGCCGCGAACGAGCTGGTGGTGATCAGCCAGACGGACTACCCGGCCATGTACGACTCGATCGGCGCGGCGACCGGCGCCCTCAAGGGCCGGGTGCTGGTCAACCTCAGCTCCGGGTCCCCGGACGAGCTGCGCGAGGCGAGCGTCTGGGCGGTGAAGCACGGCGCCGAGCTGATCACCGGCGGTGTCATGACGCCGCCGCCCGGGATCGGGCAGCCCGGCGCGTACGTGTTCTACAGCGGCCCTGAGGCCGTCCTCGACCGGCACGGCGAAACGCTGAAGGCGATCGGCGACATCAGCTACGTCGGGGCCGACACGGGCCTGTCGGGGCTGTACTACCAGGCGCAGCTCTACCTGTTCTGGTCGACGCTGGCCGCGTACATGCACGCCACCGCGATGCTGGGGAGCGCGGGGGTGAGCCCGGAGGAGTTCCGCCCGTTCGCCGCGCAGACACTCGCCGACATGGTCGATGACGGTCCGATGGGCTACCTGAAGATCCTCTGCGAGGAGATGACCGCGCGGTCGTACCCGGGCGGGGAGAACACGCTGCTCATGCAGGCCGTCGGGTCGGCCCACGTGGTCGAGGCGACGCGGGCGGCGGGGCTGGACACCGCGATGCCGGAGGCGCTCAAGGACCTCTTCGAGCGCGCGGTCGCGGCCGGGCACGGCGCCGACGGGCTCGGCAGCCTCTACGAGGTCATCCTGAACCGCACCGGGTGAGGCGCGGCGGGCGGGGGCAGGGGCCGGGCGTACATATCCTCCTCACAGTACATAGACGCCTATGTGAGAACCGGCAGAACGCCCGAAGGAGTATGCATGCCCCTGTCCCCGGGGACCCCCGCCTCGCCCGCCACCGAAGCCGTCCTGAAGGAGTCCTACGAACGGATCCTGCGCCGCAACCCCGGCGAGCCCGAGTTCCACCAGGCCGTCCGCGAGGTCCTGGAGGCCCTCGCCCCGGTGCTCGACCGGCGCCCCGAACTGCTCGACGCCAAGATCGTCGACCGGATCACCGAGCCCGAGCGGCAGATCATCTTCCGGGTGCCGTGGCAGGACGACAAGGGCGAGATCCACGTGAACCGCGGGTTCCGGGTGGAGTTCAACGGCGTGCTCGGCCCGTACAAGGGCGGGCTGCGGTTCCACCCCACGGTCAACCTCGGCATCGTCAAGTTCCTCGGCTTCGAGCAGATCTTCAAGAACGCGCTCACCGGCCTGAACATCGGCGGCGGCAAGGGCGGCAGCGACTTCGACCCGCACGGCCGCTCGGACGCCGAGGTGATGCGGTTCTGCCAGTCGTTCATGACCGAGCTGCACCGCCACCTCGGCGAGCACACCGACGTGCCGGCGGGCGACATCGGCGTCGGCGGGCGCGAGATCGGCTACCTGTTCGGGCAGTACCGGCGGCTCGCCAACCGCTGGGAGGCCGGCGTCCTCACCGGCAAGGGGCTGGCGTGGGGCGGGTCGGCGGGCCGTACCGAGGCCACCGGGTACGGCAGCGTCCTGTTCACCGCCGAGATGCTCAAGCTGCGCGGCGAGGACCTGGAGGGCCAGCAGGCCGTCGTCTCCGGCTCCGGCAACGTCGCGATCTACACGGTCGAGAAGGCGCAGGCGCTCGGCGCCAACGTGGTGACGGTGTCCGACTCCGGCGGCTACGTCGTCGACGAGAAGGGCATCGACCTCGACCTCCTCAAGGAGGTCAAGGAGGTCCGGCGGCTCCGGGTGAGCGACTACGCCGAGCGGCGCGGGCCGTCCGCGCGGTACGTACCGGGCGGCAGCGTCTGGGACGTCCCGGCCGACATCGCGTTCCCGTCCGCGACCGAGAACGAGCTGGACGCCGCCGCCGCGGCCACCCTGATCCGCAACGGCGTCAAGGCCGTCTCCGAGGGCGCGAACATGCCGACCACCCCGGACGCCGTCCACCTCTTCCAGGAGGCGGGCGTCTCGTTCGGTCCCGGCAAGGCCGCCAACGCGGGCGGCGTCGCCACCAGCGGCCTGGAGATGGCGCAGAACGCCGGCCGCGCGATCTGGTCGTTCGAGCAGGTCGAGGCCGAGCTGACCCGGATCATGAAGGCCGTCCACGACGAGTGCTACGAGACGGCCGAGCGGTACGGCGCCCCCGGCGACTACGTCAAGGGCGCCAACATCGCGGGCTTCGAGCGCGTCTCGGACGCCATCCTCGCCCAGGGCCTCATCTGACCGGCGCCCTCATCTGACCGGTCCCCGCACGCGACGGCAGGTTTCTCCTCAAAGGCGCGGAAAGCCTGCCCAGGCGGGGCCCACCGGAAGCGGATGAGCGATGCTGTCGTCCATGACGAACGGCACCAGGACGCTCAGCGACACCGACTTCCCCACCCCCATCGGCGAGCGGTATTTCGAGGACTACCGGGCCGGGGCCGTCTACGAGTACGGCCACATCACCGTGACCGAGGCGGAGATCCTCGAGTTCGCGGAGCGCTTCGACCCGCAGCCGATCCACATCGACCGCGCGTACGCCGAGTCCGGCCCGTTCGGCGGGATCATCGCCAGCGGCTGGCACACCTCGGCCGTCTGCATGCGGCTGTTCGCCGACCACTACCTGTCCCGCGTCGCGAGCCTGGCGTCGCCCGGCATCGACGAGCTGCGCTGGCCGTCGCCGCTGCGCCCGGGCGACTCCGTCCGGCTGCGCACGACGATCGTCGAGGCGCGCCCGTCCCGCTCCAAGCCCGACCGCGGCATCGTCACCACCGACGGCGTTCTGATCACCAAGGACGACGACCGCACGGTCCTGACGCTGCGCGCGATGAACCTCGTCCGCCGCCGCCCGTCCTGACCGCCCCGCCCGCGGACGCGGGAAACGGTGCGGGTGCGCCCCGGAGACCCGGCCCGTCGCGGTGGACGGGCCGGGCCAGGCGGCGTCAGCGGCCGCGCTGGAGCTGGCGGGCCGGCATCCGCCGGGCGTTCCGGCGGACGCCGTTGCGGGCGAAGTTCGCCGACTTCGGGTCGGCGTTCCGCCCCTTCGCCTTCTTGTCGATGGCCTTCTGGAAGGGGTTCTCGTTGTTCATGTTCTGATTCTTGGCACGCAAGAGCCGACACCTCCGGGCATGGTCGAATTCGGCCGCGAATAGGCCGATGAAATGGCTTGGAAAAGGAACGCCGGGACGGGTGCGCGAAGGCGTCGCACCAGGTCGCGAGCCTGCCGTACCCATGCGGAGACGGGTGCCGTCAGGTAAGGACCGAGCGTGGAAAGCGATGCCAATGCGCCCGTGGCGCCGAGATGCGGGAGCGGGCCGCGACCATCACGCCGATGCTGTCATCGGGCGGTTTCGCGGCGGCTCGACCAGAAGGGGTATCAGAACTCCATGGCCATGAATATATCTCCATGATCGGGCCGGGTGTCAACCCCCTTTTTCGCGGTGCCCCCCTCCGGACTCTGGTGGCCGGGGGTGAACGGCGGAATAATCGTCAGGATGGCGATGCCACTTCCGTTGCGCTTCCGCTGCGAGACCGGCCGCGTGCTGGTCGACGGCGACCCCGGGTACGAGCCGCTGCGGGACTTCCTCGTCCGGGACCTCGGCGGCGAACCCGCCGCGATCGCGCGGGCGCGGGTCACGGCGGCCGGGGACGATCCGTTCACGCCCTGGCAGGGCCTCTACCGGCACCACCGGCTCGACTGCGACGGGACGGTGGTGCGCGTCCGGGCGCGGGCGCGCGGCATCGAGTGCGAGGTGCCGGCGGCGGTGTTCGGCGCCTGCCTCAAGGAGTACTCCGACCAGGTCGGCCTGGCCCTGCACCGGCGCGCGATGGAACGTGGCAGGCACGCCGATCCGGCCCCCGGCAAGGGCGCGGAGCCGCAGGCCAAGCCGGGCGCGGCGGTGACGATGCTGGGGCTGGGCGCGGCCACCGCGCCGGTGTGGGGCTGGGGCCTGCTCCAGACGTCCGGCGCGACGCTCGCGGAGGCCGCCGGCCTCGCCCCGCACGCCGGCGCGTGCGCGCCCCCGGAGGCCGCGGGCGGCGCCTACTGGGCGGACATCGAGCTGCGCGACCATCCGACCGGGCGGGTGTGGACGGGGACCAAGACGTTCCTGCCGGGGCGGGTCGACGGCGTCCGGGTGATGACGGACGTGACCACGCTCCTGATGTCGGACGCGGAGTTCGTCCCGGGCATCCCCGGCGCCTGGTCGGGCTCGATCGCCGGCGTCCCCGGCCACGGCTACCTCGACCCGAACGGCGTCGGCCGGCTGCCCGTCGACCCGCCGCAGATCGCGGACGCCCACCAGCATTTCCGGACGTTCTTCCCCGTCCTGACCGACGCGGGGGCCGCCGCCGGCCCGGCGGAGGTGTGCGCGCTCGCCGCCGGGTTCCTGGAGTACCGGCCGTACGTGCTGGCCGCGTTCCTCCTGCACGACGTGCAGTGCCACCGGCACCACCTGGACGTCGTGCGGGGCGTGGCGCCCGGCTGGGAGCACACCGGGAACGCGTGCCATCTCGTCCGCGGCGTCGAGACCGTGCGGCTGGAGCACCTCTGGCTCGACGGCCGTTCCTGCGAGCTGCCGCTGGAGGACTTCCACCGGGCCCTGGACGCGTACGAGCGCCTGCTCGGGTAGGCGTTCCCGGCTAGGCGTTCTCGGCTTCGCGTTCCGCGCGCAGCTGCTCGTACTCCTTGAGGACCTTCTTGCGCGCGCGCCCCGACAGCCGGTCGATGTAGACGCGGCCTTCGAGGTGGTCGCTCTCGTGCTGGAGGCAGCGGGCGAGCAGCCCGGTCCCCTCCACGGTGATCTCGTTGCCGTCGATGTCGTAGCCGTGGCAGGTCGCCCGGTCGGGACGGGCCAGCTTCGCGTACGGGCCGGGCACCGACAGGCAGCCCTCGTCGCCGTCGTCCAGGCGCCGGTCGCCGCCCTCGGGCAGCACGAGGGTCGGGTTGACGAGGACGCCCTTGTGCGCCCGGTCGTCGGCGTCCTGGCAGTCGTACACGAAGACGCGCAGGCCCACGCCGATCTGGTTGGCGGCCAGGCCGACGCCCTCGGCCGCGTACATGCTCGCGAACATGTCGTCCACCAGCGCCGCCAGCTCGCCGTCGAAGCTCTCCACCGGACGACACGGCGAATGCAGCACCGGCTCCCCCACCAGCGTGATCGGTCGTACCTGTCCCGTCATCCCGGAGTCCTCTCTCGTCGCGCCCACTGAATGTTACTGACAGTGCGTGCGCGTACTCCGCGGGCACGTCTCATGGGAACGCTTCGCGCCTGGAACGGAACGTACCGTGGCCGGTCACAGAGGGGCTTGCCGACCGGTGAGGCTTATGTGCAGATTGATAACCGCGCCGCCCAAGAACGTGACGCCGTTGACTAGTTCTGTGGAGGGTTCCGGAGTGACCGTGTAAGGGCGTGCAAGCACGTGCCGGAACGTGCAAGGAGCGGCGCGGAACGCGTTCGGGGGCCCTGGTGACGGAGGTCCACGTGAACGGGCGGATCGGATGAACGAGCGGAACGGAGCGGCCGGCACCCGGCTGCGGCTGGCCGACGTGCCGGCGGGGCTGGCGGAACCGCTGCGGCCGCACCTGGATGCGTGCGCGGCGGAGATGTTCGCCGAGATCCAGGCCCTGGTGCCGGAATACGCGCGGCCGGCGGAGAGCCGGTACGGGCGGCGGATGCGCTGGACGGTCGACCGGACCGTCCAGCACTTCGTCGACGCGATGGGCCGGCCGGACACCGGCTGGGACGAGCTGACCGAGATCTACGTCGGCATCGGCGCGTACGAGGCGCGCGGCGGCCGCAGCCTGGACGGGCTGCAGACGGCGATCCGGGTCGGCGGGCAGGTGGCGTGCCGCCGCTTCATCAGGGACGCCCGGCGGCTCGACTGGCCGCTGACGACGCTCGGGCAGATCATCGAGTCGCTGTTCGTGTTCCTGGAGAAGCTGGCGGGTGCCGCGGCGCAGGGGTACGCCGACACGCAGCGGCGGCTGGCGACCGAGCGGGAGCGGCACCGGTGGCGGCTGCGCGACCTGCTGGTCGTCGAGCCGCCCGCCAGCATGGAGGCGGTCGCGGAGCTGGCCGCGGCGGCGGGCTGGGAGCCGCCGCGCACGGTCGCGCTGGTCGCGCTCGGCCCGCCGGTGGACGGCGACACGGACCGGGCACCGGTCGCGCCGCCGGCGGTGCTCGCCGACTGGCACGGCCCCGAGCCGTACCTGGTCGTCCCCGATCCGGACGGGCCGGGCCAGGAGCGGATGCTGGCCGCGCTGGTACGGGGCCGCCCCGCCGTTGTCGGCCCGACCGTCCCGCTGAACAAGGGCGCGGTGTCGCTGCGCTGGGCGCGGCGCGCGCTCGACCTGGTCGTGCGGGGCGTCATCCCGGAGAAGGCGCCGGTCAGGTGGATCGACCACGTGTCCACGCTGGTCGCCTCGATGAGCGAGGAGCTGATCGACCTGGCGGCGGGCGCGCGGCTGCGGCCGCTGATGGAGCTGCCCCGGCACCGCCGCGAGCCGCTCGTGCGCACGCTGCTCGCGTACATGGAGTGCCGCGACAACGCGGTCGCCGCCGCGGAGCGGCTCATCGTGCACGAGCAGACCGTCCGCTACCGGATCCGGCGGCTCGAACAGCTCCTCGGCGACATGCTGTACGACCCGGACCGCCGGATCGAGCTGCTGCTGCTCCTGCACGCGTGGGTCCGGTTCCCCGAGGTGCCGCGCGCGCTGACGGGCGGGGAGCTGAACGGCACCGACGGCGACGGCGGCGGCTCGGCGTCCGGCCTGCGGGACGGGCCGCGCGGACGCCCCCGCAGCAGCGGCAACGGCGGCGGCGGCCGGCCGGCGGGCGCCACCGGGCACGAGGGGGTCATCCGCGCCGCGCGTGCGCGCTGAAGAACCGCCACAGCAGCGGGCTCGCATCGATCTCGGGGTCGACGCCCCGCCCGCGCGGCCACTCGTGCCCGCCGTCGAAGATCGTGCAGAACTCGACCTCGGCGCCGGCCCGGCCGGGCCCGGTGGTGCGGCACACGGTCTTGGCGGTCTCCAGCGTGATCCGCCGCAGCGGCGCCAGCCGCGCGACCTCCCGCCAGAAGTCCATCACGGCGCGCACCGGCGGGAACGGCACCGGGTTGTTCCAGTCCTGGTCGCCCCCGCCGCCGAACGGCACCGAGAAGTCGGCCGTACCGTGGAACGCCATCACCGACACGGGCTCGCGGGGCGCGCACTCCACGGCCAGCGACCCGGACACGACGCCGACGGCGGCGACGCGGCGGGCGCGCTCGCAGGCGTACCGGTACGCCATGCCGCCGCCGTTGGAGAACCCGGTCAGGTAGATCCGCGCCGGATCGGCGAGCCCCTCCCGGACGAGCCCGTCGATCAGCGCGTCCAGGAACGCCACGTCGTCGATCCCGGCCATCCGGGCGAACCAGCAGCAGCCGCCCGCGTTCCACGTCCGCATGAACCCGTCGGGGTAGGCGACGAGGAACCCGTTCCGGTCGGCGACGGCGTCCAGCCCGGTCGACTCGCGCATGTGGCGCATGTCGTTGAGGCCGCCGTGCAGCGCGATGACCAGCGGCCTCCGGGCGGACGGTTCCGATGCGGGCGGGACGTGCAGGAGGTAGGGGCGGTCCCAGACGCCGTACATCGTGACGGCGCGCTCGTGCGTGCCCGGTCGCGCCGCCGCAGGGAGGGACGGTACGTGCACGAGCCCGGCGGCCAGAACGAGTACGAGCAGGACGCGTCGCAGCATGGGGGCCTGCCTTCCGGCGGACGGGCGAAGGCGGCCCGTCACCGGCGGGCCTGCCTTCGCCAGAGGGGGTCAGGAATTGGGGCAGGTGTCGCGGTACTCCTGGATGTTCCGGTCGGGCTCGGGCGCCGGGCACAGGAAGCGGTCGTAGCGGGTGTCGTCGTCCACGTACCGCTTCATCCACGCGATGGCGTACTTCGCGGTCGTGGTGTGCGGGCTGATGAACGTCATGTGCCCCGCGTCGTTCAGCTCCAGGTACGCCTTCTCGGGCGCGGCCGTGAGGTTCTGGTAGAACGGCTCGGCGTGCGTGCCGACGCCCGCGATGAAATCGTTGCCCGCACCGATGATCATCGTGGGGACGCGGACGTCCTGCCAGTTCCGGTCCGTGTGCCAGGGCGCGAGCGGGATCGCCGCCTGGAGCGACGGCCGCAGCTCGGCCGCGCGCAGCGAGCCGCCGCCGCCCATCGAGTGCCCCATCACGGCCAGCCGTCCCGGATCCACCCGGTCCCTCGCGGCGCTCTCCCGCGCGACGTAGTCGACCGCCGCGAGGAGCTGCGCGGCGCGCTCGTCCGGCAGGTTCGTCGGCGACAGCGTCTCCAGCGTCATCACCACGAAGCCCTGCGACGCCAGGCGCGGGCCGTACCAGTCGATCCACACCTGCGCCGACACGAACCCGGGCGAGACCGCGATGGCCCCGAACGTGCCCTCGCTCCGGTCGGTCGGCGCGTAGATCGTGCCGCGGTTGAAGCCCGCCCCGCTGCCCGGCGGCACGTCGATCCGCTCGATGGCGAACGGCCCCCGCTCGGCCGTGACGCTCGCTTCCGTGGGCGCCGGGCCGCGCTCGTACGGGTTCGCGGCCGCCGCGGCGCCCGGGGCGGTGAGACCGGCGGCGAGGAGGGCGGCCACGGGGACCGCCGCACACGCTTTGAACAGGTGCCTTCGCATGGGTGAGCTCCCTTTCCTCGGGATGCAACGATCATGGAACGCACCAGGCCGCATTGCTGCGCAGGCACCGCCGGAGTTTCCGGGCGATCTTCGAAGCCGGCTGACAACCCCCGGCCGGGAAGCGCCGCCGTCCTTTCGCGCGCCTTTATGCCGCCCTGCCTAGAAAGGGGGCACGCGCACCGGGAGGAAACGCATGCCGCCACGCACGACACTCGGGTTCCTCATGCTGTACGGCATGCTCGCCCACCACGGGGGCGGCGGCAGCTACGACCAGAGCCGGCCCCTCTACCTGCGAGGACGGGTGATCCAGGCGCGGTACGGGTTCCCGCACGGGCAGCTGCGGATCGAGGTCCCGGCCGGGCTGACCGTCCCGTCCCGGCTGCCCGGCGCCGAGAGCCTCCGCGGCCACGACTCGTGGGCGGGGCCGCCCGTACCGGAGGGCGCGGGCCAGGTCCGCGACCTGCTCCTCCCGCCCGACATCACCGGCACGCTCGGCGACCTGTCCGGGCGCCCGAACGTGGGCGACGAGGTCGCGGCGATCGTGTACCGGCGCTGCGACGCCGAGGGCGACGAGTACTCGGGCGAGCTGCGCGTCCAGATGATCTACGCGGCGGGCGGCGCGCACTCGTACCGCGGCACCCTGACCCGCTTCGTCGACCGCTGCCTGCGCGCCACGAGCCCCCGCCCCAGTGCGACCGGCGCGACCCCGTCCCCGACGGCGACCGGCGCCGGGGACCCGCCCGTCTTCCTCCTCGGCGGCGGCGCGCTCGTCGCGGCGGGCGTGGTCGCGGGCCTGATCCGGCTCCGCAACCGCCGGGCCGGCCGTTGACGCTCGACGGCGTCCTGGCCTGGCTGGAGGCCACCGCCCCGGCCGCCGCCGTCCGCGACGGACGCCGGATCTACCCGCTGACCGAGTCGGCCCATCTCGTCGGCCTCGCCACGATGTTCGGCGCCATCGCCCTCTTCGACCTCCGCCTGCTGGGCGCCTCCCGCCACCTCCCGGTCAGCGCCCTGGCCCGCCACGCCCTCCCGTGGTCCCGCGCCGGCTTCGCCCTGACCGCCCTCAGCGGCTCCCTCCTCTTCGCCGCCAACGCCACCCAGGTCGCCCACAACACCGCGTTCCAGGTGAAGATCCTGCTCATCGGCGCCGCCGGCCTGAACATCCTGCTGTTCCACACGGGCGTCTTCCGCACGGTCCGGGACTGGGACACCGCGGCACGCCCCCCGCCGTCCGCCAGAGCCGCCGCCGCCGTCTCCCTGACCACCTGGCCCATAGTGATCATCTGCGGCCGCCTGATCGCCTATACCTGACCCATGCCCCATCTCCCGCGGCGCGCCACCCTGTACCGGCTCGGCCTCCCGGACGAGGCGTCGGCCCGCGGCGCCGCCCGCGCCCTGGCCGAGCGCGGCCACACGGCCGTGTGCCTGGCCCCGCTCCGGCCGGACCTGCCCTTCATCACGGCGTGGCAGGTCACGAGCCTCGACCAGGGCCCGTACCCGGACGGCGACGTCCACTGGTGGACGGCGGCCGAGGAGCGCTGCGTCGCCGTCGTCGCGGACACGTACGGCGGCGGGCACACCTGCTTGCAGGAGGACGCGGCGACGGCACGGCGGCTGCTTCTCGACGGCGCGGAGTTCGTCGCCGACCGTTCCCCGGCGGACGTCCGAGAGCTGCGGCTCGCCGCCCTGAGGTGGGAGCCGGACCGCGTCCCCGCGCCGGCCGTCGTCCACGCCCTCGACGCTCCCGGCCTCCCCTGCACGCCCGGAGAACCGGTCGTTCTGCACGGGCTGGACGAGGTTCCGTGGTCCTCGCTCGTGCACGCGTACCGAACGGCCGAGGACGTTCCCGAGATGTTCCGCGCCCTGGCGGCCAACGACGGCGGCTGGGACGAGGCGCTGTCCCGCTACTTCAGCGCCGTCGTCCACCAGGGCACCTGTTTCGCGTGCACGCCGGGCACCGTCGAGTTCCTCGTCCAGCTCGCTCTCGCTCCGGGGCTGGCGCCCGGGCGCAGGCGGAACCTGCTCCTCGACCTCGCCCACATGGCCACGCTCTACTACGGCGGCCTGCACGAGGCCGAGACCAGGGCGGAGATCGTTCGCCGCGTCCCGCGCCTGCTCGCCCTGTGGCCGGACGTTCCGGCACCGCTACGGGCCTGGCTGCTGGTGCTGGCGGCGCTCGCCCCGGACACGGCCGCCGGGCGGCTCGACGGGTTCCGCGCGTTCCGGGTCGGCGTGGAGGGCCCGAGCCCCGCGCTCGACCTCGCGCTGGCCATGTGCGCCCGCGACGACGGCGCGGTGCTCGACATCACCGCCGACGCGGCGGCCTGGGACGACGACGTCCCCCGCATGCTGGAGGTCGCCCGGCCGCTGCGTGTTCGCCAGCTGAACGTCCTCATGCATCTCGCGCTGGCCGAGTTCGGTCCGCGCACCGTGCGGGGTGATACCGGCTAGCGGTGGCCGTTGTGCGGGGCCTCTACGAGCGGGGTGTCGACCAGGTGCTCGATCAGGAACCAGGTCTGGAGCTCGTGGGTGCGGATGACCTCGGAGACCAGCAGGTCGTTGGTGCCGTCGTCGCCCATGTCCTGGGCGCGGGCGGCGGCGTCGTGGCAGGCGACCAGGATGGTCTCGTGCGCCTGGATCAGGCGCGAGAGCATCGCGGGGACCTCCTCGGCGCCGTTGGGCGGGCGCGGGATGACGGTGATCTCGGCGACGTGCCGCGGGTCGCCGACGGCGACGCCGCCGAGGGTCTGCACCCGTTCGGCGATGGTGTCCACCAGCTTGACCTGCTCCTCGGCGTGCTTGTCGAGAAGCAGGTGCAGCTGGTAGAAGGTCGGGCCGCGCATCAGCCAGTGGTGCTTCTTGTAGAGGTTGTAGAGGATCTGGCTGTCGGCGAGGATCTGGTTGAGCCGCTCGCAGGAGTACATCCGCGCGTCGAACGAGAGCCCGAGCGGGAACATCCGTACCGTGCCGAACTCCTGGATCTCGGTGCCGTCGGTGTGCACCCACGGCTCGCTGGACGCCTTGCCGGATGCCTTCTTGGTGCGCTGGGTGGCCAACGAAAACTCCCTCGTCGTACGGAACGTCGCTGAACCGCCCGTGCCCGGAGGACGTTCACGACATGGCCATCACCCCGCCAAATTGCCCTCCGGGCGGCGGGACGGGATCAGGGCGGTGGAGACGAGGGCCGCGACGGCGGCGGCGGACGCCGCGACGACGAAGCCGTTCGTGAAGCCGGAGAGGGTGTCGCCGACGAGGCTGGCGGCCGCGACGCTGGAGATGACGGCCGCGCCGATCGAGGCGCCGAACTCGTGGAACGTGCTGACGATGCCCGAGGCGATGCCGGACTCGTGCGGCGCCACCTGGCCGAGCGCGGTCGCCGAGGCGACGACGAAGATCGCGCCGGTGCCGGCGCCGGCGACGGCCGTGCCGATCGCGACGGTGGCGGGCTGCGTCGAGAGGGCGGGCAGCGCCAGGCCGGCCGCGGCGACGAGCAGCCCGGCGACGCCGAGCGGGCGCGCCCCCAGGCGGGCGATGGCGCGGCCGGTGAGGTCGGCGCCGATCATCGTCGCCACCGCGACCGGGAGGAACAGCAGGCCGGTCTGGAGGGCGCCGAGTTCGCGCGCGTGCTGGAAGTAGAACGTGCCGAGGAAGAACACGGCGATCATCAGGGCGGTCGCGATCAGGATGAGGAACGTGCCGGTGGTCACCGGCCGTCTGGCCAGCAGCGCGATGTCCATCATGGGGGACTTCGCGGTCCTCTGCCGGGCCACGAACGCCAGGTAGCCGATCGCGGCCGCCAGGACGAGCCATCCGGTGGCGGCGGTGAGCCACCCGTCCTCGCCGGCGCGGATGAGCGCGTAGATCAGGGTGCCGGACGCGGCGGTGACCAGGACCGCGCCGAGGAGGTCCAGCCGCGGCCGGGGCGCGGCCGCGCTCTGGACCGGCAGCATCCGGGCCAGCGCCGCGATGATCACGAGCCCGATGGGGACGTTCACGAAGAACACCCAGGGCCAGCCGGGGCCGGCGGTGAGCAGCCCGCCGAGCAGGACGCCGAGGGCCGCGCCGCCGCCGCCGAGCGCGGACCAGACGCCGAGCGCCTTGTTGCGCTCGTCGCCGTCGAACAGGCCGACGACCAGTGACAGGGCCGCCGGCGACAGCAGCGCGGCGCCCAGCCCCTGCGCGACGCGCCCGCCCAGCAGGACACCGGCCGCGCCGGCGAACCCGGTCACCAGCGACGCCGCGGTGAAGACGAGCAGGCCGGCGAGCACCACCCGCTTGGCCCCGATCAGGTCGGCCAGCCGCCCGCCGAGCAGCATCAGGCCGCCGAACGTCAGCGTGTAGGCGCTGACCGTCCAGGTCACGGCCTCGCGGCCCAGCCCGAGGTCGGTCTCCATGTGCGGCAGCGCGATCGCCACCACGGTGACGTCGAGGATCAGCATCAGCTGCGCCACGCCGAGGAAGCCGAGGATGCGCCATCGCAGGGGATGGGGCGTTCCGTGGATCTCGTGTGCCATCGTGCACCTCCCAAGCCGTAAGTCGTACTTCGGTGTACGACTTTCAAGGCGGAGGCTAACACGTACATTCCCGTACGAGTTAGGATGGGCGGCATGCCCGCCACCGCACCCCGGCGCCGACGCGCGGACGCCGAGCGCAGCATCGCCCGCATCGTTTCCGCAGCCCGCGAGACCCTCGGCGGCGATCCGAACGCGAGCGTCGACGACATCGCCAAGGCCGCCGGAGTGGGACGGATGACGCTTTACGGCCACTTCCGGACACGGGCCGCGCTGGTCGAGGCGGCCCTGGCCGACGCCCTGCGCGCCGGCGAGGAGGTGCTGGCGGCCGTCGACCTCACCGGGGACGCGCGGGACGTGCTGGCCCGGCTGCTCGAATCGAGCTGGTCACTGGTCGCCGAGTCCACGGCGCTACTGGTGGCCGCACAGGACGTGCTGCCCGCCGGACGCATCCGCCAGATGCACGACGCCGCCGCGAACCGCGTCGAGGACCTCGTGCGCCGGGGCCAGGACGAGGGCGCGTTCCGTACCGACCTGCCGCTCAGCTGGCTGGTCGGCGTCGTCCACTACGTCCTCCAGGGCGCCGCCGAGGAGCACCGCGCCGGCCGCCTGAAGGAAGAGGAGGTCGCCCCCACCATCACCGCGACGGTGCAGTCGATCCTCGCCGCGCCCGCCCCGAGGGGGTAGACGGGAGGCGGTCGGGAGCAGAAGAATCGAATGAGATTCGGTTCGAGGAGAGGACGGCGGGATGCGGGAGATCGCGGCGGCGGCGGCGAAGCCGATCGGGCGGCTGGGCGGAGCGTTCATGATCTCCCGGGAGGCGAAGTCCTTCTCGGCGGAGGTCGGGCTGGAAGGCTGGGCGCCCTACTTCCGCGGCCGCTTCGGCGTGCTCGGCGACGTCCACGCGGACGTCGTCGCGGCCGCGGCCGGGTTCTTCCCGGTCAAGGCCGTACGGGCGGCGTGGGACGCGGGCGCCACCCTCCCGGCGGCGGCGGCCGCCGACCGGTACGCGGTCGTGGCGCACGAGTTCGGCCGCCGCAAGCTGGGCGGCTTCGCCGAGGCGGCGCGCCTCGCGGAACTCCTCCAGCGCGTCTCGGACGGCGCGGACGTCGCCGGCGCGGCGGTGTTCGCCGGCTGGCGGGCGCTGGAGCTGCCCGAGGACGACGGCGCCCGGGTGGTCCAGCTCGCCCATGTCGTCCGCGAGCTGCGCGGCGGCCTGCACGTCGCCGCGGTCCTGGCGAGCGGGCTGACCCCGCTGGAGGCGGTCGTCAGCGGCAGGTCGGACCTGCTGCCGTCCGGCGAGGCGAACGCCGAGTACTTCGGCTGGCCGCGGCCGTACCCCGAGGTGACGGACGAGATCCGGCGCCGGCGCGCCGCCGCCGAGGAGCTGACCGACGAGCTGATGGCGCCCGCGTTCGCGTCCCTCGGCGAGGCCGAGGCGGGCGAGCTGGTCGCCCTCCTGGAGAAGGCGGACAAGGCCGTCTTCGGCTGATCCCCTCGCGGCGCCCTCAGGCGGCGATGCCGTACAGGAGGGTGTCGACGACGAGGGTCGAGAGCGCGTCCACGTCGGCGCGGTCGTCGCGCTGCGTGGCCTCGTGGATGAGGGCGTAGTAGAACCGGCGCGCCCATTCGAGGTCGACGCCGGCCCGGATCAGGCCGGTCTCCTGCGCGCGCCGGAACAGCCGGTCGCACCTGCCGATGACGTCGGCGTGGACGCGGGCGACCTCGGGGTCCGCGGAGAACGCGGCCCGGTTCATGGCGTACCCCCAGCCGATCTTGACCTCCAGCACCCGCGCGGTCACCCGGTGCAGCACGACCAGCGGCGGCGCCGTGTCGGACGCCGTGGCGTCGACCGCCGCGGCGAACTCCCGGGCCGCCCACGCGGTCAGCGCGTCGAGCAGCGCGTCGCGCGTCGCGAACCGCCGGTGGACGGTCGTCCGCGCGACCCCGGCGGCCTCGGCGATCTGCTCCATCGTGGCCGCGGGGTCGGCGGAGAGGACCCGTTCGGCCGCTTCCAGGATCGTGCGCACGGTCCGCTCGGCGTCCGCGCGGAGCGGCCTGCCTCCAGTCGCCTGCTGTTTCGTCACCGGAAAACACTACATGCGAGTGGCGTTATGACCAAGACTTGCATCATCCGTGTTGCAAGTTCTAAGTTAGGCGCATCGGAGTTGACGCAACACATGCGAGGAGCTTTCACCATGGATCTGCTGCTGAACGGGAAGACCGCCGTGGTGACCGGAGCGAGCCGGGGCATCGGGCTGGCCACGGTCGAGGCGCTGGTGGCCGAGGGCGTGCGCGTGGTCGCCGCCGCGCGCACCGCGACGCCCGAACTGGAGAAGACCGGCGCGACCGTGGTCCCGGCCGACCTGTCCGCCCCGGACGCCCCGGGCCGCCTGATCGAGACGGCGCTGGCGGAGCTCGGCGAGCTGGACCTGCTGGTCAACAACGTCGGCGGCGGGGACGGCGGCGGCGTGGGCGGATTCCTCTCGTTCGACGACCGGGTGTGGGAGGAGACCTACGGGCTCAACCTCTTCGCCGCCGTGCGGGCGACGCGCGCCGCGATGCCGAGCCTGCTGCGGCGGCGCGGCGCCGTCGTCAACGTCTCGTCGAACGGGGCGCGGGTCCCGCACGCCGGGCCCGTCCCGTACACGACCGCGAAGGCGGCGCTGACGGCGTTCGGGAAGGCGCTGGCGGAGGAGTTCGGGCCGCAGGGGGTACGGGTGAACACGGTGTCGCCCGGCCCGGTGCGCACCGCGATGTGGGAGTCCCCGGACGGTTACGGCGCCGAGCTCGCCGCGTCCATGGGCCTGGAGCGGGAGCAGCTCGTGGCGGCCCTGCCGGCGGCGATGGGCGTGACCACCGGGCGGCTGGTGGAGCCGGCGGAGGTGGCGGCGCTGATCGCCTACCTCGGCTCGCCGCTCGCGGCCAGCACCACCGGCACCGACCACCTGATCGACGGCGGTGCCGTCAAGACGGCCTGAGCGGCGCCGGTCCGCCGCGCGTTCCGGTGGCCAGAACGGGCCGAACGTGATTCGGTGAACCGGGACGACGGGAGGCGCCGGATGACCGCGACGATGATCGAGAACTTTCCGCACCGGACGGCCGGCCACTGCGGCTCGGGCGCGCTGCGCGACCTGCTCGACTGGGCGGGGCTCGGCTGGCAGGGCCCGCCCGGCGAGCCGCTCGTGTTCGGGCTCAGCGGCGGGCTGGACTTCAAGTACCTCCGGATCCCGGGGCTGGAGCCGCCGGTGTACCTCGGCGGCCGCACCCTCGACCTGGAGTTCGACCTCTGCCGGCGGCTGGGGATCGAGGTCGAGCACCGGCAGACCGACGACGCCGCCGAGGGCTGGTCCTGGGTCACCGCCGAGCTGGACGCCGGCCGTCCGGTCATGGTGTGGGCGGACATCCTGCGGCTCCCGTACCTGCGCGTGCGGCTGACCAACACCCGCCACGACATCGTCGTGGTCGGGTACGACGCCGGGGCGGGGGTCGCCTGGGTCGCCGACAACGACCGGGAGGAGATCCAGCGGGTCCCGCTCGAAGCGCTCGCCCATGCCCGCGACTCGCACGGCTTCCCGCACCCGAACCGGCACTCCACGTTCCCCATGCGGTTCCCCGGCCGGCTGCCCGACCTCCTCCCCGCGGCCCGCGGCGCGGCGGCGGACGCGGCGGCGACCATGCGGGGCGGGCGCCCGGAGACCGGCGAGCCGCCGCTGGAGATCGCGGGCGTCGCGTCCGGGCTGCCCGGCGTCCGCGAGTTCGCCGCCGGCGTGGCCGGGTGGCCCGGCCGGCACGACCCCGGGGCGCTGGCCGCGATGTACCGGACCGTGCGGATCTGCATCGAGAAGGCCGGTACGGGCGGCGGCCTCTTCCGCCGCCTCCAGGCCGGCTTCTGCCACGAGGTCGCGGCGATCACGGGGGACGGGCCGTTCCGCCGGGCCGGCGAGGCGTACGCCGCGTGCGCCGAGGCGTGGAGCGCCCTCGCCGCCGCGGCCGGTGACCCGGAACCGGACCACGATGCCGTCGCGAAGAGGGCCGCGGCCATCCCGCCCCTGGAGGAGCGCGCCACCGAGGCTCTCGCCGCGGCGGGCGCGCAGGAGTGATCCCGCACTAATCAAACTTGTCTACCGGCGCCGTCCGGGCTACCCTCGACCCCAGTAGCCAAATTTGGCTAGTGAGGAGGACGATCATGTCAACGGTCACCCCCTACGTGATGGTCGACAGCGCCAGGACCTACCGCGAGTTCCTGGAGAACGCCTTCGACGCCGAGATCTCCAACGTCGTGCCCCTGCCCGAGGACCCCGAGCGGATCATCCACGCCGAGGCGCGCATCGGCGGCGGCGTGCTGTTCTTCGCCGACTCCGGCGCGGGTGGCATGCGCTGCCTGACCTCGCCCGACGAGCCGGTGCACGTCCAGCTGTGGACGACCGTGCCCGACCCCGAGACCGTCTTCGCCCGGGCGGTCGCCGCCGGCGCCCGGCCCGCCATGGAGATCACCGCCCAGGAGGACGGCGCCCGGATGGGCGGCTTCGTCGACCCGTTCGGCACACTGTGGTGGCTCAGCACCGAGTCCCCCGCCTAGGAACGGAGAACGGCGCATGTCGGCGGTCCGCCTGCTCGTCCTCGGCGCGGTGCGCCGCCGCGGCCGGGCGCACGGCTACCAGGTCCGCGCCGACCTGGAGTCCTGGGGCGCGCACGAGTGGTCCAGCGCCGCGTCCGGTTCGGTCTACCACGCGCTCAAGGCGATGACCGGGCAGGGCCTGCTGCTCCTGCACGAGACCACCCCGAGCGCCGCGGGCGGGCCGCCGCGCATGGAGTACGAGCTGACCGGGGAGGGCGAGCGGGCGTACCTCGCCCTCCTCCGCGAGGCGCTCGCCGACCGCGATCCGCGGCTCGACCTCCTCGCCGCCGCCGTGGGGCTCATCGACGACCTGCCGCGCGCGGAGGCCGTGGGCCTGCTGCGGCGGCGGGCCGAGGCGATGGACGAGTGGCGGGCCGGGATCGCCGCGCACCTGCCGCCGGACGCCGACCTGGACGCCTGGGGCCCCATCGGCGAGGTCGTCGGCCTGTGGCTGCACACCGCCGACAGCCGCGCCCGGTGGACGCGCCGCCTGATCCGGCGCCTGGAGGACGGCGCCTTCCGCATGGCCGACGACGGGCCCTGACCGGACGCGCTGGCGCGACCGCGTCCCGGCACGGGATCATCACCCCATGGGCGAGCGGGCGCGCAAGGAGCCGGCCTGGCCCGGCCTCTGCCGACGCCGTCACAAGCTGAGAGCTTTTGGGAGATCTCCGGGGATTGCACGGAAGGGCGGGGGGCGGTCGGGTGTTGGGGTCGGGTATGAGGATCGGTGAGGCCGCCGGGGTCAGCGGCGCCAGCGCGCGGTCGCTGCGGCACTACGAGGACGAGGGGCTGATCGTCCCCGGGCGGGCCGGCAACGGGTACCGGGACTACTGCCGGTCCACGATCGACCGGGTCATCGTGATCCGCTCGCTGCTGGAGTCCGGGCTGCCGCTGCGGCTGATCAAGGAGCTGCTGCCCCACCTCGGCACGGACGGCGGCGCGGAAGTGCCGTGCGCGGAGTTCCTTCGCGACGTGCGGAACCATCGCGACCGGCTCGCCGCGCGCATCGACGTTCTCAACGCCCAGCGGTCGGCACTCGACGCGTTCCTGCGGAAGGCGACTTGACCTTGACGCAAGTGTGAGGCTCCTACGTTGCCGGCATGGAGAAAGAAGAACTGACCATGCGGGCACTGGTGCAGCGATCGCTTAGGGGGCCGGCGGACCTGGTCCTCACGGCCGGGCAGCGGCGTCCCGAGCCCGGGCCGGGCGAGTACCTGATCCGGGTCGGCGCCGCCGGGGTCAACTTCGCGGACGTGATGCAGGCCCGCGGGACGTACGGGGCGGGGCCGCGGGCGCCGTACGTCGCGGGGTTCGAGGCCGCGGGCGAGATCGTGGGCGCCGGGCCCGGGGTGGAGCGCCCGTTCGAGGTGGGCACGCACGTCATCGGCACCGGCCCCGGCGCCTTCGCGGAGTACATGGTGATGCCGGCCGCCGGTGCGCTTCCGGTCCCGCGCGGCTGGCGGGACGCCGAGGCCCTCGGCATGGTGCTCAACTGGGCGACCGCACTGGCGGCGCTGAAGCCGCTGGGCGAGATCCGGGCGGGCGACGCGGTGCTGGTCCATGCGGCGGCCGGCGGGGTGGGGCAGGCCGCCGTCCGGCTGGCCCGCCACTACGGCGCGCGCGTGATCGCCACGGCTTCACCTGGGAAGCACGAGACCGTCCGGGCGCTGGGAGCCGACGAGGTCCTGGACGGCACGCGCCCCGATCTGGCCGAGGAGGTCACCCGGCTGACCGGCGGGGTCGACCTGGTCCTCGAATCGGTGGGACGGGCGACGTTCCAGGCCAGCCTGTCGGTCGCCAAGCCGTTCATCGGGCGCGTCGTGGTGTTCGGTGCCGCGTCGGGCGACGCCGAGGTGTCCACCCGCGATCTGGTCTTCACCCACCAGGTGCAGGTCAAGGGCCTGCACATCGGCGCGCTGGCGGCCGCCGTCCCGTCCGTCTACGGGACGCTGCTCACGGAGATCGAGTCGCTCATCGCGCAGGGCGTGTACCCGCCCGGCGCCCCGGAGATCCACCCGCTGGGCGACGGGCCGGCGGTGCTCCGCGAGATCGGGTCGGGCCGGACCCGCGGCAAGCACGCCCTCGACCCCTGGCGCTAGGCGTCGTGGACGTCCGGGGTCACGCACCGGTTTCGAGGGCGGCGGCCCTCTCCCTCAAGGCCGTCGCGACGCCGTCCCAGTCCGGGCCGTGCATCCACAGGCTGTCGGCGGCCTCCCGCAGCAGCGCCGGGTCGTCCGGCCGTTGCAGGAGGACCAGCCGGTACGCCAGATTGCGGAACCAGACCGGCAGGTGTCCGTCGACCACGTTCGGGCAGAGTTCGCGCAGCATCGCCAGGATCGAATCCGCGTCCGCGAACGTCAGTTCCTCTACGAGGTGGTGCTCGCGGTGCTCCAGACCGCATTCCGGCGTGGAACGGTACTCGTCCCCGTAGAGGCAGCGGGCGTGCTCCGTCAGGGTGCGGTGCATGCCGCGAAGCCTACGAGCCGTCTCCGGTGGGCCGCGCGTTGTCCACAGCCTGTGGACGGCGGTGGGGCGCGGGGCGGAATGCCGGTCGGGGAACGGAGGTTGCTGCTGGCATGAGTGACGTCATCAAGGTCGACATCTGGTCCGACATCGCCTGCCCCTGGTGCTTCATCGGCAAGCGGAAGTTCGAGGACGGCCTGCGCCGGTACGCCGCCGGCGGCGGGCCCGAGGTCGAGATCGAGTACCACTCCTTCGAGCTGGCCCCGGACACGCCGGTCGACTTCGAGGGCGGCGCGGTCGACTTCCTGTCCGGGCACAAGGGCATCCCGGCCGCGCAGGTACGGCAGATGCTCGACCGGGTCACGCAGGTCGCGGCCGATGTCGGGCTGGCGTACGACTTCGACTCCGTCCGGCACACCAAGACGCTGAAGGCGCACCAGGTGCTGCACCTCGCGAAGGCGCGCGGCCTGCAGCCGGAGCTGGTGGAGCGGCTCTTCCACGCCTACTTCGAGCAGGGCCGGCACGTGGGGCATGACGAGGAGCTGGCGGACCTCGCGGCGGAGGCCGGGCTCGACCGCGCGGAGGTGCTCGCGGCGCTGCGGGACGGGACGTACGACGGCGACGTCCGGGCGGACATGGACCAGGCCCGCGCGTACGGGATCTCCGGGGTGCCGTTCTACGTGATCGACTCCCGGTACGGCGTCTCCGGCGCCCAGGACCCGGCCGTCTTCGAGCAGGCGCTGCGGAAGGCGGCCGAGGACCGGGCGGAGGCCACGGCGTGAGCGGCGAGCGGGCGGCCGCGGAAGGCGCGGAGGACGCGGTGGTCGAGGAAGCCGGGCAGTCCGAGGGCGCGGCGGTCTCATCGCCGTTCACCCTCGTAGGCGACGCCGGCGCGGGGGTGTGCGAGGACGGCTTCTGCGCCGTTCCCGGCACCGGCACCTGAGCCGGCGGCCGGGCGGGCCGGCGGGTGCGGCCACCAGTTCCACGAGCCGAGCAGGGCCATCAGGGCCGGCAGGACGAAGACGCGGATGACCACGGCGTCGATCAGGATGGCGGCGGCCAGCCCCACGCCCAGCTGCTTGAACTCGACCATGCTCAGCGTTCCGAAGATCGAGAAGACGGCGACCATGACGATCGCGGCGCTGGTGACGACCCCGGCGGAACGGGTGATGCCCTCGCGCACGGCCTCCCGGGTCGGCAGGCCGGTCGCGGCGGCCTCGCGGATCCGGCTCACCACGAACACGTGGTAGTCCATGGACAGGCCGAACAGCACCACGAACAGGAACAGCGGCAGCCACGACACGACCGCGCCCGATGACGTGAAGTCGAGGATCCCCTCCGCCCAGGTGTGCTGGAAGACGAGCACCAGGAGACCGAACGCGGCACCGGCCGAGAGCAGGTTGAGGACGGTGGCCGACACGGCCACGGCGACCGAGCGGAAGACCGCGCCCATCATCACCAGCGTCAGCAGCAGGACGAACCCGACGACCCACGGCAGGCGCCGTTCCAGGTGATCGGTGAAGTCGACCCCGTCGGCGACCTTGCCGCCCACGCCGTACTCGGCGCCGGGCACCCCGGCGAGGGCCTGCGGCAGCCACGTCCGGAGGGTGCCCAGGGAACGGCGGGCGCCGTCGCTCTTGGGCGAGTGCGGCGTCGCGATGTCGACCAGGTGGACGCGCCGGTCGGCCGACGTGCGGATCTCGGGACGGCGGTCGTGGGCGAACAGCGGGTCCGCGGCCGTGCGGCGGGCCAGCCCGGCCAGGGAGGTCCTGACCTGGTCCGCGTTCTCGGCGGGCGCCCGTACCGCGACCTGGTGGGTCGTTCCCTCGCTGGGGAAGGCGGCGGTGAGCCGGTCCATGGCCCGGATGACGGGGATGTCGCGCGACAGGTCGTCCGAGCCCGGCTGCTTGAGCCGCATGTCGAGCGCGGGCACGGTGAGGAGCAGCAGCGCGCCCGCCGACACCGCGAGCGTCAGCGCGGGGTGGTTCAGCGCGGGACGCAGCAGCGCCGGCCACAGCCGCGGCTCGCGGGTGCGCATCGTCAGCCGCCAGAGGAACGGCACCCGCGGCCGGTCCACCCGGGGCCCGAGCTTGGCGAGCAGGGCGGGCAGCACGGTGAGGGAGGCCAGCACGGCCACCGCGACGACGATGATGGAGCCGCTGGCGAGCGAGGTGAACGTCGCCTCCTGGGCGAGGTAAAGCCCGGCCATCGCCACGATCACCGTTCCGCCGGAGACCACGACCGTGTGCCCGGACGTCTCGGCGGCGATCTCGATGGCGTCCGCCCGGCCGCGGCGGCGCTCCTCGCGCTCGCGCTTGAGGTAGAACAGCGAGTAGTCGACGCCCACCGCCATGCCCATCAGCAGGATCACGTTGTTGATCACGCCGGTGGCGGGCAGCAGGTGCGAGACCAGCGCGGACAGCCCGATCGCCGCCCCGACCGACGAGAGGGCGAGCAGCACCGGAACGCCTGCGGCGATCACGGCGCCGAACACCGCGAGCATGATCAGCAGGGTCAGCGGCAGGCTGATGAACTCGGCCCGCTTGAAGTCCTCGCCGAGCGTGTCGCCCAGCCCCTTGGCCGTCGATCCGGTCCCGACCTGCTCGACGCGCAGCCCGGGATGGGCGTCCTGGACGGCCTTGCTCTGCGCCAGCAGCGGCACCACGCGCCGGTCGGCGGTCTCGGTGTCGCCCTTCATCACGACCGGGACGAGCACCGCCGTACGGTCCTGCGAACGGACCTGCCGGCCGACCGACTCGACCTCAGGCAGCGCCTTCATCCGGCGCGCGACGTCCGCCGCCGCGTCCCGCGAGGCGCGCGCGTCCAGCGGCCCGCCACGCACCGCGGTGATGAGGACGTTCTCCTCCGCCTTGACGGGGAACCGCGCGGACTCCGCGATCAGCGCGGCGCGTCCCGACCCGCCGACCCCCGACTCGGCGTCGCTGATGCCGTTCGTCCCGGCCGCGCCGCCCAGGCCGACGCACAGCGCGACGAACACCAGCCAGAGCCCGATCGCCGACCAGGGACGCGCCGCGCTCCATCTGGCCACCCGTACCGTCAGGGGTCTTTTCGCCACGTTCTTCTCCTCCGTTCGGCGGCTACGGAGGGACGCTAAGGTCGCGGCCCCGCCCGGCGACATGAGGCGGACCGTCCACTCCCCGGAGCGGCACCACAGCCCCACGGTGCGGAAAACCCCAGGAAACACACGCTGACCAGCGGTTCAGGCCGGGATGTCGGTGGCCACGGTGCCCTTCCGCGCGGCCTCCGCGTACTCGCCGGGGTCGATGCCGCCGAACGCCTTCGGGATCTCACTGAAGTCCTCGCTGGCCGTCTGGAGGTCAAGCGGGCGGGCGCGGTCGCCGAAGTGGTCGGCTTGCGCTTCTCCTGGTGTCCAAGCTCGGGATGGGCGTGCAGGTCGCGGTGGAGCGATTCGAGGTCCGGCCCGATCGCGTCCAGACCGTCCCAAGCCTTCGGCAAGCCCGGCCCCGGCCGGGCGGTCAGGCGCCGACGTACTCGCGCAGGTGGCGGGCGGTCAGCGAGTCGCCGCGGGCCACCAGGTCGGCGGGGGTGCCGGTGAAGACGACCCGGCCGCCGTCGTGGCCGCCGCCGGGACCGAGGTCGACGATCCAGTCGGCGTGCGCCATCACGGCCTGGTGGTGCTCGATGACGATCACCGAGTTCCCGCCGTCCACCAGCCGGTCGAGGAGGGCGAGCAGCTGGTCCACGTCGGCCATGTGCAGCCCGGTCGTCGGCTCGTCCAGGACGTACGTGGCGGCCTTCTCCGCCATGTTGATCGCCAGCTTGATCCGCTGCCGCTCGCCGCCGGACAGGGTGTTGAGCGGCTGCCCGAGCCGCAGGTAGCCGAGGCCCACGTCCTGGAGGCGGCCGAGGATCGCGTGCGCCTGCCCGGACGGGAAGAACCCGTGCGCCTCGGCGATCGACATGTCGAGGACCTCGCTGATGTCCTTGCCGCGCAGCTTGTACGTGAGGACCTTGGCCGTGAACCGCCGGCCCTCGCACTCCTCGCACACCGAGGCGACGCCGGCCATCATCGCCAGGTCGGTGTAGACGAGGCCGATGCCGTTGCAGGTGGGGCAGGCGCCCTCGGAGTTCGCGCTGAACAGGGCCGGCTTGACGCCGTTGGCCTTGGCGAACGCCGTCCGGATCGGGTTCAGGAGGCCGGTGTACGTGGCGGGGTTGGACCGCCGCGAGCCGCGGATCGCCGACTGGTCCGCGACGACCACGCCGTCCCGGCCGGCGACGTACCCGTGGATCAGCGAGCTCTTCCCGGAGCCGGCGACGCCGGTGACGACGGCCAGCACGCCGAGCGGGATGTCGACGGTCACGTTCTTGAGGTTGTGCAGGGTCGCGCCCTCGACGGTCAGGCTGCCGCGCGGCGTGCGCGGCGTCTCGCGCAGCCGGGCGCGGTGCTCCAGGTGCCGCCCCGTGAGGGTCCCGGAGGCGCGCAGGCCGGGGACGTCGCCCTCGTAGCAGATCCGGCCGCCGTCCGTTCCGGCGCCCGGGCCGAGGTCCACGACATGGTCGGCGATGGCGATGACCTCGGGCTTGTGCTCGACGACCAGGACCGTGTTGCCCTTGTCGCGGAGCCGCTGGAGCAGGCCGTTCATGCGCTGGATGTCGTGCGGGTGGAGCCCGACGGTCGGCTCGTCGAAGACGTACGTGACGTCGGTGAGCGAGGAGCCGAGGTGCCGGACCATCTTCACGCGCTGCGCCTCGCCGCCGGACAGCGTGCCCGAGGGCCGGTCCAGGCTGAGGTAGCCGAGCCCGATCTCGACGAGGGAGTCGAGCAGGTCGCGCAGGTTGCCGAGCAGCGGCGCGACGGAGGGGGCGTCCAGCGCGCGGACGAACTCCGCCAGGTCGCTGATCTGCATCGCCGAGCACTGCGCGATGTTCGTGCCGTCGATGGTGGACGACAGCGCGGCCTGGCTGAGCCGGCTGCCGCCGCAGGCCGGGCAGTCGGTGAACACCACGGCACGGTCGACGAACGCCCGGATGTGCGGCTGCATCGACTCGCGGTCCTTGGCGAGGAAGATCCGCTGGACCTTGACGACCAGGCCCTCGTAGGTGGTGTTGATGTTGTTCGACTTCACCTTGGTGGCCGGCTTGTGCAGGAAGTCCGCCCACTCCCGCTCGGTGAAGTCCTTCAGCTTCTTGTCCGGGCTGTAGAAGCCGGAACCCGCCATGACCTGCCAGTACCAGGAGTCGACGGTGAAGTTCGGAACGGTGATCGCGCCCTCGTTCAGGGACAGCTCGCGGTCCACCAGCTGATCGACGTCGATCGTGGAGACCTGCCCCATGCCCTCGCACTCCGGGCACATCCCCTCGGGCAGGTTGAAGCTGAACGCGCCGGCGCCGCCGATGTGCGGCGTGCCGAGGCGGCTGAACACGATCCGCAGCATGGCGTACGCGTCGGTCGCCGTCCCCACCGTGGAACGGGAGTTGGCGCCCATCCGCTCCTGGTCGACGACGATCGCGGCGCTCAGGTTGCGCAGCTCGTCCACGTCCGGGCGGCCGAGGCTCGGCATGAACGACTGGAGGAACGCGGTGTACGTCTCGTTGATCAGCCGCTGCGACTCGGCCGCGATCGTCCCGAAGACCAGGGACGACTTGCCGGAGCCGGAGACGCCGGTGAAGACGGTGAGCCGCCGCTTGGGCAGGTCGAGCGAGACGTCGGCCAGGTTGTTCTCGCGGGCTCCCCGTACCTGGATGGCGCTGTGGCTGTCGGCCGGATGCATCGGACGCTCCCTCGGGTTCGTGGCTCGGCGGCCGTTCGCGGAGGTGTGGGCACCCACCGGCCGGCGGTCTATTATGTACAGCGTATAGAGTTAACGCAAACCGGGCGCCGGCCAGGCGCTCCTACGCTTCCGCGGCGGCCGTCCCGCCGATGACGACGGCCCGGGCGAGCGGGCGGACGTCCTCCAGGGTGAGCGCGCGCTCCGGGGCCGTCACCAGGGTGAACAACGTCCCGCCGTACAGGGTGATGAGCATGCCGACCTGCTCGCGGGTCGTGGACAAGTCCAGGTCGCGGTGGTGCTCGACGGTGAAGTCGAGCGCGCCGCCCGCGATGCCGGCCAGCACCCCGCGGAGCGCCGGGCGGCGGGTCGACTCCATGGTCAGCTCGTAGATCGCCAGGTAGCGGACGCGGTGCTCGGTCGCCGCCCGGTGCAGCGAGACGGCGATCAGCTCGATCAGCCGTTCCCGGTCGGCCGCCGCGCCCCCCGGCTCCCGCGCCGCGACCATGTCGGCCTGGTGCAGCTCCATCGCGCGCCGCGCCGCCGCCTCCAGGAGGGCGTCGCGGTTGCGGAAGTAGTTGGACGTCGTCCCGGGCGGCAGGCCGGCCCGGACGTCGACGGCGCGGTGGCTCAGGCCGTGGATCCCGGAGGTGCCCAGCACCTCGACGGCGGCGTCGGCCAGCGCGCGGCGGCGCTGGAGATTGGGCGAAGGAGGCACCCCTCCAGGTTAGTACGGCTCTGATAGTACTATCATCGTAGTGACAAGGAGGGCGGACGATGAAGGTCCTGGTCATCGGTGGCGGGGTGGGCGGCCTGGCGGCCGCGCGGGCCCTGCACGCGGACGGCCACGCCGTCAGCGTGTTCGAGCGCGCCGGCGGGCTCCGCACGACGGGCGCCGCGCTGACCCTGTGGAGCAACGGAACGGGCATCCTGGCCGACCTCGGCGTGTCCCTGGACGGGGCCGGCGCGCCGGTCGACGTCCTGCGGCAGTGCACCTGGGACGGGCGGCACCTGGTGGACATCGACGTCGGCCGGGCGGCGGCCGTGCAGTGGTGGTTCGACGTGCGCTGGTCGCCCGCCGGCCCGGTGCCGGACTCGCCCCTCGAAGCCCTGCGGCGGCGCTTCGGGCACTGGGCGTCGCCGGCCCGCGACGTGCTGGCGCTGGCCCGCGAGGACGACCTGGAGTTCTTCCCCCATTTCAAGCACCGCGTTCCGCGCACCTGGGGCACGGGACCGATCACGCTCGTCGGGGACGCGGCGCACAGCATGCCGCCGACCCGCGCGCAGGGCGCCAACCAGGCGCTGGAGGACGCCTGGCTGCTCGCCCACGAACTCCGCCGCGGCACCGGCGCGCTGCCGGACGTGCTGCGCGGCTACGAGCGCACGCGATCGAGGAAGGCCGGCATCGTCGCCCGGCACGCGGGCACCGAGGACATCAACAAGTACCGGCCCTGGCTGTCCCGCCTGATCCCCGAGGCGTTCCTCGCCCGGTACTACACGTACTGGATCAAGCAGATCAGCGACTACCTCCCCCGGCGCTGAAGGCGCTCTTGTCAGCCTAGGGTGACAAACTTCGGATGTCAGCCTAGGCTGACAGCATGACGACCATGACGGAGCTGGCGGCGGACGTGGACAGCCGCGACCCGGCGACCGGCCTGGCCGCGGTGGCGGCCCTGCGCAGGCTCGTGGACGAGCTGGAGACCCTGCACGTGAGCAACGCCCGCGCCCAGGGCTGGTCGTGGGAGGCCATCGCCCGCTCCCTCGGCGTGCGGCGGCAGTCCGTGCACAAGAAGCACGCCCGGCGGATCGGAACGGAGTGACGATGCTCGCGAGATTCTCACCCAGCGCACGCGACACGATCGTCCGGGCCGCCCGCTTCGCCGCGGGATCCGGCCAGGAGACCCTCGGCACCGGCCCCCTGCTGTGGGCACTCGCCGGCGACCCGCTCCTCGGCCTCGACCCCGACGCCGTACGGGAGGAGCTCGGCGCGTCCCCGGACCGCGACCGGGAGCTGCTCGCCACCCTCGGCATCGACCTGGACGAGGTCCGCCGCCGCGCCGCCCGCGCCACCTCCGCGCGCCCGGACGACCCGGCCCTGTGGCGGCTCGGCCGTTCACCCGTGCTCCCGCTGCGCGTCACCCTCACCGGCCCGGCGGTACGGATCCGGCTGGACGAGGGCGGCCGGAAGGCCGTCGAGGTCGCGCTGTGGTCGGCGCGCCGCGGCCGCCGTCCCCTGGCCGAACCCGGCGACCTCATCTGGGGGCTGCTCGCGGACGGCTCCAGCACGGCCGTCCGGATCCTGACCCGGCGGGACGCCGACCTGTGCCGCATCTGGACCGGCCTGCGCCACTGGCAGCAGGCCGCCTGACGGCCCGGCCTCCCTGGAACGAGCGTTACGAGCCGGACGTCCTACCAGGAAACAGCACACGGGGAGGCCGGATGGGACGCGGCGGGATTCCGCACGACAGGTCGGGGCAGCTCAAGCAGATCGAGAGCGGGCTGCTGCCGGGCGAGCAGATCATCGCGGTGTACGACGCGGTGGGCACCGGGACGGGCTTCATCGGGCTGACCGACCGGCGGGTGATCGTCCAGGACACGTCGTTCGTCGGCAAGCGGGTCGCGATCACCAGCATCCCGTACTCGAAGATCAGCTCGGTCAGCGTGGTCAGCAACAGGTCGTGGGCCGGCTCGTTCTTCTCCAGCGGCGCGATCGCGATCCACGTGGGCACGCAGATCTACGAGGTGGAGTTCCGGGGCGAGGAGAAGACCCACCACGTCCACAACGTGATCACCGACTTCATCGCCCGCTAGCTGTTCTGTCCCGTGAGGTTGGGAACGCGGCTGGCGGGTGGTTGTCCGCCGAGTGCGGTGTGGCCGCGGTGGTGATTGTAGGTGTGCAGCCATCGCGGTAGCGCCCGGCGGCGTTGGGTCTC
>NZ_JBGNUR010000025.1:0-93128 GCF_041951345.1 Actinomadura sp. 21ATH | reverse complement strand
CGGGTGGGGCGGGTGGGCGGGAGTAGGTCAGCTCAGGTAGTGCTGGACGGCCGGGGAGAGGAGCTCCACCAGTTCCTCGGTGTCGGCCGAGGCGATCGGCTCCACCTTCAGGACGTACCGGAAGATCATGACGCCGACCATCTGGCCGGCGGCGGCGTTGAGCCGCAGCATCGGGATCCCGTGCGTCTCGGCGGCGCGGCCGAACAGCGCCGACGACACGAACTGGCGCATCATCGTGGCGGCCTGCTCGTTCGTCATCGCCGACCGCAGCATCGCGAGGATCGGCGCGCGGCGGTCCGCGTCCTCCCAGACGCCGAGGAAGACCCGGACCATCGTCTCGCCCAGCCGCTCCCGCGGCGTCGCCATGATCTTGGGGACGAGCTCGGACGGGTCCACCGGGAAGCGCATCGCCGCGACGAACACGCCCTCCTTGTTGCCGAAGAAGTGGTGCACCAGGGCCGGATCGACCCCGGCGGCACGGGCGATGGCGCGCAGCGAGGCGCCGTCGTACCCCTTCGCGGCGAACAGCTCGCGGGCCGCCGCGAGGATCGCCTCGCGGGTCTCGGTCGGCCCCGGCCGGCGCCCCGGGCCGCGCCCGCCGCCGCGCGCGGTCTCGGTCACGGCGCCGTCCCGGTCGCGTTCACAGCAGGCCCCGCGGCGAGACCTCACCGCCCGGCGTGACCTCCCAGGCCCGCGGGACGGCGCCCTCGGCGGCGGCCAGGTGCAGGCGGGCGAAGGCCAGCGCCTCGGCGAGGTCCTCCATCCGCTCCGCGCGGCTGGCGGCGCGGCGGGTGTTGACCTCCAGGCAGATGTGGCCGCGGTAGCCGTTCTCGGCCAGCCGCTCCAGCATCGGCCCGCACGGCTGGTTGCCCCGGCCAGGCACCAGGTGCTCGTCCTTGTTGGTGATCCCGACGCCGTCGGCGAGGTGCACGTGCCGCAGCCGGTCGCCGAGCGCCCCGGCCATGCCGAGCGCGTCGGAGCCGGACACGGCCGTGTGGGACAGGTCGAGCGTCACGAACGGGTAGTCCTGGTCGACCGGGTTCCAGTCGGGCAGGTACATGCCGGCCTCGGCGCCGCGCGCCTTGAGCGGGAACATGTTCTCCACCGCGAACAGGACGTCGGTCTCCTCCTGCATGCGGGCCAGGCCCTCGACGAACTCCCGGGCGTACTCGCGCTGCCAGCGGAACGGCGGGTGGACGACCACGACGTCGGCGCCCAGCTCCTCGGCGACGTCCTTGGACTTCACGAGCTTGCCCCACGGCTCGCGGCCCCAGACCCGCTGGGTCAGCAGCAGGCAGGGCGCGTGGATCGACTTGATCGGGACCTGGTGGTAGTCGGACAGCCGGCGCAGCACGTTCAGGTCCTGCGAGGAGGCGTCGGTCGAGACCATGACCTCGACGCCGTCGTACCCGAGCAGCGCGGCGATCTCGAAGGCGCTCGGCACCTTCTCCGGATAGACCGACGCCGTGGACAGCGTGACCGGCGCGTCCGGGACCCGGACGGCCGGGGCTGCGGCGCCGTTGTGCTGCGGGGTCAAGGCTCCCTCGCCAAAGTGATCGCTCAGCGGACTTCTTCTCAGCGGACTTCTTCGCGGGCTCCGTTGGGCAGGGCCTTACCGGCACCCTGCCCCGCCCGGCGGGGCGCACGCAACGGAAAGCCTATGCGCCCGGAGGCCCGGTGAAACCCGCGGGCGGCCCCGATCCGGATTTCTTGCCCGCGGCCTTGACTACCCTGGGTCTCCGTGGCCGAGATCGCACCGGGGGCCGTGCCGAGCCCGAACATCTGGAACTCGCCGCGCGTGTACGAGATCGAGAACCGGGCCGTCGACCCGGACGGGACGCTCGACTCGGCGATGCGCGCGATCCGCCCGTGGGCGGGGGCGACGGTGCTCGACCTGGGCTGCGGAACGGGCTTCCACCTGCCGTACTTCGCCCGCGAGGCGGCGCGGGTGGTCGGGATCGAGCCGCACTCCGGGCTCGCCGCCGCGGCCCGGCACCGCGTCCGCGACCTCCCCGATGTCACCGTTCGTGTGGGTGCGGCGCAGGCGTTGCCGCTTCCGGACGCGTCGATCGACGTCGTCCACGTCCGCTGGGCCTACTTCTTCGGTCCCGGCTGCGAGCCGGGCCTGGCCGAGCTGGACCGGGTCGTCCGGCGCGGCGGCACGATCTTCATCATCGACAACGACGCCACCCGGTCCACGTTCGGCGGCTGGTTCCGGCGCGGCCTGCCGTCGTACGATCCCGCCGCCGTCGAGCGGTTCTGGGCGCGGCACGGCTTCCAGCGCGAGGCCCTGACCATCCGCTGGTCGTTCGAGAACCGGGCCGACCTCGCCGCCGTGCTGAACATCGAGTTCCCGCCCGAGCTGGCCGAGGCCGCGCTGCGCGAGCACGCGGGCACCGAGGTCGACTACGCCGTGAACCTCTGGTGGCGCCACCGCTGACCCGTTCCGGCTGCCGTTCCGGTGGGGGCGGCGCGTGCCTTTTCTGGGTGATTGGCCGAGAATGGTCCGCCACCGACATCCCGGACGCCTCGGGGCGCCGCCGCGGGCGTACCGGCCGGAAGAGGAGGGCCACCAGCATGGGCCATGCCGCCAGGACGAGCCGTACCATCCTCACCGCCGGCCTCACCGCCACCGCGCTCGGCGCGGGCGCGGCCGGCGCCGGGCTGGCCGTGCAGCGGCGCGCCGTCCGGCGGCTCCAGTTGCGTCCCGACCCGTTCGCGGGCGAGCCGTTCGGCACGCTGCGCGGGCGTCCCGTGCCGGTGAAGGCGAGCGACGGCACCCGCCTGTACGCCGAGATCGACGGCGCGGACCGCACCGACCTGGCCGTCGTCTTCTGCCACGGCTGGACGCTCACCCAGGACTCCTGGCACTTCCAGCGCAAGGCCCTGCGCGGCCTCGGCCGGCTCGTCTTCTGGGACCAGCGCGGGCACGGACGCTCCCAGGGCGGCGAGCGCGCCGGGTACGCGCTGGACCGGCTGGCCGCCGACCTCGCCGCCGTGATCGACCAGACCGTTCCGGCGGAGACGCCGGTGGTGCTGGTCGGGCACTCGATGGGCGGCATGACGATCATGCGGTACGCCGACGAGAACCCGGAGGCCATCGGCCGCAAGGTGCTCGCCGCCGGGCTGCTCTGCACGTCCTCCGGTGGCCTCGGGCAGGTCACGCTGGGGCTGCCGGCCGCGATGGCGCGCCTCACCCAGCGGGTGCTGCCGCGCGCGCTGCGCGCCGCGGGCGCCGGCTCCCCCGCCATCGAGAAGGTGCGCCACCTGGGCCGGACGGGCTCGATGCTGATGGAGGACATGGTCGCGTTCGGCCCCGAGGCCGGGCCGAACGCGGTGGCGTTCGCCGAGCAGATGATGGCCGACACTCGGATGGAAGCGTTCCTCGGGTTCCTGCACTCGATGGTCACGACCGAGGTGATCAGCGACTGCGCCGCCCTCGGCGGCGCCGACACGCTGGTCATCGGGGCCGAGCGGGACCTGCTCACCCCGGTCGCGCACAGCCTCAAGATCTCCGAATGCGTGCCGTCCGGCCGGCTGGAGATCGTCCCGTCCGCCGGGCACATGGCCATGATGGAGCGGCCCGGCATCGTCTCCGACCACCTCGGCGACCTGATCGAGCGCGCCCGCAAGGCGATCCCGGCGGCCTGACCGTCACGTACGGTCAGCGCCGCGGCCCGCCGGCCGGACGGACAAAAGTAAGCAACATCACATCCCGGAACTCTGTCGGGGGCGGCCTCTACGCTTCGACGCATGGCGAAGGCGAAGACGGCGAAGCCGACCTACCGCTGCACCGAGTGCGGCTGGCAGACCTCCAAATGGGTCGGGCGCTGCGGCGAGTGCCAGGTCTGGGGCTCGGTCTCCGAGGCCGGCTCGGCCACCCCGGCCCGGGTGGTGACGGCCGGCCCGGTCAGCGCGCCGGCGCGGCCGATCGGCCAGGTCGACGTCCGCTCCTCGCAGACCAGGCCCACCGGGCTGGACGAGCTCGACCGCGTGCTGGGCGGCGGCATGGTGCCCGGTGCCGTCGTCCTGCTCGCCGGCGAGCCCGGCATCGGCAAGTCCACCCTGCTGCTGGAGGTCGCCGCCCTGGCCTCCACCGCGCACGGCGTCCCGCCCGCGAACGCCAACGCCAACGGGAACGCGAACGGGGGTGCTAACGGGAACGGCGCGACGCCCGCCTCCGGCGGCGAGGCGGCGGGCGAGCGGCGGCCGGTGCTCTACATCACCGGCGAGGAGTCGGCCGAGCAGGTGCGGCTGCGGGCCGACCGGGTGGGGGCGATCACCGACGACCTCTATCTGGCCGCCGAGACCGAGCTGTCGGCCGTCCTCGGCCATGTCGACGAGGTCGAGCCGGTCCTGATGGTGGTCGACTCCATCCAGACGATCGGCACGTCCGAGGTCGACGGCGCCCCCGGCGGGGTGACGCAGATCCGCGAGGTCGCCGCCAACCTCATCCGGGTGGCCAAGGAGCGCGGCATCACCGTCGTGCTGGTCGGGCACGTCACCAAGGAGGGCGCGATCGCCGGGCCGCGGCTGCTGGAGCACCTGGTCGACGTCGTCCTCTACTTCGAGGGCGACCGGCACAGCCGGCTGCGCATGATCCGCGCCGTGAAGAACCGCTACGGCCCCACCGACGAGCTGGGCTGCTTCGACCTGTCCGAGGTCGGCATCGTGGGCCTGCCCGATCCCAGCGGGCTGTTCCTGACCCGCCGCGAGGAGCCCGTCCCCGGCACGTGCGTCACCGTCACGCTGGAGGGCCGCCGGCCGCTGGTCGCCGAGGTGCAGGCGCTGGTCGCCAAGTCGCACCTGCCGTCGCCGCGGCGGGCCTCGTCCGGGCTCGACACCTCGCGCGTCGCGATGGTGCTGGCCGTGCTGGCGCAGCGGTGCAAGATCTCCATGCACGAGCAGGACGTGTACGTCTCCACCGTCGGCGGCGTCCGGCTTTCGGAGACCTCCGTCGACCTCGCGCTGGCGCTGGCCGTGGCCGGGTCGACGGTCGAGCAGTCGCTGTCGAGCAGCCTGATCGCGCTGGGCGAGGTCGGGCTGGCCGGCGAGGTGCGGATCGTCCCGGGCGTGCAGCGGCGGCTGGCCGAGGCGACCCGGCTGGGGTTCAAGTACGCCGTCGTACCGCGCGGATCGCTGGAGCTGGGCGACGGGTCGCCGCTCAAGCGCGCCGACCCGCAGCTGAGCAGCTACGAAGGGATGAAAGTGATGGAAGTGGACAGTTTGAGCCAGGCGCTCCAGGTGGCCTTTACGGCCCCCTAACAGGCGTCCCGGCAGACTCTCGCGTCACACGGCGCACGCTTATGGCCAGGTGGGGAACCCGTGAAGGGCGGCCTCTCGGTAAACTGGCGCCGTCCAGCGACCTCCGGGGGCCAGGTGCCAGCACACGACAAGGGTCATGACGAACGACGCCGCGCCACGCTCGCCGCGGTTGCCCCGGGCACGGCGATCCGCGACGGACTGGAGCGGATCCTGCGGGGGCACACCGGCGGGCTGATCGTGCTCGGCTACGACAAGCTCGTCGAGGAGCTCTGCTCGGGCGGCTTCGAGCTCGACGTCGAGTTCTCCGCCACCCGGCTGCGCGAGCTCGCCAAGATGGACGGCGCGATCGTCCTGGACGGCGACCACGCGCGGATCGTCCGGGCCGCCGTCCACCTCGTGCCGGACTCCACCATCCCCACCGAGGAGTCGGGCACCCGGCACCGCACCGCCGAGCGCGTCGCCCGGCAGACCGGCTACCCGGTCATCTCGGTGAGCCAGTCGATGCACATCATCGCGCTCTACCTCGACGGCATCCGCTACGTCCTGGAGGACTCGGCGGCCATCCTGTCCAAGGCCAACCAGGCGCTGGCCACGCTAGAGCGCTACAAGCTGCGGCTCGACGAGGTCTCCGGCACGCTCTCCGCCCTGGAGATCGAGGACCTGGTGACCGTGCGGGACGTCAGCGCGGTCGTGCAGCGGCTGGAGATGGTGCGCCGGATCGCCGACGAGATCGAGGGGTACGTCGTCGAGCTGGGCACCGACGGCCGGCTGCTGTCGCTCCAGCTGGACGAGCTGGTCTCCGGCGTCGACGTCGACCGGGAGCTGATCGTCCGCGACTACCCGTCGCAGGACGCCCGCGAGCGCGGCTTCGACGCCGTGCTGAACGACCTCGACCTGCTGTCGGCGAACGAGCTGCTCGACCTGTCCACGGTGGCCGAGGTCATGGGCTTCGCCGGGCCGGACGCGCTCGACCTGCCGGTCAGCCCCAAGGGCTACCGGCTGCTCGCCAAGGTGCCCCGGCTGCCCGGGCTCGTGGTGGAGCGGCTGGTGGAGCACTTCGGCGGCCTGCAGAAGCTGCTGGCCGCCAGCATCGACGACCTCCAGGGCGTCGGCGGCGTCGGCGAGTCCCGGGCCCGCAGCGTCCGCGAGGGGCTGTCCCGGCTGGCCGAGTCGTCGATCCTGGAACGCTACGTCTGACGCCGCCCCGCGGCCGCAGCGCCGCCTGGCGCGCCTGGCGTGCCCGCCGCGCCCGGCCGGTGCCGGGTGTTTCTCCGCGGCCGTAATCACCCGCCGGTGCTGTCCGCCGTACCGGCCGGACGGGTAGGTCTCACGCCCGCAGCAGGAAGACCTGCGCGGGGCTCTCGACGTTCGCCGCGTCGACCGCGGCCACGTAGGTGCCCGGCCGCGCGGCCGGGCGCGGTCCCGTGCAGTCCCCGGTGGCGCGCCTGCGGTCCCAGGTGACGACGGCGACGTGCGGAACGCCCTTCCGGAGCGTGCGGACGCGGGAGCCGGAGCCGCGGGCGCAGGCGGCGGACGACCAGACCCGGTCGCGGCCCGACGTCACCCGGATCTCCAGCCCGCCCGGCCCGACGTCGAACCGGCACGGCCGCGCCCCGGTGCTCACCGCGATCACCCGGAACCGCGGCCTGCGCCCGGCCCCGTAGACGGTGCTCTCGGTCGTCATCGTCACGGTGACGGCCTCGGGGTCGCACGCGCCGTCCCGCCCGCGCTCCCCGGTCCTGGCCGGCCGGGCGGCCCCGGACGGCGTCGCGGTCACGGTGACGGTCGGCGCGGCCGCCGGGATCGGCGGTCCCGCGGGCGGCGGGGTCGCCGGGCTGCCCGCCTCGGCGCCGTCCCCGCCGCCGGAGCCGCACGCCCAGGCCAGCAGGCCGGCCGCCGCCAGGATCCCGGCGAGCGCGGCCGCGCGCCGCCGCCAGTACCGCTCGGCGTCCAGACCGTTACTCGGGGTGCCCGAATCCATACGCTCAGTATGGGATCCTTGACGTTCGTTGCCATGCCGACCCGCCGGGCGGGCACCGGCAGGGGAAGTCCATGCCACAATGACGGCCGACCATGAACTCCCCGTACACCGACCCGATCCTCGACTGGTACGAGGCGAACGCCCGGGACCTCCCCTGGCGCGCCCCCGGCGCCTCTCCCTGGGGCGTGCTCGTCAGCGAGATCATGCTCCAGCAGACGCCCGTCGCCCGCGTGCTGCCCGTCTGGCACGAGTGGCTGGAACGCTGGCCGGAACCCGCCGCGCTCGCCGCCGAGCCGTCCGGAGAGGCCGTACGGGCGTGGGGGCGGCTCGGATACCCGCGGCGCGCCCTGCGGCTCCATGAGAGCGCCAGAGCGATCGTGGAGCGGCACGGCGGACAGGTCCCCGACTCGCACGAGGACCTGCTCGCCCTGCCCGGCATCGGCGCGTACACGGCCGCCGCGGTCGCCAGCTTCGCCTACCGGCAGCGGCACGCCGTCCTGGACACGAACGTGCGGCGCGTCCTGGCCCGGCTGTGCTCGGGCGAGGAGTACCCGCCGAGATCGCAGACGAAGGGCGAGGTCCGGCTGGCCGAGTCCCTCCTGCCGCTCGATCCGCCCACGGCCGCGCGCTGGTCGGTCGCGGTCATGGAGCTGGGCGCGCTGGTCTGCACGGCCCGCTCGCCCCGCTGCGCGGACTGCCCGGTGCTCGACCGGTGCGCCTGGCAGGACGCGGGCCGCCCCGCGTACTCCGGCCCGCCCCGGCGCGGCCAGACCTACGCGGGCACCGACCGGCAGTGCCGCGGCCGGCTCCTGGCCGTCCTGCGCGACGCCGCCGGCCCGGTGGAGAAGCCGCTGCTGGACGTCGTCTGGGCGGACGCCGTGCAGCGGGAGCGCGCGCTCGACGCCCTGATCAGCGACGGGCTGGTCGATCCGCTGGACGACGGCCGCTACGCGCTGCCCGCCTGACCCCCGCCTTCGAGGTCCGGGGCGAAGTGGGCGCGGGCCGCCGCGGCGGCCCCGGCGATCTCGTCCTCGGTCGCCGTCCCCTTGGCCGCCCCGGTCCAGGCGTCGACGGTCCCCGCCGCATAACGCTGGACGGGCAGGGAGCCCTCCCACGCCATCGGGTCGCCGACCTCCTCGCCGGCCAGGTGCAGGCCGAGCCCGAGGTACGCGATGTCCCAGCCGGGACCGACGTTGAGCGAGCCCGCGCCGCTCTGCGCGAACTCCAGGGGCACCGAGTGCTCCAGCAGGACGTCGGTGCCGCCGGCCGCGGACTCCAGCCGGACCTCGACGACGCTGGTCTCGGCGCCGTAGGTGAACCTGAGCAGATCGGGCGGCGCGCATTCGAGGATCCTGCCCATGGGCTCGCCCTGGACGGAGAACGTCCCGCCCTCCCGCAAATCTCCGCCGACCGGCATGAACCAGCGGCTCAGCCGGGCGGGGTCGGTGAGGGCGCTCCAGACGTCCTCGACCGCCGCGTCGTACCCGCGCCGGAGCCGCACCAGGACCGTCTTCTCGTCCCGCACGACCTCCCGCTCGACCGCGCCGAGCGCATCGGCGAAATCGGCCATCGCCCTCACCTCCAGTGTCGACTTATATAAGTGAATCCTAATACAAAAGGGGTCCGAACGGCGAGAAATCCGGTGGAGCGGCCGGGAACGCGGCGGCTAGCGTTGCGCGGTGCGCGATCTCTCCGGCCTGCCCAAGGCCCATCTCCACGTCCATCTGGAAAGCACCGTGCGGTGGCCGACCCTCCAGGAGATCGGGCACGCCAACGGCGTCGAGGTCCCCGGACATCTGGCGGCCGGGCACGCGTTCGGGGGCTTCGCCGACTTCTTCGTGCAGAACGACCTCGTGCGCGCCTGCCTCCGGCGCGCCGCCGACTTCCGCCGCATCGCCTACGAGTACTGCGAGGACGAGGCCACACAGGGCACCCGCTACGCCGAGGTCTCGTTCACGGCCGCCGGGCACGGGGAACGGCTCGGCGACCTCCGGATGCCGCTGGACGCCGTGCTCGAAGGGCTGGCCAGGGGACGCGAGGACTTCGGCATCGAGACCCGGGTGATCCTCGACCACTCCCGCCGGCGCTCCGTGGAACGCGCCCGCCGCACCCTCGAACTGGGCCTGCGGTACGACGAGGTCGTGGCGATCGGCCTCGCCGGGGACGAGGCGTACCCCGGCGACCCGTTCACCGAGGTCTTCGCGGCGGCGCGCGAGAACGGCCTGCACGTCGTCCACCACGCGGGCGAGGCCGAAGGCGCCGCCAGCATCCGCCAGGCCATCACGGACGGCCGCACGGAGCGGCTCGGCCACGGCATCCGCGTCCTCGACGACCCGGACCTGGTCGCCGAGGTCCGCGACCGGCGCATCCCGCTCGAAGTGTGCCCGTCCTCGAACGTCGCCCTCGGCTTCGCCCCGTCCCTGGCGGAGCATCCGTTCCAGCGCCTCCGCGAGGAAGGGCTCGCCGTCACGGTCAACACCGACATCCCCTGCATGACCGGGACGCCGCTGGCGGCGGAGTACGCGCTCGTCCGGGACGCGTTCGGCTACGGCGACGCCGTGCTCGCCGAGCTGGCGCGGGCGGGCGTGGACGCGTCCTTCGCTCCCCCGGCGACGAAGGCGCGGATCCACGCGGAGATCGACGCCTGGCTCGCCTGATCCGGACATGCGAAGGGCCCGTACCGCGATGGTACGGGCCCTTCTCACAGGCGCTGAGCCTTGCGGTCAGTCCTTGTTGAAGTTGACCGCGCCCTCGATCGGGGGCGGGCTGTCCGGGACGGTGGACGGCTTCGGCACGCCCTTGAAGGTGAACTTGGCGTCCTCGCCCGTGCCCTGCGTGCCGACGATGACGATCTGGCCGGACTTGACCTCGTTGTAGAGGATCTTCTCCGACAGCTGGTCCTCGATCTCGCGCTGGATCGTGCGGCGCAGCGGCCGCGCCCCCAGCACGGGGTCGTAGCCCCGCTCGGCCAGCAGATCCTTGGCCTCCTGCCGCAGCTCGATCCCCATGTCGCGGTCCTTGAGCCGCTCGTCCACCTTGGCGATCATCAGATCCACGATCTGGATGATCTCCTTCGGCGTCAGCTGGTGGAACACCACCGTGTCATCGACACGGTTCAGGAACTCCGGCCGGAAGTGCTGCTTGAGCTCCTCGTTGACCTTGGCCTTCATCCGGTCGTACGAGCCCTGCTCGTCGTTGGCGCGGGTGAAGCCCAGCGACTGGCCCTTGGAGATGTCGCGGGTGCCCAGGTTGGTGGTCATGATGATGACCGTGTTCTTGAAGTCCACGACCCGGCCCTGGGCGTCGGTCAGGCGACCGTCCTCCAGGATCTGCAGCAGCGAGTTGAAGATGTCCGGGTGGGCCTTCTCGATCTCGTCGAAGAGGACCACGGAGAACGGCTTGCGCCGGACCTTCTCGGTGAGCTGGCCGCCCTCCTCGTACCCGACGTAGCCGGGCGGGGAGCCGAACAGCCGCGAGACGGTGTGCTTCTCCATGAACTCGGACATGTCCAGCTGGATCAGCGCGTCCTCGTCCCCGAACAGGAACTCCGCCAGCGTCTTGGACAGCTCGGTCTTACCGACACCGGACGGGCCGGCGAAGATGAACGAGCCGCCGGGGCGCTTCGGGTCCTTCAGGCCGGCGCGGGTACGCCGGATCGACTGGGACAGCGCCTTGATGGCGTCCTCCTGGCCGATGACCCGCTTGTGGAGCTCGTCCTCCATGCGGAGCAGGCGGGCGCTCTCCTCTTCGGTGAGCTTGAAGACCGGGATGCCGGTGGCGGTGGCCAGGACCTCGGCGATGAGCTCCTCGTCCACCTCGGCCACGACGTCCATGTCGCCGGCCTTCCACTCCTTCTCCCGCTGCGCCTTCTGGCCCAGGAGCTGCTTCTCGGAGTCGCGGAGGGCCGCGGCCTTCTCGAAGTCCTGCGCGTCGATCGCCGATTCCTTCTCGCGGCGAACGTCGGCGATCTTCTCGTCGTACTCGCGCAGGTCCGGCGGCGCGGTCATCCGGCGGATCCGCATCCGCGACCCGGCCTCGTCGATCAGGTCGATCGCCTTGTCGGGCAGGAACCGGTCACTGATGTAGCGATCGGCCAGCTGCGCCGCCGACACCAGCGCCGCGTCCGTGATCGACACCCGGTGGTGCGCCTCGTACCGGTCCCGCAGCCCCTTGAGGATCTCGATCGTGTGGCTCAGCGACGGCTCGGCCACCTGGATCGGCTGGAACCGGCGCTCCAGCGCCGCGTCCTTCTCCAGGTGCTTGCGGTACTCGTCCAGCGTCGTCGCGCCGATCGTCTGCAGCTCGCCGCGGGCCAGCATCGGCTTGAGGATGCTCGCCGCGTCGATCGCACCCTCGGCCGCCCCGGCGCCCACCAGCGTGTGCAGCTCGTCGATGAACAGGATGATGTCGCCGCGGGTGCGGATCTCCTTGAGGACCTTCTTCAGCCGCTCCTCGAAGTCACCGCGGTAGCGGGAGCCGGCGACCAGGGCGCCGAGGTCGAGGGTGTAGAGCTGCTTGTCCTTGAGGGTCTCGGGCACCTCGCCCTTGACGATCTTCTGGGACAGGCCCTCGACGACGGCGGTCTTGCCGACGCCCGGCTCGCCCACGAGGACCGGGTTGTTCTTGGTACGGCGGGACAGCACCTGCATGACCCGCTCGATCTCCTTGTCCCGGCCGATGACCGGGTCGAGCTTGCCCTCCCGGGCCGCCTGCGTCAGGTTGCGGCCGAACTGGTCGAGCACAAGGGAGGTGGACGGCGTGGACTCGGCCGGGCCGCCGGAGGCGGCCGGTTCCTTGCCCTGGTAGCCGTGCAGCAACTGGATCACCTGCTGGCGGACCCGGTTGAGGTCGGCGCCCAGCTTCACCAGCACCTGCGCCGCCACACCCTCGCCCTCACGGATGAGTCCAAGAAGGATGTGCTCGGTGCCGATGTAGTTGTGGCCGAGCTGCAAAGCCTCGCGCAGCGACAGCTCCAGCACCTTCTTGGCACGCGGGGTGAACGGGATGTGCCCCGACGGCGCCTGCTGGCCCTGGCCGATGATCTCCTCGACCTGCTGGCGGACCGCCTCCAGGCTGATCCCCAGGCTCTCCAGCGCCTTGGCGGCGACACCCTCGCCCTCGTGGATCAGGCCAAGGAGGATGTGCTCGGTACCGATGTAGTTGTGGTTGAGCATCCTGGCTTCCTCTTGAGCCAGAACGACAACCCGCCGCGCACGGTCGGTGAACCTTTCGAACATCTCGTCGCTCCTCACAGAGCGGTTGGGCAGAGTCCGGGATGTCCGAACCTGTCCTTCCGCAGGTGCTGGCACCTAAGTCAAACTAGCCCGCCCCGAGGAGGCCGCCCGGCTCCCTACCAGGAGACGTTCCCCAGCCAAGCGCTGTTCAGTCTCATCCAACTACCACCCCGGGGCGTCATGTTCCCGCTACGCCGCGAGCGAACGGGCGCCTTTCCGCAGGTGGTTCACGCCTCGTCACATGGACCACACCAGCACCGGGGGATGGCCGATGAGAACCTGTCTACCTCGCTCCGGCGGGTACAACCCACCTATCGCTACGCCACAAGCGAACGGCCCGTTCCCCTCAAGGGAGACGGGCCGGTCACGGGCGAGGCGTCTCAGTGGGCGGCCTCGTACTTCTCGATCACATTGGCCGGGATGCGGCCGCGCTCATTGACCTTGATGCCATGGTCCTTGGCCCAGGCACGGATCTCGGCGCTGCGCTCGCGGCTGGAGGCGCCGCGCTGGCGACGGCGGCGGGTGGTGGCGCCGGCCTTGCGGGACTTCTCCACGAACGGCTGCAGAGAATCCCGCAGCTTCTTTGCGTTGGCGCTACTGAGGTCGATCTCGTAGGAGGCGCCGTCGATCGAGAACGCTACGGTCTCGTCCGCCTCGCCACCGTCGAGGTCGTCGACGAGAAGCACCTGAACCTTCTGTGCCATGGGGACAGACCTTTCAGCTGGAGCAAACTGCATTCGGTTGACAAAGATATACCGCGATCCTTGCCGATGACAATTCAACACTCGCGCTGAACTGGCTTCCCCCACGTTACGGGCAGTAATCACCGCCCGGTGGAATCCGCCGCGCGGGCGATACGCGGCGGCAAGGGCCGATACGCGTCGCCTCACGACGCGAGCCCGCGCGGACGGCGGGACGGCGTATGTATTTTGTCCCGCGGCGGGTCCGCGCCCGGATTTCAGGGTGACCGAGGTCACCTCGCGGCCGCTGACCAGGGTGGTCGATCTTGCATTGGGCCGGTTTCGCGGGCCGGGCGGCCGGCCGGGTAATTCGGCCGGGGGCCACCTTAACCGGGACGGCATCACCCACCCCGCGGCCATCGATTAACCCTGACGTAACGGCACTAACCATGCCGTCTCGGAGCAATGAACGGCAGGCCGCGCCGCCCCGCGGAGCATGCCGATCATCCTTGCGCCATCCTTGCCCGGCCCCCGCGCATCCTCGTCCGGGCAGGGTCCGTACATGGATACCGGCCGCGGCGGCGCCGGCGAAATCCGTTGCCACCGCGCGGTCACGGCCCGAAGTTCTCCGTAGTCGGGTACGGCGCGGGCGACTCTACTGCATACCGATAACAGCGGATAAGTCCTCAATGTCGTTACACAAGCCCGGAGCCGCTCAGCGCGCCCCGCGCTTCACGACGGCGGTGCCGGCAACGCGGTCGTGCAACGCCCTGCGCGCCCCGCCCTCGTACATCAGAGCCGCGTTCCCCACCCAGAAGAGACCGGCGATCAGCCCCAACACGGGCACTGGCCGCACGCCAATAGGAAGCGCATAGAGGGCCGTCCGCAGCAGGGAACGCGCCGCCCCGAGACGATCCCGCCGCCTTAGTACGGGTTCCGCGGCCAGATCCACTTCTGTTGAAGCCTCTATGTCTTCTGGCGCGGCGCCTATGTCTTCTCGTACGACTTCGATACCGGCGAACCTCTTGCCCAGAGTGCGGCCCCACAGGGCGAGTTGAATCCACTCGTACAAGAGCAGGAACGCCGCCACGGCAGGGGGTGCGGCGACATCGACATCGGTTCGCGGGACCACTTCCCGGACGACCACGACGACGGGCAGCCCCACCACGAGGGTGTCGACGATCCGGGCGAGCAGCCGCTGCCCCGGCTCCGCGAGGACCGTCCCCGCCGGCCCCGGAACCGCCACCGGTTCCGCCGCCGCCCGCTCCGCCGCCGCTTCGGCCGCCGGTTCGCCTTCCCGGACCGCCTCAGCCGGCTCCTGCGGGTCGCCGCGCCCGGCGGGCGGGGTCGGCCCGCCTCCTCCCGCCGCCGGCCTCCCAGGGCCCGCATGAGGAAGCCCGGGCCCTCCTTCGGGGTGCCCGGGCTCCTCGTCGGGAAGCGGGCCGGACTTCGGTGCCTGATCCGCCGCCGCCATGCCGCGCGCTACTCCTCGTACTCGGTGTACTCGACCCGCTCGTCGATCACCAGCGTGCCCGCGAAGCGGTCGTGCACGGACTGGTGCAGGGGCTGGTCCCAGATCGCCCACAGGTGCGCCATGACGACGCCGATGGCCACCAGGAGCACGCCGTACGCGAAGTACTCCCACACCATCACGGCCAGGACCAGGAAGAAGAAGAGCCCGAGCTGGTACGCCACATGGACGATCCCGGCGCGCCAGACGGCCTGCGTCGTCGTCACGGCGTCGCCCGCGGGCCGCACCTGGACGACGCCCAGGTGCATCACGCGCTTGCCGACCGTGCGCCCCCACATGGAGAGCTGGACCGCCTCGTAGATGAACGGCAGGACGGACATGACCGCGAACAGCGTGAAGATGATGGGCCAGTTCCAGACGCCGCCCTCGGTGTCGGTCTTGCTGCCCGCGCTGCCGAGCCCGATCGTCCCGATCACGACCGGCAGGACGAGTGCGAACCCGAACACCGCGACGAGCGCGTTGTCGATCAGCCGCGCGCCCGCCCGCCGCGCGATCGGCGCCAGCGGCAGGCTCGCGGCCTCGGCGACGTCGTCGTGGCCGCCGCCGTAGTAGTCGTACCCCTGGTCGTACTGGCCCTGCGGCTGCTGCTGCCAGTTCTGCTGCTGGGGCGGCGGCGCCTGGTTCTGCCACTGCGGCGCCGGCTGCTGCGGCTGCTGCCACTGCGAGCCTTGGTAGGGAGGGGGCGGCCCGTACGAGCCGGGCCCCTGAGGCTGCCGGCCCGGCGGCGGGTACGACCTGCCGCGGCGGGGGGATCTACTCATCGGTCAGTCCTCCAGGCGAAGCAACATCCGGGTATTCCCCAAGGTATTCGGCTTGACCCTGTCGAGGTCCAGGAACTCTGCCACGCCTTCGTCGTAGGAACGGAGTAGTTCTTCGTACACCTCGGGAGAGACCGGGGTCCCCAGGATCGGGCGGAACCCGTGGCGGGCGAAGAAGTCCACTTCGAAGGTAAGACAGAACACCCTTTCCACGCCCAGTTCGCGGGCCGTCTCCAGCAGCCGGGCCACGATCCGGTGCCCGATGCCGTGCCCCAGCCGGGCGGGATCGACCGCGACCGAGCGGACCTCCGCGAGGTCCTCCCACATCACGTGCAGGGCGCCGCAGCCCACGACCGCGCCGGTGGCCCGCTCCTCGGCGACCCAGAACTCCTGGACGTCCTCGAAGAGCTTGACCGTCGTCTTCCGCAGCAGGCGGCGCCCCGAGCCGGCGTAGAGGCCGACGAGCCGGCCGATCTCCTGAACGTCGGCGGTGCGGGCACGCCTGATCACGACTTCCACAAACAACCCACGTTATAGGAGGTGACGGCGGGACCTTCGACTCAGCGTTCGCGCGCCGCGCCATAAAGTGACCCAAACCACAACGATTACGGCGGGATACAAGCCGACACACTTCGCGAATCCCCGTGTTTCTCCTGTGATTTCCGGGGTTCTGGTTGGCATCGGGTTCCGACTCCGTTAGGGTCCTGCGCTGGCATCGGCCGAGCGGCGACAGCGACCGCGGCCGGTGCGCGTCCGGTCCCCGACAGACCGCGGCGGCCCGCTCCCGTTCGGCCGTCCCGGCAGGTGGACGAGGAAAGGAGAATCGGTGGAGTCACCGCGCCCTGGATCCCTTCCGCGCCGCTCCCGGGCCCGCCTCGCCCGGCCGGGCACGGCCCGCGCGGGCGCCCTGGCCGCGGCCGTCGCCGCCGCCTCCCTGGTCGCCGTCCCCGCCGTCCCGGCGCACGCCGACCCCGAGCCGTCCGCCAAGGAGCTCCAGGCCGAGGCGCACAAGCTGGCCGACCAGTTGGAACGGCTCACCGAGCAGTACAACGGCCTGCGGGTCAAGCTCCAGCAGTCGCAGCGGGCGGCCAAGGTCGCCGCCGACAACGCCAAGCGGCAGGAGGAGTCGCTGCGGGGCGTCCGGGAGAAGGTCGGCAGCCTGGCCGCGACCAGCTACATGCAGGGCGGCACCGACCCGACCGTCTCGTTCCTGGCCGCGCAGGACCCGCAGGCGATGCTCGACCAGGCCGCGACCCTGCGCTACTTCGCCGAGCAGGACGGCACCCGCGCCGCGAGCATGCTGAAGGCCATGCAGGCCGCCCAGCGCGCCCGCAAGTCCGCGGAGGACCGTTCCAAGCAGGTCGAGAAGCTGCGCGGCGACCTGGACAGGCAGCGCGAGAAGGTCACCACGCTGTACGAGAAGGTCCGCGGCAGGCTCGTCAAGAAGGACCCCTCGCAGCTCGCCAAGCTCCCCGTCGTCGGCACCGGCAAGGCCGCGCAGGCGCTGCGGCTGGCGATGGGCAAGATCGGCCGCCCGTACGTGTGGGGCGCGGCCGGGCCCAACAGCTTCGACTGCTCCGGCCTGATCATGTGGGCGTACGGGAAGGTCGGCATCAGCCTGCCGCACTACACCGGCAGCCAGTGGAACGCCGGCACGCACATCTCGCGCGACCAGATGCAGCCGGGCGACCTGGTGTTCTTCTACAACGACCTGCACCACGTGGGCATGTACGTGGGCGACGGCAAGATGCTGCACGCCCCGCAGACGGGCGACGTGGTGAAGATCGCCCCGATCGGTGGCCGGCCGTTCGCCGGCGCGGTACGGGTCGCCTGATCGCGCGGGAGCGCGCGAAGGCGTGCGGCGAAGGTGTGCGGAGGTGTTTCGGCGGGGGGCCTTAGCCCGGGGGTCAGGGGAACAACGTCCGCGGCGACGCCTCGCAGTGGGTGTACCTGCCAGGGGACGGCGCCGCCGCAACGGGGGGACGGAGTCCTCGGTATCGATTCGTTTCGGTTCCACCCGCTTCCCTCCAGGCGGGCGGAGCGGGACGCTCCCGGAGGAGACGGCCCCTAGATGAGCTGCCTACGGGCCGCCCACACAACGGCCTCGATAGGGGTGTTGACCTCGAGCCGGTCGCAGATCGTCCGCAACCGGCGCCGCAAGGTACGGGCGCTCAGCTCCAGCTTGCGTGCCGCCACATCGGCTGTGACACCGCTGGCGATCTGCGCGAGCAGGCGGATCTCCTCCTCGTTCAGTCGCGAGTCGTCGGTGACACGACGTGCGAGTGTGGCCTGTTCCACTCCGTCCTCCCTCGTCCGTGGTGATGACCGCGGGGATGCAGCCGTTCGCTACACAGGCACGGGTAGGCCTCGATCTGTACGCGTTGGTTGCCGGGTCCGGGCTCTCCGGACGTTGATCATCGGATCTCGCTTCGAAACGGTCACTTGGCCGGAGGTGGCCGATGGGCCCGTTGCCGGGCGCCACCGGGGAACTCCGGGTGACGATGCACACGTTGGCCAACCGAACGGAAACGCACCTCCGGGTGCGGAGGGCGCGCCCACGAAGACGTGGACGGCGACCCCGCTGGGAAGGAGAGCGCCTTGCCAGAGACGGGTCCCGATCGCCAGCCATCCGAGCCCGTCCCCTCTCGACCGATCGCCCGACATCTTCGTTCCGGCCGTTGAACGAAGATCGTGAATCGTTTCAAGCTACGCTTCGGCTCGGAACGCTAGGCGGCCGGATCCGGCCCGTCAAGCGCCGCTTAGGCACTATGTGTACGCGTATACGTGCATGCTGTGACCAGTCACTGGGGGGTTACCGGCTGGAAACTCGATAACCTGCGAAAACAGACCCCGGGGCCGACGAGGAGAGAGTTGCCACAGACCAGCATCCGCGAGGTCGCGAGGCGGGCCGGAGTTTCAGTTGGGACGGTTTCGAATGTCCTAAACCGGCCAGATCTCGTGGCCGAAGCGACCCGTGACCGCGTCCGCGCGGCGATCCAGGAGCTCGGATTCGTCCGGAACGAGTCGGCCCGCAGGCTCCGCCAGGGCCCCGGGCGGGCCGGTTCGGACCGCCGTTCGGCACCGCCGCGCCCCCGGGCGTTCGGCATCCTCGTCGAGGATCTCACCAACCCCTACGCGACCGACGTCGCCCGCGGCGCCGAGCTGACGCTCAACGACGCCGGGCACGACGCGCTGTGGCTCAGCAGCGACTGGTCGGCCGACAAGGAGCGGCGCGGGCTCGATCTGCTGATCGAGCACCGGGCCGCCGGGGTACTGGTCGTCCCGGTCGGGCTGGACGCCGTCGGGATCGAGCGGCTGCGCGCGGCCGGCGTGGCCGTGGTGCTGATCGACCACTCCGCGCCCGAGATGTGCTCGGTCCAGGTCGACCATGTCGCGGGCGGCGACATCGCGGCCGCGCACCTGATCGAGCGGGGCCGCGAGCGGCTGGCGTTCGTGACCGGCCGGCCGCAGCCGCTGCCGGTGGTCGAGCGCGGCGAGGGCGCGGCCCGGTCGCTGGCCAAGGCGGGCGGCGGGGAGATGCGCACGCTGACGCAGGAGGCGCTGTCGCCGACCGCCGGCCGGGCCGCCGCCGAGCGGCTGCTGGCGCTGTCGCCGGTGCCGGACGGGGTGTTCTGCGCCAACGACCTGCTCGCGATCGGCCTGACGAACGAGCTGCTGCGGCGCGGCGTCCGGGTCCCCGAGGACGTGGCCGTGGTCGGCTACGACGACATCGAGCTGGCCAGCAGCTCGGCCGTGCCGCTGACGACCATCCGGCAGCCGCGGCTGGCGGTCGGCGAGGAGGCCGCCGAGCTGGCGCTGGCCGAGTACGGCGAGGGCGAGTCGCACCTGCACCGGCAGGTGATCCTCACCCCCGAGCTGATCGTCCGGGAGTCCACCTGAGGCGCTGTTGACATCTCGTTCAACATGCGCATGCTGGGGCCATGCCAGACGTGCTGGACACGGCCGGGATCCTTGGCTTCGACCCGTACGACCCGGGTTTCCGCGCCGACCCGTACGCCCGGTACCGGGCGCTGGGCGCGGACCGGCGGCCCGTCCGCACGCCCGCGGGCCTGTGGGTGACGAGCTCGTACGCGCTGTGCGACGAGATCCTGCGCGACCCGCTGTTCGGCCACCGGCCCGGGAACGGCGGCCTGTGGCGCGACTCGCCGGTCCGCCGCCGCTCGTTCCTGACGATGGACCCGCCCGACCACACCCGGCTGCGCCGGCTGGTGAGCAAGGCGTTCACGCCGCGGCTGATCCGGGAGCTGCGGCCGCGCGCCGAGCAGGTCGTGGACGGCCTGCTCGACGGCGTGGAAGGCGAGGTCGACCTGATCGAGGCGCTCGCCTACCCGCTGCCGGTCATCCTGATCAGCGAGCTGCTCGGAGTGCCGCCCGAGGACCGCGACCGGTTCCGCGGCTGGTCGGACGCGCTGGCCCGCGGCCTGGACCCGGACTTCCTGCTCCCCGCCGATGACCTGGCCCGCCGGGACGAGGCGCGCGAGGAGTTCGCCGCGTACTTCCGCGACCTGGCCGCCCGGCGCCGCGCCGAGCCGCGCGGCGACCTGCTGAGCGCCCTCGTCGCGGTCTCCGACGGCGGGGAGGTGCTCGCGGAGGAGGAGCTGCTGGCCACCTGCGTCCTGCTGCTGGTGGCGGGCCACGAGACGACCGTCAACCTGATCGGCAACGGCGCGCTCGCGCTGCTGCGCGACCCGGAGCTGCCGGCGCGGTTCCGGGCCGGGTCCGCGGCGGCGGCCGTCCACGAGCTCCTCCGGTACGACCCGCCGGTGCAGCTGACCCTGCGGGCCGCGCTGGAGGACCGCGAGCCGGCCGGAACGCCCATCGCCCGGGGCGAGATGGTGCTGCTCCTGCTGGGAGCCGCGAACCGCGACCCCGGCGTCTTCCCGGACCCGGACCGTCCCGACCTCTCCCGCTACGCGGAGGGCTCCCGGACGCCCCGGCACCTGTCGTTCGGCGCCGGGATCCACTACTGCCTGGGCGCGCACCTGGCCCTGATCGAGGGCCAGGTGGCGCTCAGACGGCTTTTCCGGCGCGAAGTGGCCCTGGGCGAGGCCCCGCTTGCCTATCGGGACAATCTCGTCCTACGGGGCCTTTCGGGCCTTCCCGCGGTCGTCACTCCGGCTTGACGAGCGGGAACAGGATCGTCTCCCGGATGTTCCGGCCGGTGAACGCCATGATCATCCGGTCGATCCCGGCGCCCATCCCGCCGGTCGGCGGCATCGCGTACTCCAGCGCCCGCAGGAAGTCCTCGTCCAGCTGCATCGCCTCCGGGTCGCCCCCGGCCGCCAGCAGCGACTGCTCGGTCAGCCGGCGGCGCTGCTCGATCGGGTCGACCAGCTCCGAGTACGCGGTGCCCAGCTCGGTGCCGAACCCGATCAGGTCCCACTTCTCGGTGAGCAGCGGTTCCTCGCGGTGCTGGCGCGTCAGCGGCGAGGTCTCCAGCGGGTAGTCCATCACGAACGTCGGCTGGACCAGCGTGTGCTCGACCAGCTCCTCGAACACCTCCTGGACGAGCTTGCCCTGCCCCCACTTCGGGTCGTACTGGATCCCGCGCCCGTCGGCGTGCTTGCGCACCTCCTCCAGCGGCGTGTGCGGGGTGACCTCCTCGCCCAGCGCCTCCGAGACCGCGCCGTACAGGGTGATCCGCGGCCACTCGGGCAGCCCCAGGTCGACCTCGCGGCCGTCGTTGACGACCACCGTGGTGCCCAGCGCGGCCACGACCGCCTTCTGGTACATCCGCTGGGTCAGGTCGGCCATGTCGTTGTAGTCGAGGTACGTCCCGTACGCCTCGAGCATCGTGAACTCGGGGTTGTGCGTGGAGTCGGCGCCCTCGTTCCGGAAGTTCCGGTTGATCTCGAAGACCTTCTCGATGCCGCCCACGACGAGCCGCTTGAGGTACAGCTCGATCGCGATCCGCAGGTACAGGTCCATGCCGTACGCGTTGATGTGCGTCTGGAACGGCCGGGCCGCCGCGCCGCCGTGGATCGGCTGCAGCATCGGGGTCTCGACCTCGAGGTACCCCTCCTCGTGCCAGAAGTCGCGGACCGCCCGCACGGTGGCGCTGCGGACCCGCGCCATCTCGCGCGCCTCGTCGTTGACGATCAGGTCCACGTACCGCTGCCGCACCCGGGCCTCCGGGTCGGTCAGCCCCGCGTGCTTCTCCGGCAGCGGCCGCAGGCACTTGGACGTGATCGCGAACGAGTCCACCATGATCGACAGCTCGCCGCGGCGGGACGTGATGATCTCGCCCTCGACGCCCACGTGGTCGCCGAGGTCGACCTCGCGCTTCCAGAAGTCCAGCCGCTCCTGCCCGACGTTCGCGAGCGACAGCATGACCTGGAGGTCGCCCGTGCCGTCCCGGAGCGTGGCGAAGCACAGCTTGCCGGTGTTGCGGATCAGCATGACGCGACCGGTGACGCCGACCTTCTCGCCCGTCTCGGTGCCCGGCTCCAGCTCGGGGTATTTCTCCCGCACCTCGGCGTTGGTCGCCGTGCGGGGGAAGGTCACCGGGTACGGGTCGATCCCGCTCTCGCGGAGCCGGTCGAGCTTCTCCCGGCGCACCCGCATCTGCTCGGGAAGCTCGTCGTAGGTCTCGTCACTCACGCCGTCAAGGCTATCGACCGGCCCGTACCGCTCGCGTCGGATATCAGGGGGTGTTGCGCTGGTAGATCAGGCGCAGCCCGACGAGGGTGAGCCAGGGCTCGAAGACGTCGATGCTGCGGGACTCCTCCAGGACCAGCGGGGCCAGGCCGCCGGTGGCGAGGACCTTGACCTCCTCGGGGTCGGCGGACAGCTCCTCCGACATGCGCTCGACGATGCCGTCGACCTGGCCGGCGAAGCCGAAGATGATGCCGGACTGGAGGGCCTCGACGGTGTTCTTGGCGATCACGTTGCGGGGGCGGACCAGCTCGATCTTGTGCAGCTGGGCGCCGCGGGACGACAGGGCGTCTATCGAGATCTCGATCCCGGGGGCGATGGCGCCGCCGACGTACTCGCCCTTGGCCGAGACGGCGTCGAACGTGGTGGCGGTGCCGAAGTCGACCACGATCGCGGGGCCGCCGTGCAGGTGCACGGCGGCCAGCGCGTTCACGATGCGGTCGGCGCCGACCTCCTTGGGGTTGTCCATCCGGACCGGGACGCCGGTCTTCACGCCGGGCTCGACGATCACCGCCTGGACGTCGCCGTAGTAGCGGCGGCACATCTCCCGCATCTCGTGCAGGACGGACGGGACGGTCGAGCACAGCGCGATGCCGCTGATGTCGGTGTCGGCCAGCAGCGGGCTCTGCTGGACGAGCCCCTGGAGGACCACCGCGATCTCGTCGGCGGTACGCCGCGGATCGGTGTTGATCCTCCAGTGCTCGATCACCTCCTCGCCCTCGAACAGGCCGAGGACGGTGTGGGTGTTACCGACGTCGATGGTGAGCAGCATCAGGTCCCCGCTGGTCAGGAGAAGTCAAGGCCGATGTCGAACACGCGTGCCGAATGTGTCAGCGCGCCTACTGCAAGGTAGTCGACGCCGGTCACGGCCGCGTCTCGGGCCCGGTCGAGGGTGAGGCCGCCGCTGGCCTCCAGCTCGGCGTGGCCGGCGACGCGCCGTACCGCCTCGGCCATCTCGGCGTCGGTCATGTTGTCGAGGAGGAGCGCGGTGGCGCCGGCCGCGAGCGCCTCGTCCACCTGGTCGAGGGTGTCGCACTCGACCTGGACGTGCAGCGCCGGGTAGACCGCGCGGATGGCCCGGTACGCGGCGGTGACCGAGCCGGCCGCGGCGATGTGGTTGTCCTTGATCAGCGCGGCGTCGTGCAGGCCCATCCGGTGGTTGACGCCGCCGCCGCGGCGGACCGCGTACTTCTGCAGCTCGCGCAGGCCGGGGAGGGTCTTGCGGGTGTCGCGGACGCGGGCCTTGGTGCCCGCGATCGCGTCCGCCCAGCGGCGCGTCTCGGTGGCGATCCCGGACAGGTGGGTGACCAGGTTCAGGGCCGTGCGCTCGGCGCGCAGGACGGCCCGGGTGGGGCCGTGCACGGACAGCAGCACCTGGCCTCTGACCACCCGGTCGCCGTCCGCGACCTTGGCCGCGTGCTCGACGCCCAGCAGCTCGAACACCGCCTCGGCCACCGGGATCCCGGCGACGACGCCGTCCTCGCGCGCGGTGAAGTCGCCGCTCGCGACGTCCTCCGGGGCGAAGATCGGCTCGCTGGTGACGTCCGCTTCGCCGTCCTCGGCCAGCGCGGTCCGGACGACGTTCTCCACAGCCTGTGGATCCAGCCCGGCGTCCCGCAGCCTCCCCTCGAGTTCCGGGGTCATCGGATCTCCTTCCGCACGTAGGTGGTGGTGAGGGCCGGGCCGGACATCCTGGTGACCAGGTGGCCGCGCCAGGCCGCGTCGTCGCGTTCGGGGAAATCCTCCCGCCAGTGGCTGCCGCGCGTCTCCTCGCGGCGCCGCGCGGCGGCCACGATCGCGGCCGCGACCGTGTGCAGGTTGGTGACCTCCCGCGCCTCCGGCCCGGCCGGCACGGTCCGGCCGGCGAGGGCCGCCAGCTCGCGGTCGGCGGCGGCGAGACCGCCGGCGTCGCGGAGGACGCCGACGTGCGCCGTCATGATCCGCTGGATCTCGCCGCGCGCCGCCGGATCGATGAGCGGCCGCTCCGCCGCGGGAACGGGGTCGCCGGGCAGCGCCGCGTCGGAGACCAGGGCCTCGGCGATCCGCTCGGCGAAGACCAGGCCCTCCAGGAGGGAGTTGGACGCCAGCCGGTTGGCGCCGTGGACGCCCGTGCAGGCGACCTCGCCGCACGCGTACAGGCCGGGCACCGACGTGCGGCCGTACAGGTCGGTACGGACGCCGCCGCTCGCGTAATGGGCCGCCGGGACGACCGGGATCGGCTCGGCCGCCGGGTCGATGCCGTGGTGGCGGCAGGCGGCCAGGATGGTCGGGAAGCGGCGCTCCCAGCCGCGGGCGCCCAGGTGGCGGCCGTCCAGGAGCATGCGGGGCGCGCCGGTCTCGCGCATCCGGTTCATGATCCCCTTGGCGACGACGTCGCGCGGCGCCAGCTCGGCCAGCTCGTGCCGGCCGGCCATGAACCGCTCGCCCGCGTCGTCGATCAGGTGCGCGCCCTCGCCCCGGACGGCCTCGGAGATCAGCGGCTGCTGCCCGGTCGCGCCCTCCCCCAGCCACAGCACGGTGGGATGGAACTGGACGAACTCCAGATCGCTCACCTCGGCCCCGGCCCGCAGCGCGAGCGCGACGCCGTCGCCGGTCGACACCTCGGGGTTGGTGGTGGCCGAGTACACCTGGCCGAGGCCGCCGGTCGCCAGTACCACCGCCCGCGCCCGCACCTCGACGGTCTCGCCGGGACGGCCGTCGCCGAACGCGTGCAGCGTGACGCCCGCCGCCCGTCCGGCGCCGTCCTTGAGCAGGTCCAGCGCCAGCGCGTGCTCGCACACCTGGACACCGGAGTCCTTGAGCGCGTCCAGCAGCGAGCGGCTGATCTCGGTGCCGGTGGCGTCGCCGCCCGCGTGCGCGATCCGGCGCCGGTGGTGGCCGCCCTCCCTGGTCAGCGCGATGCCGCCCGCCTCGTCCCGGTCGAACTCGGTGCCGTACGCGATCAGCCGCCGGACGGCCGCGGGCCCCTCGGTGACCAGCGCGCGCACCGCCGCCTCGTCGCACAGCCCGACCCCGGCGGTCAGCGTGTCGGCCAGATGCTCCTCGGGGGTGTCGTCGGGCGCCAGCGCCGCCGCGATGCCGCCCTGCGCCCAGCGGGTCGACCCCTCGTCCAGGAAGCCCTTGGTCACGAGCAGCACCCGCCCGTGCGGGCGGTAGCGGAGGGCGACGCTCAGCCCGGCGATGCCGGAGCCGATCACGACGACGTCGGTTTCCATGGTCCGAACAGGCAGGAGCGCCATGACGCCCTCCTCAGAGAGTCGATTCTCGTCATTCTGACATTAACTCCTGAGGAGGGCGTCGAGCGGGGTCGGACTTCAGCGGTGGGCCAGGTCACCGCGCAGGTCGGGGGAGCCGGGGACCGGCTCGGCCAGGTCGGCGCCGACCGAGATGATCGAGTTCGACCGGTCGACGTGCACGACCTTCGGCTCGAACGCGCGGGCCTGCTCGTCCGTCATCGCGGCATAGCTGATGATGATCACCAGGTCGCCGGGCTGCACCAGCCGGGCCGCGGCGCCGTTGATGCCGATCACGCCCGAGCCGCGCTCGCCCGCGATCAGGTACGTCTCCAGCCGGGCGCCGTTGTCGATGTCCACCACGTGCACCTGCTCGCCGGGCAGCAGGTCGGCGGCGTCCATCAGGTCCTGGTCGATCGTCAGCGACCCGACGTAGTGCAGGTCGGCCTGGGTCACGGTGGCACGGTGGATCTTCGACTTGAACATCGTCCGGAACATCAGGACTCCTTGGACGGGAACCGGAGGGGCAGGTTGTCGATCAGGTGGGTGGCGCCGACCCGGCCCGCGACGGCGAGCACCGCCGGGCCCGAATGGGCGTCGCCGATCTCGCAGAACGTCGACGGATCGACCAGGACCAGGTAGTCGAGGGCCAGCGGCGGCTCGGCGGCCACGGCCCCGTCCAGGACGTCGCGGGCGGCCCGGACGACCGCGGCCGGGCCCTCCGGGACGGCGTCCTCCCCCGCCCGCAGCGCCCGGGAGAGGAACAGCGCGGTGACCCGTTCCTCTTCCGACAGGTAGCGGTTGCGGCTGGACAGCGCCAGGCCGTCCGGCTCCCGCACGGTCGGCGCGCCCAGCACCTCCACCGGGACGTTCAGGTCGAGCACCATCCGGCGGATCATGGCCAGCTGCTGGGCGTCCTTCTCGCCGAAGACCGCCACGTCCGGCCGGACCAGCTGGAAGAGCTTCATGACGACGGTCAGCATCCCGTCGAAGTGCCCGGGCCGGGCGGCGCCCTCCACCACCTCGCCCATCGGCCCCGCCGCGATCGTCACCTGCGGCCGCGACGGGTACATGACCGAGCCCGAAGGCGCGAAGACCAGATCGGCGCCCTCGGCCGCGCAGACCGCCAGATCCTCGTCCAGCGTGCGCGGGTAGCGGTCGAAGTCCTCGCCCGGCCCGAACTGGAGCGGGTTGACGAAGATGCTCACCGCGACCATGTCCGCGCGCTCCCGCGCGTACCGGATCAGCGACCGGTGCCCCCCGTGCAGCGCGCCCATGGTCGGCACCAGCGCCAGCCGGCCGCGCACGTCCGCCCGCACCGCCGCGAGCTCGTCCCGCGTCCGCACGACGACCGGCGCGCCGCCGACCTCACCGCGCCCGCGCACGTCCCCCGGCACGGCCGTCCCATGCCGCGACTCAACCCCACTCACAGTGCCTCCGCTCGCCTCCGGGACGCCTTCAGGCGCCGCCTTCCCTCGTCACTCGTCCCTCGCTCCTCAGTCCAGGCAGCGCCGCGCCCCTCCGGCTCGCTCACTGTGCCTCCGCTCGCCTCCGGGACGCCTTCAGGCGCCGCCTTCCCTCGTCACTCGTCCCTCGCTCCTCAGTCCAGGCAGCGCCGCGCCCCTCCGGCTCGCTCAACTCGGACCACCCGCTCCTTGCTCGTTCAGTCGGCCAGGGCTTCGAGGAGGCGTTCGGCGTCCTCGGGTTTGAGGAGACCGGCCGCGAGGGCGCGGTCGGCCGTCAGGCGGGCCAGGGCCACGTACGCGCCACGCCCCTCGGGCGAGACGCGCTCCAGCTCGGCGACATGGCCGGCGACCGTGCCGGCGTCGCCGCGGGCGACCGGGCCGGTGAGGCCGTCGATGCCGAGGCGGAGGGCGTTGTCCAGGGCGGCGCCCAGCAGCGGGCCGAGCATCCGGCCCGGCTCGGCGACGCCGGCGCGGCCCAGCAGGTCCATCGACTCCACGACCAGCGTGACCAGGTGGTTCGCGCCGCCGGCGAGGGCGGCGTGGTAGAGGGCGCGGCGGTCCTCGGCGATCCAGGCCGGCTCGCCGCCCATCTCCAGGACGAGCGCCTCGGCGACCGGGCGCAGCCGGTCCGGCGCGGTGACGCCGAACGAGATGCCCGACAGCCGGCTCACGTCGTCGGGCCGGCCGGTGAACGTCATGACCGGGTGCAGCGCCAGCGGCAGCCCGCCCGCGCGGGTGATCGGGTCCAGGACGGCGGTGCCGTACCGGCCGCTGGTGTGCGCGACCAGCTTGCCCGTGACCGGCACGTCCGTGGCGACCAGGCCGGCGGCCAGCTCGGGCAGCGCGTCGTCGGGGACCGTGAGCAGCACGAGGTCGGCGGCCGCCACCACTTCCTGCGGGGTGCCGAGCGCGGCGCCGGGCAGCCGCTCCTCGGCGCGGCGCCGCGAGCGGTCCGAGACGGCGGCCGCGGCGACCACGCGGTGGCCGGCCTGCGCGAGGGCCGCGCCGAGCGCCGTGCCGACGCGGCCGGCGCCGACCACGCCGACGCTCAGCCGGGCGGGCCGGTCCTCAGGACGCGCCGGGTTTCCGGGCGCGCCGGAAGGGGCCGTGCGCTGTGGATCCATGAATTCGTTCCAGTCCTCAAGGTGGGTACCGGACGTGCGCGACCCAGCGTACCCGGGCGTGCGGCGGCGCACAGCACCCGCGGGGGGCCTCACGTGCCGGCGATGCTTCGACTACCGAACGTTACGTAAGTGTCGGCGCCCGCGCCACAATCACGACGGGTTTCCGCAGATGGCTTGCCGCGAGCGAGCCCCGCGCGGTAACTCTGAGTAGCGCTGGTCGCGCGGAGTGATGACAGTCACTCCGCCAACGGCTCCGCCCCCGTCGCTCATCCCGTACGAGCGGCGGGGACGGAGTCCGTTCCGCGGGTCAGTCGAAGGACAGCGACTCCACGATCGAGGCCCTCGCCGCCCGCCGGGCCGGCAGCACGGCGGCCAGCATCCCGGCGACCCCGGCCAGCGCCATGAAGCCGAGGATCTGCAGGTACGGCAGCGAGAACACCGCGGTCTCGCCCATCGACATCGTCGCGGCCCAGCCGAACCCGACCCCGAGCACGACCCCGGTCAGCGCCCCGATCACGGCCATGACCAGCGCCTCCACCGACAGCATCCGGCGCAGCTGGCGCTTGGTGAGGCCCAGCGCGCGCAGCAGGGCGGACTCGCGGGTGCGTTCCACGACCGACAGCGTCAGCGTGTTGGCGATGCCGAACAGCGCGATCACGATCGCCAGCCCCAGCAGCGCGCCGAAGACCATGAGCATCGTGTCGATGGCGCTGCCGAACTCCTCGCGCAGCTCGGCGGCCGAGGTGAACTTCACCGCCGGGTACGGCCGCGCCGCGTCCTCGACGGCCGCCCGCGCCGTCCCGGCGGCCACCCCGTCGGCGGCCTTGGCGAAGACCCGGTACGGGTCGGTCGCGGGCCCGTAGACCCTGGCGTAGTCGGCCTCGCTCAGGATCAGCCCGTACACCGGGACGTCGCCGCCGTAGACGGCACCGATCCGCACCTGGATCCCGGGACGGGAGGCGCCGGCGGGCTCGTCTGGCGTGGCCTTGACCGTGACGGCCTGGCCGGCGCGCACGTTCCACTTCTCGGCGGTGTCCTCGTCGATCAGGGCGGACCCGGGACGCAGGTCGCGCGCCGAGCCGCTGCGGAACTCCGGCTTGACGACGGTGCCCATCGCGGACTGGGTGATCGTGCCGGCCGTGGCCTCGCGGCCGGAGACGTCGGCGTCGCCCTCGCGCAGCTCGACCACGGCGGCGATCTCCGGCCGCTCGCGCAGGTTCTCGCCCAGGGCGCGCGGGACGGCCTGGTCGTCGCCGCCGTACTGGGTCTGGATCTGGAAGTCCATCGGGAACTGGTCGTCCAGCCGCCGGTCGGACGTGGCCTTGCTGCTGGCGCCGATGACGGCGAACAGGCTCATCAGGCCGACCCCGATGGTCAGCGCGATCGTGGTGGTGGCGGTGCGGCGCGGCGAGCGGCGGGAGTTCTCCACCGCGAGCCGCCCGGGGACGCCCGCGATCCGGCCGGGCAGCGCGCCGACGATCCGGCTCAGCGGGCGGACCAGCGCGGGCATCAGCGCGATCACGGCGAGGAACACCAGGGCGCCGGCGGCCGCGACCACGTACATCGAGGTCTCGCCCTTCTCCATGACGAGCGCGCCGGCGGCGGCCAGGCCCACGCCCATCAGGCCGAACAGCACGGTCAGGACGGTACGGACCCAGCCGAGCCGGAACCGGCCGCTGCCGGGCTCCAGGTCGGAGCGGAGCGCGGCGACGGGCGCGACGCGGGTGGCGGCGCGGGCCGGGAGCAGCGCGGACAGGACGGTGACCACGACGCCGACGGCCAGGCCGATGAGGATCGTCCGGGGCGCGAGCGTGACGTCCGAGACCGTCATCGCGGGACCGGCGGGTCCGGCCACGCCGAGCCCGTTCAGCAGGCCGAGCGTCGCGGCGCCCAGGCCCAGCCCGGCGAGCAGGCCGAGCAGGGAGCCGACGAGGCCGACGGCGAACGACTCGGCCACCACGCTTCCGAAGACCTGCCGGCGGGTGGCGCCGACGCAGCGCAGCAGCGCCATCTCGCGCATGCGCTGCGCGATCAGGATGGAGAACGTGTTGTAGATGACGAGCGCCGAGACCAGCATGGCGACGAAGCCGAACAGCAGCAGCCCGGTACGGATGATCTTCGTGTCGGCGCCAGCCGCGGTGGCCAGCTCGGCGCCCAGCTCCTCGCCGGTCATGACGCGGTGGTCGCCCTTGCCGATCGCGGCGGTGACCGCGGCGGTGCTCGCGCCCTTGACGTCGATCTCCACGTAGGTGCGCTCGCCGGTCATCCGCAGCGCGGTGGCGTCGTCGAACCCGGTGATGCCGCGGAAGCTCGCGTCGCTGTCCAGGCCGATGCCGATCAGGCCGACCACGGTGAACCGGTGCGGCGCCTTCTTCGCGTCGAGGACGGTGACGGCGTCGCCGACCTTGAACTTCTCGCGGTCGGCGAGCCGCGAGTCCAGGACGACCTCGCCCGGCCCGGCCGGCGCCCGGCCCTTGTCGAACTCGTAGCGCAGCAGGGCGCCCCTGGGGATCGACAGGCCGACCGTCGGCATGTCGCCGGCCACCTTGCCGTCCCGGCCGATCAGCGGCGCGTCGCCGCGGACCAGGCCGCGCGCCTCGGTGACGCCCGGCGCGGACCGGACCCGGCCGAGCAGCTCCGCCGGCAGCTCCTGCTTTTCCGCCCCCTTGGACGGCAGCACCGCCACGTCCACCTTCCCGGCGGACTTCGCGAACGTCTTCTGGACGCCCTTGTCCATCGTGTCGGTCAGGACGAACGTCCCGCCGATGAACCCCACCCCGAGGGTGATGGCGACCGCCGTCAGCAGCAGCCGCAGCTTGTGGGCCCGCAGGCCCGCCAGTGTCGTCTTCAGCATCGGTCAGCCGCCCAGGCTCTTGAGGCGGTCGAGAACGGTGCCGGGCGTCGGCCCGTGCAGCTCGGTGACGATCGCGCCGTCCCGCAGGAACACCACCCGGTCGGCGTACGACGCGGCCACCGGGTCGTGGGTGACCATGACGATCGTCTGGCCCATCTCGCGGACGGAGGTGCGCAGGAACCCGAGGACCTCGGCGCTGGAGGAGGAGTCCAGGTTGCCGGTCGGCTCGTCCGCGAAGATCACCTCGGGTCGGGAGACCAGCGCCCGGGCGCAGGCGACCCGCTGCTGCTGGCCGCCGGACAGCTCGCTCGGCCGGTGGCTCAGCCGGTCCCGGAGCCCGACCACGTCGACGACCTGGTCGAACCAGGCCCGGTCCGGTTTGCGGCCGGCCAGCTGGGACGGGAGCAGGATGTTCTGCTCGGCGGTCAGCGTGGGCAGCAGGTTGAACGCCTGGAAGACGAACCCGATGCGCTCCCGGCGGAGCAGCGTGAGCTGCCGGTCGTTCAGTCCGGTGATCTCGGCGTCGCCCAGCATGATCCGGCCGCCGCCGACGGTGTCGAGCCCGGCCAGGCAGTGCATGAGGGTGGACTTGCCGGAGCCGGACGGTCCCATGATCGCGGTGAACGCGCCGCGGGCGAACCCGACCGTGACCCCGCGCAGCGCGTGCACGGCCGCGTCGCCGGACCCGTACACCTTGGTCACCTCGGTGGCCATCGCGGCGGGCGGCGCCGTGCCCGCGCTCGGCGCCGGCCCGGGCGGGTTGGTGAACGTACTGGTCACGGTGGCTCCTTCGGTGTCGCTTGCGTGTCGCGGCGGGGTGCCGGGCCGGGCTCTCACCGGCCATGGACAACGCTAGGAACGGCGGCCTTCCGTGCCATCGACCGTGCGGCCACGCTCGGCGTCAGCATCAGGAGCGGGTCCGGGGGCCGCCGTACGACCTGAGTCGTACGCGCCCGTACCCGGCGCGGCTGATCATGCGTGCCCGCGCGCGCGAAAGCGCCGGTGGCCCCCGGAGCGGGGCCGCCGGCGCTTCGGCGTGGGGTGTGCGGGGGTGTTACGAGTGGTGGCCGTTGTGCGGCGTGCCGACGTCGTTGGTGCCCTCGCAGCCGGCGGCGGCGTCGCTGATCACCGAGATCACCTGGACGGCGTTGCCGCAGACCGTGGCGGGCACGGTGACGGGGGCGACGACCTGGTTGCCGGAGGCGACGCTGTCGTTGTTGCTGGTGTGGGTGTCGGCGCTCGCGGCACCGGCGGCGGTCATGATGGCGCCGGAGACGGCGAAGGTCAGCAGACCGGTCGCGGCGATCTTCTTGAGCACGTGGATCCTCCCGTACGTGGGGGCCGGAAACGGCCCTTCCTGCATCTACATGCGCTGTCCGCCACGGTGAACGCGGCGTCACGTACGGTAGTTATTCAACTACTGATTGGTAATGCAAACGGTAACCCGGGTTCGCACACGAAAAGTCATCGTACGGTAATCGGTACGTTACACAACGTCACCGCTTTGTCCGCTCTTGACCAGACCCGTCTCATAAGCGAAGACCACCGCCTGGACGCGATCCCGCAGGTCCAGCTTCATCAGGATCCGCCCCATATGCGTCTTCACCGTGGCCTCCGACACGTACAGCCGTTCCGCGATCTCGGCGTTGGACAGCCCGCGGGCCACCAGCCGCAGCACCTGGCCCTCGCGCGCGGTGAGCGACTCCAGTGCCCCGTGCGCCCGCTGCTCGTCCGCCGCCGGCAGGTGCACCGCGAACCGGTCGATCAGCCGCCGCGTCGTGCTCGGCGCCACCACCGCGTCGCCCGAGTGCACCGACCGGATCGCCTCGATCAGCTGCGCCGGGCCGGCGTCCTTGAGCAGGAACCCGGCCGCCCCCGCCTTGATCGCCGCGAACGCGTACTCGTCCAGGTCGAACGTGGTCAGGATGATCACCTTGGCGGAGCCGGCCGCGGTGATCCGCCGGGTCGCCTCGATCCCGTCCATGCGGGGCATCCGCACGTCCATCAGCACCACGTCGACATCGGCGTGCCGCAGCCGCTCCAGCGCCTGCGCGCCGTCCCCGGCCTCGCCCGCCACCTCGATGTCCGGCTGGGCGTCCAGCACCATCGTGAAGCCCGCCCGGACCAGCTCCTGGTCGTCCACCAGCAGCACCCGCACCGGCCGCGGAAGCTCGTACTCGCCGGTGGACCCGGTCCCCTCGTTCATGCCCTGACCTCCTCGCGTACCGGAATGCGCGCGACCACCTCGAAGCCGCCGCCCGGGCGGGGACCGGCCTCGACGCCGCCGCCGTAGACGGCGGCGCGCTCGCGCATCCCCAGCAGCCCGTGCCCGCGCCCGTCGTCGCGGGCGGCGGCACCGCGGCCGTCGTCGGTCACGCGGATCTCGATCGCGTCGTCACCGTAGTGCAGGCATACCCGCGCCGTGGCGCGCGGGCCGCCGTGCTTGAGCGTGTTGGTCAGCGACTCCTGGACGATCCGGAAGATGGTCAGCTGGCGGCCCTCCGACATCTCCAGCGGCACGCCCTCCACCGCGAACTCCAGCGGCAGCCCCGACTCCCTGATCTGCTCGACCAGCTCGGCGAGCTGCTCCACCCCCGGCTGCGGCGCGTACGACCCGGCGTCGTCGTCCTCCCGCAGCACGCCCAGCATCCGGCGCATCTCCGCCAGCGCCTGGCGGCCGGTCGCGGAGATCGTCTCCAGCGCCCTGCGGGCCCGGTCGGTGTCGGTCTCGATCGCGTACGAGGCGCCGTCCGCCTGGACGACGATCACGCTGACGTTGTGCGCGACGACGTCGTGCAGCTCGCGCGCGATCCGGGCGCGCTCGCCCGCCATCGCGATCTGCACCTCGGTGTCGCGCTCGCGCTCCAGCCGCTCGGCCCGCAGCTCCACCGACCGCAGGTAGTCGCGGCGGGTCCGCATGTACAGCCCGAGCAGCCACACGCCGGCGACCACGACCGTCAGCGTGAACAGCGCGACCCGCTGGTCCTCCCAGCCCGAGGTGAAGTAGAACGAGGCGATCAGCGCGCCCACCGCGGCGACCACCGCGGCGGCGACGCTCCAGCGGCGCGAGGAGGCCGCGGCGACCGTGTAGAGCGCGGGCAGCAGCGCCAGGTTGGCCGTGATCGGCGGCTGGTCCACCAGCACCTGGCCGAACGACACCAGCGCGATCACCGCGAACACCGCGCGCGGGTACGTCCGCCGCAGCACCAGCGGCAGCAGCAGCACCCCGGACAGGCCCAGGTAGGCGGGCCGGGACATGTCCCAGGCGCCGCCGGCCCCGAGCAGCGACATCAGCGCGAGCGGCACCGCGTAGAACGCGTCCACGAGCGGCCTCTTGCGGCGCATCCAGTTCCACGATCGGACGACCATGCATCGAGGGTATTTCGCCGGTTCCGTCCCCGGATCAGCCCGAAGTCGGACCCCCGTACGCCGCGAGGATGGCCGCGCGCGGTCCCGGGCGCGGTAACGTCGCAGGGGTGGCGGCGTGGGTGACATGGCGGACCGCGATGGAGCGGGCCCTGTACGGTCCGGACGGCTTCTACCGGCGCGGCGAGCGTCCCGCCGAGCACTTCCGCACCTCCGTGCACGCCTCCCCCGGGTTCGCCGCCGCGCTGGCCCGGCTGCTCACCGAGGTGGACGCGGAGCTCGGCCACCCGCCCCGGCTCGACCTCGTGGACGTCGGCGCGGGCGGCGGCGGGCTGCTCACCGCCATCACCGCGAACGTCCCGCCCGGCCTGGCCGGACGGCTCGCGCTGACCGCCGTGGAGGTCGCGCCGCCGCCCGCCGGGCTCCCGGACCGGATCCGCTGGCGGGACACCCTCCCCGGGGACGTCACCGGCCTGGTCATCGCGAACGAGTGGCTCGACAACGTCCCGCTGGACGTGGTCGAGCAGACGCCGGACGGGCCCCGTACCGTCCTGGTCGACCCCGCCACCGGCGCCGAGCGGCCCGGCCCGCCGCCGTCCGGGGAGGACGCCGACTGGCTGGAGCGCTGGTGGCCGCTGCGCGAGCCCGGCGACCGCGCCGAGGTCGGCCATCCCCGCTGCAACGCCTGGACCGCGGTGATCCGCCGCCTCCGCCGCGGCGTCGCGGTCGCCATGGACTACTCCCACAGCCGCACCGCCCGCCCCGTGTACGGCACGCTGACCGGCTACCGGGACGGGGCGACGGTGCCCCCCGTACCGGACGGCTCGTGCGACGTGACCGCGCACGTGGCGCTGGACGCCTGCACGCGGGCCGGCGAGCAGGCCGGGGCGACCGCGTCGCTGTTCACCACCCAGCGGGCGGCGCTGCGGGCGCTCGGCCTCACCGGCGAGCGGCCGCCGGCGGCGCTGGCCCACCGGGACCCGCGCGGCTACGTCGCCGCGCTGTGCGCCGCCGGCGCGGACGCCGAGCTGATCGACCCGGCCGGGCTGGGCGGGTTCGGCTGGCTCGTCCAGGCCGTGGACGTGCCGCTGCCGGCGTCCCTGGCGGGCGTTCAGATCTCGACGTGAAGCGCCTTGAGGCCGCGCAGCACGAACCCGGGCTTCCACTCCGGCTCCCGGGCCAGGCGCATGGCGGGGGCCAGGCGCAGCAGCGCGCCGTACGACTCGGCCAGCTCGATCCGGGCGAGCGGCGCGCCCAGGCAGTAGTGGATCCCCAGCCCGAACGTGATGTGCGGGTTCGGGTCGCGGCCCAGGTCTAGCCGGTCCGGGCCGGCGAAGACCTCCGGGTCGCGGTTCGCGGACGCGAACTGGAGCGCGATCTCGGCGCCGCGCGGGATCGCGACGCCGCCGACCTCGATGTCCTCCAGCACCCAGCGCTCGAACATCGGCGCCGGGGTGTCGTACCGCATCAGCTCCTCGGCCGCCGACGGCACCAGTGAGTGGTCGTCCCGCAGGCGCTCCAGCTCGCCCGGGTTGCGGAACAGCGACCACCAGCCGTTGCCGGTGGCGTTGACGGTCGCCTCGTGCCCGGCGTTCAGCAGCAGCACGCAGGTCCCGATCAGCTCGTCCTCGGTCAGCCGGTCGCCGCCCTCGTCCACCACCTGCGCCAGCGCGCTGATCAGGTCGTCGCGGGGCTCGGCCCGCCTGGAACGTGCCAGCCCGCGCAGGTAATCGGAGAACTCGACGGCCGCGCGGACGGCCGTGCGCTGCGCCTCCTCGGGCGGGTTCAGCTCGTACATCCCGCAGATGCCGGCCGACCAGGGGCGCAGCAGCGGCCGGTCCTCCCGCGGCACGCCCAGCATCTCGGCGATCACGTTCACCGGCAGCGGCTCGGCCACCTCGGCCAGCAGGTCGCCGCCGCCCTTGGCCGCCAGCTCCCCGGCCAGTTCCCGAGCCAGACCGCGGATCATCGGCCGCAGCCCCTCCACCATCCGGGCCGTGAACGCCTTGGACACCAGCCGCCGCAGCCGGGTGTGCGCGGGCGGCTCCACGTCCAGCATCCCGGCCCTGACCAGGTCCCAGAACGGCGCCAGGAACGCCGCCTCAGGCTCCCGGCCGAACTCCTCGTGCGTCGCCACGTGCAAATACGACCGGCCCAGCCGGCGGTCGCGCAGCAGCGCGTTCACGTCCGCGTACCGCGAGACCACCCACTGCCCGGTCGGTTCGTGGAAGAACACCGGGCGCTCGGCGCGCAGCGCCGCGAGCGCGGGATAGGGGTCCGCGACGAAGTCCGCGGACCAGGGGTCATAGCCGAGATCGCTCATACCCGGACAATATGCCCAGCCCGGGCGGCTACCTCGCCCAGCGGCCCGGTTCCTTCGTGGTCCGGCGGGCCGCCAACGCGCGGTACGCCGTGGACTCGACGATCGCGCGGGCCTCGCCCAGTTCCCGGTCGGCCGCCGCCACCTGCACCGGGCCGGGCGGGGCGTCCACCCGGACGGTCGCCAGCCGCAGCATCCGCTGGAGCGGGTTCACCGTCATCCGGACGCTCTGCGCGCGGGCGTGCGCGATCACGTCCGTACGGCGGCAGAGCCAGCCGCGCCGGGTCACGAAGATCTGGGCGTCGGTGCCCGCGCCGTCCGCCCGTTCCAGCGCCACCGAACGGCCCGACGCGGGCAGCAGCGGCACCGCGTCCACGTTCGCGCCCGGGAAGATCTGCGAGATCAGGTGGACGGCCACCGGGCGCGGCGCCAGCGGCAGCAGCACCGACGACAGCGCCTGCCGCTCGCCCGCGTACCCGGCGACGGTCACGTCCAGGCGGGCCCAGCCGAACGGCCGCCACAGCAGCGGCTCGACGATCCCGATCGCCTGCACCCGGCCGGGCGGCAGGGTCTGCATCCGGGTCTCCAGCAGGCCGTACCGCAGCCGCACGCCGTCCGGCGACATCGCGACCGAGTGGTTGACGTACATGACCATCGGCGCGATCACCGCCCGGATCAGCCCGAGCAGCAGCAGGATCAGCACCACCAGCATCCCGCCCTCGGCGAACACGAGCAGGAAGAACAGCGACGCCAGGAAAGCCACCGCGGTACCGATCACGGGCAGCTTGAGCACCAGCGAGCCGAGCAGCGGCCCGAACGGCACCCTCCACAGCGGCCGCTCGGGCGCCTCGGGGGTGTGGCCCGGGAGCCCGGCCGCCAGGGCGAGCAGCTCGGCGCGCAGCTGCTGGGCCGTGTGCCGGCCCAGGTAGCGCAGCACGATCCCGCTGGCCTCGCCGCCCGCCAGCTCCACCCGTACCTCGGCCAGCGCGAACATCCGCGTCACCAGCGGCCGGACCAGGTCGATCGCCTGAACTCGCGACAGCGGGATCCGCCGCTTGCGCTTGCGCAGCAGGCCGGACTCCACGACCAGGTCGTCGCCGTCCACCCGGAAGCGCAGCGCCAGCCAGCCCCACAGGCCCGCGCCCACCGCGATCACGCCGACCACCGCGGTCACGACCGTGAACCTGACCAGCACCTCGGGCGACAGCACCAGCGCCACGCCCTGGTCGGTCTGCGTCAGCAGCAGCGGGAAGCCCAGCAGCACGAAGTAGATGACCAGGATGAGGAGGGCGCGCAGCGGCGCGGTCGCCCAGTGCAGCCGGTGCGTGCCCTCCGAGAACCGCACCGGCGGCGGCACGGGCCGGTAGCCGCCCGGCGGCTGCACGTAACCCGGCTGCACGTGCCCCGGCTGCACGTAGCCCGGCTGCGCGTACGGGCGCTGCGGCCCCGGGCCGTACCCGGGGTGCGGGGGCGGCGGGCCGTACGGCGGCCGTCCCGGCGGCGGGCCCGGGCGCGGGCCGTACGGCGGGCGCGGCCCCTGCGGCGGGGGCGGGCCGTACGGGCCGCTCACAGGCCCATGCTCCGTTCCTCGCCCTTCCGCGCCAGCCGGTCGCGGAGCTGCGCGGCCTCGGCGGCGGGCAGCCCGGGGATCCGGGCGTCGGTGGCCGCGGCCGCGGTGTGCATCCGCACGGTCGCGATGCCCATCCACCGCTCCAGCAGGCCCGCGGTCACGTCCACGAACTGCATCCGCCCGTACGGGACGACGATCAGCCGCTTGACGAACACGCCCTGGGTGACGATGAGGTCGTCGCCGCGCTCGGCGTACCCGTACGAGCGGTACGTCAGCTCGGCCACGATCCACGCGAGCACGACCGCCAGCAGGACCACGGCCGCCCACAGCACCATCGCGACGGCCCCGCCGCCGCGGAACACCACCAGCGCCCCGATCAGCCCCACGGGCACCGCCGTGAGCAGGCTGGACACGCCGCGGTGCCAGGTGAAGCGTCGGGAGACGGGAGCCCAGGCCAGGCCCCCTCCGGGCGCGAAGGCGTGGTCGGCCGGGTAGCCCTGCTGGGCGCCCGCCGCGTGTACGGGGACTGCCGCGCCCGGCTGCGCGGGCGGCTGCGCCGGCGCCTGCGGCGGCGGCTGCTCGTGGCCCGGGTTCATCTCACTCCGGCGGTGGTCGGTCGGTCGGTTGATTCCGATTACCGGACCAGTCAACAGGAAACGGACCCGGTACCGCGAGCCTTGAGCATGGCACGATATGACGCGTGACGCGTTGGTACCCGGCGGAGCGGGAGGGGGCACGGCCATGACCACCGAACGGATCGTCGGGGTCGGCGCCGGCGCCGGCGAGCTGGCCACCGAGGACATGATCCTCAACATCGGCCCGCAGCACCCGTCCACGCACGGCGTGCTGCGGCTGCGGCTGGCCCTGGACGGCGAGCGCATCAAGGCGGCCGAGCCGATCATCGGCTACATGCACCGCGGCGCCGAGAAGCTGTTCGAGGTGCGCGACTTCCGGCAGATCATCGTGCTCGCCAACCGGCACGACTGGCTGTCGGCGTTCTCCAACGAGCTGGGCGTGGTGCTGGCCGTCGAGCGGATGCTGGGCATGGAGGTCCCGCCCCGCGCCGTCTGGACGCGCACGCTGCTGGCCGAGCTGAACCGGGTGCTCAACCACCTGATGTTCCTCGGCTCGTACCCCCTCGAAGTGGGCGCGATGACGCCGATCTTCTACTCGTTCCGGGAACGGGAGACGCTCCAGCGGGTGATGGAGGAGATCTCCGGCGGCCGGATGCACTACATGTTCAACCGCGTCGGCGGGCTCAAGGAGGAGCTCCCGGCCGGCTGGCGCGACCGGGTCCGGGCCGCCGTCGCGGGCGTCCGCGCCGGGATGGCCGACATCGACGACCTGATCATGGGGAACGAGATCTTCCGCGCCCGCACCCGCGGCGTCGGCGTCCTCACCCGCGACCAGATCCTCCAGTACGGCGTCTCCGGCCCGATCGCGCGGGCCTCCGGCGTGGACTTCGACCTGCGCCGCGACGAGCCGTACCTGGCGTACGGCGAGCTGGAGACGCGGGTGGTGACCCGCACGGAGGGCGACTGCCTGGCCCGCTTCGAATGCCTCCTCGACCAGGTGCACGCCTCGCTCGACCTCGCCGACGCCTGCCTGGACCGGCTCGCCGAGCTGCCCGCCGGGCCGATCAACCAGCGGCTGCCGAAGGTCCTCAAGGTCCCCGAGGGGCACACCTATGCCTGGACGGAGAACCCGCTCGGCATCAACGGCTACTACCTCGTCTCGCGGGGCGAGAAGACGCCGTGGCGGCTGAAGCTGCGCTCCGCCTCGTACAACAACGTCCAGGTGCTGTCGGAGCTGCTGCCCGGCAACCTCGTCGCCGACATGATCGCCATCCTGGGCTCGATGTTCTTCGTCGTCGGCGACATCGACAAGTAGCGGCGGCCGGGCCGCACCGGTCAGGCGCGGGAGCGGCCGCGGTCGCGCGCCTCGTCCTCCGGGTCCTTGGGGACGCGGCACGCGTACTCCAGGAAGAACGCCGCGCCGACCAGCACCATCGCCGACAGGAACGTGCCGACGCTCACGACGAAGTCCTCGCGCGGCGTCTGCTTGTCGAGCGAGTCGGCCAGCGCCAGCGCGAACCCGCCGAACACGCCGCCGAGCACCGCGGCCGCGTGCGCGCTCGCCTTGGCCAGCGCCGCCATCCGCGCCACCACCATCGGCTCCACCGGGCGGGTGCCGGGCTTGCGGCGGAGGCGGCGCAGCACGTTCCAGCCGCTGAAGCCCTCACCCAGGGCCAGCAGCAGCAGCGTCGGCACGGCCGTCCACGGCAGCGGCGGCAGCGAGACGTAGGCGGTGTCCAGCACCGCCCAGGTGATCGCCGCCGCGACGACCACCAGAGCGAGCAGGAACGCCGGTCGGGTAGCCCTCATGAATCTTCCGGCCCGCTCACTGGGGCGGCTGGAGGCTCAGGTCGTCGCGCCGGCGGAGCTCGGGGGCGGCCACGGCCGCGGCCAGGTCGCCCACCCGGCCGTGCCCGGCCAGCAGCACGTCCGGCTCGATGTCGGCCCACGGCACCAGCACGAACGCGCGCTCGTGCGCGCGCGGATGCGGCAGCGTCAGGTCGGGGTCGTCGGAGGTCACGTTGCCGAACACCACGATGTCGATGTCCAGCGTGCGCGGCCCCCAGCGGACCTCGCGGACGCGCTGCATCGAGTTCTCGATGTTGAGGACCCGCTCCAGCAGGTTCTCCGGTGGCAGCCGGGTGTCGGCCACCAGCACGATGTTGAGGAAGTCGCCCTGCTCCGGGATCTCCTGGCCGGGGGGCGCGAACGGCGCCGTCTCGTACACCGGTGACATCGCCACGAAGGAGAGCCCGGGCGCGTCGAACAGCGCGTCCACGGCCTCCTGGATGTTGTCCAGGCGATCGCCGAGGTTGCTGCCGAGCGAGAACACGACGCGGTGGGCGACGAGCATGTGGCCACCGGTCGCGGTGCGGTCGGGCATGCGATCGGACGCTGTCATGGGCGACTCCTCCTGATCCTCACGGCCACGTCCGTGAAGGGGTGCGGCACCGGGGCGCCGGGCTTGTGGACGGTGACCTCGGCCTCCATCACCGCCGCGTCTTGCAGGCAGACCGCGGCCAGCCGGTCGGCCAGGGTCTCGATGAGGTCGACGGGCTCCCCCTCGACGACGGCGACCAGCCGGCCCGCGAGCGATCCATAGTCGACCGTACGCGACAGGTCGTCGCCGGCCGCGGCCGGACCGGTGTCGAGGCCGAGCGACACGTCCACCACGAACTCCTGCCCCAGCTCACGTTCTGCGGGCAGGACACCGTGCCGCCCCCGGGCGCGCAACCCGCGCAGCTCTATGCGGTCGAGAGTCATTCTTCCTCTGTGCCGTTCAGGATGGGAGACCCATGGTGCAGCAAAAGCCGCCATTCACCGTCGTAACGCACGAACACGTTGGTGGACACGATGCTTCCCCCGGCGAGGAACCCCGAATCGGTTCCCTCTTCGGCGGTGAGAATGTTCTCGTTGCACGTGACCACGGCCTGGTCTCCGTAGACGGACGTGTGGACGTCGGTCAGCACGAACTGGATGTAGCCCGTGTTCGCCATGATCAGCGCCCAGGAGCGCAGCACCTCGTCCCGGCCGCGCAGCATCGCCCAGCCCGGATGGACGCAGCTCACCCCGGAGGCGTACGGCCCGTCCGCCCACACCGCGGACATCCGGTCGTAGTCGCCCTCCTCGAACGCGGCGTAGAACTCGGCGTTGACCTCCTCGACCTGGCCGCGGTCGACGGCGTTGCTCATCGGGCGGCCCCTTCGCGCGCGGCGGCGCGCACGGCGGCCGCGACCCGTACGGCGTCGGCGTTGGGCCGGACCCGGTGGACCCGGACGCACCAGGCGCCGGCCGCGGCGGCGAGCGCCGTGACCGCGACGGTCGCGTCGTCGCTGCCGGTGAACGGGCGCGGCGCGCCGTCCGGACCGGCCAGCAGCCGGCCCAGGAAACGTTTGCGGGACGCGCCGACGAGGACCGGGTGGCCCGTGCTCGTGAGGGCGTCCAGTTCGGCCAGCAGCGACCAGTTGTGACCCGCCTCGGGGCTCTTGGAGAAGCCCAGCCCCGGATCCAGGACGATCAGCGAGGGGTCGACGCCCTCGGCCAATACGGCGTCCACGCGACGCAGCAGTTCCTCCCGCACCTCGCGGACGACGTCGGCGTACACGGCACGGGACTGCATGTCGTGGCTGTGCCCGCGCCAGTGCATGACCACGTACGGGACGCGCGCCGCCGCCACCGCGCGCGGCATGTCGGGATCGGCGAGCCCGCCGCTGACGTCGTTGACCAGCTTCGCCCCGGCCTCGACCGCGGCCGCCGCGACCTCGGCGCGCATGGTGTCGACGCTGACCGGCACGCCGCCGGCCGCCAGCGCCTCGATCACCGGGACGACCCGCCGCAGCTCCTCCTCGCGGGAGACGCGCTGCGCGCCGGGACGGGTGGACTCACCGCCCACGTCCACGATGTCGGCGCCCTCGGCGACCAGGTCGAACCCGTGCCGGATCGCCTTCTCCCGGTCGAACCAGGCGCCCCCGTCGGAGAACGAGTCGGGCGTCACGTTGACCACGCCCATCACCAGGCAGCGCCCGGCCGCGGGCAGTCCCGGGACGGGCTGCGGCGGGAGCGGGCGCCGGATCGTCATGTCCTCCAGCCTATGCCCCGCCCGCAACCGTCCGGCGCTCCGCCCCGGCCCGCCGCGATCAGCCGCGGCCCAGGATGAGGCCCATGGCCTCGGCCCGGGTCTCGGCGTAGTCGCGGAAGTCGCCGCGGACGGCCGAGGTCACGGTCTTGGCGCCGGGCTTGCGCACGCCGCGCATGGTCATGCACAGGTGCTCGGCCTCGATCACCACGATGACGCCGCGCGGTTCGAGGATGTTCATCACCGCGTCGGCCACCTGGCTGGTGAGCCGCTCCTGCACCTGCGGCCGCCGCGCGTACACGTCGACCAGCCGGGCCAGCTTCGACAGCCCGGTGATCTGCCCCTTCTTGTTGGGCGTGTACCCGACGTGCGCCAGCCCGTGGAAGGGGACTAGGTGGTGTTCGCAGGTGCTATATACCTCAATGTCCTTTACGAGCACCATCTCGTCGTGGTCGGCCTCGAAGACCTTGTTGAGGGCGTCCTCGGGGATCTGCCGCAGGCCGGCGAACTGCTCGGCGTACGCGCGGGCCACCCGGGACGGCGTGTCGCGGAGCCCGTCGCGGTCGGGGTCCTCCCCGATGGCGAACAGGATCTCGCGCACCGCCCGCTCGATGCGGGCATGGTCGAAACCGGAACCGTCCGCGGGGGGGGGCCGAGCGCCCTCCCCCGCGGACGGACCGTCGAACGAGTCGGTCACGTGGTCAGCTTTCGCCCTTGGACACGTCGGGCGACTGCTCGGGAGCGGTCGTCCCCTGCCCGTTGTTCTTGGTCAGGTCGGTGACGTCCTGCGGGCCCATCAGGGCCAGCTCCTTGGGCGTCAGCACCGGCGGGCGGTCGGACGGGAGCCGCTTGCCGTAGCCGGTGTAGGAGTTCTGGTGCGGCCGCTTGGTGATCGGCGCGAAGATCTCCAGCACCTGGTCCTTGGACAGGGTCTCCTTGTCCATGAGGTTGACCACGAGGTCGTCCAGGACGTCCCGGTACTCGACCAGGATCTCCCAGGCGGTGTCGTGCGCGGACTCGATGTAGCGGCGGACCTCGTCGTCGATCGCGGACGCGATGTCCTCGGAGTAGTCGCGCTCGTGGCCCATGTCGCGGCCGAGGAAGACCTCGCCGGCGCCGGTGCCGAACTTGCGGGCGCCGAGCCGCTCGCTCATGCCGTACTCGGTGACCATGTTGCGGGCGATCGAGGTGGCCTTCTCGATGTCGTTGGCCGCGCCGGTGGTCGGCTCGTGGAAGACCAGCTCCTCGGCGGTGCGGCCGCCCAGCAGCATCGCCAGCTGGTCGGACATCTCCGACCGGGTGGTGAGGAACTTGTCCTCCATCGGCAGCGTCATGGTGTAGCCCAGGGCGCGGCCGCGCGGCAGGATCGTCACCTTGTGCACGGGGTCGGAGTTCGGCAGCGCGTGCGCCACCAGGGCGTGCCCGCCCTCATGGTAGGCGATGATCTTCTTTTCCTTCTCCGACATCACCCGGGTCTTGCGCTCCGGCCCGGCCATGACGCGGTCGATGGACTCCTCCAGGGTGTCCATGTCGATCAGCTTCTGGTCGAACCGGGCGGTCAGCAGCGCCGCCTCGTTGATCACGTTGGCCAGGTCGGCGCCGGTGAAGCCGGGGGTACGGCGGGCGATCACGTCCAGGTCGACGTCCGGCGCGAACGGCTTGCCGCGGCCGTGGACCCGCAGGATGCCCTTGCGGCCCTCCAGGTCGGGACGGTCCACGGTGACCTGCCGGTCGAACCGGCCCGGGCGCAGCAGCGCCGGGTCGAGGATGTCGGGACGGTTGGTCGCCGCGATCAGGATCACGCCGCCCTTGACGTCGAAGCCGTCCATCTCGACCAGCAGCTGGTTGAGGGTCTGCTCGCGCTCGTCGTGGCCGCCGCCGAGCCCGGCGCCGCGGTGCCGGCCGACGGCGTCGATCTCGTCGATGAAGATGATCGAGGGGGCGTTGGCCTTGGCCTGCTCGAACAGGTCGCGGACGCGGGACGCGCCGACGCCGACGAACATCTCGACGAAGTCCGAGCCGGAGATCGAGTAGAACGGCACCCCGGCCTCGCCGGCGACCGCGCGGGCCAGCAGCGTCTTGCCGGTGCCGGGCGGGCCGTACAGCAGCACGCCCTTGGGGATCTTGGCCCCGATGGACTGGAACTTCGCCGGGTTCTGCAGGAAGTCCTTGATCTCTTCCAGCTCCTCCAGGGCCTCGTCGGCCCCGGCCACGTCGGCGAAGGTGGTCTTGGGGGTGTCCTTGGTGATCAGCTTGGCCTTGGACTTGCCGAAGTTCATCACCCGCGAGCCGCCGCCCTGCATCTGGTTCATGATGAACAGGAAGATCAGCACGATGACGACGATGGGCAGCAGGCTGAACAGCAGGTTCAGGAAAACGCTCTGCTTGGGAACCTCGACGTTGTAACCGCCGGGCAGCTTGCCCTGCTGGGCCTGCTGCTGCAGCTGCTCCTGCAGGCGGACTCCCTGGCCGTCGACCCAGGACGCCTGCTGCTGCTTGCCGTCCTTGAGGGTGACCTCGATCCGCTGGTCCTTGTCAATGATCTTGGCGGACTTCACCTGGCCCGCGGCGATCGACTGGACCACCTTGGAGGTGTCGGTCTTCTCGTAGGAACGGCCGGGGTTGACGCCCCACATGATGAGGGCGACCAAGAGGCCGAACAGCAGGATCCACAGCAGCGGCCCGCGAAAATAGCGCTTCACGTCCATTTATCCGGTTACCCCTTCGGGGCCCGTCCCTCCTGACCTTGCGATTCGCCCGTCCCGAGGGACGCGCGCCACTGTGAACCGGGTCCTTGCTCCGCGGGCTTCGCGGCCGGCTCGCCCGGCCGCCCGCGTGGATGCGTAAAGGTCCACCGTGACGGCCTCCTTAATGGCCTCCCGACACGAAGCCCGGGATATCGACGGTACACCGCAGGGCACAGCGGACGCAGCCAGGCGGCTGGGCCCTCCTCGCCTTCGATGTACCCGCATCTGATGTTCCCGCCGACGTTCCATGCAACGATCCGGTACGTCCCGTTGTTCCCTGGGGGTCACGTTCCCACGCTCCCGCCCCTTGCCAAACGGCACCCGGCCACGCTAGGGGGCCGGGTCAGCCGCCGTAAACATGCGGGGCGAGCGTTCCGACGAACGGCAGGTTCCGGTACTTCTCGGAGTAGTCGAGGCCGTAGCCGACGACGAACTCGTTCGGGATGTCGAAGCCCAGGTAGCGGCACTCGATCTCGGTCTTGACCGCTTCCGGCTTTCGCAGCAGCGCGCAGATCTCCAGCGACGCGGGCTTGCGCGAGAGCAGGTTGCTGACGAGCCAGGACAGCGTGAGACCGGAGTCGATGATGTCCTCGACGATCAGCACGTGGCGGTCGAGGATGTCGGTGTCGAGGTCCTTGAGGATCCGCACCACGCCGGACGACTTGGTGCCCGAGCCGTACGACGACACGGCCATCCAGTCCATCGAGGCCGGGGTGTGCAGATCCCGCGCCAGATCGGCCATGATCATGACGGCGCCCTTGAGGACGCCCACCAGCAGCAGGTCCTTGCCGGCGTAGTCGGCGTCGATCTGCTCGGCCAGCTCGCGCACCTTGGCCCGCAGCCGGTCCTCGGGGATCAGCACCTTCGCCAGGTCGGCGCCCAGGTCCTTCTCGTCCACGAATCCCACCCTCTTGTGACGGTCGCGGCCCGCGGGTCACGCCGGGCCGAAGAGCAGCCTGCCATATCGCCGGAACGCCCTGACGCTCCCGGGCAGGTCGACGTGCCGCTGCCCCCGCCACGCCGTGACCAGCCGGTCCACCTCCTCGACGTGGACCGCGGCGAGCGTCCCCGGCGGGCTGCCCGCCTCGATCGCCGCCATGCGCAGCACCCGCGTGCGGACGGCCCGCGGCAGTCCCGCGAGGCGCTCGACGTCGAGCTCGCCGGGCGCGGCCGCCGCCTCCGCGTGGGCGCCCGCGGCGAGCTCGTCGAGCGCGTCGGCGTCGTCGCGCAGCATCCGGCCGGTACGGGCCAGGGCCTCGGCGATCCCGGGTCCGAGGGCCTTCTCCAGTGCGGGCAGGGCATCGTGCCGCACGCGCACGCGCGCGTAGGCGCGGTCGTCGTTGTGGGGGTCGTCCCAGGGGTCCAGCCCCATCGCCTCGCACGCGCGCCGCGTCGTCGCCCTGCCGAGGTCGAGCAGCGGCCGCGCGTAAAGGACCTCCGCCCCGTCCCCGGCGGACCTGCGCACGAACGACGGCGGCATCCCGGCCAGGGAACGCGCCCCGGACCCGCGCGCCAGGCCCAGCAGGACGGTCTCGGCCTGGTCGTCCCGCGTATGCCCGAGGAGCACGGCGGCGGCCCGCAGCCGTACGGCGGCGCCGTCCAGCGCCTCGTAGCGGGCCTCGCGCGCCGCGTTCTCCGGCCCGCCGCGCTCGCCGACGGTCACCGCGACCGAGCCGGCCGGGTCGAGTCCGAGGTCGGCCAGCGTCCGGACGACCCGCGCGGCCCGCGCGTCCGAGCCCTCCTGAAGTCCGTGGTCGATCGTGACGGCCCCGGCGGGCCGCCCGTCCGGGCCCGACCGCGGCGCCTCGAACGCCAGCGCGCCCGCGAGGGCCAGCGAGTCGGCGCCGCCGCTGCACGCCGCGAGCACCATGGCGCCCGGCGGCAGCCCGTCCAGCACCCGCCGGACGGCGCTCCGTACCTGGGCCACCGCGGGGTCAGGCCCCATGGGCCTCCTCCGCCCGCGCCGGCCGCATGCCGTCGATCACGCGTCCATGCTGCCGTACGGGCGGGGGCGCGGGAAGCTCAGCCCTCCCCGGCGGCGGGCGGCGCGTCGATGGCGGGCGTGGCGGCGACCCGCGCGATCCACAGCGCCGGCTCCTTGATCTCGGCGTGGGTGGGGAGCGTCTCGGGCGACTCCCAGACCTTGTTGAAGCCGTCCATGCCGACCTCGGCGACGACGCGGCGGACGAAGCGCGAACCCTCGGCGTACTGCTTCATCTTCAGGTCGATGCCGAGGAGCCGGCGGATGGTCTTGTCCATCCGGCCGCCGCCCTCGCGGCGGCCCTGGAAGCGGGAGCGGATCTGCTGGACGGACGGGACGACCTCCGGGCCGACCGCGTCCATCACGTAGTCGCCGTGCCCCTCGACCAGCGTCATCACGGCGGTGAGGCGGTCGAGGATCTCGCGCTGCTCGGGCGACTGGATCGCGTCGATCAGGTTGCCCTCGCCGCCCCGGACGGCGTCCACGACGGCGTCGGCCGCCTCCTTGATCCGGTCGAGCATCGCGCCGGGGTCGAGGTCGGAGGCCAGCAGGAACCGCGTCATCTGGTCCTGCACGTACTCGCGCAGCCACGGCACCGCGGTGAACTGCGTGCGGTGCGTCTCCTCGTGCAGGCAGACCCACAGGCGGAAGTCGCGGGCGTCCACGCCGAGCTCCTGCTCGACCTGGACGATGTTGGGCGCCACCAGGGTGAGCCGGCCGGTCGGGTTGCGGCCCGACGGGTCCGGCGGCAGGAACAGCTCGTACTGGCCGAGGACGCGGCCCGCCATGTACGCCAGCAGCGCCCCGACCTGCACGCCCGTCACCCGGGAGCCGACCGCCTGGACCACCACGCCGCCCGCGCCGCCGCTCAGGCCGCCGGAGCCGCGGCGCTCCTGCATCTGCTCCATGAGCGGTTCGAGCACCACGCGGAAGCCGTCCACGTTGGCGCGGATCCAGCCGGGCCGGTCGACGATCGTCGCCGGGGCCGGATCCTCCTCCGCCGACCGCATCCCGGTGAAGTCGCGGACGTGCCCCTGCGCGGTCCGGGACAGCTCGCGGAGCTGCTCCACCACCGCGCGGGCCTCGTCCTGGGCGACCTGCGGACCGGGCCGGAGCAGCCGGGTGCCGGTCTGGACGGCCAGGTTCCAGTCGATCATTGAGGCGCTCATGTACTCCACCGTACGTTCGGGTCCCGGCGCCGGAGCGCCCGTGCTCGATCGTTCAACGAACGACCGTTCTGGTTATCTCCCGTACGGCGTTCGCCACACGCGGAGACGGCACCGAACCAGCCCGAACCAGCCGGATATCGCATATTTCCGCAGGCACTCCCCGATGCGGCGTCAGCAGCCGCAGGAGGCGGCCGCGGCGGCCAGCCGGTCGAGGTGCCCGGGGTCCACCGCGCCCTCGCCGTCGCCCATCATGAACGCGAACGCCAGCAACCGGCCGTCGGCGTCGTACGCGACCCCGGCGAGCGTGCTCACCCCGGCCAGCGTCCCGGTCTTCGCCCGCACCACCCCGGCCCCGGCCCGGCTGGACGGGGCGGTGTAGCGCGGCATGTTCAGCGTCCCGGAGAACCCGGCGACCGGCATCCCGGTGATCGCCGCGCGCAGCTCCGGACGCGCCGCCGAGGCGGCCACGGAGATCACCTGGGCCAGCGCGGCCGGGGTGATCCGGTTGGCGGTCGACAGGCCGCTGCCGTCGTTCACCTGGATGCCGGACCGGACGCCGAGCCCGGCCAGGACCTCCGTCACCGCCCGGGACGCGCCGTCGAACGAGGCCGGCCGGCCCATCTTGATCGCGACCTGCCGGGCCATCGCCTCGGCCACGTCGTTGTCGCTCTCCGTCATCAGGTGCTCGACCAGCTCGGCCGCCGTGGGCGACTGGACGGCCCCCAGCCGCGCGACCCCCTCCGGCGCGGTGACCCGGCGTCCCGCCTCGGCCTTCACGCCGTGGCGCGCCAGCAGCCGCGCGAACGTCGCCGCCGCGGCCGCTGGCGGGTTCGCGACGCGCGTCGGCACGGTCGGGTCCCCCGGCCTGACGCGGCCCTCGTCCACGGTCAGCGCGGACGGCGGCGCCAGCTCCCCGTCCGGGAGGTAGTTGGGCTTCCAGCCCGCGGCGGTACGGGGACCCTCGTACGCCGACACGTCGAAGTCCACCCGGACCTCGCGCACCCCGGACGCCTTCAGCGCCGCGGCGGTCTGCCGTGCCAGGTCGGGGAGGGAGGCGTACACCGGGCGTTCACCGTCCGTACCGTCCCCCGGTGCGGGCGCGGGCCGCGCGGTCACGGTAGGATCCCCGCCTCCGACCAGCACGACGGCGCCGCCGGCGCCCCGGACCGTCCGCGTGGCGATCCGGTGGGCGGGACCGAGCGTGGCCAGCGCCGCCACCGAGGTGATCAGCTTGGTGGTGGAGGCGGGCGTCGCGGGCCGGCCGGCGTCCGCGGCGAACAGCGTGCGCCGCGTCTCGACGTCGGTCACCACCGCGCCGATCCGGGTGCGCGCGTCCCGTACCAGCGGGGTCAGCCGCCCCGCCAGGGTGGCGGGGTCGGGCATCGGCGCGCCGGCGGCGTACGGTGCGAGGCCGCCCGCCGCGGCGGCCTGGACGGGCTCGCGCCCGGCGACGGACGGGGGCTGCGGCGACAGATGGCGCGCCGGTGTGAGTTTCGCCACTGCCACCCCGGCGGAGGCGGTGAAGACGATGAGGAGGGACAGCGTGATCGACAGCAGGCGGGTGGCCTGTTCCGGCACCTGACCGCCCCTCTCCCACTCACCACTCACCAACGTGCGACATCCTTATATATGGGAACACCCACCGTGAGGGTCGGCCTCACCCGCACGGACCCCGAAAGACTATGCACTGCGACCGCGCAGGGAGCGGAGGACACCTTGGATTTCGACGTCACCATTGAGATCCCGAAGGGCCAGCGGAACAAGTACGAGGTGGACCACGAGTCCGGTCGCATCCGGCTCGACCGGATGCTCTTCACCGCGACCCAGTATCCGGCCGACTACGGGTTCGTCGAGAACACCCTCGGCGAGGACGGCGACCCGCTGGACGCGCTGGTGCTGCTCCAGGAGCCGACGTTCCCCGGCTGCCTCATCCGCTGCCGCGCGGTCGGCATGTTCCGGATGACCGACGAGGCCGGCGGCGACGACAAGGTGCTGTGCGTGCCCGCGACCGACCCGCGCCAGGAGCACCTGCGCGACATCCACCACGTGCCGGAGTTCGACCGGCTGGAGATCCAGCACTTCTTCGAGGTCTACAAGGACCTGGAGCCCGGCAAGTCCGTCGAGGGCGCCAGCTGGGTCGGCCGCGTCGAGGCCGAACTGGAGATCGAGCGCTCCCTCAAGCGCGCCGCCGAGCAGGGCGGCCACTGAGGCGTACCGGCGCGCTTCCGCTTCCTGCCGCCCGGTGAGCCGGAACACTTCCGTACAGCACGGCCGTACGGGAGTGTTTCGCTTCACGGGGCGGTTTTCAGCCCGCGGGGCGCACGGCGCCGATGAGCCCGTCGCGCCAGATGCTCGACACGCGGACGCGCGCGCCCGTGTACGGCGCCTCCACCATCCGGCCGTCGCCGACGAAGATGCCGACGTGGTGGATCGTCGCGGGGTTCGACGTGTCGCGGGCGAAGAAGACGAGGTCGCCCTTGCGGAGCCGGTTCAGCGGGACGCGCGGGCCGGACGTCCACTGCGTTCCGGTCCAGTGGTCGAGGCGGACGCCGGCCTTCGCCCACGCGTGGAGGGCGAGGCCGGAGCAGTCGAAGCCGTGGATGCGGGAGCCGTGCGCGATCCCGTAGCTGGGGCCGCTCGCGTTGCCACCGCCCCAGGAGTAGGGCGTGCCGAGCCACCGGAGCGCGGCCCGCACGACGACCGAGCCGCGGCGCGCCGCCGCCACCGGACGGCTCGCGGTGCCGGAGGCGGCTCCGGCTCCGGTCCCGTTGGACGGCGCTCTCGCGCTCCGGATCTCGGCTCTTTCGAGGGCCTCCTGGCGTTCCCGCTGTAGCCGCAGCGCGCGTGCCTGCGCCTCACCGAGGCTCTCCTGCAGCCGCCGCTGCTCCGCCTCGATGCGCCGCACGGCCTCCCGCTGCTGGAAGACGGCGCGTTCGGCGGCCTGCCGGGCCTGGGCGGCGCGGATCGCGGCGGCGCGGCGCTCGTCGAACGCCGCCCGCGCCTGCCGCTGGAACAGGCCGGCGACGGTGCGGGCCGCGGCGGCCCGCTCGATCATGCCGGTCCGCTGCCGCGCGAGCGCCTGCACCATCCCGGCGCGGTCCATGAACCCCTGCGGGCCGCCCGTGCCGGACACGACGGCGGGCAGGGACGGGTCGCCGATCCGGTACGCGTCGGCGGCGAACGCGGCCAGTTCCCGCCGGGCCTCCTCGGCGCGGCGCAGCGCCTCCTCCTGGCGGAGCCGCGCCTGGACGTATCCGGCCAGCGCCCGGCGCATCATGACGAGCTCGCCGTTGTAGCGCTCGACGGCCTGCGCGGTCGCCGCGGCGAGCCGGTCCAGTTCGGCGCTCGCCTGCGCCAGCCGCGCCTTGGTGCGGCCGGCCTCGGCGGCCCGTTCGCGGACGCGCTCCCTGCTCGCGGCGACGTCGCGGGCGCTGGGCGCCGGGTCGGCCGCCGCCCGGGCCGGTGCCGCGGGCGGTGTCGCGGCGGTCAGCGCCGCCAGGGCCAGCGCGAGGGCGGCCAGGCGTGCCCCGGCGCCGGTTGTCCTCAGGACCACGGTTCCCCCTACCGCGTCGCACCGCTGAGCGAGTGATCAAGTACTCAGGGTAGTCATCGCTCTACCCGGAGTGCGGCCGAGGCACACCGCATGATCGACTCGCGTCGGGTCAACCCGATCCGGCGGGGGCGGCCGGCGTGCCGCCGGAGCCGGGCGGGGTCCCCGGATCGGACGGGTCCGGCGGCGGCGCGGAGGGCGGCGGGCTCGACGGCTCCGCCGGGGGCCGGGTGGGCGAGGGCGTCGGGGTCGGCGTCGGCCGCGGCCCGGGCGCCGTCGGCGACGGGTCCGGCGACGGGCCGGGGCCCGGGTCCGGAGCGGGCCGCCAGGTGACGCGGACCTCCGCGCCGCCCGGCGTGAAGGCGAGGCCGCCCTCCCCCTGGGAACGGGCCGTACGGGACACGTGCACCGCGATCCTGGCCGACTCGCCGGCCTCCAGGCGGCCGGACGCGCGGCTCGCCCGTACCGGGCCCCAGGTCGTGGCCCGCCAGTCGACCGGGCCGCCCTCGGCGCGCAGCTCGACCGTGCCGTCCGAGCCGTCCGCCAGGTCGAGGAAGAGCGGCGAGACGGCGAGCGCCCCTTCGCCGGGACGCGGCGCGTGCTCCCCGTGCGCCCCTCCGCCGGTGCCGCCGCCGGCGGGCGGGGACGGCAGCGCGGTCGGCGGCGCGGACGTGGCCAGCGCCCCGAGCGGGAACGTCGCCGAGACCGGCACGCCCGGACCGCCGGCGGACCGTCCGGGCCGGGCCGGGGCCGCGCCGCCCGGCGACCCGAGATCGCCGGTGACGACCGCCTGCGGGCGTCCGGCTCCGTGCCCGCCCAGCCGGAGCAGCGCCGCCCCCGAGCTGAGCAGCAGGGCGGCCGCGACCGCGCCCACCGCCAGCCACGCGACCGAGCGGCGCCGCCCGGAGTCGTCCGGGAGCGGGACGTCCGGCCGCCGCCCGCGCCCGTGGCCGCCGCCCTGGCCGCGGCCCCGCCGCCTGGAGCGCCGGCGCCGCCGGGGCCTCTCCGCGGACGCGGCGGCCCGGGCGCGGCGGGACCGCAGCGGGAAGCCGCTCGGCGCCAGCCCGTCCACCCGCGTCGCCACGAACAGCCGGTAGCCCACCAGGTCGGGGTCGAGGAACGCGCTCATCACGCGCACCCGCAGCTCGGCGGGCAGGTCCGCGCGCGGCAGCAGCCCGAACACCTTGGCCGCCGAGACGGTACGGGGCAGCAGCGCCGCGCACGTCGCGCAGTCGCGCGCGTGCCCGGCCAGCCGCTCGCGCAGCTCCCGGTCGAGCCCGCCGCGCCGCTCGCGCAGGAGGCGGCCGCGCTCGTCGCAGCCGTACGGGCCGCGGTGCGCGACGATCTCGGCGGTCAGCGCCGTCTCCAGCGCGGCGTGCGCGGCGTCGAGGGCGTCCTGCGCGTCCCGTACGGGCAGGTCCTGGACGGCCGCCAGGTCGTCCACCGACAGCTGGTGCCGGATCCGCAGCTCCAGCAGCTCCCGCTCGTCGGCGGCCAGGCCGAGCACCGCCTGCCAGGCCATCATCCGCTGGTCGACGTCGTCCTGGTCGTGGCTGGCGACGGGCAGGTCGGGCTCCTGTCCGGGCCGCGGCGGGCGGCGGCCGCACTCCAGCCGGGCCAGCGCGTACAGCCACGGCCCGAACCGGTCGGGGTCGCGCAGCTTGGCGGCGTGCGCCTCGGCCACGATGAACGTGTCGCGCAGGGCCACCTGGGCGGCGTCCCGGCAGCGCAGCTGGAACCAGCAGTACGCGTACAGCCGGTCGGCGTAGGCGTCGTAGACGGCACCGGCCGCGCCGGGGTCGCGGGCGCGGAGGGCCTCGACCAGGTGGTGGTCGTCCATGGAAAGAAAACTAAAGGGTCGGCGGCCGCTTGACAGCCAATTTCACAGATTCGAACTCAGGGACGAGCGTCGTTATGAGGCCGTTCCCGGAAACGGTTTGTGGATTGTGCTATTTATTCGGTCTTGTCGTACTACGTCCGCTCGTGCCCACGCCCGGAATAACCCCGAGTCAGAATGGGATCATGGGCGGCAGCACCCGCTCCGCCGCGGCCGCGATGGTCGTGACCTGCGCACTCGTGAAGATCACCGGACGCCCCGCGATACCGCCGGGAAGGGACCGGACCGAACGCAATTCCACTTCTCCGTGGCGCAGCCCTTCCCGCGGCACCCGCGCCCCGTGCACGGCCACGACCGCCTCGACCTCGACGACATGATCCAGCTCGTCCGCCAGCAGTTTCTCCACCAGGGTCGCGGCGTGCGCCGCCACGTCCACGCCGGCCGCGGGCCTGCTCCCCGCCCACAGCCGCCCCTGCTCCGACCGCAGCCGGACGCCCCGGCGCCACCGGCGGCTCGCGATCGCGTACACCCCGGTGAGGCCGATGACGAGATGGTCGAGATTGCTCTTCGAGTCCGGCAGCACCCGGTCGTGCAGGACGTGGAAGGCCGCCGGATCCAGCCGGGCCAGCCGGCGGCCCGTCCGGCGCTCGGCCAGCGCGCCCCGCCGCCACTCGGTCGCCGCGCCCGGCCGTGCCCGCCCGTACACCGCCTGGCCGGCGAAGACCGCGGCGGCGACGGCGATCCCCGCCCACCACACCGCGACGCCGGCCGCCACGACCCCGGCCCCGGCCGCCAGCACGGCCTGGACGACCAGCCGCTCGCGCCGGTCCCGCCCGGCGAGCGCGCGGTAGCGCGACCACGCCGAGTCGCCGGCGCCGGACGTGCCGCCACCCCCAACGCTGCGCACCGAAAGCCCCTTCCCGCCCACCTCTCCCGGCTCCTGCAAGCGTGCGCCGATGCTCCGCCGCGTTCAAGGGCTTCACCGGACTCGCGATATTGACAGTGTCATAATGACAGTGTCACTATCGGGGCATGGAGAGCACGTGGACCATCGCGGAACTGGCGGAGCGGGCCGTCGAGGCCCTTTCCGCCGGCGACTCCGTGCAGGTCAACGGCCGGGTGCGGGACATGCCGAACGAGCGGCTGATCCGCTGGTACACCACCATCGGGCTGGTCGACCCGCCCTCGGGCCGCCGCGGGCGCACCGCCCTGTACGGCCCGCGCCACCTCCGCCAGCTCGTCGCCGTCAAGCGCCGCCAGGCCGAGGGCCGCACCATCGCCCAGATCCAGGCGGAGCTGGCGGGCGCGACCGACACCCACCTCAGCCGCATCGCCGCCCTCCCCGCACCCGGCCCCGCCCCCGCAGCGGCACCCCCGCCGCTTGAGGCACCCGCCGCCGCGCCCAGCCTCGGCCGTTCCCGCTTCTGGACGCCCGCGGCCGCCCCCTCTACGGCCGCCCCCACATCAGCGTTCGACGGCGGCGGGGCAGTACCGCGGCCTCCGGTCGTCCAGGGGGTGCGGCTCGCGGACGGGCTCACGCTCCTGCTGGACGTCCCCGCGCTCGGCGACGACGACCTCGCCGCCATCACGGCGGCCGCCGGACCGCTACTGGAGGAGCTACGGCGGCGCGGCCTGATCGAACCCGCTTCGCCCCCACCGCCCGAAACCCCTCCCACGGAGGCCCTTCCCACCGACATGGCGCCCCCTCGCGCCACGTCCGCCGACGCCGCGCCCGACGACCCATCCGGGAGTTCACAGTGACCGTTCGCATCGATCCTCTTCCCGAGACCGCCGTACCGCCGGCCCCCGACGAGGGCGGGCTGGGCGCGCTGAGCACCGGGCGGGGCAACCTGCCCCTCGACAGCGTCGACGTGCGCGCGAGCATCGCCGGCCTGGCGGCCGGCATCGAGGTGGAGCAGGGGTTCCGCAACCCGTACGACGAGCCCCTGGAAGCGACCTACATCTTCCCGCTGCCGGCCCGCGCGGCCGTGACCGCGCTCCGGATGGAGGCCGCCGACCGGGTGATCGACGGCGTCCTCAAGGAGCGCGGCCAGGCCCGCCAGGACTACGACACCGCCATCGCCGCCGGGCGGCGGGCCGCCATCGCCGAGGAGGACCGGCCCGACGTCTTCACGATGCGGGTGGGCAACATCCTGCCGGGCGAGCGCGTGACCGTGCGGCTCACGCTGAACCAGCCGCTGCCGTACGAGGACGGCGCGGCCACGTTCCGGTTCCCGCTGGTCGTGGCGCCGCGCTACGTTCCGGGCGCGCCGCTCGACGGCGAGCAGGCCGGGGCGGGCGTGCGGGCCGACACCGACGCGGCGCCGGACGCCTCGCGGATCAGCCCGCCGGTGCTGCTGCCGGGCTTCCCCGACCCGGTACGGCTGTCGATCGCCGTGGACGTCGACCCGGCCGGCCTGGAACTCGCCGGGATCCAGTCGGCGCTCCACGTCGTGACCGAGGACACCGGGGACGCCGGAGACACCGGGGACACCGCGGGAGGGCGCACGAGCATCCGGCTGCACCCCGGAGAGCGGCTGAACCGCGACTTCATCCTGCGCCTGGCGTACGCCTCCCCGGACGCCCCCGCCCTGGCCGTCACCCCGGACACGGAAGGCGACGAGGGGACGTTCACGCTGACCGTCCTCCCCAGCGGCGAGAGCCGTCCGGCGCCCCGGGACGTCGTGCTGATCCTCGACCGCTCGGGCAGCATGCACGGCTGGAAGATGGTCGCGGCGCGGCGCGCGGCCGGGCGGATCGTCGACACGCTGACGGGCGCGGACAGGTTCGCGGTGCTGTCGTTCGACAACGTCGTCGAGCGCCCGCGCGATCTCGGGTACGGGCTCGCCGAGGGGACCGACCGCAACCGGTTCCGGGCGGTCGAGCACCTGGCCGGGCTCGGCGCGCGCGGCGGCACCGAGATGCTCGCACCGCTGGAGGAGGCGTGCGGGCTGCTCGCCGACCCCGGCCGTGACCGGGTGCTCGTCCTCATCACCGACGGCCAGATCGCGAACGAGGACCAGATCCTGGCCCGGCTCCGGCCCCGGCTGGAGGGCGTGCGCGTACACACGGTCGGCATCGACCGCGCCGTGAACGCCGGGTTCCTGCACCGCCTGGCCGAGGCCGGGAACGGGCGCTGCGAGCTCGTCGAGTCCGAGGACCGGCTGGACGAGGCCATGGAGGCCGTCCACCACCGCATCGGGTCCCCGCTGGTCACCGGGCTGCGGCTGGCGGCCGCGGGGCTGGAGATCGTTCCGGACACGGTGGCGCCGCGCCGCATCGGCGCCCTGTACCCGGGCGTCCCGCTCGTCGTCTCCGGCCGCTACCGCGGTGCCCCGTCCGGCGGTATCACCGTGCGGGGATCGGCCGGCGGCACGGGCTGGGAGCGGCACGCCACCGCCACGCGGGCGGACTCTCCCGCGGCGGGCGCCGTCTGGGCCCGCGCGCACCTGCGCGACCTGGAGGACCGGTACGCGACGGGCGGCCCCGCCGACCTGGAGCGGCGGATCATCGACACGTCGCTGCGCTTCGGCGTCCTGTGCCGCTTCACCGCGTTCGTCGCCGTGGACGGCCGGGTCGTCGCCGAGGGCGGGCGGCCGCACCAGGTCGTCCAGCCGGTCGAGGCCCCCGACGGCTGGGGGGCGGCCCCGGCCTTCGGTGCCGCGCCGGCGGCGATGCCGATGGCGGTTCGCGCGGCGGCCCCGGCGCCTCCCGGCTACGGCGGTCCGCCGCCCGCGCCGATGGGCCGGGCGGCGTACGACGCGGCGGACGACCTCGACGTCCCCGACTTCCTGGCCGGCGGGACGGACCTCGCCCAGTCCGCGCCGCCGCCCCCGCCCGCCGCGCCGGCCCCGCAGGGCGGGAGCGCCCGGGGCGCGGCCCGCACCGGCGGTCCCGGCCGTCCCGGCGGCCCGCCGCGCCTGCGCCGCCCGGAGCCCGCGTCCGAGGACAAGGCGCGCGAGGCGCTGCGCGACCTTCTCCAAGACCTCCGGGCCGGGCGCCTGGGGCGGCATCGCGACCGCACGGACTTCCTGACCGCGGCGGCGCTGCCCGCCCTGGCCGAGGCGCTCCGTTCCCTGGAGTCCGCCGGCGGCGCCGACCCGGTGGCGCTCGCCCCCCTCCGCGCCCTCGCGCGGGAGCTCCAGGAACTGCGCGACCGGATCGACCCCGCCATCGCCCGTCCCGCCGGCGAGGCCGACGCCGTGTGGGAGCGCGCGATCCAGACCCTGGCCGCGTTCCTGGGGGACGCCCCCGCCCCCGAGCAGCCGAGGGGAACGACCCGGCGCGCCTTCTGGAAGCGCTCGTGACCCCGTGACGTGACACGGTCGCGGCCGTACGGCCGACGCACGGCGAGGGCGCCCTTCCTGAGTAGAAGGGCGCCCTCGTTCAGTGTTCGGGCAGCGGGCAGGAGGCCGTCAGGCGTGCTGCGGCCGGTGGCGGCGGCGCAGCAGGAGCGGCACGACGTTCAGGGCCAGCCCGACGAGCGCGATGGCGGTGACCAGGTTGACGCCGGGGTGGAACGGGCCGAAGTCCGTCCCGCCGCCCGTGCCGGTGTGGGAGCCGCCCGCGACCAGGGCCGTGACCAGGGCCAGCACCAGCGCGGCACCGGCCTGGGCGGAGGTGTGCACCAGCCCGGAGGCCAGGCCCTGCTCGGAGTCGTCGATGCCGTCGGTGGCCTGCGCCATGATGGAGCTGAACCCGAACGCGAACCCGCCGCCGAGCAGCAGCATCGCGGGCAGGATCGTGACCGTGTAGTCCGGCGAGTTCCCGGCGGTGGCCAGGAACCACACGTACCCGAGGCTCAGGGACGCCATCGAGGCGAGGATGAGGCGCGGCGTCCCGTACCGGTCGATCAGGCGGCCGACGAACGGGGACGCGAACGCCACCAGCAGCCCGGCCGGGAGCAGGCCGAGGGCCATCTCCAGCGGCGACCAGTGCAGGACGTCCTGGAGGTAGAGCGTCATCATGAACTGGAAGCTGAGGTACGACCCGAACAGCGCGATGATGCTCAGGTTGGCCCGGACGATCGAGCCCGCCCGCAGGATCCCGAGGCGGACCAGCGGGTGCGCGACCCGCTTCTCGGTGGCGACGAAGCCGGCGAGCAGCGCGACGGCCAGCACCATCGAGCCCACGGTGAGCGGGTCGAGCCAGCCGCGTTCGGGCGCGGAGACGACGGTGTAGACGGCGAGCAGCATGCCGCCGGTGAGGGTGACGGCGCCGACGAGGTCGTGGCCGCCGCCGGCGGCGGGACGGTCCCGCGGGATCAGCGCGTAACCCGCGACCAGCGCCAGGATCGCCAGCGGCACGGGGGTCAGGAACGTCCAGCGCCAGCCGAAGCTGGTGAGGAGCCCGCCCAGGATCAGCCCGGACGAGTAGCCGCTGGCGCCGAAGACGGAGAAGACCGACAGCGCCCGGTTGCGGGCCGGTCCCTCGTGGAACGTGGTGGTCAGGATGGACAGGGCGGTCGGCGCGGTGAACGCGGCGGCCAGGCCCTTGACGAAGCGGGTGGCGATGAGCAGCGCGCCGTTGTCGACGAGTCCGCCGATGAGGGACGCGATCGCGAACACGGCCAGGGCGATCAGGAAGACGCGGCGCCGTCCGAGCAGGTCGGCGGTGCGGCCGCCGAGGAGGAGCAGGCCGCCGTACCCGAGGACGTAGCCGTTCACGATCCACTGCAGCGCGGTGGTCGACAGGCCGAGTTCGGCGCCGATGGACGGCAGCGCGACGCCCACCATGGACACGTCGAGCCCGTCCAGGAACAGCACGGCGCACAGCACGGCGAGGACGCCCCAGAGGCGCGGCGTCCACGTCTGCTCGTTCCGTCCGGCCGGCCGGGCGGCCGCTGAAGCGGGTGGGGTCTCGGTGATAGTCACGGCGGAGGACATTACATGCACACGCATCCAATGTCTACGCACTTAATGCAGATGCATCTAATGCGAGCGCATGTTAGGATGCCCGCCATGGAGTTGGTGGACCGGTGGCGGTCGCTGCTGACCTGCTACAACGAGATCGCGTGCCATCTGGACCGCGAGCTTCAGGCGTCCCACGGGATCACGATGAGCGAGTTCGAGACCCTCGACCGGCTCGTCGAGACCGCCTGCGACGACTGCCGCATGCAGGACCTCCAGTCCGGCATGTACCTCAGCCAGAGCGCCCTCTCCCGCACGGTCGCCCGCCTGGAGAAGCACGGCCTGGCCGAGCGCACGATGTGCGCGGCCGACCGGCGCGGCGTGTTCGTCAAGATCACCGACGCCGGCCGCGACCTGCACGCGCGGGCCCGCGAGACCCACCTCGCCATCCTCGCCGAGCACCTGGACCGGGCGCCGGCCGACGCCTGAGCACGCCCCGGCCGTCCCGGCACGGGCGGAAGTGCGGAGGGCGCGAGCGACGGGGCCGCAAGCGGGCTCGCGCCCTCCGCACGCCTTGCGGTCAGCCGGTGGCGAAGGCCGCCAGCTCGACCGAGATCCGTTCCGGCCGCCCGCCGTTCTGGACGGCCGCCGCGGTCAGCACGTCGAGGTGCTGGTAACCGGGCGCGACCACCTGCTTCACGCCCTCCCGCGGCTCCGGCGGCGGCAGCACGCCGTCCCCGGCCAGCAGCAGGATCGTCGGGTTCGCGGCGATCCCGCCGGCATGCACCGCGTCCTCGTGCTCGCCGAACGCGATGTCGGTGACCAGCCGGGTCGGGAAGTAGTCCTCGGTGAAGTCCAGCGGATGCTCCGCGAGGCTCCGCGCCAGCTGCCCGATGTCGGTCACCTCGTCGGCCGCCGTCGTGAACGGCTTCCCGTCCCTGCCCTTGTGGACCGGATCGTCCGGGGCGCCCACGCGGTCGTAGTTGCGCCACGTGTAGAGCGGCCCGCCCGGCTCGTCCGGGATCGCCTTCCTGCCGGTGCCGACCAGGCGCTTCAGCGGCTCCAGCGGCGGCAGCCCGGCCAGGTCGTTCGGCAGCGGGAAGTCCTTGTCGGCGATCCGCCCGCCGTCGAAGAACCCCACGCTCGTCTGGACGAACCCCAGCGGCACCGAGTTGTCGTCCATCAGCCCGCCCAGCGCCGCCTCGTTGCTGAACCGGAAGTCGCGCACGGTCGGCGTCCCCCTCAGGAACGTCGCGTAGTCCTTGGAGAACAGCACCCGGTACGTGGTGTCCTGGTTGAAGCTCGCCGGGATGTACGTGGACAGGTCGGACTCCCCGTCCGGATCGTTGCGCGCCGCGAGGCCCGCGATGGCCAGCAGGTTCATGGTCTCGGCGTTGATCACCGCGGGTGCCGACAGGGTCCGCGGGATGATCCCCAGCTCCAGCCCGAGCCGGATCAGGTCCGGGGTCGTCCCCTCTTCGGGGAGCACGTTGGACGGTACGAGCCGTTCCAGCCCGATGCCGCCCGCCTGGATCCGGCTGTCGAGCGCGAAATACCCCGAGCACTGGTTGTGGCCCGCGTCGGCCGTCGTCGAATGGTCACCGTCGAAATCCCAGACGGCGAAGAATCCGGTCACCATGCCGCCGAGGGAATGGCCGCCGCAGAGCACCTTCTCCTTGCGCACGGCCGGGTCGGGCAGTTCCCTGCGCATCAGCTCGTACTGGTCGCGGACGGTCCGCTCGATACCGACGTCCTGAAGGAAGCGGACCTGGTCGTTGCCGAGATAGCCGGCGAACGTGCGACCGCCGACGGGCTTCTTCCGGTAGTAGTAGTCGACGGCCAGATGGGCGTCGCGGGCCGCGAGTCCCGCCCGTACCCCGGTGTTGTCCTCAAGGCAGTTGGAACGGCGGTCCAGGGCCCACAACTCCACGTACCGGCCCTTCCCGGCCGCCGCGACGATCGTGTTGCGCGCGACGCCGTCGAACGCCGCGGCCCCTTCGAGCACGCCGGGCTGCGCGACGAGGATCCGGTCCGCGCGGGCGGCCTCCGCGGGCCCGTTCCGGTGCCGGAACCGCAGGTACGACACCCAGTCGCACTCCGGCGGATGCCCGGTTCCCGGAAGCGGGATCCGCAGCCGCACGACCGACTCCACCACCTCCCGGACCGGCGATGAGGTGGCGACCGGCGTCTCCACCCGCGTCGTCGCGTACCCGGGCACCGCCAGGCCGGCGACGGCGAGCACGACCGCGCCGGCCAGGGTGGTCCGTCTTCGAGGGGCCATGGCCGTTCCTCCCGCTCGACGGAGCTTTACTCTGAAGTAAAGCCCGCCCGGCCCCTAGGGTTAACGGCGTGGGCGACAAACTTCCGGCCCGTACTCCACGGCGAAGCACACGTTCGCGCCCCACCGACGGGCAACTCCTCGACGCGGCCCGCGCCGTCTTCGCCGAACACGGCTACGAGCGCGCCACCATGGGCGCCATCGCCGCGCGCGCCGACTCCACCAAACCCACCCTGTACGCCCATTTCGGCGACAAGGCGGCGCTGTACCGCGCCGCCCTCGCCCGCGAAGGCGACCGCCTCCGCGCCTGGGTCACCGACGCCTACGCCTCGGCCGCCGGCCGGCCCGTCGACCAGCGCGTCCACGCCTACGTGATGGCGCTGTTCACGTTCGCCGCCGCCCACCCCGAGGGCTTCCGGATCCTCTTCGACGACCGTGCCCCCGGCGACCTCGGCCCCGTACGGGAACGGATCGCCGGCACCATCACCGATGCCGTCGCCGCGCAGATCCGCGACCACCTCGCCGCCGAGGGCCGCCCGCCCGGCCCCAGCGCCGGCCTCCTCGCCGCCATGCTCGTCGGCATGACCGGCAAGGCCGCCGCCCACGCCCTCCGCGCCGGGCTCGACCCGCTCGCGGCCGGCGAACTCACCGCCCGCGTCGTCATGGCCGCCCTCCACCACCTCGACCCGGGCGCACTAGACCTCGTCGACACCTGACGCGATCTTCAGCAGCACCGCCGCGTGGCAGACGTCCGGCCGCCCCTCCTCCGGCAGCGGGCACCAGCACGCCAGATCCCGCCCCTTGAGCTCGCGCCGGATCTCCTCGTCCCCCGGGTAGCCGATCTTGTCGGTCCAGTCCGGCGGCGGGTCCCGCCGGACCCGGATGTACTCGGTGAACCGCGCGACCGACTCCTCCCGGGTCATCCCCTTGCCGATCCGCCACGGGTTGCCCCACCGGGACGGCCGCGCCACCACGACGGCGCCCTCGGGCTTGCGCCACCCCTTCGTCCGCTGGAGCCGGATCCGCTCCGCCACCGCACACCTCCGTCCCGCCGGTACGCACCCCCTCGTACCCACCGGCCGCGGGAAGTTCACGCCGTACCGCCGCACACCTCCACGATCCGCCCCTCCGGATCCCGCAGCACCCGCCGCCCCTCCCCGTCCCCCAGCACGAACCCCAGCCGTACCGCCCCGGTCCGCTTCTCCTCCGTCGCCGGATAGAGCTCGAACACGCCCCCGCCAGGAAGAACGGCGGCGTAATGCACGGGCCCGCCCCCATGCCGCTCCCGAGCGAACTCCAGCCCGAGCCCGCCATAGAAATCCACGCAAGCCTCAAGATCCTGCACATAAACAACCACCAGCGAGACCATTTCCCACCTCCCCGACAGCGCCGCCCGGACGATCCGCGGCGCACCGGCCCGCCGCCTTACCTGCCGTCGCGCTCCAGCAGCAGATCGGCGGCGCGGACCAGAACGTCGACCCGGGCACGCCCCTCATGGTCGGCCGTAATGGAATGGTGGGCGATCGCCACGCAGAACGCGATGAAGCCGCGCGCCTCGACCTCGTCCGGATCCTCGCAGAACGTGCCGATCATCTCGCGCAGCAGGTCCATCCGCCGGTTGTCCACCCGCCGCAGCCGGGCGGCGACCGCCTCGTCCCGCCGGGCCCAGACCCGTACCGCCATGTCGATCGGCAGCAGCCGGTCACCGGAGAACGTGAGCATCCCCGCCCGATGGATCTTGGCCTTCGCGTCGCCGCCCTCGCGCTCGACCTGCTCGATCACCTCGTCGGTGCTCTCCCGTTCCCAGGCGTCGAGCATCGCCTCCAGCAGCGCGTCGCGGTCGGCGAAATACCCGTAGAACCCGCCCTTGGTGACGCCGAGCCGCTTGGCCAGCACCTCGACCCTGACGGCGTCCGGACCGCCGTCGGCCAGCACCCGCAGCCCCTCCTCCACCCACTTCCCACGCGGTACGCGAGCGGCTCCCACGTTGTGCCCCACCTCACTCCGCCATCGAATATACGGAACCGTATATCCGGTCTAGTCTCGCCTTATACGCGAGCGTATAGAAAGGCGGCAGCGGCCGATGAAGCTTCCTCGCACGGCACACACCGAGCGGCCATGGCGGATCCACGACCTCGCCCGCGACTTCGAGACCGAGGACGTGTGGTCGTTCCGCACCCCCGGCGCCGGACCCGACGACTTCCCCGCCATGCTCGCCGCGATGCGCACCGGCGGCGGCTTCGCCAACCAGAGCCTCCCCGTCCGCCTCCTTTTCGCCATCCGCTGGAAACTGGGCGCCCTACTCGGCTGGGACAAGGACAAGGCCGGCCTCGGAACGCGCGTCACCCCGCTCCGCGACCGCACCCCGCCCGACCTCCGCGCGACCGTCGACGGGGCGTCCGACGGCAGCCCGTTCACCCCGGTCTACGAACTCCCCGACGAGGCCGCCCGCGAACTCGCGAACAGGACCGTCCACACGATCATGCATCTGGGCTGGGTGCCGTCCGGCGACGGCGACCACGAACTCCGGATGGCCGTCCTGGTCAAGCCGAACGGCCGCTTCGGACGGCTCTACATGGCCCTCATCGCCCCGTTCCGCTACCTGATCGTCTACCCGGCCCTGACCCGCCAATGGGAGCGCGCCTGGCGCGACCGGTGACCGCTCCACGGCGCGCCCGATGGGCTACGGTCGGCCGATGCACGCCGCCCTGTTCCTGCTCTCGGCCGTGGCACTGGCTCTCCTGCTGCTGCTCGCCCTGGTGATCTACGGATGGCTCGCGGTCCGCAACCAGCGCAGGATCCTGGAGGCACTGCGCCGCAACGGCCCCGCGTTCCTGTGCCGTCCAACGCTCGGCATGCGGCACGTGGCCGGATTCATCCTCAGCGTCGACCAGAACGCGGTCACCCTGTGGAGGGTCGGGCTCGGTCGCCCAGCGCCGCTGCGGTCCTTTCCCAGCGCCGGCGCCACGGTCGCCCCGGCCACGGTGAGGGTCAACGCCGCACGCAGGACGTCCGGGCTGTCCGTCGTCTCCACCGCCGGAGAACGCGTGGACGTCGCCATCTACCCGGACCCGACGATGGCGTACTCGTCACCCGCCGACGGCGCTTTCCTCGACCTCGTCAACGACAGGATCCGCGAGCACCTGACACGTTGACGGGCTCCCCGCGCTCATCGGGCCGGCACGGCGACTCCCGAAACGCCCTGTCAGCAAGCGCCCGCAAGCAAAAGGCCCCCTCCCGAACTGGGAGAGGGCCTCTGGCCTGGAGCCGCCTATCGGAATCGAACCGATGACCTGTTCATTACGAGTGAACCGCTCTGCCGACTGAGCTAAGGCGGCGTTCGCCGTACGAGGACGGCGGGCAGCAGTCTACCGGGTCTTGGGGAGTGCGTGCATCAGCGGCAGACCGTGCCGTCCGCGGGCGGCTTCGTGGTGACCAGGTAGCGGTCGGTGGCCCTGCTGATGCAGGGGTTGGCCTGGAGGTACGCGGTGTGGCCGTCGCCCTCCAGGGTGAGGAGGACGCCGGAGTCCAGCTGGGAGGCGAGGCTCTGGGACCACTTGTACGGGGTGGCCGGGTCGCGGGTGGTGCCGATCACGACGATGGGGGCCGCGCCCTTGGCGGTGATGGCCTGGGGCCGCTCCTTGGTCTGGACGGGCCAGTAGACGCAGGGCAGGCCGCCCCAGACGACGAAGGGGCCGAACTGCGGGGACGCCTTCGTGGCGGTGCCCACGTACCTCTCGTAGCCGGCCAGATCCGCGGGGTTGGGCTTGTCCACGCAGTTGACGGCCATGTTGGCGGCGGTCTGGTTGCTGTACGAGCCGTCCTCCTTGCGCTCGACCATCTGGTCGGCGAGGACCATGAGGAGGGTGCCGTCGTTCTGGTTGGCGGCCTGGTCGATGGCCTGGCGCAGGAGATTCCAGGTCTCCTTGGCGTAGAGGGCGGTCGCGATGCCCGTGGCGGCCCAGGACTCGGTGACCTTGCGGGTGTCGCGGCGCTGCGGCAGCGGCGCCCTGTCCAGCTTGGCGAGGAAGTCCGAGACGTAGTCGACCGCTTCGTCCTCGGTCTTGCCGAGGGGGCAGTCGGCGCGCTTGACGCAGTCGGCGGCGAACGCGCGGAACGCGGTCTCGAAGCCCTTGGCCTGCTCGACGAGCGTCTGCGTCGAGGACACCTTGGGGTCGACCGCGCCGTCCAGGACGAGCGCGCGGACGTTCTTGGGGAACTGCTGGGCGTAGAACGCTCCCAGGTACGTGCCGTACGAGGCGCCGTAGTACGTCATCTTCGCGTCGCCCACCGCGGCGCGCAGGATGTCCATGTCGCGGGCGGCGTTGACGGTGCCGACGTACGGGAGGCTGGCGGACGAGTTGTTCCGGCACGCCTGGACGAAGTTCCTGCTCTCAGCGGCGAGCGTGTCGACCTCCTGCCGGTCGTCAGGGGACGAGTCGGTACTGAAGTACTTGTCGAGGCGCGGGCCGTCCATGCATTTCACGGGGTCGCTGGCGCCCACGCCGCGGGGGTCGAAGCCGACGATGTCGAACCGTTCCTGCAGGTCCTTGCCGAAGCCCGCGGCGGCCTGCCGGATGAAGTCGACGCCCGAACCGCCCGGGCCGCCCGGGTTGGTGAACAGCGATCCGATGCGCTGGGCCTTGTTCTTGGCGGGCTGGCGGATGAGGGCGATGCGCATCTTCCCGCCGGCGGGCTTGGTGTAGTCCAGCGGGACCTCGGCCTTGGCGCACTGGAAGCCGCCCCCGCAGTCGGACCAGGCCAACCGCTGCTTGTAGAACGCGTCCGTTCCCGCGGGCGATCCGGCCGGTGGCGTCTTGGGGGACGCTTCGGGCCGCTCGGCGGCGTCGCTGCACCCCATGGCGGCCAGCGTCAGCGCCATCGTCACGCCGATCACACTCGTTGCGCGCACCTGGTCGTCCCGTCTGTCGTCCCCGGCAGTAGGCCCACGCTACGTCCCGGCGCGAGAGGGATTCCAGCGGCGCTCCGGTCACCGCCCGTATTCGTCGCGTCAGGGAGTCCGCCGTGCGGGAAAGGGAGTTGACGCGCGAGCAAGTTGATCTATATGTTCGGCGGCGATGATGTCCTTCCTGTGATCAGTTGGCGCGCCGCCGCGTCGAGCCCTGCTCCGCCGCCCTCGCGCCCCATCCGCGCACCTGCCCCTTGCAGCCCGTTCCGGGACGGTTCTGGCGTGCGCGGATTCGCCTCCATCGTTCGTTCTGACGGCCTGGCCGAGAACAGGAGGGCGCTCTTCATGCGCACTCGCCAACTGGCACTCACCGACATCACCAAGCGGTACGACGACCGCGCCGTGCTCGACCGCGTCTCGTTCACCGTCAAGCCCGGCGAGAAGGTCGGCGTCATCGGGGACAACGGCTCCGGGAAGTCCACCCTGCTGAAGATCATCGCCGGGGAGGTCCGGCCGGACGGCGGGGAGGCGGCCGTCGTCGCGCCCGGCGGGGTCGGCTACCTGGCGCAGACGCTGGAGCTCCCGGCCACCGCGAGCGTCGGCGACGCCATCGACGCCGCCCTCGCCGACCTGCGCGACCTCGAAGCGCGGATGCGGCGGGCCGAGGCCGACCTGTCCGAGGACGGCCTCGAAGCGTACGGCGAGCTCGTCGCGCGCTTCGAGGCCCGCGGCGGGTACGAGGCGGACGCGAGGGTCGACATCGCCCTGCACGGCCTCGGCCTGCCCGGCCTCGACCGGGAACGGCCGCTCGGAACGCTGTCCGGAGGCGAACGGTCGCGGCTGGCGCTGGCGGCCACGCTCGCCTCGTCCCCGGAGCTGCTGCTGCTCGACGAGCCGACCAACGACCTGGACGACCAGGCCGTCACCTGGCTCGAACGGCACCTCAGGGCGCACCGCGGCACCGTCATCGCGATCACCCACGACCGGGTGTTCCTCGACCGGGTCACCTCGACGATCCTCGAGGTGGACTCCGGCGCGGTGACCCGCTTCGGCAACGGCTTCGACGGCTACCTCGCCGCCAAGGCCGCCGACCGGCGCCGCCGCCTGCGGGAGTACGAGGACTGGCGGAACGAGCTCGCGCGCAACCGGCGCCTCGTGGAGAGGAACGTCGTACGCCTGGACGCCATCCCGCGCAAGCTGCCGCTGGCCGTCTTCGCGGCCGGCCCGTTCCGCGCGCGAGGCCGCGGGCACGGCGCGATGAGCCGGATCCGCAACGCCAAGCAGCGCGTCGAGAGCCTGACCGGCGCGCCCGTCCAGGCACCCCCCGACCCGCTGCACTTCAGGGCACGACTCGCCCCAACCCACGCCGAAGACAGGAGCGCGCCACAGACCGAGTCCGACACCGCCGCAGAGCCGGCCACGCACCACGACAGCGCGGGTGTGTTGCGGGCGGAGCTCGGTGACGTGCGGGTGGACGGCCGTCTTCACATCCCCGGCCTGCGTATCAATGCCGGGGAGCGGCTGCTCGTCACCGGGCCGAACGGGGCCGGGAAGACCACGCTCATGCGCGTCCTGGCGGGCGAACTGCGGCCGGACGCGGGCTCCGTACGGGTGACGGGGCGGGTAGGTCTCCTGCGCCAGGAGGAGTCCGCGTGGAGTCCCGGGCTGACCGTGCTCCAGGCGTTCGCGGCGGGCCGGGGCGGCGTGCCCGAGGAGCGCGCGGAGGAGCTGCTGTCGCTGGGCCTGTTCCGGCCCGGTGACCTGCGGCGGCGGATCGGCGAGCTGTCGTACGGGCAGCGCCGCCGGATCGAGCTGGCCCGCCTGGTGAGCGACCCGGTCGACCTGCTGCTGCTCGACGAGCCGACCAACCACCTGTCCCCGGCACTGGTGGAGGAACTGGAGGACGCCCTGGCGATGTACGAGGGGGCGCTGGTGGTGGTCACGCACGACCGCCGGATGCGTTCCCGCTTCACCGGCTCCCGCCTGGAGCTCCGCGGCGGCCGCCCGTTCGAGGCGGCCGCCGCGTAAAGCGGTCGGAGCGGGTCCCGGCCGGGCGCGCCGGCCGGGACCTGGCGGGTGGGCGGGGTTCCGGAGATCTGGATGAGAGAGCCGGGTGGTGTTGTTCACCTCACATGAGCTCTTCACAACCGCGCGTCGAGCAGAGCGCCAAGAGGGTCCGGGCCTACCTGGGCGGCCGGCTGGTGGCGGACACCACGCGGCCGTCGCTGGTCTGGGAGATCCCGTACTACCCGACGTACTACGTGCCGATCGCCGACATCCGGGCGAAGCTGGTGGACGAGCGCGAGGACGGTGACGACACCGTCTACACGGTCAGCGTGGACGGCGCGGAGGCGGCGGGCGCGGCGCGCCGGACCGCCGCGCTGCCCGAGCTGGTACGGCTGGACTGGGACGCGATGGGGTCCTGGTTCGAGGAGGACGAGGAGGTGTTCGCCCATCCGCGCGACCCGCATCACCGGGTCGACGTGCTGGCCTCGTCCCGGCACGTGCGGATCGAGGTGGACGGAGTGACGGTGGCGGAGTCGAGCAGCCCGCGCCTGCTGTTCGAGACGGGCCTCCCGGTGCGCTACTACCTGCCGAAGACGCATGTCCGGCTGGATCTGCTGGAGCCGACGGACTCGGTCACGCGCTGCCCGTACAAGGGCGAGGCCCGCTACTGGTCGGTGCTCGGGAAGAGGGATCTGGCCTGGTCGTACCCGGCGCCGCTGCCCGAGAGCCAGAACGTGGCCGGGCTGGTGTGCTTCTACGACGAGAAGGTCGACGTGTTCGTGGACGGCGTGCGGCAGGAGCGGCCGGTCACCCCGTTCTGACAAAAGCAGAACCCCGCTTTATCAACGGGCATTACACCAAGCACTGTTACATCGTGCGATGGTGTGATGCCCGTCGCTTTTGCGGGCTCCCCCCTTCCGATCGGACCTACTCGACCGTAAGTTACGGAAGCGTAAGTTACCGCGCCACGGGGAGGCCCTGTTGAGCACTCCGATACGGCGGCTGGCCGGCGCCGCGCGCCGCCTCACCACCCCGCTGCTGCCCGAGGACTACCTCACGCTGATCAACCCGCTGTGGTCCGCCGCCGACCCGCGCGGCCGGATCGAGGCCGTCAGGCACGAGGCGCCCGGCGCGGCGTCCCTCCTGATCAGGCCGGGTACGGGCTGGCCCGGACACCGTCCCGGCCAGTGGCTGAAGGTCGGCGTGGACCTCGACGGCGTGCGGCACTGGCGGACGTTCTCGCTGTCCTCACCGCCCCGCTCCGACGGGCGGCTGACCATCACGGTCAAGGCGGCCGGCCGGGTGTCCCGGCATCTGGTGCACGCGATCCGGCCCGGAACGATCATCCGTATCTCGCCCGCCGAGGGCGACTTCGTGCTGCCCGATCCCGTGCCGGAGCGGCTGCTGTTCCTGACCGCGGGCAGCGGGATCACGCCGGTGATGGCGATGCTCCGCCGGCTGGCCCGCGGCGGGATGCCCGACACGGTGCTGATCCACTCGGCCCGTACCGAGGACGAGGTGATCTTCGGCGCCGAGCTGCGCGGGCTGGCCCGGCGCGTCCCGGCCTTCCGGCTGCACGAGCGCCACACCGCCGTCCACGGCCGCGTCAAGCCCGCCGAGCTGGACGACCTGTGCCCCGGCTGGGCCGAGCGCGAGACCTGGGCCTGCGGGCCCGCCGCGATGCTGGACGAGATCGCGGCGCACTGGCCCGCGGACGGCGGGCGGCTGCACGTCGAGCGGTTCCAGCCCGTGCTGAACGCCGCCGGAGGCGGGGAAGGCACGGAAGGCGCGGAGGGCGGCCGCGTCCGGTTCACCGCCAGCGGCGTCGAGACCGAGGCGGGCGGCGCGACCCCGCTGCTGACCGCCGGGGAGGACGCCGGCGCGCTGCTGCCGAGCGGCTGCCGGATGGGCATCTGCCACAGCTGCGTCGGCCGCCTGCGTTCCGGCCGGGTCCGCGATCTGCGTACCGGCCGGGTGCACGGCGAGGAGGGCGACATCGTCCAGACCTGCGTCTCGGCCGCCGCCGGCGCCGTGGAGATCGAACTCTGAACCAGGGGGAACGACATGACCGACATCTCGCATCTCACCCCGGCCGACTACGAGGCGATCGGCCGCGAGCTGGACGCCCTCCGCGACGAGGTCTTCGCCGATCTGGGCGAGGCCGACGCCGCGTACATCCGGCGGGTCATCCGCTGGCAGCGCGGGCTGGAGATCGGCGGCCGGGCGCTGCTGATGGCCTCCTCGCTGCCGCCCGCCTGGATCGCCGGGACCGCGACGCTGGCCGCCGCCAAGATCCTGGAGAACATGGAGATCGGCCACAACGTCATGCACGGCCAGTGGGACTGGATGCGCGACCCGAAGATCCACTCCACCACCTGGGAGTGGGACAACGTCTCGCCCGCCGAGCAGTGGAAGCACTCCCACAACGTCGTGCACCACACGTTCACGAACATCCTCGGCATGGACAAGGACGTCGGCTACGGCATCCTGCGCGTCACGCCCGAGCAGCGGTGGCACCCCGCGAACCTGCCGCAGCCGCTCTACAACGTGCTGCTGGCGATGTTCTTCGAGTACGGCGTCGCGGTGCACGACCTCGAGATCGACAAGATCATGGCGGGCGAGAACGACCCCGAGGAGACCAGGGCGAAGCTGCGCGCGATCGGCCGCAAGATCCGCCGCCAGTGGGGCAAGGACTACCTCGCGTTCCCGCTGCTGAGCGGCCCGCAGTTCGCGCAGACCCTCGCCGCCAACTTCACCGCGAACGTCCTCCGCAACGTGTGGGCGCACATGATCATCTTCTGTGGCCACTTCCCCGGCGACGTGGAGGTCTTCGAGGAGGAGCGGCTCGACGGCGAGACCAGGGGCGAATGGTACGTCCGGCAGCTCCTCGGCTCGGTCAACATCAGCGGCGGCAAGGCGCTGCACCTGATGAGCGGCAACCTCAGCCACCAGATCGAGCACCACCTGTTCCCCGACATGCCCAGCAACCGGCACGCCCAGATCGCGCCGCGCGTCCGCGCCCTGTGCGAGAAGTACGGCCTCCCGTACCACACCGGCCCCCTCGCCCGGCAGGTCGGCAGCACCTGGAAGAAGATCGTCCGGTACGCGTTCCCCGGCCCGCGCGGCGTCGTGGCCGGGCCGCGCCCGAAGGCGGAGCGTTCCGTCGCGGCGTGATCCCGCGGCGTCCCGGAGACATCGGCTGACATAAGGCGACATGGCGTGCCGCCGTCCCGTCCTTGGGGCGGCGGCACGCCGTGTGCTGCGGCGACGAGCCGTTCCCTGTGCCCACAATGGGCTTCGCCCCTCGCCAAGCAGCAGGAGAACGCCTTGCCCGAGACGCCGCCCGTGCCGCCGCCTCCCGCCCCCGAAGGCGCCGCCTCCTGGACCGAGTACACCGCCGCCCTCCGCGCCCTCTACGCGTGGTGCGGCTCCCCGAAGTACCGCGCCCTCTGCGGGCGCACCCCCGGCCTCTCCCCCGCCGCGGTCTCCACCCTCATCGGCAGGAACCCCCTGACCCGCCCTCCGGAGACCGCCACGGCCCGCTTCACCGAGGCGTGCCTGCGCTACGGGGCCCACCCTGACGTCGAGATCGAGCAGGCCCGCTGGACGGCCCAATGGAAGACCCTGAACCGACCCGACTCCGCGGACGCGGCCGAGCATCACGCCGGCACGCCCGAGGACCAGACGCAGAGCGCGGACGCAACGCCTGGAGAGACGCAGCGCACGGGCGCGGACCCCGGAGAGGCGCAATGCACGGACGTAGAGCCGGGAGGGGCGCAGGGCACGGGCACAGAGCCTGGAGAAGTGGAGGGCGCGGGCGCGGAGCCTGAGGTGCGGGGCGCGGGCGCGGACGAAGAAGGTCGAGGCGAGGACGAGGGGACGGCGCGGCCAGCAGTCCCGGCCGGCCGGAGTGCCGGGCGGCGGGTCGCTCTGGGCGGGGTCGTGGGGCTCACCGCGGCGGCGCTCGCGGGAGGCGTGGTGGCGTTCGTGGCGGCGCCCGGGGAGCCCGCGCCGGGCCCCGCGGCGGGCTGCCGCCATCTGCGGGGGACCATCGAGGACGTGCGGACGGGCCGTACATGGGCGCACCTCTTCCAGTGCCCGAACGTGCCGGGAACGGACGTGTACCTGGAGGCGCGGGCGGGCGACAGGGTCGGGTTCCTCGACACCGATCCGAGCTGGTTCGTCTGCTGGGTGCGGGGCGGGCGGCACCGGGGCGGGAACGACGTCTGGTACTACACGCAGGGGGACCGGCCGAGCGGCCGGGCGGGGCTCAAGGCGTGGGGGTACGTGCCCGCGTCGGCGCTGCACGTGGCGCGCCACCCGGACCCGGCGATCACCGAGGAGTGCCCGTTCTAGCGCTGTGACCTGCCGTTTCGCTGTTCTGAACGGTCTTTGAACAACCGGACGCGCCGGCGCCCGAACCACTCCCCGTGAGCGGTGTCTAACTTCCTGCGGGTATCGAGGGCGCCCGGTACCCGGCACGACACCCCGCACCGGCGCCGAAGGCAGGAGACCGCCGCGGAGAGGGTGACGGACGGGGTGAGGGCGACGGACGGGATGACCGATCGGGTGCTGTTTCAGATGCTGGGCCCGCTGCGCGCCGGAACGGAGCGGGGACCGGTGGACATCGGCGGCGACCGGGCCAGGGTCGTCCTGGCGGCGCTGCTGCTGGAGCCGGGACGGGTGGTGCCGGTCGGGCGGCTGGTCGAGGCGGTGTGGGACGAGCGGCCGCCCGCCTCCGCGCGCACGCAGATCGCGATCGCCGTGTCGGGGCTGCGGCGGGCGTTCCGGGACGCGGGCTGCGCGCGCCAGGTGATCGAGACCGTCCGGCCGGGGTACCGGATCCCGCCGGGCGCGGGGACGATCGACGCGCTGGAGGCCGAGCGCGAGGTGCTGCGGGCGCGGGAGGCGGCGCGGGCGGGGCGGCGCGAGGAGGCGGCACGGCGGTTCCGGGCCGCGCTGGCGCGCTGGGACGGGCCGGTGCTCGCGGGCCTCGACCGGGTCGCGATCTCGGCGGGCGCGCTGCGCTGGGAGGAACTGCGGCTGGCGGCCGTCGAGGAGGCGGCCGAGGTCGAGCTGGCCCTCGGCCGCCACCACGAGCTCGTCGGCGCGCTTCTGGGGCCGGTCGCCGCGCATCCGTACCGGGAGCGGCTGCGGGCGATGCTGATGACGGCGCTGGCGCGCGCGGGCCGGCAGAGCGAGGCCCTCGGCGTCTACCGGGACGGCCGGCGCGTCCTGGCCGAGGAGCTGGGCCTGGAGCCGGGACGCGAGCTGCGCGGGCTGCACGAGGCGATCCTGCGCGACGATCCGGCGGTGTACGCCCGGGACGTCCCGGACTTCCCGAACATCCCGAACGCCCCGGAACCGGCGCGGCCCGCACCGGCGAAGCGCTCCGGACGTACGGGCCGGTGCGCCGGGACGGGCCGCCGCGGGCGCGGCACGGGCGGGCCCCGGCGCCCGGCCCGCCCGTACCACTGACCCGCGCGCCCCGCCTGCGGCCCGCGGCCCGCGTTACCGGACCCAGCGGTGGGAGCGGATCACCAGGTCACCGGCGGAGATCGGTCCCGGCGTGACCGGGAGCGGGTCGGTCACCACGTCGGTGTAGTTCGCCCCGTGGAAGAACTCGACCCGGTTGAGCGGATCGCCGGTGTGGCCGTTGTTCCAGACGGTGTTGACCCTGAAGCCGTGCGGGCGGCACTGGACGTCGCCGCCCTGCCAGTCGGGATCGTCGCCGCTCCAGTTGCAGCGGACGCCGGTCGCGTCGGGGCCGCTCCACACGCACACGTCGCCCTTGGGGCAGGTCGCGTCGGTGGTGCGCGGCGCGCTCGCGGCGGCGAGCGCGGCCGTGGGCGCCGCGGCGGCGGCGAGCCCCGCCGCCAGCGTCCCGGCGAGGAGGCCGAGCGTGATCTTGGACATGTTCCCCTCCGTTCGTCCGAACCGGACGGGAAAAGCCTAGGGAGGGGGCGTTATCGATCCGTTATCTCCGTTATCCGAGTGCCTGCATCACCGGGACGAACAGCCGCGACGGGTCGCCCTCCAAAGGGTCGCCGTACTCCATGAGGGTCGTGCTGAAGCTGGCGGTGAGGCCGCGCTCCCGCGCCCACTCGATCAGTTCGGGATGCCGGTGGTCGACATCGAGCCGTACCGGCCCGGTCGTCCGGAGCAGCGCCTCCACCAGGCCGATCGCGGTCGGCGCGTCCCGCGCGATGACCGGGCCGGCCAGCAGCTGGTCGCCGTTGCTCCACGCGCCGCCGAAGCCGGCCAGCTCGCCGGAGCCGTCGCGGACGACGCGGAAGTCCTCGCAGAAGGCCGGGAAGCGCCGGTACAGCTCGTCGCGCGGCGCCCCGAACACCTCCGTGTCGAGCGCGATGACGTCCGCGATATCAGCGGATGCGAAGGGCAGTGACTCGATCCGCGGCTCGGTGAGTTCCGGCAGCTCGCCCGTATAGCTGGTGCACTGGCCGACTCCGCGGAAACCGAGCCTCTCGTAGAGGACTCGCCCGTACTCCGTGGCGGTCAAGCAGGCGCTCACGGTCTCGCGCTCCTCCAGCGCGTGCCGCATCAGCCGCCCGCCGAGGCCGCGCCGCTCGTGGCGGGAGGCGACGAGCACCATGCTGACGGCCGAGACGACCTTCCCGTGCGGCGTGGACACCACCGTGCCGGCGAGCCCGCCGTGCTCGCGGTCGTCCAGCCCGTACACGGTGCCGAGGTCGAACAGCAGCCGCCACTTGCGCTCCTCGCGCGCCCAGGAACGGTCCTGGGCGAGGTCCAGGCAGGCCGCCAGGTCGTCCTCAGCGTTGAGCCGCCTGATCGGTCCGTCGACCATCTACGCCCGTTCCCCCTGTTCCTCTGGGTTTCCCTCTGGGTTCCCGTCGCCGTGCATGGCGTCGTGCTGCTTGCGGGGCGAGCAGACCGAAGCGGAGGGGCACGAGCAGCGCCCTCCGCTGTTGAGGCGGACGCTGACACTGTCGGACGGCACGTTCCGCCCGACCACCTGGCCCGGCCCGTTGGGCGTGTCGACGCGCGCGCCCAGCGCGGGCATGCGCTCGTGCGCCTTCACGTACAAGGGGTGCTCGTACTTCAGGCAGCACATCAGCCGCCCGCACGCGCCGGCGATCCGCAGCGGGTTGACGGGGAGGTCCTGCTCCTTGGCCATCCGTACCGACACCGGCTCGAAGTCCTTGAGGAACGTCGCGCAGCACAGATCGCGCCCGCACGGGCCGATCCCTCCTTGCAGGCGCGCCTCGTCGCGCGGACCGACCTGGCGGAGCTCGACGCGTGCCTTGATGTTGCGGGCCAGGTCGCGGACCAGCGCGCGGAAGTCCACCCGGTGCGGCGCCGAGAAGTAGATCTTGAAGACGTTCTCGGTGTCGAGGTAGTCGACGCCGATCACCTTCATCGGCAGCTCGTGCTTGCGGATCAGGCGCTTGGCGATGGACCGGCCCTCGGCGCGGCGCCGCCGGTTCTCCTCGTCCCGCGCCAGATGCTCGTCCGTCGCGGGACCGTCGCACACCGGCAGCCCGTCGATGTCGTCCGAGACCCACTGCGGCGCCCAGACGCACTCGGCGACCTCCGGCCCGGCGTCGGTCGGGACCAGCACCCGGTCCCCCACACGGGGCGAGTGGGGGCCGGGGTCGAGGTAGTAGAGGCGCCCGTAGCGGGTGAAGCTTACGGCCATCACCATGCCCACGGTTCCGCTCCATTCGCCCGGTTCGGTGGAAACACCCTACGTCGTTCCCCTTGCCCTACGACGTCACCCATCCTCCCGCCGGACGGCATGAGGCATGAGGCGGCGTAAGGCGAGCGGTGGCGCGGGACCGCTCACCAGGCGGCGTCGAGCAGATCCTCCGCCGGTACGGACTGGCCCGCGGGACCGCGCAGCCGCCCGTCGCTCCCCGCGGCCAGCACGTGCTCGCCGGTGTGGTCGAGGTCCAGCCGCGGCGCCGCACCGGCCAGCCTCCCCTTCCACAGCGCCTTCGCGGGGGCGCCGGTGGCGGCGGTCGCGGCGTCGTACGACTGGACGGTCAGCTGCCCGTTCCGGACGGCTCCCGCGAGCACGCTGCGGCCGTCCCGGCTCAGCACCGCGGCCGCCGTCCCCTTGGGCAGCCGCATGACCGCCTTGCTCGCCCGCAGGTCGCCGGGGGCCGCGTTCGTGTCGAGCGTGCGGAGCTGGTGGACGGTCCGGCCCGCCGCCTTCTTCACCGGCGTGTAGACGAACGAGAGCGTCGAACCGGCCCACGACAGGTTGCCGATCCGCGCCGGGGCCTTGGACGTCCACGCCTTGCGCCCCGTCCCGTCCGCCGAGACGACGTCGACCCGGCTGCCGCCGCCGCGCCGGTACGTCACGTACGCGATCCGGTCGGTCGCCGGCTCGACGGCCAGATCGGACCAGGCGGTGGAGGCGGTCGAGGCGCCGCCGACGGTCGCGTTCGGCAGCCCGGTGAGCTTCTGCGGCTCGCCGTCCTCCGACAGCCTCAGCTTCTGGAACGTGACCTGCGCCCCCGCCTTGGTCGCCACCACGAACGAGCGCTCGCCCGCCACCGCGACCCGCTGGAAGCGCTGCCCCCGGGGAGCCGCGATCGGGAGGCCGACGTCGTGTCCCGTACGGACGTCCCGCACGACCAGCGCGGCGCCCTGGTCGCGGACGCCGACCACGTGGCGCGGGCCGGTCTCGTCCTGCTCCGCGGCGGGCTTGGCGGCACGCTCCTTCTTGCCGGACGCCTGGTGCTGGTGGACGAGGTCCACGCCACCGCCGATGACCAGCGCCGCGCAGGACGCGACGCCGATGGGGACCAGGCCGCGCACGGCCGTGCCGAACCACGAATCCGAGGTCGGCCCCGGTTCCTTGTGCTTGCCGTCCATAGGGGTTAAGCCGCACCCGCCCTTCTCTGCCGGCCCCGTTCACTGCCCCGTAGATGACCCGTAGTTTCTACCTCATCTTCCAGATGACGGACAGCCGGGATCGCGGAGTTACCAACTCGAAGCCGACCGAGTCCGCTTCCGGTCGGCGGTTCCGGCCGGCGGCCGGCGGTGCCGACCGGCGGGGCGCCGTCAACCGGCCGCCGCCAGGGCCGCGCGCGCGGCCTCCACCGTCCGCGCCCGGTAGCCGGCCCCGAACAGCGCCACGTGCACGAGCAGCGGATGCAGCTGGTGCAGCGGTACGCGCTCGCGCCAGCCGTCCGCGAGGGCCGACGCCTCATCGTAGGCGGCCAGGACGCGCTCCAGGTACGGGGCGCCGAACAGCGCCAGCATCGCCAGGTCGGTCTCGCGGTGCCCGCCGTGCGCCGCCGGATCGATCAGCATGCCGCGGCCGCCCGTCCCCGGTCCCCCGCCCGCTTCCGCGCCCGTCCACAGGACGTTCCCCGACCACAGGTCGCCGTGGATCCGGCTCGGCGGCTCCGCCGGGCCCGCCAGCACGCCGATCTCCTCGATGACGCGCTCGACGAGCCGCACGCCGTCCGTTCCGAGCGCGCCCGCCCCGAGACGCAGGAACGGCTCCAGGCGGCGCTCCGCGTACCACGGGCCCCACTCGCCTCCCGCGGGCGTGTTGTCGAGCGGCAGATCGGCGATGAAGCCGTCCCAGGGGGCGCCGTACGCGGCGGGCGGGGAGGCGGTGTGCAGCGCGGCCAGCTCGCGCCCGAGCCGTTCGGCCGCCCCGGCGGTGGGCGCCTCGGGCGGCAGCCACGGCAGGACCAGCAGGTCCTCGTCCGCCGCCAGGACCTCCGGTACGGGCGGTTCCGGCCCGCCGCCCTCGGCCAGCCAGCGCAGCCCGGCCGCCTCCGCCGCGAACACGCCCCCGCCGGAACGCCCCGCACGCCCGGCGCGTCCGTCGCGTTCCGCCGCGGCCTTCACGAAGATCTCGCGGCCGCCGGCGAGGGTGGCACGGTGCAGCGTCCAGGAGTGGCTGGAGCCGAGGTCCGTGATCTCCTCGACGCGCGCGCCGCCGCCGACCAGCTCGGCCAGCCGTTCCGGAGAGGGCCGCGGCACGCGTCAGTCCTCCTTGAGCGCCGCGCGGATCTCGTCCAGCAGGCCCGGCATGGCCGCCTCCACCTGCTCCAGCACCAGGTCGAAGTCCGCCACGCCGCCGTAGTACGGGTCGGGAACGTCCAGATCGCCGGGATCGGCCGCCGGGTCGAACTCGCGCAGCAGCCGGATCTTCTCCCGCTCCTCTGTTCCGGGCGCCATCGCCCGCAGCGCCCGCGCGTGCCCCTTGTCCAGCGCGATGATCATGTCGTACCGGTCGAACCAGGCCGCCTCGAACTGCCGCGCCACGTGCGCCGACCGGTACCCGGCGCGCAGCAGGGCCTGCACCGTACGGGCGTCGGCGTCGTCGCCCACATGCCAGTTGCCGGTGCCCGAGCTGTCGACCTCGACGTCCAGGCCCTCCTCCTCCACATGGTGGCGGAGGACCCACTCGGCCATCGGGGAGCGGCAGATGTTGCCCGTGCAGACGAAGGTGACGCGGTAGGACATGACTCCATCCTGCCCGACCCCCGTCAAGGAGCAGGACGACCCCCGGCCGGACCTCCCCGGCCGGGGGTCGCGCTGGTCAGCGGGCGGTCAGCGCTTCACGGCGCTCAGCGCGTCGATGATGCCGTCGCCGTAGAACCCGTTCCGGCTCTTGGAGCCCTCGCAGGTCTGCTTCGACGTGTACTTGACCCACTCGCCCTCCTCCAGCCGGTACCAGACGTACTCGACCGTGTTCGGGCTCGGGCAGGACTTCGCGTTCGCGGTGCCGCGCAGGATCCGCTCGGTGGCCCGCGCGTCCAGCGTCAGCCCGCCGGTGCGGCGGTCCTTCTTCCCGTACCTGCTGACGATCAGGGCGGCGACCCCGGCCGCGTGCGGCGAGGCCATCGAGGTGCCCTGGATCGACTGGTAGTACGCGCACTTCCCGCCGTCGCAGTCGCGCAGCACGCGCGGGGTGTTCGGGGTGCCGTCCGGGTTCAGCTCGCCGCGCTCGCGGGCGATCGACTCGGGGTAGGCGGCCCAGATGCCGCGCCGGTCGTCCGGCCTGCCGTCGGCCGTGTCGACCTTGTCGCCGCCGGGGGCGGCCACCGCGACGTACCCGTTGCCGTAGCTGGAGTAGTACGCCTTGCGCTCGCTGATGCCGGTCGAGGACACCGGGATCACGTTCTCGCCCTCGGACGGCATCGAGACGCAGCTCGCCGGGACGGTCCGCTCGTACGGCTTCTCACCCGGCTCGGACGCGAAGTCCGGGCTGGACGAGTCGGTGTTGGTCCTGGTGTAGTCGATCGACTCGTTGCCGGCCGCCGCGACCAGCGTCACGCCGCGCCGGTGCGCGTAGTTCAGGGCGCGCTGCGTGGCCTGGACGATCACGCGCTGCTCGGCCTGGTCGGCCGGGGAGTCGGCCGGGTTCGCGGCGCAGTTGAACAGCCACGGGTCGATGTAGTAACTCATGTTGACCACGTCGATGCCGTTCTTGGCCGCGTAGGTCAGGCCGTCGACGGTCGGCTGCAGGAAGAAGTAGCCCGAGTCCTGGCCGACGCGGATGTTGACGATCTGCACGTTCGGCGCGACGCCGGCCATGCCCAGCCCGTTGCGGGGCGAGGCGATGGTCGAGGCCACGTGCGTGCCGTGCTCGTTCTCGTCCACGTCCGCGGGGTCGTTGCAGGACTTGTCCGGCTCGTCCTCGCACGGGCCGTCCACCGGGTCGCCGTTGGCGTCGGCCGGGATGTCGGTGGTGAAGTTCCGGCTGAGCTTCCCGTTGAAGTTCGGCTTGATGTCGGGGTGGTCGCCGTCCACGCCCGTGTCCATCACGCCGACCAGCACGCGGCGGTCGCCCGGCTCGGCCCTGTACGAGCCCTTGGCGGTCGCGTCGATCTGCCGCATGTCCCACTGGAGCCCGGCCAGCGGCTCCTCGCCCTTGCCGGGCTTCTTCACCTGGACGGCGCCCTGCGTGCCGGCCTGCTTCTCGACGCCCTTGCCCGCGGGAGCGGCGGGGGTCCGGGGAGCCTTCCCGATCACGCGGTTGGACGCCGCGCCGGCCAGCGCGCCCTGCTTCGCCGCCAGGGCCGAGAACCGCGCGTCGGACGACTTGACGGTCGCGACGCCGACATCGGTGTTCTCGCGGACGATCGTGCCGCCCGCCGCCTTCACGGCCGCCCGGGCCTGGTCGAGGGAAGCGCCTTCCTGGTAGAGGACGACGTACTCCGACGTCGCCCCTTTCAGCTGGGGATCGCTCGGTACTGCCGCGGCGGGCAGCGCGAGGGCCGTCGTGGTGACGACGGCGCACGCTGCCGCTGCTGTGATCACGGCGCGCCGCAATGCACACCTCCTGGTATGGGGGGATGAGTCCGTTTTGTGGACTCGGCCAGGAGACGCTACGCGTGTTGCTGTTGAGAGATGTGTACGGATAAGTAACGAAAAGAGCGACCGGATGTTGGCAAGATCACTGAGCCGCGTAGGTCAGCGCCCACGCGAAGCGCGCAGCGCCGCCGCTCAGGACGTGCGAAGCGCCGCCGCCAAGGATGCGCGCAGCGTCGCCGTTCAGGACGTGCGCAGCGCCAGCGTCAGCGCCTCCACGGCCAGCAGCGGGTTGACGTTCGCGCCGAGCCGCTCCCGGCAGTCCATGATCGCGTCGAGCCGGCGCAGCGTGGCCTCCGGCGACCCCTGCGACGCCGCCGTCCGCAGCTCCGGCGCCAGGTCCGTGTTGACCAGCTCCGTGCCAGCACCGAGCTGGAGCGTCAGCACGTCCCGGTAGTACGAGGCGAGATCCAGCAGCGCCCGGTCGATGGAGTCGCGCGTGACGCGGGTCGCCCGGGACTTCTGCCGGGCCTCCAGATCCTTGAGCGCGCCCGCCGTACCGCGCGGCATCCGGCCCTTGGCGCTCTCGCCGAGCGCCTGCCGCAGCGCTCCGGTCTCGGTCTCGTTCAGCTCCTCGGTCATCTCCTTGGCGTCCGCCTCGGCCGCCCTGACCAGCGCCTCCGCCGCGGCCACCGCCGGGCCCACGCCCGTCAGCCGGCGCGGGATCGACAGCACCTCGGCCCGCCGCCGGCGCGCGTCCGGATCGGCCGCCAGCCGCCGCGCCCGGCTGATGTGCCCCTGCGCGGCCCGCGCCACCGTCGCGGCCGTCTCCGGGTCCACGCCGTCCCGCAGCGCCAGCACCTCGGCCACCGCCGAGACGGGCGGCGTGCGCAGCGTCACCAGGCGGCAGCGCGACCTGATCGTCACCAGCAGGTCGTCCGGCGACGGCGTGCACAGCAGCCAGACCGTCCGCGGCGGCGGCTCCTCGATCGCCTTCAGCAGCGCGTTCGCGGCGCCCTCGGTGGCACGGTCGGCGTCCTCGAACAGCACGATCTGCCAGCGCCCGCCGCTCGGCGCGGACGAGGCGCGCAGCACCAGCGCGCGCGTCTCCTTCACGCCGTACGACAGGCCCGCGGGCCGTACCACCTCAAGGTCGGCGTGGGTGCCCTGGAGCACCTGGTGGCAGGACGCGCAGTGCCCGCACCCGCGCGGCTCCTCGTTGCACTGCAACGCGGCCGCGAACGCCCGCGCCGCCACCGACCGCCCCGCCCCGGGCGGCCCGGTGAACAGCCACGCATGGGCCATCTTCCCGTCCGTCCCGACGGCGGCCCGCAGCTGCTCGGCGACCGGCTCCTGCCCCACCAGGTCATCCCAGACGCTCATGCCGACAAGGCTACGGCCCCGCAACGGCCGCCGCGCCCGCGTCAGCGAGCCACGGCCAGGGAGCGGGCGCCGCGCCCTCTGGACTGAGGAGGCGTGAAGGGCGAGGAACGAGCCCTTCACGCCGACGAGGGAAGAGGGCGCGATAGAGCGCCCGCGACGAGCGAGCGGTAGCGAGCCATGGACACAGTGCCCGCGACGAGCGAGCGGTAGCGAGCCATGAACACGGTCACGCGTCGGTTATGGCGGGGAAGGTGCTCGTGATGTCCTCCGTGCCGGCCGGGATCGGGTCGGGGAGGATCTCGCGGATGCGGTACTGGATCTCGCGGGTGATCTCGGCCTGCGGGCGGCTCGCGTCCACGACCAGGTAGCGGTCCGGGTCGGCCTCGGCGAGCGCGCGGAAGCCCAGCCGCACGCGGTCGTGGAACTCCGCCGGCTCGGACTCGATCCGGTCGGCGGGCGACGCGAGCCGGCCGAGGCCGGTCTCCGGCGGCACCTCCAGCAGGACGGTCAGGTCGGGCAGCAGGCCGCCGATCGCCCAGGCGTTCACGCGGGCGATCTCCGACACGTCCTGCTCGCGGCCGAAGCCCTGGTACGCGAGCGAGGAGTCCACGTACCGGTCGCTGACCACGATCGAGCCCCGTTCCAGCGCGGGCCGGATGACGTTGGCGACATGGTCGGCGCGGTCCGCCGCGTACAGCAGCGTCTCGGCGCGGGACGACAGGCCGGTCGTCTCGCGGTCCAGCAGCATCGCGCGCAGCCGCATGCCGATCTTGGTCGCGCCGGGCTCGTGGGTGGCGATCACGTCGTAGCCGTGGTCGCGCAGCCAGATCGCGGCCAGCCGCGCCTGGGTGGTCTTGCCGGCGCCCTCGCCGCCCTCGAACGCGATGAACACGCCCCGGTCGCGGATCACCGTCGGGCCGCCGCTCTCGGCCTGCTCCGGCGGCGTGTACGTGTGCCCCGCCAGCGCCGCCCGCACGTCGGCGAGCAGCGGGATGCCGCGCCGGTCGTCCAGCCGCCGGTACGCGACCAGCGCGGCGATCACCGACAGCACGGCGACGATCAGCAGCGCGACGCCCGGGCCGCCGATCGTGTACGCGGCGCCGCCGAGCGAGAGCCGGTGGTCGCCGATGAGCCCGGCCAGCGGCGGTACGGCCGCGACCGCGATCAGGCCGGTGACCAGCGCGACCGCGTGCAGGAAGCCGAACGACCCGCCCTCGGGGTCCGGCAGCCGCACGCCGACCGCCCAGGCCACCCCGGCCGCCACGCCGAGGAACGCCGTCAGGAAGACCACGACGACGAGGTTCTGCACCAGCGCGGCCGGGATCAGGGCGAGCGCGGCGACGACGGCCGCCAGCCCGAGCACGCGGCGGCGGCTGAGCGGCAGCAGCATCCGCGGGCCGAGGAAGAGGCCGAGGGCCGTCCCGAGCGTCAGGCCGGCCAGTACCGAGCCGAAGCCGGGGTCGCCGCCGCCGAGATCGTTCGCGTACGGGCGGGCGACCGCGACGACCGACGCCGCGGTCAGCGCCGCCACGACGCCCGCGAGGCCGAGGCCGCGTACCGGCCCGGCCGCCTGGGCGCCCGCGACGGGCGTGTCGCCGCCCTGGCCGCCGCGCCTGCGGAAGATCAGCTTGAGCGGCGAGGGCGCGGTGGCGGCGTCGCGCGCGGGCAGCTCACCCGCCGTGAACGTCACCGCGGCCGCCGCCAGGAACACCACCGCCGTCACGTACAGCGGCAGGTCGGCGCGGTCGGCGGCCCCGTCGAACACCCCGCCCGCGATCAGCGCCAGCACGGCGAACAGCACCGCCGCCACAGGTGCCGTGCCGTACGCGCCGCGCAGCACGGAACGGCGGGCCTCCGCCACGCCGTCCTCGGGCACCAGCTCCGGCACGACCGCGCCCACCGCCGGCATCCACAGCACGGCCGCGCAGCCGACGAGGAACGCGGCGGCCAGCGTCCACGGCAGCGCGCCCACCAGCGGCACCGACGCCACCAGCGCGAACCGCAGCGCGTCGGCCACGGTCATGACCAGCCGCCGGTCGGCCCGGCCCGCCAGCTTCGCCGCCACCGGCCCGAGCAGCACGGCCGGCAGTGCCAGCAGCGCCAGCACGCCGGCGATCGCCCGCGCCTGCGCCGGCAGGCCGTCGTCCGCCGTCACGGTGCCGGCCAGCGCGGCCAGTGCCGGAACGCTCAGCCAGTGGCCGAGGCTGGACAGGGACAGCCCGAGCCACAGCCGGCGGAACGGCTTGTCCGCCGAAACTCCTGGCTGCGGCTCGACCGCGTTCAGTGACCGGGTGGCGCCCGTTCTGTTCATGTCGGTCAGGGTATCGGCGCGGTTGTCCTTAGGAGCCGGACTTTGCGGAGGTGCGACGCTTCGGAGCCGACTTCGCCGCGGTCTTGCCGGACTTGGTCGACTTCGTGGACTTCGCCGCCGGCTTCTTCCGCCCGCCGCTCGCGGCCACCTTCTCACGCCGCTCGGCAAGCAGTTCCGCGGCGCGCTGTATCGTCACCGACTCGACCTCGTCACCCTTCCGCAAGCTGGCGTTCGTCTCACCGTCGGTGACGTACGGCCCGAACCGGCCCTCCTTCACCACCACCGGCTTGCCGCTCGCGGGATCCTCGCCCAGCTCGCGCAGCGGCGGCGCGGCCGCGGCACGGCCCCGTCCCCGCTGCTTCGGCTGAGCGAGCAGCTCCTTCGCCTTCTCCAGCGTGACCGTGAAGAGCTCCTCCTCCGAGCCGAGCGAACGGCTGTCGGTGCCCTTCTTGATGTACGGCCCGAACCGCCCGTTCTGCGCGGTCACCGGCTCGCCGTCCAGCTCGCCCAGCGTGCGCGGCAGGCTCAGCAGCTTCAGCGCGTCCTCAAGCGTGATCGTGTCGAGCGACATCGACTTGAACAGCGAACCCGTGCGCGGCTTCGGCTGGTCCTTCTTGGCCCGCCGCTTCGGCGCCGGCTTGCCGTCCTTGGCCTCGGGCTGCTCCGGCTCCGGCAGGATCTCCGTCACGTACGGCCCGAACCGGCCCGTCTTGGCGACGATCGTGTGCCCGGTCTCCGGATCCGTGCCCAGCTCGCGGTCGCCGCTCGGCTGCGCGAACAGCTCCTCGGCCTTGGCGGCGTCCAGCTCGTCCGGCGCCATGTCCTCGGGGATGTTGACGCGGTCGCCGTCGCGGTCGAGGTACGGCCCGTACCGGCCGACGCGCACCATGATGTCGGTGCCCGCGATCGGGAACGAGCTGATCCCCTTCGCGTCGATGTCGCCGATGTCGTCGACCAGCTCCTTGAGCCCGTCGCCGCCGTCGTCGCCGAAGTAGAACCGCTCCAGCCACCGGACCCGCTGCGCCTCACCGCGGGCGATCTCGTCGAGACCGTCCTCCATGTGCGCGGTGAAGTCGTAGTCGACCAGGTTGCCGAAGTGCTGCTCCAGCAGGTTGATCACCGCGAACGCCAGGAAGGACGGCACCAGCGCCGTGCCCTTCTTGAACACGTAACCGCGATCGATGATCGTCCCGATGATCGAGGCGTACGTGGACGGCCGCCCGATCTCCCGCTCTTCCAGCTCCTTGACCAGGCTGGCCTCGGTGTAGCGGGCCGGCGGCCGGGTCGAGTGCCCCTCCGCCTGGATCGAGTGCGCCGCCAGCGAGTCGCCCTCGGCCAGCGCCGGCAGCCGCCGCTCCTGGTCGTCCCGGTCGGTGGACGGGTCGTCGGCGCTCTCCACGTACGCCTTCAGGAACCCGTGGAAGGTGATCGTCTTACCGGTGGCGGAGAACTCCGCGACCTCGCCCGCCGTGGACTCGCCGATCACCCGGACCGACACCGACTGGCCCTGGGCGTCCTTCATCTGGCTCGCGACCGTGCGCTTCCAGATCAGCTCGTACAGCCGGAACTGGTCGCCGCTCAGCCCCGTCTCCGCCGGCGTGCGGAACGTGTCGCCGGACGGCCGAATCGCCTCGTGCGCCTCCTGAGCGTTCTTGACCTTGCTCTGGTAGACGCGCGGCTTGTCCGGCACGTACTGCGGCCCGAACAGCGTCGCGGCCTGCGCCCGTGCCGCCGCGATCGCCGTCTCCGACAGCGTGATCGAGTCGGTGCGCATGTACGTGATGAAGCCGTTCTCGTACAGCTTCTGCGCCACCGACATCGCGTACTTGGCCGAGAAGCCCAGCTTGCGGCTGGCCTCCTGCTGCATCGTCGTCGTCCGGAACGGCGGGTACGGCTTGCGCGTATACGGCTTCCGCTCGACCGACTTGACCTCGTACGGACGCCCGGTCAGCCGCTCGGCCAGCCCGCGCGCCGCGGCCTCGTCCAGGTGCAGCACGTCGCGGGTCTTCAGCGTCCCGTCGGACGCGAAGTCGCGGCCCTGCGCCACCCGCTTGCCGTCGACGACCACGAGCCCGGCCTTGAACAGGTTGGGCTCGTCCTCGGTGCCCTTGCCGGTGTCGAACTCGGCCTGGATGTCCCAGTAGTGCGCCGGAACGAACGCGATCCGGTCGCGCTCCCGCTCCACGACCAGCCGCGTCGCCACCGACTGCACCCGGCCCGCCGACAGGCCCGGCATGACCTTCTTCCACAGGACCGGGCTGACCTCGTACCCGTACAGCCGGTCGAGGATCCGCCGCGTCTCCTGGGCGTCGACCAGCTTCAGGTTGAGCGTGCGCGGATTGGCCGCGGCCGCCCTGATCGCGTCCTTGGTGATCTCGTTGAAGACCATCCGGTGCACCGGCACCTTGGGCTTGAGGACCTCCTGGAGATGCCAGGCGATCGCCTCGCCCTCACGGTCCTCGTCCGTCGCGAGGAAGAGCTCGTCGGCCTCGGCGAGCAGCTTCTTGAGCTTCTGGACCTGGGCCTTCTTGTCGGTGTTGACGACATAGAGCGGCTCGAAGCCCTGCTCGACGTTCACGCCGAGCTTGGCCCACGGCTCACCCTTGTACTTGGCCGGCACCTCCGAAGCCCTGGGAAGATCCCGGATGTGGCCGATACTGGACTCCACGACGTAGCCGCCGCCCAGGTATCCGGCGATCGTCTTCGCCTTCGCGGGCGACTCGACGATCACCAGGCGGGTACCGGGGGAACCGTTCCCCCCGCCCTGGCCACTCTTCGCAGTGCCGTTCTTGGCTGGCACAGTCGCTCCAACCTCACTGTCTGGTCTTCTTGCACGGGCTAGCTAACAACGCTGCAAGACGCCGTTTTCATGCCCGAAAGCTCCCACCGCTGCCTGTCGATCACCGCAAGGTGCGGGCCATACGTCTCACCGCTACGAACCTCCGACAGGATGACACGTCGCCACGAGGGTTGCGGACCAAGGCCTCCCCTGCCGGTCACCGGCCGGTCATAATGGTTCGCGATGGTGGAGTACACCTACCTCGTTCTACGACTGCCGCGCGGCACCACCCGGGACGCCGCCAGGCAGGTCCTGACCGCGCACGCCGAACACGGCGGCTGGGAAATCGATCGGTTGCGCCTCTACCCCGACGGTAGCCGCCGAATCCAACTCCGCCGCAAGATCATCCGCCAGGTACGTACGTTCTAATCCGTTCTCGCCCGGAGATTAGCACTGCGCATCCCTTCGAGCACGCGTAGTAGTGATCTTGATTTGGATCACCACAGCCGGCGGACGACACCGGCCACCGCCACCATGATCGCAAGCGCCCAGGCGGCGCCCTCCCGGGCCCCCCGAGCGATCCCCGCGCCCCCACCGACCGGCACATAAGCCGCGACACGCGCCTCCTCTCCGGGCCCGGCGTCCACCGGCCATCCGCCCTGTACGCGACCTCCGACCGCATCCCGACCGTCCCCACCGAACGTCCGCCCCCCAACGATCTCTCCGGCGCTCCGAGTCCCGTCAGCGATCCGCCGCGACAGGAGCACACCCTCGTCCGCCCGAGCGGCCGGCCCTGGACCCACCTGCGGCGCCGCCGTCCCTCCGGTCCGGCGGGGGCTCCCGGTGAAGGGCGGCAGCGGTACGGGAGTGCCCGTGGTGCGCTGGGTCCTTCCTGCGGGGAGGTTGCCAAGAAGGGCTCCGGTGGCTCCGCCCGTTCCGTCGTCGACGAGTCCGCCGGCGGAGGCCGGCGGGATGTCCCGGGCGTGCGGTGGTCCCGCCCGTCCGGGGCCGTGCGGCCCGTCTAGCGCCACCTCGGGGGCGGGACGGGGCGTGCCTCGTCCCGGTACGGCCGTGATCAGAAGGCGGCGGCCGTCCGCCGCGGTGAGCGGAAAGCGGGACAGCCCGGGCGGCGGCGCCTCGGCGTTCCCCATCGAGGGCCCACCGGCGGCGTTCAACGTGGTGAGCAGGTCGTCCCTGGTCAGGCGGCGTGGCGGTGGCGGGTTCCGGTCGCCGGGACGGGTGGCGCCGTCTTCGCAGACGGGCTCGGGGTGGCCGGCGACCGCGCCCGCGTTCCCGCAGGCAGAGGCAGGGCTTCTGACGGCCCCATCGCCCTGGTTGCCGGTGATGATGCCGTTGTCGCCGGACGTCCGGGGGCCCGTTCCGTACAGAGCCGTCGAGCCGCCTTCGCAGGCCGCGGCCCCGTGCCCGACGACGAGGCCGGTGTTCCCGCATGCCGTGGAGGGCGCGCTGGACGAGCCGTTCGCCTGGTTGCCGGCCACCATCCCGCCCACGCCGCTCGTACGCCGGCCGCCCGTGCCGTGCGCCCCGCGCACATGCGCGCCGCCACGGCAGAAGGCCCCCGCCTCATGCGGGATCCCCGCGGCGTTGCCGCAGGCCGAGAGCGGTGCGGCCGAACCCCGGTCGGCCTGGTTTCCGCTCAGCGCGCCGGAATCGCCGCGGGTGACCTGGCCGCCGCCGTCCCGTACGGTCGCGCCGCCCTCGCACCCGGCGAACGCCGTACCGACCGCGTTGCCGCAGACATCGGCAGGGGCGTTCACCGGCGCGCCGACCTGGTTTCCGCCCCCCACACTCGACGTTCCGGAGGTGACCTGCCCGGCTCCCTCCCGTACCGCGGCGCCGCCCGCGCAGGACGCGACGGCCTTGCCGAAGATCGCCACGGCGTTCCCGCAGATGCTCACCGGCGCGGAGATCGGGGCCTCGACCTGGTTGCCGGCGATGATGCCGTTCTCTCCGGAGGTGACCCCGTTGGTGCCGCCCCGCGCGGACGCTCCGCCCTCGCATTTCGCCTCGGCGGTCCCGAAGATCGCCACCGCGTTGCCGCAGACGTTCACGGGCGCCGACACGGGGGCTCCGACCTGGTTGCCGGCGACCACGCCCCCTTCCCCGCTGGTCACTCCCCGGCCGTTTCCGCCCGGGACCAAGGCGCCTTCCCGGCAGCCGGCGTCGGCCGTTCCGAAGATCGCCACGGCGTTTCCGCAGACGTTGACGGGGGCCGAAACGGGGGCGTCGACCTGGTTGCCGGACGCGACACCGTCCGTCCCGGACGTCCGCCGTCCTCCGGCGGCGACAGGCCGCGGGTCGACCTCCTGGCACTCGCCGCCGCCCAGCGAGGCGGGGAGCGCCGGGCCGTCGACGCAGCGGCCGCCGCGCTGAGGGGCTGGCTCATCGCCCTGCTTTCCGAACGCGGCACTGGGCCCGCCGGAAAGGCGTCCTTGATCGCCTTTGGTCGAACCACCCGGGACATCCCCCTCGCAGCCGCCGCCCAGCGCCGCGGGGAGGGGCGCGCTGCCGCACTGATCGGCCGTGGTGGGAAGGGGGCCTCCGGCACGGCTCCCGGGGGCGGCGCTCGTCAGGCGAGGGGAGGCGGGCCCAAGGACTCCGGCGAGGAGCGGCGTCTCCTCCTGGCAGCCCTCGATCGGCGTCCCCTGGCGCTTGTCGGTGCAGGAACCGGCCCGGGCTGCTGCTCCCCCAGTCCGCTGCTTTCGGGAGGTTGCGCCTTGCGGGACCAAGGGCGGGCGCGCGTCGTTATCGGCGGCGTCCCGCCGCGCGGTCGGGGCCGGGACGCCCGGGGGGCGGGTCGTGCTCGCGGGGGCGTCGACGCGGAGGTCGGATGTCGCGCTTCCCAGGTGGGCGAGTCGCTGGTCCACGTACCGGGGGTCGGGGTCGGGGGCAGGGCCGGCCAGGGCGGTGGCGGGGATCACGGTGGCGCCCAGAGCCGCGAAACCGGCGGTCAGCGCGGCCGTGCGGGCGGTGGTTCGGGCCCACGTACGCATGGATGCTCCGAAAGGACGAGGGAATGGGTGGACGGCCCGAGTCGGAGGGGGCCGGAACGGCCGTGCTCGGGCGAGGCGAGGGGGCGGGCGGACGCATGGTCCGCTGACGGTGGCTAGTCGGGCGAGAAGGTGGGGGCGTCCGCCGCGTTGCGGACGGCCGGGACCGGCGCCTGCGGGACGGGCGGCTGCGCGGGCCGTGCGGGAGCGGCGGTATGGGGCTCGCCGGAGAGGGGGGCTCCTGGGAGGAACTGTCCCGGAGGCGGCGTCTCGGCGGCCCTGTCGCCCAACGGCACAGCACCCAACGGCACAGCACCCAGCGGCAGGCTGTCCAGCGGCGCGGTATCAAGCGGCGCGGCGTTCAGAAGTCCGGTGGGTTGCGTCGGCGGCACGGCTTGCGCGGGCGGCTGATAGAACCGGACGGTCGGCGGCGGGCCGGAATCGGCGCGGTGGACGCGCGGAGTTCGCGGGGCGGCCTCGGGTCGTTCGGCGGGGCGTTCTCGTACCCAGGAGATGCCGGAGCCGGTCGCGCCGCTGTTGACGGTGGGCTGCGCCGATGGGCGCATCGACGGCGTCTGGAGTGGCGCGGGCGGATGCGGCGGCAGCAGCTCGCCGGCCCGGCGCTCGGCCGTGTCGGTGACGGGCGCGAGACGTTCGGCGGCCGGTAGCGATGAGGGCGGCGCGTCGGCCTGAGCCTGAGCCGCGCCGCCCAGCAACCACCCGGCGATGACGAGCCCACCGAGTACGAGCAGCCGGCGTGACGCGGCGGTGACCGCCCGCTTCCACGTCGCGCCGTCCGCCACCGGTGCTCCCTGTCAGTCGCCGTACCCCCATGTGCGAGTCAAAGATCCGCACAGAAAGTAACCGTAGCACCACGCAGGGCGATACGGGGACTCTTTTCCCGGAAAATCTAGGCGCGATCGAGAAAACGGTCGAGGACCTTGACTCCGAAGCGCAGCCCGTCCACGGGAACGCGCTCGTCGATGCCATGGAACATTCCGGAAAAATCCAGATCCGCCGGAAGTCGCAGCGGCGCGAAACCGTAGCACCGCATTCCCAGCCGGGCGAACGCCTTGGCGTCCGTACCGCCGCTCAGGCAGTACGGTACGGGCAGCGCGCCCGGATCCTCCGAGGTCAGCGCCGCCTCCATGGCCGCGACCAGGGCGCCCTCGTACTCGGTCTCGATCGCGTGGTCGTGATGTACGAATTCCCGCTTGACATCCGGTCCGAGCAATTCGTCCACGGTCGCGAAGAACTCGTCCTCGTGCCCCGGAAGGAACCGGCCGTCGACCTGAGCCGTCGCCTCCTGCGGAATGACATTCGTCTTGTATCCGGCGTCCAGCCGGGTCGGATTGAGCGTGTTCCGCAGCGTCGCGCCGATCATCCGCGCCAGCGGCCCGATCCGCTCCAGGCACTCCTCCGGCCGCTCCGGGTCGAACTCCACCCCGTACGCCATGCACGCCCGCTCCAGGAACGCCCGCACGGTCTTCGTCAGCCGGACCGGGAACTCGTGCGACCCCAGCCGCCCCACGGCCGCCGCCAGCGCCGTCACCGCGTTGTCCGGATGCACCATCGACCCGTGCCCCGCCGTCCCCTTGGCGGACAGCTCCATCCAGCCGATGCCCTTCTCGGCCGTCTCGATCAGGTACATCCGCCGGTCGCCCGGAACGGTCAGGCTGAACCCCCCGACCTCCCCCACGGCCTCCGAGCACCCCTCGAAAAGCTCAGGATGCTCCTGGACGAGCCACTGCGCCCCCCACTTCCCGCCGGCCTCCTCGTCCGCCAGGAAGGCCAGCACCACGTCCCGCGGCGGCTTGCGCCCCTCCCGCATCCGCTGCCGGACGACCGCGAGGATCATCGCGTCCATGTCCTTCATGTCCACGGCCCCGCGCCCCCAGACGCACCCGTCGACGATCTCCCCGCCGAACGGGTCGTGCGTCCAGTCCTCCTTGCGCGCCGGCACCACGTCCAGGTGCCCGTGCAGCAGCAGCGCGTCCCGCGACGGATCCTCGCCCTCGATCCGCGCCACCAGGCTGGTCCGCCTGGGATGCGACTCGAAGACCTGCGCCTCGACCCCCACCTCGGCCAGCTTCCCGGCCACGTACTCGGCGGCGACCCGTTCCCCCGGCCCCGAGTGGTCGCCCGGGTTGCTGGTGTCGATCCTGATCAGTTCCTGGCAGAGCTGGACGACCTCGTCCACGATGATCACCTTCGCGCCGACGCTGCGTACCAGACCATCGTGCCCCTCCGGCGACGTCGCCGCGACTCCGGACCTTTGGTAAGGTGAAGCCCGCCGCAGCAGAACTGCGGCATGTCCGGGTGGCGGAATAGGCAGACGCGCTAGCT
>NZ_JBGNUR010000024.1:0-104498 GCF_041951345.1 Actinomadura sp. 21ATH | reverse complement strand
CATGAGGGCCTCCTGGCGATCGGCGTAGATGTCGCAATCCACACCGAACCCGGAGGCCCTCCCTCACTTCAAGATCATCCGACCGTGTCCACCGCGTTCGCAACCTCCCGGGTCAGTACAGCTAGCCGGCCCGCCGCCCGCCCGGCGCCCGTAGCCGCTCTTCGCGCGGCCGCGGTCCCCGGGCGGGCGGCGGCGTCAGAACGCCTCGTCGAAGGAGACGCTGCCTTCCACGCCGATCTGGTAGGCGGAGACGCGGCGCTCGAAGAAGTTCGACAGCTCCTGGACGTCCTGCAGCTCCATGAACGAGAACGGGTTCGCCGAGCCGTACCGGACGGGCAGGCCGAGCCGGGCGAGGCGCTGGTCGGCGACGTACTCCAGGTAGCGGCGCATGTCGTCGGCGCTCATGCCCGGCAGGCCGTCGCCGCAGAGGTCGCGAGCGAAGGCCAGCTCCGCCTCCACGGCCTCCTCCATCATGCGGGTGACCTGGGCGGTCATCTCCGCGTCGAACAGTTCCGGCTCCTCCTCCCGGACGGTGTCGACGACCGAGAACGCGAACTCCATGTGCATGCTCTCGTCCCGGAAAACCCAGTTGGTGCCGGAGGCGAGGCCGTTCAGGAGGCCGCGGGAGCGGAGCCAGTAGACGTACGCGAAGGCCCCGTAGAAGAACAGGCCCTCGATGCACGCGGCGAAGCAGATGAGGTTCAGCAGGAACGTGCGGCGGTCCGCCGCCGTGCGCAGCTCGTCCAGGCCGCCGAGCGCGTCGATCCAGCGGAAGCAGAACCCGGCCTTCGCCCGGATGGACGGGATGTGCTCGATCGCCGCGAACGCCTTGGCGCGCTCGTCGTTGTCGGGAAGGTAGGTGTCCAGCAGCGTCAGGTAGAACTGGACGTGCACGGCCTCCTCGAACAGCTGGCGGGAGAGGTAGAGGCGTGCCTCGGGCGCGTTCACGTGCTTGTAGAGGTTCAGCACGAGGTTGTTCGCCACGATCGAGTCGCCGGTGGCGAAGAACGCGACCAGGCGGTTGACCAGGTGCAGCTCCGCCGGGGTGAGGCGGGCGAGGTCGGCCAGGTCGGAGGCGAGATCGACCTCCTCGACCGTCCAGGTGTTGCGGATGGCGGCGCGGTAGCGCTCGTAGAAGTCGGGGTAGCGCATGGGCCGCAGGGTCAGGTCCATGCCGGGGTCCAGCAGCAGGCTCACTGGCACGCCTCGCAGGTCTCGGGGTTCTCAAGGGAGCACATGACCGCTTCCGTAGGGGAGACGGTCGTCTGGGCGATGCGCGTCGCCGGGCGCGAGCGCAGGTAGTAGGTCGTCTTGAGACCGCTGCGCCACGCGTACGCGTACATCGAGGAGAGCTTGCCGATCGTGGGCGTCTCCAGGAACAGGTTCAGCGACTGGCTCTGGTCGATGTACGGCGTGCGCGCCGCGGCGAGGTCGATCAGGGCCTTCTGGGGGAGCTCCCAGGCCGTCCTGTAGAGGGCGCGCAGTTCCTCGGGGAGGTCGGTGAGGCCCTGGACGGACCCGTTCGCGCGCTTGATCGCGTCCCGTACCGGCGGCGTCCACAGCCCGAGCGCCTTGAGGTCGGCGACCAGGTAGCCGTTGATCTGCAGGAACTCGCCCGACAGCGTCTCGCGCTTGAACAGGTTGGACACCTGCGGCTCGATGCACTCGTAGCAGCCCGCGATGGACGCGATCGTCGCGGTCGGCGCGATGGCGATCAGGAGGGAGTTGCGCAGGCCCACGTCGGCGATCCGGGCGCGCAGGGCGTCCCATTCGGCCGTCCGGGACGGGCTCGCGTCCGGGAAGTGGTCCAGGTGCAGCCGCCCGCGGGCGGTGCGGGTGTGCTCGTACTCCGGCAGCCGGCCCAGCTCCTCGGCCAGGTCGGCGGACGCCCCGTACGCCGCGAGCGCGATCTCCTCGGCGATCCGGGTCGAGAGCGCGCGGGCCTCGGCGGAGTCGAACGGCAGCCGCAGCTTGAAGAACACGTCCGCCAGGCCCATCACGCCCAGCCCCACCGGCCGCCAGCGCCGGTTCGCGCCGGCCGCCTCGCCGGTCGGGTAGAAGCCGCGGTCGATCGTCCGGTCCAGGAAGCGCACGGCGGTACGGACGGTCGCGCGCAGCCGCGCCCAGTCCACCCCGTCCGGGCCGGTGTGGGCGGACAGGTTGACCGACCCGAGGTTGCACACCGCCGTCTCCGCGTCGCCCGTCACCTCCAGGATCTCCGTGCAGAGGTTGGACAGGTGGACGACGCGGCCCGGCGTGGCCGTCTGGTTGCAGGCGCGGTTGGCGGCGTCCTTGAACGTCATCCAGCCGTTGCCGGTCTCCGCAAGGGTCCGCATCATCCGGCCGTACAGGCGCCGCGCCGGGACCTGGCGCACGTACCGGCCGTCCTCCTCGGCCTTCCGGTACGCGGCGTCGAACTCCTCGCCCCACAGGTCGGTGAGCTCGGGCACCTCCTTGGGGTCGAACAGCGACCACGTCCCGTCGGACTCGACCCGGCGCATGAACTCGTCCGGGATCCAGTTCGCGAGGTTGAGGTTGTGGGTGCGGCGCGCGTCCTCGCCGGTGTTGTCGCGCAGCTCCAGGAACTCCTCGACGTCGGCGTGCCACGGCTCCAGGTACACGCACGCGGCGCCCTTGCGGCGGCCGCCCTGGTTGACGGCGGCGACGGACGAGTCCAGCGTCCGCAGCCACGGGACGATCCCGTTCGACAGGCCGTTGGTGCCGCGGATCAGCGAGCCGCGCGACCGGACCCGCGACCACGAGATCCCGATGCCGCCGGCGTACTTGCTGAGCCGGGCGACCTGCGCGTACCGCTCGTAGATCGACTCCAGCTCGTCCCGCGGCGAGTCCAGCAGGAAGCACGACGACAGCTGCGGGCGGCGGGCCGCGGAGTTGAACAGCGTCGGGGAGCTGGGCAGGTACGACAGCGTGCTGAGCAGGCCGTACAGCTCCGCCGCCTCGGCCACGGTGTCGGAGAGGCCGACAGCGACGCGCAGGAGGAAGAACTGAGGGCGCTCCAGTACGCGGCGGGTGCTCGGGTGGCGGAGCAGGTAGCGGTCGTAGAGGGTGCGGAGGCCGAAGTACTCGAACCGCTCGTCGGCGGCCTCGTCGACCAGCGCGTCCAGCTCGGCGGCGTGCGCGGCGGCGAACGCCGCGGCCGCGTCCGACAGGAGCCCCTCGCGGTGCGAGGCCGCCACGGACTCCGCGAACGTCCGCACGCCCTCGGCCGCGGTCTCCTCGGCGATCTTCGCCGCCAGCAGCCGGGCGGCGACCCTGGAGTACGCGGGCTCGGCCGCCACCAGCGCGGCCGCCTCGGCGACGGCGCGGTCGCGCCGCGCCGCCTCCCCGGTCTCCCCCCGTACCGCCGCCAGCAGCGGCCCCGGCTCGGCGCCGGGCAGACCGGCGCAGGCACGCTCGATCGCGGCGCCGATGTCGCCGCCGTCACCGTCGCCGGACACCCCGGACGGGCGCGGTGGCGCCGTGAGTTGCCGTGTCACGTACTCGCTCTCCCCTTGAGATCGGCCCGCGGGCAGGGGAGGAGGACAGCACGGCAGGCCGCCGCGCGCCCACCGGCCTCCCGCGAAGCCTGGACGTCCATCAGTGCGGGCAGGTCTTCGGACTCGCGGGCACCGCGCGTCCCCCTCCGGGCCTCCCGGAAGGAGCGCGCGACCTAATGACCGTCGCTTCCCGGCGCACCGTCACGGTGCGCCAGTGCTCTATGACGGCGGTCGTTCCCGCTCACCGCTGCGGGGCAGTCCCGGAATTGGGCGGCCCGCGACATCGGGCCGCACCGCACCGGGTTCCCTCTTACGACGCCCGCACCGCGATCGGCACGGGCGAACCAGCACGATCATGACCCTACATGTGGCGGGGGCCGATTGCGACAACACTAGATGTTGGGTCGCCATACCGATCCCGGGGGGTGTGTAGAGATCACCGGCCGCGGGTGGGACGATGTTCGCGCCATGTCCCCGCACCCGCCGCGTCCCCTCTTCCGTACCTCGCGGGCGGTGGTCTTCACCACCGTCTGCGTGACGCTGGCGACCCTCGGGCACTCCCTCACGTCCACCGCGACCATCCCGTACTGGGCGGTCGCGGCGGGCTTCGGCGGCGTCCTCGCGGTGACGCTGGCGCTGGCGGGCCACGAGCGCTCGCTGCCCACCCTGCTCGGCGGGCTGCTGGGCGGCCAGTTCGCGCTGCACAGCCTGTACGCGGGCGCCGAATGCACGACCGTCACCGCGACCGGGCACCACGCGATCGCGGTCACGCCGGACTCCGGCGGCGGATCGGGGACGGCGATGACGCTCGCGCACGTCGCGGCGGCGGTCGTCTCGGCCTGGTGGCTGCGGCGCGGCGAGCGGGCGGCCTGGTCGCTGGCCCGCCGGATCGCCACCGCCCCGGCCCGGGTCCTGATCGCGATCGAACCCGCCACCGCCCCGCCGCGCACCGCGCCGGTCCCGGTGGAGGAGACCCCCGCCCGTCCGAGCGGGCGGATCCTGCGGCACGAGGTCGTGCGCCGGGGCCCGCCGTGCCGTTCGAGGGCGCTCGCGCTCGCCTGCTGAGCCCCCGGCTCGTCGCGCAGGCCGAGCCGTCGAGTGCCGTACGCCACCGGACCGTGCGCCCGTCCCGGGCCCGTCCGGCCTTCACCCGTACGCCTCGAACGGAGATTTCCATGTCCCGGACCACTACCGGCATGTCACGGCATATACGCAGATCAGCCGCCGTCGCCGCGCTGGCCGCCGTCGCCCTCACCGGCCTGGCCACCGGCGCGTCGGCCCACGTCACCGCCGACCCCCGGACCGCCGAGCAGGGCTCGTACACCAAGGTGTCCTTCCGGGTGCCGAACGAGCGCGACAACGCGCGGACCACCAAGCTCGTGATCGAGATGCCGTCCGACCCCGTGATCGAGCACGTGTCGGTACGGCCCGTGCCCGGCTGGAAGGTCGAGGTCGAGCGCGCCAAGCCGCCGAAGCCCGTCAAGACCGAGGGCGGCGAGCTCACCGAGTACGTCTCGAAGATCATCTGGACCGGCGGTGAGATCGAGGCCGGGCGGTTCGAGGAGTTCGACGTCTCGATGGGGCCGCTGCCCGCGAACGCCGACCGGGTCCTCTTCAAGGCCGCGCAGACCTACTCCAACGACGAGGTCGTGAACTGGGACCAGGACCCCGGCGACGGCTCCAGCGAGCCCGAGCATCCCGCTCCGTACCTCAGACTGACACCGAAGGCCGCGGCCGAGCCGGTCGCCGCGAACGCCGCGAACGGCACGACGCCGGCGGCCGCCGCGTCCCCGGCCGGCGACGGCACGGCCCGGCTGCTCGGCGGCCTCGGCCTGGCCGCCGGAGTGATCGGGATCGGCGTCGGCGCTCTCGGCCTCACCCGCGCAAGGAGGAAAGCATGAGGTTCCGCAAGATCACCCTGGCGATCGCGCTGGTCGGGGCGGTGCTCGGGCTCGGCGCCGCGCCCGCCTGGGCGCATGACGCGCTGAAGTCCTCCAACCCGGAGAAGGGCGCCGAGATCGCGTCGCCGCAGGAGATCGAGCTGACCTTCACCGGCACCGTCCGGGTGCCGCAGATCGTCCTCACCGGGCCCGACGGCGCCAAGCACGGCGCCGGGGCGGCGCGGGCGGTCGACAACAAGGTCACCCAGGCGGTGGACGGGACGCTCCCGAACGGCGAGTACACGGTCGGCTGGCGCGTCGTCTCCAGCGACGGCCACCCGATCACCGGCAGCTTCAAGTTCTCGGTGAAGGGCGGCCCCGCCGCGGACCCGTCCGCGGCGGCGTCCGCGGATCCCGCCACGTCCGCGCCGTCCACCCCGTCCGCGCCCGCCACCACGCGGGCGGCGGGCGAGGAGGAGAGCGGCTCCTCGTCCGGCTGGCTGTGGATCGGCGTGGCCGCCCTGGTCGTCGCGGTCATCGCCGGCGGCGTGTTCTGGGCGCGGCGCCCCGGCGAGGACTGACGCCGGCGGCCCGCGCTCCCGAGCGCCGGCCGGCGGTCCGGACAGGCCCGGCATCCCGTTCCGCGCGGGGTGCCGGGCCTGCCGCTCCCGGCCCTGCCGGGTTCGGCCAACCCCTCCCCGCGTGATGATTACTCGATTACATTGATAGCGCCATCCATGATCAAGGGCGTGATCACATGATCGTCGAGTACATCCGCTATCGCGTCGACCGGCAGGACGCCGAGGAGTTCGAGGCCGCGTACGCGCGCGCCGCCGTCCCCCTGGCCGCCGCCCCCCAGTGCGTGGACTTCGAGCTGTCCCGCTGCGTGGACGAGCCCGAGTCGTACATCCTGCGCATCACCTGGACCTCGGCCGAGGCCCATATGCGGGAGTTCCGCGGCGGCGAGCACTTCACGGCCTTCTTCGCCGAGATCCGCCCCTACGTGCAGCGGATCGAGGAGATGCGCCACTACGAGCGCACCGCCGTGAAGGGGACCGGTTCAGCCGTTCCGAGCCTGTACGAGTGGGCGGGCGGAACGGCGGCGTTCGACCGCCTGACCGAGGTCTTCTACGCGCGAGTGCTCAAGGACGACCTGATCGGCCCGCTGTTCGCGCACATGGACCCGGGGCACCCCAGGTACGTCGCGATGTGGCTGAGCGAGGTGTTCGGCGGCCCCTCCCGCTACACGGACGAGCGCGGCGGCTACCCCCACATGCTCGCCCAGCACCTCGGAAGGCACATCGGCGAACCGCAGCGCCGCCGCTGGGTGAGCCTCCTCATGGACGCGGCGGACGAGGTCGGCCTCCCCGCCGATCCCGAGTTCCGTGCCGCGTTCTCCGGCTACATCGAATGGGGCACGCGCCTGGCCGTCTCCAACTCCGCCCTGGAAGCCGCGCCGCCGTCCGACGGCATCCCCGTGCCGCGGTGGGGGTGGGGCGTCGCGCCCCCCTACGTTCCGGAGTCCTGACCTCTCGCGGCGTACGAGACCGACCGCGCGCTCGTCCGGCGGCTCGCCGGCGAGGGCGTCCTCGCCCCCGGCTGGACGGTCGACACCGCCGCCGGCACGCTGCGCGCGACCTTCGTACCGGGCGCCCTGCCGGGTAGGAACCGACCACCCACTTTCGGGGGTGGCGCGAGGTCGCCGGCGTGGCCAACGATTCTCGTGGCCGACGAGGTGGAGCCAACGGCTTCGGGGCTGACGAGGAGGACCCATGGCTGCAGTCGAGTTCCGCGCGGCACGCGACTTCCTGCTCGCCCATCGCGAGGACTACGCGACGGCGTACGAGAAGTTCCGGTGGCCGGTGCTGACCGGGTTCAACTGGGCGCTGGACTGGTTCGACAGGCTGGCGGAGGACAACGACGCGACCGCGCTCTGGATCGTCGAGGAGGACGGCTCCGAGGAGCGCCACTCGTTCGCCGACATGGCCCGCCGCTCCAACCAGGTCGCCAACCGCCTGCGCGCGGCGGGCGTCCGCCGCGGCGACCGCGTCATCCTCATGCTCGGCAACCAGGTCGAGCTGTGGGAGACGATCCTGGCCGCGATGAAGCTGGGCGCCGTGCTGATCCCGACCACGACGCTGCTCGGCACCGCCGACCTCAGGGACCGGCTCGACCGCGGCCGCGCCCGCCATGTCGTCGCCGCCTCGGCCGTGACCGAGCGGTTCGCCGGCATCCCCGGCGACTACACCCGGATCGCCGTGGGGGCCGAGGTCGACGGCTGGCTGCGGTACGCCGACGCCTACGACGCCCCGACCGACTTCACCCCGTACGGCGCGACGTTCTCCAGCGACACGCTGCTGCTTTACTTCACCTCCGGCACCACCGCGCGCCCCAAGCTCGTCGAGCACACCCACGCGAGCTACCCGGTCGGCCACCTGTCCACGATGTACTGGATCGGCCTGCGCCCCGGCGACGTCCACCTCAACATCTCCTCGGCCGGCTGGGCCAAGCACGCCTGGAGCAACGTCTTCGCGCCCTGGAACGCGGGCGCCTGCGTGTTCATCTTCAACTACACGCGCTTCGACGCCGACCGGCTGCTCGGCGAGCTCGACCGGTGCGGCGTCACCAGCTTCTGCGCCCCGCCCACCGTCTGGCGGATGCTCATCCAGGCCGACCTGTCCCGGCTCGCCACCCCGCCCCGCGAGGTCGTCGCCGCCGGCGAGCCCCTCAACCCCGAGGTCATCGAACGGGTCCGCGACGCCTGGGGCGTGACGATCCGGGACGGCTTCGGGCAGACCGAGACGACCGTGCAGATCGCCAACTCCCCCGGCCAGCCGGTCAAGCCCGGCTCGATGGGACGCCCCGCGCCCGGCTACAAGGTCACCCTGGTCGACCCGGTCACCGGCGAGCCCGCCACCGAGGGCGAGATCTGCCTCGACCTCGACGACCGCCCGCTCGGCCTGATGACCGGCTACCACGGCGACGACGACCGCACCGCCGAGGCCATGGCCGGCGGCCGCTACCACACCGGCGACATCGGCTCCGTGGACGAGGACGGCTACATCACCTACGTCGGCCGCTCCGACGACGTCTTCAAGGCGTCCGACTACAAGATCTCGCCGTTCGAGCTGGAGAGCGTGCTGATCGAGCACGAGGCGGTCGCCGAGGCCGCCGTGGTGCCGTCCCCGGACCCGGTGCGGCTCGCCGTTCCCAAGGCGTACATCACGCTGGCCGCCGGCTGGGAGCCCGATGCCGCCACCGCAAAGGCGATCTTCGAGCACAGCCGGGCGCAGCTGTCCCCGTACAAGCGCGTCCGCCTCCTGGAGTTCGGCGAGCTGCCCAAGACCATCTCCGGCAAGATCCGCCGCGTCGAGCTCCGCACCGCCGAGACCGCCAAGCATCCCGGCCCCGGCGCCCGTCCCGAGGGCGAGTACCGCGAGGAGGACTTCCGGTGAGCGGCCTGTCGTACGCCTCGGGGACCTCGGCCCGGCCGCTGCTGGGCGAGACCATCGGCGCCAACCTCGCCCGCACGGTCGCCGCGTTCGCCGACCGCGACGCGCTGGTCGAGCGCGCCACCGGCCGGCGCTGGTCGTACGACCACTTCGCCGCCGAGGTCGACACCGTCGCGCTCGGCCTGCTGGCCCTCGGCGTGACCAAGGGCGACCGGGTCGGGATCTGGGCGCCCAACTGCGCCGAATGGATGTTCGTCCAGTACGCGACGGCCCGGATCGGCGCCGTCCTCGTCAACATCAACCCCGCGTACCGGGTCCACGAGCTGGAGTTCGTGCTCGGCCAGGCCGGCGTCCGCACCCTGGTGGCGGCGCCCTCGTTCAAGACCTCCGACTACGCCGCCATGATCGAGGAGGTGCGCCCGAAGACCGGCCTCCGCGACGTGATCCTCATCGGCCGGGAGTCCTGGGACGGCCTGCTCGCCCGCGGCCGGGCGGGCGACCGCGCGCGGCTCGACGCCATCGAGCTGAGCGCCGACGACCCGATCAACATCCAGTACACCAGCGGGACGACCGGCTTCCCCAAAGGCGCCACGCTGTCCCACCACAACATCCTCAACAACGGCTACTTCGTCGGCGAGACGTGCGGCTACGACGAGGAGGACCGGATCTGCGTCCCGGTGCCCTTCTACCACTGCTTCGGCATGGTGATGGGGAACCTGGCGGCCACCAGCCACGGCTCCTGCGTCGTGATCCCGGCGCCGGGCTTCGACCCCCGCGCCACCCTGGAGGCCGTCGCGGCCGAACGCTGCACGTCCCTCTACGGCGTCCCGACGATGTTCATCGCCGAGCTGAACGACGACTCGTTCGCCGACCACGACCTCTCGTCGCTGCGCACCGGCATCATGGCCGGCTCCCCCTGCCCGGTCGAGGTCATGAAGCAGGTCATCGAGCGCATGGGCATGACCGAGGTGACCATCTGCTACGGCATGACCGAGACCTCGCCCGTCTCCACCCAGACCCGCGCCGGCGACTCCCTCGACCGCCGCGTCTCCACGGTCGGCACCGTCCACCCGCACCTCGAGATCAAGATCGTCGATCCGGAGTCCGGCGCGACCGTCCCGCACGGCACCCCCGGCGAGCTGTGCACCCGCGGCTACTCGGTCATGCTCGGCTACTGGGACGAACCGGCCAAGACGGCCGAGGCCATCGACGCCGCGCGCTGGATGCACACCGGCGACCTGGCCGTGATGGACGCCGAGGGCTACGTCAACATCACCGGCCGGATCAAGGACATGGTCATCCGCGGCGGCGAGAACATCTACCCCCGCGAGGTCGAGGAGTTCCTCTACACCCATCCCGACATCGTGGACGCCCAGGTCATCGGCGTACCGGACCCCAAGTACGGCGAGGAGCTCATGGCCTGGGTCCGGCTCCGCCCCGGCGCCGACCCCCTCACCGCCGAGGCCCTCCGCGAGTTCTGCGCCGGCCGCCTCGCCCACTACAAGATCCCGCGCTACGTGCATCTCGTCGACGACTTCCCCATGACCGTCACCGGCAAGGTCCGCAAGGTCCAGATGCGCGCCGAGGCCATCGACATCCTCGGCCTGGACGCCTGACCCCGCCCCTGACCGGGCCGCCGCCGGCGTGCCGGGGCGAGTGGCCCGGATCACCGCCACCCCTTTCATCCTGCCGGGCGGGCGGGCATGCTGCTGCTCATGGGTGACGACGCGGGAGCGGTGCGTACGGCGGTCCTGTCACTCCAGCGCGCGACCGGGCTGCCGATGGTGTTCGGCGGCGCGCTGAGCGGACGCGACCGGATGCGCATCACGGAACTGGTCGGAGGCACCACCGGCTCGCTCGACGGGCTGGTGGTCCGCCGCAACTCCGGGCTGGGCGGCAAGGCGATGGCCCTGGAACGTCCCGTGTGGGTCAGCGACTACCCCCGCGCGGCCTCGATCAGCCACGACTACGACGGGCCGGTGGGCGCGGAGGGGCTGCTCTCGATCGTCGCGGTGCCGATCGTCGTCCGGCGCAACGTCCGGGGCGTCCTGTACGGCGCGCTCCGCGAGCCGCTGTCGCTCGCGGACCGCGTCCTCGCCATGGCCGTGCAGGCGGCCCGCGACCTGGAGCAGGACCTCGCCGTACGGGACGAGGCCGACCAGGCCCTGGCCCGGCTCAACGCGCCGTGCGCCGGCTCGGCGGCCGCCCGCTGGGAGGAGATCCGCGCCGTCCACGCCGAACTCCGCGGCCTGGCCGACCAGGTCACCGACCCCGACGTGCAGGCCCGCCTCCTGAGGGCCTCCAGCCGCCTCGCCGCCGCCGGCCGCGAGGGCGCGCCCGCCGCCGCGTCCCCCGGCCTGTCCCCCCGCGAACTCGACGTGCTCTCGTACGTCGCCATCGGCTGCACGAACGCGCAGGCCGCCCAGCAGCTCGGCCTGCTCCCGGCGACCGTGAAGAGCTACCTGAAGTCGGCGATGCGCAAGCTGAACAGCCACACCCGGATGGAAGCCGTCGCCAGGGCCCGCCGCTCCGGCCTGCTCCCCTGACTCACCGCCCGGCGCGCCGGTCCTCAAGGACCTCTTCGATGGTGCGGACGGCGCCCGTGGCGAGGCGGGGATCGCGGTCCCGGTAGTAGGGCAGGAGGTTCAGGGCCATGGCGAGGGCGCGGCCGCGGCCCCGGGCCCAGGTCGCGTCGTCCACGGCCAGCGCCCGGCGGAAGAGCGGGCGGGTCGCGGAGGACCGCTTCGCGACCAGCCGGGCCACCAGTCCGGCGTCGATCTCCAGTTCGTCGTCGTGGATCCGCATCCGCCCGCATGTCCGCCAGGTTAGGGGGCGCTCCTTCGTAAGGGTTCCGTATGGGGGCGGTACGGGTTCGGTCCGGTGTCCGCGTGCCGTGTCGAGGACGGGCGGCCGTTCATCCGACGGTCATCCGGGCGCCGTCCGGAACGTCCCGGGCGGACAGCGCCCCCGCTCATCATGGGCGGCCGGACCAGGGAGGAGCGGTGTTCCGTCGCAGGGGGAAGCGGGCCGGCGGCACGGGGAACCGCGGGCGGCGGCTGGCGGCCGCTCAGGCGCCGGCGATCTGGGCGCTCACCGGACTGTACGTGCTGGCCCTGCTGGGGCTGGCGGCGTACCTGCTGGCGGCCTCGGGGGCGATGCTGAACGAGACGCTCGGCCGGATGTTCGCCGCCGTCTGGACGGTTCCGGCGATCGGCGCCCTGGCCGCGGCGGCGCACGGGGTCGTCCGCGCGTACACCAGCGCCCACTGGCTGGACGGCACCGTGCTGGTGGCGCGGCGCCTCGGCGGCACCGTGCGCTGCGACCTGTCGCGGGCGGCGGTCGAGGTGGACCACGGGATCGACGATCCGCGGCTCGCGCCGAGCCTGCTGGACGGGCGGCCGCCCGACCCGTGGCTGACGGCGCGCGTGCCGGGGGAGCGGCCGCTGCGGGTGCGGCTCCAGCGGGCGGGGACGGTGTACGGGATGTCGCCGGACGATCTGCGCGCGCTGGCCGCGGCCATCATGCACGGCCGTACCTGCGGCGGCGACCGGGCGGCCGAGGTCGCCGGCGAGCTGGTGTGGCTCGCCGGCGCGCCCGCCGGCCGGTCCGCGGAACCAGACGACGGACGGGGCGGGTAGCCCGCGACGGCCGGCCCGTGTCAGTGGACGCGGCCGTCCGGCCGGCGGCGCAGCGAGCGGCCCGGGAGCGCGCCGGTGCGGCGGCCTTCGGCGATCACGGGGACGCCGCCGACCAGGACGTACGGGATGCCCTCGGCCCGGCGGCGCGGTTCGGCGAACGTCGCCGCGTCCCGGACGGTCGCGGGATCGAAGAGCACCAGGTCGGCGTGGTACCCGGTGCGGACGAGCCCGCGGCCGGCGAGCCGGAGCCGCCGCGCGGGGCGCCCGGTCAGGTGCGCGACGCACTCCTCCAGGGAGAAGACGCCGAGGTCACGCGCGTAGTGTCCGAGGAAGCGCGGGAACGTCCCCCACGCGCGGGGGTGCGGCTTGGCGGGGGCCAGGAGGCCGTCGCTGCCGCCGGTGTGGGCGGGGTGCCGCATGATGGCCCGGACGTTCGACTCGTCGCCGATGTGCTGCAGGATCGTGGTGCCGAGGTCGTCGGCCAGGAGGCGGTCGCAGTAGGTGTCGAACGGGGAGCGCCCGGAGGCGGCGGCGAGTTCGGCGACGGTACGGCCGACGGCGCCGGGGTCGCGGGAGCCGGCGATCTCGATCGTCTCCCATTCGACGGGGACGCCGTGGCAGCCGTCCGAGCCCTCCACTTCCATGACGTACCGGATGCGCTCCCGTTCGGACGGGTCGGCGAGGCGGCGCAGCGTCGCGGCCGGTCCGCCTTCCGCGGAGCGGCTCGGCAGCAGCGCGGCCAGGGTCGTGGCGCCGGGCAGGTAGGGATAGGTGTCGAGGCTGATGTCGCAGCCGCCGGCGATGGCCTCGTCGAGCAGGGCGAGCAGCTCCGCGGCGCGCCCCCTGTTGACGGCGAAGTTCATCGTCGCGTGGGCGAGGTGCAGGGGGCAGCCCGACGCGCGCGAGACCTCCACCATCCCGGCGTACGCCTCCAAGGCGCCGGCGCCGTACGAGCGGTGGTGCGGGGCGTAGAAGCCGCCGAGCCCGGCGACGACGCGGCACAGCTCGACGAGTTCGCCGTCTTCGGCGTACATGCCCGGCACGTACGTGAGGCCGCTCGACATCCCGACCGCGCCCTCTTCCATGCCGAGGGCGACCAGTTCGCGTTGCCGGTCCAGTTCGGCCTCCGTGGGCGGGCGCGCGTCCCATCCCATCGCGAGCATCCGCACCGAGCCCTGCGGGACGAGGTAGCAGGCGTTGACGGCGATGCCCTCGTCGAGGCGGTCCAGGTACTCGCCGACGCTCCGCCAGTTCCAGTCGAAGCCGGGCGGGTCGCCGTTCCAGCCCGTGATCGCCTGGCGGGTGGCGGCGAGCGTGGCGTCGTCGGACGGCGCGTACGACAGGCCGTCCTGCCCGATGACCTCGCACGTGACGCCCTGGCTCACCTTGGCGAGATGGTCCGGTTCGGCGAGGAGCGCCAGGTCGGAGTGCGCGTGCATGTCGATGAAGCCGGGCGCGAGGGCGAGGCCGGACGCGTCGATCGTGCGCCGGCCGGTGAGCCCGGCGCCCATCTCGGTGATGCGGCCGTCCGTGACGGCGACGTCCGCGACGCGTGCGGGCCCGCCGGTCCCGTCGATGACGGTGGCTCCGCTGATGACCAGGTCCGCCATCAGAACCACGTCCGTACGAGGTCCACGACGACGGGCTCCTCGGCGCCGGCGTCGTCCACGACCGGGATCAGCGTCCACTTGTCGAACGCCGTGCACGGGTGCGAGAGCCCCAGCCGCACGACGTCGCCGACCTCGACCGCCGCTCCCCGCAGGAAGGCGTGCTGGTCGTTGAGGGCGGTGACGCGCGCCTTCGCCAGCGGGGCGCCGCCGGTGCCGCGGACGATCTGTGGCTCCGGCATCCCCTCGTCGAACGGCAGGTCGCGCTTGCCCGCGTCCAGGAGCGCCAGCTCCGGCTCCGGCCGGGACACCACGCGCGCCCACCCGTGCATCGCCGAACGCAGCCGCTCCCCGTCCCCCGAACCGCGCGCGAACGGGGAGATCCCCCGGTAGAAGCCGTCGTCGTGGACGAGATAGGCGCCCGAACGCAGCACCAGCCGGCCGTCCAGGCCGCCGAGCGCCGCCACCACCTGGTCGAAGAACGCGCTGCCGCCCGCCGTCACCAGCGGCTCGTCCGTCTCGTACGGGAGGCGCCCGTGGAGGTCGGCCAGGCGGCCCAGGTACGTGTCGACGGCCGCGAGCCCCTCCGCGGACGCGTCGTGCGCGAGGGCGCCCTCGTAACCGCCCGTTCCGGCGAGCCGCAGCGTGGGGGCCTTCTCGGCGGCCTCCCCGATGGCGACGGCGTCGTTGACGTCGCGGGCGCCCGTACGGCCGTGCGGGCCGCCCAGCTCTACGCAGACGTCCACCTGGCGCTGCGCGCGCGCCGCCCGCAGCGCCTCGTCCATCAGTTCGACGGAGCGGACGGAGTCCACCCAGCAGACGAAGTCGAACTCGGGGTGTTCTTCGAGCTCCGCCGACAGCCACGCGAGTCCGGCCGCGTCGAGCAGCGCGTTCGCCAGCAGCACGCGCCGTACGCCGAACGCGCGCGCGACGCGGAGCTGCGGCAGGTTCGCCACGGTGATCGCCCAGGAGCCGGCCTCCAGCTGGCGCCGCCACAGCTGCGGCGCCATCGTCGTCTTACCGTGCGGTGCCAGCAGTGCCCCCGCCGACCGGGCCCAGCCCGCCATCAGCTCCAGGTTGTGGTCGAGGGCGCCCGCGTCCAGGGTCAGCAGCGGGGTGCCGAACTCGTCCAGCGGACGGCGGGCGCGCGCGTACTCGCGCACGGTCGAGCCGTGCGCCGAAGCGGGAACGGCCTTGAAGCGCCAGTCGAGGACCTCCTCGCCGAGCGCGTCCACGGCGGCGCCGTCGATCATTGCCATGACCTGACCTCCTCTGTTGCACGTAACGCGATTCCGCCGGCTGCGGGCACGTCGCCTGAGAGCGGCGCCGGCGGCCTCATCCGGCGGTCAGGCGGCCGGTGGCCACCAGCTCCAGCGTGATGAGCGCGGCGGCCGACTCGATCGCCAGCAGCCCGATCAGCACCAGCAGCTGCGTCGCCCCGGCCTCGACCGGGTCCGAGCCGCCCAGCAGCACGCCGACGAACGCGCCGGGCAGCGTGACGAGCCCGACCGTACGGGTCTGGTCGACCGCCGGGACCAGCGCCAGCGCCGCCGCCGGCCGGCACACCTCCAGGGCCGCGTCCCGCGGCATCAGCCCGAGCGCCAGCCCGCCCTCGTACTCGCCGCGCCGGGTGCGCAGCTCGTCCAGCGCGCGCCGCCCGGTCAGCGCCGTCACCGTCATCGCGCCGCCGATGAGGATCCCGGCGATCGGCAGCACCGCGACCGGGCGCGCCGGGACGAGCCTCGTGGCCATGAGCAGCGCCAGCACGGGCGCCACTCCCGCCGCGATCGGGACGAGCGTCCACCAGGCGCCGCCGCGCACCGTCCCCGTGACGCGGCGGCCGGATGTGGCCGCCGCGACCACGACCATGCCCGTCACGAACACCGCCGTCCATCCCGCGCTGCGCAGCACGGCCGCGATGAGCAGCGAGACCACCGCGAGCTGGACGGTGGCGCGGGCCGCGGCGACCAGCACCTCGCGCGACAGGCCGAGCCCGCCCAGCCGGACGAGCAGCGCCGCGAGGCAGGCCAGCGCGAGCAGGACCAGGCCCAGGACCGGGCCGACGGCGGGAGCCGCGTTCATGCAGTCGTTCTCCCCCGATCAAGGGCGATCTCCCGGAGATCGCCGGATCGCGACAAGGATTCAACGGATTGTGATCGTTTTGGCCGCGTTGGCCCCTTCGGCCCCGATAGCGTGGGGCCTGTGGCGGAAATGGATCCCGGCCTCGCGTCACGTCGCAAGGCTCTCTGGTTGATGGGCGCCGCCGGTCTCCTGGCACTCGGCGCCGACAGCGCGGGCGCGACCACGTCGAGTACCGGCGCGGGCCCGCGGTCGCGCGTCGCCCCGCGTCCGCGGCCGACGCCGACCCCGACGCCCACGCCGAAGGTGCGGCCCGCGCCCTGGACCCCGGGCCGCCTCGCCGCGGCCAAGCCCGGCGAGCCCATCCGCCGCCTGTCGGAGCTCGTCCCGCCCGCGCCGCCGAACACGATCGCGCTCACGATCGACGACGGCCCGCACCCCGAGTACACGCCGCGGGTCCTGGACGTCCTCGCCGAGCACCAGGTGCACGCCACGTTCTTCATCATCGGCCAGCAGGTCAAGGAGTACCCCAAGCTCGTCGAGCGGATCGCCGCCGGCGGCCACCAGATCTGCAACCACACGATGACGCACCCGCTGTCGTTCGACGACCTGCCGAAGAAGCGGCTGAAGAAGGAGATCGCCGAGCCGCACGACGTGATCGCGCAGACCTCGCAGGTCGTGCCGACGTTCTTCCGGGCGCCCGGCGGCGCCTGGTCGCCCGCGGTCATGGACGTCATCGGCGAGCACGGCATGCTGCCGATCGACTGGGCGGTCGACCCGCGCGACTGGGCCCGGCCCGGTGTCGGCAGCATCCGCAAGACGCTGACGAAGAGCAAGGCCGGGGACATCCTGCTCATCCACGACGGCGGCGGGGACCGCTCGCAGACCGTCAAGGCGATCCGCGCCGCCATCCCGAAGCTCAAGGAGAAGGGGCTGAGCTTCGTCGCCCTCTGACCACCGGGTCGAGGACGCGCTCGGCCGGCGCCGCGTCGCGGTGCTCGGCGACCTCGGTGAGGCGGCCGCCGCCCTGTCCGCCGGCGTCCGTGCGCGCCTCCGCTGACAGGGCGCTTCCCGGCCGCGGCTCGGCTCACCTGACGGTGACGATCTCGTGCATGCCCTGGGCCGCGTGCATCCGCCCGGTGCGGTAGTCGGTGATCCACGTGACCAGCGCGTACGTCCCGGGGCGCAGGCCCACCGACAGCACCGCCGTCCGCCCCGGCGACAGCGGCACCATGCCCGCCGGCCCGCCGGTGAACGGCGCCGGCGCCTGCGGCCCGCCCTCCATCGCGGCGAAGAACGCGCCGACCTCCGCCCGGGTCGTGCCGGGACGTACCGGCATGAAGATGGCCTCGTCGAACTGGCGGGAGCGGTTGGCGACGCGAACCGGCGCGAGTGCGGGAACGCGGAAGTTCGGCATGCGCCAACTGTGAAGCGACCATGATCGTCACCGCGTCCGGCGCGCGATGTAACCGCCCCGGCAGGGGTTACAGCCCCGGATGTAGGCGCCGATCGCCCCTGGTGGGGCGCGGGCTGGGGGTGTACCTGGCTACACCCCCTGCTCGGGGTCCCGGCACACTGTGTTCGGCGGAGATCCGGACAAGACTGGCATCCGTACGATGGGCGAGGTACGGAGGCAACGGTGAACGGCGAACCGACCAGGCGGTCCTGGCTGATGGAGCGGGCCCGCGCGCCCTGGCGCGGATACCTGCTGATGCTGATGTCGGTCCCCGCGATGCTGCTCGCCTCCCTGCTCAGCAGCACGCTCTCGCTGATCAGCGTCGGGGTGGGCATCCTCGTCGTTCCCTGCGTGGTCGGCTGGGTCCGGCGGTTCACCGGCGTCTACCGGACCCGGATCGCCGAGTGGACCGGCCACCGCATCGAGCGTCCCTACCTGCCGCCGGCCCCGGAAGAGGCGGCCGAGACGGGGAACGCGCTGCGGCTGCGCCAGTTCCAGCGGGTGATCACCGACCCCGCCACCTGGCGGGACTTCGCGTGGCTGCTCCTCGACCCGGTCGTCGCGCTGTTCACCGCCGGGCTGCCCGCCTTGATGATCATGTACGGGGTGTGGGGCTGGAACCTGTCGGCATGGGCCGGCGCCGTCTTCGGTGAGCTCGGCTGGGTCGACTACTACACGTTCGTCCGGGTGGACGAGCACTACGCCGACGGGCCGTACCGGATCATCGGCACCGCCGTGCTGGGCACGATGTTCATCGTGGCCGGCTTCCTGCTGGGGCCGAAGATGCTCGACGTGTACGGCCGCTGGGGGACGAGCCTGCTCGGCCCGACCGAGAGGTCGCGGCTGGCGCTGCGCGTCCAGCACCTCACCGAGACCCGTTCGGAGGCCGTGGACGCGTCGGCGGCCGAGCTGCGCCGGATCGAGCGCGACCTGCACGACGGCGCGCAGGCCCGGCTCGTCGCGATGGGCATGAGCCTCGGCGCCATCGAGCACCTGCTGGACCGGGACCCCGAGAAGGCGCGCATCCTGCTCGCGGAGACGCGCGCGTCGTCCGCCAAGGCGCTGGCCGAGCTGCGCGACCTCGTCCGCGGCATCCACCCGCCGGTGCTGGCCGACCGCGGGATCGGCGACGCGGTACGGGCCCTCGCGCTCGACCACCCGCTCCCGGTCGAGGTGACCGTCGACCTGCCGGCCCGGCCCGAGCCGCCGGTCGAGTCGGCCGTCTACTTCGCCGTCTGCGAGATGCTCACCAACACCGCCAAGCACTCCGGCGCGGACCGGGTCTGGGTGGAGCTCGCGTACCGGGACGAGGCGATCCGCGCCAGCGTCACCGACGACGGCAGGGGAGGCGCGAGCCTGGAAGGCGGGACGGGGCTGCGCGGGATCGAGCGGCGGATCGGTACATTCGACGGCGTGCTCGCCCTGAGCTCTCCGCCGGGCGGCCCGACCGTCGTCACCCTGGAGGTTCCGTGCTCGCTGCCGGCGTCCCCCGCGCTCTGAGTCCGGAGCGGGCCCGCTGATGCGGGTCGTCCTGGCCGAGGACCTCGCCCTCCTGCGGGAGGGCCTGGTCAGCCTCCTGGAAGCGCACGACTTCGAGATCGCGGCGGCCGTGGACAACGGGCCGTCCCTGCTGAAGGCGCTGCTCGACCACCGTCCCGATGTGGCGGTGGTCGACGTGCGCCTGCCGCCGTCGTTCACCGACGAGGGCCTGCAGGCGGCGCTGGAGGCGCGCCGGCAGGTGCCGGGCCTTCCCGTGCTGGTGCTGTCGCAGTACGTGGAGCAGTTGTACGCGCGCGAGCTGCTGGCCGACGGTTCGGGCGGCATCGGCTACCTGCTGAAGGACCGGGTCTTCGACGCCGCGCAGTTCGTGGACGCGGTGCGCCGGGTCGCCGCGGGCGGCACGGCCATGGACCCCGAGGTCATCTCCCGCCTCGTCGCGCGCAACACCCGGCGGGAACCGCTGGGACGGCTCACGCCGCGCGAGCTGGAGGTGCTGGAGCTGATGGCGCAGGGCCGCTCCAACGCCGCCATCGCGCAGCAGCTCGTCGTCACCGAGCGCGCGGTCACCAAGCACACCGCCAACATCTTCGGGAAGCTGGGCCTCACGGTCTCGGACGACGACAACCGCCGCGTCCTCGCCGTGCTGGCCTACCTCAACCGCTGAGGCCCCAGATGCGCCGCGCTCCGCGCCATCGCCGAGATCACCCCCGCGAGGGACGCCTCCTGGTCCCTGAAACGCGATTTCGGCCTATCACGGTCCGCACGTGGTGAATTATCTTGCCTGGCAAGAAACAGCCCTCCAGGAGGGGCGCCATGACGTGGATCCTGTTCCTGCTCTGCCTGGCGATCGCGGGCCGGGAGCTCTACCTGGCGTTCGACCGCAGGCGCCCCGCCCCCGAACTCACCCGCCTCCGCCTGCACCTGGAGGACGTCCGCCGGGAACTGGACCGGTTCCGCTCGGCCCAGCGCGAGCGGAACGACCGGCTCGCCTCCGCCCAGGACGACCACGCCGGCGCGCTGTCGGAGGCCGACGCCCGCATCCGGTCGCTGATCGCCCAGATCAACGACCGGATGCTCCCCGAGGTCAACACCCGCCTCACCCGGCAGCGCGAGACGATCGACCGGCTCACGACCGAGGTGACCGGCCTGCGCGACCACCTCGTCCGCCGCATGGACCACGCCGCCGCGGTCTCCCTCGGCGCCGACCCGGCCGACACCGTCACCGGCGCCCTGGGCGGGCGCGCCGGCGACCTCGACCCCGCCGACGACCTCCGCCACGCCTACGAACTCTTCACCGGCCGCTACGGGATGCGGATCGAGCTCACCGCCCCCGCCGCGCACACGATGCGCTACTACCTCTCCGGCCGCAGCCCCCGGGGCCTGGAGCGCGACTTCATCGACCTGCTCCACCGGCTCCGCACCCCCTGCGAGGACCAGGACCTGGACTCCGCCGAGGTCCTCCTGAACGCCCTGCTCCGCACCGAACAGGCCGCCGCCCAGATCGGCCCCCTGCTCCTGGCCCGCACCCCGACCGCCCTGCTCTGCGGCGTCCTCCCCCTGGCCGAACTGCGCAAGACGGAGACCACCCCGCTGGTCGCCGCCCCTGCGACCGCGGCCACCCGCCTGAGCCGCCTCCCCCACCCCCGCTTCCACAACGCGACCCCGTGACTCCGCACCCGTGCTCGGCGTCAGCCGCCGGGACGTGGTCGCGGATCGCCCTTGAGGGGGCGACCAGGAGGCCGACCGGGGTGGCGGCGTAAACCGCGGCGAACTCGTCCTCGGCCGGCCGGGTTCTCGCCATCTCCGAGCCGCGCCCGTCGTCCGCCGCTCGGGACAGCGGGGAACGGCGGCTCAGGTGCGGGAGGTCGTCCAGGTGAAGCGGGGCGGGCGGCGGGTGAGGAAGGCGGCGACGCCCTCGTCCATGTCGCCGGTGGGGGCGTGCGCCTCCTTGAGCCAGGCCCGCACGGCGGGATCGGCGTCGCCGCCGGTGGCCAGGATGTCGACGATCTCCTTGGTGGCCTGCTGGGTGAGGAGGGAGCGGGACGCCAGGGTGGCGGCGAAGGCGGCGACGCGGTCGTGCAGGGCGCCCGGCGGGACGATCTCGTCCAGGAGGCCGATGCGCAGGGCGTGGGGCGCGTCGATGAGGTCGGCCGAGAACAGCAGGTATTTGGCGGCCGACGCGCCGATCTGGCGGACGAGGCGGCGGGTCGCCGAGCCGGGGTAGACGATGCCGAGGCGGGCCGGGGTGACGCCGAAGCGGGCGTCCTCCGCCGCGAAGCGCAGGTCGCAGGCCGTGGCGAGCTGGCAGCCGCCGCCCACGCAGAAGCCCTCGACGGCGGCGATCGTCGGCTTGGGGAACGCGGCCAGCGCCTCTTCCGCGATCGTGGACGGGTGCGCGTCGCCGCGGCGCCGGATGTCCTCCAGCTCGCCGATGTCGGCGCCGGCCGAGAAGTCGCCGCCGGCCCCGGTGAGCACCACGGCGCGTACGGCGGGGTCGGTACGGAACGCGTCGAGCAGCACGGGGAGCCGCAGCCACATGGCCTCGCTCATGGCGTTGCGCTTGTCCGGCCGGTCGATCGTGATCGTCGCGACGCCGCCGGCGACCTCGCCGCGCAGCCACTGCTCAGCGGCCATCCCGCCTCCTTGTTTTCGACGAACCGTAATCGTACGAGCGGTCGGGTTCGCCGGCCCGTCCCGGGGCGTGTCCGGGAACCTTGGCCGGAGATGCGGAGTCATACGGATTGGCAGAGGGAAGGTTCGGGCTCTTCAGAGGGGGAACATGTACGACCGGCGCGTACGGCACGCCGGAGCGCGGGAATGCGAAACGAGTGTTGTGTGCTGTACTGTCGTGGTAGCGCCTTTGTGAGCGTTTCTACCCCGCCCGGGCCATCTGAGCGCCCGGTGATCGTTCGAGTTCCCCCATTCGTCCGTGCCCGGGGGACACGCGGATCCGCGTCCCGGGCCATCGCACCTAGGGAGCCGTCGACAGCCCCGTGAACGGAGCTGCAAACCCCCTTTCGCGTACGCGCCCCGCGCGGCGGAGAGCCGTACGCCGAAACCGACTCCGGGCCCAGCGCGGCGGCGCGCGACCGCCCGAGAAGGGATCTTCATGACCACCACCACACCCGAACGCACGGCCGTGCCCAGGCAGGGCGCCGGCCGGCGCAGGACGCCGCGGGCCGCGGCGCAGGACCTCAGTCCGGCTCCGGAACAGCAGCCCGCGATCCCGTTCCAGGGCGTTCTCTGCGTTCAGGACAAGCACGCCTTCGTGCGGACCGAGAGCTACCTGCCCGGGCCCGCCGACGTGTACCTGACGCTCGCGCAGGTCAAGGCGAGCAACCTGCGGGCCGGTGACATCGTCGCCGGGACCGCGCGGCCCCCGCGTTCCAACCGGGAGAAGCACAACGCGCTCGTCGAGGTCGAGACCGTCAACGGCGGCCGGCCCGAGGACGCGGCGGCGCGGCCGGACTTCGGGAAGCTGACCCCGCTGTTCCCGAACGAGCGGCTGCGGCTGGACAGCGGCGCGCTGGCGCCGCGCGTCATCGACCTGGTCTCGCCAATCGGCAAGGGCCAGCGCGGGCTCATCGTGTCGCCGCCCAAGGTCGGCAAGACGATGATCCTCCAGGCCCTGGCCAACGCGATCAGCGTCAACAACCCGGAATGCCACCTCATGGTCGTGCTCATCGACGAGCGGCCCGAGGAGGTCACCGACATGCAGCGCTCGGTGAAGGGCGAGGTCGTCCACTCGACGTTCGACCGCCCCGCCGAGGAGCACATCACGCTGGCCGAGATGGCCATCGAACGGGCCAAGCGCCTGGTCGAGCAGGGCCGCGACGTGGTCATCCTGCTCGACTCGATCACCCGGCTGGGGCGCGCGTACAACCTCGCGGCGCCGTCCAGCAGCCGGATCCTGGCGGGCGGTGTGGCGACGACCGCGCTGTACCCGCCGAAGAAGTTCTTCGGGGCCGCCCGCAACATCGAGAACGGCGGTTCCCTCACCATCCTGGCGACCGCGCTGGTCGACACCGGGTCGCGGATGGACGACGTGTTCTTCGAGGAGTTCAAGGGCACCGGGAACATGGAGCTCAAGCTCGACCGGGGCCTCGCGGACCGGCGGATCTTCCCCGCGGTCGACATCGAGGCGTCCAGCACGCGCCGCGAGGAGCTGCTCATGGGCGCCGAGGAGCTGCAGCTCAACTGGCGGCTGCGCCGCGCCCTGCACGGCCTCGAACGGCAGCAGGCCGTCGAGATGCTCCTGGAGCGGATGAAGGGCACCACCTCCAACGCCGAGTTCCTGCTCAAGGTCCAGCAGACGACCTGACGGGCACCGTTCCCAGGAACGGACGCGGATCGCTCACCATCAGGCCGATCCGTACGGGCCACGGCTTCGGCAGCAAGCGGCGGCGCCAGGGCGGCGAGCGCGGATCGCCCGGAGGGGCGGGCGGACGGGCCGCCTCGCGGAGCAGCCGAGCGGCCTCGGGCGCGCGCATACGCTCGTTCGGGTCCTGGCGGAGCAGGCCCTCTATCACCGGCGCGAGCCGGCCGGCGCGTACCGGCGGGTCGTACTCTCCCAGCAGTACGGCCAGCATCGACGCCAGCGCGTGGCTGCGCAGGAAGGGCGAGAAGCCCTCGACGGCCGCGTACAGCGTGGCGCCCAGCGACCACAGGTCCGACTCCTGGCGCCCCGGGTCGCCGAGGACGCGTTCGGGCGACAGGTACGCGGGCGACCCCTCGATGCCGGCGACCAGCGTCTCCTCCGGTTCGCTCGCCTGGTCCATGTGCACGGCCAGGCCGAAGTCGGTGAGCAGGATGCGGCCGTCGTTGCAGAGCAGCACGTTGCTGGGCTTGACGTCGCGGTGCAGGATGCCGGCGCCGTGCGCGGCGGTGAGCACCGACAGCACGCACTGGCCGATGCGCGCGGCGCGTTCCACGCGGAGCGGCCCGCCCTCGACGATCACCTGGTGCAGCGAGCGGGCGCGCAGCAGCTCCATGACGATCCAGGGCCGGCCGTCCTCGATGACGATGTCGTGCACGTCGACGACGCCGGGATGCCGCAGCGCGGCGGTGGCGCGCGCCTCCTCGATGAGCCGGCGGCAGAGGAGCCGGCGCTCGCCGATCGTGCGCCGGTCCGGGAGGCGGACCTCCTTGACCGCGACGTCGCGGGCCAGCATGTCGTCGTGGGCCCGCCAGACGGTGCCCATCCCGCCGCGGCCGACCACCGAGAGCAGGTGATACCGCTCCGCAAGCGGTATCAACCGATCTCTCCCCATGAGGTGGTTATGCGCGCGAAGCGCCCCAAGGCATGCTCGGCGACACCAAATGGATTCTTGACCGTGCCGGCCGCGGCGGCGGGCGGGCCGGGCTACCCGGCGAACACCGCCTTGGCCCACTTGTAGTCGGACTTGCCGACGGCCGTGCGCTGCACCTCGTCCACCAGCCGGATCTGGCGCGGCAGCTTGTAGCCGGCCAGCCGCCCGCGGCAGTGCTCGGTCAGCTCCTCCAGCGTCGGCTCCGTCCCGGGACGGGGCGCGATGACGGCGGCGACGCGCTGCCCGAAACGCTCGTCCGGCAGCCCGACCACGACGACGTCGTACACGTCGGGGTGGTCCTTGAGCGCCACCTCGACCTCCTCCGGGTACACCTTCTCGCCGCCGGTGTTGATCATCAGCGAGCCGCGGCCGAGCAGCGTGATGGTGCCGTCCTCCTCCAGCGCGGCGAAGTCGCCGGGGACGGACCAGCGGACGCCGTCGGCGTCGGTGAAGAACGTGGACGCGGTCTTCTTCGGGTCGTTGTAGTAGCCGATCGGGATGTGGCCGCTGCGCGCCAGCCTGCCGATCTCGCCGGGCCGGACGACCTTGAGGTCGTCGTCCAGGACGGTGATGCCCGGCTTCATCATGAACCGCGCGGTGCCCTCCTTCGACTCGATCGAGGGGCCGCAGGCGCCTGTTTCGGACGCACCATAATTATCGAGGAACATGATGTTCGGCAGGTGCTCCTTGAGCTCCGCCTTGGCGCTCTCGGTCAGCGGCGCGCCGCCGGACGCGATCGCGAACAGCGCGGACATGTCGTACTCGCCCGCGCCCAGTTCCTTCGCGACCGGGCGGGCCATCACGTCGCCGACGAGCATGATGACGTTCGCCTTCTCGTCGACCGCGATGCGCAGCGCCCGGCCGGCGTCGAACGCGTGGTCGGTGTAGAGGACGACCTTGGCCCCGCTGAAGAGGCCCATGAACGCGACCCACTGGCCGGCGCCGTGCATGACGGGCGCGCAGTCGAGCACGCACATCGCGTCGGCCTCGGCGTTCACGGCGATGGCCTCGGGGCTGCCGATCGGGTCGCCGAGCACGTTCCCGCCGCCGAGCGCGCCGAAGAAGATGTCCTCGCAGCGCCACTCGACGCCCTTGGGGTAGCCGGTCGTGCCGCCGGTGTACATGATGTAGCGGTCGTCGCTGGAACGCTCGGGGAAGTCGTCGCCGGCCGGCGCGGCGGCCAGCGCGTCCTCGTACCCGACGGCGTCCGCGATCTCGTCGCCGGCGCCGTCCTCCAGCACCACCACGTGCCGCAGTCTCGGCAGGTCGCCGCGGATCTCCTCGACCCGGGCCAGCAGGGACCGCTCGCCGATCAGGGCGACCGAGTCGGAGTCGGACAGCACGTGCTGCAGCTCGGCGGCCACGTACCGGAAGTTCACCGGGATCGGCACCGCCCGGATCTTGAAGATGCCGAGCATGCTCTCCAGCCACTCGGCGCGGTTGTAGGCCAGGATCGCCACGTGCTCGCCCGGCTTCACCCCGGCGGCCGCGAGGTGGTGCCCGACGCGGCTCGCCCGTTCGTTCAGTTCGCGGTACGTACGGCGCTCGTCGCCGGCGACGAGCGCGGGCCGGTCCGGTCCCGCCTCGGCCAGGATCTCGAGCAGGTCGGCCAGGTTGTAGCTTCGCGCCATGCCACGTCCTCGGGTGCGGGGGTGGTGGAGAGTGTCCCGATCATCTCCGGGCGGGCCGCGCCGACTCAATCCTTGCTGACAGATCGTCCAATGAAATGGGTCACACGGTCCGGCCGATGAGTGATCGGTCACATCGCTGTATCCCGACACTACTCGGGCAAATCCGATACGTCCCGCATATGCGCTGATCAGGAGACTTTTCTAGCCGGAGCCCTCCCAAGATCGTCTGCCGTTTCCAGCCACGCCGCGGCGTTCTTACACGGCTCTTATCTGGGTACCGGCATGCTTGGCCGTAACGATTTCGTATCAGACGGGGGTAGCGGTGAGCGCAGGTGCGATGGCGTGGACTCCTCCGACATGGGAGGAGATCGTCAGCGAGCACTCGACCAGGGTGTTCCGGCTGGCGTACCGCCTGACCGGCAACCGGCACGATGCCGAGGATCTGACCCAGGACGTCTTCATCCGCGTCTTCCGGTCCCTCTCGTCGTACAGTCCCGGCACGTTCGAGGGCTGGCTGCATCGGATCACCACCAACCTGTTCCTGGACCGCGCGCGCCGCAAGCAGCGCATCCGGTTCGACGCGCTGGGGGACGACGCCGCCGAGCGGCTGCAGGGCCGCGAGCCGTCCCCGGCCCAGGCGTACGACGACCGGCACCTGGACCACGACATCCAGAAGGCTCTGGACGAGCTGGCGCCCGAATACCGCGCCGCCGTCGTCCTGTGCGACATCGAGGGCCTGACGTACGAGGAGATCGCGGCATCCCTCGGGGTGAAGCTGGGCACCGTCCGCAGCCGCATCCACCGCGGCCGCGCGCAGCTCCGCACCGCCCTCGAACACCGCCGCCCGGCCGACGCCGGCGCCCCCGCGGACACCCCGGCGGCCCTCTGACCTCGGATCTCCCCGTGACCGCAGCACCCGCGGCGGTATGGACCGTTCCGCCGCACCTGATCGCGCATGTCCCGCGTCGCCCGGTCTGTGAGGACCATCACTCGTGACCCGCCGGTAACTTCTGGCCTACCCTCGGCGCGTGGACATCGACTTCGAGCGCCGGGGCGAAGGGCCGCCGCTGGTGCTGCTGCACGGCATCGGGCATCGCCGCCAGGGCTGGGAGCCCGTCATGGACCGGCTGGCGGCCGAACGCGACGTGATCGCCGTCGATCTGCCCGGCTTCGGCGCGTCGCCGCCGCTGCCGGCCGGGACCCCGTACACGGTGGACGCCACGATCGACGTTCTGCTGGACCTCCTCGCGAAGCTGGGGATCGAGCGGCCGCACATCGCGGGCAACTCGCTCGGCGGCCTGTTCTCGCTGGAGGCGGCCGACCGGGGGCTGGTCAGCTCGGCCACCGTGCTGTCGCCGGCCGGGTTCTACAACGCCCGCGAGCTGGCGACGGCCGCCTGGATACTGCGGGCGTCGCGGTTCGCGGCCGGGCTGCCCGCGCACGTCATGGAACGGCTCGCGAGCAACCCGCGGCTGCGGACGGCGATGTTCGGCCTGATCTACGGCCGTCCCGATCTGCTGGAGTGGGAGGCGCTGGCCGGCGACACGCGGGCGATGCGGAGCGCGGCCGGGTTCGAGCCGACGCTGCGGGCCGGGCGGAACGTACGGTTCCGCGGGTCCTGCGCCGACGTCCCGGTGACGATCGCGTGGGGCGTGAAGGACCGCCTGCTGCGCGCGAGCCAGGCCGTACGGGCCCAGCGGGCGCTGCCCAACGCGCGGTTCGTCTGGCTGGAGGGCTGCGGCCACGTCCCGATGGGGGACGACCCGGAGCTGGTGGCCAAGGTCCTGCTGGAGGGCAGCGACCATCCGATCGGGAACAAGGCCGCCGCCTAGCCGGTTGACAGTGTTTGAAACTTCAACTAGTGTCCCCCAGGACCGGTTGTTGAAACTTCAAGCACTTCTCGGGAGAGATCATGAGCATCGCCACCACCGCTCCGGGCCTGACCGCCGGCACCTGGAACATCGACCCGTCCCACTCCGAGGTCACCTTCGCGATCCGGCACCTCATGACCAAGGTACGGGGCAGCTTCACCGACTTCTCCGGCACCGTCACCGTCGCCGAGGACCTCGCCTCCTCCACCGCGACCGCCGAGATCCAGATGGCCTCCCTCGACACCCGCAACGCCGACCGCGACGCCCACGTCCGCTCCTCCGACGTCCTCGACGTCGAGAACCACCCCGCGATGACCTTCACCACCAAGGGCATCCGCGCCGAAGGCGGCGACAACTACGTGGACGGCGAGCTCACCATCCGCGGCGTCACCCGCCCCGTCACTCTCGAGGTCGAGTACCACGGCGTCGGCGACGACCCGTGGGGCGGCGTCCGCGCCGGCTTCTCCGCCACCACCACCATCAACCGCAAGGACTGGGGCATCGAGTTCAACGTCCCCCTGTCCGGCGACAAGGCCCTCCTCGGCGACAAGGTCGACATCCACCTGGAGATCCAGGCTGTGTTCTCGGCGTAGCCCTTGGCGTCGGGCGTTGGACGCCCTCCTTCGGCGGGCTTCGCGGCGATCGCCGCATCGCTCCGACTCGCCCAGGGGCTCGCTGCGCGATCAGATGCTCGCTTCGCTCGCATCTGGCTTCGCACGCGATCGCAACGCCCAGGGTCCGCACGACCTCAGCAGGCCGCCTCAGGTTGTCGGCAACGTGTCGTGCGGACCTGGCGTGGTTCCTCGCGGTTCCGCCGGAGTCGTTGTCGGAAGGCCGCTCACCAGTCGGTGAGCGCCCTTCCGGCGTGTCGGGGGGCCTGCCGGTCAGGTCGCTATGGCTTCAAGAGCAGGGCAATGAATCCCCCGCCCGGGTGCCGATCAGGCCAGGTCACGGCCATGCTTGCTACCGTTGGTAGTCAACTCCGTACAGAGAGGAGCCGTCATGCGTCGGCTCGTGATCACGCTCGTCGCCCTGGCCGCCGGTCTGCTGCTTCCGGCCGCCACCGCCCATGCCGAGGCAGGTGTGGGGCAGAAGGCGACGGCCGCCCAGTCCGCGCCCTCGGACGACGGCTGGCCGTGGTTCTGGGGGAGCGGCGACGACGACGAGGAGCAGGGCTGGGAGAACTGGGACAAGGACACCATCGACCTGGACTTCGACAACATCCTCTAGCGCGCCGGGACGCCAGGCGGCCGCCCGGCCGCCTGGCGTCCGCCGTGTGTCAGGGGAGGCGGGGAAGGGTCAACGTGAAGCGGGTGCCCGCGGGGTGGTCGTCGACCTTCAGGGTGCCGCCGTGCGCCTGGGCGATCTCGCGGGCGATGGCCAGGCCCAGGCCGGTGCCGCCGGCGCCGCGGCTGCGGGCCGTGTCCAGGCGGGTGAAGCGCTGGAAGACGCGTTCGCGGTCGGCCTCGGGGATGCCGGGGCCGTCGTCGGTGACGGACAGCTCGGCGGTGGCGCCGTTCCGCCGTAGCGCCACCTCGACCTTGCCGCCGCCGTACCGCTCGGCGTTGTCGAGGAGGTTGGCCAGGAGGCGGACGATCTGCATGCGCACGCCGCGTACCAGGACTCCTCGCGGCAGATGGGTGTCGATCACCGGGAGGGACGGGTGGCGCGCGATCTCGGTCTCCGCGAGGGCGCCGAGGTCGATGTCCTCCTCCGCGCCGGGGGCGCCGGTGCCGATGCGGGCCAGCAGGAGGAGGTCGGTGACGATCGACTCCAGCCGGTCGGTGTCGCGCAGGGCCGACCGGACCGTGTCCGTCAGGTCGGTGTCCTCGGGGTGCATCGACGCGTCCTCCAGGTTGGCGCGCAGGCCGGCGATCGGGGTGCGCAGCTCGTGGGAGGCGTCGGAGGCGAACTGGCGCTGCCGGGCGACCGCGCGTTCCAGCCGGTCGAGGGTCGCGTTCGCGGTACGGGCCAGCTCGGCGATCTCGTCCTCGCCGGCCGGCTCGGGAACGCGGCGGCTCAGGTCGCTGGCGCTGATCTCGGCGAGCTGGGCGCGGATCTGCTCGACCGGGCGGAGGGTGCGGCCGACGATGTGCCAGGTGATCCAGGCCGCCGCCGCGGAGAGGAGCACGACGGCGAGGGCGAGGAGCAGTTCCAGGAGACCGGTCACCAGGATCGAGGGCATCGGCTTGCCCGCGTACACCACGACGGAGTCGGGGGCCGTGGTGGTGCGGATGACCTCGATGGCCATGCAGCGGCCGCCGGGGCCGCGGCCGTCGCACTCGACCAGGTCCAGGATGCGCTTGTCGCGGGACGGCCACAGCGTGCTGAGCGGCGGGTGGCCGGCCGCGGCGGGGGTGGCGCCGAGGACGCGGCCGCCGGGGGCGACGACCTGGATCAGGACCCGGCCGCCGGACTCGTCGGGGATGGCGGGACCGGTGAGCGAGCCGTCGCGGACGCTGGCGCTGACCCGGCGGGCGGCGAGCTGGGTGTCCTCCAGGAGCCGGGCGCCGACGGCGGCGCGGATCGCGTAGTCGGCCCCGACGGCGATGCCGCCGAAGACGAGCGCGGCCAGCACGGCCGCGATCAGGGTGTCACGTGCCCGGATCGACCGGGGTCGAAGCCGCATCGGTCGTCCTCCTCGGCTGACCAGCCTGTCACGGCCCGTAGCGTCCCCCCAAAACTTACCCATAGGTAATGAATGTAGGGCCGTGTCGGCGCAGGTCACCGAGCATCGGACGGTCCGAAACCGGCCCCCGGGTTTCGCCACCGAACATTGGGACATGCGACTCATATGGGCAGAGATGTCACCCCCATCACCATCAGCGGCGAGGACCGGCGCCGGTACCGCGACAAAGTCCGGCAGTGCCTGGACGTGCTCGCCCGGATGCTGGCCGAGTCGCAGTTCGACTTCGAGCGCCCGCACATCGGGCTGGAGATCGAGCTGAACCTGATCGACGCCATGGGCGACCCCCTGATGCGCAACGCCGACGTGCTCAAGGCCATCGCCGATCCGGCCTGGGCCACCGAGCTGGGCCAGTTCAATCTGGAGATCAACATCCCGCCGCGGGAGCTGGGCGGCTCCGGCACCGGGGAGCTGGAGGCCGAGGTCCGGGACCATCTGAACCTGGCCGACGCGCGGGCCCGCGAGGTCGGCGCGCACCTGGTGATGATCGGCATCCTGCCGACGCTGCGCCGCTCCGACATCGGCGAGGAGACGCTGTCGGCCAACGCGCGCTACAAGATGCTGAACGACCAGATCTTCGCCGCCCGCGGCGAGGAGATGCGCATCTCGGTGGACGGCCCCGAGCCGCTGCGGATGCACACCGACACGATCCTCCCCGAGGCCGCGTGCACCAGCGTGCAGTTCCACCTCCAGGTCAGCCCCGACCATTTCGGGAACTACTGGAACGCGGCGCAGGCCATCGCCGGCCCCCAGGTGGCGCTGGCCGCCAACTCCCCGTACCTGTTCGGGAACCGGCTCTGGCAGGAGACCCGCATCACGCTGTTCGAGCAGGCCACCGACACCCGGCCGGACGAGCTGAAGACGCAGGGCGTGCGGCCGCGGGTGTGGTTCGGGGAACGCTGGATCACGTCCGTGTTCGATCTGTTCGAGGAGAACACCCGCTACTTCCCCGCGCTGCTCCCCCTGTGCGATGACGAGGACCCCGACGCCGTCCTGGAAGAGGGTGGGATCCCGGAGCTGGGCGAGCTGAGCCTGCACAACGGGACGGTCTACCGCTGGAACCGCCCCATCTACGCCGTCGTGAACGGCCGCCCGCACCTGCGCGTGGAGAACCGCGTCCTGCCGGCCGGGCCGACCGTCGCCGACGTCGTGGCGAACGGCGCGTTCTACTACGGCCTCGTGCGGATGCTCGCCGAGGAGGAGCGGCCGGTGTGGACGCGGATGTCGTTCGCGACCGCGGCGGAGAACCTGCACCGGTCCGCACGGGACGGGCTGGAGGCGATCCTGTACTGGCCGGGGATCGGCGAGGTGCCGGCCGCCGAGCTGATCCAGCGGACGCTGCTGCCGCTGGCGTACGAGGGCCTGGACCGCTGGGACGTCGACCCGGCGCGCCGCGACCGGCTGCTCGGGATCATCGAGCGGCGCTGCGCGACCGGGCGGACGGGGGCGGCCTGGCAGATCCAGACCGTCGACGCGATCCAGGAGTCGTTCGGGACGGAGCGGCATGAGGCGCTGCGGCTGATGACGCAGAGCTACACGCGGCTGATGCACTCGAACGAGCCCGTGCACACCTGGCCGATCGGGCCCTAGACCCCCACACAATCCACACATTTCCCTCATACAGTCGGGCTGTGCAACGCATCCTGGTGGTTGAGGACGAGCCGACGATCGCGCGGGCGGTGGCCGACCGGCTGGCGGCCGAGGGGTTCGCGGTGGAGATCGCCGCGGACGGGCCGGCCGCGGTGGCCGCCGCGCGGTCGTACGCGCCGGACCTGATCGTGCTCGACGTCATGCTCCCGGGCTTCGACGGCCTGGAGGTCTGCCGCCGCGTCCAGGCGGAACGGCCCGTACCGGTGCTGATGCTCACCGCGCGCGACGACGAGACCGACATGCTGGTCGGGCTGGGCGTCGGCGCCGACGACTACATCACCAAGCCGTTCAGCATGCGCGAGCTGTCGGCCCGGGTACGCGCCGTGCTGCGGCGGGTCGAGCGCTCCGCCGCCGCCCCGCCCGCCGTGCCCGTCGAGACGGCGACGCTGCGGGCCGGGCCGCTGGAGATCGACCAGGGTTCGCGGCGCGTCCGCCGGGACGGGCTGGAGGTGCACCTGACCCCGACCGAGTTCGAGCTGCTCGGCTGCCTGGCCCGCAACCGCGGGACGGTGCTGACCCGCGCCGTCCTGCTGGAGCAGGTCTGGGACTGGGCGGGCGCGTCCGGGACGCGGGCCGTCGACAGCCATGTCAAGGCGCTGCGCCGCAAGCTGGGCGCGGACCTGATCCGTACCGTTCACGGTGTCGGCTACAGCCTGGAAGTACCCGTCCCCACGGCCGGCGGGCGTGGGGGGTCGTCCCCCCACGGCAACGCTTTGGCCGGGAACGGTGGGGCGTGAGCGCGCCCGTCGTCCACAGGCTGTGGGCGAAGCTGCCGCGGCCGCTGGACCCGCTGCGCTCGATCAAGGTGAAGTTCGGGATCGTCGCGGCCGTGATGGCGTGCACGGCGATCCTCATGGTCCTGTGGGGGTACCTGCTGGACTTCCGTGCCCGGCAGACGCTCCCGGTCGCCGTGTTCGGCTCGCTGGTCGTGGCGCAGCTGCTCGCGCACGGCATGACGTCGCCGCTGCGCGAGATGACCGCCGCGGCACGGGCGATGGCGCGCGGCGACTACAGCCGGCGGGTACGGGCGACGTCGCGGGACGAGGTGGGCGAGCTGGCCCAGGCGTTCAACCGGATGGCCGCCGACCTCGCCGAGGTGGACCGGCAGCGCCGCGAGTTCGTCGCGAACGTCTCGCACGAGCTGCGCACGCCGATCAGCGCGCTGCGGGCCGTGCTGGAGAACGTCGCCGACGGCGTCACCCCGGCGACCCCGGACGTGCTGGAGTCCGCGCTGGAGCAGACCGAGCGCCTCGGCCGCCTGGTCACGCAGCTGCTCGACATGTCCCGGGTGGACGCGGGCGCGGCGCGGCTGGACGCGAGCGAGATCGACGTCGCCGCGTTCCTCGGGGACGTGATCGCGGAGGCGAGCGCGGGCCGTCCCGGCGGCGCCATCGAGGCGGACGTGGTGCCCGGCCTGCGCGCGGTCGCCGACCGCGACCGGCTCCACCAGGTGGTGGCGAACCTGCTCGACAACGCGTCCCGGCACAGCCCGCCCGGCGCGCCCGTCACGGTGACCGCCCGCCCGGCCGAGGACGGCGGCCTGGTCCTGGAGGTCGCCGACGAGGGCCCCGGCATCCCGCCGAGCGAGCGCGCCCGCGTCTTCGAGCGCTTCTCCCGCGGCACGGCCGTCCAGGCGGCCCGCATCGGCACCCCCGGCGGCGGCACGGGGCTCGGCCTGGCCATCGCGCGCTGGGCGGTCGACCTGCACGGCGGCGACATCCGCGTCCTCGGCACGGCGCGCGGCTGCCACATCCGCGTCACGATCCCCGGCGCGCCGGGGCCTCGCGCCGAGACGGCGGACGGGGTCAGCGGCGGAACGTGACGACCTCGCCGGAGTCGCCGACGGCCTCGCGGGCGGCGGGCGGCAGGCGCTCCCCCGCCTGGTCGGTCAGCAGCGCGCGGGCCCGCAGCACGATCTCCAGGTCGAAGCGCAGGTCGGGGTCCATGAGCTGGTCGCCGAACAGCTCCTCCAGCTGGCGCAGCCGGTAGCGGACGGTCTGCGGGTGGACGTGCAGCCGCAGCGCGACCTCGTTGGCGTTGCGGCCGGACTGGAGCCAGGCCAGCAGCGTCTCGGCCAGCCGGTCCTGCTGGCCGGCGCGCAGGTGGGCGAGCGGGGCCAGCCGCAGCCCGGCCAGCGAGGTGATCAGCTCCTCGTCCTGGAAGAGGATCAGCGTGGACATGTGCTCGACGCTGCGGATCACGCCGCTGTCGGCCTCGATCACGCCGCGTTCGACCAGCCCGAGGGTCTTGCGGGCCCACTGGATCGACCGGGCGGCCTCGGCGACCGGAACGGTCGGCCCGATCACGGCCAGCCGGCCGCTGAGGGAGCGGTCCACGACGTTGGCCCGGCCTGGCCCGTCCGGGTCGGGGATGATCAGGCTGGGGGTGCGGCGGGTCAGGTCGACCAGCACGTCCGGCGGGAACGCGGGCTGCCGGGCGCCCTGGGCGTCGCGGCCGAGCGCCACCGCGGCGATCGTCCGGGGGACCGGCCAGTGCGCGGCGGCGGCCAGGTCGGCGATCGCCTCCGGGCCGACCGGCGGGTCGGCGAACAGCAGGTCGAGCAGCCGCTTGCGGCGCCTCTGCATCTCGCCGGCGACGGCGGCCTTGGCCTGCGCGTACCCCTCGGCGGCGGCCGTGGCCAGCTCGTCCTGGAACTGCATCATGACCTCGCCGACCGCGCCCAGCGTGCCGGGTGACACCTCCAGCACCATCGCGCCCTCGGTGATCCGCCGCCAGGCGACCATGCCGCCGACCCGCATCGCGGTGTGGACGGCGTCCAGGCTGCGCCCCTCGCCCGCCTCGCCGCGCCCGATCGCGCGGAAGAAGTCGGCCACCGGGCCGGAGTCGTGCCCGGCGTCGCCGACCCGGTCGACGAAGTAGTGCAGGACGCGCTCGACGGCCTGCCGCATGGTGCCGGAGTACGCGCCGTCGCCCGGCCGGTCGTACTCGCGGACCCGGGACCTGATCTCCTGGATCATGTCGTCGGCGACCTCGTCCAGGTGCGGCCGCATGTGATCGGCCAGTTCCCGGGGCAGGTCGCTCCACGGCCGCTCGAAGGGCCCGGATCCGTCTTCGGCCACGCGTACCTCCCTGACCCGCCCGGTCCCGCGTTGTCGCAGACCGGACACGCGGGGTAATTGCTTACTTATGCGGCATATGTGGTGAAAATCATGTCCCCTGACGGCGCTGGACGCAAAGTCCAGTTGGAGATTCGTCCAGATTCGGACTGCTTCGATGTCGAGATGTCACAACCGAACCCCCTGGCCCGTCCACCCGGTGAGTGCGACATTGGAGAACGAACCACCGATGCGAGGGGTGGACCCGCGGCGGCCCGCCCGTGCGGGAGGTCCGCGTGGCGAGACAGCAGCACCGGCGGCCGCCGAAGGCGCTCGCCGGCACCGGCAAGGCGATCGACGAACGGTTCGGCGGGGCCGCCTGGGCCCGCAAGTCCATCCGCAAGGCGTTCCCCGACCACTGGAGCTTCCTCCTCGGTGAGATCGCGATGTACTCCTTCGTGATCATCCTGCTGACCGGGGTCTTCCTCACCCTGTTCTTCAAGCCGAGCATGACCGAGGTCGTGTACGAGGGGCCCTACCAGCCCCTTCACGGCGTGCGGATGAGCGAGGCGTACGCGTCCACCCTGCACATCACCTTCGAGGTGCGCGGCGGCCTGCTCATGCGGCAGATCCACCACTGGTCGACGATCATCTTCATGGCGGCCATCGTCGTCCACCTGCTCCGCAACTTCTTCACCGGGGCGTTCCGCAAGCCGCGCGAGCTCAACTGGCTGATCGGCATCGTGCTGTTCATGCTCGTAATGGTGAACGGCCTGTTCGGCTACTCGCTCCCCGACGACCTGCTCTCCGGCACCGGCCTGCGGATCCTGGAAGGCGTCCTCCTCGGCATCCCGGTGGTGGGCACGTACGCGCAGATGTTCCTGTTCGGCGGCGAGTTCCCCGGCGACCTGATCATCCCGCGGCTGTACGTCATCCACATCCTGCTCATCCCCGGCATCCTGCTCGCCCTCATCCCCCTCCACGCCATCGTCCTCACCTGGATGCAGACCCACACCCAGTTCCCGGGCAAGGGCAGTACGAACCGGACGGTCTACGGATACCAGTTCTTCCCGGTCTTCATCGGCAAGACCACCGCGTTCTTCCTGTGGGTCTTCGCCGCCACCGCGCTGCTCGCGACGTTCTTCCAGATCAACCCGATCTGGCTGTTCGGCCCGTACGATCCGGGCGCCATCAGCGCCGGCTCGCAACCCGACTGGTACATGGGCTGGCTGGAGGGCGCCCTGCGCATCATGCCGTCGTGGGAGATCAGCGCGTTCGGCCACACCATCGCGATGAGCGTCGTCGTCCCGGCCCTGGTCGTCCCCGGCATCCTGTTCACGGGACTGGCGGTGTACCCGTTCCTGGAACGGTGGGTCACCGGCGACAAGGAGATCCACCACCTCCTCGACCGGCCCCGCGACGTCCCGGCCCGTACCGGCATCGGCATGGGCGGCGTCGTCTTCTACGGCGTCCTGTGGGCGGCCGGCGGCAACGACGTCATCGCCCACACGTTCCAGATCCCCCTCTTCTGGACGACCTGGTTCTTCCGCGTCGCGATCATCCTCGGCCCCGTCCTGGCGTACGCCATCGCGTACCGGATCTGCCTCGGCCTCCAGCGCCGCGACGCCGCGCTCATCGAGCACGGCCTGGAGACCGGCATCATCGTCCAGTCCCCCGACGGCGAGTTCACCGAGGTCGAACGCCGCCTCTCCGACGAGGCCGCCGCCCCCATCACCGACGACCGCCCGCCCGCGGCCGTCGCCCTGGCCCGCCCGGCCGTCAAGGGCGTCGACGCCCCCGAGTCCCGCAGCCGCCTCGGCCGCGTCCGCCTCGCCCTGAACCGCCGCTTCATGGCCGACCTCACCGAACGCCCCCGGCCCCACCCGAACGGCCACGAGAAAGAGGAACGCAAATCCCTCAACCCCTGAACGGCCCTACTCGGTCCGGGTGGAGCGGCCCGGGGTGGTGAGGCCGGATTCGTAGGCGAAGACGACCAGCTGGGCGCGGTCGCGGGCGCCGAGCTTGGTGATCGAGCGGCTGACGTGCGTCTTCACGGTGGCGTGGCTGATGACCAGGTGGGCGGCGATCTCCTCGTTGGACATCCCGGTCGCGACGAGGGCGACGATCTCGCGCTCGCGCGCGGTCAGCCGGTCCAGCTCCGCGCCGCCGGACGGGCGGGGGACGGTGGTGACGTACTCCTCGATCAGCCGCCGCGTGATCGACGGTGACAGCAGCGCGTCGCCGCGGGCCGCGACCCGTACCGACCGCAGCAGGTCGGCGGGCTCGATGTCCTTGAGCAGGAACCCGCAGGCCCCCGCGCGCAGGGCCGCGAAGACGTACTCGTCGATGGCGTAGTTGGTCAGGATCACGACCCGGACGCCCGCGAGGCCGGGATCGGCGCCGATCCGGCGGGTGGCCTGGATGCCGTCCAGCAGCGGCATCCGCACGTCCAGGAGGGTCACGTCGGGCAGCAGGGTCCGGCACAGCTCCACGGCCTCGGCGCCGTCGGCCGCCTCGCCGACGACCTCGATGTCCTCGGCCATCTCCAGCAGCGCGCGGAAGCCCGCGCGGATCAGCGGCTGGTCGTCGGCCAGCAGGACCCGGATCACGCGGAGGCCGGTACGGGCAGTTCGGCGCGGACGGCGAAGCCGCCGCCGTCGCGGGGTCCGGCGGCCAGCGTGCCGCCGACGGCGACCGCCCGCTCGCGCATCCCGATCAGCCCCATCCCGTGCCCCGCGGCCGCTACATGATGCACTGCCACAACCTCGAACACGAGGACATGGCCATGATGGCCGACTTCGAGGTCGTCTGACCCGTGCCCGGGCCGGACGCGTCGCCGCCGCCTGAAGTTCTGGGTGGACGCGGGAGCAGCGGCGGAATTCCTCGACGAACATCGGATCGCCCGGAAAGCCCTCCGATTTGGGCGCGGGGTACTCCAGCACCTCGACCACGGCTTCCACGCCATATCGATCACTATGGCGAAGGGGTGCGACAGGATTCCGAAATGGATCATCTCCCGCGGTCACGCGAGAACCGGAAAGGTTTACGCAACCCTCCAGACTGGCCGGACCCGGTCAGTCCAACATTATTTCCACATAATTCGCTTGTGTCGCAATAGCTCGTCGTTAAGCTGCGAGCCCATCATTCCCATTCGTTCTCACCGGTTCACGATCGGCGAGCGCGCCCCATGTCCCCCGCCATGGGAGGAACGCGCCACCGCCACCGGTGGGGAACACGAAGATCTCCGAACAGAGGAGCAGGACATGCGCGCAACCCGCCTGGCCGCGACAGGACTCGCCGCGGGGGCAATGGTCCTCGGGATGGCCGCCCCGGCCCTGGCCACGCCTCCGGCCACGGTCACTCCCGGTGCCTTCTGCGACGACGCGGACCTCGGCAAGACGGCCAAGGCCGACAACGGCAAGACCTACGTGTGCAAGAAGAAGAAGCCGACGGACAAGCAGGGCCGCTGGCTGCCCGTCGCGCCCGGCGGGGAGGACCCCAAGCCGACGCCCACGCCGACGCTCACGCCCCCGAAGCCGACGTTCAAGTTCGGCTACGACAAGGTGCAGCTGTCGAGCCGGCGCGTCGTGCCCGGCGGTACGACGACGTTCACGGTGACGTGCCCGAGCGCGGTCAGCATCACCGGCAACGGCTACACCCAGAACCCGCTGGCGGTGAAGAAGGTCGGCGCGAACAAGTGGAGCGCCACGGGCAAGTTCCGCAGCAGCCTGCCCGACCCGACGACCGCGACGGTGGTCTGCAAGGGCTTCGGCTCGGTGAAGTTCAGCACCAGCCCGGAGAAGGGCGACGACAACCTCGGCCCCAAGCAGCCGAAGATCCCGACCGGGCGGATCGACACCGGTGACGGCAGCACGCTCGCGCAGGACGCGTCGCCGATGGCGGCGGCCGGTCTGGGCGCGCTCGCGGTGGCCGGGATCGGCGCGTTCGCGCTGCGCCGCAGGACGGTCCGGGAGCGGGGCTGAATGGCCGGGTTCCCAGAGTCGGCCCCTGGTCGCCGCGTCCTCGGCGCGGCGACCGGGGTACTGATCGCCGGGCTCGTGCTCGGCGGCTGCGGAGGCGGCGGCGGGACCGGGGCGTCCGGTACGCCGGAGCCCGAGGCGAGCGCCGCCACGACGGCCGCCGCGAACGCCGCGCCGCTGTCCGAGTCCCCGCCGACGAAGATCACCATCGCGAAGATCGGCGTGTCCGCGCCGGTGGGGAAGCTGGGGCTGCGGCCCGACGGGCGGATCGAGGAGCCGCCTCTCAGCAAGCCCAACCTGACCGGCTGGTACAAGGAGGGCGTCACGCCCGGCGAGACCGGCCCGTCGGTCGTGCTCGGCCATGTCGACGCCAAGGGCAGGCCGGCGGTGTTCGCCCGGCTGAAGGAGCTGAAGCCGGGCGACAGGATCCAGGTCGCCCGCCAGGACGGCTCCACCGCCACGTTCGCCGTGGAACGGTCGCAGCGCGTCGACAAGAACGCCTTCCCGCACAAGAAGGTCTTCGGTGAGGAGCTGGACCATTCGGCCCTGCGCCTGGTGACCTGCGGCGGCGCGTTCGACCCGGCCTCCGGCCACTACAAGGACAACCTGATCGTCTACGCGAAGCTGGCCGGCGCCTGACTTCGCGAGGCCGCCGGTCCGCGCGAGCGGGCCGGCGGCCTTCTCATGTCCTGGCGGGATCCCTCCCGAGGACGGCGGTCAGGAGGGCGCCGAGGGCGAGCGCGCCGCCCAGCCACATGGCGGACTCGATCGCCGTCGCGTCGGCCAGGAGACCGCCGGTCAACGCGCCCAGGGCGATGGCGGTGTTGAACGCGGCGACGAAGAGCGACGAGGCCCCTTCGCGGGCGCCGGGGGACGCGGCGAGCATCCAGGTCTGCGTGCTCACGGAGACGCCGCCGTACGCGAGGCCCCACACGGCCATCAGGGCGGTCGCGGCGGGGACGGAGCCGCCGAGCACGGGGATCAGCAGGACGGTGGCGGCCAGGACCGCGCTGATGAGGACGAGGGTGCGGCGGGGCGAGCGCGCCGCGCCGAGCCCCGCGGCGAAGTTCCCGGCCACGCCCGCGACGCCGTAGACGAGGAGCAGGGTGCCGATCGTGGCGGGCCCGGCTCCGGCGGTGTCCTCCAGTACCGGCCTGATGTACGTGTACGCGGCGAAGTGGCCGGTGACGAGGAACGCCACCAGGACCAGGCCGGTACGGACGGGAGCGTCGCCCAGGAGGCGGAACACCCCGGACAGCGGAACGGTCCGTTCGGGAGGCAGCGGCGGAAGGAGTACGGACAGGGCCAGCAGTACGAGCAGGGCAAGGCCCGCTGTCACCAGGAAGGCCGCGCGCCAGCCCCAGAGCGCGCCGACGTACGCGCCGGCGGGGATTCCCAGTACGGACGCCACGGCGATGCCGCTGAAGACGAGAGAGGTCGCGGGGCCTGCCGATCTCGGCGGTACGAGCCGTACGGCGAGGCTCGCCGCGATGGCCCACACGCCGCCCATCCCGATCCCGACGAGGACGCGGGCCCCGATCATGACGGCGAGGTTCGGCGCCCACGCGGCACCGAGGTTGCCGATCACCAGGACGGCCATCAGCGCGCACAGCACGGGCCGCCGGTCGTACTCCCTCAGCAGGGCGGTGAGGAGCGGCGCGGAGACCGCGGCGGTCAGGCCGGTGATCGTGAGGGTGAGGCCGGCGGCGCCTTCCGAGACGCCGAGGGCGGCGCCCATGGGGGTGAGCAGGCCGACGGGGAGCATCTCGGCGGTGACCACCGTGAACGTGGCGGCGGCCAGGGCCGCCACGCCCGGCCAGGCGTGCGGGGTGTGGACCTGCGGTTTCGTCGGTTGAGCCATGGGACCAGCGAAGCGGGCGGGCCCGGCGGGGAACAACGGGCGATCGCTCATGCTTCTATGAGCCGGGCTCATCGATCGGGGGTGCGGTGTGGGCGGAGTGGAGATCGGCGAACTGGAGGCGTTCCTGGCGCTGGCAGACGAGCTGCACTTCGGGCGGGCCGGGGAGCGGCTGTACCTGTCGCAGAGCCGCGTCAGCCAGCTGATCCGTTCGCTGGAGAGCAGGGTCGGCGCGCGGCTGGTCGAGCGGACGAGCCGGCGCGTGCGGCTCACCCCGCTCGGCGAGCGGCTGCTCGCCGAGGCGCGTCCCGCGTACGACGATCTGCGGGCGGCGCTGGAGAACGCCCGCGCCGGTGCGCGGGGCGTCACCGGACGCCTGCGGATCGCCTTCCAGGGGACGCCGGACGAGCAGGTGATGAGGGCGGTCGAGGTGTTCGGGGAGCGGCATCCGGGCTGCGCGACGGAGATCGTGGAGCTGCCGTTCGACGATCCGTTCGGCCCGGTCCGCCGGGACGAGGTGGACGCCGCCGTGGTCCTGCTGCCGGTACGGGAGGACGATCTCGTGCTCGGGCCGGTGCTGTCCGAGCAGCCGCAGACGCTCGCGCTCTCCACCCGCCATCCGTTCGCCGGGCGGGCCGCGCTCACCGCCGAGGACCTCGCCGACCTGCCCCTCATCGGCACCGGCGGGCCGGCGCCGGACTACTGGAAGCGCGCGCAGGCGCCTCGCGTCACCCCCGGCGGCCGGGCCGTTCCGCAGGGGCCCGCCGTGAGCACCTTGCAGGAGGGGCTGGCGGCGGTGGCGGCGGGGCTCGGCGGCATGCTCCTGTGCCGCCCGACGGCCGAGTACCTCGCGCGCCGCACCGTCACGTCCGTTCCCGTGACCGGGCTCGCGCCCTCGGCGCTCGGCCTGGTCTGGCACCGCGACCGCGAGACCGCCCGCGTCCGCGCCTTCGCGCAGGCCCTCGCACGTCCCGCGTAGTGCGTGCCGGGCACGTACGTGGTGATTTCCGTGGCCGGCACGGAAGCGGTCCCGGGCCCCGCCGGGAGAAGCTGTGGTCACGGCGAACGGCCCGGCACGAGCCGGGATCGACGGAGGAGTGGGACATGGCCGCTACCGGCAGCAGCACGTACGAGGGGTTCACGGCCGAGGAGCGGGCCGCGATGAAGGACCACGCGCAGGAGCGCAAGAAGTCGGCGCGGCGGGCCTCGCGGGCGGAGAAGGCGGCGGAGGCGGAGCGGGACGTCCTCGCGAAGATCGCGGAGATGGACGGCTCGGACCGCGCGATGGCCGAGCGGGTCCATGCCGTCATCACGGCGAACGCTCCGGCGCTGGCCCCGAGGCTCTGGTACGGGATGCCCGCCTACGCGCTCGACGGCAAGATCGTCTGCCACTTCCAGTGCGCGGCGAAGTTCAAGACGCGGTACGCGACGCTCGGGTTCAGCGACCTGGCGGCGCTGGACGAGGGCGCGATGTGGCCGGCCGCCTTCGCGCTGACCGAGGTGACGCCCGAGGTGGAGGAGCGCATCGCCGCGCTGGTGAAGCGCGCGGTCGCCTGAGTGCCGGCGCCGGCCTCCGCGGGGTACGCGCGGCGTGCCGCCCGTGGGCGGGGCGGCACGCCGCGGTGGGGGGTGGGAGGCCGGTCAGCGGCGGAACAGGTTGAGGCGCTCCTCGCCGATCCTGTCGCGGAGGGCCTGGTCGGTGACGCCCTGGCCCTCCTTCTCGGCGCCGCAGAGGACGGCGACCTTGCCGACGTGCTGGTTCGTCTGGACGGCGCGGGTCGCCTCGCCCGCCTCGTCCAGCGGGAAGACGGCCGACAGGGTCGGGTGGATCATGCCGAGGCCGAAGAGCCGGTTGACCTCGACGGCCTCGTGGTAGTTGAAGCCGTGCGAGCCGATGATGCTCTTCAGCCGCATCCACAGGAAACGGTTGTCGTACTCGTGCTTGTAGCCGGTGGACGAGCCGCACGTGATGATCGTCCCGCCGCGCTTGGCGACGTAGACGGACGCGCCGAACGTCTCGCGGCCGAGGTACTCGAAGACGATCTGCGGGTCCTCGCCGACCAGGCTCCGGATGGCCTCGCCGAGGATGCGGCCCGCCTTGCGGTTCCGCATGCCCTCCTCGCCGAGGTTGAGCTCGTTGCGGTTGATGATGTGCTCGCAGCCCTGCGCGCGGGCGAGGGCGGCCTTATCCTCGGACGAGACGACCGCGACCGGGATGCCGCCGCCGTTCTTGACCAGCTGGGTCGCGAACGCGCCGAGCCCGCCGGTGGCGCCCCAGATCAGCACGACGTCGCCCTGCTTCATGCGGGCCCCGTGCTTGCCGACCAGCATCCGGTACGCGGTGGCGGCGCACAGCGTGTTGGAGCCGGCTTCCTCCCAGGTGAGATGGGCGGGCTTGCGGATGAGCTGGTTGGCCTTGGCGATGCAGAACTCGCCGAGCGCGCCGAAATTCGTCTCGAAGCCCCACGCCAGCTGGGACTCGCTCATCATGCCGTCGTCGTAGGAGCCGTGGTCCTCCTCGTCGACGTACGACGGGGAGATGACGACGTGGTCCCCGGGCTTCCAGCTCTTGACGCCGGGGCCGGTGCGGACGACGACGCCGGCGGCGTCCGAGCCGAGGATGTGGTATGGCAGGTCGTGCCGGGCGCCGTGCCAGCCCTGCCGGCCGAACTTCTCCAGGAACGCGAACGTCGGCACCGGCTCGAAGATGGCCGACCAGACGGTGTTGAAGTTGATCGCGGCCGACATGACGGCGACGACGACCTCGTCCGGGGCGAGCTCGGGCATGGCGACCTCGCCCACGTGCAGCGAGCGCCGGACGTCCTTGTCGGTCTGGCCGTCGAAGATGCCGACCTCGTCCTTCAGCGTGTAGGCGGCGCGGAAGGTGGACGGCAGTTCGATGTCCACGAGTTCCTGCCCGCTCGCGCCCGAGCGGGCGGCGGCGAGCAGGTCACTGGACGCGGGCTGAGCCATGGATCTCCTCCGTTGGACGCTTGGTGTCGTGCGGGCGAGCCTCTGGCAGATCACGTGCGGCGAGCTGTGCCTCCAGGTGCACGGCCATCTCCTCGACCCCTGGCGGGTCGAGCAGGTTCAGGTGGTGCGCCCCGGGGATCGTGACGATCTCCAGGGCGGAGCAGAGCCCGCCGAAGCCGTTGGTGCCGTCGAGCACGTAGCGGGCGTCCTTCACCGACCAGGGCGTCTCCTCGGGTGCGTGGTACAGGATGACCCGGCCGTCGTACGGGCCGGGCTCGTACGCCTCCAGGGAGCGGGTGTCCTGGTGGGACGTGAGCTGGTGCGTGAGGGCGGCCGGCGGGATGTGGTCGACGAGCGGGGCGGCCCGTTCCATGACCAGCGCGAACTGCGCCTCCTCGCCGAGCCCGGCGAGCTCCTCGTAGGTGAGCGAGACGTCGAGGCCGTAGGTCTCGTTGATGTAGTCGGCGAACGCGGAGAAGCGGCGGGCGAGGGTGTCGGACTCGTCCTCGACCGGGAGCGGGAGCCCGGCGTCGAAGAGCGCGACGAACTCGACCTCGCGGCCCGCGGCGGTGAGCTGCCGCGCCGTCTCGTACGCCAGCACGCCGCCGAACGACCAGCCGCCGAGGCGGAACGCGCCCTCGGGCTGGGCCTCCAGGAGGTGCCGGACGTAGCGGGCGGCGCGCTCCTCGACCGGCGGGGCGTCCTCGAAGCGTTCGAGGCCGTACACGGGCTGGTCGGCGGACAGCAGGTCGGTCAGCTGGCGGTAGCAGGCGGTGGTGCCGCCGGCGGGGTGGGCCATGAAGAGGGGGCGGCGGGTCCCGGCCTGGCGGAGGGGGCGGACCGTCTGGCGGGCGGCCTCCTCGTCGGCGGCGCGGATGAACTCGGCGACCTGCTCGGCGGTCGGTGTCCCGAACAGCTCGCCGCGCGTCACCTCGCCGCCGCCGATCTCCGTGGCGACCCGCGCGACGACCAGGTCGGCCTGGTGCTCCTGGCCGCCGAGGTCGGCGAAGAAGTCGGCCGTCACGCCGACGCGGTCGAGGCCGAGGACGTCCTCGAAGATCCGGACGGCGAGGCGTTCGGCGGCGTCGCGCGGCATGACGTACCCGGACTCGGCGCCGGACTCGGCCGAGGCGGGCGGCGCCGCGGGGGGCGCCGCCGCGGCGGCGAGGCCGAGCTCGGTGGACGCCCACTCCTCGAACACGTTCACGCTGGCGCCCTGGAGCAGCACGGACGCGGGCACGGTCAGGCCGAGGTCGTGCTCGACCCCGCTCTTGATCCGTACCGCGACCAGGGAGTCCAGCCCGAGGTCGGTGAGCGGGACGGCCGGGTCGAGCCGCTCGGGGTCGAAGCCCAGCACGGACGCGATCCGGAACCGCACCTGGTCGGCGATCAGGCGGCGCGCGGTGACCGGGTCGAGGTCCTTGAGGGCCTCGACGCCGGGCCAGTCGGACGCGCCGGCGGTCGCCGCGCCGGCGGCCTCGGTGAGCGCCGCGAAGTACGGGATGTTCCGGATCTCGGGGAACAGCCCGACGGCCGCGGCCGGGTCGAAGCGCAGCACGCCGGTCGCCGGCCGGCCGACGGCCAGCAGCGCCTCCAGCGCCTCGGCACCCTCGGCCGGGCTGATCGGGTCGATCACCGCGAGATCGAGGTCGGCGGCCCCGCCGACCCGCGACCAGGCGCCCCAGTTGATCGTCGTGCCGGGACGGCCGTGCGCGCGGCGGTGCGCGATCAGCGCGTCGATCGCGGCGTTGGCGGCGGCGTACGCGGCCTGGCCGGGCGAGCCGAGCAGCGCGGCGGCCGACGAGTGCGTGACGAACCAGTCGAGATCGGCGTCCCAGGCGGCCTCGCTCAGCCGCCGGGCGCCCTCGACCTTGGCCCGCCACACCCGGCCCAGGTCGTCCGGGCCGAGGTCGGCGATCAGCCGGTCGTCGATCGCGCCGGCGCCGTGCAGCACGCCGCGCAGCGTCCGGCCGCCCTCGCGGGCGACCTCGATGAGCCGTTCCGCGATGCCCGGGGCGGCGATGTCGCCGAGCACGACGCCGATGTCGGCGCCCATCTCGCGGAGTTCCGCGATCACCTTCTCGGCGTCGGCGTCCGGGCCCGACCGGCCCGACAGCACGATCCGGCCGGCGCCGCGCTCGGCCAGCAGCCGGGCGGTGACGAGGCCGATGCCGCCGTAGCCGCCGGTGATCACGTACGCGCCGCCGCGCCGCACCGCGCGGCGGGACGCTCCCCCGGCGCGCCGTCCCTTCGCAGCGGTCTTGCCGGGCGGCGCGCCGGGAGGCAGATGGGGCGGATGCGGCAGGCGGGCCCGCGCGAGGCGGGCCGCGTACCGGGTGCCGGCGCGCCAGGCGACCTCGCGGGCGGCGCCGTCGCCCAGCACCTCGGCCGCCAGGTCCGCGGGACGGTCGGCGTCGACGAGGGTGGCGCGCTGCGCGGTCCGCTCGAAGGCCAGCACGCGGGTCAGCGCCCGCACGAAGCCCTGGCCCGGCTCGCCCGCCTCGCCGTCCCGGACGGGCAGCGCGGCGCGGGTCGCGATCCACAGCCGGGGTCCGTCGGGCAGCGAGCGGCTGATCCCCGCGACCGTCAGGACGAGCGCCTCGTCCACCAGGCCGGGCGGCGGGACGAGGACGACCGCGTCCGGCGCGCCGTCGCCCACCGGCGGGTGCGCGTCCGGCGGGCGCTCGCTGAGCCGGTGCCGGATCACCCGGTGGCCGCGCGCCTCCAGCTCCTCGCCGGCCGCGGCGGCGAACGGGTCGTCGTCCTCGGCGAGCAGCAGGAACGTGCCCTCGGCGCCGGCCGGTTCGGGTGTCTCCGTCTCATCCCAGACGACCTCGACGAGCTTGTCGGCGAGCGGCACGGGCACGTCGGAACGCTCGACGCGCCGCAGCACGATCCCGGTCGCCTCGGCCAGGACCTCGCCGGCGTCGTCCAGCAGCAGGACCGACCCGACGGTCTCGTCGCCGTCCCGGGCGACCTGGGCCAGGACGTGCCCGCCGCGGTGCGTCGGGCCGTACACCCGGAGGCCGCCGATCGTCTCGGCCAGCCAGGTTCCGCCGTCTCCGGCGGCGTCGGCGGCCTCGGCGGACAGGACGTCCAGGCAGCGGCCGAAGACCTCGGGGTGCAGCCGGTAGTGGCGGCTGCCGCGTTCCGCGCCCGCCACCTCGGTCGGCGCCCCGGCCGGCGCCGGCGGCGGCTCGCGGTGATCGTCGCCGACGTCCGCGCCGGCGAGCCGCACCCAGGTCCCCGCCGGGGTCCGCGCGTGGATCTCGGCGCGCTGATCGTCCTCGTCGTACGTGGTCGTCACGATCGTGTGCTCGGCGAGCGCGAGCGGCCGCTCCATCCACAGGCTGTTGACACGCACCGCGTCCGTGCCGAGGACCTCGGCGCCGGCGGCCAGCGCCATCTCCGCGAACGCGGCGACCGGCAGCGCCCGCAGCCCGTGGACGCGGGCCTCGGCGGGCCAGTCCCGCATCGCCGTGCCGAGGTCGGCGCGCCACGCGTGCCGGTCCTCGCCGGGCAGCTCGACGTGCGCGCCCAGCAGCGGGTGCTCGTCCCGGCCGCCGGCCGTCCGCTTGGAGTGGTCCACCCAGTACGACTCGTGCCGCCACGGCGCCGGCGGGACGTCGATCACGCCGCCGTCCACGGGCGCCGTCACCGTGTAGCCGTGCGCCGCCAGCACGCCGAGCTGGGCGTGGAACGTCAGCGCGTCGTCGGTCTCCTGGCCCTTGCGCGCCTTCTTGAGCGTGTGGGTGACGAGCGCGCCGGTTCCGTCGAGCGTCTCGCCGACCCCGTGCGCGAGGATCGGGTGCGCGTTGACCTCGACGAACGTCCGGAAGCCGTCCTCGGCCGCCGCCGCGACCGCGTCCGTCAGCCGGACGGGGTTGCGCAGGTTGGCGGCCCAGTACGCGGCGTCCAGCGGCGCCGGTGCGCCGTCCGGCTCGGCGAGCAGGGCGCGCGGGTCGTCCAGGGCCGTCGTGTAGAGGCGGATGCCGTCGGCCAGCGGGGTGCCGGGCTCGGCGCCGATCTCGGCCAGTTCCGCGCGCAGGTCGGGGAGCAGCGGGTCGACCTGCGGCGAGTGGCCGGCGCCCTCCGCCTGCACCATGCGGGCCAGCCGGCCCTCGGCCCCGGCGCGTTCCACCACGGTCGCGATCTGCGTGGCGTCGCCGGTCACGACCGTCTGCTTCGGCGAGGAGTGCACCGCCGCGTACACCTCGGGCAGGTCGTGCGCGAGCCGCGCCACCTCGCCGGCGGACGCGCCCAGCACGGCCATCGAACCGCCGCCGACCAGCCGCTCCAGCAGCCGCGAGCGGCGGCAGATGACCTTGACGCCGTCCGCGGCGGTCAGCCGCCCGGCGACGACGGCCGCCGCGACCTCGCCCATCGAGTGGCCGATCACCGCGCCGGGCGTGATGCCGTACGACCTCCACGTGCGGGCGAGCGCGATCTGCACCGCGAACAGCACCGGCATCGTCTCGCCGGGACCGGCCGGCTTGCGGCCCTGTTCGAGCAGGTCCCAGAGCTCCGGGCCGCCCTCCTCCTGGAACAGCGCGTCCAGGTCGTCGATCGCCTCCGCGAACGCCGGCTCCTCCTCCAGCAGCCGCTGCGCCATGCCGGGGCGCTGCGCCCCGTACCCGGAGAACACCCAGGCGGGACGGCCCGGGACGCCGAGCGCCGTACCGGTCACGACGCCCGGATGCGGGCGGCCCTCGGCCAGCGCGGTCAGGCCGTCGACCAGCCCGACCCGGTCGCGCGCCGCCACGGCCGCGCGGGACCGGCCGCGCGCGCCGCGCCGGTGCAGGGTGAGCGCCAGGTCGGCGAGCCGGACGCCGTCGTTCTCGGCGACCCAGCGGGCCAGCACGCCGGCGTGCTCGCGGACCCGGTCCTCGCTGGTGTCCGACAGCGCGTACGTGCGCACCGAGACGGGCTCGTCCGCGACCTTCTGCGGCGGCGCCTCCTCCAGGACGACGTGCGCGTTCGTCCCGCCGAAGCCGAAGCCCGAGACACCGGCGCGCGCCGGGTGGCCGCGGTCGGGCCACGGGGTCTCCTCCGCGACCACCGCCAGCCGCAGCTCCTCGAACGGGATGTGCGGGTTCGGCTCCTTGAAGTGCGCGCTCGGCGGGATCGTCCGGTGGTGCAGCGCCAGGACGGCCTTGATGAGCCCGGCGATGCCGGCCGCCGACTCCATGTGCCCGAGGTTGGACTTGGCCGAGCCGAGCAGCAGCTCGCGACCGGGCTCGCGGCCCGCCCCGAGGACCTCGCCGACCGCCTTCGCCTCGATCGGGTCGCCGAGGAACGTCCCGGTCCCGTGCGCCTCGACGTAATCGACCTCGTGCGGGTCGATCCCGGCCGCCGAATACACTTCGCGCAGGAGCGATTTCTGAGCGTCAGAATTCGGCGCGACGAGCCCATTGGAGCGGCCGTCGGAATTGACGCCCGATCCCCTCACCACGGCCAGTACGCGGTCGCCGTCGCGCAGCGCGTCCGAAAGGCGCTTCAGCACCACGGCGCCGCATCCCTCGGCCCGCACCATTCCGTCGGCGGACGCGTCGAACGGCTTGCAGTGGCCGTCCGGGGACGTCCCGCCGGCCTGGTCGAACGTCATCGTGATCGTCGGCGACAGCAGCACGTTCACGCCGCCGGCCAGCGCCACGTCCGCCTCGCCCGCGCGCAGCGCCCGTACCGCCAGGTGCGTCGAGACCAGCGACGACGAGCACGCGGTGTCCACGATCATGCTGGGGCCGCGCAGGTCCAGCAGGTACGACAGCCGGTTGGCGATGATGCTGAGCGCCGCGCCGGTCGCGGTGAACGCCTCCAGCGAGGCCAGGTCGGCGGCGGTGAACGCCGCGTACTCGGGCGCCGAGACGCCCACGAAGACGCCCGTACGGCTGCCGCGCAGCCCGGCCGGCGCGAGCCCCGCGTGCTCGAACGCCTCCCAGGCCACCTCCAGGACGAGCCGCTGCTGCGGATCCATCACCGCCGCCTCGCGCGGCGTGATCCCGAAGAACCGCGCGTCGAACCGCGACACGTCCTCCAGGAACCCGCCGAGCCGCGTCGTCCGCGCCAGCAGGTCGCCGACCTCGGGCGATCCGTCGTCGAACGGGTCCCAGCGGCCTTCCGGCACCTCGCGGATCGCGTCGCCGGAGCCGGTCAGGAAGCGCCAGTAGTCGCCCGGCCCGTTGAGGTCCCGTTCCCCGCCCGGGAAGCGGCAGCCGATCCCGATCACCGCGACGGGCTCGTCGGACTCCGTCCGCCGGACGGGCTCCGGCGCGGGCGCCGCCGTCGCCCCGGACGCCAGCGCCACGGACAGCCTGTTGATCGTCGGGTGCTCCCAGACCAGCGTCGCCGGCAGGGCGCGGCCGAGCATCTGCTCCAGCTCCCCCGCGATCGCCACCGCGTCGCGGGAGCCGAGCCCGAACTCCTCCAGGGGGCGGTCGGGGTCGATCTCTTCGGACGTGATCCGGGAGCGGCGCGCGATCTGGTCGATCAGGTGCCGACGAATCGAATCCTCGCTGATCCGCGTCTGGGCCTGCGCGGCTCCGGAACGATCGTTGCTGTGCATGCGGGTGGATCCCAATCGTTCGAAGCGGAGGGACCACTTTGTCCCACGGTGCCCGGGACCCGATGCGCATCCAGACCACTTTTCTCATCCTGGGCTTGTCACGGCGATGACAAGACTCGTAAGTAACCAATGTGGCGTGATGGCATAGTTGGGCGTGCCCCGCGAAAGACATGGGGCGGTAACCGCTCGCAAGCGAATAGTGACAATACCCACAAGGGGGAAGCGGCGATTTTCCGGCCGGGAACGCGCCGCGCGTACAGGTGACCCGGGGCCGATACCGATGGGCGCTGGCGGTGGTCGCCGTCAGCGCGTTCATGATCACCATGGACAACACGGTGGTCACCAACGCGCTGCCCACCATCATCCGCGAGCTCGGCCTGTCCAACGCCGCCAAGGACTGGGTGGCCACCGCGTACATCCTGATGTACTCGTGCCTGATGATCGCGGGCGGCCGGCTCACCGACATCTACGGCTGCCGGGTCACGTTCACGACCGGCATGGTCCTGTTCACCGCCGCCTCCGCCGTCTGCGGGCTCGCCCCCGACGACAGCGTGCTGATCCTCGGCCGGGTCGTGCAGGGCGCCGGCGCCGCGCTCGCGATGCCCGCGACGCTGGTCATGGTCACCGTCGGCCGTACCGACAAGCAGCGCTCGCTCGGCACGATCGTCTGGGTCGGCGCCGCCGGCGGCGCCACCGCCCTCGGCCCCACCATCGGCGGCATCATCGTCACCCACTGGCACTGGGGCTGGATCTTCCTGATCAACGTCCCGGTCGGGATCCTGGTGATCTGCCTGGGCACGGTCGTGCTGACGTCCAAGGGCGAGAACCGCGACGCCCGCGTCGACTTCCCGGGCGTCCTCATCTCCGCGACGATGGTGTTCGCGCTGGCGTACGGGCTGGAGTCCGGCCGCCAGCTCGGCTGGGCCGACCCCGCCGTACTCGCTGTTTTCGCGCTCTCCGCCATCGCGCTGGTCTGCTTCATCGTGGTCGAGAGCTGGGCGCCCGACCCGATGATGAACCTGCGGTTCTTCCGCAACCGCGTCTTCGTCGGCGGCCTGCTGTCCCAGATGATGTGGGGCATCGGCTTCAACGGCATGATCTTCTACTCGGCCACGTTCCTGCAGCGCTACCTCGGCTTCTCGCCCACCGAGTCCGGCCTGGTCATGCTCCCCTCGGCGATCGCCGTCATGGTGATGACGCCGGTCTCGTTCTGGCTCGCCGCCCGCCTCGGCCCGCGCATCGCCATCGGCGGCGGCATGGCCGCGATGGCGTTCGGCATGGTGCTGTTCTCGCTGCTGCGGCAGGACGACGGGTTCGCCGAGCTGATGCCCGGCGTCCTCATCGTCGGCGTCGGCTCCGCCATGTGCATGCCTCTCGCGATGTACGTACTCAAGGCCGTCCCCGAGCAGCAGGCGGGCCTGGCCAGCGGCATCCTGAACGTCATCCGCGAGGTCTCCGGCGCGTTCGGCATCGCCATCGTCGGCCTGCTCATCCACGAGATCCCGCCCGAGGGCGCCGACGCCGCCGCCCTGGAGTCGTTCCGCCACGGCACCGCGTCCGGCCTGGTCCTCGGCGCCTCCCTCGTCCTGCTCGGCGGCGTGATCAGCGCGCTGACGCTGCCCAGCCGGCGCGGCTGGCTCGGCCCGAAGCACGGCCGCCACTCGATCGTCACCCCGCGCCCGGCCCCCGCCCCGCCGAAACCCCGCGAACCCGTTCCGGTGGGCGCCCCCGTCGCGGACCTCACCGCCGCGGACGCCGCGCCGCCGCGCCCGTCCGGCTCGGGTCTCGCGGGGAACGGGGCGCCCGCCGCGGGAGGCTGGTTCGACAAGGGACCGCCGCGGCAAAGTGACCTGCCGCCTGCACCGGGCGTAGGTGCGGGGCTGTATCCGCTCGGCGGTCCGCACCCGGACGTCCGACCGCAGAGCACAGCCAGGAAGCCGCGGGAGACCGCCCGCGACGGGGGCCTACCGGCGTTCCCACCGGCGGAACGGGCCGGGAACGGCCACACGCCCCGCGACGGCCTCGCGGTGGTCGCCGACGGGCCCGTGCACACCGCGCCCGCGCGGTATCCGGCCCGCCCGGCGGAGGGGGACGGCGGCGCCCGGGAGGAGTGGCCTCCGCCGCCGCCAACCGGGTGGTACCGGCCGTACGTACCGGACGAGGACGATGGCGAGGCGCGGCCGCCGCGCCGGGACGCCTGGTGAGGAGGGCGCCGTGAGCCGGACCGTGGTCATCGTGGCGGCGGGATCGCGGGGCGACATCCAGCCCTGCGTGGCGCTCGGCCAGGCCCTGGTGGCGCGCGGCGACCATGTACGGCTGGTGGCGAGCGCCCGGTACGCCGGGATGGTCGAGAAGGCCGGGCCGATGGAGCTGGCGCCGCTCACCGCCGACCCGACCGAGATCCTCGACTCCGAGGCCGGGCAGGAGCTGCTGGCCGGCGGCCGCAACCCGGTGCGGTTCCTCGGCGGCTTCCGGCGCATCCTCGGCCCCATGGCCGAACGGCTGCTGGACGAGTGCCTGGGCGCCGCCAAGGGCGCCGGCCTCGTGCTCGGGCCCACGCTGGGGATGCTGTCGCAGCACCTCGGGGAGCACCTCCGGGTCCCGTGGGGGCTGATCCACTTCCAGCCGAGCGAGCCGACCGGGGCGTTCCCGCATCCGTTCCTGCCGCAGACGCGCCGCCTCGGCCCCTGGGGGAACAGGCTCGGCTACCACGCGATCGAGCAGGTCGCATGGCAGCTCGGACGGCCGTTCATCAACCCGTGGCGCCGCGACGTGCTGGGCCTGCCGGGCCTGCCACTGCACGGATCCATGCGGCGGGCGCGGGCCGAGGGCCGTCCCGTACTCGCCTGTTTCAGCCCTTCCGTGGTGCCGCGGCCGCGCGACTGGGCGCGGTACGTCCACATGACGGGCTACTGGTTCCTGGACGAGCCGCGCTGGGAGCCGCCGCCGGAACTCGCCGCGTTCCTCGGCTCCGGCGCCCCTCCCGTGTACGTGGGTTTCGGCAGCATGCGCCCCAAGGATCCGGACGCGACGGACGCCCTCGTCCGCGCCGCCCTGCGCAAGGCAGGGGTGCGCGGCATCGTGCAGGGGGATCCCGGAACATCCGACGATGATGTGCTCGCCGTACGGGACGTCCCGCACTCGTGGCTCTTCCCGCGCATGGCCGCCGTCGTCCACCACGGCGGCGCGGGGACGACGTCCGCCGGGCTGCGCGCGGGCGTTCCCACGGTGGTCTGCCCGTTCTTCGGCGACCAGCCGTACTGGGCCGAACGCGTCGCCGCCCTGGGCGCGGGCCCGCCACCGCTGCCGTTCGCCCGGCTGACCGCGGACCGGCTGGCCTCCTCCATACAGAAGGCGGTGGGAACCCCTCGCATGGCCGAACGCGCCCGGCACCTCGGCGACCGCATCGCGTCAGAGGACGGCGTCGCCCGCGCCTGCGAAGTCCTCGACGGCCTCCGCTGACACCGGGCTAACCCTTGCCGGCCTCGGCGCTCAGTTCCGCGCGGGCCTGGAGGAGCCTGCCCAGCGCCATCTCGGATTCGACACCGGCGTTGCGGCGGCAGGTCCAGGCTTCCAGCGGAAGCCCGCCCATCGACCGCTGCTGCCATTGGTAGGCGCGCCGTCCGCCGGGAGTGAGGATCAGTTCGGCCTCCCTGCGAAAGCTCTCGAAGTCATCGAGATCCGGATGGTCGGCGTGGTCGCACGCCGGAGCCTCCTCGCAACGCCGTGCGGCGGCCTCGTGGGCGGCGATGATCTCGTCGAGGACCTCGACGGAGTCGACCCGCTCGGAGATGGCGTACCAGACCAGCGCGCAGTTGGCGAACACCAGGCCCGGCAGCTCCGGCGTGTCCCGGCGCGCGGCCTCCAGCAGCTCGCGGGCGGTGTCGACGAGGGTCTCGTACGGGTCGCTGTAGGGATGGTCGTAGACCACGTCGGCGAGGTACTCCAGCCCCGACCCGACGCCCGCGGGGATCCGGACGGGGACGTCGTCGAAGCTGCCCGGGGACACGGCCTCGGCCGCTGTCCGCGCGAACCCGGCGACATTGCGCGGGCACCTCCACCGGCCCGGATCGTCCAGGGCCGGCCCGGCGCCCGCGACCGCCAGCGCCATGTCCTCCGGCCGGACGTCCCAGTCGAGGTCCTCGTCGTCGAAGTCCGTCAGGTACGGGTGGTCGGCGTGGTCGCAGGGCGCGCCGTCCAGCCGCTCGGCCACCGCGCTCAGAGCCGCCACGACGGGCGCCGCATCGGGCAGCGGGTCGCCGTGCAGCCGGTCCGCCAGCGTGAGGACGCCCAGCACCCACGCCGGCGCGTACGGTCCCTCCGGATCAGCGTCCAGGTGGGCGACCGCTCCCCGCATCAGCTCGGTATACCGCTGCGAGAGCACACCCGACGTGTTGGCCCACTCGTCGGCGAGGGCCCGCCAGGCGTCAGCCGAATCCGGAACGTTCGACACATCGATTTCGGTCATGCCGCATCCGACGAACCCCCCACCACCCCGGTTCCACCCGCAGCCCGCGAGGCCCCCCCCCCCGTCGCCCCGCCGTGTTGACTCGTGGCGTGTCTCTCTCCCGGAGCACCGCGAAGGACGGACACGCCACGAGTCAACATCCGGGCAACCCGGCGAGGGCATGTGGTCCGCGTGGAGGTCCCGTGCGGCCGGCGCGGCGCCACCGTACCGGGTGTCCCGCGCCGCCGAGGGTCCGTACGGGCGTCACGTGCGGCAGCGCCGTGGACGGCTTCGGCGGGTGCTCCTGGCCTCCGCCCCCTGAGAATTTTCGGTCACCGCCCTTCTGTGCGGCGGCCGGAAGATCCCTCGTGCGGGCGAGGCGATCATGACCGCTTCGGTCGGGATACTGGGGAGATGTCGGGTCGGTTCCGTTTTTCGGGTCTTCGGCCGCGGGCGGGGGCCGGACGTCTCGTGGACGTACTGGTGGCCGCGGCGGTCGCCGTTCCGGTGTTCGTGCCGTTCGGTACGGCGCCGGAGGTGACGCCGTTCGGTGTGCTGTTCAACCTCGGTACGGTCGTGCCGCTGCTGTGGCGGCGGCAGGCGCCGTTCGCGGTCGCGCTGGTGGTGGCGTGCTTCGCGATGGGGGTGTCGCTGCATCACCGGCCCGGCCAGGTGTTGCAGTACGGCGCGCTGGTCGCGATCTACACGCTGGCCGACCTGGGGCGGCACCGCTGGCAGCGCTGGGGCTTCATCGCGGCGCTGATGGCGACGATCCCGCCGGGCGCGCTGCTCATCAAGGGCAATGACGCGGGCGAGTTCATGTTCACGCTGCTGTTGCCGATGACGGCGTTCCTGCTCGGCACGCTGGCGCGTACGGCGCGGGAACGGTCGGAGGCGCTGGTGGAACGGTCCGCGCAGCTCGAACGCGAGCGGGAGGCCGAGGCGGCGCGGGCGGCGGCGGAGGAACGCGCTCGCATCGCCCGCGACATGCACGACGTGCTCGCGCACGCCGTCAGCATCATGGTCGTGCAGGCCGAGGCGGGTCCGGTGGTGGTCCGTACCGATCCCGACCAGGCCGAACGCGTCTTCGAGGCGATCACTGACGCGGGCCGGGACGCGATGGCGCAGCTGCGCCGGATGCTGGGCGTGCTGAAGGAGGAGCAGGACGTCGGGGTGCGCGCGCCCGCGCCGACCGTCAGCGCGCTGCCCGGCCTGGTCGAGCACGTCGACCGCACCCATGTCCGCGTGCGGCTCATGGTCGAGGGCGCCGGCCGTGACCTGCCTGCCAACGCCGACCTGGCGGCGTACCGGATCGTGCAGGAGGCGCTCACCAATACGGTGAAGCACGCCGGCGCGCGGACGGCCGAGGTCCGGCTCCGCTGGACCGACCACGAACTGGAGATCACGGTGACCGACGACGGGCAGGGCCACGACGGGAGCGAGCCGGGCTGGCGGCGGGGCGGCGACGGCCTGATCGGCATTCGGGAACGCGCCGCGTCCTGCGGCGGTACGGCGCAGGCCGGTCCGTTGGAGGGCGGCGGTTTCCGGGTGCTGGCGCGCCTGCCCTACGCCGCGGCGGTGACCGCGTGATCCGGGTGGTGCTGGCCGACGACCAGGAGCTCGTCCGCAGCGGTTTCGCGATGATCCTGGACGCGCAGCCCGACATCGAGGTGGCGGGCGAGGCGGGCGACGGCACCGCCGCGATCGCCGTTGTACGCCAGCACGACCCCGACGTCGTGCTGCTCGACATCCGCATGCCTGGCCTGGACGGCATCGAGGCCGCCAAGACCATCTGCGCCGAGACGCGGGCCCGCGCGATCATGCTGACGACGTTCGACCAGGACGACTACGTCTACGACGCGCTGTACGCGGGCGCGAGCGGGTTCCTGCTCAAGGACGTGCGCCGCGACGACCTCGTGCACGCGGTCCGGGTGGTGGCGGCGGGGGAGTCGCTGCTCGCGCCGGCCGTGACCCGCCGCCTCATCTCCGACATCACGCGCAACCGCCCTCGGACCGGCACGACCGCCTCCGACCGCCTGGCCGTGCTGACCGAACGCGAGCGCGAGACGCTGAGCCTGCTGGGCCGCGGGCTGTCGAACGCCGAGATCGCCGCGGCCATGGTCGTCAGCGAGCACACCGTGAAGACGCACGTGAGCAACGTGCTGGCCAAGCTCGGCATCCGCGACCGCGTCCACGCCGTGATCGCCGCGTACGAGACCCGGCTGATCGAGCCCTCCTGAGAGGCCGCCCTCGCCTGGCCTCTCGCGGGGCGAGGACGGCCTCAACGCCTGACGGGCGGCTCCGTCGCGCGGGGGAGCCGCACTCGCGTCATCCCCCGCGCCACCGATGGCCGAAGACCGCTCGCGGCGGCGATCCGCCGCACCGGCCGTTCCCCCGAAGATCGAGAACGTCGAACAGCAGGTCTCGAACTCCGGGAGAACCCCCATGACCAGGATCGCGTACCACCTCGCCCCTGCCCTCATGCTCACCTACGGCGCCGTCCGGCTGATCGACGGCCGCGACGGCCAGCACGGGCCAGGCCCCGCCTGGACGATCGGGCACCTCTTCTTCCTCGGCTCCCTGCTGCTGTACGGCGCGGTCATCGCGGGCGTGCACGCCCGGATCCGGGCCATCGCCGGCGGCGGCAGAGCGCAGCGGATCACAGCGGGCGTCATGGCGGCGGTCGCCGCCTTCGGGCTGGTGACGTTCGTCCGCGTCGCGATCATCGACATCGTGGTCGGCCTGCAAGCCGCGGACCCGGCGGAGAAGAGCATGCTCGGCGACCGGTACGCCGACGTACCCGCCGTACTCCCCCAGGCGGTCTACGAGATCGGCCCGGCGCTGTTCATGGTGGGCCTGCTCGCGCTGCTCGTCCAGTACGCGGCCGTCGCCCCGGGCCGAAAGGCGGTGGCCGCTCTCAGCCCCGTCCTGCTCCTGGTCGCCTTCGCCGCCATCACGGCGAATCTGGACCTGCTCCCGGTCGGCGCCGGGCTGATCTGGGGCGCGCTGGTGCTCTCCGCCCGCGAGCGGGGCGCGTCCTCGCCCGTGCGCTCCGAGACCAGGGCTCGCGTCGCGGCCTAGCCCGTGACCGACGCCGCGGCCCGGAGCCGGTCCGGGCTCCGGGCCGCGGTGGCCTGCCCGTCAGCCGACGCGCTTCGCGCCGAGCGTCTTCATCATGGACGGCCACGCGGTGTGCATCTCGCGCTTCCAGTACCGCCAGGCGTGCCGGCCGTCGCCGTAGATGTGCGCGGTCACCGGAACGCCCTGCGCCCTCGCCTCCCTCGCGAACGCCTGGACGGTCGGGCCGATGGCGCGCTCGCTCAGCAGCCCGATGTCCCACGGGGCGAGGTTCTGGGAGTCCAGCGGGCCCGGCTCGCCCGTCGTACCGGACGAGACGTAGAAGCGGGTGCCCTTCATCCGGGGCAGCAGCTGGAGCGGGTCGTGGGCGTCCCAGTTGGCCTTGTCGATCCAGGGCAGGCCCCAGATCGCGTACGGGTCGTTGCCGTTGCCGCTGTTGATGAACATCAGCAGCGACGGGATGCCGGGGTGCCGCATCGACAGCACGCCGCTGAAGCACGCCGCGTACCGGAACATGCCCGGCGCCCGGCCCGGGTACGAGCACGCCCCCTGAGCGCCGGACGAGACGCCCATCGTGGCGCGCGACCCGCCCGCGTTGTAGTTCCGCTCGACGAGCTGGCGCACCTCCTGGAGGTGGAAGTCCTCCCAGCGGGGGGTGCCGCCCTTGCCGCCGTTCCACCAGTTGGTGTACGAGCCGTTGGCGCCCTCGGGCATCACGACCATGACGCCCCACTTGCTCGCCAGCTGCTCGATGTCGGTGCTGCGGGTCCAGGAGACCCATTCGTCGTCGCCGCCGTGGAAGGCGTACACGACCGGCCAGCTCTGCTGCGAGCCGTACTTCCAGCCCTTGGGAACCAGCACGCGCACGTTCTGCGACGAGCCGAGGGCCGGCGACTTCACCGTGAAGTCGAAGGCGGTCTTGCCCTTGTTGAGCCAGCGGTAGGCGGTGATGGCGGCTCCGCCGTCCGCCTTCTTGAATCCGGCGCTCGCGGCCGCCGGGAGCGCGGTCACGGCGGGGGCCGACGCGCCCAGGGCGGCGGCGGCGATCACCGCCCCGATCCGCCGGACGGCACGCCACCGGGTTCCGGTCGTCATTCAGCTTCCTCCACTGTCCCGCCAGCGCCAGCCTGAGCCGTCTGGGTCGGGAACGATCTCGCGTCTGCTACGGGTGCTGTGTCTGGGTTTCGGCTGCGGCGGCCCGTTCGCCCAGGGAGCCCAGGGGGCCTCGGGCGACGTGGCGGGGGGCGGGCCGTGCGGTTCCCCCGAAGTCTGCGGACGCCCGTCCCCCGGCGCGCCCGCCGCCGGATTCCCGTACCGCGGCCGCCCCGGCGCAGCCCCGCCGACTCCCGTCCCAGGCGGAACGGTCACGGGAACCTGCGGCGCGGGCCGCGCCCCCTCAGGCCGCGGGTGCGGCGCCGCCTCGGTCCGCGAGGACCACGGCGACTCCGGTGCCGCATCGGCGAGCGCCGGATGCGGCGGTGCGGGCGGCGGCGGTTCCGGGCGAGCCGGACTCGGCTGCTCCCGACCGGCGGGTGGCGGCGTTGCGAGACGGGCTGGATGCGGCGGGGCGGGCGGCGTCGGCTCGACGCGTTCCGGACTCGGCGGCTCCGGACGGGCGGGTGGTGGTGATTCCAGGTGGGCGGGTGGTGGGTCGTGGCGGGTTGAGCGGCGGCGGGGCAGGGCTGGGGTCGTGGCCGCCGCCATCGCGGGTTGCGGGGGCTGGGGAGAGGCCGTGGGGGTCTCTTCCCAGCGGAGGGCGTACGGGAGGGGCCGGTCCGCATTCTTCGACGCGCCCGCCTCGGGGAGGATGTCGCGTTCGCGGAGGTCCATGCGGGCGTGCAGGCCCGCGAGGGGGCGCGGCAGCCACCAGTTCGCCGAGCCCATGAACCGCATCGTGGCCGGGACGAGCAGCGACCGGACGAGGAGGGCGTCCACGACGACGGCGACGAACATGCCGACGCCGATCAGCTTCACGACCGTGATGCCCGCGAGGCTGAACGCGGCGATGACGACGAGGAAGAGCAGGGCCGCGCTGGTGATGATGCTGCCGGTGCGCTGCATGCCGACCGCGACGGCCGTCCGGTTGTCGTGGGTACGGTCCCATTCCTCCCGGATCCGGCTGAGCAGGAAGACCTCGTAGTCCATCGACAGCCCGAACACCACGGCCAGGATGAGGATCATGCTGGTGGCCTCGACGCCGCCGGTCGGGGTGAAGTCCAGCAGGCCGGCCAGATGGCCGTACTGGAACCCCCACACGATCGCCCCGAACGAGGCGCCGATGGACAGCACGTTCATCACGATCGCCTTGAGCGGCAGCACGATCGAGCCGAAGAACATGAACAGCAGGACGAACGTCGCGATCCCGACCGCCACCGCCATCATCGGCAGCGTGCGCAGCAGGCTGGACATGAGGTCCATCTGGCTCGCCGTGCTGCCGCCGACGTCGATGTGCATCGGGTAGTCGCCCTTGGTGAGGTCCAGGGCGCGCAGGCGTTTCACGAGGTCCTGGGCCTGCTTGGCCATCGGGTCGTACTTGTGCGTGACCGAGATGCGCACGCCGCCGTACGTGCCGGAGTAGCCGGTGAACTGCGCGTCCGTCACGCCCGGCATGCCCGCCAGGCGCTTGCGGAACGCCTCCAGGTACGGCGGGATCTGCTCGCCCCTGCCCGGCATCCAGTTCCGCGGGATGAGGTCGCCGGAGACGACGACGTCGATCGGCTCGGTGGAGCCGCTGGGGAACTCGCGCTTGACCGTCTCGACCACGGCCCGGGTCTGGCTCTCCTTGGGCAGCACGCGCGCGTCCACGCTGCTGAACTGCACGTTCAGGAACGGCTGGAACAGCACCCCGAGGATCACCACGACCACCGCGAAGTACGGGACGGGGTGCTTCATCACGCTGTGCCCGAGCCGGTACCAGAAGCCGCTGTCGGGGTCGCGCTCCGCGCGCTTGGAGCCGGGCCGCCGCCACGGCATCCGGCCGCCCTCGACCTTGGGGCCGAGCAGCGCCAGCATGGTCGGCAGGAGGACGGTCGCGCCGAACACCGCGACCATCACGGTCGCGATGCCGGCCAGCCCGATGGTCCGCAGGAACATCTGCGGAAACAGCAGCAGCCCGCCGAGCGCGGCCGACACGGTGATGCCGGAGACGATGATCGTCCGTCCGGCGGTGCCCATCGTGCGGGCCAGCGCGGCCTGCCGGACGGGGTCGAGGGCGCGCTTGTACGCCTTCTTGTCGGCGCGGCGCCGCTTGCGGTCGCCGATGCGTTTCCACGGTTTCCCGGGCGGCAGGCCGGCGGCCTCCATGCCGCGCGCCAGCTCCTCCCGGAACCGGCTCACGATGAACAGCGAGTAGTCGATCGCCAGGCCGACGCCCATCATCGTGACGACTTCCAGCGCGAACGACGTCACCGAGGTCAGGTAGGTGACGCCGTGCAGCACCGCCAGGCCGCCGACGATCGAGAACAGCGCGACGATCATCGGCTGGAGCGAGGCGACCAGCGCCCCGAACAGGACGATCAGCAGGATCAGCAGCGGCCCCGCGGTGATCATCTCGGCGCGGATGATGTCGGCCACCACCTGCTCGCCGAACTCCACCCCGAGCGGGATGTTGCCGCCCAGCTCGGCGTGCAGGCCGGGCGCCCGCAGCCGTTCCTTGACGGCCTCGTAGTTGGCGAGCTTGGTGACGTCGTCCGTGCCCTCAAGCTTGATCGACACGAACGTCTTGCGCCGGTCCTTGCTCGCGAACGGCGCCGCGTCCTTCGGCGCGAACGACCAGTACGAGATCAGCTCGGCGACCTGCTGTTTCGGCAGCCGCGACACCGTCGTGACGACGCTCGCCATGTAGCGCGGGTCGTCCACCGTCATGGTGTCGCTGCTGTACAGCACCAGCAGGTCGGGGTTGGTGCTGCCGAAATAGCTGGCGCCCAGCTTGGCCACCAGCGTCGACGATGCCTTGGGGTCCTCGAAGCCGCCCTGCTTGAACTTGCTGAAGACGCCGATGCCCCAGGCACCGGCGCCGGCCGTCAGCAGCAGGATCAGGACAAGGCTGACCCAGCGTCCACGGTGGATCAGACGCCCGAGCCCCGCCAGCATGGTTCTCCTGTTTTCAGTCGCGTCCGGCGATCCGCCGCGCGGTGCTCGGCAGCTCGCCGTCCAGGTACCGCGTCCTGGTCGCCGCACGAGCGATCTTGCCACTGGAGGTGCGGGAAACGGCACCCGGCTCCACCATCACGAAGTCGTGCACGCTCATCTCGTGCTCGACCGTGATCGCGGCCCGTACCGCGGCCTCGACCTCCTCCAGGTCCAGCCGGGCCAGCGGCACCCGCCGGTTGCGCTCGGCGACGACCACCAGCCGCTCGGTGCCCTCGCCCTGCACGGCGAACGCGGCGACATGGTCGGGCCGCACGGCCTGGTGCGCCTCCTGCGCGGTCAGCTCGATGTCCTGCGGGTAGTGGTTGCGGCCGTCGACGATGATCAGGTCCTTGATGCGGCCCGTGACGTACAGCTCGCCCTCGTGGACGACACCGTAGTCGCCGGTCCTCATCCACGGCCCGGCGGGCAGCGGGCCGGGTTCGGCCAGCTCGCCGCCGAACGTGTCCTGGCTGCGCTCGCTGTTCCGCCAGTATCCGGGGGCCGTGTTGGGGCCGTGCACCCAGATCTCGCCGACGCGGCCGTCCGGGAGCTCCGTGCGGGCCTCCGGGTCAACGATCGCGACCAGCTGCCCGATCGGGCGGCCGCAGGAGACCAGCGGGTTGCCGCCCTCCGCCGGGGTGAACGTCCCCTCGCGCAGCGCGTCCCGGTCCACTTCCACGATCCTCGGCGGGGCGTCCTCGGCCGCCGCCGTCACGAACACCGTCGCCTCGGCCAGCCCGTACCCCGGCGCCTGCGCGCCCGGCCGCAGCCCCGCGTCGGCGAACGCGTCCGCGAACGCCGACAGCGTCCCCGGACGGATCGGCTCCGCGCCGTTCAGGCAGGTCACCAGGCCGCTGAGGTCCAGCTCGGCGAGCTTCTCCGGGGTGGCCATGGACGCGACGTACTCGTACGAGAAGTTCGGCCCCGCCGTGTAGACGTTCTTGTTCGGCCGCGCCGCGATGAGCTCCATCCAGCGCATCGGGTTCATGATGAACGACACCGGATCGGTGTAGATCGCGTGGTCGCCGCGGACCAGTGGCAGCGCCATCGTCGCGATCAGGCCCATGTCGTGGAACAGCGGCAGCCAGCTCACCAGCTCCGGGTCCGGCCGCTCCGGCGCCCAGCCCGACCACAGCTGCGCCGCGTTCGCCGTCACGTTCCCGTGCGTGATCTCCACGCCGGCGGGCCGCCGGGTCGAGCCGGAGGTGTACTGGAGGTACGCGAGGTCGTCGAAGCCGATCGGCTCGTACGCCCAGTCGCCGTCCTCGACCTCGTCCGCGAACACGATCTCCCGCGGGCGCGGCACGTCATGGTCGGCGAGGAACTTCTCCACGTGCGGCAGCGCGTTCCGCGAGGTCGCGATCAGCGCGGGCTCGGAGTCGGTGTACGCGCCGATCAGCCGGTCGGCGTGCCCCGGCAGGTCCGGCGAGAACAGCGGAACCGCCACGATCCGGGCGTACATCGCGCCCAGCATCGTCATCATGTACTCGAGCGTCTGCGGCAGCAGCAGCGCCACCCGCTCGCCCGGCTCGGCGGACGCGCGCAGCCGCGCCGCCGTCGCCCGCGCGCGCCGGTCCGTCTCCGCCCAGGTCAGCGTGATCTCGGCGCCTGCGGGGTCCAGCGAGTAGTCGACGAACGTGAACGCGGGGGCGTCCGGCTTCTCGGCGGCCCAGCGGGCGATCCGCTCGATCAGCGGGACACGCCCCGTTCCGCCGGGCTGAAGTTCGGGGAGCAACGAGCCCAGTGCCATGGTCCAACTCCTGGGTGGTGGGCGTGCCATGCCCGGGCGCCCGTGGTTCCGCCCCCGGCATGAACGATCGTGCAGCGAGAAGCTACCGGATGGTAGAAGGGGAAGGTATTGGTCCCCGTGAACATTCGGCCGCGACCGCTTTGTCACGGAGATGACAAGAAGGATCCCGCCGCCCTGTGCGCGCCGGCCTTCACTCCTCGCCGTCCTCGCGCGCGGCCCTCTCCAGCGCCAGCCGCCTGCGCGCCAGCCCGGCGCACGCGGCCAGCCACAGCAGCACCGCCTCGCTGACCAGCACGATCCCGGCGACCGTGGCCCAGTCCGTCCCGCGCTCCCCCTGCTCGACCGGCGACACCAGCGCCACCTCCTCGCCGGGCGCCGGCGCGGTCGAGGGCGCGGGCCACACCATCGGCGGCAGCGAAGGCAGTGGCCCGAGCGACGGCACGCCTCCGTTCGGGGAAGGCGGCACCCCGGCCGGACTCTCCGGCTCCGGCGACGACCCCGGCGGCACGGACGGCGTCGTCCCAGGCCCCTTGGGAGACGGCGAGGACCCCGACGGCACAGGCGGTGCCGCGCCCGGCCCCTTGGGAGAGGCCGAGGGATTCGACGGTGCCGGTGGCATCCCGGCGGTGTCCTCCGGCCGGGTCGGCGGGCCCGATGGCACGGGCGGCGTCGCGCCGGGGCCCTCGGAAGAGGAAGGGGGACCGGGCGGGGCCGGCGGGTGGGTGGCGGGTGGCGTGCCGGCGAGGTCGGACGGGTCGGGCGCGGTGGAGGGCTCGGGGAAGGGTGACGGGCCTGATGGGCGCGGGGTGGACGGGCGCGGCGGGGCGGCGGGGGCGTTCGGCTCGCCTGTGCCCGCGCCTCCGGTGGTGGGCGGGGGCGACGCGGCCGGGCGCGGGGATGACGTGGACGATTTCGGTGTCGACGGTCGTGGGTGGGGGCGTGGTGAGGACGTGGCCGGTGAAGTGCCTGGGCCGAGTTTGGTGGTGGCCAGCGTCCTGGGGGCGTTCTTCGCCTTGAGGGTGGCGGTGAGGCGTGCGGGGGTGCCGGGGCTCGTCACGTAGACGGCCATTTCGAGGGTGCGTGGCGTACGGAGGTCGCCCAGCGGGCAGCGCAGGCGGCTCGTTCCGGACGGGACGCAGCCCACCGGCGGCGCGGCCCACGAGAGCGGGTCCGGCGCGTGGAGGAGCACGGTGGCGTCGCGGGCCACACCTCCGTGCGAGCGGACGCGCAGGGTGTACGAGTGGAGCGGGCCCAGCCGTTCGGTGTGGCTGAACGAGGCCGCCAGGCGTACCGTCCCGGCCGACGCGGGCAGGGCGGGCAGGGCGGGAGGGCCGGCGAGGGCGGCGAGCATGAACGCGGCGGTGACCGCGCCGAGGCGCCGGAGCGTTCGAGCGCGCGTCCGCCTCGTGGTGGTTCGACCCCCCGCTGGCACCCGTTCCCCCTGACGGTCGGCGGCTGCCCTGGGGGACGGCACCGTACATCTTGGGCGTAGGCAGTTATTACCAGCGGACACGGAGCGTAACGTCCGAGCCGCCTTTCGTACAGCGAAAGCGGGACTCCGTAGAATCGGGGGATCGCGACGAGAGGAGGGCCGGTGGCGGAGGCCGTGCGGTCCCTGGAGAGGGCCTTCGAGCTGCTCGAACACCTGGCGGACGCCGGGGGCGAGATGGCCCTGTCGGAGCTGACGGAGGTCTCCGGGCTGCCGATGCCGACGATCTACCGGCTGATGCGGACGCTGGTGAACCGCGGCTACGTCCGGCAGGAGCCGTCCAAGCGGTACGCGCTGGGACCGCGGCTGATCAAGCTGGGCGAGGGGGCGGGCCGGCTGCTCGGCTCGTGGGCGCGGCCGGCGCTGACCCGGCTGGTGGACGAGGTCGGCGAGACGGCCAACATGGCGATCCTGGAGGGCGACGAGGCGGTCTACGTCGCGCAGGTGCCGTCCCGGCACTCGATGCGGATGTTCACGGAGGTCGGCCGGCGGGTCCGGCCGCACTGCACGGGCGTGGGCAAGGCGCTGCTGTCGCAGCTCCCGGAACGGCGCGTCCGCGAGATCCTCGGCCGTACCGGCATGGAGCCGCAGACGCCCAACACCTTCACCGATCCGGACGCGCTGGTCGCCGAGCTGGCCCGGATCCGCGAGCGCGGGTACGCCGTGGACGACGAGGAGCAGGAGATCGGGGTCCGCTGCGTCGCCGTGCCGCTGCCCGGGGCTCCGGCCCTCACGGCCCTTTCGGTCTCGGGCCCGTCCGCGCGGATGAAGCCCGAAACGGTCGACGATGTCGTGCCCGTCATGCGGGACGTCGCGAAGCGCTTCGCCGCGGACCTGCGCCCCGGCCCGGCCTGATCCGCGGCCGCGCACGGTAAGCACACACGGAAAAGGCCGGCCGCCCGGAGGCGGCCGGCCCGGAACGGCGGCGGATCAGGTGACGACGTCGCCGATGACGACCTTCGGGCGGCCGGTGCGCTCCCAGGTCACGTAGTCGCCCGCGGAACGGACCAGCACGGCGGCCAGCCAGAGCGCCACGCCGGTGTCGTCGGCCAGGCCGACGAAGGGCACCAGGATCTCGGGTACGACGTCGAGCGGCGAGACGATGTAGACGAGGCCCAGCGCGAGGAGGCCGAGCGTCTTGTACGACATCCCCTTGTAGTCGCCGCGCAGGGTGGCCTTGAGCATCCGCGGCACGGCCCGGACGCGGTCCGCCAGGCCGGGCGCGTCCGGCGCGAGCGTCTCGCTGTAGATGTTCCAGGCCCGCCCGGCAGCGGCCGCGCTCCGCTTGCTGTTCACGGGCACTCCTTCCGACAGAGGTGGGGGCGCGCCCCCGCTGCGCCCACGTCTGGTTAAGACGCCACGGGGGGCCGGGTTGTTCCTGCCAGAAGCGACCTAAATAAGGTGATTTGGCAAGATCGGGGGGAAGATCACCGTGAGAAATCCACGGTACGCCCGCCCGCGTTACCAGGGGTGAGGTGTCCGTCACTCTCCCGGGTGAGACATGGGGATTCCGCCGCATTTTTCGGTGGCCGCTGAAAGCATGGTGGTCGGGAGGGCGCCGTCTCCCCACCCAGCACGACTGCCGAGGAGCTGACGCAGAACATGAGCGGCGAACGCCCCACCCCGCCCGACGACGGCCGGCCCGTGCCGGGGACCGCCGCGGGCACCGCGTACTTCGCCCTCCCGCCCACGGCGGTCGACGCCCGCCCGGCGGGCCCCACCCGGCTGGTCGTGGGCTGGCCCGGGTTCGACCCGCCGCGCGGCGCCGGCGCGCTCGCCGCCGCCGTGCCGATGACCGGCGTGCCGACCTGGCGGGTGTTCCTGGAGCTTCCCGGCACCGGGCCGGGGTTCGACTCGGCCGGGCTGCTGGAGACGGCGGGCCTGGAGGCGTACGGGACGGCCGTCGAGCGCGCCGTCGAGCACCTGCCCGCCGTGCTGGCGGACGTCCGCCGCGACCTGGGGATCGAGGACGGGCCGGTGGCGCTGGCCGGGTTCTCGGTCGGCGCCACGGTCGCGCTGCTCGCGCTGGCGCGCGGCGCGGTGCCGGTGAGCGCCGTGGCGGCGGTGTCCCCGATCATCTCGCCCGCGCTGGCCGCGAAGCCCATGGAACGCCGGTCCGGCCGCGACCGCGACTGGGACGGGGCCGCCGCCGCGCTGGCCGGGCGGCTCGACCTGGCCGCGCACGCCGCGCGGATCGCGGAGGCCGGCGCGCCGCTGCTGTTCGTGGGCGGCGCCACCGACCGGGTGACGCCGGCGCGCGAGATCACCGCGCTGTGCGACCTGCTGCGCCAGGAGGGCGCGGGCCCGGTCGAGACGGCCACGTTCCGGATGGGGCACGCGCTGGCGGCCGAGCCGGGCACCGATCCGCTGCCGCCGTCCACCGAGGCGGTACGGGTGGACGCCGCGCTGACCGACTGGTTCCGCGAGCGGCTCGCCGAGGTCCTTCCGGAGCCCGCCGGGGCCGTCGAGTCGTCCGTGCCCGCCGCCCTGGAGATCGCCGGCAGCGTGCACGCCGCCGTCGAGACGGTGCTGGACCCGCCGCCCGCCCGCAGCCCGATGGGCGCCGGGCCGCCCGCCGACCTGCCGCCCGCGGGCCCGCTCCCCGCGCCGGCGAGCACCGAGCACGAGTCGGCGCAGGATCCGGCCGGTACGGACACCGCGGGCGGCGAGTACGGCGGCGGGTACGGCGATCAGGTGCGCTTGAGCACCTGGTAGCGGACCGGGATCACCCCGGCTCCGGTGCCGCCGACCTTCTTCATGGCCGCCCGGGACAGGTCCAGGCAGCGGCCGCCCGCGTACGGGCCGCGGTCGTTGATGCGCACGGTGACCGAACGGCCGTTGTTCTTGTTGGTCACCCGCACCTTGGAGCCCATCGGCAGCGTCTTGTGCGCCGCCGTCAGCTCGCTCGGGTCGAAGCGCTCGCCGCTGGCGGTCATCTGCCCCTGCCAGTAGTACGACGCCTCGCAGGAGCCCGACCGCAGGACGCGGTAGGCGGGCTTCTTCTTCTTGGGCTTGGGCTTCGGTGCGGCCGTCTTCCGCGCCGGCTCCGGCGTCGGCTCCGGGCTCCTGGTCCCGCCGCGGCTGGCGCGGGACGGGGTGGCGCGGGGCGGGTCGGCCTGCGGTGTCACCGCGCCGGGCGCGGCCTGCGAGGCGCCGGCCTTCTTCGCGGAGTCGCCGGGCGCGACGGCGGCCAGTGCCCAGGCACTGGCCGCGAGTACCGCCACGGCGACGCCGGAGGCGATGAGAATCGAGCGCACGCGAACTTTCGGGCTATGGGAACCCACAGAGTGTCCTTCGATCGGGGACAGGGCCCCGGACGCCCGGCATGTTCGGGCGACTCCTCTCGGTCCCCGAATCGGTGCCGCCGTGCGCGCGGGCCCGCCCTCCCGGCGGTCGCCCGGCGCGCCTTCCGCTCAGCGCGGTCACGGCGTCCGGTCGGTGCGGCGTCTCATCTGTTCACTTGGATCGGGCCACGCGGTTCACGTGGCCGTCAGTGGTCGTCATCGGAGGCCGCACACAAGTCCCAGACCGTACGTCGTGTTCCGAGCAGATCAAGCCGTAGGGCCACTCTTTGTGGGTTTTGTCACCCGTATTTTTGCGGTTCGCTACTGATCGGAAACGCAGCGTCACCCGCCTTGAAGATCGTCTTTACTGTCGGCCGGTCGCCGATCACTGATCAATAAATCCGCCCATTCTCCGAAAAATACGAACGGGCGCCCCGCGGCAAGCGGGACGCCCGTGCGACGGGTGCGGATCAGCCGACCAGCGGCAGGCCGTTCATGCCGCCGAAGACGCCGGACGGCGAGGGGATCGCGGCCCCCGCGTCGGCGTGCGTCGCCGCGCCGTCCACCAGGCCGGTCGCGTTCTCGGCCAGGCCGGACGCGTTCCCCGCCAGCCCCGACGCGCTCTCGGTGAGGCCGGACGCGGTACGGGCCAGGTCCGCAGGCAGCAGGCCGCCCGTCACGGAGCCGGCGGCCGGGTCGGGTACGGCGCGGTGGGCGGGCCGGGGCACCGAGGCCCCCTTCGAGCCGGTGGCGCCGGTGGCGCCGCCGACCGCCGGCAGGCCCGGCATCTGGCCGAGCTGCCCGGCGACCAGATCGTTCACCGTGGGCAGCACGCTCTCGGTGAGGCCGCCGGCGCCGGCCGGCGCGGGACGCGCGGTCGCGCGGGCGGCCCTGGCGTTGTCGGTCTTGCAGCGGACCACGCCGTACTCGCGGGCGACGCCGGTCTTGTCGACCAGGCTCACGGCCGAGACGGTGAGGTCGTCGGCGGTCCGGCGGACCTGCTTGTTGAGGATGATGTTCTCGACCCCGCCCTTGTTCGGGCCGGGGATGCGCAGGTTGGCCGGCGGCTTCGCCGGGATGCCCGGCAGCGCGCCGCCGAGCGCCCCGTCCTGGGAGATCGTCGTGGCCCCGCTGAGGACGCCGTCCAGGTCGGCGTTGCACTGGGCGTCGAGACCGTTGAACGACAGGTCGCCGTGCCCGGTCCGCAGGACGCCGGGGCCGAGGGCGGAGCGGGCGCCGGCCGGGTGGACCTTCGCGCGGCCGCGGCCGGTCTTGAGCACGCCCTCCACGGTCGACTCCGGCAGCCGGACGGTCGGGTGGGCGGCGTCGGCCACCTGGGCGGGCACGGTGCCGCCGGCCGCGTCCTGGAGGAGGTAGGCGACCGGCCCCGCGTCCGCGCGGGCGGGCGCGGTGGCCATCGAGGCGGTGAGCGCGACGGCCAGCGGCGCTATCACGGTCATTTTCAGTACGGAACGGTTCATCTTTCCCCCCGGGGTTTCCTCGTTCATCGACCGGGGACGGTAGTACAGACCGATTCACCGTACCGAGCAATTCCGAAAGGAATACTGAACCGAAACGATAATCTACGGGGAAGGGAGGGCGCTTTATGGGGGAAATGCGCGGCATCTGGCGCGAAACAGGGGCGCCCGGAGCCGCTCCGGAACGCCCCCGCCGCCGGCCGGTCCGCCCGGCCCCGGTTCGTCCCCGTTACTCGGGTACGCCGCCGAGCGCGATGGCCTCGTCGACCTCCTGCTTGCGCGCGGCCAGTTCCCGCTCGTACCGCTCCTCGTCGACCTTCTCCGCGATCTCCTCGTCCTGGCGCATCAGGACCTCCAGATCGGACTTGGCGTTGTCGAGCACGCCCATGTCGGCGTACGCGGCCTGCACCTTCTCCCCCCACAGCCCGACATCACGGACACACGGAACGATGCGGCTGAAAAGCAGCGACTGGTAGAGCGTGAACATGTCGGAATGCTCGACGTACTCCATGCAGCGGTCCAGCGGGAGCCCCAGCCGCTCGAAGACCTCGCGGCCCTTGAACCGGTCGCGCATCAGGTAGCAGCCCTCGACCACGAACTCCTCGCGCTCCGCCCGCTCCTTGTCGGTGAGCTCGGCGTAGTAGTCCTTGAGCGCGAGCCGGCCGAAGGCGACGTGCCGGGCCTCGTCCTGCATGACGTACGCGAGAAGCTGCTTGACCAGCGGATTCTGGGACATGTCGCGGTAGAGCCCGAACGCCGCCAGCGCCAGGCCCTCGATGAGGACCTGCATGCCGAGGTAGGGCAGGTCCCAGCGGGAGTCCTCCAGCGACTCGGCCAGCAGCTTGGCCAGGTCCTGGTTGATCGGGTAGTACATCCCGATCTTCTCGTGCACGAACTTCGTGTACAGCTCGACGTGGCGCGCCTCGTCCATCGTCTGGGTGGCGGCGTAGAACTTGGAGTCCAGGTCCGGAACGCTCTGCACGATCCGCGCCGACACGTTCAGCGCGCCCTGCTCACCATGGAGGAACTGGCTGAACAGCCACGAGCCCTGGTGCCGCCCGTACTCGTCGCGTTCCTTCTGGGTCATCTTCTCCCAGATGTCGGAGCCGAACAGCGGGTTGAACTGCTCGGGGAGCTGGGCGACGTTGTTGGGGTCGACCTCCAGGTCCCAGTCGATGCGCTTCTGGGCGTCCCACTGCTTGTCCTTGCCCTTCTGGTACAGGCTCAGCAGCCGGTCGCGCCCGCCGTCGTACTCCCAGGTGAAGCGGGTGTCCCCGCTCATCGAGACGTTCCAGGTGTCCGTCGGGACGGGAGTCGAATAGAGGTCGTAGGAACTCACGGGGAAGCCTCCTCGAAGCGTGGCGCCGCTCTGCGCCGCCGGTGTGGTACCGCCCACCGCTTTACATGCCTTCGTAACATGTAAAGCCCAGCGAAGGCCATACCTAACCACTCACGGATCGCTCGGGACTTACGATCAAATGATGCGACTCGTCTGCGCTGTACTTGTCTGTGCCTTTCTGACCGGGTGCACGGGCGGTACCTCCGGCGACGGAGACGGCGACGGTTCGGCGCCGCCCCGGCGCGGTACGGCCGCCACGACCGCGCCGTCCACGAGCGCGCCCGCCGCGGCCCCGTCCCCGAGCGAGGGGTGCGGGAAGGCGGCGGCGGACGGGCGGCGCACCTTCGGCGGCCGCTCCTACCTGCTGAAGCTGCCGGCCGGGCACGGGCGCGCCCCGGCACCGCTGATCGTCGACCTGCACGGGCTGCACTCCACGGCGTTCCAGCAGGCGCTGTACGGCCGGGTCGCCAACGCCGGCGCGGCCCGCGGCTTCATCGTGGTCGAGCCGGGCAGCGCGCCCGGGCGCGAGGGCTGGAAGCTGCCCGGGATGCCCGGAGGCTCCGCGGACGTCGCGTACATCGGCGAGCTGCTCGACCACCTGGAGAGCACGCTCTGCGTGGACCGCTCGCGGGAGTACGCGACCGGCTTCTCCAACGGCGCCGGGCTCGCGATGGCGCTGGTCTGCGGGCTGCGCGGGCGGCTCGCCGGGGTCGGCGCGGTGGCCGGGTCCAACCTCGCCCGGCCGTGCGCGGAGGCGCGGCCGACGCGGATCCTGGCGTTCCACGGCACGGCCGACCGGATCGTCCCGTACGGCGGCGGCGAACCGTTCGGCGGCGACCGCACCCGCGTCCCCGCCTGGATGCGCCCGGCGGACGGCGCGTTCGGCCTGCCCTCCGTCACCTCCCTCGCGGGCGGCTGGGCCCGGGCCCTCGGCTGCGGCAAGGGCGAGCGCTCCCGCCCGGCTAGCCGGATCGTGCGGCTGAGCCATCCCGGCTGCGAGGGCGGCGCGCGGGTGGAGCTCTACACGGTGGACGGCGGCGGGCACACCTGGCCGGGCTCGTTCCCGCTGGGCGGCGCGGGCGTGACCACCACGGAGATCGACGCAACGAAGATCATGCTCGACGCCTTCACCGCCGCCCGCTAGCGGTCACGGTCAGCGGGACTGGAGGGCGTCCAGCGCCACCGCCTGCGCTATCACCAGGCGGCGGTCCAGCGCGGGGTCCTTGATGTCCACGACGTAGCGGTCGCGGAACGCGATCTTCTTCTCGACCGAGAACGCGAGCCGGTCCCCGGCGTAGAAGTCGAAGTGGTACGGCCACGCGAACGGGATGACGTCCACGAACGGGATGAACCCCCACACCCGGCGCACCACCGCCACGACCTGGTTGCGCTCGCCGCCCGTCAGGACGGCGTGCCCCGGCTGCTCCAGATGCCAGGTGGAGGACAGCAGGGAGCGCTTGAAGTCCTTGCGGAAGAGCCCGATCGGGCGGCCGACCTCGTCGGTCACGTCGTACGCGGACGCCAGGTCGATCCGCTTGCGCGCCTTGAAGCCGAGGATCGGGCGCAGCTTGTCGGTGTCGGCGTACAGCGTCACCTGCTCCTTGAACGCCAGCCGCTTCTGCTGCGCGAACGCGGCCAGCTCGCCCTCGGACCCGTCCGGGGCCTCGGTGTGCACCTCGTACTGGTTCACCATCGGGCGCAGCCGCTGCCGCACGAGGAACCGGGTCTGCTCCTGGAGCTTCTGGGGGTCCACGCGGGCACCCTTTCCTTACGCGAGCGGGATTGAGGTCAGTCTTCCTGGATGTACGCGGCGAGGTAGGCGTGGATCAGCCGCTCCGCCTCGGCGAGGATCTCCGGGTCGCCGTCCGCGTCGCGGCGGAAGGCCATCTTGAGCACGGCGTCGCCGGCCTCCACCGCGACCGCCAGCGCCCGCGCCAGCTCGGGCGTGTCACCGATCCCGAAGGTGTCGACGACGACCCCGCGCAGCCGCCCGGCGACCACCGAGTTGTTGTCGGCGGCGTCGTCGAGCAGGTTGACGTCGGCCACGTCGCCGAAGCGCAGCTCGCGGAAGCCCGGCACGGTGCGGTGCATGTCCACGAAGATCTCGATGATCGCGCCGACGGTGCCGGTCCAGTCGGCGAAGCCGCCCTGGCCGAGCCGCCGCGCGACCCGGTCGCCGAACAGCTCCAGGTTGCGCAGCGCCAGCGCCTGCGCGACCGCGCGCTTGTCCGGGAAGAACTGGTAGACCGAGCCGATCGCGACCTCCGCCCGCTGCGCGATCCGGGTGGTGGTGAGGCCGTCGTAGCCGTCCTCGTCGAGGATCTCCGCGCAGGCGTCGAGCATCCGCTGGACGCGGGCGGCGCTGCGGCGCTGGGCGGGGCGGCGGCGGAGCGGAGTGCGGATCTCGGTCACGTCCCCATTGTCGCCTTTCCCGGCGCGATCACGGCACGATCGACATCTCCCGGACCGCGGTCAGCGATCTGCCGCACCGGCGTCCGGCCGTTCCGGGTCCGCGGCGGCTCGCGCCCTGGCCCGCCGGAGCCGGTCGCGATCGCCGGCCAGCCGGCCGAGCCGGGCCAGGTTCCGGGACGTCCCGGGCGCGAACCGCGACAGCAGCCGGACGGCCTGCGCCTCCGGCGTGACCGGGACCAGCGGCCGGTTCTCGCGTACGGCGCGCAGCACGGCCAGCGCGACGCGCTCGGGCGGGTACGCCCGCCGCCGGAAGAACCGCGCGGCGCTCTCGCGCAGCTCGGCGGCCGTACCGGAGTCCATGCCCACGTACCGCGCGTGCCACATGATCGGTGTGTCGATCACGCCGGGGCAGATCACCGAGACGCCGATGCCGAGCGGCTCCAGCTCCACCCGCAGGCACTCGCCGAGCTGGAGCACCGCCGCCTTGGTCGCGCCGTACGACGCCATCCCGGCGGTCGGCGCGAACGCCGCCATCGACGAGATGTTGACCAGGTGGCCGCCCTCGCCGCGCTCGGCCATCTGCCGCCCGAACAGCCGGCAGCCGCGGTAGACGCCGTCCAGGTTCACGCCGCGGATCCGCGCCCAGTCCTCCTCGGAGGTGTCCAGCAGCGTCCCGGCGACGCCGATCCCGGCGTTGTTCACCACGACGTCCGGGACGCCGAAGATGTCGCGGACGTACGCGGCGAACCGCTCCATCCCGTCGGCGTCGGCCACGTCCACCCGGTAGACGTGCGCCTCGCCGCCGTGCCCGCCGATCTCGTCGGCGGTGTGCTTGGCCGCGCCCTCGTCGATGTCGGCCACGACGACGCGCGCGCCCGCCGCGGCGAACGCGTACGCGGTGGCCTGGCCGATGCCGCTGCCCGCGCCGGTGACGACGGCGAGCCGCCCGCCGAAGTCCCGGCCGGGCCGCGCGGCCGCCCGCGCCCGGGCGAGCGGCGACGCCTCCTCGGGCGGGCCGCCGCGCTCGACGTGCTCGACGAGCTCGGTCACCCACCGCGCCACCAGGTCGGGACGGCTGCGCGCCACCCAGTGCCCGGCGGGCGCGCGCCGCACGTACAGGTCGGTGGCCTTGCCGCGGGCCGAGAGCAGCAGGCCCTCGCCCGCGTAGCGGTCCCTCGTCGGCACGATGATCTGGACGGGCACGTCCGTCCGCCCCTCGCCCGTGTCGCCGCGCGGGCGGCCCATGTTGGCGCGGTAGAGGCCGAGCCCGTTCAGCGCGTCCCGCCGCATCGTGGGCGCCGGGTGGCCGGGGCGCGGCTCGGCGCCCTCGGCCAGGACGAAGCCGCGCTCGAACGTCCAGGGCAGGACGCGGGCGGCCAGCTCGCCCACGCGCGGCGCCATGAACACCGGCATGTACGCGCTGCGCCGCGCCTGCCGCGCCACCTCGGCCAGCCCGCGCGGGCCCGACCGCGCGCGGCCGCGCACCCAGTCCGCGGTGTGCTGCCGCGCCGGGCCGGAGATCGAGGTGAACGAGGCGATGCGGCCCGCGAGCCGGTCGCCGGTGACGGCCTCCCAGCCCTGCACCGAGCCCCAGTCGTGCCCGACGAGGTGGACGGGCTCGGACCCGGCCACCGCGTCGAGCACCGCCTCCAGGTCGCCGACCAGCGTCTCGACGGCGTAGTCGAGCGGGTCCTCCGGGGCGGTCGAGCCGCCGGCGCCGCGGACGTCGTAGGTGATGACGCGGAACCGGGCGGCGAGCCGTTCGGCGACCTCGTCCCACACCGCGCCGGTGTCCGGATAGCCGTGGATCAGCACGACGGCGGGCCGGTGCTCCGCCTCCCGTTCCCGTACCGCCAGCTCCACCGTCCCGGACCGCACCCGGTGCTCCCGCATCGCAGCTCACCCCGCCGTCGGCTCGCGTCGCCTTTCTGCGAACGTACGCCGCCGCGCCCGCCCCTCCAAGACGCCGTCAGGCCGCGGCCTCGCACCAGGGGCCGCTCATGGCGCCTCCTCCAAGGGGATCATCAGTTGCGTCACCAGCCGTTCCGGCGGGGTCGTCCGGGGGTCGGACAGGTAGACCTCGCGGAGCGCGCCGGCCGGGGTGCGGCCGTGGTCGCCGCACCAGGCGAGCAGCGCGTGCGCGGTCAGCGGGATCTGGTCGTACGGGCCGGTGTGCGTGGCGGCGGCGAACGTCCCGCCGGGCAGCACCTCGTCGCCGTCGCGGTCGCCCGCCACGACGCCCACGGTGAACTCGTCGGCGAGGTCCAGCGGGAACAGCCCGACGAGCGGGCCGTCCAGCGGCGCGCCGTCCAGCAGGCCGAGGAGGCGGGCCACGCAGCGCGAGGTCACGGCGGCGACCGTCGGGACCGTCGCCACGTCCCGTACGGCCACGACCCGCCGCGCCGGCTCGCGCGTCACCGCCACGGCCGCGGTCGGCAGGCCGCCGGCCAGGACGCGGTCGAGGGACGCCAGCGCGCGGCGGCGGCGTTCCAGGTCCGCCTCCATCCGGTCGCGGACCTCGGCCAGCGCCGCCGCCGGATCGTCCCCGGCCAGGACCCGGCCGATCGCGGGAAGCGGCACGTCCAGGGAGCGCAGCAGCCCGATCGACAGCGCGTCCCGTGCCTGGTCCGGCCGGTAGTAGCGGTAACCGGAGTCGGGGTCGGTGCGCGCCGGGACCAGCAGCCCCAGCTCGTCGTAGTGCCGCAGCTGCTTGACGCTCAGGCGGCACAGCCGCGCGAACCGCCCGATCGGGAGAAGATCTTCGCTCACGTCCCCAAGCTTGGGGCCTCCCTCGGTGTGAGGGCCCGGCCGGGGCTAGGACGGCCGCGCGGTGAGCCCTCCGGTGCAGGAGCGCAGGCCCTTCCAGCGCTTGAGCTCGGCGGCCCCGGCGGCGCCGGTGAGGAGCCGCGGCAGTCCGCCGGAGATCCGGGCCGGCTTCCACTTGTCGGCGGTGACCTTGCCGTCCTGGACGCGCAGCACGAGGACACCCGAGTTCGCCGTCTGCCCGTTCGCGGAGTAGAAGACGAAGTTGCCCAGGCCGTAGTGGACGTACGCGCCGCCCATGTAGCCGCCGCCCTGCGGGATGTGCGCGTGCCCGCCGACGATCACGTCCGCGCCCGCGTCGGCGAGCTGCTTGGCCAGCTGCCGCTGGACGGGCGTCGCGCACGGCTCCAGCTCGGCGCCCCAGTGCAGATGGACGATCACCACGTCGGAGCCCTTGGCGGCGTCCTTCACGGCCTGCACCATCCGCGGCACGTTCTTCGCCGAGGCCAGCCCGCCCTTGGTGTCCGTCGCCGTCCACGCCGGGATGAGGTGGTCGTCGAGCACCTGCGTGGCGCCGACGATCGCGAGGCGGTTGCCCTTCACCGTGACCCGGTGGGCCTTGTACGCCTCGTCGGCGTTCCGGCCGATGCCCACGGTCGGGAACCCGGTGCTCCTGATCGCGCGGAGCGAGTCGCGCAGCCCGGAGTCCATGTAGTCCATGCCGTGGTTGTTGGCCATCGAGGTGACGTCCACCCCGGCGGCCTTGAGCGCCTTGAGCGCGGACGGCGGCGCGCGGAAGGCGAACTCCTTGCCGGGCGCCTTCGTGCCGCCGGTGGTGATCGCGGTCTCCAGGTTGACCATCGACAGGTCGGCGGCGCGCAGCGTGCGGGCGATCGGGCCGAGCGCGGTCGAGGGGTTCGCGAGCCGGGGCCGCAGGATCCCCTCGAAGTGGACGTCGCCGCCGAACGCCAGCGTGATCGGCTGCTTGGCCGGCGCCGCCGGGGAGGCCGGGGACGAGGCGGCCCGCCGGGGCTGCTCGGTGGCGCCCTCCGCCTCCGGCGTACCTGAGCCGCCACCGCCGCACGCGGCGAGCGCGAGCGCGGCGGCACCGCCCAGCGCCGTCATGACGACCGTGTTCCTGCGCATCCCGGGGACCCCTTCGTCGCTGTGTCCGGGACAGCATGCCACGAGGGGGCCGGCTGTCCCGCCCCTCCTCCCGGAAATCACGGACCGTGAACGTTCCGGATCCACGTGAAACATCGGCGCGGCGGTCAGGCCGGGGCGGGGCGGACGTCCGCGCAGCTTCGGAGGGATTCCCACCGGCTCCGGGCCTGCTGCGCGGCGGCCCCCTCCAGCGGCTGCGGAACGCCATTTCCGATCACCGCGGGTGACCAGTCCGCCTTCGGGACCCGCGTCGCCTTGCCCCGCGGATCGAACGTCAGGGTGAGCACGCCGCTCTGCGCCGTCCGGCCGCCGGAGTTGTAGAAGAGGAAGTTGCCGAGCCCGTAATGGACGTACTTCCCCTTGAGGTAGCCGCCCGCCTGGAGGACGTGCGCGTGGCTGCCCACGATCGCGTCGGCGCCCGCGTCCGCGAGCTGCGCCGCCAGCTGCCGCTGCACGGGGGTGGCGCACGAGTTGAGCTCCTGGCCCCAGTGCAGGTTGACGATCACGATGTCGGCGGCCTTGCGGGCGGCGCGCACCTCCTGGACGAGCCGCGGCGCGTTCTTCGCGGACGCCAGCCCGGCCTTGGCGTCGGTGGCCGTCCACGCCTGGACCAGGTTGTCGTCCAGGACCTGCGTGGCCCCGATGACGGCGACCCTGGAGCCCTTCACCGTGACCGTGTACGGCTTGTACGCCTCGGCCGCGTTCCGCCCGATCCCCACCAGCGGCATCCCCGCCCGGCGCCCGGCGGCGAGCGAGTCGTTCAGGCCGGTCTCGCCGAAGTCCATGCCGTGGTTGTTGGCCATCGTCGCCACGTCCACCCCGGCCGACCTCAGCGCCCGGAACGCGGTGGGCGGCGCGCGGAAGGCGAACTGCTTGGGCGCCTGCGTCCCGCCCGCCGTGATCGCCGTCTCCAGGTTGACCATGGCCAGGTCGGCGCCCTTGAGCCGTGCCGCGATCGGGCCGAACGCGGTGTCGGGCGCGGCGTCCAGCCGGGCCCGCAGCACGCCCTCGAAGTGCACGTCGCCGCCGAACGCCACGGTGAACGGCCGCTTCGGCGCCGCCCGTTCCCCGTTCCGGCCGGTACCGCCGTCGTCGCGGGACATCACCGCCACGGCCGCACCGGCGGACAGCAGCGCCGTACCGGTGACCACCGCCAGCCCGGCGGCGAGGGCGACGGACCGGCCGCCCCGGCCGCGGCGACGCCGTTCGCTCACGCTGCCTCCTCGGAGGGGGTTGTCAGTGCCCGGTAGGACGCCGGGCACAGCGATGAAGTTCACAACAAACCCGCAGATGGCGGGCATGACGCAGATCCAGGGGTCCGCGAAGACTTGGATCATTCGTTAACTTGAATCATTCGTGTTTATGCGGGTACGTTGTCGGCATGACCGCATCCCGAACCCCGACCGCCGCCGCCGAGCTGCGCGGCGCCGGCCTGCGGGTGACGGCGGCCAGGGTCGCCCTCCTCGACACCGTCCGGCAGGGCGGCCACCTCGGCGCGGAGACCATCGCCGGCCGCGTGCGCGAGCGCGTCGGCCACATCTCGCTCCAGGCCGTCTACGAGGCCCTGCACGCGCTCACCGCGGCCGGGCTCGTACGGCGGATCGAACCGGCCGGCGGCCCGGCCCGGTTCGAGGGGCGGACCGGCGACGACCACCACCACCTCGTGTGCCGCGAATGCGGGGCGGTCACCGACGTCGACCGCGTCGCCGGCCGCGCCGCCTGCCTGGAACCGGCGCACGCCGCCGGCTACCTGATCGACACGGCCGACGTCACCTTCTGGGGCCTGTGCCCGGCCTGCCGGCCGCACGGCACGGGGGACCGCGGCTCCACGGCGAGCACTCTCGCGGCCCCGCCGACCACCTGAGAACCAACGCACCAAGGAGATACCGCGCGATGACCGAGCGGCCCACCACCACGACCGACGCGGGCGCCCCCGCCCCCAGCGACGCCCATTCGCAGAGCGTCGGCCCGAACGGCCCCCTGCTGCTGCAGGACCACTACCTCATCCAGAAGATGGCGCACTTCAACCGGGAGCGCGTCCCCGAGCGCGTCGTCCACGCCAAGGGCGGCGGCGCGTACGGCGTCCTGGAGATCACCGAGGACGTCTCCCAGTTCACCCGCGCCAAGCTGTTCCAGAAGGGCGCCCGCACCGAGTCCCTCGTCCGGTTCAGCTCGGTCGCCGGCGAGCTCGGCAGCGCCGACGCCGGCCGCGACCCGCGCGGCTTCGCGATCAAGTTCTACACCGAGGAGGGCAACTACGACCTCGTCGGCAACAACACCCCGGTCTTCTTCATCCGGGACCCGCAGAAGTTCTCCGACTTCATCCACTCGCAGAAGCGCCGCGCCGACAACCACCTGCGCGACAACAACATGCAGTGGGACTTCTGGACGCTGTCGCCCGAGTCCGCCCACCAGGTCACCTGGCTCATGACCGACCGCGGCACCCCCGTGTCGTGGCGGCACATGAACGGGTACGGCTCGCACACCTACCTCTGGTACAACGCCGCCGGCGAGAAGTTCTGGGTCAAGTACCACTTCAAGACCGACCAGGGCATCAAGAACTTCACCGCCGAGGAGTCGGAGGCCCAGCACCCCGACGTCCACATCAGCGACCTCTACAACGCCATCAAGCGCGGCGACCACCCGTCCTGGACCGTGCAGGTCCAGATCATGCCGTTCGAGGACGCCGCCGACTACCGGTTCAACCCGTTCGACCTCACCAAGGTCTGGCCGCACGCCGACTACCCGCCGATCACCATCGGCAAGTGGACGCTGAACCGCAACCCGGAGAACTACTTCGCCGAGATCGAGCAGGCCGCGATGGAGCCGGCCAACTTCGTCCCCGGCATCGGGCCGTCCCCGGACAAGATGCTCCAGGGCCGCCTGTTCTCGTACCCGGACGCGCACCGCTACCGCATCGGCGCCAACTACCTGCAGCTGCCGGTGAACGCGCCGAAGGTGCCGGTGCACTCGTACAACTTCGACGGCGCCATGACGTACCGGAACCCCACCGACCCCGTCTACGCGCCCAACAGCGTCGGCGGCCCGGTCGCCGACCCCGAGCTGTGGAAGGGCGAGTCGTACGACGTCGCGGGCGAGATCGTGCGCAGCGCGTACACCCTGCACCGCGAGGACGACGACTACGTCCAGCCCCGCGCCCTGTGGGAGAAGGTGCTGTCCGACACCGACCGCGACCACCTCGTCCACAACGTCCTCCTGCACGCCAACGCGCCGGAGGTGACGGCCGAGATGAAGCCGCGCATCGCCGAGTACTGGCGCAACGTCCACAAGGACCTCGGCGACCGCATCGCCCAGGGCCTCGGCCTCGACGCCTCCTGACCGCCCCGGAAACCCGCGGGGAAGGCCCCGGCCCGTTCCACGGCCGGGGCCTTCCCGTTCCCGCCGCCGGCGCGGTTCGGGGACAATGATCCCGAACCGGGGGTGTGGACATGAGTTTCCGGCTGGCGGCGTACGCCGTGTGCATCGAGGACGGGCGCGTCCTGCTCGCCCGCTACGTACCGCCGACGGGCGAGACCAACTGGACCCTTCCGGGCGGCAGGGTCGAGCACGCGGAGGACCCGTTCGACACGGTGATCCGCGAGGTCGCCGAGGAGACCGGCTGCGAAGCGGAGGTCGAACGCCTGCTCGGCGTGGACTCCAGGGTGATCCCCGCCGCCGAGCGCAACGTCCCCGGCGGCCCTGAGCACCACAACGTCGGGATCTTCTACCAGGTCCGCATCACCGGCGGCCGGCTCCGCCCCGAGCCGAACGGCGCGACCGCCGACCCGACCTGGACGCCGATTCCCAGCGTCGCCGCGCTGCGCCGTTCCTCGCTCGTCGACGTCGGCCTCGCCCTGGCGCGGACCCTCCCGCCGACCGGCCACGTCCCTCCCGTCCCGGTCGGCGGCCCGGTCCAGCACTGAACGCCGGGCTTGACCTTGACGCTGCGTCAACTTCTAGCCTCCCGGCCATGCCGATCAACGTTCTCGACACCTACTCCGCCATGAAGCGGATCCTGTCGGCCCCTGCCGCGGACCGCACCGAACTGCTGCGTTCGATGCTGGAGCTGAACAGGGGCATGTACCGCTACCAGCCCGGCGAGCTCGACCTGGTGGCCCTGCACCTCCAGTCGTCCGGGTTCCCCATCGACCGCGACGAGGAGCGCTGCCTCGACGCCCTCGAAACCCTGGCGGCGGCCGGGGCCTGGGAACGGATGCGGCGCGCGCTCGACGAAGCCCTGGCCGTACTGCTGGAGGCGGCTCCCGGACTGGAGGCCCCGGACATCACCGTGCTGTTCGTCCTCGGCGATCCGGGTGACGAGCACTTCATGGGGCCCTGCAAGGGACTGACCGGGTTCGGGGGCATCTCGGGCCACATCTCCATCACGCTCTGGCCGTACCCCGAGAACGTCGAGCGGCTGGAAGCCACCGCCGTCCACGAACTGCACCACAACCTGCGATGGAGCCCGGGCGGCGTCGTATGGGACCCGATGACCGTCACGGTCGGCGAGCACATCGTCGGCGAGGGCCTGGCCGACGCCTTCGCCCGGCAGCTCTACGGCGACGAGCTCGGCTACGCCCGCATCGGCGTACCGCACCTGCACGACGACGAGGTCTTCGCCAAGGTGCTCACCGGACTCGACGTGACCGGCATGCAGAACTTCACCGCCTGGGTGCACGGCGACCCCAGCGCCGAACGCTTCGGGCTCACCCCGGTGGGGCTGCCGATGGGCGCCGGGTACGCCGCCGGCAACCGGCTCGTCGACACCTACCTGGCGGCGACCGGACTGACGGCGGCGGAGGCCCTGCACACCGGCAGCACGGAGATCATCGCGGCCACGCTCCGCCGGGAGTGACACTGGAACGATGGAATGGACGATCCAGGAACTCGCGACCAGGGCCGGCGTCACCAGCCGCACCCTGCGGCACTACGACCGCATCGGGCTCCTGGCCCCGTCCCGGGTCGGCGCGAACGGGTACCGCTACTACGGCCCCGCCGCCGTCGCCCGGCTGCAGCGGATCCTGCTCATGCGCCGGCTCGGGATGGGCCTCCCCGCCATCGCCGGGGTCCTGGCCGACGAGGTCGACGCCCTCGACGGTCTCCGCACCCACATCGCCGAACTGGAGGCCGAACGCGACCGCCTCGACCGGCGGATCGAGTCCGTACGCCACACGCTCGAAGCCCTGGAGGCCGGCGCGGAACCGCGGATGGACGTCATGCTGATGGGGTTCAACGACCACTACAAGGACGAGGTGGTCTCCCGCTGGGGCGAGCGCGCGTTCCAGGTCAGCAACGACTGGTGGCACCGCAAGACCCTCGCCCAGCAGCAAGCCTGGAAGCGGGACGCCGAGGACCTCGTCGCCGCCTGGACCGCCGCGGCAAGGACCGGCGACCCGCCCGCGTCGGAGCACGCCCAGTCGCTCGCCGCCCGGCACGTCGCGTGGCTGAGCCGCATCCCGGGCACCCCCACGGCGGACGGCGACCGCGAGCGCTCGATCGAGATGGTGAAGGGCGTGGGCGACATGTACGTCGACGACCCCCGCTTCGCGGGCATGTACGGCGACGCCGCCGGCGCCACCTACGTCCGCGACGCCCTGAAGACCTACGCCGAGACCCGCATGTGACCGCGAGCACGCCGCACCCCTTCTGGGACGCACCGTTCGCCCCGGCCCGTCCCGTTGTCCGCCGTTGACCAGGCAGAAGGCAACAGGTCAACGGCTTGCCACGACAGCCGCCGACCGGCTGGGCTTGAGCCGTACGCACGCGATACGCAGCCCGGACCGACGGGCCGCGGACCTCATGAGCGTGGCATCTGGCCGCGCGCGGCAGAGAGGGGCCATGGTGGGCAAGCACGGGGACCCGGCGGAGAAGAACGGCCACAAGCCGGACAAGCCGATTCCGCCGCCGAACAAGGACGACAAGGGCGACGGCAAGCGAGGGAAGTGACCGGCTGATGGAGGACGTCACGCGGCGCGCCGACGCGCTGATCGAACGCCTGGCGGCCGCCGGCTGGCTGACGCGGGACGCGGTGAAGGCCGCGCTGCGTGACGTTCCCCGGCACCTGTTCGCCCCACCCGTGGCGTGGACCGGCGACGGCGAGCCGGTCGGGGAGAGCGCCGACCCCGAACGCTGGCTGGACCTGGTCTACGGAAACGAAGCGATCATCACCCAGCTCGACGACGGAGCCACCGATCTCGCCGCCGGTGCGGGCCGCTTCACCTCGTCGCTGTCAGCGGCGAGCACCGTGGTCTCGCTGCTGGAACTGCTGGACGTCGAGACGGGTCACCGGATCCTGGACGTCGGCACCGGCACCGGCTGGACCGCCGGTCTGCTCGCACGCCTGGTCGGCTCGGAGAACGTCACCAGCGTGGAGATCGACCCGGTGATCTCGAAGTCCGCGGCCGCGAACCTCGAACGAGCGGGCTACCGGCCCCGGCTGATCGTCGGGGACGGCGCGCTGGGCTGGGCACCGGCCTCCGTCTACGACCGGGTGCACGCCACATGCGCGGTCGCCCGCGTACCGTACGCGTGGATCGAGCAGACCCGGCCCGGCGGTGTGATCGTGACTCCCTACGACCCGGGCTTCGGCTCCGGCCACGAACTGCGGCTCGTGGTGATGCCGGACGGAACGGCGGTAGGCAGGTTCACCGGTCACGCCTCGTACATGATGATGCGTGCGCAGCGCCATCCCTCGTGGGACACCGCGGATCTGCGGGCCGCCCGTTCCACGACCGCGGTCGATCCCCGCACCATCGGTTACGCCCCTGCGGGCGCGGACCTGGCGATGGGGGCGGCACTACCGGGCGTGTGGGCCAGGGGCGTACACGACGGCGGTCGCTACACGTTGCGGCTGCGCGCACAGGATGCTTGGGCCGTCGCACGCTACGAGCCCGGCCGCGACACCTACGAGGTCGAGCAGGCCGGAGAGCGGCCGCTCTGGGACCTGGCGGTGTCCGCCTACTTCGACTGGGTCGCCCGCCGCAGTCCCGGCCGCGACCGCTTCGGCCTGACGGTGACGCCCGCAGGCGACGAGGTCTGGCTGGACATGCCCGGCAGCACCCCTTGAGCTCGGCGAGCGCGGGCACGGCACCGCGCCGCCCCGTTCAGCCGAGGGTCTCCTCGGACGCGTCCGGAGCGCAGAACTCCCGATACGCCTCGTACAGCTCGGCGGCCTCAGGTACGTTCCGTGCCTTGACGGCCGTGAGGACCTCGGCCGCCCGCCAGTAGTTGGAAGGCACCAGGCGCCCGCTCGTCACCGCTTCCAGCGCCGTACCGGCCGCCCCGTCGGGCTGACCGGCGGCGATCTGCGCCAGGGCGAGGTCCAGCCGCGCGGACGCCGCCGCTCAACCCGTCCGAGTGCCCGTTCACACGTCCTCAGAGGCGGTCGCGGGCGTCGGTGAGCGCGGACTTGTACTCGCCCAGCCATTCGGCGCCCGCCTGGTCCGCTGGTATGCCACGTAACCCGGCCTCCAGCAGCGCCGAAGCGTCGCCGTACTCTCCGATCTCTCGGTGCACCATGCCGATGTTGAGCTGGAAGAACGGCTCGGAGTACCAGTAGACCGGCGGTGGTGGCTCGATCGCGTCCGCGGCCTGCTCGGCGGCCGAGTCGAGCAGCCGCCGCGCGTCCTCCGTCTGGCCGAGCGCCGCGTACCCCTGGGCTGCTTGAAGCCGGTCGAAGGTTCGTTGGACCGAGTGCCCGCCAGGAGTGGCGAGCGCGGCGGACGATGCGCGTACGACCGCGCGGGGCCGGCCCTGCTGCCGCGCCACGTATCCCCGGAAACTCGTCGCGATGGCCGCGACGGTGCCGTCCTGGAATTCGTCCGCCAGCTCCTCGCCCTGACCGAAGAGGTTCAGTGCGTCAGCATCTCGCCGGAGCGCGGCATGCAGCCATCCGCTGAAGACGGACCACTCGGCCACGATGCGGCCGAGCCGGTCGCGCAACGGCCCCGACGCGTCCCGCAACACGGCCATGATGCCGTCGAGTTGAGCCGCGACCGGAGCGAGCAGGATGGCGGCGCCCACGGTGTCCTCCAGCCGCCGCTGGGCGGCGAGCACCGTGGCGAGAGCCTCCAGTGCTCCGGCGTCCAGCCGGGACGGGTGTGCGGCGACCAGGCGGACGCGCTCCTCGTCCTCCGGTGTGAGGCTCTCCTTGACCGCTCGCCGGGCGGGTGCGGAATCCGCGAGCGCCGCGAGTTCGCCGTCCGCGTGGAGGGCGTCGTCCAGCAGTCGGGCGAGCTTGGGGGACGGGGGCTTGAGATCGCGCGAGACGCGGCTGAGATGGCCGACGTCGTAGAAGGTGATCGCCGCCAGCTTGCGCAGCGACGTGTGGCGCTCGGCCATGAGCGCTCGCATCTTCTCGCCGAACGTCATCACACTTGCCGCCGTTTCGCCCCGGTGTGACCCGTTGTCTGGTGTTGACCAGGCCGGAAGGCAACAGGTCAACACCTTCCACGTTAACCGTCGATGGGCTGGCCTTGTGGTCGTACGCACACAGAGAGCGGCCCCGGGCGGTGGTGGAACACCGGTGACCGGGGCCTTGATCCGACAGGAGGCGTCGGACCCATGGCAGACGTTACAACCGGGCGGCTGGCCGCGCTGGGCGCGCACCTCGGCACGAGAGGGTTCGTGGTTGACCTGACCGCGTACGGGCTGCGCGTGACCGATCCGGAGGTCGCCGGGTGCTGCGAGCACGTTCCGCACGCGGCGGACACGATCACGTGCCGGGCCCGGCGGGACGACGGTGGCCGGATGTGGTTCTTCACCTCGTGGGGCGAGCCGGTCGCCGAGGCGGAACGGATCATCGATGCCGCGCTGGCCGTGCGCGGGATCCTCAAGCGCCGGGCGGGCTCGGAGGGCGGGCGATGACCGCGACGGTACTGCGGGCACCGTGTGCCGAGCGCGATCGTGCGGCCGCCGAGCTGGCGCACCGGTTCCCCGGGGTGTGCGCGTGGTGGGGGTCGCACACCCGGTGCTGGTGGGCCGTCGCCCAGGATCGGTACGGGCGCCATCGCCTGGTCGAGGCGCCCGACCCGGTCGAGCTGGGGCGGGCCCTCGCCGAGGCGGGCGTCCCTGTACGGCCGGTCGTGCCTCGGTACGCGCGTCAGGTCGTGCCGATCGGCGTGGCCGGGCGCGAGGTGTGCCGTCCCCGTCCGGCCGCGTCGCCTCGCGTGGCGCCGGGGCGTGCTTCTCCTCGGCCCGGCCGGTTGCGGGAATTGTGGGGGAGGCTGTTCGGGGATGGGAACCATCCCCGTCTACTTCGGAGGTGATTGCCTGGCTTCGGCGATCGGGGCAGGGTTGGCGGGGTCGGTGGGACGCGTCATGATTGGGTCGGTCCCGGTCACGAGGAGTGCTTGATGGGCAGCCGTACGGCGTTTCGCACCTGTCCCCTCTGTGAGGCCCTCTGCGGCCTGGAGCTGACGCTGGACGACTCGGGCGCGGTGACCCGGGTGCGCGGCGACCGGGACGATCCGCTCAGCAAGGGGTTCATCTGCCCGAAGGGCGCGACGCTCGGCCGGCTGGACGGGGATCCGGACCGGCTGCGGGCGCCGCTGGTGGACGGGGCCGAGGCCGGCTGGGACGAGGCGTTCGCGGTCGTGCGGCGGCGGATCGCCGAGGTCGTCGGGAAGTACGGCAAGGACGCCGTCGCCGTGTACATCGGCAACCCGACGGCGCATTCGGTGGCCGGCCCGCTCTACGGCGGCGCGCTCATCAAGGCACTCGGGACGCGGAACGTCTACACGGCGAGCACCGCCGACCAGATGCCCAAGCATGTGAGCTGCGGCTACATGTTCGGCGACCCGCTGGCGATCCCGGTGCCCGATCTGGACCGGACGTCGCACCTGCTGATGCTGGGCGCCAACCCGCTGGAGTCGAACGGCAGCCTGTGCTCGGCGCCGGACTTCCCCGGGCGGCTCAAGGCGATCGCGGCGCGCGGCGGCAAGGTGACGGTCGTCGACCCGCGGCGGACGCGGACGGCGGACCTGGCGGGCGAGCACGTCTTCATCCGGCCGGGCACCGACGCGTACCTGCTGATGGCGCTCGTCCACACGCTGTTCGCGGAGGACCTCGCGGCGCCGGGGGAGCGCCCCGTGAACGGGCTGGACGATCTGCGCGCGCTCGTCGTGGACTTCTCCCCCGAACGGGTCGCCCGGGTGACCGGCATCGACGCCGGGACGATCCGCCGGATGGCGCGGGAGCTGGCGGCGGCCGAGACGGCGGCGGTGTACGGCCGGATCGGGACGTGCACGCAGGCGTTCGGGACGCTCAACAGCTGGCTCGTGGACGTCCTGAACGTCCTGACCGGCAACCTCGACCGCGAGGGCGGCGCGATGTTCCCGCGGGCGGCGCACGTGCCGGTCTACCGGAAGCGGCGGCCGTTCACGACGGGGCGGTGGCGCAGCCGCGTGCGGGACCTGCCCGAGGTGAACGGGGAGCTGCCGGTCGCCACGCTGGCGGACGAGATCGAGACGCCGGGCGAGGGGCGGATCCGGGCGCTGGTCACGATCGGCGGCAACCCGGCGCTGTCGGCCCCCGGGTCGGAGCGGCTCGACCGGGCGCTGGCCGGGCTGGAGTTCATGGTCAGCGTCGACCCGTACCTGAACGAGACCACCCGGCACGCGCACGTGGTCCTGCCGCCGCCGCGGCCGGTGCAGACGCCGCACTACGACGTGTCGCTGCTGGGCCTGGCGGTGCGCGACTACGTGCGTTACTCGGCGCCGATCGTCCCGCTGGAGGACGGGCGCCCGTCGGAGGCGGCGATCCTCGCGCGGCTGGCCGTGCTGGCGTCGGGGATGGACGGCGACCCGGACGCCCTCGACGAAATGATCATCGGGTCGACGCTGGGCAAGGCGGTCGCGATGACCGGTTCGCCGGTGGAGGGCCGGGAGCCGGACGAGCTGCGCAAGATGCTCGCCGACGACGGCGGCACGCTGACGGAGCAGCGGCTCGACATGATGCTCCGCCTCGGCCCGTACGGCGACGGGTTCGGCGCCGACCCGGCCGGGCTGACGCTGGCGCGGCTGCGTACCGAGCATCCCCACGGGCTCGACCTGGGCGCGCTGCGGCCGCGGCTGGACGAGGTGCTCTGCACGGCCTCGGGACGCGTCGAGCTGTGCCCGCCGTCGTTCGCCGCGGACGCCGACCGGCTGCGCGCGGCACTCGACGGCGCGGCGGACGGCATGCTGCTGATCGGGCGGCGGCACCTGCGTTCCAACAACAGCTGGCTGCACAACGTCCCGGAGTTGGTGCGCGGGTCCAACACGTGCACGCTCCAGCTCAACCCCGCCGACGCCGAACGCCTCGGGCTGGCGGCCGGCGACCTCGTCCGCGTGACGTCCCGTGCGGGCACGCTGGAGGCCGTCGCGGAGCCGACCGACACCGTGATGGCGGGCGTCGTCAGCCTGCCGCACGGCTGGGGTCACGGCCGCGACGGCACGCGTACCCGGGTCGCGGCCGAGCACGCGGGCGTCAACGTCAACGCCGTCACCGACGAGAACGAGATCGACCCACTGTCCGGCAACGCCGTGTTCAACGGCGTCCCCGTCACCCTCGAACCCGCCTCCTGATCAGGTGCGGCCGGGCGCGAGCCGGCCGGCGCACTCGATCTCCGCGCGGATGGCCGCGCACAGCTCTGCGGGCGTGTCGGCCTGGACCAGCAGCCGGCAGCCCGCCCGCAGCTGCTCGATGGTGAGCGGCTTGGCGGAGGTCCGGAACGCCCACCAGCGGTGGGTGCCGCTGCGCCAGGCCCCCCATCCCGGGAAGCGCGTCTCGATCTGCGTGATCAGCGCCGTGTCGGGGGTCGCGGGCTCCGGCGGTGCCGCCGGAGGTGAGGGAACGTCCATGGGCTCGGCTCGTCCGGTCGCTTGCGGGCCATTTCACTGTAGGCCAAGCCTCCTGTGCCGAGAAGGCAACGGTCCTGTGGCGCCGCCGCGCCGGATCGGCGCCGGATCGATGCCGGTTTAAGGCGGGTACGCGCAGGTAGGTATCCACCACTGTGGGTGCCCGGCACACCCGGCGGGCCGGCCCGATGTTCTCCCGGGTGGTCAACAGGAGAAACCGGCGGCTAGGGTCGCAGGAGCGTCCCGTTTACGGCCGTCCTCATCGACTTCCGGACGCGCACCCGAAGGAGGGGCATGAACCGAAGGGCGAGCAGGATCTTCCGGCGCGGTTCGCGGCCGCAGGCCGGGGCCCATCCGGTGGACCTGGCCGACGGCCTGGAGCACGCCCACGGCCTCGACCGTACGATCCGGACGCTCTCGACGGCCGTGCAGAAGGTGCTGCGGCCGGGACCGCTTAAGGACGCGCTGCACGGCGTGCCCGTGGGCCACCCGGCGCATCCGCCGCTGACGGACGTGCCGATGGGGTGCTGGATCTCGGCCGGCGTGCTCGACCTGGTCCCCGGGACGCACCGGGCCTCGCAGGCGCTGATCGGCGCCGGGCTGGCCGCGGCGGTCCCGACGGCGCTGACCGGGATCGCCGACTGGAGCGCGCTGCACCGCCAGCAGCAGCGGGTGGGGCTGGTGCACGCGGCGAGCACCGCGACGGCGACGCTGCTCTACTCGGCCTCGTTCGTGGCGCGGGCCCGCGGCCGCGACGGCACGGGCCGCGCCCTCGGCTACGCGGGCCTCACCGCGCTGTTCGCGGGCAGCTACCTGGGGGGACACCTGGCGTTCCGGCAGGCGGCCGGGGCCAGCCACGCCGACCAGGTCGCGCATCTCGTGCCGCTCGGCTGGCACGACCTGTGCGCCGAGTCCGAGCTGCCGGACGGCTGGCCCGTCCAGCGCCGGCTGGGGTACATCAGCCTGTTCGTGCTGCGCGACGGCGACGACATCCACGTGCTGACGGACCGGTGCAGCCACCTCGCCGGCCCGCTGCACCAGGGCCGGGTCGTCGGCGAGGGCGACGACCTGTGCGTGATCTGCCCGTGGCACGGCAGCACGTTCCGGGTCGCGGACGGTTCGGTCGTGCACGGCCCGGCCACCGGGCGGCAGCCGTCGTTCGAGAGCCGCGTCCTGGAGGACGGCACCGTCCAGGTGCGTCCGATCGGCTAACGAATACGAGACGCCATCTCGCTTGACGAGATCAGATCGGCTGTCCTACGGTTGCGGAAGATCCTCCACAGCCGGGAGCACGCCATGATCCGAGACGCCTCGCAGGGCCTTGGACCGGCGGTGCGCGGCTACCGCGAGCCCCTGCGCGTCCGTCCCCCGCGCACCGGCATGCGCCCCGGCACCGCCGCGGGCAACCCGCAGACGCCCTTCTGACCAGGCACGTCCGCAGCCGTTCCACCACGGCCGCGGCGTCCCGTCCGCGGCCGCCTTTCCTCCCCGCAGAGCGAGGCAGCATGTCCACGACCGTCGACCTGTCCCCGATCTCCGGCCCGTCCGCCTGGCGCGGCGACGAGCTGGCCGGCTCCACCGACTGGATCCACCACCTGACCGGCGCCGAGCGCACCGAACTCGAGACGCTCGGCCGCCGCTTCGTCGCCGACGACCCCGACCTCCGCACGGTCACCGCCGCCGACTACCCCATCGACGCCTGCGCCGGCCTCATCGAGGAGTGCGCCCGGGAGATGGACGCCGGCCGCGGCTTCGTGCTTGTCCGCGGCCTGCGGACCGAGGAGTACGGCGACGCCGTCGCCGGCGCGATCTTCTACCTGATGGGCCTGCACCTGGGCACGCCCATGTCGCAGAACCAGTTCGGCGACGTCCTCGACCACGTCATCGCCACCTCCGACAAGACCCTGGACGACCCGACCGCGCTGCCGTCCCGGGTCCGCGACCGGCTGCCGTTCCACTCCGACAGCTCCGACGTCGTCGCGCTGATGTGCCTGCGCGGCGCCCGCGCCGGCGGACTCAGCAGCCTCGTCAGCGGTACGGCGATCTACAACGAGATCCTGGCCCGCCGCCCCGACCTGGCCCCGCTGCTGTTCGAGCCGTGGCACTGGGACTGGCGCAAGCAGGACCCGGACGCCCCCGCCGACACCTACGAGTCCCCGATCTGCTCGTACGTGGACGGCATCTTCAGCACGTACGCCGGCAGCTCGATGATCTTCTCGGCGCAGGACTACCCCGAGGTGCCCCGGCTGACCGAGGCCCAGATCGAGGTCCTGAACCTCTTCGACGAGATCGCCCAGGAGCCCGGACTGGCGCTGGACATGGACTTCCAGCCCGGCGACGTCCAGTGGCTCCTCAACTACGCGGCCCTGCACTCCCGTACCGGCTACGTCGACCACCCCGAGCCCGAGCGCCGCCGCCACCTGCTGCGCCTGTGGCTGCGCCGCGACGTCGGCCGCCCGCTCGTGCCCGGCTTCGGCAAGACCGTCATCAAGGCGGGCAACGAGGAGGACAAGCACCTGCCCGGCGGCCGCTTCCAGATCGCGAAGGCCGTCGTCCCCAACTACGACTGGGGCCTCTGAGGCCCGCCCGCCGGCCCCGTGCCCGGTGAACCTCACCGGACGGGGCCGGGCGGCGTCCCCTCGGCCTTGAACGCCCACTCCTGCCACGCGTACTCGTCATCCGCCAGCACCAGCGTGTTCCAGCCGCCGCCCAGGCAGTGCGGGCCGCCGTGCAGGCGGGACACCAGCTCACGCCACAGGTCGCGGTCCTCGTGTTCGAGCAGCCGCGCCGCGTCCGCGACGACGACGCACTCCCGCAGCGAGGCCGGACGATCGCCCAGCGCGTCCGTGAAGTCGCCCCAGCCCCGCGCCGCCGCGTACGGCAGCCGCAGCGCGGCGACGAACTGGTCGACGGCCCTGGCGGCGGTCGTGCACGCCGACCCCAGCACCAGCCGCACCTCGACGTCGGGACCGGCACCGCCGAACGCCGCGTCCAGGACCATTTCCAGGCGCTGGACGAGGACGTCGACCCGGTACGCGGGCACCACCGCGGTGATCATGGTGCCGCGCTCCGCCGTCACCCGGGCGACGAGATCCTCGATGCTCTCTCCGGCCATGTCTCATTGTGCGGGATCAGCGGGCGCGGTCGTAGACCATGGCGAGCTCGCCGAGCTTGCCGGTCTCCTGCTGGGAGAGCGTCCACCGGGTGGCCGGCAGGCCGTCCTCGAACAGCCGCCGCCCCCCGCCGGCGATCTCCGGGAAGACCATCAGGTGGAGCCGGTCGACCAGGTCCGCCGCCAGCAGCGGCTTGATGAGGCCGGCACTGCTGTTGACGAGGATGTCGCCTTCGCCGGACTTCTTGAGCTCGGTGATGACGTCCGCGACGGGTCCGTTCACCACGCGGGTCCGCTCCCAGGGCGGCTCGGTCAGGGTGGTCGAGAAGACGACCTTCTCCGTCCCGACCAGCCACTTCGCGTATCCGCGGTCGCGCGGATCGGCCGACTCGTCCTCGGCGAGCGGCGCCCAGTAGCCCATGAACCCCTCGGCGTTGTTCCGGCCGAGGACCGCCGTCGTCGCGTCCCGCCAGATGCCGGTCATGTGGTCGCGCGCGACCTCGCTGCTCACGTACGGGGCGAACGCCCCGAAGTCGCCGGGCCCGTCGGGGCCGTGGTAGCGCCCGTCAAGGGTGAGGCTCAGGTTCGCGGTCACCCTGCGGCCGGACTGCTGCGTCATTGCGTGCTCCTTGAGTCGGTGTCGTGCGATTCCGCCGCCATGACGGCCGCGAGGCGATCGAGGCTCTGGCCGAAGCCGATCTCGATGCCCGCGACGAAGTCAGCGGAATCGACCATGCTGTCGGTGATCCGGTAGTGAACGTCCAGGTCGGTGCCGCCGCCGGTGTCCCGGAGCGCGAGATCGACATGTGCGGTGAAGGCCGTGCCGCCGTCGGGCAGCAGCGGGGAGAGCCGGTAGGCGAGGCGCTCGCCGGGACGCACGTCGACGACGACACCCTCCGCGTACCCGACGACCGGCTCGGTGCCGCCTTCGTCCTCGACGTCGCGGTACTCCTGAACGATCCGCCCGCCGCGCCGCGCCTCGAACACGAGCTTCGAGACGCGCAGGTCGTCGGGCGTCCACCACCCGGCGAGCAGGGCCGCCTCGGTCAGCTGGCGCCAGACCAGCTCGGGACGTCCCGCCAGCGTCCGCTGGAACCTGAACGAGCGGCCGTCCGCCCAGCCTTCCTCCTGCGCGGCACTCCGCTCCGCGTCGAGGCTCGCCCCGTACCGGTCGAAGGTCTCGCGCGGCCCGCCGGCCCGTTCCGCCGTGTCGGCGAGCCCGCTGAGCACTCCCGCCAACTCCCGCAACGCGCCAGGTTGCAGCGCGTACACGCGCCGCTGCCCGGAACGCTGCGACGTGACCACCCCGGCCCGTTCAAGCGTCTGCAGATGCTTGGTCGTCTGAGGCTGCCGCGCCTCCGCCAGCCGCGCGAGCACGCCCACCGGGCGCGGCCGCTCGGCCAGCAGACACACGAGCCGCCAACGGGCCGGATCAGCCAGCGCGGCGAGAAGGACGTCCATGGCAAGAAGTATTCTCTAGGACGAATATTCGTGTCAAGGAATAGCTTCGGGAGCCACGCGCGGCGGGCACTCGCGGCGGCGGCCTGACCGGGGCGGGACGAGGCGCGGGCGCGTGGACGTCCACCGGCCGGGAGATGACGCACCAGCCATGATCAGCACTCCGAACCGGGCCTCGCATCTCCCCTCCGCCGTCAGGCGGGGTGCGCGGGCGCGGCTCCCAGAGCTCGAATCGCGAGATCGATCGCGATGGTCAGGCGCTCCAGATCGTGGCCGGCGCGCTCTCGCACCCGCAGGCCGAGCACCGTCGTGAACAGCGACTCCACGGCTCCGTCGATGTCGAGATCGGTGGACAGTTCGCCTCGCTCCCGCCCCTCGGCCAGCACCGCACGCAACGCCTGCCGGGTGACCGTGAACGCGGCCTCGATCCGCTCATGGACCTGGTCGTCAGTGGTGCCGAGTTCGGTGGCGGTGTTGACCACGAAGCATCCGCGGCCGGTCGTGCCGTCGGCCGGGCAGGTCACCAGCCACAGCATCCATTCCCGCAGCACCTCACGAACCGGACGGTCACTCGCATCCAGACGCCGGCGGGCCTGCGTCGACTCGGTGGCCCGGTAGTGGTCGAGCGCGCGCAGAAAGAGCGTGTGCTTGTCCGTGAACGTCCGGTACAGGCTGCTGGGCGTCAGCTTCAGCTCGTCCCCGAGGTCACGCACCGAAGTGGCGTGGTAGCCGCGCCGCCAGAACAGCTCGGTCGCCGACGTGACCGCGTTCTGCTCGTCGAACTGCCGGGGGCGTGCCATGGGCTCACCTTACCCAATTTGTGGAGCGATCGCTCCCATACTAGGGTCCCCGATATGGGAGCGATCGCTCCCAAATGCGTGGAGGAGGATCCGTTGACGACCGCAGAACAGACCCCCACCCAGACACGGGAACCAGGGGCCCCGGGTAAGAGTCGCTGGCTGGCGGTGTCAGTAGTGACTCTGGGCACCTTCCTGCTGGTGACCGCCGAGCAACTGCCGATCGGTCTGCTGACCTCCGTGGGGTCCGCGCTGTCGGTCTCCGAGGGGACGGCAGGGCTGATGGTGACGGTGCCCAGCATCGTCGCCGGGTTCGCGGCACCGCTGGTCCCGATGATCGTCGGGTCGCTTGACCGCCGCATCCTGCTGCTCGGACTGATGGCGCTGATGACCGTCGCGAACCTGGGCTCCGCTCTGGCGCCGAACTTCGCGTCGCTGGTGGGCTTCCGGGTGCTGGTCGGCATAGCGATCGGCGGCTTCTGGGCGGTCGCCGCCGGCCTGGCGGTCCGGCTCGTCGCCCCCGCGGACGTGCCACGTGCCACCGCGGTCATCTTCGGCGGCGTCGGAGCCGCGAACGTGTTCGGCGTCCCGCTCGGCACCCTGGTCGGTGACCTGACCGGCTGGCGCATCGCCTTCTCCTCGCTCAGCGCCCTGGCGCTCGTGACCCTGATCGCACTGCTGGCGGTACTGCCGAGGCTGGTCGCCTCCCAGCCCATCCGGCCCAAGCTGCTGATGGAGCAGCTCCGCAACCCGGGCGTGCGCGTCGGCATCATCGCGACGGTGCTCCTTGTGTTCGGCCACTTCGCCGCTTACACGTTCGTGAGCCCGGCACTGCAGAAGCTGTCGGGGATCGACGAGCACCATGTCGCTCCGCTGCTGTTCGGATTCGGTGCGGCCGGCATGATCGGCAACTTCGTCGCCGGTCTGGCGCTCTCCCGCCGCGTGCACCGCAGCGCGCTGACCATCGCAGTGGCCATGACGGCCGCGATGCCGCTCTTCCTGCTGCTGGGCCAGACCGCGATCAGCGGTGCCATCCTGCTGATCGTCTGGGGTCTGGCCTTCGGCGGCGTGTCCGTGGGCCTCCAAACCTGGATGATCAAGGCCGCTCCGCAGGCCGTGGAAGCCGCCTCCTCGCTGTGGGTGGCGGTGTTCAACCTGTCCATCGGTTTCGGCGCGCTGGCCGGCGGCGTCATCGTCGACACGCTCACGCTCCAGGGCGTGCTCTGGCTCGGTGGCGCCTGCGCCTTGCTCGCCGCCCTGGCGATCTGGACCGCCCGCAGCGACCACGCTCTGCGATAACAGAGATCCACTCGGGCTGCCCCGGGCACCGGAGAACGACCCCCAAGGCCCGGGCAGCCCGCAGTTCCAGAAGCGACGCCGAACAGGCCCTAATGCTGGAGAAGTCGCCTCAGCCAGCCTCGCGGAGGCGGTGCGGCGCGCGGTCTTGGCGGCGGCCGCCTTGCCGGTGCAGGCCGAGGAGTTCGGGGCGGCCTGGCAAGGTCGGGGCGCGGACGCGCGTAGCGGGGGACGTGCGGGGGCGCGTACAGCTCGTGCAGCCGTTGTGCCATTTCGGCCGGGTCGCGGGCCTCGATCAGGTGGTCGCGGCCCGTCCGGTCCCTGGCGACGGCCCACCACGACCTCGTGTACTCGCCCCACCAGGCGCACACCCAGGGAAAGCGGTGTCGCAACCCGGCCACCGCGCGAGCAGGATCGATCCCAGTGACCGCGTACGGCGTCAGCGGCGTCATCCCCCGGCTCCCGCACGCGTCCCGCGCGCCAGGATCCCGCGGATCACCAGCGCCGCTTCGATGAACCGTCCCGCCTCGGCGACCGGCTCGCCCGCCGACGTGAAGAACCACATCCGGCCGCCGTCGTCCCGCCGCGCCCGGCAGTCGATGAGCACGGGGTCCGCCGAACTCCGGCCGGTCACCCGCAGCCCGCGCGCGGTCGGCTCGACCGCCAGCCCGCGCGCACCCAGATGCGCGCCGAGCACGGCGAGCGGGTCACGTTCAGGCGTACTCTCGTCCATGGGCCAGACTCCTCCCCATCACGTCCCTGCGTGCGGATCCGCACACGGAGCGTCACGGTAGAGCCGCCGGAACCGGATGTGTTTCCGTACGGAAACCCTTGTCAGATCAGGTTCATGCGCCACGCCAGACCGCGCAGGTCGCGCCCGGCGGCCCGCTCGTACAGGTCGGCCACCAGCTCCCTGACCATGGGGTTGTTGTGGACGCGAGCCGCCGAGAGGTGTTCGGCGCGGCGCAGTTGCCGGACGGCCTGCGCGTCGCGGCCGAGCATGGCCAAGGCCCTGCCCTGCTCGATCGCCAGCGCGGCCCTGCGGCCGCGGTTGGCCAGCGCTTCGACGTCGACGGCCGCGGCGGCTTCGAGCGCGGCCGCCGGTTCGTCCGCCTCCACCGCGAGCATGGCCTTCCACGTGCCGACGTTCGCCGGCCCGAAGCTCTGCCAGGCGCCCGCGCGCTCGCCGGTACGGCGGGACATCCGCTCGGCCTCGGCCAGCCTGTCGGCCGCGTGCCCGTGTTCGTGCCGGACCCGGTGGGCGAGAGCCGCCGAAAGCTGCAACATGCCGTAGACCTCCTGCCCGAGGCGGTCGTCCCCGAGCCCGCCTTCGAGCGCGTCCGCCGTACGGGCGGCCTCCCTCAGCGCACGTCCCAGCGAGGCGGCCGGGCGCGCGTGCGCCTGGACGAACGCCGCCGCTCCCAGCATGACGGGATCATCCAGCCGTACCGCGGCCTTCCGCGCACGATCGGCGGCGATCCACGCCAGGTCGACCTGGCCCAGATGGCGAAGGAGGAAGGTCGTACACGCGCAGACATCGATGAGCAGCCGCAGCGCGATCGTCCGCGCGCGCTCGTCCCCGGTCGTCGCGTGCACATGCAGCTCCGCCAGCGCGGGCGGGAGCACGGCGGCGAGCCCGGCGTAGTCGGCGGCCAGCCGCCGTTCCTCGATGGGCCCGGCGGTGAGGTCCGCGAGGTCGGCCAGCGGCCGTACGGGCACGTCGAGCGGATCGTCCAGGGACGAGTCGAGAAGGGCCTCCCGGAGCCGGACGATGTCCCCGTACGCCCTGGCCTGGGGGCGGATGGCCGGAACGGGCTCGCCGAGCAGGTCGGACGCCGAGACCTCCAGAGCCTCGGCCAGGGCGCGGATGTCGCTTCGCCGCTCAAGCCGCGTCCGGCCGTTCTCCACCTTGGAGAGCCACCCCTTCGAGCGGCCGGCCAGCCCGGCGAGGGCGTCCAGCGACAGGCCCCGGTACAGCCGTGCGTTGCGCACGTTCTCGCCTATGCGGGGCGTGCCGTCGTCAGCGTGTCCGGTCATGGGCCCACCTCATCGGGTCGTTCCGCCCCCGCCGTCCACGGTACGCGGATTGTCCTGGTGCGGTGACGCAGGATAGGGAGTCCTCGACCATCCGTGTTTCCGTACGGAAACCCTTGGCGCGGGGTGAAGACCCGGCGGCGGATGGCGAGGGTGTGGAGGGTGGCGGCCGGGACGCACAGCCAGTAGAGGGCGGCGCCCAGTGTCGCGCCGGCGGGCTGGGCGTACGGGCCGCCGTGGAGGACGAGTGCGCCCATGGGGAGCACGAAATAGACCGCGCAGGCCGTCCACAGGGCGAGGGTCTTGAGGCGGACGGCGGCGAGGAGGAACGCCATGTACGTGCCCATGCCGAGGGTGTAGACCGGGCTCAGCGCCCACAGGTAGCTCGCGATGGCGCGCGGCGGTCCGAGTCTGGGTACGTCGTCCCGGCGCCGCATGGCTCAACTGTCGGCGACGACGGCGTCCGGGTCCAGGTTTCGGGTCAGGGCCGCGTAGACGCGGGCGTACGCGGCCAGGGCGGGGAGGTCGAGTACGTCGCGGCGGGGGTCGGCCGGGGACGGGCGGGCGGACGGGCCCAGGCGGACGGTGTCGATGCCGTGGGCTCGGAGGACGACGCCGTCGGTGGATCCCGTCCAGTTCTGGATGGGCGGGGGCGCGGTGCCGAATTCGGATTCCCAGGCCGCACGGGCGGCACGGACGACCGGGGCGCCGGCGGGAGTCGCGGCGGCGGGGTGGACCTCGTCGACGTCCACGGTGACCGTGCAGGTGGACAGGGGGCCGTTCGCGCAGGCGGACTCGATCGCGGAGCGGAGGGACGCGGCGATCTCGTGCGGGTCGGCGCCCGGGACGGTCACGGCGTAGATCCCGGCTTCGAGGAGGGCGGGGAAGAGGTCCGGCTTGTCCGGGCGGCCGGAGGTGAGCGAGCCGATCCCGGCGGCCGGGCCGACCTGGGTGCCGGGGGCCGTGTGCGCGCGCAGGTAGGCCGTACGCCAGCGTTCGACGGCCTCGATGACCGAGCCCGCGTGCGCGATGACGCCTCCGGGCGGGTCGGCGGACTCGCGGGCCAGGACGGCGCCGTGCCGGCCCTGGACGCGTACGCGCAGGTAGAGGGCGCCCGGCTCCTCCCACAGGAGGGTCGGCGGACCGCATTTGGCGACGACGGCGGCGGGCGGGCGGGGCGCGGTGGCCAGGTAGCGGTCCAGGCCGGTCGTGCGGGGGCTGACGGCGCGGTGCGTGCCGGAGCCGGCGAGGAGGAGGCGTACGGGGATGCCGCGGGCGGTGGCGGTGGTGAAGGCGGCGAGGGCCGCGGCGGCGGGGGCGCGGGCGACCCCGAGGCCGAAGCCTTCGACGTGGGCAGGGGTGACCTTCAGGGGGGCGGGGGCGTCCGCGCGGGCCGTGATGGGGCCGTCCTCGTGCGGGTCGCCGCTGAGGGACGTGTCGAGGTGCGAGTAGAGGAGGACGCCGGACGGGTCGCCCGCGTACAGGTTGGCGCCGCCGTCGCCGTACGGCTGGACGGTCCACTCGATGGACGGCCAGCGCGCCGCGCACCAGGAGGCGAGGTGCGCGGCGGCGGCCGACTCGCGGCCGTAGGGGGCCGGGACGCCGTCCAGGACCCGGAGGGCCTCGACGATGGTGTTCAGAAACGGCCCCAGTCGTCGGCGGCCGGGCGCCACACGTCGATGTTGCGCGGGTCCGGCGGCATCCGGCGGGGGCGGTGGGTCTCGTGCTCCTCCGGCGTGAAGACGCGGTGCCGGTCGCACAGCTCGTAGCGCGGGCCGTGCGCGGGGTCGTGCATGTAGAACGCGATGGACGTCGACGCCGAGTGGTTGACCAGGTCGGACGCGATCGGCTCGCCCTTGTACAGCGCGCGGGCGCGGGCGCGCATGACGTGGTCGAAGCTCTTCATCGCGAAGCAGAGGTGCGCGACGTAGTGCTCCTTGTTGTTCTGCAGGGCGAGGCTGTGGTGGTAACGGTCCTCGCAGCGCAGGAACGTGGTGGAGCCGACGATCTCGTCGGACGGCAGGAAGCCGAGGACCTCCGTGTAGAACTCCAGCGACTCCTCGTACCTCGCGGTGGCGATGAACGGGTGGACGAGGTCGACCGGGCGGAGTTCGGTCAGCGGCGGCTCGGCGTACTCCAGGAAGCCGGTGAAGAGCTCGACGATGAGGCCGTTGGGGTCGCGGACGGCGAAGCCGTCGTCGCAGAGGTCCTTCTGGCGGTCCTGGAGTTCGAGGATCTCGTGGCCGGCGCCGGCCACGCGCTTGCGCAGGTCGGCGAGGACCTCGGCGTCCTCGACGCTGTAGCCGACGGCGCTGGTGTGGCCGGTCGCGCGGTCCGGGGCGCTGATCAGCTCGATGGAGTGGTGTTCGAGGTCGGCGCGCAGGTAGGCGTACTCGTCGGTGCGGTGTTCGAGCTGGAGCCCCACGTGGTACTGGAGGAACTCGATGGTGCGGGCCATGTCGGGGACCTCGACGCGGGCGTACTCCAGCCCGTACGGGCCGCGCGGCCGCCCCGCCCGCGCGCCGGTCTCGTAGCTGACGATCGTCTGGGCCTCGACGACGGGCCGCCAGCGTTCGCGGACGAACCGTTCGTGCGACTCGCTCTCCAGGTACGCGCGCAGGTCGGTCTCGGTGTCGAACCGTACCGAGAACGCGTGCGTGTACGTGGTGTCGCGGGTGCTGATGTTGCGGCCGAGCGAGAAGTCCCGCATCGCCGGGTAGCGCTTGGGGAAGGAGCGCAGCTCGTCCAGCACGGACTCGGCCGTCTCCGCGGGCACGTCCGGGCGGAACCGGAACGCCAGGGTGTGATTGATCATCGGGTTCCCCCAGAAGATGGATCAGAGGATGAAGCTGAGCCGGGCTCCGGCCGGCAGGTGCTCGTGGCCGAGGATCGAGCGGCGCAGCCGGAAGCGCAGGCCGCCGTCGCCGGGGACGAGCAGGTGGTCGTAGCGGCCCACGTACGCGTCGAACTCGCCGTCCCGGGCCCGGTGGACGATGAACGCGGCCGTCACCCGGAGCAGGCCCGGCTCGTCGTGCTCGCGCAGCCGGACGTTGGAGATCATGCGGTGGGTGCGGGACGGCGGGTTCTCGGCGTGGGCCTTGCGCGACTTGAGCCGCTTGACGCGGGCGCGCAGCAGGTCCCAGTCGTCGCAGACGAACGACCCGGACGCGTGCGGCGAGGTGCCCGTCCAGTCGGTGGCGGGGATCTCGAAGCGGGCGCCGGGCTCGAACAGCGCGAGCCAGTCGTCGTACCGCCAGGCGTCCAGGAGGTCGGCCTCGGCGTAGAGGAAGTCCTCCACGTCCGCCCGGGTGGTCGTGAGGACGGTCATCGCACGTTCCTCCCTTCGAGGAAGCGCTCCGGGCGGGTGCCGGTGACGGCCAGGCCGTCCGGTACGCCGAGCGCGCCGGCCCAGTGCCGCCAGAAGCCGCGCATCGCGCCCTCGTCGATGGAGCGCCCCTGGACGCCCTTGACCTCGTCGACCATCCCGCGGGACATGTCGCTGAAGTCGTACTCGGGGCGGGCCTCGGCGGCGGTGGCCTCGATGCCGCGCTGCACCGCCTCGTACGCCTCGATGTCGTCGGGGGTGGCGAGGCCGCCGGGGCCGACGAAGCTGACCATGGTCTTCATGCGGAGCGCGCGGGTGTCGGCGTCCTCGCCGCGCGGGGCGAGCTGCCAGGCGCGCACGTCGGTGCGGCCGGGTTCGACGGGTTCGAGCTGGCGGATCGACAGCCCTTCGAGGTCGAACAGCAGCAGGTTGGGCCAGACGAAGAGGATGTGGCTCTCGTCGGCGACGTAGCGGGCGCGCTCGGGGCCGAGGCGGCGGTCCATCTCGGCGCGGTGCGCGGCGGTGCGGGCCTTCTCGGCCTCGCCGAAGCGCGGCTCCCACAGCATGCTGATCCGGCCGCCGTGGCCGGTCAGGACGAGGAGGGAGTGGCCGTTGCCGAGGTTGTAGGCGTACTGGTCGTCGTCGGTGACGGCGAAGCCGGTCTCGCGCAGGTAGCCGACGAACGTGTTGTGCGTGGGGGAGAAGTGGTAGCCGTCCATGGCGTTCTCGACGGCGAGCTTCCAGTTGCCGCGCACGCCGTACAGCTGGGTGCCGGGCAGCACCTCCATGCCCGCCGCGTGCTGCTCGCGGATCATCGTCATGTAGTCGGCGGCGTCGCCGAGGTGGTGGAGGAGCGGCGGCACGTCGGGGTCGAACGCGACGAACACGAACCCCTCGTGGATCTCCAGCCGGGGGACGGAGCGCAGCCGCATCGAGTCGAGGAAGCCGTCGCCGGCGGCCTCGTAGGCGTCCTTGCCGGGGATGGCCGCGACGTCGCCGTTGTTGCGGAACGTCCAGGCGTGGTAGAAGCACTGGAACAGCTTGGTGGAGCCCTCCCTCTCCCGGCACAGGACCGTTCCACGGTGCGGGCAGGAGTTGAGGAACGCGCGCACCGTGCCGCCGGAGTCGCGGCAGAAGATCAGCGGCCGGCCGCCGAGCGTCCTGGTCTTGAACGCGTTGGGCTCGGCGACCTCGGTCTCGTGCCCGAGGTAGAGCCAGGTGCGCGCCCAGATCCGGTCCCGCTCGGCGCGGAAGACCTCGTCCGAGCGGTACGCGACGCGGTTCACGCGGAACGTCAGCGCGTCCCAGTCCTCGACGACCAGCCGGCCCGGCAGTCCCGCACCGTTCGGCTCGGGCATCGGGCTCACCCCCTCCAACGCGGCAGCGTTAACCTGGTGGTTATAACAATGCGAGATGGCATCTCGTATCGTGGGTAAAGAGTCGCCCAGCGGCGATCACCGTGTCAAGACCGGACCGGCGCCATCCGTTCCGGGTTTGACGACCTACATCCCAGTTGTCATGATTGCGTCTCGCAATAAGAGACGGCGCCGAACGCTTTCCGCGGCCCCGGCCCACCACCGGAGGCCCGCCCCGGCGCCATGTTCCGGATGGCCCGCCGCCGCGGCCCGGCCCATGATGAGATGGCGGGTGATGCCGCCACGGCGCGCCCAGGGCGGAACGCGGCCGATGGCCGAGGCAGAAGCGAGGAACCGATGGCAACGAGCACCGCACGAGACACCACGGCCGAGGGCTCCCCGTCGATCCAGACGGTGCAGCGCGCCGCGCTGATCCTGGACTCGTTCACGGTGGGCCGGCCGCACCTGAGCCTGAACGAGATCACCGCCCGGCTCGGCGCCAGCAAGGCCACGGCGCACCGGTACACCAAGGCACTGCGGGCGGCCAACCTGCTGCGGTACGACGACCGCACGGCGCTGTACTCGCTGGGCCCGCAGGTCCTCACCCTCGCCGCCGCCGCGCGCGCCGCGCTGCCGATCGTGACCGCCGCCGAGCCGTACATGGACCGGCTGGTCAAGACCGCCGGCCAGACCGTGGTGCTGAGCATCTGGGACGGCGAGTCGCCGACCGTCGTGCGGTCCGCCGACAACACCGAGCACCTGATCCGGATCAGCGTCCGGGTCGGCTCCCGGCTCGACCCGGCGTCGTCCGCGCAGGGCCGGGTGTTCTGCGCGTACCTGCCGCCCGAGCAGGTCCCGGCGCTGGCCAAGCTGCTGCGCCGCTCCCCCGAGCTGCGCGAGGAGGTCGCCTGGATCCGCGAGCACGGCCTGTCGGTCAACTCCCCCGCGCAGAACGGCGTGCACACCATCGCCGCCCCCGTGTTCGAGGGCGAGTCGATCATCGCGACGATGGCGATCGTGGGCACCACGGTCGACGTCCCGCGCCAGGTGGACTCCCCGATGGCCCGGGCGCTGCTGGAGGTGACCCAGGAGCTGTCGCAGCGCCTCGGCTCCCCGGGCGCCGCTCTCGGCGAGGCGGGCTAGCTGTACTGACCCGGGAGGTTGCGAACGCGGTGGACACGGTCGGATGATCTTGAAGTGAGGGAGGGCCTCCGGGTTCGGTGTGGATTGCGACATCTACGCCGATCGCCAGGAGGCCCTCATG
>NZ_JBGNUR010000023.1:0-116507 GCF_041951345.1 Actinomadura sp. 21ATH | reverse complement strand
GCCTCCGAGACCCAACGCCGCCGGGCGCTACCGCGATGGCTGCACACCTACAATCACCACCGCGGCCACACCGCACTCGGCGGACAACCACCCGCCAGCCGCGTTCCCAACCTCACGGGACAGAACACCTAGCCGACTATCGCTGAGTCATACCGGCACATCCACGTCATCGAGCACTACACATCAACAGCAACCCGGCGAACCTATGTGGTCACAGCACTAGGGAGTCAAAGCCACAGGACAGGCAGGCTCGGTGGCGGCCGGTCCGCCCTCGGACACATCGTCGGGGCTATCCAGGATTCGCACATGCCCGTCCACCCTGGTCCTGGCCAGCAACTCGGCCACCCGCGGCCCGAAACGCACAAGCACCAGCTCCCCACCAACGGCCTTCGCGCGCGTCCACAGCCGGACGAACGCGTTCAGCCCCGACGAATCACAGAAGGCCACCTGCGACAACTCCAGCGCAACCCGCGGTCGGCTCACCATCCCCAGCAGTTGGCCGACCTGATCGACCACCGCCGAAGCGGTCGCCACGTCCAGATCCCCGCGCAGCTCGACCACCCGCCACGACCCCACCGACGTCACACCCACGATCAGCTTCAACCGGGCAGGGGCCCACCCGGCGTCGCGTTCACCACGCCCCCATGGGGGGTGCCTCGTCAGCAAGTGCTCCGATTATCTCCCGGCACCCGCCCCAACGCCTCCCACGTCCAGGAGTTCACCCACCCGGCTTCCTCGCCAGCCAGAGCCCTACTTTGGGGCTGGGGGTCAGCTTCGGGAGTAGGACGCCATGTAGGAAGCACATGCCCTCGTCCGAGGCTCCCATCAGTTCCGGTCGGAGCAAGACGGGAAACGTAAGGCCCCCTGGTGCGACAGGGGCCTTGGGGAATCAACTGCCGGACCAGCTCTGATTTCAGTTGGAAAACGCGTACCGGAGCGGGACCCGTGAGCCTCGGGTGCGTCAGCGATCCATCGAAGATCCCGGCACGAGAGGGGCCTGTAGTCAGGCGGGCTGGCCGATCGGGCGGATCGTCACCGTGTTGAGGTCGACGCCGGCCGGCTGGTCGAGCGCGAAGCCGATCGCCTCGGCAACCGGATCCGGGCTCATCGCGATGGGCGGAACCTGGCCGTGCCAGAACGCGGTGTCGATCATGCCTGGGTTCACGACCGTGACTCCGATGCCGCGGGTCGTGGCGTGCAGGCGGAGGTTCTCGGCGAAGCCGACCACCGCCCACTTGGTGGCGGAGTAGAGGTTGCCCGGGCTGTTCTTGATTCCGGCCACGCTGCCGATGAGCACCAGCCGGCCGCGGGACTGTTCGAGGTGGGGCAGGGTCGCCTTGGCCAGCAGGGCCGGGCCGAGCACGTTGGCGAGTACCATCGGCGCCCACAGCTGCGGATCGCCGCCGTCGACGACGCCGGCACCGCCCGTCCGGAAGTGATCCGCGGACGCGCCGCCCGCGTTCGCGACCGCCGCGTCGAGAGATCCGAAGCGCTCCACCGTGCTGGTGACCGCCGTGTTCGTGGAATCCCAGTCGGAGGCATCCGCCACCAGGCCCAGGACGCGGTCCGCGTGGCCGGCTTCGTCGAGGAAGGACTTGAGCCGGCCAGGGTCGCGCCCGGTGACGGCGACCCGGTGGCCACGCGCGAGCAGGAGCCGGGCGGTCGCGGCGCCGATCCCGCTCGTGCCGCCCGTGATCAGGACCGTCTTTCCAGCGACCGGCGATGCGCCGCGGTCAGTGAGTGTGTCAGTGGATGAGGTGTTCATGGCCTCCACTCTGTGGCGCGGCGAGGGACCGTGACAGTTGCTCGCGAAGGTAGGGATGGCATCCCCTGGCGCCAACGGCGTCGTCCAGGAAGGCTGTGCCCATGTCGAACACCAGGTACTCCGAACTCGGTGCCTTCCTGCGTTCGCGACGCGAGCGGATCCGCCCCGAGGAGGTCGGGCTCGCGCCCGGCCCGCGGCGCCGCGTCCCCGGCCTCCGCCGCGACGAGGTCGCCGTTCTGGCCGGCGCCTCGGTGGAGTACTACACCGAGCTCGAGCGCGGTGCCGGCTCGCAGCCCTCCGACCAGATGCTGGCCGCGCTCGCCCGCGCCCTGCGCCTCAGCCGCGACGAACGCGACCATCTGTACCGGCTGGCGAACCGCCCGCTTCCGCACCAGGGCGGGACGACGTCACACGTCCACCCCGCGATGCTCGACCTGCTGACACGGATCGACGGGACCCCGGCGATGGTGTGCACCGACCTGCACACCGTTCTGGTCCAGAACCCGCTCGCCGTCGCGATGCTCGGCGACCTGTCCGCGCACCACGGCCGCGCGGCGAGCTTCGTCTACCGATGGTTCACCGACCCGGCCTCGCGGCAGATCTACCCGCAGGAGGACCTCGCCCCGCAGTCACGCTCGTTCGTCGCCGACCTGCGCGCGGCGGTCGGGCGACGCAGCCCGGGCGACGCCGAGGCGACCAGGCTGGTGGACGAGCTGCTGCAGCGGTCGCCGGAGTTCCGGGCGCTCTGGGCCGACCAGGACGTGGAGGTGCGCAGGGACGAGCGCAAGCGGATCGTCCACCCCACCGTCGGCATGCTCGACCTCAACTGCCTCAGCCTCTTCAGCGAGGACAACCGCCAGCGGCTGCTCTGGTTCGCCCCACGCGCCGGGACCGATACCGCCGAAAAGCTCGCACTGCTGACCGTCGTGGGCACACAGACCATGCGACCGGACCGGTCCGATGAACCGATCAAGGACGTACCGCTCGAACGGTAGACGCGACCGGCCGATCATCACCGTCCAGCGCCCCCGGCCTTGGTGCGTGGTGACGGCTTACCCCCGTGCGGGTCCGGTCGGTGTGGCGTCCGGACCCCGCAGCGGACGGAGCGTCAGCGCTTCATTAGGGCGAAGACTCCCCAGCCAAGGTACTCACGCGTGTAGCGCGTGTAGCGGGCGGGCTCGCTCGTGAGTTCTTCCCGCACCTCGGGGGCCAGTTCGTCGTCGGGGTTCTGGTCGAGCCAGCGGCGCAGGTTGAGCCATTGGGCCGCGCTGTAGCGGTCCCAGCTGTCCTGGTCGGCCAGCATCATCTCCACGACGTCGTACCCGAGGTCCTGGAACTGCTCGATCAGTTCCGGGAGGAGCAGGAAATCGGTGATGGCGCTGGCATGGCATGCCTGGGCGGCCTTATCGTCCGGAGGGGTCCGCCGCCAATAGGGCTCGCCGATCAGCATCAGCCCGCCGGGGCGAAGGCTGCGGCTGAGCAGCTCGGCCGTTCCGGCGACGCCGTTCCCGATCCAGGTGGCGCCGACACAGGCGGCCAGATCGACGGGCTGGTCCGCGACATGACCGGCGGCGTCGCCGTGAATGAACTCGGCCCGGTCGGCGACGCCGAGTTCGGCGGCGCGGGCCCGGGCCTGCTCGGTGAAGACGGTGCTGATGTCCACTCCGGTGCCTGTGAAGCCCAGGTCGCGTGCCCAGGTGCACAGCATCTCGCCCGAGCCGCTGGCCAGGTCGAGTACGCGTGTCCCGGGGGCGAGGTGGAGCGATTCGCCCAGGGCGGCGAGCTTCTCGGGAGTCAGCGGGTTGTGGATGCGGTGGCTGCTCTCGCGGATGGTGAAGATGCGGGGAAGGTCCATGACCAGGTTCCTTTCCGTCATGCCTTGAAGTTCGGGGACTGTTGAGGCTGCCCTGGGCCATATGGCGGCGTACTGGCTCGACCTGCGCCCCTATCCGCCGCGGCCGAGCTGGGCTCAGCCCTTGCCGAAGTTGGAGGCGGGGAAGGCGTTCGCCGTTCTGAGGGCTGTGGTGAAGCCGCCGGCCAGTTCGGTGAGGCGTGCGGTGGCGGCCGGGCCGAGGTGGTCGTAGGGGGCGGTGTCGAGTCGGTCGGTGAGCGCCTCGGCTTCGTCGCGCAGGGCGGCACCGGCTTGGGTGAGGTCCCCCGCGTCGTCCAGCAGGCCGCGTTCGCGAAGCCGGTCGCGGGCGGTGGCCCACTGCTCCGCGGACCAGCCGCGGGTTTGCATGAACAGCTTGGACGTCGGCGCCTTGCCGGTGGCGTTGTGCAGGACCAGCGCCTCGATGCCCGACAGGCCGGCGATCGCCAGGGCGGCGAGGTGGCCGTCGCCCCGGTGCTCGCGCAGCAGCGTCGCGGCGTGCCACAGGGCAAGGTGCGGTTCCGCCGGGACGGGAAGGTCGGCGTTGGCGGAGTACAGCGGCCGCGCCTCCCTGCGGCACGCCTCGGTGGCGCGCAGCGCCAGTTCGGCCGCCTCGGCCATCTCCTCGGAGGCGAGGGCCTCGTCACCGAGCAGCCGCCGCAGCGTCCGGTCCGCGACGCGCAGCCGGGCTTCCAGCACCGATTCCGGTGTCGTGATGGTCCACGCGGCGGGGATGTACCGCCGCACATGCTCGTGGTTGAAGTTGTAGAACGCGGCGGTGACGGTACCGGCGCCGACCGTTCCGAGGGGGGCGGCGCGGCCGGCGTAGTAGGCCATGGGGCCGCGTTCCAGCCCGAGCGCCGCGAGTTCGTCCTGCTGCTCCGGTGCGAAGTACACGCATGCGTGCAGGGGACTGACGGCGTTGTGGCAGCGGCGGCCCGCGTGCGTCTCGTTCGAGGCCATGCCGTCAGCGGGCCCGGTGGCCAGGTCGGTGGGGTTCATCGGTCTTCCTTCGCGGGGTCGTCGTGGGTCGGGCCGGTCAGTCCGGCGGCGGTCTGCGTGAGGTGCCGGGCCAGTACCTCGGCCGCGGTGTCGGCGTCGCGTGCCAGCGCGGCCTCTTCCAGCCGGCGGTGCTCGCCGAGAGCGTCCCGGCCGGGGGCGCGGAGCGCCGAGAAGCGGCGGGCCAGCTCGCTCGCGGTCCAGAGGCGGTCGAAGGTCTCCAGCAGGACTGGATTGCCGCAGCCTTCCAGCAGGGTGCGGTGGAAGACCCGGTGGGCTTCGGCCCAGGCGTCGCTGTAGTACTCGCCTTCTTCCGGTACGTGCGTCGGCGTACGGGCCAGGCGGTGATGCGCGGCGCGCACGCGGGCCTCCCAGTCGATGTCGCCGCGTTCGATGGACATGCGCAGGACGGCCGGCTCGATGGTCCGGCGCGCCTCGGCGATCTGCTGCCAGCGGCGGTCGGAGAAGGCGGGTACGGCGAAGCCGCGGTTGGGCAGCCGCTCGGCGAGGCCCTCGCCGACCACCTGCAGGAGCGCCTCACGTACGACGGCGAGGCTCACGCCGTGTTCCTTGGCGAGGTCCTGCGGCTTGAGGGCGGCGCCGGGCGCGTACCTCCCGTGCATGATCGCGTCCCGCAGGCGGGCGTGGACCTGTTCGGAGAGCATCCGCTTCCCGGGCGAGGCGGAGGGGGCGGGCATCTGGTTCATGGTTCTCATCATAGATGATTTGAAAGATAATCGATTATTATTGTGATTGTCGATCGCGAGTGGGTGCTGGCGACGACACCGGCACGGGCCTGCCCGAAGGCGCCCGCCGGGGCGCCCAACGACGCCCGCGCGGACCGCTCCATCGGCGCCGTCCCGCCGGCCGGGCACGGCCCGCACCGCTACTTCGTCGTGGTGCGGGCAACCCGGCACGGTTCGCGTGTCGAGAATGCGACGGTGGCTCCGTCCCAGGTTCACCAGCGGCCGCGAAGGCCGCGCGACGAAGAGGAGAACCACCATGACGATCAAGCGGCTGGACAACATCGGCATCATCGTCGAGGACCTCGACGCCGTGATCGCGTTCTTCACGGAGCTCGGCCTGGAACTGGAGGGCAGGATGCCGGTCGAGGGGCGGTGGGCGGCACGTGTCGTCGGCCTCGACGACCAGCGGGTCGACGTGGCGATGATGCGGACCCCGGACGGCCACGGGCGGGTCGAGCTGGCGAAGTACCTCGAGCCGAAGGCGATCGGCGGCGTGCCCGAGGACGCCCCGGTGAACACGCTGGGCATCCGCCGCATCATGTTCGCGGTCGACGACATCGACGCCGTCGTCGCCCGCATGCGCGCCCACGGCGCCGAACTCGTCGGCGAGGTGGTGCGGTACGAGGACACCTACCGCCTCTGCTACCTCCGCGGCCCCGAGGGCATCGTCGTCGCCCTGGCCGAGCAGCTCGGCTGACGGCCCGCCGCGACCGGCCCCGCGACCGACCGGAACGGTGGGAGTCGCGGGCGCCGGCGGAGGTCGCGTTCCCCGTGCGGTGATGACGGGACGTCGTCATGGTGCGCGGCTAGGCCGGGGACCGGCGGCGGTGGTACGCGACGGTGGCCGCGGCGAGCAGCGGCCCCCAGAGGATCATCGGCACGTAGAGCAGGGCCATGACGGCCGCCGCCGCGCCGTCCGGGAAGCTCGGATCGTCCGTCCCGCCCGCGAGGACCGCGGCGATCTTCAGTCCGAACGCCACGCCGAACGCGGTGAGGAGGACGGACGCGGCGGCGGCCGGGACGACGGCCGCGTACGGGGGCACCCGCCGGCCCCCGATGAACGGGAACCGGCGCGGCACCCGCTCGCCCCACGGTCGGACCAGCCCGAGCGCCAGAAGGGCGCAGCCCTCGGCCGCCAGGCTCAGCACGACCGGCCAGACCGATCCCCGGCCCGGGATGTCGGCCCGGTCGAGCCAGGCCCGGTCGAACCCGACCGGGACGCCGGCCGCCATGGCGATCCGCCACAGCCCGGCGGGCAGCGGCGCCACCGCCGCCGCGTGCGCCGCCCGTACCGCCCACCGAGGTGCCTGCGATTGCGTCGTCTGCATGGCCCGACCGTGGTCGCCGTGCCCCCTCCCCCGCCAGATGCCGATCGGCACCGATGAACGGGGGCCGATCGGCACATGCGCGAGAAGCCTCGCGCTGCTTAGGCTCGGCCCATGCGAGCCTCCCTCCGGCCGTCCGCGGGCGGCGCCGCCGCCGCGCTGCTGCTCGCCGGTCTCGCGGCCGCTCCGTTCCACGGCCCGGCCGCCGTGGCAGCCGGTGCGGCGTGGGCGGCCGCCGTGCTCGCCGTCCGGCCGGCCTCCCGGCTCACCCTCTGGACGGCGGGCGCGGCCGTGACCGGTTCGCTGTGCGCCAGCGCCGCGTTCCTGTTCTTCGGAGTCGCGGAGCCCGTGATCGCGCTCGGGTACGCCGAGATGGCCGCGCTGACGGTCATGGCCGGCGGGCTGGCCCGGTGGTCGGCGTTCGCCCTCGCGGCGGCGGCCGGGACCGCGGTCATCGCCCTGGTGCTGAGGCTGATCGCGGCGAGCACGGACGTCCCGCCGGTGACGGCGGCGATCGCCTGCGCCATCTTCTCAGCCGGTCCGCTGGCCGCCGCGGCGTGCGGGACGTACCTGCGCGCGCTGGACGAGCGGCGGCGGCACGCGATCGCGGCGGCACGACGCGAGCAGCGCCTGGAACTGGCCCGCGACCTGCACGACTTCGTCGCGCACGACGTCAGCGCCATCGTCGCCCAGGCCCAGGCCGGCCAGGTCGCCGGACCGGAACGCGCCGCCGCCCTGTTCGCCGGGGTCGAGCGGGCGGGGCTGAACGCCCTGGCGTCGATGGACCGCGCGATCGACGCCCTGTCCCCCGGGCGGCGCGGCGACCGCGAGCCCCCGCCCGGCCTCGGCGAGCTGCCGGCGCTGGCCGAGCGGTACTCGGCCGCCGGACCGGCCCGCGTACGGCTCACCCTCGACCCCGTCCCGGAGGTGTCCCGGGAGGCCGCCACCACCGCCTACCGCGTCGTCGTGGAGGCCCTCACCAACGTGCGGCGGCACGCCCCCGCCGCCACCACCGTCGACGTGGACGTACGGTGCACGCCCGACCGCGCCCTGGAGGTCGTCGTCACCGACGACGCCGGCCCCGCACGCCCCGCCCCGCGCGCCGCCGGCCTCGGGCTCCCCGGCCTGGCCGAACGGGTACGGGCGCTGGGCGGCACGTTCAGCGCGGGCCCGGACGACCGCGGCTGGCGCGTACGGGCCGTACTGCCGGACCGGGCGGCCGAGCGATGATCGAAGTCCTGCTCGCCGACGACCAGGAGGAGATCCGCGCGGCCTTCCGCCTCATCCTGGAGGCCCAGCCGGACATCCGGGTCGCCGCCGAGGCCGCCGACGGCGCCGCGGCGATCGAGCTGGCCCGCCGGCACCGGCCCGACGTGGTCCTCGCCGACATCCGGATGCCGGTGCTGGACGGCCTGGCGGTGACCCGCGCCCTGTCCGGGCCCGGCGTCGCCGACCCGATCCGGGTCGTGGTGGTGACCACCTTCGACCTGGACGAGTACGTCGACACCGCCCTGCGCGACGGGGCCTGCGGCTTCCTGCTCAAACGTTCCGGGCCCGCCCTCCTGGTCGAGGCGGTCCGCGCGGCCGTGGCCGGCGACGCGCTCATCAGCCCGCAGATCACCGTCCGGCTGCTGCGCCGCCTCGCCCGTCCGGCGGCGCCCCGCCGTACCGCCGGGCCCCTCACCCCGCGCGAGACCGACATCGCGCGAGGCGTCGCCGAAGGCAGGACGAACGCCGAGATCGCCGCGAGCCTGCACCTGGCCCCCGGCACCGTCAAGAACCACCTCGCCGCCATCCAGCGCAAGCTCGGCGTCCGCAACCGCGTCGGCATCGCCGCCTGGACCTGGGACAACACCTGAGGCAGCGCGACGCGTCGCGAGTGCCCCGTTCGGCACCGAACGGGGAGGGCGGTCACGGACGCGGCGGCATGGCGGGGGCCGGTCCGTACGACTTCACGCTGCCGGCGATCGCCGCCGCGATCGCGGTCAGGACGCCGAAGATCATTGCCAGCGCCACGCCGACGCCGTCGCCCCGGTCGAAACCGAAGACGAACCTGAACTGGGCGCCGAGGCCCGTTCCCCGCAGTAGCGGCCCGACGAAGAGCGTCGCCACCACGTAGAGGACGCAGAGCGCGCAGAGCGCCCACGCGCCGGGAATCTTGCGAGCGACCGTGAACGCCGCCGCGACCAGCAGCAACCCGGCTCCGGCGATGCCGCCGATCGCGTTCTCCAGCACCAGGCTCGACCAGCGTCCGGACGACGGCCCGCCGGCGTACACGACGTTGTAGAGCGCGAACCAGACGAGCATGACGGCGGTGAGCAGCGCCAGGACGCCGGCGGTGACCGCCGCCGCGGTGTTCGCCCTCGGCTTGGTCGTCGCCGCCCACGGGCCCGGCCCGCCACTCCACGGCACGGGCCCGCCCGCCATCGGCGGCGGGCCGTACGGGGGATTCCCAGGCTGCGGTGGATCCGGCTGCATCCGCACTCCTCACGCGCTGCGGCGACTCGGACCCGCCGCCCGTCATGGCCGCGATCATCGTAGCGGCGGGGATCGAGCGGCGACACCGTCGGCGCGCGGCGACATCGCGGACGTCCGCTTCGCCGGCGCACCGTCGTCCCGCCGAGTCGCGTGGACGGCTCGCTCGACCGTTCTGGCCGAGCCTGCTTGCGGCCCGCCTCCCTCATCGCACTGTCACCTCTGGCACCGGGGCACGGGCTTGCGCTCAGGGGTCGGAGACATCATGTTCGCTCGACATCCAAGGGGACGTCAGCATGCCATCGGAAGCGTCTCAGCAGCGCCCGGCGCCGGCCCTGGAGCGGCTGCGGCCCGCGATCCTGGTGATCGGCGGGACCACCGCGCTCCTCTCGGTCGCCGCGGCCCTCGCGTGGTGGCTGTCCCCGGGCGGCGGCTCCGGCGCCGACCCGGGCGTCCCGGTCCAGGCGCTGGAGAGCCACGGTTTCCGCCTGCTCCTCGCCATCGGCGTCGTGCTCGGCGCGGCACGGCTCGGAGGCATGGTCGTCCAGCGGCTCCGGCTGCCCATGGTGATGGGCGAGATCGCCGCCTGCGTGCTGCTCGGCCCCTCCCTCTTCGGGGCACTGGCCCCGGACGGCATGAACTGGCTGTTCCCGGACGAGGTCGTCTCCGCCGTCCACGGCCCGGCCCAGCTCGGCCTCGTGCTGTTCATGGTGGCCGCCGGGGCCGAACTCGACCTGAACCTGATGCGTACGGGGCGCCGTTCGCTGCTCACCGTCGTGTACGCCGGGCTGGCGGTCCCGATGGCGGCAGGGCTTGCGCTGGCCGTGCCGACGGCGGCCGCCTACGCCGGGCAGGTGGGCTTTCCCGTCTACGCGGTCTTCCTGGGACTGGTACTGAGCGTCACAGCACTCCCGGTGCTGGCCCGCGTCCTCGGTGACCTCGGATTGAGCGGGACGCCGATCGCCTCGTTCGCGCTGGGCGCCGCCGCGGGGACCGACCTTGTCGTGTGGTCCCTGGCGGCGATCTGCCTGGGCATGGCCGGAACGGGCGCCGCCTCGGGCACCACGGTGATCCTGCTGACGGCCTTGTTCGTGGCCGTCATGGTGGCGGTGGTGCGCCCGGCGCTGGGCCGTGCCGCCACCGCGGTCGCGGACTCGGGCGGCGGACGCACCGGCGGGCCGGCCGCGGCGTTGCCCCTCGTCATGGTGGGCGGACTGCTCGCGGCGGCGGCCACCGACGCCATCGGCGTGCACGCGGCGTTCGGCGCGTTCGCCTTCGGTGCCATGCTGCCGCGCCGTTCCGCCGCCTGCATGGAGGCCGCCGACCGGCTCGGACGCTTCTCCGCGGCGGTGCTGCTGCCGCTGTTCTTCCTGGAGGTCGGCCTCCGCACCGACCTGGCCGACGCGCTGGGCGACACGAGCGACCGGTTGTGGTGCCTGGCGTTCATCGCCACCGCGGTGGCCGCGAAAATGGGCGGCGTGACCGTCGCCGCCCGAGCGGGGCGCTGGCCCTGGGGCCCGTCGCTGGCGCTGGGCCTGCTGCTCAACTGCCGCGGCGTCACCGAGCTGATCCTGCTGCGCATCGGCGTGGACGCCGGGATCATCTCCGCCGACCTCTTCGCGATCCTGGTGGTCATGACGTTGGTGACCACCGTGATGACCGCCCCGCGCGCCGGCCTGACGGCGGGAACCGGCGCTCTCCCCAGCGGCCTGGACCGCGGCGAGGTCACGGCGCCCGGAGAACCGGCCACCGACGAGGCCGCGGCCGACCGCACACCCTCGTGATCCCTCCCCCGACCGCACGTTCTCGGCCGTCGCGGGGAACGCCGTGATGGTGGATGATGTCAGCGTTGCTTACATCGGGGAGTGTGACCTGTGTCCCGGGCGAGTGCCTCGTACCACCATGGCGATCTCCGCGCCGCGTGCCTGCGGGCCGCGCGGGAATTGCTCGAGGAGGACGGCAGCGCCGGCCTGTCGTTGCGGGCCGTGGCACGCCGGGCGGGCGTATCGCCGACGGCCCCCTACCGCCACTACGCGGACCGCGACGCACTGGTCTCCGCGGTCGCCGCGCAGGGCTACCGTGAGCTCGCCGAGCACCTGGCCGCCGCGCACCCCTCACCCGCGGCACCGGACGACCTCGTCGCGGTCGCCGTCGCCTACGTCGACTTCGCGCTGAAGCACCCCGCGCTGTTCCGGGTGATGTTCGCCGAACCCTGCGACCCCGGCAACGAGGAAAGGGCCAGCGCGACCGCCGCCATCCGGGAATACGTCCACGGCATCGCGCACCGCACCTTTCCCGACGCCGATCCGGGTGCCCTGTCGACAGCCGTCTGGGCCCTGGTCCACGGCCTGGCGTTCCTGTACCTCGACGGCAAGCTCGGCGCCTCCTCCCCCGGCCTGGTCGCCGACCGGGTCGGCGACGCCGTCCGTGCGCTCTTCGCCGCCTCTCCGGTGAGCCGCTGACGCCCGGCGCCTCTCACTGAGGCCGGCTCACGACTCCGCGCCCGTCCAGCGACGACTTCGTACGCCCCAGGAGACGCCGGTTCTCTCATCACGCGGGGGGTGGCGGCGCCTTGTGAACGACGGCGCGACAGCGGCCCGGATCGCGCCCACGACGTCCAGCCGGAGCCGGGCCGGTTCTCCAGCGCAGCGCGCACCACATCGATGTTGACGCTGCATACTTCCTCTCATAATGTGTGCAGCGTAAACATTGAGCTTGCGGCGTCCTGGATGACGGCCGCCGCCCGGCCCAGCCCTTGCGTTGTGTTACATGGCGACGACGTTTCGTTGCCGCAGTCCAGGCAAGATCTGCCGCGGACGCCCTGTTCCGCACGTCCGTCGAGCTCCTCACCTCAGCCACATGGAGCGCAGCCTCATGAAAGCAATCTCGATCAAGGAACCCGGTGGGCCCGAAGTCCTGGAATGGACCGAGGTCGACGACCCGGTACCCGCCGACGGCGAGGTCGTCATCGACGTGGTGGCCAGCGCTCTGAACCGGGCGGACGTCATGCAGCGGATGGGCCTCTACCCCGTTCCGCCGGGGACTTCGCCGTATCCGGGGCTGGAGGTCTCGGGCCGTATCAGCGCCATCGGGGACGGCGTGACCGGCCGGCGGATCGGCGACGAGGTCTGCGCGCTGCTGACCGGGGGCGGCTATGCGCAGAAGGTCGCCGTCCCCGCGGGCCAGCTGCTCACCATCCCCAAGGGCATCGGCCTGGTCGAGGCCGCGGCCCTGCCCGAAGCGGCCGCCACCGTGTGGTCCAACCTCGTCATGACCGCGGGACTGAAGGAGGGCGAGACCTTCCTCATGCACGGCGGCGCCGGCGGCGTCGGGACCATGGCGATCCAGATCGCCAAGGCGCTGGGAGCCCGGGTCATCACCACCGTCGGCGGTCCCGAGAAGGCGGCCCGGGCGCGGGAGCTGGGCGCCGACCTGACGATCGACTACCGCGAACAGGACTTCGTCGAGCACGGCCCCTACGACGTCGTCCTCGACGTCATCGGCGGCCGGTACCTGGAACGGAACGTGACGTCCCTGGCCGGCGACGGGCGCCTGGTCATCATCGGCCTGCAGAACGGGCTGGACGGCAGGCTCGATCTCGCCGACCTGGTCTTCAAGCGCGCCTCCGTCCACGGGACCACCCTGCGCACCCGGTCCGCGGACGTGAAGGCCGCCATCGTGGCCGAGGTGCGGGACAGGGTGTGGCCGATGATCGAGAACGGAGCCGTCCGGCTGGTCATCGACCGGACCCTGCCCATGGCCGACGCCGCGGAGGCGCACCGGCTCATGGACACCGGCAAGCACATCGGCAAGATCCTGCTGGTCAACGACTGAACGGCGGCCATCGCGCCGGGCTCGGGCGGCGCGCCCATGGGCGTTCCGCGTAAAGACTCGATGTTGCGGGCGCCAGTTGAGTTCATGCGACGTTGGAGCCGACGCGGTGAGGGAACCGGGCACCAAGTCGTCCACCGCACGCGGCCCGGGGAGAGAACATGCCGAAGCCATCCCAACAGCAGACCCCTCCCGGTGTCACCGGCAAGATGGATCCCAGGCCCGATCACGGCGAGGAGAGCTACCGCGGTTCGGGGCGGCTGGCCGGCAAGGCGGCGGTGATCACGGGCGGGGACAGCGGTATCGGGCGGGCGGTGGCGATCGCCTACGCCCGGGAGGGCGCCGACGTCCTGGTCTCCTATCTGGACGAGCACGAGGACGCGGCCGAGACCCGGCGGTGGGTGCAGGACGCCGGCCGGACCTGCGTGCTGGTCCCCGGTGACGTGGCCGATCCGGCGCACTGCCGGGCGATCGTCGCCAGGGCGGTGGAGGAGTTCGGCCGGGTGGACGTGCTGGTCAGCAACGCCGCGTTCCAGATGACGCGGGACTCCGTCGAGGACATCCCCGACGAGGAGTGGGACCGCACCCTGGCGATCAACATCAGCGCCTTCTTCCATCTCGTGAAGGCGGCCGTCCCGCACATGCCGCCCGGGTCGGCGATCATCGGGAGCACGTCGGTGAACTCCGACAGCCCGCCGCCGCAGCTCCTGCCCTACAACGTCACCAAGGCCGGCATCGCGAACATGGCCGGTTCGCTGGCCCAGCTGCTCGGCCCCAAGGGCATCCGCGCCAACAGCGTCGCGCCCGGCCCGATCTGGACGCCGCTGATCCCGGCGACCATGCCGCCCGGGCAGGTCGAGAGCTTCGGCCAGGACGTCCCGCTGGGACGGCCGGGCCAGCCGGCCGAACTCGCGCCGGTCTACGTCATGCTCGCCTCGGACGAGGCCAGCTACGTCTCCGGCGCCCGTATCGCGGTCACCGGCGGGAAACCCATCCTGTGAGCGGCGGCGGGACGCCCCTGCATCCGCTGCGGCTCAGCGTCACGGCCAAGCCGCTGGTGTTCGGCGGGAAGGCCATCGCCCGCCACCTGGGCAAGACCGGCATCCCGGACTGGAGCATCGCCGAGACCTGGGAATGCAGCGACGTCGACGGCGCCGTCGCGACGGTGACCGGCGGCCCGCTCGCCGGGCGGACGCTGCGCCAGGTCGTCACCGACCATCCCGAAGAACTCATGGGAGCCGGATGGTCTGGCCGGCACTTCCCGGTACTGACCAAGTTCATCGATGCCACCGGTTCGCTGCCGGTGCACCTGCACGCCGACGACGAGGCCGCCCGGCGGCTCGAAGGCCAGCGCAACGGCAAGACCGAGGCATGGCACGTCCTCGCCGCCGCGCCCGGTGCCACGGCCCTGTGCGGCGTCAAGGAGGGAGTGGACGATGCCGGGCTGCGCGCGGCGCTGGAGGCGCAGGACTTCGACCGCGTACTGCGGCGCCTGCCGGTGAGACCCGGAGAAACGATCTACGTGCCCGGCGGCACCCCGCACAGTTTCGGGCCGGACACGCTGGTCTACGAGATCGAGCAGACCTCCGACATCCAGCGGCACGTGATGCGCTGGGAGATGGAGGACGGCTCGCCGGTGGGCGATGACCGGTTCGCGTTCAACCTCGACATGTTCATGCGGCAGGTCAAGCCGGATTCGCGGCCGGAGTTCACGCCCGGCTTGAAGATCGCGGCGGGTGACGACGTGGAACGGACCTTCCTGTGCGCCGGCCCGTACTTCGCCCTCGAACGCTGGCGGGCCGGGACGGCGGCCCCCCTGCGGCGCTCGTTCGCCACCGCGCAGATCCTGTCCAACGTCGGCGCCCCCGTACACGTGCGCGCCGGAGAGTTCCGCGAGGAACTCGGCCGCGCCGAGACGCTCCTGCTGCCCGCCGCCCTCGGCGAAGCCGAGATCACCGGGCCCGCCGACGTCCTGTTCGGCTACCTGCCCGACCTGGAACGCGACGTCGCCGCTCCGCTCGTCCAGGCCGGGTACCCCCGCCGCGTCATCGCCACCCTCGGCGAAGGCATGGAAGATCCGCAATCAGGACTCTGACCCGCCCCCAGGCAGCGGCCGGCGTGCAGGACTGCCGTGCCACGCCGCCCTGGCCAAGGAGGCGGGCGGGCGATTCCACGTCCCGCGTGCCCGCTGGACGACCGCGCCTCAGCCCGACGGGGGTCTCATGACCCGGTCGCCGATGTCGCGTGGGAGGCACTGGCGACGACGTCCGCCTGGCCGCTGGGCGGGACGTGGGTGGCGAACTCCCACAGGCGTTCGCCCGAGAATCGGTTGTAGTAGCGCTTCGGGCCCAGCCCGAAGAACGCCGAGTCAGGCTGGTACCAGACGTTCTGGCGTATCGCCGTATAGGTCAGCGTCTGGATGGAGACGCTCGCGACCAGCGCTCCGCCATCGGCCGTCTTGAGCGCGTAGACGGGCTGAGGCCGGACCTTCCAGGACGTGCCTCCCGCCCAGCGGAGCCCGCCGTTGGTCCGCTTCACCGCCTTGGCCCAGTTCTTGCCGAGCTTCGAGGTGAGCGGGCCGGGGGCGAGCCCGGCGGCGGGCTGCTTGCCGGCCGCCGCCGTGGTCAGGTAGTCGGAGATCTTGCCGCCGGCGCCGAGGGCGTCCCCGGCCGTGACGGCCGTCGCCGAGCCGTCGGAGTTGCGGGCGATCGCCGGGAACTTCTTGCCCTTCGCCAGCCACACGCCGACGGCCGCCTTGTAGGACCCGCCTCCGGTGTCCACGAAGACGAGCAACTCGGTGTTCCCGCTCTCGGTCTCCGCCGCCGTGACGGCGAACCACGCGGGAGCCGAGGTGCGCGGGATATAGAACTGGGGATTCCGGTAGAAGAAGGCGGAGATCTTCTTCTCGTGCTTGCCGCGGATGCGCTTGTTGCCCGCCAGATCGGCTTCGAGCATGGGGCCGGTCTCGTTGGAGCGCAGCAGCTCGTCGGAGACCTGCGCGTTCGCCTGGTTGTTGACCTTCTGGTAGCGGGCGAAGATGGTCTTCGCCTGCGCCTCGGTCACCGGCGTGACCGTGGCCGGCCGGCTCGGCGAGGTCGAGGCCCCGGTCGCGTGCCCGCCGGCGGCACTGGAGCCGCACCCCGCGGCGAACGTTCCGAGGACGGCGATCCCCGTCACGATGTGTAGCCGAACTCTCGGCGGCTGACCCGCGTCTTGCACGCTCATGCTCCTGTCTTGCCTGGCCGCACGTTGTCGGCGGACTCCAGAGTGACAGTACGTGCACAGAGCCATGCCGCAACCACGGGGATGCTCCCTCGCCGACCATCGCGAGCACGTCCTCGAACTCCGCGCCGTCGTCCCGATCGCGCGTTGCGCGGAGCGGCCCTGTCATCTGTCTGCGGCCAGGAAGTGACTTTGCCTGCTGCCGACAGCGTGGTGTCCACCAAGTCCGGTGGACATCAGAACAGGCGCTGCAACGCGGTTGCTGGCAGTTCCGTACCGAACAGCTCGCGGCCATTCGGTCGTAGAGATGTCGGGCATGATCGGCGCACTACCGGTCGGGGGACGGGAGGCTGCGACTAGGGTGATCACGCCAGTCCGCTCCGAGAAGGAGCCCGCCGCCGTCATGGCTTCCGTCCGCTACGAGATCGTGATCGACGCGTCCCCTGAGCAGATCTGGGACGCGCTGCGCGACGTCGGCGCCGTTCACGAGCGACTGCTCCCCGGTCGTGTCACCGGCACCCGGATCGAGGGCGACCAGCGGTTCCTGACCTTCCCCGACGGCCATGTGATCCGCGAGCTGATCGTCGCCGTCGATGACGAGTCCCGCCGCCTCGCCTACGCCGTCGTCGAGAGTGCTCGGCCGCCGCTTGAGCATCACCACGCCTCGTTCGAGGTCCGTCCGGAGGGCGATGAGCGGGGCCGGTTGATCTGGAGCACCGACGTGCTGCCGCACGCTTCGGCGGCCGAGGTCCGCGTTCGTGTCGAACGAGGCGCCTGGGAGATGAAGCAGGCGATCGAGGCCGCGCAGCACCCGTAGACCGGTCCGATCGCCCGGCGGCGACGGCTCCGAGACGCTGATCAACTCTGCACGTTCATCCGTACCGAGGTGTCGGTAGAACTCGTGCAAGACGGTCAACGCCCACCCTGGAGGCCCGTGACCCGGCCTGGTGGGGCGAGGCCACCTCGACCGCCTCGGATTCCTAGCGGTTCGCCTCCTGGGACTCCAATCTGATACCTCACCGCCGCGTGACCGGGTCGACCAGCATCGCAACAGTCGCGGCAGGCGGTCATCCGGGTCGACGGTGGCGGGTCTTCTGTGCGTCCGGCGGGGCGTGGTTGATCGCTGTGCGACGGGCGGTGTTCAGGGGGCTGGGCGGATGATGCCTAGGGCGACCGGGCCCCGCCTCTGCCCACCCTCGGCCCGTCGAGGACGGCTATCGGTGTCGGCGGGTCTGGGCGCGAGTCTGGGCCGCCTGCTGCCGTAGCCGCCGGCTCTGCGCGCAGATCTCGGCGGCGCGGCGCAACGTGTCCCGTGTCGCCTCGCGCAGCTCGGCCGAGACCGCCAGGGCCGCCGCCACATCCTCGGCGGTGACCGGTTGCTGGGACATGCCGCACAGACTGCCCGCTCCGGGGCGGCGCAACCCCTGCCGCCTCGCGCGCGCCCGCGCTTAGGTGAACCTGCCCGGCAGCGTCACCACGATCGCCGTCAGCGGCGCGGTGGACGCCACCACCGCCCCAGCGCTGGCCACCTACATGGGGTGCCGGCAAGAAAAGCGTCACGGGCCCAAGCGAGCGGATTGGTATCTCGGCTGCTGCGACACGGGTGGCGTACACGTGGTGGGCCTTGCGGGCGGGCCGGCTCAGTGGGGTCGGTGGCGATCGTCATCTGGCAAAACCCGCCTGATTCCTCCGGCCTGACGCATGCCGATATGGGTATACGACGAGGTCATGGCACGAGCAGCGACGACGTCGGACGTCTTCAACGCGATCGCCGAGCCGCAGCGTCGGGAGATCTTGATGCTGCTGCGGGCGGGTGAGCGGCCGGTGACCGAGTTGGCCCGGGAGCTGGGGATGACCCAGCCGGGGGCGTCCAAGCACCTGCGGGTGCTGCGGGAGGTGGGGCTGGTGCGGGACCGCAAGGCGGGCAAGCAGCGCCTGTACGGCCTTGACGCCCGCGGGCTGCGGCCGGTTCACGAGTGGACCGGCGGGTTCGAGCGGTTCTGGGACGAGAGCTTCGACCGGCTGGAGGCGTACGTGCAGGACCTACAGCAGGCAAGGCAGGAGGAGTAGCTGATGAGCGAGATAGGACGAGAAGCGGCGGCCCGGTCCGCGACGGCTGACCGGGAGATCGTGATCTCCCGGGTCATCGACGCGCCGCGGGAGCTGGTGTTCGAGGCGTTCACCGAGGTGCGGCACCTATCGCGATGGTGGGGGCCGGAGGGGTTCACCACCACCACGCGGGCGTTCGAGTTCCGCGTCGGCGGAGCGTGGGACTTCGTGATGCACGGACCGGACGGGACGGACTACACCGAGTGGATCACCTGGACCGAGATCGTCCCGCCGGAGCGGATCGCGATGCTGCACGGTGAGTCCCGCGGCGACCCGAACGCCTTCGAGTCGGTCCTGACGTTCGCGCCCGACGGTGCGGCGACCCGGATCGAGATGCGCGCCGTGTTCCCCACCAAGGAACTGCGCGACGAGGCGGCCGAGAAGTACCACGCGATCGAGGCCGGACAGCAGACCCTGAGCAATCTGGCCGCCTACGTCACCGAGATCGTTCGGAAGGGAGTCGAGAACTGATGGCCGGGAAGGTGTTCTTCAGCGTGTCGATGTCGCTGGACGGGTTCATCGCGCCCGAGTCCCCCGAGGAATTGATGCAGCGGCAGTGGATGGAACTGCAGGCGTGGATCTTCCCGCAGCGGTTCTTCCGGGAGAACCTGAAGCTCGGCGGGGGCGGCAAGGAGGGGCGCGACAACGACATCGTGCGGGAGACGTTCGAGCGCACCGGCGCGAGCGTGATGGGCAAGCGCCTGTTCGACGCAGGCGAGCAGATGTGGCCGGAGGAGGCGCCGTTCCACACGCCGGTCTTCGTCGTGACGCACGAGAAGCGTGACCCCTGGGAACGGCCGGGCGGGACCACGTTCCACTTCGTCAACGACGGCATCGAGTCCGCGCTCGAGCGGGCCCGCGAGGCCGCCGGCGACCGGGACGTCCGCATCGCGGGCGGCGGCGCGACGATCCTGGAGTACGTGAACGCCGGCCTGATCGACGAGTTCTCGATCGCGCTGTCGCCCGTGCTGTTCGGCTCCGGAATCCGCCTGTTCGAGGGCGTGGACGCGAGCCGCGTGGCCCTGGAGCAGGTCCGCGCGGAGTCCTCCCCGAAGGTGACGCACCTGACCTACGCCGTCCGGGAGCGGTAAGCGTACGCGGACGACACACGGCGGACTGCGGACGGCCTGCCGCCCCCGACCCGGCCGCCCGGCGGCGCCGCCGCTCACCGCACGCTCAGTGAAGCACCGGCCCCGCCGTTGCCGGGGACGGCGGCGCAGACACGCCGGAAGCGGTCCAGCCCAGTGCGCCTCAGCGCCGCTGTCACCCGGGCCAGCGGCGCCCCCCGCCGGCGGCCGCGGCCCGCTCCACGACCGCACCAGCGCGTTGGACCGGGAGGCGGCCCGGTGGCCCGCCTTCCACGCCTCCCTGGCGATCGAGAACGCCCTGGCGAACGGGTGGGAGACCCTGGACCGCTACGGCGCCGACCGGCCCCGCGTCCAGGCCGCTTTGAACGACCTGGTCGCCGAACTGCCCCGGCGCGCCGGCCCGATCGCCGCGCCGCCCTCCCCCGCCCCCGAGCTGGTCGTCGAGCCGACCGCCGGGGAGCCGCCGAGCGTTCGTGACGAAACCCCGGCCGCCGTGACGCAAACAATGTCCGCCTCGGCGTCTGCGGTGGCGGTGGAGTGCGGGGAGCTGGAGCTGGTGCGGCTGCACGCCGAGGACTACCTGCTGCTGGCCGATGAGCGGCGGGTCGGATGGCTGCGCGGCACCGGCGACGGCTGGCAGGTGCACGCGCCCGGCCAGGAGCAGCCGGTCATCGCCCTTGACGAGGCGCTGACCGGGTCGGCGGCCGCGCGGGCCGGGGCGGCCGCCCTGGGCGTGCCCGGCCGCCCTGGGCGTGCCCGGCGCCCAGGACGCCGAGGTGGCATGCAGGCCACTGCGCGACCGGCACGGCCGCATCATCGAGACCTCGCTGGGCTCGCTGGCGTCCTGGATGCTGCAGCGCGGCCGGGTGGTCGGCCGCGAGGACGTGCTGGTACGCGGCCGCTGCGTCGGCTGGCTGCAGCCCCACCCCGCCAGCGGCTACACCGCCTGCACCGCCGCCGGGCCGGTGCCCGGCCCGCCCGCTCCGCCCCGGGAGGAGGCCGTCCTGGCGCTGTATGCCCCCGCCCCTTCCCCGCCCACGACCTCCCGGCGAGGCTCGCACCCGGCGCCGTCCCGCCGCCCGGCCACGCCGTGAGCGGCCGGTCAGCCCCTACACCGCCGCGCAGTTGGCGGCCGCCGCCACCGACCCGCCGCGCGCCGAGGGCGGCGGCTACCTGGTCACCGTCGACGACCACGGCGACACCCACACCCTGGGCCGGATCTGGCTGAATGGGCGGCACTGGCAGGCCGCCGGCACCGACCAGCGCACCGTGGTGCACCGCGCCGCCACCCGCACCAAGGCCATCGACCGCCTGCCGACCGCCCCCGGGGCCGCTGTTCGGCGACCCCGACGACACCCTCCTGCACGACCTGCGTGACGAAAACCCGTGACGTAATCCCCCTAGAGGGACGATGGCTGCGCCCGTTGACGCGCTGCGGCTTCCAGGTCGCGGTTGCCCTCCTCGTACAGCACCCGGACACGGGAGGAACACAGCTTCCACCCACCGTCTCGCCTTGCGAGGCCGAGGGTGTAGTGGCAGCCGATCACCCAGGTAGGCGCATCGGCGGCTTCGGTGATCAGGTGCGTGACACGGGCGTCAAACCGCGCCGTCGCCTCGGGTTCCTCGCCCGGTTCGACGACGACCGGACCCAGCATGTGTTGCGTGGCATCGAAACCAGGAAGGAAACTCTGCAGGCCCGACACGAAATCGTCTGCAGACACCAGTTCCGGACCACCCTGTTTCGACGGGTAATCAAGATCAACCGAATCCGTCGCCAGTGCGCTGATCGTTTCCCAATCATGCGCGTCCAGCGCATGAAAGAGCCGAGTCACCACTTCCGCGATCGCTATCTTCTCCATGGGTTGCACCACGTCGCTCCTCCGCTCGGATGGTCGCCTGGCCGGTGGTACGGACATGCCGCACCGATGTCCGGGTCGGCTCCCGGCCCTGGCACGCTGGGATGTGCCGGCAACCCTAAGGAGGCCCTCCGTGGCTCACCAAACGGTCAGTTACACAGCGACCGAGTTCCTGCACAGCTGCCCGGGCCCGGTGGTCGAGCCCTCCCCGTCGTGCCCAGTAGAGATCACCCTCGCCGCGATACGCGGACGGTGGACCGCCCTGGTCATCCTCGAACTGCTGCATGGCCCGCGCAGCTTCAGCCAGCTCGCACAGGCCCTACCCGCACTCTCAGACAAGGTCCTCACCGACCGGCTGACCCAACTGGTCGAGGCCGGCGCCCTCGACCGGCACCGCGAGCCGGGCTGGCCACCTAGAGTGCGCTACGCCCTCACCGAACGCGGCAGCGCCCTCGCACCGGTCCTGCAGGCGCTGTGGGAGTGGGGCTCGACCACCACAGCCCCTCGGTCACAGTAGGCGACAACCAACGCGAGCGGGACTGGTCCAGTCCACGGTCCCCAAGCACCTGGGCTGCCTGCGCCACGGGGCTTGATGCTGGTGAGCTCGCATAATCGTTCAGCGCGTGTTCGTCCCTGGCGTGGTCATCTCGGTCACCGAGTGTGGTTGCCGGGGGCGTAGCGGTTCCAGGTTCCTCCGGGCTCGGCGGCGATGCGGGTGGTGCTCTGGTCATGGAAGCCGAGCAAGCGTGCTGACATCGGCCTCGCGCGCGCTCGCGCGCGTAGGTGCGTCTCGAAAGTCTCAAAATCCCGGCCGGGCGTGCCGGGCCGGTCACCGGCCGTGGCGCTCCCGCGCGCTCCGGCGTGCGCGTTCCCGCCCCGCTCGGGTCTCACATTGCTGATTATGTGAGACCGACGTGCGATCATCGAGGCCCCGAGCCGACGACCGCACCGGCGGCCCGCCGCCCGCCCCGACCGGGAGGATCATGACCCCGCCCGCCGAGCACGACGGCCTGGTCGCCCGCTACGGGCCAGCCCCGACCTGGGTGGACTACCACCAGTTCGTGCTGACCGAAGACGACGGCGCCCCCGCCTGGCCGGAGCCCGGCGATCCGCTGAACGGCCCGATCTCCCCGGACCGGTGGTGCAGCGCGCTGGTCCACACCGGCATCGCCAACGGCAACGTCGCCGTCACCGTCGAGCTGCACCGCCACGCCCCGCCATCGGGTGCCCGTCCGCCGCGGGCCGAGCAGGAGTGGGAGGAGATCGCCGAGGTCACCGTGCACGCCCCCGACAGCCAACTGCAAGTGGCCGCCCTGGCCTGCCGCCCACCACCGCGCTGGGACCCGGCCCCTACCGAGTCAGCGCACACGCCCGCGGCACTGCTTCGCCGCCCGAGCGCGACCCTGGCGCTGCTAGCGTTCGCCCAACTGATCATCTCGATCGACTACAACATCGTGTACGTCGCCCTGCCGGAGATCGGTTCCGGCCTCGGCTTCTCCGCGCAGAACCTGCAGTGGGTGATCAGCGCCTACGCCGTCGCGTTCGGAGGCTGCCTGCTGCTCGGTGGGCGGGCCGGGGATCTGTTCGGCCCGCGGCGGATGTTCGCCGTCGGGCTCGTCCTGTACGCGGTCTCCTCGCTGATCGGCGGCCTGGCCGAATCCGCCTCCGTACTGGTCGCGGCCCGGGCAGTGCAGGGAATCGGTGGCGCGTTCCTGTTCCCCGCGACGCTCACCCTTGTCTCCACCAGCTTCGCCGAAGGGCGCGAGCGCAATCGCGCGTTCGCGGTGTGGGGCACAGCGGGCGGTAGCGGGATGATCCTCGGTTCTCTGCTCGGCGGTGTGCTGACGGAGGTGTTCGGCTGGGAGTCGGTGTTCTTCGTCAACGTACCCCTCGCCGGTGCCGCCGCCCTGCTCACCCTCGCCCTCATCGCACCGGACGCGCCGCGCGCCGGTGGCCGCTCGCTGGACGTCGCGGGGGCGCTGACCTCGACGATCGGTGTCACTGCAGTGGTGTTCGCACTGGTACAGGGGCCGGAGTCCGGATGGTTCTCGCCCGCCGTGCTGACCGGGGTGCTGGCAGGCATCGTCCTCCTGGCCGCGTTCGTCGCGATCGAGCGGCGCTGCGCCGATCCGCTGATGCCGCTGCGGCTGTTCGCCAACCGTGACCTGAGCGTGGGAACGGTCGTCACCTTCCTCTACATGGGCACCTTCGGCACCCTGCTGTACTTCTTGACCGTCTACTTCCAAGGCGTGCACGGCTACGACGCGCTGACCACCGGGCTGGCGTTCCTGGTGCCGATGGCCGCGATCGCAGCCGGTTCGCAGACCGCTGGGCGGCTGGCCACCCGGTACGGGACCCGGCCGGTGCTGGTCGCCGCACTGGCGACGGGCGGTCTCGGTGCCGCGATCGTCGGTGCGACCATGGCGGCAGACGCCTCGTACATCGCGCTGATCCCCGGGCTGATCGTGCTGGGCGTCGGGCAGGGCGCCGGCTACACCCTGATGTTCGGCGCCGCCACCGCCGGGGCCGACGCCGGGGACCAGGGCATCGCCTCGGGCATCGCCTCGACCAGCCAGCAGGTCGGCGGCGCGGTCGGCCTCGCGCTCCTGGTGGCCGTCGCCAACACCGGCCTGCACGGGCTCAGCGGCCAGGCACTCCGCGCCGCGACCAACGACGGGCTGCGCACCGCAGTCTTTATTGCCGCAGCCGGCATCGCGATCACCACGCTGACCGCCCTCGGCCTGCGCAGGACGAAGACCCGGCAGATCACCGAACCCGAGTCGAAGCCCGACGGCCGCCCGCTCGCGCACGTCTGATCAGATTCGTCACCGGTCCGCCGGAAGCGGTGCCGCGCTGGGCCTCTGCTCTGGCCGCGGCCAGGGTCTTGTGGACGGCACCGGCCGAGACCTGCGCTCCGGCCACGATGATGCGGACAGTCCATCTCTGGCCTTGCGGACGATGTCACGGCGATGGGAGGCGAGGGCGGGTCATAGCCGTGTGGCCGTGCGGATCAATCCGGCGAGGGCGAGGGAGCGGCTGTGCGCGGGCCAGGCGATGTGGGTGACGACGGGGGGTGCGTCGGTCAGGGGGACGGCGGTGTGCTCGGCCCATAGCCAGGCGCGGGCTGAGTCGGGGAAGACGGCCACGGTGCGTCCGAGGGCGATCAGCTGGGCCAGCTGCGTCTGGTCGTGGATCTTGGGGCCCGGGCCGGGCGGGTACGTGCCGTGGCGGGGCCAGCGGGCGAGCGGAAGATCGGGGATGTCGCCGACGTCGGCCAGGGACAAAGTCCTCTGCGCGGCGAGGGGGTGCCCGGCGGGCAGGATGGCGATCTGCCCCTCGGTCATCAGTTCCTCGCTGTCGAACCCGGCGAGGGAGTTGAACGGCGTGTGCAGGAGCGCCACATCAGCGCGGCCATCGCGCAGCATCCCTTCCTGCTCACACGTGCCGCTCGGCAGCACCTCGATCTCGGCGGCGTCGGGCTCGGCCGCGTAGGCGTCCAGGAGCTTGTGCAGCAGCTCGTGGGACGCGCCGGCCTTCACCGCCAGCACCAGGCGGTTGCGGGGGCCGCCCGGACCGTCGGCGCCGCCGGCGCGACGGGTGCGGCGAGCGGCGGCGGTGGTCGCGTCGAGGGCGGCGCGACCCTCGTGCAGCAGCATCTCTCCGGCGCCGGTCAGGGAGACGCCGCGGCGGTCGCGTTTCAGCAGACAGACGCCGAGGCGCCGCTCGAGCCGCTGGATCGCCCGGGACAGCGGTGGCTGAGCCATGCCGAGGCGCTCGGCGGCACGACCGAAGTGCAGCTCCTCTGCGACGGCCATGAAGTATCTCAGCTCGCGGGTCTCCAAGGCGTCCATGGCCGCAGCATAGCCCTGTGATACCTGCCGGGTATGACAGGGCGCTGTAGCGGTATTGGATGCGCCGCTCGTCCGCGCGCGAGCATCGACGGCATGAGCGAAACCATGAACACGCCCTCGGCGTCACTGCCCGGCGGCACCTGGACCCTGGGTGATCTGACCGTCACCCGCTTCGGCTACGGCGCCATGCAGCTCGCCGGCCCCGGGGTGATGGGCCCGCCCGCCGACCACGACGGCGCGCTCGCCGTCCTGCGCGAGGCCGCCGCTCTCGGGATCACCCACATCGACACCGCCGGCGCATACGGACCACGCGTCACCAACCAGCTCATCCGTGAAGCGCTGCACCCCTATCCCGCATCGCTGCACATCGTGACCAAGGTCGGCGCGGTCCGCGATCAGCAGGGCGGCTGGCCCCCCGCCCGGCAGCCCGAGGACCTGCGCCGCGCCGTCCGCGAGAACCTCCAGGACCTCGGCCTCGATGCGCTCGACGTGGTCAACCTCCGGCTCGGCGACGCTCAGGGCCCCCGGCCCGGCTCACTCGCCGAGCCCTTCGAAACCCTCGTCGAACTCCAGCGGCAGGGCCTGATCCGGCACCTCGGAGTGAGCAACGCGACGGCGGAACAGGTCGCCGAGGCGCAGGCGATCGCGCCGATCGTGTGCGTGCAGAACATGTACAACCTCGCCTACCGTCAGGACGACGAGCTGATCGACGACCTCGCCGACAAGGGCATCGCCTACGTGCCCTTCTTCCCGCTCGGCGGCTTCACCCCACTGCAGTCCACGGCGCTTTCCGCCGTGGCCGCCCGGCTGGACGCGACGCCGATGTCGGTCGCCCTGGCCTGGTTGCTGCGGCGGTCGCCGAACATCCTGCTCATTCCCGGCACCTCATCGGTGGCGCACCTGCGCGAGAACGCCGCCGGCGCGGGACTTTTGCTCTCCGGCGATGAACTCGCCGAGTTGAACAAGATCGGCTCCCGGCGAGACGAAGGGGCGACGGCGGTGTGATGCGGGCCTCATCGTTGGTGACCGAGGGGGCGTGTCCACACATGCTGCTGTGCGGTGGCGCCGCCGGAGACGGCTCCACCACGCCAGGGGGCTTTCAGTTGGTCCCGCAGGAACGCGACGACTCCGGACCGGTGCCCGGGCGCACGTCGCGCGGCGCGAGGACCTTTTCCGGGGCCGGGTTGCGGTGGGTGACGAACACCGGCCCCGGTGACGACCAGTTGCCACCGTTATGTTCCTACCCGGCAGGCTGATGCGCCACTGGCGTCCATCAAACCAGGGATACACCATTCACTTCACCGAACCCGGTGGACTCCAGCCGGCTACCTGCAGACCAACCGGCCCCGTCCCGGCACCGGAACCGGCAACGCCCGCCAGTACGCCGACACCGAGGCCACCATCGCTGCTCTGATGATCCGACTCAAACAAGCAGGGCTCACCACTCACGCAGCACATGCCGCCGCCCGCCAACTGACTGCCGGACACCACGCCATCCTCGCCCCAGGCATCGAGCTCACCGTGACGGGCTCGATCGGGCTCAACGCAACCGCGCTGGTGCTAGGCGGAGCCTGACCGAGCCGCGAGACCCGAACACCTCCAGTAACCCGGCCTGCGCTCGCCCGGCCCGCTCTTCCAACTCACCACCGCGCCCGCCGCCGTCCTGGCCGGCGGACCATCCCCGCGTGCGCGGGGAGCACCTCAGTGGCTGTGCAGCCCGGCCGCCTCCGTCGTCGTCGATGTCGCCCTGCCCGTTGACGGCGGTTACACCACCCACTGAGATCGACCTCGCAGCTCAGACAGTGAGCCGGCTGTGCGTCTTCCGACAGACCGTCGCAAGACGCACAGCCGTCCCACACGCTGTTTGGGGCTACGACACGGTTCTTACCGGCACCCTCATCTAGATCATCAGGCCCTGTTCTCGGCCTCTGACCTGCGGATATCTGGGTAGTGAACAGCCGTGGGGCTGCTCGTTCCCAGGCTGTGCCTGAATCGACCGTTCCCACCCCGAAAGCCGACCGGCCTTCCACCCGAGGAGTTCTTCCGTGCCCAAGCAGTCCGCTCCGCAGGAACTCGCGCAGATCGCGCCCAAGCTCGTCGACGTCACCGACCAGGTGCTGTTCGGCGACATCTGGGAACGCCCCGGCCTTGCTCCGAGGGACCGAAGCCTGGTCACCGTCAGTGTGCTGGCGGCCTGATCCCGGCGCGAGCAGCGAACCGGCCCCGCACGATCAGCGGGCCGCAGTGAACCCGAAGAGGAACAACATGGCTGGTAACGGATTCGACCAGATCTTCCCGCTCGGCGAGAAGAACGACGCCTACGCGCAGTACTTCATCGGCCAGAGCTACCTGGCTCCGCTCGTCTCGGGCAGCGTTCCCGTCAGCAACGTCTCCTTCGAGCCGGGCTGCCGCAACAACTGGCACATCCACCACGGCACGAACGGCGGCGGGGACCAGATCCTGCTGTGCACCGCAGGCAGCGGCTGGTACCAGGCCGAGGGGAAGGACCCCATCAGCATGGAACCGGGCACGGTGATCCGCGTTCCGGCCGGCACCAAGCACTGGCACGGCGCGAAGGCCGACGCGTGGTTCTCCCACTTGGCCTTCATCACCCCGGGCGAAGGTGTCAGCAACCAATGGCTGGAGCCGGTCACCGACGAGGTGTACGGCAAGCTGCCCAAGAACGGAGCGAACACATGACCGTCCTGGAGGAGACCTACACGCTGTCGAACGGCGTCGAGATTCCCAAGCTGGGACTCGGCACCTGGTTCATCGACGACGACAAGGCGGCCGACGCGGTCCGCGCCGCCGTGCAGATCGGCTACCGCAACATCGACACCGCCCAGGCCTACGGCAACGAATGCGGCGTCGGCGAGGGCGTGCGTACCTCGGGGGTGCCCCGCGAGGAGCTGTTCGTCTCGACCAAGCTCGCTGCGGAGATCAAGGACTACGACCAGGCACTCGCCGCGATCGACGGCTCTCTGGAGAAGCTGGACCTGGACCGTATCGACCTGATGCTGATCCACAGCCCGCAGCCGTGGGACGACTTCCGCGGCGGCGACTACGCCCAGGGCAACCGCGAGGCGTGGCGTGCCCTGGAGGACGCCCACCAGGCCGGAAAGATCCGGGCCATCGGCGTCTCCAACTTCCAGCAGCACGACCTGGAGAACATCCTGCAGGGCGCAACCATCGTCCCGCACGTGAACCAACTGCTCGTGCACGCCGGCAACACCCCCGCCGACCTCCTGGCCTACTGCGAGAGCCGGCAGATCCTCGTCGAGGCGTACTCGCCGATCGCCCACGGCGCCATCCTGAACAACGCCGATGTCCAGGCGATGGCCGAGAAGTACGGCCTGTCCGTCCCCCAGCTATGCATCCGCTACACCCTCCAGCTGGGCACCGTGTCGCTGCCCAAGACGGCCAACCCCGACCACATGCGCTCCAACGCCGACGTCGACTTCGAGATCTCCGGCGCGGACATGGACGCCCTGCGGGGCCTGCGCGACGTGGACTACGGCGACCACAGAGCCTTCCCTGTCTTCAGCGGCAAGTAAAGGTGACCGCCGAGTTCGGCGCCACCGACACCGTCGCGTCTGCGTCCGGCTCGGTGCGTCATGGCCAACCCGTGCCAGCGCGATGTAGCGCTCGTCTGGCCTGCGCCGGGGCCATCAGGTGCTCGGCGCGAATAGCACGCGGGGTTCCAGGTCGAGCCGGGTGGTGGGGGCCTGGTCGGGTGGAGTGAGGTTGAGGGTCCAGTTGCCGAAGGGGCGGATGGTGTGGGTGATGTAGAGCGAGATGGTGGCCAGGTCGTCGGTGTCGACGGGGTGGCCTTCGGTGGCGATGGCGGCACCGAGATCCCGCGCCCGCCACAGGAATTCTGGACGCGATCGCCATCACGGAGGGGCCGACCGGCTAGGCCGGAGCCGAACTGGCCCTGATCCGCACCGATCCGCAGCCCCCGGGCCATCGGGGCCGCTCCTGCGGCGCGTGACAGCTCGCTGAGCCGCACCCACCCCGGAAACCACGGTGTGAGATTGAGGCGGGGCATGAACGCCCGGGCCCGCTTGGTTGGGCTGTCCCGCACTGGCCTGGTCCGATGTTTTGGACGTCGGCCGGGCGTGGCGGGAGTCAGGAAGTGTCCGGCCGCGCCCGGGTCTGGGTGTCGCCCGGCGGGTCCTGCGTAGGCTGCTCGATGCGCTGGGCGTGTTCGGCGCGGACGGCGCGTTCGAGGTTGGTAGCCGCAGTATCGCGGGCGGCGTCGCGTTCGGCGGTAAGTGCCTCGATCTGTGTCTGCAGCCGGGTGGTCTGGGTGAGCAGGCTCTCGCGGGCGGCAGCACGCTCGCGCGCAAGATGCTCGGCCGTGTCCCGTGCGCGGGCGTCGGCAGCATCGGCTCGCTGTTGGGCGCGGTGGGCGGCCTGCTCGGCGGCGGTGAGCGCGGTCTGCAGGCGGGTGAGTTCGCCGCGGGTGGCGGCCAGATCCTCGGCGGTGGAGTCGAGCCGGGTCCGGGTGTCGGCGAGGCGGCCGGTCTGCCGGTCGAGCTCGGTGCGCAGGGCCTGCTGCTCCTGCAGGTGTTCGCGGCGGGCCGTGTCCAGGGCGCGCTGCGCCTGGCTGCGGACCTGTTCCAGCTCGGTGCGCGTCAGGCGCAGCTCCTCCTCTGCCACGCCGAGCCGAGTCTCGGCCATGTCGGCGCGCTTGACGGCTTGCTCGGTCTCGCCCTGCGCCCGCTGCACCGCGCGGTGCAGGTTGTCGGCGGCCTGGTCGGCGCGGGCGGCGCGTTCCTCGGCGGTGCGCTGCGCCCGCTCGGCCTCAGCGGCGCGCCGGCCCGCCTCGGCAGCGGCGCGGTCGGCGTCGTCGGCACGCTGCTCGGCCTCGGCGGTCGCCGTGCGCAGTTCGTCGGCCTCGGCCTCCAGCTCGGCGTTGCGGGCCAGGACCTGCTGCTCGAGCTCCCCGAGCCGGTCGATGAAGGTGGTGAACACCTGCGAGAGCGCGGTCAGCGTCGGGGTGTGGGCGGCCAGGTGGTCGGCGACGTCACGGTGCAGCCGGGTGACCGCTGAAGCCTGCCCGCTGCGGCGGGCGTTGTGGTAATCGGACCGGCACGTCTTGGGCGCAGGGCAGTACTCCCGAGGCCTGCCCCCAGCGCGCCGGGGCGGCGGCAGCGGCGTCCCGCAGTGCTTGCACCGCCCCCGCCCCTCCTCGCCTTTGCCGGTCTGCGCGTCGAACTCGCCCGCGGCCTGCGCTGCGGGTTCTGCTTCAGGCCCTGCACCGGGCTCGGCGGGTGTGACGGAACCTGTACTGGTCGGGACCTGAGTCGGCGGGTCTTCGATCACCTCCCCACCTTAGCAGCTTATTCACAGGAGCAAACGTTTCAGCTAACGAATGAGATGATTGGAAAGCATGGCCAGCGCATAAAAAGACTTATGCGCTAAGCTCGCTTCGGTGATCATCTTGGGGTGCCCGCCGCGCACCGGGCGGCGACACGTGCCCGGCCTGTTGGACGCCAGATAGTTGTCAGTAATCGCGTCAAGTCTCGTCAGACTAGCGCCATTTATGTCAGTGACATGCTAGCACAGACTGACTGACTTGGGGCCTGACCTGCAGAGATGCGAACTCCGAGCTCCCTCCTTCAAGTGAAGTGATCTTCACCTGTTCGAGGTCAGGGAAGGCGCCATCTCGCCAAGTTTGTCAGTGGCGGGGTGGCTGGGCGGCGGCGTTCGATGTGACAGAGCGGTTGTTAGGTGCGAGGTAATGATTTGATGGTTCTACCTGGGCCGCGTTTTATCGCTGCGGTTGATTGCAGCCTTGGTCCTGTCTGCAGACTCATGCCTGAGTGGCGACTCAGGGTACTTTCGGCAGATTGAATACCCGCGGTTTTGATTTGGTTGTTCTGCGGCCAGGCGGTGGTGGGTTTGCGGAACGTGGTGCAGTCGAGCTGCCGCTGCTGCTGTCTCGGGTCGGGGTGAGCCCCGCTGCGTCCGCGCCGGTACCTGTCCGGCTCTCCGTTCCCTATCGGCGGGCTGCTTGAGTTCCTTCGCCGATCCCCGGCCAGCTCGTGTCTGCTGCGGCGGGGGCATGCATTCGCTTGGGCTCAGGCATGCCGGAGCTGCCGTTGGGGGGTGGTGGGGAGACGTGCGGGAGCGGCGGTCCGCTGGCCGAGTCCGCGAGCCGCCGGGCGAAAGCGGTGTCGGTGCGTAGCCGCGAGGGCATCGCCGAGCCCGGTTTCGCGGCTGCGTAGTCGCCACCACACCGGCAGTGCGTTCTATCCCGCGGCTGTGATGCGGTCGGGCGCTTTCTTCAGTCTTGGTCGCCTCGGTCCAGCCGCGGCGGTTGGTTGTGGTGGTTGCGTCATCGTCGCATCCGGGTACGCCATGCCGGTTTCCGCGCGCGGGTCGGCAGCGTGATCGGTCACCTGGTCGTCATGGTTGCTGATGGCGTGCTTGGCGGTCTGGCCCAGTGCCGCGATCGCGTTCAACCGGGTGACGCCGCGGCCGTGGGGGTGTGAGGCCACGCTCATGGTGCTCTGGCTGTTCTTGGGTAACCGCTGAGAGGCCGGCTTTACCGGCGAAGTCCTGGGCTGGCGGGCCGCGCTAAAAGCGCTGCTGCTGCACTAGGGTCACCGGTTTATCCTGTACTGAAGCCGGGCGCCGCCCGGGCCGCAGGATTTCAGATACCTCCCTTTGCCTGTGAGCGCCGCTAGAGAAAGTCGTCTTTTTGGGGGGGTGACGGCGGGGGGTTTGCCGCTTTATTGCGGGCGTTCTATGGGGTTGTGGTCGGGCTGCTCGAAGCTGGACAGGTCGACTGGTGGCTGGGTGAAGGGTTCGGCGTCGGATTCGGCGAAGGGTTCCGCGATGCCGAGCAGGTCATGGCGAGCGGCCGGTTTCGTCTTCTTCGCGGCTGGTGGCGCGGGGGGCGGTGCTGCCGGGCGTGGTGGGGTTGTGCGGGTGAGGTGGAGGCTGGTGCTGGTGGCTTGCTGCGTTTCGGGGGCATCGCCGGCGAGCATCAGGTCGTCGCGTGCCGCCTTCCGTGCGTGTGCGTGAAGTCGTTTGAGTTCGGCGGCGGACTCCCGTCGTTCTGTGAATATTTCATCTTTTTCCTCTTCGGTGAGGTTGTCCTTCGTGCGGGCGGTGCACAGGTGTTCTCCGTTTTGATACACCTCGACGTAGTCGTGCTCGTGCGGCATATAGCGCAGGACTACGCGTTCGCCGCCTCTGCCGTTGAGTTTCGGGTCGTAGTAGGTGCGGGATTTGTAGTTGATGCCGTTCTTTTGGATGACGTGCTCTTTTGTGGCCATGAGCAGGTGACGCAGTGTCTCTGCGGGAATGCGGTAGACCTCGAACGGGTCGGCTTCCCATGCTTGCAGGGGTGTCGCGCCGTTCAGCATGGAGTGAGGCTTGGTGGCGTTGTACCACTGAGCCCATCGGGCGAAGCGTTGCGCGAAATGTTCCAGTGTCCACGGTTTCACCTGCGCCTGGGGCGCGTTGGCGCGGGACTTGGGGTCGTCGCCGAGCGGCCCGAGCAGGCGGCCTGCCTTGTCGCGTGCGCCGCGGGTGTGGCCCGGCAGCCCTTGGATGAGGGTCTGCTCGACGGTCCGGTGGAGCCGCTCGATCTTGCCTTTGAGGTGGGGTGCGTAGCCGGGCAGCCTGTTGCGGGCCACGCTGAGCGAGCCGAGGGCGGCCTGGACCGACTCGGCGGCGAACTCCAGCCCTTGATCGACACGGACCAGGCGTGGCACCCCTCCGAACGGCCCGCGGGCGGGGGCGTGCGTCAGTGCCATCCGCAGGGAGGTCAGCACGGTCGACTGGGTGGGCTGGGTGGACAGGCACCAGCCCAGCAGTGCGCGGCTGCCGCAGTCCACCACGCTGGTCAGCCAGGGGTTGGTCGCGGCTCCTCGTGAGGGCAGGACCATTACTGACAGTTGTTTGTGGTCCATCTCCCAGATCTGGTTGCGTGGCACGCTGTCGCGGTCGAGGTAGACCTGGTGGCGTCGCCAGCCGGCCTCGCCTTCGGTCATGCCGGCGAGCATTCCGGAGGACAGCTGGTTGGTGAACGCGCGGTGCAGCGTGCGCAGGGACACCGGCTGGGCCTCGCGCCATCCGTCGATCAGTGTCTGCGGGATGGGACCGCCGGCGACGGTGAGGGAGTTGTCCAGCACGCCGGTCCGGGCCCGGTGCAGGTAGGCGATGTTGCCGTTGTAGAGGATGTAGGCGATCAGGTCGGTCTGGGTCAGCTCGTAGGGGGCCGGTCCCCTGCGGGTGGGTAGCGGGTCGCCGCCGGGTGGCGGCGCGGTGCTCAGCCGCCTCCAGATGGTGCGTGCGGTGACTCCGTAGCTGGTGGCGACCGTCTCGACGTGGGCGGTGGTGAGCAGGCCGTCTTTGCGCAGAGCACGCAGGTGCAGCAGCGAGCCTGCCCATTGTTCGGGGTCGATGTGGCCCACGGGTGCCCCTTTCTGGCGGTCGCCGCGCAAGGCCGGCGAGGAGGTGTGCATGTGGTCTCGGCTGCGGGGGGCGGGGGGCCGCTGTGTGATGGCGGAAGGTGTCCGGCTCGCCCCGTCGCCGGGGGTGCCGAGGTGGTGAGCGGCGGCGTCTGTTGCGGTCACGGCGGTTCTTGGTCGGGGGCAGTGCTGGAGGGGTCGTCACCGTCGTTTCCATGGATTGGCGTGAAGTCTGCCTTCAAGCCGGGGATGGAGTCTTGTGGCGAGGCCGGGGAGCTGATGGCCTCATAGCTGTGGTGGCGATAGGGGAACTCCCCCAGGGCGGCCCCCTGGGGCAGGCGGCGTTCGGGTTCGGTGCGTTGCTTGGAGCTGACGCGCCTGTACACAGGGCCGGCGCGGTTGTGCGTCGATGAGGCTGCGGGAGTGCGCAGGCTGTTGATGACGTCGGGGTCGACGAAGTAGGTGGCGCTGAGCGCGGGCGGCTGTAGGTAGCCCAGGCGGACGAGTCTGTCGGCGACCTTGGGGTTTTGCTGGAGGAAGCCGGTGATGCTCAGGGGGGATGGGTCGTGGCTGACGTTGAGCGCGGCGCGCAGCACCGTGGCCTCGGTGACGGTCATGCCGTCACGGGCGGTGTCCATGGATCTGAGCATGAGCAGCTGGTCGGGGTTCAGCAGGTCTGCCCGAGGCTGCAGCTGATATCTGCCGGGCGAGACGGGCCGCAGCCGCAGCGGGCCTGGGTGTCGGTGGTGCTGCAGCAGGTGCTCGAGGGCTTCGGTGGCCTGTGCCAGCGGCACATCCAGCGCTTGGGCGATCTCGGTCGCTCCCAGCGGGCAGGGGGCGTGTGCGAGCGCGGTCAACACGAGCATGCCGCGATGCTCAAGGGAGCCCGATTCCCAGGTGGCGGTTTCAGCTGCGGCGGCACTCGCGTCGTCGGCGGCCCGGTCGAAGCCGGACATGTCGCTCTCGGCCGCATCGCTCTCGCCGATGTCACTCTCGGCCGTGTCCTTGGTGGTGGCCTCCTGACCGGTGAGGGCGGCCAGTTCCGGCACGAGCGTGGTCACGGGGAGATCGAGTGCGCGGCTGACCGCCACGATGGCCGAGAGCGGGAAGGGAGAGAGGTCGATGTCGTCGGTGCCGTCGAACGGTATCCAGGTGTTCAGTAGCTGGCAGATCGTCGCCCAGCTCGTCGCGGTCTGGTGAAGTCTTTGGCCGATCACTGCTCTACTGATCACTGTTTCGGTACTTGTCTGTGAGGCGGTAGGGCTCGAGCCGATGCAGGGACAGTCCTCGCTGCGCCAGCCATGGAGTCGTGGCCGTGGGGTCTGCGGTGGCTGCCGGGATGGTGTCGAGCATGGGGAGGCCGAAGCGGATCCGCAGCGTCTCGTGGTCGGGGTGCGGTGGGACACGGGGGAACAGCGGTGCGTCCTCGCCGGCGCCGCTTTCGAGTCGGTGTGCCAGGTGCGCGCTGAGGATGCCTTGCGCTGTGCGTGGGAAGCGGTGTTCCACGACGGCTACTCGGTCGTACTCTGGCGCCATCTGTGTCACGGTGGCGCCGTCGGGTGACAGGTGGCGGATCTGCAGGGCGTTCAGATCGGCCGCCAAGTGCAGTCGCAGCGCCAGCGCTGCGGCCTCAGCGGGTGCGCACAGACGCCGGAGACGCCTGATGACGGCGTCGGTGAGCTGTGTCCCCAGGTGCGCCTCGGCAGGGTGCGGAAGCCGGTTGGGGCGCCAGCGCAGCAGGAGGTTGTGATGAAACAGCCCCACCTGGGCTGCTCGGAGCGTGACCAGCAATTGCGCGGGGTGATGGTCGGCGGTCAGCATCTCATCGCGCAGCCAGGCCTCGGTGCGCAGCAGGTTCAGCTGTGGTGTGCCGATTCGGACGCCGATGCCGTAGTCCGCGGCGAACCGGGCCGCGGCCGCGCGGGCCAGGTCGAAGACCTCGGCGACGCGCGCGAAATCGGCGTCAGCGATGCGGGCGCGGCACACTTCCATGAAGACGGGGAAGTCGGTGATGGGCAGGGCGGGCCAGGCGGGCGGTCGCGGTTGCTGCGCCGGGGCGGGGATGACCGGCAGCGCGTCACGAAGCTGCTTGGCGGTGATCTTTACTGGCTTACCGGCGCTCAGCCGCAGCCGCGGCGGCGGCGCGCCGATCCAGACCAGCCAGAGCCGGATGTGTGCATCCTGGGTCAAGGCCGCGAGCTCACGCAGCAGTTCCTCAGGCAGGGCGTGCGCACGGTCCACCACCAGGTCCCCGACGCGTTCTCCGCGCATCCACGCCAGCGCCAGCGCCAGCGCCGGCGCCTTGGCGATGCTGCCGGTGAGAGGCTCTTTGCCCAGCGCGGCGAGCATGTCGGCGCCCAGCCGGTGGCGTGCCGCAGCCAGGCTGCTGCGCGGGGATCCGGGCACGCGCGGCGAGACCACGATCCGTCCCTGGTCGAGGTCGTGGATCGTGGCGAGATAGTGGGTCACGGCGACGTCGTCGTCGGGATTGCTGACCACGACGACCTCACCGGGCGCCGGCCGGACGGGTCGTGCTGAGGCCCGGCCGCTCTGCCGGGCAGGCCGGCCGGGGACGGGTCCGCTAGTCTTCAACGCCACCTCCCAGCAAGCTGAGGACGTTGCCGACCACCACCTCGTCCACGTGCTCCCGGCCCGATTCGCTGCAAAGCTCCGCCGCGGTCAGGGTGAAGGCGGCCCAGTTCCTCAGCACACCCTCGGCATAGGTCTCATCGATGGAGGTCAGCAGTTCCTTGTTGGTCTGGGCGTAGATGGTGTGGTAGTAGCGCATCCAGCGCGGCACCGCATCGGGCGTCAGCGGCATGAACGGGAGCCTGCGATAGATCCTGGACTTGAGCATCGGCTCTCGCGACAGCCTCTCCCAGCACCCGTTTCCGCCGACATACAAGACCGCAAAGCGGGTCCTGCGCGAATCATGGAGCTGCCGGATCATCTCCAGGCAGTCCCCGTTGAGACGCTGGGCTTCGTCGAGGACGACCATGCGTGCCGGGGCGGCCAGATAGTCTTCCAGAACTTCCAGGAGAGGAAAGCGGCTCCGCTCGCGCGGAGGCTCGGCTCCGGTCACCGCCTTGAACAGTTCGCGGGCCAGCTGGTAAGGCGTCACGTTGCCCAGGGCCGACAGTTGGCAGTAGACGATCGGAAGTCCGGTTAGGGCTTCCAACGCCGCCTCCACAGCGAAGGTCTTGCCTGTGCCCGCGGGGCCGTGGACACAGCCCATTGCCAAATCCTTCGCCACGTCGGCGGCTATTCGTTGCGTGAGTTGATATTGGCGGGTCTTTAAGGTTCGGGCACCGGGCAAGTCCAAGAAGTGGTGGGGCACCGTCGTTTGCTCCTTGTCTGGATCGTGGCTAGTTCATGGCTTCCAGGGCGCAGCGCCTCGGGGCACCAGGCCGCCCGGCCGGGTCCGCACGCGACCACCGAAACTGGCCGCGGCGGCCCCGGGCAACTATGGGCACCGCGCCCCCGCTGCTGGAACTCACCGCCGCAATCGGACTCACCGCCGGGCGCTGCCGCCACACGGGCACCGCGCACCGGCGGCGGGGGCGGTTGGGAACCAGGTACGCCGCCGACGCCAGGCGAAGATCATCTGTTGGGGGTGGGAGACGGCCACGCCGAGCAGGTGGTCCGCCCGGTGGGTTGTCCCGGCTGACCGCGCTTCCAGAGGCGGATCCGCGCCGGAACCGGTGAAGAAGGCTCATCACCTGCCAGGAGCCGACAGTGCGTGCGGGCCCGCCGATCACGTTCACCGGCCGCCCGCCGGTCCCGTGCCCCGGCGGCCTGGTCCCGGCCAGCACCGGCCTCGCGCCGCAGCAGTGCCTGGCGGGCGGCGTCCCCGCCCGGCCCCGCACCGGCACCCGCCGACGCCTCCAGCCGCCGCAGCACCTCCGCCCTCGGTCTGCGCATCGGGGACGATGACGCAGCCGTACGCCTCCCTGACCTGATCCGGACTCCGTCCTTATGCTCTGGGAGCATGGGGACGCAACCCGGCCGTTGTCATCGGTGCCCAACGACGGCCCCGTTCCATGAGCGGGGCCTCTACTTGGGGTGACGGTCCGGCCCCTTACCGTCATCATCACCCACCCGGCCGGCGGATGCCGTGGAAACCGTGGTCGGCCCGTGTCCGCAATCGGCCCCGGACCGCCGACGTGGCGGCTGCGGCGCCGCGCCGACGGTCCGGGGCCCGCGTCATCCCCCGGCGTCCGGCTGGACAGGCTGCTCGGCGATGACGCGCACGCGCTGCGCGAGCGGGTGCAGCGGCGGATGCTGCTTCAGACCGCCACCGCCCGCACCGACGGCCCTGCAGCCCGGGCAGGAGGGCGCCGCCGTCCTCGTCCCGCTGCTCGGACTCATCGGCGAGATCGGGGCGATCGCCACCGCCTACAAGAAGCATCTGCGCGACGGCCCCGCCAACCCCACCTTCAAGGCCCAGCTTCGCGAAGAGCTCGGCGACACACTGTGGTACCTGGCCATGACGGCCGACCAGTGCGGGCTGGAACTGACCGACATCGCCGCTGCCAACCTGCACAAGGTCGCCGACCGGTGGCGGCCCACGGCCGCCGACCAGATCCCCTTCGACCGGGCCTACCCGCCCCACGAGCAACTGCCCCGCACTGCCCGCTTCACCCTCCGCCTCACCGACGTCAACGGCACCACCAAGTCGGTGCTCACCCGAGACGGCCAGCCCATCGACGACCCGCTCACCGACGCCTCCCGCATCGACGATGACTACCGCATGCACGATGTCTTCCACCTGTCCTACCTCGCGGTGCTCGGCTGGTCACCGGTCATGCGGTCCCTGATGGGCTGCAAGCGCCGATCCGACCCCCGCGTCGACGAGGCCGAAGACGGCGGCCGGGCCATCGCGATCGAGGAGGGCGTCTCCGTCCTGGTCTTCGCCTACGCCAGCCGGCACAACTTCCTGGACGGCACCACCAGGATCGACAACAAGCTCCTCGACGACATCGGCGCCATGGTCGGACAGCTGGAGGTCGCCGCCCACCGCGCCGCCGACTGGGAGAAGGCCATCCTCACCGGCTACGCGGCCTGGAGGAAGCTCCGCCGGATGGGCGGCGGAGTGATCGACCTCGACATGGCCGCCCAGACCCTCACCGTCACACCGCTGCCCGGCTCCCGCAACAAGCGGATCGAGGGCGAGCCAGCTCCGGCCCGACCGCAGGCATAGACCGCGCCCACAGGACTCCTCCTCGCCCTCCGGCCACGCGCCCGCTTCCTTAACCGCCCTGCTGGGCCAACGCGCGCACCCGTCCGATCGAGGGGGCAGCCGCCAGCCGGATGGCGCCGGCGGCCACCGTGATCGACGCCAGAAGTCGGCGCCAGCACCGGCCGACGGGCTCTTGCACGTCCGAGCACACGCGCACCGCCCGGCCCTACAAGCCCTCACCGCAGCGGTGCAGGCTGGCGGGGCGACGCGGTCGGCGTCATCGCCGATCGACCACGGCGGGCAAGAGCGCCGAGCCGCGTCCCCCGGGAGATGCGCGGCACCAAACACACGCCCGCCGATGGGCTCTTGGAGCCGGGGCGCGGCGGCTCCGATGCCAACGCCCGGGCTGTGGCCATTTTTCGCCTCCCGAACGCGTGATCTTGCCTGTCGGCGGCCGACCCACCATGACCCGGGCCCCCTCCGAGGTGTCCGGCCGGCCGGGCTTCCCCCCGGGGCCCTCGGTGTCCACGATCAAGATGCGCCCCCTGGCGGAGCCGTTGACGCGTGGGGCGTTGAGGGGACGCAAGGCACCCGGACTGGGGGCCTGCGAGCAAGGCTAATCCGGCGCGGTGCGGCCTGACCGGTGACCCAGGTTTCGCCTCGGGTGGTAGGTCTGAACAGCAAAAACCCGGCCCTCGAAGGGGCCGGGCGGTGTGCGTGCAGTCTAGCAGGTGTGGCCGGGTCGGCCTGGCCGACAACGCAAGCGCAACCGCTCCATGCACGCGGCGAGGACGGCCGAGCCGGATGAACACCGGCTGTGGAGCCGATCCGGCGGCAGCCGCTGACCAGGGCACGAGCGGACCCGGCTCGGCCGCAGTCGCTTCGGCGAGCGCTGGCCGCCTCGGTCCTGGTGGGAGGATCGACAGGCTCCGCCGGGAACACCAGTTGCCGCCCTGGACTGCCGACTCAGCCCCGCGGGCCGGTGTTGGCGTCGTCGGCGAGACGCGCGATGAGCGTGGCCAACGCGTTGACCTTCTTCTGCAGTTCGGCGACGCTGGTGATCAGCGAACTGTCGGCGCAGGCGATCAGGTCGTCTGGGTCGATGGCCTCGATGCTGCGGACGGTGCCGCTCAGGGCCTTGCCCAGCTTGGTGCGCTGCTCGCGCAGGAAGGTGTCCGGGTCGGCCTGGACCGCTGCGCGGACGCTGTCACTGACGAACTCACAAGCGTGGTCGAGGGTGTGAGGGTCGGACTGTGGGTCTTGGCATGCGGTCAGATATTGGGCTGCCTGCTGCCGGACGGCCGGGTCCAGGTCGACTTCGTGTCCGGCCGGGGTCTTGGCCCTGCCCTGGGCGACCACGCGCTGCAGGTAGTCCAGCCGCTCGGCCCGGCGGGTGTGCGCGGCGGCCTGTTTGCGCACCGCGGGGTCTTCCTGCAGCACCCGGGCCACCATCGCCGCTCGCTCCTGGGGACGCTCCAGCAGGGCGTCGCGCGCGGCCTCGGCGGTCTGCCGATCACCGAGGATGGCGGCGCGCAGCGCCGGCCGGTTCGCTGTGATCTGCACGGCCTTGCTGTAACTGGTGCCGATCGCCTCGGCCTGGGCGGCCAGTTGCTGGCGAGTGTCACTGCTGGGCTCGTAGACGGTGAAGTAGGCCGACCAACGGTCCGGCCCGGGCAGGGCGATCTGCTGCCCCGGAACCAGAGTGTCGGCATGCGGAACGACCCCGTCGTGGGCGGCGCGCTCCCACGCCTTGTGATAACGGGAAACGCGGCCGACGTCGCAGCCCGCCCGCTGGGCGAAGGTCGTGAACGACACCTTGCCGTCTGTGTTGTCGGGGGGCCTCCGATTTTGGTCGTGAGCCTTGCTAACGGGTTTTCCGGGTCGTGGTCCCCCACCCCCCTTGCGGGCACTGCGCGCGACCATCAAGGCGAACACCCAGCCGCCCGACTCGGTGAAGGCGCCGAAAGCGCGGGCGTCCCGGTCGATCGGGTTTTGGCAGGGATCGGGGCCCAGTAGTTGAGCGAGCCGAGCCCGCATGTGCTGCATCTGCTCGGCGATGTGCGGCACGCCTTCGTGGGGGTGGTGCAGTCGCAGCAGTACGCGGACGTGCTCCACCGTGGAGTTCAGCCCGAAGGGCGGCTTGGCCTCGATGAAGTCGGCGAAGTCATCGAAGGGATCCTCCCGGTTGACGCCCGAGGGGATCTTCCGCCATGTGTCCTGGTCGACCACGGCCGCCAGCAGTTCCAAGAACCCCACGGGGGTGCCGCCGTTGCGCTCCAGGCTGGAGCGAAGCTGATAGACCTGCTTCTGCTCCTCGGTCAGGTAGCTGTTGGAGTCGACGCGCGTTTCCATGGGGCTCCAGGTGCCGGTTCGCTTCAGATGGAGTTCGACAGGCCCAACGCCGCCTTCAATCTCCGATTAGCCTTCTCTATCGTGTTGGCCTCATCGGCGCTACACGAAGCACGCTTGACCGCGGCCATCGCTTTGGTCATGGCCTCCTGGTAGCCGGGGACCTCGGGGGTGATGCCCCTTTTGTACAGCTGGCTCTTGACGGTGTCGACGACCTTGACCTTGATCTCGTCGATCTGCTGCCGTTCGGTCTTGGGGGCCTCGAAGACCGGCGGCGGGCCTGGCTCGGGGCGTGGCGCGGGCACCTGGAGCATGACCCCCGCCAGTTCGATCGCCTGCTTGAGCTTGGTCACGGTCTCGGCCGAGTCCACCGCCCGTTTGATGTGCTCCACCAGCAGCACCTCGTCTTCCTCCATGTCCAGCTCGTTGCTGGAGGCGCGGGTGCCTTGGGCGATCGCCGACTCGACATAGGACAGCGGCTCCTGGACGCCGGCGCCGGGCTCGGGGGCGTCGCGCTCGCGCTCCTCGATCAGCCGCAGGCCCAGGGCACTCTCATCGCGCAGCAGTTCCAGGAAGCCCTCCATCTTGGGGTCGTCGGGGGCGACGATCACGCAGGACTGCTCGCGGCCGGGCATCTCCTTCCAGACCCGCAGGCCCCGGCCCACCAACTGCATCAGGTGCCCCCCGTCCCGGTAGTGGGTCAGGATGCCCACGACGCTGATCTGCGGGCAGTCGTAGCCGATGAAGGCCATCCGCACCGTGACCAGGATGTCCTGCTCCTGGTACTTGAAGTCGGCCAGGGCTTGGGGCGCGTCGGCGTCGGAGGAGACCGCCAGCCCGACCCGCAGGCCCGGATAGTTGCTGTGCAGGTATTCGGCGACCTTCCGGGCGTCGTTTTGGCCGATGCAGGAGATCAGGCCGCGGTACTGGCGGTGGAAGGTCTACTTGTCCTTGACCGCGGCCACCACCCGGTCGACCAGCGGTTTCCAGGTCTGCGGGTCACGCAGCACCGGCACCAGGTCGCTTCCGTCATCGGAGAGGTTGTACTCCAGCAGGCTCTCGCCGCGGCCGTCGTCCTCGCCCAGTGTGCGCCGCGAGATCCGAGCGTCGGTGCGGGTGAGCTCGAATTTGCGCAGGTAGCCCTCGGCGATTCCGTCGGCGTAGCTGGCCTCGGCATGGTGAACCAGCTTGAGCCGCTTGGGGTTGGCGGGGTCGGGCTCGTAGTCGGCCAGGATCAACCGAGCGTTGTCGGCTCGGTAGGGCGTCCCGGTCAGCAATAGCGTATGCCGGGCGTGATCATGCATCCGCTTGATGAGCTCGCCCGCGCGCGTCCCGCCGTTGTCGGTGTCGTTGCCCTCACCGCAGAACTGCGCCTCGTCGGCGACCAGCAGGAACCTGCCTTCGTTGATCTTCGCCCAGTTCAGGTACAGCGACTCGTTGGTGACCAGGGCGCTGTAGGTGGCCACGAACCCGCTCCCGTGCTGGCTGGGGAAGGTCAGCGGCGCCTCGTTGGTGCGATGGCGGATCATCCCGATCCGTTTGGCCGCATCGAACAGCAGGCACAGCCCGCGGGTCTCGCCGGCTGCCCCGGTGTACATCCAGCCCGTCTCGCACTGCTCGGCCAGCGCGATGCGAGGCACGAACACGGCCACATAGGTGATCAGGCCTTCCCGGTAAAGCCGGGTGGCCAGCGACTGGTAGGCCAGTGTCTTGCCCGATCCGGGCGTGGCGAGCACGGTCGTGCGGTCCAGGCCGGCGCGCAGCCGCTCCAGGACCTGGTTGGCCACCTCGGCCTGGAAGGGCCGGGGGACGAAGTCATCACGGAACTGCATCTGGCGCCCCTTTTCATGATTGCAGGCATCACACAGCGCCTGGCCGTTCTCGATGCTGGTCGGCCCGCCGTCCACCCAGGGGATGCGGTGGTCAGCGTGCCAGCCTTCCAGCAACTCCGCACTGCACCCCTGACAGCGCCCCTGGGCGAGTTCGAATAGCACCTGCCGCTGGGCGGGACTGAAGAATCTGCGCGGATCAAGAACGGCCACGGCCGCCACTCCTTCGACTTGTCCAGACCCGAAATGCTACCTGCACAAAAAAGCATCCCTCGGCAAGGGTAACTAGATTCTCAAAGACGCTCATCGGTCATCAGAATTGCCATAATAGGTGACAAATTATGTCATTTCGGCTTGCCTTGAATAATCGCCAAGAACATGGACGTTTAGGTGGATTCCTGCGGGGTTTCTGTGGCAGTTTGTTGCACTCGGTGAGCCAGTGAAGGCTTGGCTCAGCGCATGGTCCGAATCATGGGTTCTGCCGCGGCCCGGCCGCCGGCGGCCACACGGCGACAGCCGCACCGGCGAGGACCTCCACGATGCGCCAGTGCGGGGGCTGTCCGCTCAGGCGCCCTCAAGTCGCCCCGCCCGGCCGCCCGAGAACCGCCCAAGCCGCAGCGATGGCCGGCATGAGGCATCTGGCGGCGCCTTCGGAGCGATGTCGATCAAGCGCGGCCCGCGTCCTTGCGCTCCGCCGCCTCGTGGCCCACACGCGCCAGGCGGGGGAATCAGCCGGTGCCACCGGCACGAGTCTTGCCTCGCGTCCTGTTTTGAGGCTCGCTCTCGTCTTGCCGTGACCAGGAGCCTCCCCGGCCCTCTCCGGCTCGGGCCGCCGCGTCGCGGGCCTGCGGCCGCGTCGAATCGGGCGAGGTCATCGGTAGGCGGATGCGCCCGATGGTCTTGATTCACCTCTTGCAGCAACGTTTTTCGACGAAGTCCGACAACGCCCTCTTCCGCAGTCCGTACCGTGCCGATGAGATCGGGCGACACGCGCGACTTCGAGGCAGAGAGCCGTGCTGCCCTGCCTCGATGCCGCGGTCGTCGGCGCCGGGCATGCACGGAGCCGAACGCGGTGAACGGACGCGGCAGCCGAGGTCGCGCACAGTCGAGAGGGTTGGGTCCAGCCGGGGCCGTGCCGGCTGCCACGGTGGCACGCGGGCCTGGCCAGCCACCCTCTGCCAGCATCAGAGGGCGAGAGCGCCGGACGGAACCGTCGCCGAAACTCATCGAGTTTCCCGCGCCGACGCAGCCGTCAGCGTCGCCCGAAGCACTGAACCCACGTTCCTGCTTCTCGCGGTCACCGCCACGCTGACGGCCAACGGCCCGCCTGGTCGCGTTGCCATGCGTGAGCGAAGGCCCAGCCCAGTCCGCTCGCAAACACCGGCCTCTTCTCGGGAAGGGCGCCGGTAGCGCCGCGTCGGTCCTGGGTGATGGACACTTCGCTGGTCGCCGCCATGCCGATTTGTCCCTCAGGGGGCCAGAGCCCATCCTGAACGATCGTGCATGGTCGCCCGGCACCCGATCGCTGGCCCGCCGGTAGTGATGGAGTGTGCGTCGACGGGGCGGCCGGTGATGGCCCACGGCAGAGTGCGGCTGGAGGGCGGCCGGCTGCGCTGGTTGCGGCTGGAACGCGGCCTGACCTTGGACCAACTGGCGGCGCTGACCGCGGGCCGGATACCGGCCCGGCAGTTGCTGGAGTATGAGGCGGGCCGGCGGCGCTGTGACCCTGCGCGGTTCGCCCAGTTGTGCCGGGCGTTGGGGGTGGCGCCGTCGGCGCTGGCGGCGGTGGGCGTCGAGGAGGCTGAGCTGGCGGACCTGCGGCACTGGGCCGGGCTCACCGCCGATGAGGCGGCCGAGCGGCTGGGGCTCTCGCAGTGGTCGTTGCTGCGCGCTGAGCGGTCGGGACGGTTGCCGCGGGCGGTGGCGCGCGCGGTGTTCGTGCGGTCGGTGGCGCGGGTGTACCGGCAGCCGCAGCGGGTGATCGCTGCGGCTCTGCGGCGGGCGGAAAGCCGGGCAAGTGACCCCATTTAGAAGCTGTGACCTGCGGAAATGTATTGGACTCGGGTGGGAGTGGGTAGTGGGCGAGGTGATCATGCGGGTGCTCGCTTAACAGCGGGCTGTCACACGGGGGGTGGCCGGTGTTCGATCAGCGTTTCATCCGGCTGGAGAATCTGCTGCGGCTGCTGGCCGACGGCGAATTGGACGTGGTGCAGTTCGGTCGCCCGTTTCAGCGCAACGTGCACTGGGGGGCCGAGCTGTGGGGGTCGCTGGCGCGCGACCCGCAGCGGCCGATCAACGGGTTCGTGTGGTGGATGCCGCCGCCGCAGCAGGAGCCCCGGGCCGGGCGCTACCGCGCCTTCAGCCGCGCCAGGGTGTTCATCGTCGACGGCCAGCAGCGCAGTACCGCGCTGGCCGGCGGTGCCGGGATCCGGCCGGCGTGCTACCCGCCCGATGTGTGGGCCGAGTTGGGCGGCCCGGACCTTCAGGTCGGGGTGGTGCTGGAGTCGACGCGGCGGCTGTACATCCAGCCGATGCGGGCCCGCCAGCATCCGCAGATCCGGCTGGGCGATCTGCTGCAGGCGGCGCCCAGCGACATCCCGCATCTGGTCGCCGACGCCGGCGCCGGGATGCGCAGCCACGAGGCCAGCCAGCTGACCGCCGAGCTGACCGATCTGCGCAAGCGGCTGCTGGACACCGAGATCCCGGTGATGTGGCTGCGTGACCAGGCCCACGATGCGGCCGAGTCCTACCGGGTGCTCAACCAGGGCTCCTCCACCAAGGTCGCGCACGCCTCGGAGATCGAAACGCTGTACCTGGACCTGGCCAGCCCCGGCGTGCGGCGCGAGGTGCTGGATCCGCTGTGGCGGCACGCCCACAAGGAGGGGTATGCGGCCGCGGTCACCTTCCCGGTGATCAACGAGCTGGTGCAGCGGCTGCTGCCGCCGAGCGCGCGGCGGCGCGCGGCGCTCAAGGCCGGCGCCGAGACGGTGGCCCAAGCCGCGCGCACCGCGGTGACCGGCTGCACCGCCATGATCGGCTACCTGCAGCGCCGCGGACTGTGCGATGCCTCGCTGCTGGCGATGCCGGCGGCGCTGGGGGTGCTGTTCCATCTGGCCGCGCACTTCCCCGAGGCCACCGACGACGATTTCCCGCGGCGCTGGCTGGTGCACGCGCTGGCCACCGGCCGCTACAACGGCGCCCCGTACCGGGCCAGCGCGGACGTGTCGGCGATGCTGCGCGCCGGCGATTACCGCCAAGCGCGGGCAGTGCTGGCGCAGCTGATGTTGCCGGCCGGCCCGCCGCCGCCGCTGCAGCCCGAGCAGTTGCACGGCCGGCGCGGCGGGTTCGGTGCCGTCACCAGCCTGTACGCGCTGGCCGCGGCGAGCGAGTCGGGGCTTGGTGTGCGGGATCTGTTCGAGCAGGATGCGGTCTTCCCCGAGGCGGGAATGGCGCTGGTGCCGCTGTGGCGGGGCCCGCTGGAGTCCTCGCTGGGCAACTTCGTGCTGGCCACGCCCGCGACCGCGCAGGCGCTGGCCGACGCCGGGGGGTGGGGCCGTCCCGCCTACGAGCAGATGCGGTGCGGGGACTCGGCGCTGGCCTCCCAGTGCCTGCCGGTGCCGGCCGCCGACGGCGGCGGGATCGCCCCGGCGCAGCTGGTCAAGGCCCGAGAGCAAGAGCTGCTCCACATGATCAACGGGTTTCTGGCGCGGATCGGGCCGCTGCAGGTTCCCGGCGCGGGCGCCTGCGGTAGCGCTCCGGCCGCGTGATCGGCGGCCGCCAGCCGCGCGGCCACCGTCCAACCTTCTCTACCTTCCCGGCCGTCTCTGGCCGTCTTCTGGCCGTCGCCGGCGTTAACCGGGCGGTGACGGTCCAGCCACCAGCGTTGAATGGAGCGTTCCATGAGTGCCGTCCTGCCCACGCCCGCCTCCAAGCCCGGGCCCGCGCAGCCGGGCCCGTCCGCGACCGATGCGTCGCCTGCCGGTGTTTTCGTCAACGCGGCCGGCGCCACCGTCGGCGCCGAGCTGGCCCGTTGGCTGCTGGCCACCGCAGGCCGCCGGCCAGCCCGCATCCACCTGGTCACCGGGTTTGTCACCGTGCAGGGACTGTTGCAGCTGATCGAGCCGCTGAGTGTGCTGCTGGAGCGCGGCCACCAGGTGCGGCTGCTGCTGGGGGTGGCGCCGCCCGAGGGCGCCCGGATCTGGCGGCACGCCCAACTGCCCGTCGCCCCGGCCAGCGCCGCCGACGCGTGCCCTGACGATCCCGCGCCCTCCCCGGTGGTACCCGGCGGGGCACCGGCCGAGGCCGAGGTCGCGCCGCAGACGATGGCGCGGCTGTGTGCCCAGGCCGACCGGGTGCTGCGCGCCGACCTGGCCGGAATGGCGCTGACCGGCGCGCAGCTGCGGCGGCTACTGCAGCTGAGAGCGCTGCTGGCCGACGACCGCCTGCAGGTGCGCCGGTACCAGCGGGGTTTCCTGCACGCCAAGACGGTGGTGGTCGAGCGCGGCGAGCGGGTGCACGCGGTGACCGGCTCCTCCAACCTCACCGTCGGCGGGCTGGCCCGCAACCAGGAGTTCAACGCCGTGCTGGGCCGCGGCCAGGCCCGCGCCGCCCTGGCCGCGGCGGCGGCCTGGTGGCGGCAGGCCCGCCCCTACGACCTGGCCGCCGCGATCACCGAGCTGTTTCAGGCCCATCCCGGTGAGCTGGTGTACCTGCGGATGCTGGCCGAGGCCTACGACGACGAGGTCAACGCCGCCGCCAGCCCGTGCATGGACCTGGCCGATTACCAGCGCGACGGCGTCGCCCGGGTGCGCGCGATCCTGCGCCGCTACGGCGGCGCGCTGATCGCCGACGAGGTCGGGCTCGGCAAGACCTACATCGCCGGCGAGGTCGCCCGGCTGGCGGTCGCCGAGGGCCGCGGCCCGGTCACGGTCGTCGCCCCCGCCAGCCTGCGCGCGATGTGGCAGCGCCGCCTGGCCGAATGGGGCCTGACCGGGGTGCGGGTGCTGTCCTACCACCAGCTCACCCAGCTGCACCGCAGCGTGCTGGCCGACGGGCACACCTGGCAGCGGTGCGGGCTGCTGATCCTGGACGAGGCGCACGCGGTCCGCAACCCGCTGACCGCACGGATCCAGGCGCTGCGCTCGCTGCTGGCCGCCCAGCCGCAGCAGCCCGCCCCACCTCAAGTGCTGGTGATGAGCGCCACCCCGGTCAACAACACCGCCGAGGACCTGTTCGAACTGCTGGTGCTGGCCGACCGGACCCTGGAACCGCACTGGCAGCCGGCGGCGATGCTGCAGCAGGCCCGCCTGACCGCGCGCTCCGAGGCGGGACGGCGGCTGGCCAGTGTGCTGGCGGACCCGCTGATGGCCGCCACCGGCGACAAGGCCTGGTACTACCAGATGGCCCACGCCCGGATGCTGCGCCGCGACCGGCCCTTCATCCGCCGCGCCTACCCCGCCGCGCGCGTGCGGTTCCCGCGGGTCGAACAGATCCGGGTGGACCTGCCGCTGCCGACGCCGCTGCGCGAGCTGTTCGCCGCGGTGCTGGACGCGGTCGGCTACGCCGACCGGCTGCCCGGCCCCACCCCGCCCGGCCAGCCGCCCAGCGGCCCGCCGGAGGACCCCGACGGCGGGCCGCTGGCGGAGCTGGCGGCGGCGCTGGCCGCGGTCCGCGCCGCGCACGGTGGCCGGCCCGCCGAACTCACCCTGGCCGCCTACCGGCGCGCCTGCTACCGCCTGCACGACCCCGGCCCGCGGCCGCCGATCACCGGGCTGCTGCGCACCCTGCTGGTCAAACGGATGGAGTCCTCCCCCGCCGCGCTAGCCACCACCGCCGACCGCATGGCCGCCACCGCCGCACAGGCGTTGACCGACCTGGACCACGGACTGGTCCGCATCACCCGGCCACGGGCCACCAGCCGCCTGGCGGCCCTGTGGGACAACACCGACGACGGCGAAGCCCTGCTGACCGACCTGGCCGACACCGGCACCGCCACCGAACCGGCCAGCGACTACCACACCGCGGCGCTGCGCGCCGACCTCCAACATGACCTGGCCATCCTGCGTGAGCTGGCCGCCCGGGCACGCGCTGCGGTCCCCGCCGACCCCAAAAAGCCCGCGCTGCTGCGGCTGCTGCGGCACGCGCTGGCCGACGACCGCGGCCCCAAGATCGTCATCTTCGCCAGCGCTCGCGAAACCACCCATGAGCTGGGCCACTGGCTGCACGAGCGCATCGCCACCGACCCGGACCTGGCACCGTTGCGCGGCCGGGTGGCCAACCTGGGCAGCCGCCACGAACCTCCAGATGTCGGCGCGATCCTGGCCGGCTTCGCCCCCCAAACGGCCAGCACCGCGGTCACCGAGGCCACCCTGCCACCCGCAGCCGACCGCTACGACGTACTGATCTGCACCGACAAGTTCTCCGAAGGCGTCAACCTGCAACAGGCCGCGCTGTGCGTCAACTACGACCTGACCTGGAACCCGCAACGACTCGGGCAACGCGTAGGACGCCTGGATCGGGTCGGCAGCACCCACGACCGCGTGACCTGCTGGACCATGCTGCCCGGCCCGGCCACCGACACCGTCCTGCAGATCATGGACGCGCTCACCACCAAGACCCAGGTCGCCGCCGACACCGTCGGCGTGCCCACCGCCCTGTTCCCCGACTCACCTGTGCGCACCTACACCGACCTGCTCGACCTCTGGCAGGTCCCGCACCCGAGCCCCACCCCACCGCCACCAGGCGACCCCATCGGGGTCACGCCCACCGTTCACGCCCCGCAGGCCGCTCCTGCCCGCGACCACGGCTGGGCCACCGCATGGCTGGGCAACGCCCGCCGTATCCCGCACGTCACCACCGCCCTCAACGACCTGCCACCCGGCGCGGGAACCATCCGCCCCGGCACCGACCCCGACGCCAGCGTCATTTTCTGCTTCCGCCTGCCCGCCACGCCCGACGGCCCTGACGGCCGCGGGCACCGCGCCGCATTCGCCCAGGTGTTTGCGGGCCCGCGCCGCGCTGGCCACATCACCCTGGACTCCGACCGGTGCCTGCGCCACGCCCGCATCGACCTCACCACCTACCTCGCCGCCGGCCGCGCCACCGGTCCTCGCCCGGCGCCCACCCCGCCGCTGCAGGGCGACCACATCGAGCTGGTGGCCGCGCTGCTGGACCAGGCCCGCACCGCCGTCGCCCAAGCCCACGGCCTGCTCCCCGACACCGCAGCCGACCACATCCGCCTCGTCTGCTGGATGCTGCTCACCCCCCGCACCGAGCACCCGCGGGACGGCTGGCAATGACCGAGCCAACCCGCGCCACGCAGCAGCCACCCCGCCGCCAACGACCGCTGCCCGCCCGCATCGAACCGCAGACCCGGCCCACGCCAACCCTGCGCGAAGCCCGCGCCCAAATCGCGTTCCTCCGCGCCCGCCTGCACCCCCCGGACCCCGCAGCCACCAGCGCCGCACATCCGGCCGCCGCTCACGGCCCCGCCAGCCACGCAGTCAGCCAGGCCGCGCTGGCGGCGGCGATTCTGGCGCCCGGCGGACTACTGGAGCGCTACCAGCGCGCCGCCTGGTACGCCTCCCACCCGCCCCACGGCCTGGAACAGGCTTGGTGCCTGGTCGCCGCGACGCTGGCAACCGTGGTCGCCGACCTGACCGCGCCCTGGACGGAGCACCCCGCCCCTCCCACGCCACCGCGCCGGTGAACCCCACGAATCCCGAACCATCATTCCTGGCGTGTACCCATCCGGCACTGGTGATATAGAGACATGCCCACCGCTACTCCTGATCCGCGGTTGCAGGCTTTCGGCACCGCCGTCCGCGACGCCCGAGAGCACACCGGCATGTCCATCGACGCCCTCGCCACCGCCGCCGGCATCTCCACCGGCCTGCTGATCAGCATCGAACAGGGTGGCCACGACCCCACCCTGCCGACGCTTCTGGCCATCGCCGATGGCCTGCGCCTCTCCCCCGCCGACCTCCTGGCCCGCGGTGCGCCAGGCAACAGCGGCACCCACAACCACGCGCCATCTCCCTAGCCCACGCAGCACGGTTCGTCTGTGCTGCGTGGTTCGCAGCATGCCGGACACCCTCTGGCCAGCGATCCCGTCGACCCCCTGATCGAGCGGCCGCCTCCCCAACCGCAGCGGCGACCGCCAGTTCACGCAACAGGGCAAGACTGGCTTCGAGGTAGCGAGGGCAACTGCGCACAGCGGGCGCCGTGTCCGCGCCTGACCCACTCGGACACGGCTGCCGCACGAACCCGTCTTCGTCTAGGTGTCAACGGCGGAGGGCAGCACCCACAGGCCCCTCGGCCCCGCGTGACGGCAGTAGGACCCGGCGCAGCAACTGGCGCGCGAACTCCGCCGCAAGAGCCGCCGGGCGCACTACACGAGCCACCGCAAGGCACAGCTGCGGCCAGGATGAGCGGATCACGCCGTTACGTCTAGATAAAGACACCCTGACCTGCAGATCCTGAACTATCGTTCATGGTCGTTCGGTTAGTGGTGCTGGTGGCATCGCTGGGTGCCCGACTCCGCTCCCGATCCACGCTTGCAGGCCTTCGGTTTCGCAGTACGTGACGCGCGCGAGCGGAGCGGCATGTCCATCGAGACGCTCGCCGATGCCGCCGGCATCTCCGCCCGGATGCTCATCGGCATCGAACACGGCCGCCGCAATCCATCTCTGCTGCTCATCCTCGGACTCGCCGACGGCCTCGACATGACCCCGGCCGAACTCATGGCCACCTCGACCCCATGGCACAACAAGAGCCAGTGAGACCGGCGCGGGCTACTAGGGGGCGTGCTCTGGACCAGACAGACGGCGTGACGGAGTGGGCGGCTGCCACCCTGGAGCAGCCGAAGTCGTGCATGCCCCCAATCTCGCGCTGGCCGGCCCGCCGGGAAATCGGGGGTGCCTCCGTACTCCTCCAACGTCTCCCGGCTGGAGCCGGCATCCGGCTCACCGTGCGGGGAGTCTGAGACACTCTTCACTTCGTGGGGCATGCCCTTGATGGTGCGAACGGGGCTTGCACTGTTTCTGGGGCTGCGTGTGGCTGGCGCTCTGGGCCGTGGCCGCCCCCTGGAATTCGACTGAGCCGCCTGGTGACCGGCTGTCGCTCCTTCTCGCGAGCGCACCATTTGGGTTGGGACCAGACCTCACGGTCTCCAGTGCCCCGACGCCCGGCCGGTTCAGTACATGGCGAGCCTGTCGCTCACCGGCGGCTTGGCGTGCGGCTCTTCGATCTTGTAGCCGAGGCTGCGCAGGACCCGCACCGCTTCGTCCGGGCAGTCACGCACCACCACGCCGGTCTGGGCTCGACGCCAGGCGCGGCGGCCCTCGCACAGGACGTCCTTCCAGCCGTCCTGGCGGTCGATGCCGAACTCCTCCACCAAGAACTGCAACGCGTCTTCCAGACAGGGACGGAAACGGGCACCGCCGACGGGGAAGTGCAGGTTGGACAGCTGAGGAATGGTCGGGCTGGTCCGGTCGAGTTGGTCGAGGCGATTCTTGATGCGGCGGTTGGCGGCGCCGCCGCTCAGCAGCAGGTAGACGACCTCGTCACGGTGAGCGTGGACCTGGAAGTGGGCGCCGGGGATGTTGCTCTTGGGGTGGCGGATGTACTCCCAGCGAAACAGCGGCTCGGCGTTGCCTCCGGCCATGCGGACGGCCGCCTTGGATTCTTCGATCGCCAGGTAGTCCTTGGCGCCGTCCCAGGTTCCCTTGAGCGTGACGCTCAGTTCCAGGCGGAGCTTGCCGTCGATGGTGATCGGAATCGGTGGGGACGGACTGTCCTCTCGTGCTGGCGTGGCGATGACCAGGCGCCGGCCGCCGCTCTCGTAAACGGCCTGGAAGGGCGGCGCCTGGGGGCCGATGACGCCGCGGACGGTGGCGGTGAGTTCGTTGGCGAACCGCTCGGCCTGGCGGCGCAGTTCGGCTTCGTCCGCTGACACTCAGTCTCCGAGGAGGTAGTCGATGTTGTCGATCGCGGTGAGGACGTCCATCTGCTCGGCGGTGAGTTGATAGCTCTGAGCGCGTCGGCGTAGTTCGTCCTCGGCGATTCCGGCTCGTTCCAGGAGGTGGCGGCGCTGGGCGCGGAGCTCAGCTTCGGATCTGCTGATCACGGTGGCCATGGGGTCCTCCGGTGGTCGGTGGTCATCCATACGCGCAGTCAAGCCGCCACCGCCGACACTATGGGGCACGCCGCGCGTGGTTGAGCCAACGGCCAGGAAAACCTGGCCGACTGTGGACTGCAGCCGGGCCGGCCGTGGCCCGGTGTTCTGGGGGGTTGCGCCGAAGGCTGTGCGCACCGTCGATCACCGGGGCCGGGTCTCAGGCGGGAGATGGCGACCAGCACAAGCGTCGAAGACACCGGCTGCAACTCACCAACTTCTGGTCCTCCTCCCTCTGGCTCACCGAGCCTCCACGCCTCGTCCGGCTGGTACCTCTGGCAGCAACAATCTTCGATAAGGCCGCCCTGCTCGGTAGGTCAAGCCGTCCAGCGCGCAGGTGTCGCTGGCAGCAGTGCGCGCTGGACGTCGACCCCGGTGATGGCCGGAGACGGGCGACGGCGGGGCGGCGGTGATCTCGGCGGACCGCTGCGCGTGCCGGCCGCCGCCCGAACGACCCGAGCAGGTCAGCGCCGTCGCTGATGCGAGCCGACGCCGCAGTCACCGCAGAACCTGACGCAGCGCGAGCCTAGATCAGTGGTGGCAGCCCGGCGACACCGGCGATTGCCAGGTATGTTCCCGGTGCATGGCCGCGCTGCGGGGCCGCGCCTTGGCGCTGGTGCACGTCGTCACGCGACGGCCGTGTTCCCCGGAGGCGACCGTCTTGCGGGAACACGGCCGTCGCAGTGGATCAGGTGGCCGGCGCCCGCGGAAGGTCGTAGGCGCCGTGCTTGGCGTTGGCCATGAACGCGGCCCACTGCTGGGCACTAAAGGTCAGCGGCCCGCGGCCGCGGTCGGCGGTGTCGCGCACACCGATCAGGCCTTCCGGTAGCCGGGTGGTCTCCACACAGGACTCACCTCCCTCGCAGCGGCGGCTGACACGCCATGCCAAAGGCTCGGGCGTGCCTGGGGTGGTCGACGGCCGGTGTTCAGTGGGCCTTGTCATGCGGACTCCTCTCACCCGAACCTCGGGACGGATCCCAGGCAGGGCTGTGAACGGACTGTGCAATGCCGCTGCGCGGCATATGCGTGTGCTGTGGTGTCGCCGTATGGCACTGCCGACACGGTGGGGTTCGCGGCTCCTTCGCTCGATGCGGGTCTGCACCTACCTGCGGCAGGGCCGATGAAATGCCCAACCCGGGGCTGTGATTTAGATCACACTCACGCCGGTCCTGGGGCGAGGCCAACGCCGATCGCACGGACCGGCCCGGCGGTCCGCACCGGTCACGCCGGTGTCGGCGGTGGCGGGGCACGTCCCCATCAGGGCCACCGGCAGCGCTGCGGACCAGCAGGACGCGGCGCCTGGAAGGGCACGCGCGCACGCCTCTCCTTCCACCTCGGAGGCAGAGGCGACGGTCGGCGACACGAGGTTGTCGGCGGGTGGGCGCCAGGAACAGCGGCATGCCATCAGCGCGTGCATCCGCACGTGCAGCAGAGGTAGGCTATTTGTTGCCCATTAAGCGCTTTTGTCGTCCGCGGCAGGCCCACGGCGGTTCTCTCCAGGAACAGATGAAACGCAGTGCATCCGCAGCAGAGCGATCGGCGAGGCAGTTGGCCTGCTTCCGGCGGCGTCATCCGCCGCTGCCCCCGGGACCATCTGAACCGCTGCCGGAGCAATCCCCGTTCAGCCTCGGCGGGCCGACGCGCCTTGGGGGGCCGGCCCGCCCGGCCACCGCGAGAGCGGGCCGGGCCACAGGTGGAGTCATCCCGCCAACGACAGATCGGGGGCGGCCTCTATCCAATGGGGCTTAAGGGCATGCCGTGGTCGCCGGCGAGGCGCTGTGCGAAGCACCTGGCCTGCGCCCGCGCTGGAAGCACCGGGGTGGAGCCGTTCACCGAGATCTGTTCAATCACGCGATCCATACCTGGGCGCTATCGACAGCCTGTTCCCCATCAGCGGCACAGAAACCGACAATGTAGTGATGCGGGGACATGGATGCAAGCCTCGGAACCGATGTGGTGAAATCACCTGAAACGCACCATGTCCCACCGGGCGCCGGAGTGATGATTGAATAACAGAAGGACACATCATGGCCTGGCCTGGAGCAAGATTGGTTTACTGGTGTATCTGGACCCCGGAAGCGACTCTTTGATCACCGACTTGGGTGGGGTGCCGCCATGCCCCTATGTGCGCTATCTGGTCGGTGCGGGAGCCGGAGCTGACGGGCCGCTGCCGCCAGGGGACGCAAGTCCGGAACCTCCGCCTCAGAGGCGGCGGGCCCTTCGGGGATTATGCCGTGACCTGCGGGCTGGCCTCTCTTGCCTGGCGCTATGGGAGGTGATCGTGCAGTATGGCATGGAGGTGCGCAGATGAAACGCCGGGGAGTATCGGCCCGGTGACTTCTCCTGTGCTTACGTGCGAACCTTTACCCGAACGCCGAGTGGCCTTGCTTGCTGGGCGGGGGCAGGAGGCCAGCAGTCCTGCAACCTGCTAAGAGCTGACACTGCGGTCGTCGCCGACATATGTCCATGCCAGCCTCCGGGCCGGCCCAAACAGGAGAGTTCAACCATGACTTCATGGCTGCCGGAGGAGGACGAGTTCCAGAAACTAGCGTCGAGCATTCTGGGGCGTGAACCCCGGAAAGGATTGCCAACTGCGGAGGAGTTTGGTGAGCTCAGATTCGCTGCGGCATTGTCTCAAGATGACGAGTCGCTGCGACGCCAGAAATCAGAAGTCGATTTCGCTTTGCGCTGGCTCGCTGCGCTGGATTACGAACAGACTCCCTTGCGTTTGCTTGCGGAGCAAGTGACCGAAGGCGAACTGTCAGTTTCAGAGGTCCAGGACTTTGCTCATCTTGAGTTCCGTTTGACGCTCGTCGCCTTTTTGCTGTGGAAGGGCTTTGACAAATGGGCGGCTGAGGAAATAGCGCAGGAATCGATTCTTTGGCTCCATACAGGGCGAACTCCATCAGATGAGGCCATTGCGCTGGTTCGTGCAGAGGGACCGCCCGCAGCGGTGCGGGACATCGCAACCCCAATCAGTCAAAAATCACTTCTCATCGGCCTTGAGCGTTTTCGTGATCGCCAAACGATCGACATGCTGATCAGTGAACCCGAGTTCAAGGACGGCTGCCGGGTTCTGGCGAGCAGGCTGTGGTCTAGTCCTCAAGGGCCGCCGGGTGAGGCGCTCCGGGCCGATGCGCTGGTGAGCGCCGCAGGCAAGGTGGCGCGCCATCTTCATGTCGTCCTGCGCCCCCGGCTGGAGGAGGAGGCCCTGGATCAGGGGCTCAGCGCCAGAGCCGCGCGCCGCCTGGCGCAGGAGACCATCCTGCACCTCATCGGAGATGTCGAGACCGTCGGCTTCGGCTGACCGCACCGGCGTTCTCGCCCGGTACCAGTCTCGCGATGCCGCTGCCCGCGCCCAGCAGCCTCGGCTAGGGCCTGTTTCAAAGTTGATCAGAGCCATTCGTTGATGGCGGCGATGTGGACGGTGGCCTGGTAGCGGGCGGCGAGCTTGTCGAACCTGGTGGCCAGTGCCCGGTGGCGTTTGAGCCGGTTGATGCCGCACTCCACCGCATGACGCTCGCGGTAGTCGACCGGATCGAAGCGCGGTGGCCGACCACCGCGGGCCCCGCGCCGGAGCCGGTGGCGGGCCTGGTCGGCCGGCTCGGGGATCGTGGCCGCGATGCCCCGCCGCCGCAGATGGCGGCGGATCGCGCGGGACGAGTACGCCTTGTCCCCGCGAACCCGTTCGGGCCGGGTGCGCGGATGCCCGCCGCCGATCCGGGCGACCCGGATCCCGGCCATCACCGCCGCGAACTGGGGCGCGTCGCCGCGCTGCCCGGCGGTGACCACCAGCGACAACGGCTTCTGCCCCTGCTCGCAGGCCAGATGCAGCTTGGTCGACAGCCCGCCGCGCGACCGTCCCAAGGCGTGGTCGTCGGGCTCGGGCGTGATTCCGCCGGGCGGTTCGGCCTGCGCCTCGCCGTGCCGGCGGGCTCCGGCGGCGTGCTGGTGGGCCCGCATGACGGTGGAATCGATACCGACCTGCCAGCCGATCAGCCCGGTGGCATCGGCCCGTGCTTGCAGCCGGGCCAGGATGTTGGCCCAGGTGCCGTCGCGCTGCCAGCGGCGGAACAGCGAGTACACCGCCTGCCAGGAGCCGTAGCAGGCGGGCACGTCCCGCCACGGGGCACCCACCCGCACCCGCCAGCGGATGCCGTCGATGAGCTGGCGTTTCGTCCATTTCGAGGGCCGGCCCGGACGCCTGGGGACGGGCAGCAGGGGTTCCAGCCGCGCCCATTGCTCATCGGTCAGGTCGAACCGCCTCGTCACCGCTAGGGTGGCCACGAGGTCTCCGGTGTTGTTCTTCTTGGTCGATGAACGCTCTACCGGAGACCTCACTGCGTCCGGCGCACGACACGCCGCCGCTCATCTCACTTCGAAACAGGCCCTAGACCTGGTCGTCCTGCAGCCGGTCGTCCTGCAGTGAAGAGCGAAGCTTGACCACCGCACGGCGGATGCGGCTGGCGGCAGTGTTGCGCGCTACGCCCTGTGTTTCCGCCACCGCCTTGACCGGTAGCCCCTGCAACAGGTGCAACCGCATGGCCTCATACTCGGATATGGGCAGTATCTCCTCGGCCCGAGAGAGCACCTGCGCGGCCAGGTGCGAGTCGACTTGGGAGTCCTGGCCGGGCCCGCCGTCCCGCGGCCGCCAGTCAGCGGCACGCTCCAGCACTGGGTCGGATACGCTGCTCTCCCGCCGATGAGCGCGCCGCATTTCCCGGACCACGTTCCAGGTCATTCTGAACAAGTATCTGCGCAGGTTCTCGGCGTCGAAGTCCTCGGCGCTGAGGTCTTCGGGGGCCGTTCCGGTGCGGATCTTCTTCAGGAAACGAGCGATCGCCTCCTGGGCCGCGTCGTAGCCACGGTCTCCGCCCAGCCTGCGACCCGCGTATCCCACCAGATCCTGCTGCAGCTCGGTGAGCGCGGCCAGCAGCTCGGCGTGGACGTCATCGGGCTCGCCGGCCACCGGGCACCCATGATCGGCAGCCCCGGGGCGGGGATCAGACCGGCCCCCGCCGCTATCCACCCGCGTCTCCCGGCCATCGCTGCCCAGCCTGACGGGGCGCCGTTACCCGGCCAGGCGTGCGCGGAGGCCGGACGGGACCGGTGGTGCCACCGGGCGGGGCCCCCTGCGCCGGGCGCCGAGTCGGCCCTGGGGCCGCCCGGCCGCCGAACCCGGTCCGGCACAGCGCTCCCCCGGCGGCCTGAGCCGCCGGCCCCCCGCGGGCGCAGGAATTGATTTGGCGAGTGAGAACAGGCCCCAGATTCGAAGCTGAGTTGGCCCCAGTTGACGATCTTGGGTGGGTGTCCGTCGAATGGGAACTGGCCCCACCCCTCGGCGGGGGTGGGGCCAGTCAGAGCGTCGACGGATCGGGGGGCGGTCAGGTGTGGCGGAGGGCGCCTTCCAGGGTGGGGTGGGTGGTGATGTGGCCGTCGAGCCCGGTGCGTTCCAGGATGCGGCGGCAGACGCCTGGTGGGCGGGCCACGACCAGGTCGCCGTGGTGTGCTCGGACCGCTTTCCAGATCGCGACGAGGGCGCCCAGGCCGGAGGAGTCGCAGAAGGTGACTTGATCGAGGTCCAGCACCACGTGGGGTGGTCTGAGCGCCAGGGCGGCGGTGATGACGTGCTCGCGGAGCAGGTCGGCGGTGGCGTGGTCGATTTCACCGTCGACTTCAATGATCATCGCGGTGCCGTGCTGGCGGGTGCGGGCTTGGAGTCGTTGTCGGGGACCGGGGTGTGACTGCCCGGAGCTTTCCATGGTGCCCTCCCTCGCCGGTCGTTTTGCGGTGGTTTGTGTTGCCGGTGGGGCATGGGTTACCCGACAGTGCGCTGGTCATTCCGCTGGGGTGGGGGTTTGGGGTTGCTGACCGGCCAGTCGTTAAGGCACTCAGGCGGGTTCGGCGGCTTGGCGGGCTCGGGTCTGGGCCATCCGGTAGGAGTCGTTGCCGGTATCGATGATGGTGGCGTTGAAGGTGAGGCGGTCGACGATGGCGCCGCAGAGGCGGGGGTCGGTGAAGGTGTTGGTCCAGCCGCCGAAACTCTCGTTGGAGGCGATCGCGACGCTGGCCTTCTCTTCGCGTTCGGTGAGGACCTGGAAGAGCAGGTCGGCGCCGCGTTTGTCGAGTTCCATGTAGCCGAGCTCGTCGATGCAGAGCAGGTCGACGCGGCCGTAGCGGGCGATGGTCTTGTTGAGCTGGAGTTCGTCGGCGGCCTCGACCAGCTCGTTGACCAGCTTGGCGGCCAGCACGTACTTGACCCGAAAGCCGGCCATGGCGGCCTCGGTGCCCAGCGCGATGAGCAGGTGGGACTTGCCGGTGCCCGAGTCACCGATCAGGCAGAGCGGGTGCCCTTGCCTGATCCATTCGCATTTGGCCAGGGTGTGGACGGCGGCGGGCTGGATGTTGGGGTTGGCCTCGAAGTCGAAGTCGTTCAGCCACTTCTGCCGGGGGAAGCCGGCGGCCTTGATCCGGCGTTCGGAGCGGCGGCGTTGCCGGTCCTCGCACTCGGCCATCAGCAGTTCGGCCAGGAAGCCGCGGTAGGTGAGCTGTTCGCGGTCGGCGGCGTCGGCGATGGCGGTGAACTGCTGGCGCAGGGTGGGCAGGCGCAGCATCCGGCAGGCCTGGTCGATGGCGGCGTCGGCGGCCGGTTCGGTCAGCCCGCGCTGGTGGTTGAGGGTCATGAGACGTCTCCCTGGCTGGCGGCTGGTGGGGGTCTGCGGCGCAGCAGTTGGTCATAGGCGGCCACCGAGGGCAGCGGCCGGGTGTCGGGCGGAAGGGCGGTGATCCGGCGCTGGGTCAGTGAGGCGACCTCGTCGGGGATCTGGACCGGGTTGCCGACCGGCCGATCGGCCTGCCGCCCTGAAACGGCGGCGGGGGCGTCGGTGGCCTTGTCGGCCTGGGCGGCCTTGCGCGCCTCGACCGCGACGACGTCAGGCGACAGGGCGCCGACGCGCAGCGCGGCGGCGATGCCGGCGACCACGTGTTCGTGGGCCATGGTGCGGTGCAGCAGCAGCACCTCGATCAGTGCCCGGTTGCCTTCATCGGTGCCGTGCGCCCGGCGGACCGCGGCCCACCAGGCGTCATGGATCGGGGTGAACTTGCCGGCCTGGTGGGCTTGTTCCAGCGCGGTCGACCCGGGCAGCGCACCGGGCTTGCGCATCAGGACCTCCAGGTAGTGGTCCAGCTCCAGCCGGCGCTGGTGTTTGGCGACCAGCCGTTCATGCCGGGCGACCTCGGTGCGGCCGTCGAAGACCACCAGCTCCGAAGCATGCAACAGCACCCTGACCTGCCGTCCGATGAGGCGGACCGGGACCGAGTAGTAGTTCATCCGGACGCAGATCTGCGAGCGGCGGTTCACCCGCGGATGAAAGACCCGGCCGGTCTCGAACGGCTCGTCCGGCAGCGGCTGCAGCAGCGGCTGCTCGACGGCGAAGTCGGCGGCGACGGTCCGGACCCGCGACCCGATCCGCCGCTGATCGTCCTCGTCCTCCCAATCGGCGATCATCGCGTTGAGCTCCGCCAACGACTCAACGACGGGAACAGGCACCAGGTGGTTGCGGCGAAACCGGCCGACCTCGCCCTCCACTCCACCCTTCTCATGTGCCCCGTCCTTGCCGGGACGGCAGTAGAAAGCCTCCAGATGGTGGTGCGAGCGGAAGGCGACCCAGCGCTCGTTCTCCACCCGGACCCGTGACAGCCCGACCACCTTGGCGACCGCGGCCCGCAGATTGTCGTAGCGGACCTTGCCGGTCGGGACGCCGCCCAGCACTCTGAAGGCGTGCGCGTGTCCTTCGAAGAAGGCCTCCTGCCCCGCCGAGGCCGTGACTCGATGCACCGCCTTGCCCGAATAAGACAGCCGGAAGACAAACAGGAAGCACTTGGTCATCGTCCCGGCCAGGTTGATCCACACGTCCCCGAAGTCGACCTCGGCCTCGACACCAGGCCGGTGAACCTGGTCGATGGGCACCTCGGGCGGCGACCCCCGGCCCGCCTCGGCCATGATCTGCGGTTTGCGCCAGGCCACATAGTTGGCGACGGTGGAATAGGAGATGCCCTCCATCTCCTGCTCGGCGACCAGCCGGTTGAAGATCCGCCGCACCGTGTGCCGCTGCTTGCGCGGAGCGTCCAGATCAGTCCACAGGATCTGATCGATCACCGGCTTGAACCGATCCAGCCGCGAGGACCGCGGCGGCGGCTTCCTACGCGGAGCCGGGAACGCCGAGGCCAACGCCTCACGCACTGTCCGCCGATGCACCTGGTACTTCTTGGCCAGCGCCCGCACCGACAGACCCTCACGCCGAGAATCCCTGCGGATAGCCGCGTACATCTCCAGCTTGTGGTCACGCGCCACGCCCACCCCCAGGTGCTCCCGGGCAACCGCAGCGTCTCACCCCACCACCCCGGGTGGGGCCAAAACCCACTGAACCGGCATCGCCCGACCACCGAGTGGGGCCAGAGCTAGCTCACCGGATGGGGCCAAGAACCGCGCGTCAAACCACAGGAATCGTGCCCGCAAACCAGGGCGGTGAAGCGGAGGTGCCTCACCCCCTCGCACCCGGTGGCGTCCGGGCGCGCGTCCGCGTTCCCATGTCGCTCCACTGCGACGGCCTCATGGCGCGTTCCCTCCGGCCGCCCCGCCGTGCCCACGGCGGGGGTAAGACACCTCAAGAAGCTTTACCCAAAGCACGCAAATGATCACTATTCGTAGTCACAGGTGCCAGGCTGACACCAGAGCGCGACGCAGACTACCCGCACCTGAAGCCATATCGCAATATGCTACCCGTTACCCTTCCGTGTTGCAGGATGCAACATGACATTTTGTCGGCTAACGTAAAGCTATGTGACAGTCGCGTGGGCAACTCTACCGCCGCCGCAGCCCTACCAAGAGTGCCGCCGCAGCCCCCGCACTCCCCTCGAGTCGCGAGCCCGGCCACGGCTACGGATCGCGTCCCCACCCCCCCGTGAGCCGAAGAAGGCGAGTGAACCGACATGTCCCACGGGCCGAGTCCGGTCGTGCAAAGTCTCCTGCTACGCAACGCCTTGCTGCGGTTGCGCAAGGCCCGCGGACTCACGCAGGAGCAGGTCGCCCGCGCTCTGGAGTGGTCCACGGCCAAGATCATTCGCATTGAGGGCGGCCGCACCCCGATCAGCCGCTCAGATCTCCACGTACTGCTGCTGGAATACGGCATCACCGACGTCAAGCAGGTCAGCTCACTGCAACAGCTGGCCCGCGACGCCCGCCAGACCGGCTGGTGGCACAGCTACAAAGACGACCTGTCCAAGGCCTTCTACACCTATCTGGGCTACGAGGCCGGGGCCGAGACCCTCTATGAAGCGCAGAACTCGGTGATCCCCGGGCTGCTGCAAACAGCCGCCTATGCCCACGCCTACATTCGGGGCATTGGCAAGGACGAGGCCTTCACCGCCACGGCAGTGAAGCTGCGCCTGCAAAGGCAGCGGCAACACCTGCAGCGAGCCACCCCGCTACAGCAGCACTACGTCTTGGACGAGGCGGCGGTCCGGCGGCGGATCGGAGCCTGCAGGGACCGCGACATCATGCCCGACCAACTCCGCCACCTGCTAGCCCTGAGCCGTAACAACAGCGTGCAGATCCACGTCATCCCCTTCGGGGCGGGCGCGCACCCCGCCCTGACCGGAGGCTTCACGATCCTGGAGTTCGACGGCGACCTCGGCGATATTCTCTATCTGGAAGGTGGTCGCTCGCTGAGCGAGATTGTCACCGGCGACGACGAACGCATCAGTGATCACCGTTCTCTCTTCGCCGAACTGCGCGAGCAGGCGCTATCGCGGACAGAGTCGGCCCGCCTCATCCAAAGCGCCGCCGACACCATGAAATGACCACCGGCCCCGGCATACCGGTCGATGCCGCCCCTTACCGGTGAAACCCCACCGGCCCATCGGAGAGTCGGCCGGAACCGGTAACTCCCCACCTGCTCCCACCTCGACGCTTACACCACACCTAAACTGTCAGTGATGGAGTTGCTCACCCGCTGGGTGGCGAGCTTCTTATTGCCCTGCGACCGGGTTGGCGCCGGCGCTGCTGCAGGAACCGCCACCGTGACCGAAGGGTTCTCGCATGTCCCCCGAACCGAACCTTGAGGCCGCGCTGGTCTGGCAGAAAAGCACCGCGAGCCAAGCGGAGGCATGTGTGGAGGCCGCGGCCGTCACAAACGGCGTGCTGATACGAGATTCCCATGACCCCGCAGGACCACGGATTCGGCTGTACAAAAGTGCCTGGAGCGCGCTCCTGACCGCCATCAGAGCGACGCACCGCCTCCAAACGACGCGTCCGCCATCGCCCTGGCATGTGACCAGGCCCGCACCCCCGCAAGAGCGGTCCCCCACAGCCGCATCGGCCCCTGGGGGCTCGCCTCAGTTGCCGAAGGCACCCGCGTGTACTTCCGCTCGTAGCGTGAAGGCACCGGCTAAAGGGGACGGCGGTGCCAGCCGGAAGGGTGTTCGCCGCCGTCCTGGACCGTCCGGGCTTGGGTAATGCGGTGGTCGCAGGGTGGGAGCCTGGGGCACGTGGATCGCATGCTGATCACGCTGGAACCGGGCGGGGACCGTCTTCATGTACTGCAGGTGATGGGCCGGCTCGTCACCGACGCGCAGAACCTGGCGGACAGCCAGCATGGCGCATACGCACTGCACCGGGAGTACCTGAGCTGGATCAATTCCGCACGAGCGCAGCTGCGTCGGCAGATCAGCGATGCCGACATGAGACGGCTGGTGCTCACCGACCGGTACAACGCGCTGCTGTCCCTGCAGGTCCCGGTGAAATTCACCTACGCCTCGGTGGGGGTCACGCCGGTGGAACATGGGTTGTCGCCGGTGGATCAGCCGGGCAACGGACCGATCCGGGAGATGCTCACGCGGGAGATCGACGAGCATGTCCACCACCTCCGGCAGGCCATCGCAACGTTGGAGCAGTGGAGCACCCTGCTGGAGCGCGATGACCGGTCCGGGCCGCTGGTGGTCGCCGACGCCAACGTGTTCTGCCACCACCGAGACCGCTTGAAGGACTGGGACGTCGGTGCCGACGCCTTCGCCGTCTCCGAGCAGGACATCCACCTGGTGTTGCCCCTGGCCGTCCTGGATGAGCTGGACCGGCTGAAGGACCGCGGCCAGGGCGCCGCCAAGACCAACGCCCGGCAGACGATCAAGCAGATGATCGACCTGTTGCCGCACGGCACGGTCCGCGAGCGCGGCCAGCTGCCCCTGGCCGCGGGTACGAGGAGCGGCGCGCTCACTCTGGACCTATGGCCCGACCCTCCACACCATGTCCGCCTGCCCCGCGCCGACGACGAGATCATCGCGCGGGCGGTGGCGTTCCAGACCCTGGCGGGCCGAAAGGTCACTCTGCTCACCGGAGACATCGGAATGTCCTCCCGCGCCGAGCTCGCCGGCCTGAAATCGGTCCTCCTCGACCTCCCCGACGCCACCCACAAACCGCCCAAGCCGCCCCGCGGCACCCAGCACCCCGCACGCGTAAGCGAACCAGCAAGCGAAGAACCATAACAGCGTTCACGATCTGGGAACGCCGGAGGGCTCGGCACACCCACGTCGGCCTGCTCGCCCACCGCCCGCAGCGGCACGATCTTCGCGTTGGCGATCACGGGGCGGTGCGGTTCCTCGACCTGGCTGGCCAGCACCTCGCGCAACCCCGCGCCGTTGCGGGCGATCAGCAGCACCCGCAGCCGGACCGGGGCGGGGTGGGCGGCCAGCGTGCCCAGCACAGCCGCCACGTCGGTGCGGGTGTCGGCGTCGTCCACCAGCGCCAGCGTCGCGGTCTCGGCCACGGCCACCGCATCCACCAGCAGCGGCCCGTAGCTGCACCTTCCCTCCAGCGCCCAGCATTGGGCGCCGGGGATCTGCTCGCGAGCGAACGCCAACGGCTCCCGATATCCGCGCTGGTCAGTGGCGGCCGCGGCGTGTGAGAGCACCGCGTCGAGGCCAGATACCGCTGCGGCGGCCAAAGTGTCGCGATGGGTGTCGATGCCGATGACGCCATCAACCTGTTCTGCCAGCATGGTCATGCGGGTTGTGCTTGCTTCCGGCGAAGACGACCGTGCGGTTGGTGTCGGCCTGGGGTGGAGTCACCGCGTGGCAGAACTGCGATGAGTGACGCCGCTACTAGGTGTACATGGCGTGGACGAGTGCGGCCAGAGCGTTGTACTTGTCGTCCTCGGTACGCCCGGCGATCTGCTCCAGCAGCAGGTCTCGCATGTGGACGGGGTCGATCTGCCAGTGCCGGTGGCGTTCGGCGAAGTCCAGCAGCACGGTGTCCAGGTCGGGTTCGGGGAGCCGCACGGCGCCCCGTGCGAGGTCGATCTGCCGGTGATGGTCGTCCTCCCAGAACCGCCAGGTCCATCCGGGCCACCGGGGGAACCGGTCGTCGTGGTCGAGCGGCACGTCGTGGAAGCTCGTCCAGTAGCCGCCGGTGCGGGCGGGCAGGTCCAGATGCATACCGTCCAAGGGCATCACCCGCCTGGTGCGGCACAGCGCTTCTTCCGGCAGGCGGGCCAGGATCTCCTCGCCGCTCGCCAGCAGCCCCGGCAGCCCCGATCCGAGCGCGTAGGCCCGGACCGCAGTGCCGTCATCGACGGTCAGCAGGCCCGCGTAGAGGCTATCGCCGGCGGTGTGCATTCCCGTTCCCCCGCGCTCGTCCTTGACGCGGTGCCGCCGTGGCGGCAGGCGGTCGGCGCGATGGGCTGGGAGGGCGGGGACGTGCGGAGGATCGACCTCTGCCAGGTCCAGCCCCAGGTGGTGCAGCATCTCCTCCATGCCCGCATAGGCCCAGCCGACCCGCCAGTCCGGCCACATGCGGCGCAGCACGTGCAGGTAGACGCGCCGGTAGGAGTCCCAGTCGTCGTAGGCGTAGGGATGGGAGAAGTTCACCAGGATCCGGCGCTCGTCATGGTCCACCATGAACGCGGCGTCGGGCCCGGACGCGAAGCGGTCCTGCCCCCAGTCCGCGAATTCCCCGAGCGTCGGCAGCGGAGGGATCAGCACCCACCGCTCGGCGCCCGGCCCACCGCCGCTGCTCTGGCGGCGGAAGTGCACCGTGCCGCCCTCGCGGATGACGAACTGGATCGGACTGGACATTCCGCCACGCTAGCCGAGCGGCGAGCGACGCCATCGCCTCTCTTCAGCTCATCCATTGCGCCCTCATTTGTCGGGGCGAGACCGTAGAGCCCCATCCGTGACCACGGATGCTCCGTGAGGGGGATGAGTGCACGCTGCTTAACGCCACTGGCCCGTTCCGTTCCTGCTCAAGCCCCGCTAACTAGCGGTGGGCTCCGCCGTGCCGTGCGGCGGCCGTCTCCAGACCGCCGATGACGATCTCCATAGCGGCGTGGAATGCAGCCTCGGCGTCGCTTGTCTCCACGGTCCGCGCCATCTCGATCAGGTGGGGAAACCGCTCGGGCGGAAGGCCGGCGACCCGTCCGGTGACCGCCTCCGGATCATCGCCGCGAGCCGGTGCGAGCGGTCCGGCGAGCTCTGCCTGCGCGAGGCCGATGATGAGGCCCTGCACCACGCGGAAGGCCACCAGGAGGTCGGTTCCTGACCGGCCGCTGTCGGCGAGTGCCTCCAGCAGGGCCTCGGCCGGTCTGAGCGTGCCGGTGTCGAGACTGCGCCGGGTGAGGATCAAGGGGATCGTGCCGGGGTGGGCGCGCACGGCCCGCCACATCGCTTCGGCGATGGCCTCGACCCGCCGCCGCCAGTCGTCCGAGGGATCCTCGGTCCAGCTCACCTGGGACATCACGGCCTCGGTGACGAGTTCTTCGAGCCCCTCACGGCCGTCGACGTAGTTGTAGATCGTCATCGGGCCGGTGCCCAGCCGGCCGGCGAGGCTGCGCATGGTGAGCGCGCCGAGTCCCTCCCGGTCCACGAGGTCGAGCGCGGCGGTCTGCAACTGCTCCCGCGTGAACTTCCGGGGTGCGGGCATGGCTCTCCCTGTTGATTACGTACGAGGTACGTGTTTAACTTCGATCCTGTACACGTACAACGTACTTGAACGGAGCGTCATGACGACACGTACCTCCTTCACCTCCGGAGGCGATGAGGTCGCGGCCTGGCTGACCGTCCCGGAACGGCCCGGCCCCCATCCCGTCGTCATCCTGGTGCACGGCGGCGGAGCGACCCACGAGATGATGCTCGACCAGTACGAGAAATGGTTCAGCGAAGCGGGCCTGGCGGTGCTGGCGTTCGACTTCCGCCATCTGGGCGAGTCCGGCGGCCTGCCACGCCAGCTCGTCAGCCCGCGCCGGTACGCCCAGGACATCGACGCTGCCCTGGCGTTCGTCCGTACCCGGGCGGAACTCGACCCCGGCCGGATCGCGCTGTGGGGAACCTCGTTCGGCGCCAGCCACGTGGTCGCCGCGGCCGCCCGCCACTCCGAACTCGCGGCGGCGGTCGTCCAGTGCCCCGTCCTCAACGGCCGCGCCATCGCCACCAAGGCCGGACTGCGCCACCTGGCCCGCTTCACCATCCCGATCACCTCCGACCTGGTACGGGCCACGCTCCGCCGGCCACGACGCTACGTCCCGCTCGTCGGCCGCCCCGGAGAACTGGCCTTCGTCAACCAGCCGGGCGCCGTGGAGGGCTGGGAGTCTGTCTGCCCGCCCGGCTACCGGTTCGACAACCGCGTGGCGGCCGCCGCCGGGCTGGAGATGCTGTTCTACAACGCCTCGTCGCGCGCGTACCGGATCCGCTGCCCGCTGCTGGTGTGCCAGAGCGACCGCGAGAACCTCATCGACCCCGCGATCGCGGCCAAGGTCGCCGCCACCGCACCCCGCGGCGTCCTCAAGCACTACGACGCCGACCACTTCACCGTGTACCACCCGCCGCTGGTCGAACGGATCGTCGCCGACCAGATCGAGTTCCTCACCACGCACCTCAAGGTGAGGTCGTGACCGGGCAACGCGTGGGCGATCTGCTGCGCGCGGCGGCCATCGAGGAACGAACGGGCTGGTTGGCAGGCGAGCGGCAGATCACGTACGCGGAGATGAACGAGCGGTCCGACCGCATCGCGACCGGTCTGCTGGGGCTGGGCGTGCGACACGGCGACCGCATCGCCCTCAATGACTTCGCCACCCCTGGCTGGCTGGCGGTCTATTTCGCCGCCGCCAAGATCGGGGCGGTCGTGGTGGGCGTGAGCGTGCGCTATCGCGACAGCGAGATCGCACACATCCTGAGCGACTCGGGCGCCCGCTCGGTCTTCACCGTTCCCTCGGCCGGGGACATCGATTTCCTCGGCATCCTGGCCAGGACCCGCGAGGCCTTCCCGCATCTCCGGGAGGTCGTGTCCATCGGTACGGGCGGTGACCGTACCCTCGCCGAACTCGAAGCCGTCCCACCGGACGCGGCGCGCCTCGCCGCAGCCGAGGCACTGGTCGCACCGGACGACCCCGTCATGATCATCTATACGTCCGGGACTACTGGGCGGCCCAAAGGTGCCACGCTGACGCACCGCGGCCAGCTCGCGGCGGCCACCGCCCAGGCACGGCACATGCGGCTGGGACCCGGCGATGTGCTGCCCGTCACCGTTCCGCTCAACCACGTCAGCGGCATCACCTGCTGCGTACTGGCCGCCCTGGCCGCCCGAGCTCAGACGGCACTGCTCCCGGCCTTCTCCCCCAGCGCCGCCCTCCAACTTCTCAAAACGAGCGGCCTCACCGTCTGGGTCGGCGTGCCGACGATGCACACCCTGCTTCTGGACACGCCCGCCTTCACCACCGCCGACACGTCCGGAGTCCGCCTGGTCATCACCGGCGGAGCCAATGCCGAGCCATCGCTACTCCGGCGGCTGACCCGTGCCTTTCCGAACGCGACCGTGATGAACCTCTATGGCCTGAGCGAGACGTCCGGGGCCGTGGTGATGACGCCGTGGGGCACCGATCCGGAGACCACCGTACGGTCGATCGGACGGCCACTGCCCGGAGTCCAAGCCAAGGTCGTCAACACCGACGGCTCGGACACAGGCCCCGGAGCGACCGGTGAGCTGCTGGTACGGACGCCGTCGGTCATGGCCGGCTACCACGGCCTGCCCGCCGAGACGGCCCGTACGGTCAGCGGGGACGGCTGGCTGCACACCGGCGACATGGTCCGCGTCGACGACGGTCTCCTCACCCTGCGCGGCCGCTGGCAGGAGATGTTCGTCCAGGGCGGGTTCAACGTCTATCCTGTCGAGGTCGAGAACGTCCTGGCCGCTCACCCCGAGGTCGTCATGGCGGCCGGCATCGGCGTACCCGACCTCATCCTCGGAGAGATCGGCTGCTACTACGTGGTGCTCGTCCCCGGCGCGCGGACCACTCCACAGGACCTCAAGAACCACTGCGCGGCCTCCATCGCCGACTACAAGGTGCCCAAGCAGATCATCATCCGCACCCGCCTTCCACTGACCCCCGCCGGCAAGGTCCAGAAGGACCGCCTCCGCACTGAAGGAGCACGATGATCCGCACAGCGCTCTTACCGGCAACACAGACTCTGGAACCTGAAGCGAAGCGGAAGCGCAGATTGCCAGCGGGTGAAGACGCTGCAGCCCCGCTTCCGTTGCCGCGCCCGCCGTCAGCCCGCTCTCCCCCTCGTCGTCTGGGCCGTCGGCGGGCGAGCACAGCGGCCGGGGCCCTGGCGCGGGGCGGACGGGGTGATGGCGGAGCGGCCCAGGCAGTCGAGGTGGGCGTGGCCGAGGTCGACAGGCGGAGCACATCCTCGTCGGTCACCCCGACGCCCTCACTCAAGGTCCAGCCCACCGCGTGCGGGTGGTCGACGATCACCGACAGTACGTGGAGTTCCACAACACCACGGCGCTGACGACCACGCCAGGAGCGGCGAGCTGGTACACCCGGCCCTCTCGGCAGGGCTGGCGGATCTATCCGCCGCCATTGCGGACCTGGGGTTCCGTTAACGGACGTGTCACCAACTGCAAACGAGAGAATGGGCTGGCCAGCGGGCATGACCCGGGGGTGGGGGCGCCGGCGATCCGCCGCGGTGCTTGGGCGGGCATGTCCAAGCGGGCGATGCAGCACGAGTTCGGTGTGGGTTTCCGCGCGGTGCAGCCCGCGCTGACATCGGCGTTCCCGCAGCCGACGCCGCTGGGGGGCTGCGTGGACATCGCCGCCGGAGACCTTGACTCCGGCGGCGATGGCGCGGACGGCTTCACCGCGCCGGCGGCGGGCAAGGAACGCGGGCGTTCGCCGACGTCCGGCGCCCGCCGATCCGATGTCGTGCGGGAAGTCTTTGGTTTCGGCGTCCATCAGGAGGTCGTCGAGGACCGCGTACACCTTGCGGAGGGCGGTGGATGACCTCCTCGGTGATGCGCCCGAGCCGTCTAGGGCCTGGCCGATTCCCATGCGGTGCTGGAGAGGAAGTAGGTGTCGTAGAGCTCCTGGACGTCCAGGAGGCTTTCGGGGGGCACCTTTCCGTAGGCGATGCGCTCCAGGTGACGGAAGTACTCGAAGCGTTCGACGCCGGGCGTGATGACGATGAGGATGTCGGCGTCGTGGCCGGGCGCGGCGGCGAAGGCGTGCGGCGCGCCGGGCGGCACGATCACCAGGTCGCCGCGCTCGGCGGTGACGACCTGGTCGCCCGACAGGAGCTGCGCGGTGCCGTCCAGCATGTAGAACAGCTCGGCGGAGTTGTCGTGGCGGTGCGGTTTGGCGCCGTCGGCGCCGGCGGCGAGGGTGACGCGCTGAGTTGACAGTGCGCCGCCGGTGGAGTCGCTGTCGGCCAGCAGCCGGATGGTGGTGGGGGCCTGGCCGATGACCTCGGCCTCGGCGCCGCGGACGATGATGGCCTGGTCGAAGTCGGGGATGGGCTGGGACATGCGGTGGCTCCTTGTGAGTGGTCGAGGGTGTCAGATGGCGAACAGCAGGGCGGCGCTGATGAGCACGGCGACGGCGGTGGCGAAGTGGATGCCGAACGCCACGGCCCTGGTGCCGCCGTGGCGCAGGACGATGAGGGTGTCGCCCAGGGGAGCGATCGCGACAACGAGCATGTACCAGCCCGCGGCGTCTGGGCCGGAGAAGGCGAGCAGGGCCGCCCCGAGGACGCCGAAGGTGAGGTCCCGCAGGCCCTTGATGGACAGGTACGCGGCGTCGCCGTCCTTCCGCGCGGGCACGCCGTACCCCGCGGCCGCAGGCCCGGGGGTCAGAAGGAACCGCAGGCCGATGAGAGTGACCATGGCGATGAGAGCGCTGGCGAGCCCGTAGGTGATCGGAGTGAGCACGGAGAATCTCCTTGGTCAGCAATGCCGGAAATGAGAAGGACACTCGCAGAGCGATGGCGGCTATAGTCGCTGGAGTTCAGAGCGCGAGGGAGCGGAGCAGAAGTGGTCGCCGTCACGGCGGCCCAGGAACTGGCCGGGGCCAATGGCCGGAACGCGATGATCGCCCAGCGAGCTGGTGGAGACGTTTTGGCCGCTTCGCTGGCTGCCCGCCATCCGGGCATCGCATCGCAGAGTCCATGCCGGTTCTCGCTCGTCAACGCCGTGCCAGCGCTAGCACGCTCAGTCCGAACATCAGAACGCCCAGAGGAAGATGGACCGACGGCACGTGCGCGATGCCGAGCGCGACCTGCACGGAGGCGAGGGCGAGGAAGCCCGCCGCGTGCAGGACCGGCCGCGCCGAGCCGCCGCCCGGCTTCCAGGCCAGCACCGCCGCGAGCACGTACAGCATCGACGTCCCGTACATCACGCGGGCTCCGGCGCTGTGCAGCGTCTCGCCATAGGACGAGGTCAGCAGCAGTCCGGCCGAGACCGCTTGAAGGAAGATGGTCAAGGTCTGCAGGCCGATCGCGCTCTGCAGGAACGAGATGCGGCGCTGCGCCGTCGCCTGGGTCGCCATGGCATGGTCTCCTCACTGCCGGAGGCAGCAGATCGATAAGGTCTCACCAGCCCGACGACACGGGCCCGCGAAAGGTAAGGCGAGGAGGCGAGTCCGGATCATGGGGACGGCCAGCACGGATGCCGGCGAGATCGCCGGTGAGCGCCGCCAACTGATCAACGTCGCCTACCGGCTGCTGGGCTCGCTGGCCGAGTCCGAGGACGCCGTGCAGGAGGCCTTCGCGCGCTGGTACGCGCTGCCGCGAACCCGGCGCGACGAGATCGCGTCCCCGGGCGCCTGGCTGACGACGGTGACCGTCCGCTACTGCCTGGACGTGCTCGGTTCGGCACGAGCACGCCGCGAGCGCTATGTCGGCGCGTGGCTGCCCGATCCGCTGCCCGATCGCGCCGAGTGGGGCCAGGGCGCCGACTCCGACCCCGCCGACCAGCTGGTCCTCGACGAGTCGGTCACCATGGCGTTCCTCGTCGTCCTGGACTCGATGACGCCCGCCGAGCGGGTGGCGTTCGTGCTGCACGACGTCTTCCGGTACCCCTTCGCCGAGATCGGCGGCATCCTCGGCCGTACCCCCGCGGCCTGCAAGCAGCTAGCGGCCTCGGCCCGGCGGCGGGTACGCGACGCGCACGCCCCCGCGCCGACGGCCGGACAGGCCAACACGGTGCGCCATGTCAAACAGGCGTGGGAGAGCAAGGACATCGCAGCTCTGGTCGACCTCCTCGACCCGACCGCCGTGATGACCGCCGACGGCGGCGGCGCAGCCCGTACCGCGCTGCGCCCGATCGAGGGCGGTGCGCACATCGCCCGGTACATGGTCGCCATCGCCGAGAAGGCCCCGGGACTCGAACTCCTGGAACGGTCGGTCAACGGTGCACCTGGCCTGGTGGCCCGGCACGCCGGCACGATCATCGCTGTGGCCGCGTTCGACGTCGCCGACGGCCGCGTCACCCGCATCTGGACGGTCCGCAACCCGCAGAAGCTACGACCATGGGAACGGAACGGCCAGGGCCCGTTCCACACCTGAGTTCGGCCGCCAGTTCCTCCATCTCGTCCCTTCTGGAGAGCCAGCCCTCCAGGTCGCCTCGCGCGCCGCGTGCACCGTCACCTCATCGCGGATGCGCTCGGCGATGGCGTCGAGCAGGGGGCTCTCGGACGTCGTGGTCGAGCCCTCGGTACGGCGACGTCGAGCGTAGGAGATCGGCAAAGCCGTTGCCGTTGAACCACTGAACGGTCGGGTACCAGCGGACGATCGCTGGGCCGAACAAGCCGCCGGGTTCCTTGACCGGTCCCCAACCCTCATCGGTGGTGCGCACGTCGCCCTCCAGGGGGATGACCCCAGTCCGGGTTCCCCGGGCAGTACCGCTCATGGAGATCAGTGGTCTCGGCGTACACCTCCGGCTCTCCTGGGCCGGCGGACGACGACGTGGCCGAGCTGCGCCACCCAACCTCTGGGACGGAGCATGGCGTGCGCTCGGTGCCAGCCGATCGATGGATCGACCCAGTGCCACGCCGACGCGGCCACGAGGACATCGAAGCGCCCCCGGCGGACGTCGTACGCCTCGAACGTCGACGTCTCGACCGTGACGTTGTGGAAGGGGGCGAGCTGCCGGCGAGCGAGTGCGGCCATCTCCGCGCCCGGCTCGATCGCGGTCACCCGGCCCGTTCCCCGCACACCGTGACGCCCTAGTGACGGGCGCGTGAGCGCGCTGCGCTTCCGCCCCGCATGCCGGTCCGCGTTGCGGGAACGCGTGTCCGGATGTGGATGCCCGGCGGGCAGTGACGTGGCGGGTTCGGGGGCGCATGCTCGCGCCAGTGCGGTCTTCGCCTCGTCTCGTTCCAAGGAGCGTCGGCGCCGTCCCCACGGCCTTCGTCCTGACCGCGCTGACCGAAGCCACCTGGTGGTCCCACCGCCTCATCGGTGCGGGTCAGTGATGGCAGGACCTGCGGAGGAACTGTGGTCGAGGACATCGCAAGCCGCATCTCGCAGCATCAGGAGTTTCGGCGGCTCGTGGCCGCGGCGATGGAGCTGGCCGTCGCTCAGGCCGGCATCGTCAGGGACATGGACGCGGGTCAGCGCCAGGAGTATGCCGACAAGGCCACCGCTCTGCGGGGCAGGTTGACGCGCGACTCCGAGTCGCGGCGCGAGGCGCCGTTCGGGGATCTGGGCGAGCTGGTCGGCATGAACGGTGCTCGGGTGCAGGCCCTGGTGCGGGAGACGGAGGCGGCGGCGAGGGCGTTCGTTCCCGCGTTTCCTGAGCTCAGGTCCATGGACGAGCGCGCCAGGCCGGACACGCTGACCGCGGCGGTCAAGCGCGACCCGGCCCTGGCCCGTACGGCAGAAGAGCTTGTGGCGGCCGACCAATCACCGGAGGCATGCCAGGCGACGTGCCTGGCCCTGCTCATCTTGTTCATGTCCGCCGCCACCGCCATGCTGGCCGTCGGCCTGCTCGGCTGTGTCTGGCTGGGCTGGATCCCGCCCTGATGGCGCTGTGTGGTTCTCCCAGCGCCTGGACGGCCCCGGCCCGGCCCCGGCCGCGGCGGTGACCGCGGGTACGGCGGTACAGGTGGCGGGGAGGGGTTTTCGGTGGCTGCTGGTGCGCCGCACTCGTTGTTGCAGGCAGCGGTGCCGTAGATGCCGCCCCTACCTGGGTCTCTGAGGTGCTGGCCTGCTGCTGCGGGGCGGTACAGCGGGTGGCGGCCTCGTTCAGCCGAACCTCGACGTGGGATTTGCTCGGGGGGATCCGCCAGGACGATGGGCGCTGGCGGACCCGCGACAGGGCCCGGTGCAGGCGATGCGTCGGCGGCGTGGTGAAAAACGCGCGTGCTTCAGCAGGTGTGAGCAGGGCGTGCGGTGGCCGGGCCGTACGGGGCCGGTGGTGCGCGTCTCTTGGCGTCCGTACGGCCCGGCCTGTGGCGGGCTACTCCGGGGTCAGGGCAGTCGGGCGGTGTCGGCGGGAAGTGCGGTCTGGCCGGTGACGAATTCGCTCCAGAGGCCGAAGCGCAGGCGAGTGCCGGGGCGTGCGGTGGTCTCGGCGTAGCCGACCGGGCGGCCGCCGATCATGCGGGTGGCGCCGAAGGAGAGTTCGAAGCGGGCCGTTCCGGCGCGTTGTGCCGGCGGGACGGGGGTGGGCGGGACGATCTCGTCCAGGGTCCAGCGATGGTCGCGGCGGTAGGGCGCGGAGGCTCGCTCGAAGGTCTGCTCCAGGACCATGCCGGCTTCGGGGATCACGACCAGGGCGCCGCGCATCCCGTTGACCCGGCTGTTGAACAGCAGGACGTCCTGCTCGGTGCCGTCGAAGGCGGTCAGCCGGCCGGAACCGACCCGGGAGGCGGGCGGGCATGCCTGGACGCCCTGTTCGTCGACGGTCTTGCGGGCGCAGGTCGGGAACGCCTCGGGATTGAAGCGGACCGCGCGGTCGAACAGGAACACGAACCGGCGCGCCGCCGCGGGAACAGTGTTCTGGGCGGTACGGCTGCGGCGGTCGAAGGCGATGGTGACGCTGCGTCCGGCGTTCCGGGTGGCCTGGACGGTGATCGTGTCCAGGTTGCGGGGGCCGGTGACGTCGGGCTCCTGGGGCCGCAGCGGCCCGCCTGGCGCCGGGTCGGGGAACGGCCCCGCCGAGGCCGCAGAAGCGGTTCCGGCGATAATCAGGGCTGTGGCGGTAAGGACGAAACCGGCGCGGGTGAAACGCATGAATTCCTCCGGATCGGCGTGCATCGACGACCTCAGTTGATCAACCCGAGCCGAAAGGAGACATAAGGATGACGCGAGTTCCGCCGCGTTCTTCCGTGCGTGAGCAGCACACCATTTCGAGGAGCAGATGGTCAGGCCAGAGGTGCGATGAGCGAAGCCGGGCTGTACGCGGCGCGCTGGCCGCGGAGAATTTCCTGACGCTTTTGAACGAGGCGTCAGAGACCGTGGTCGTCGAGGCCGCCGTTGGTCGCGTCCACGCCCAGCAGGACGGCGAGGGCGGTGATCGGCAGGAGGAAGGCCAGGACGAGGATTCCCCAGCTCCAGATGGTCAGCTTGCGGGCCGAGGCGGCGTCGCTGTTGGCGCGGCCGATCGCCATGGCGGAGGTGACGATCGCGGGGATCGCGAGCAGGTTGCAGCAGGCGACGAGGGCGATCAGGCCGCACACCAGCGCCGCGATGGTCGACCCGGAGGCGCCCCTTCCCGTATTGCCGGGGTGATGGGCGCCGGGATTGCTCCAGCCTTGACCGTAGGGATCTGACCATCCCGGAGGATGCCCTCTATGACCGCTCACGGATCTACCCTTTTCTGGTTCCCTTAACGTGCCCGTCATGGCGGCGGGCGAGCGGCCGTTCAGCGGCCTTGGAAGGTGATTTCCACGCGGCGGTTCTCGGCGCGTCCTTCGGGGTTGTCCTCGCCGTTCTTGGTGTTGGGCTGGACGGGGTCGGCCTCGCCTCGGCCGGTCGCTTCGATGCGGAGCGTTCCGGCGGTACGGGCGAGTTCGGCGCGGACGGATTCCGCGCGGTCCCGCGACAGCCGCAGGTTGTCCGCGTCCGTTCCCAGCGAGTCGGTGTAGCCGACGACGCGTACGGTGCCGGTGGCGCCGCGCAGGCGGGCCGCGGCGGCGGCGATCGCGGTGCGGGCGGCCGGGGTGAGGTCGTGCTTTCCGAACTCGAACAGCACGTCGGCGTTGATGCGCAGGGTGGTGGACGAGCCGTCGGTGCGTTCCTGGCGGAGCGCGACGATCGAGGCGGCGAGGTCGATGTTCTGGGTCGACGCGGCATGGTCCAGGTCCTGGATGGACGCGGCGATCTCCTGGTCGGTCGGTTCCGGCGCGGCCACGGCCAGCGCAGGCGCGGCCGGCGCAGGCGCGAGCGCGCCGCCCAGCAGGACCGCCGCCGCGACGGCTTGGGCGCGGCGGTTCACCGGGTCACCGGAACGTTGCGGAACGGGGCCCACTGCCCGAACGAGACGTCCACGGCGCGCACGGATTCGGGCGGCGCGGCGAAGGTGTAGGTCTGCACATTGGGCCGGTTGTTGCGAACCTTGTCGAAGATGTAGTGCGGCTGCAGCTGGCGCGAGCCCGCCCTCACCACCCTGTAGCGCTTGAGGTTGACGGTGTCCAGGAGCGCGACGTCAGGGGCGCTACGGCCGTTCAGCTGAGAAACGCTGACCTGGTCCGATCCCGCATTTCGGGGGGTGAGCACCAGGGTCAGATGGGCCAGCCGCCCGGAGACCTTCAGCTCGATGATGCCGATCTCCAGCGTGGCGCCATCGGCGATCGGCGACCCGAAGGTCTGCCGGGCGATCACCTTGTCCGGGTCGGCCGTGCCGATCGTGCCGCTGGGCGGCCGGGCGCCGGTGCCGCGGGCTGGCTGCGCCGCGTCCCCGTCCGTTCCGAGGCAACCGGTCAGGCTCATGGCGGCGACCACGGCGACACCGGCGGTTCTTCCGGGGCTGGGCATGGGTGCTCCTTGTGAACGGCTCGTGGGGAAAGACGGCTCAGCGGTCGGGGTAGCCCAGCGCGCGCCGGCACAGCCGCGACAGCAGGGCGTGCATCTCCGCCTCCTCCTGGAGGGTGTGCTCGCGGGAGAAGAGCATGTACCAGTTGCGCTCGCACATGTAGGTGAGCGCGATGCACATGGCGCGGGCGTCGCCGAGGTCGGGCACCAGGCCCGCGGCCCGGTCGCGTTCGAGCGCGGCGGCCTGGACGTCGGCGGCGCGTTCGAAGAAGCGGCGCCAGGTCTCGCGGAGCGCGGCGTCGCGTCCGGTCTGGTCGATGATCGCGCACAGCAGGCCGCTGTTGTGCCGCCACCATTCGGCGAAGCCGGAGATCACCTCGTCGAGGATCCGCTCCAGGCCCTGGTCGCCGTGCACGGTGAGGATGCCCATCGCCGACTCGATCGTCCGGTCGAGCGCGGCCCGTACCACCGCGTCCTTGTTGTCGAAGTAGAAGTACACCGCGGCCCGCGAGAGCCCGGCGCCCGCGGCGATCTGCGCGAGGTCGATCTCGGCCAGGGGCTTGGCCGCCATCAGCCGCTCGGCGCTGTCGAGCAGGGCGATCTCCTGCCGGTCGCCGCGGCTCATCCGCGGCCGCCGGCGCCCCGATCCCGCTCCTGCCACGGGTTCGGGCGACGCCGGAGCTGCTTCGGATGCCAACACACACCTTCTGAGTCGAGGAAGGGCCACGTGGACCCGCGTCGAGTTCCGCTCTCGGACGACTCCCTGTCCGCAAATCTACGCACATCGTCTGTTATTATCAACAGATTGTCAAAGGTAGGAATGTGATCGGACTCTTCCTGGACTCGAGATCGGCAGGGGTCCATTGGGGACCGGCGGAGGTATGTGGCGTCGTGCAGATGGCGATGAGCTGACCGCATGGACGTCTCTTGGGGGATCCTGCGGTATCCGGCCGAGCAGGACCGAGCCGAGATCCTCGGCGAATGGCGCCCGTTCGCCGAGGCGACCCTCGATCACGGAGGTTCGTTCGGCGTGATGCACGGTGAGGACCGCATCACCTTCCGGCGGCCGCGCGCCGCTAAGGACAGGGCGGAGGTCGCCGTCGCCGTGACCGCCGACCCGGCGGCTCGCGCGCGCGTCGACGCACTCGTCCTCACCGACGGCACCCGCGAACTCTTCGGCAGGCTCTTCAACGACCATGAGGTCTTCGTTCCGTGGAACACCCGCCCCTTCCCCGCCGGCATCGGCACGCCGTCGCGCACCTGGTTCCCCGCGGCACTCGACCGGCTGGTCGCCGCCACCGGTGACCTCGAGGCCGATCCCGACCTGGTCGAGCTCGCCGACCATCTGTTCACCGCGGCGTGCCTGGCCCGGCGCCTCCAGATGCTGATCACGATCGACCACCGCGAGGTATCGGCGCACGACGATGACAGGAGCCGGCGGCATGGACGCCCTGCGGCCTGACGATCCGGTGGAAGCCGGCGGCTACCGGCTGCTGGCCCGGCTCGGCGCGGGCGGAATGGGACAGGTGTACCTGGGACGCGACCGGCGGGGACGCACGGTCGCGGTCAAGATGGTGCATCCCGAACTCGCCCGCGACCGGGAGTTCCGGTCCCGCTTCGAGCGGGAGGTGGCGGCGGCCCGGCGGGTGGGCGGCACCTGGACGGCGCAGGTCCTGGACGCCGACACCTCCGCTCCGACGCCATGGCTGGCCACCGCCTACGTGCCCGGCCCCACGCTCCGCGAGACGGTCGCCCGGCACGGCCCGCTGCCGGAGCACTCCACTCTCACGCTGACCGGCGGGCTGGCCCGCGCGCTGCAAGCGGTGCACGCCTGCGGCCTGGTCCACCGCGACCTCAAGCCGTCCAACGTCCTGGTGACGCTGGACGGGCCGCGCGTCATCGACTTCGGCATCGCACGATCGCTGGACGCCGCCGTCGCCACCCGTACCGGAGCGGTCATCGGGTCGCCCGGCTTCATGTCGCCCGAGCAGATACGCGGGCAGCGGCCGACACCCGCCGGCGACGTGTTCTGCCTCGGCGCGGTGCTGGCGTACGCGGCCAGCGGGCACGAACCGTTCGGCGGTCCCGACCTCGACATGCACGCGGTGATGTACCGCATCGCCCACGAGGAGCCCGACCTCGGCGCGCTGCCCGAGCGGGTGCGGCAGGTCGCGAAGGCGTGCCTGGCAAAAAGCCCCGACGCGCGTCCCCGCCCGGACGAGATCCTCGCCCTCCTGCCCGACGAGCCCGCCGACCCCTGGCTGCCGGCCGCCGTCACCGCCGACATCGGCCGCGGCGCCGCCCGCCTGCTGGAACTCCAAGCACCCGAGCACGCGCCCACCTTCAGCGCGCTCCCGGCGCACCATACCGATGTACGAGGACGGCCGGTACCGTCTGGCCCGCCACCCTCGTCCGCCGACACCACACCGGCCACGCGGCGGACGCGGACACCTGCCTACCTCGCCGCCGGAGCCTTCGGAACCGTTCTCGCCATCGCCGTGGCACTTGTCGTCCTTCAGAACGGTGAACCGGAGCCGGGCGTCCCGGCGGCGCTCGACGCGACGACGCCTACGGCCGGGCGGACGCCGACGACACCCGCCGGACACATGCCGCAGGCCATGGTCGGCACCTGGGAAGGCCAGTCCTACCACCCCGCGACCCGCGAGCAGTGGCTGCGGCGCGTCACCCTGCGACCGGGCCCGAGCGGCGGCACCGCCGGCTCGATCTGGTCGGTCACCGACGACACCTTGTGCGAGACCCGGCTGACGCTGATCCCGGCCGGCGCCGACTCCGCCGAACTGCGGTCCCATACCGTGCGCAGCGTCCCCGCCGGAGCCTGCGGCAACGGCTCACGCTGGAGCATGGAACTGGCGGGCGACGCAACGCTGAACTGGACGGCGGGATCGACATCGGCCACCCTGTCCAAGGCCTCCGGCGACCGGGTCCCCGAACGCTACCGCGGCCAGTGGTGGACCACGATTGGACGGCCCACCGCCGGAAGCACGGCCCCGCCCCCAAGAAAGACCTTCGACATCTCCGACGGCACAGCGGGCACCGAGGCCGTCGAGATCACCGTGACCGGCGGCGGCGACAGGTGCCGGGCGGCCGCCGTCTTGGTGTCCGTCGAACCGGCCATCGTGTTCTTCTCCACCCGCACCCTCGAAGGCAACTGCAAACTCGGCGGCATGCAACGGATCACCCCCGCCCCCGAGAACGGCGGCCTGCGCTGGGAAGCGCCTCAACAAGGCCAGTCCGGCGGCCTCCAGCGCAACTGGCCTCCCTCCAGGAGAACCTGACTCGCCGGGAAGATCACTGCCTGTGCCACAGCTAATCAGTCCCCCCGGGGCGCTTCAGGGCGTCACCAACCGCCAGCACATCGCACAACACGAGGTCGGCCGGGTCCTGGCCACCGGCGAAGCCTATGCACGCCCGGCCCACCACAAGCAGGGAACCAAATCCCGACGCCAAGCCTGAACCCGCCGCACACAGCAACAATGGATCAATGAAAACGCAGGTCAGATGTTAATAACAAGCTCAGACAGGTCGCGCCGTCGCATGCCGACTCGAAGCGTGTTGCTGGCCTTCAGGCGGCGAACACGGCGGGAGCAGGCACGCCTTGCCTGGTGAACAGCCAGGCAGGTACGAGCCGGGGCCGATGCCCCTCCAGGCCCCAGTCCAATGCGTAGGCGAACCGTGCTCCCGTCACCAAGGACGGCACGGTGGGAGGAGGGCAGCCGGGCGAATGGGGCCGGAAGACGGCCGGGCATGCCTTGCTCGCCTTACGCGGTCTGGCCGCTTGCTGTTGCAGGCGGGTGAACGCCTGCGCGGCGGCCAGCAGCGCACGCTCTGTTTCCGCCCGGGTAGGCCCGAGCCAGCCGGAGGCGTAGACGACGCCCTTGGCATCAAGGTGGATCTCGGTTTCCCAGCCCCAGGTCGGGTGCCCTTGCACGCGGGGTTCGAGCACGGCAGTGGAGTGGTCGGCTCGGGCGCCAGCAGGATCGAGTCCGGCCGCACGCAGGACGGGCCGGGCCAGTGCGCGGGCCTGGCGATCGTCCACCGTTGCGGAGCCGCTGATGGTCGATTGCCGCCGGTACCTCCAGCGGCCCCCGCTGTCAGGCCATATTTCGAGCTTGGCCGTGCCCTGCGCGGCTTGCCAGGGATTGGCCCCGAAGGAGATGGGAGTCGCCGCTAGCCCGAGCGCGTCGGCGAGCGCGAGCGCGCGCCGTTGGGCCGGCGCGTCCAGAGCGTACGAGCGTCCCGTCTTGGGGCCGGTTTCGGTGAAGGCGCGCTGTGTCCAGTACTTGGCGTTGTCGTACCCGAGCCGATGCGTCGGAGCGGGCGGGAAGGTCGTCGGGCGCTGGACGATCTCGGCGGTCGCCGGAACCGGCGACGTGCTCGCGGTGATCTGCCCCTGCTGCCCCGAACAGGCGGTCAACGCACACGCCATCACCACTGTCACCACCGATCGCCGCAGCCTGCCTCGGGTCCCGGCCTCCCGACGATTGAGGTCCATGCTGCGCAGTCTGCCGGTCCTGGCATGCCGGGATGTCACGATTGCCCGTTCTCGCTGCCGCCATCCTCACACTGGGGCCACGGTCTCAGCCGACTGCGCGTGGAATCAGCAGGGTGGTGAGTCCGCTTGGTCATGGTCGGCCGGAGGGGAGCAGCGGGGGCCGTTGCGATGTGACACGCGCAAAGCATCCCTCCACCTTGGTGGGAACTCTGCGCGTCGCTGCGAGGGGGCTAGGCCAGGTCGCCCGTGCGGAGCCACCGTCGTCCCCGGCAGCAGCCGGGTGCGCTCTCACGGTTCGGCGATGGGATCAGGGGTGGCGCGTTCGGCAAGCCGCTCATAGCGTTGGCGGGCGGCCTGTGGGGTGCCCAGGCCGAGGCCGAAGGCGATCTCCTGCCAGGTCATGCCCCGCCCCCGGGCCATCATGAGCAGGCTGGCCTCCAGGTCGTCGAACTCGGCGCGCACGCGCGGCAGCAGTGTCAGCGCGGCCACCATGTCGCCATGGTCCACTTCTGGTTCATCGTCGTTGAGCGCGGCCGCGCCCGACAGCAGGAAGGCGATGAGCCGCACGGCCTCATGCGGGCCCGGGACATCGGGATGCGCCTGCCGATCGCGCATCCGGGTGCCGCCCGCGTGCCGGTCGCGGATGCGGAACAGGGCCGCGAACTCACGCTGGGCACGGGTCCGGCCGGGATCGGGAGCGGTGAAGGGATCGTCTGGAGCCTGCGCCGTGGAAGCCATGCCCTCACACTGGCACTTGAACTATTCGTTGTCAACGTTCCCAGTTGAACAGATTGTTTAAGTGCGGTGAGGCGGCAGGCCTGGAGTGCCCTCGTCGATACGGGCCCGTTGACCCGCTGCGAGCGGCGGCGGGAACGGGCCGCGTGCCGCGCGGAGCAGCCGGGGCGGCCGGAGGGGGCACAGGTGGGCGCACAGGTTGCGGGGTTGATCGGGTCTTCTCGGGACAAGCGGGCTGGAACTGGCCGGGCTGGTGTGCTGTCATTGCTCCCCGCCGGCGGCCGCGGCCCGCTTCCACAACCGCACCAGCGCGTTGAGCCCGGAGGACAATCCCGTCCCGCTTCCCGATCTCGTGACCGCATGAAACCGTGCTGTTGGCAGCCAACGCACAAGGCCGCCTCCCGCCGGGCCTACCGCGTCCGGCAATGCCGGGCGGCGCGACGTCGGCCAAGGGTCAACGAGATCGTCCGGCGCGGGCAGGTCGGGCATGGGCGCCAGGGACAGGGTGCGGCCGTTGGCCTGGTCGAGGTCGGCGAACGTGGCGGTGACACGCAGGACCTCCTTGCCGCCTTGGTGCATCCGGGCCTCGCTGGTGGACGTCCGGCGCCCCTCGCGGGCCGCCTCCACCTGGATCCGGGCTGTTCCGGGCGCCCCCAGGCCGGGTAGGTGGCGGTGAGGTGGCCGTGGAGTTCGGCGTGGCGGAACTGATAGATGAGGCCGCCCACGCGCAGCAGCCCGTGGCGGTGCTGGACCAAGCGGCCAACCCGTAGCAACGCCGTGCGCGGGGAGCAGGCGTCGCGCAGTCTGGGTGGTGATGTCGAGCCGGGATCATCCCCGCGCGCGGGGAGCAGTCGGTGAGCATGGGCTTGGCCTTGACCAGGAGGGATCATCCCCGCGCGGGGATGGTCCCCGCGGCGGGTTCGTCACCGTCCAGTCACAGCCCCGTTCCCCGCGCACGCGGGGATGGTCCTTGTGGGAGAAATTCGGCCGGGGCGGCGGGACGTCGGCGACCAGGAACACAACCAAGAAGCGGACGAAGAAACGCAAGCGGTAGGCCCGCGAGACTGCTTGGAGGATCGGAACGGCCAGTAGCGACACGGCCGAGGCAGCCTACGCCAGCTGAGCGATCTGAAGTGCACCGCGCTCGGTGCCTTGCCGGTCACCGAACCGGCCTGGTCCACGCCGCTGCCGGTTCTATCGGTGGAGGGTGTCCCAGCCTGAGTAGGGTTCCGGGCTGCGACTGAAGATCAGGAGATCCGTGGCCGCGCCGTGGACCTGGCCGCTCGTACGCTGGCGGCCCTGTATCCGAACGAGGAGTTGGCCAACCACCCGGCTGCGATCACGGACGACGTGCTGTCGTTGGCGCCGTACATGGCCGACTACATCAAGTCTGGCGAGTACGACCGCAAGTCGCTGCTGCGGCACTGCCCCGGAGGGGGGTCTGAAGCGAAAGCCGGTCTGATCCGCAGCCGAGGCTTTCGGCCGCCGGTCACCGTCTATGAAACGGCGGTGTTCTCCCGAACGTGGCCCCAGGGCCAGAGTAGCTATACGTGGCGAACCGTCACTTTTTATGGCGTGATCAGACGTGGCTCAGCTCAGGCCCAGTGACCTGACCAGGTCGAGCATCTCGGCTCGGTGCAGGGCGGCCGGGTTGCCTGCTACGGGGTGGATGTGGCCGTCGATCTCCAGGGTGACCAGGCCGTGCATCCGGCCCCAGACGCGCAGTGCGAGGGCCGCCGCGGCGGGCGGCACGTCGGGGAGATCCTCCTGGATCTTCGCCACGTAGTCCGGATGGAGGTCGGACCAAGAGGTGTCTTCGGGTTGGTGGTGCCGGGCATGCGGCCACGCGGTCGCCACCAGGCGGGTGAGTTCGCGGCACACGCGGCGGGCCGTCTGGTCGACCGGCCCGTCCTCGGGCGGCTGGTAGCCCGGGACGGGATGTCCGTAAAAGAGCCGAAAGCACTCCGGATGGGCCAGTGCCCACTCCCTCAGCGCCTGGCCCCAGGCCGTCAACCTGCCACCGGGGTCGGTGTTGGGTACTGCGTTGCTGGCGGACTCCAGCGCATCCGCGAGCGAGGCGCCGATCTCGCTGATCAGTGCCGTGATCAGGTCGTCCCGGGTGGGGAAGTAGCTGTAGATCGCGCGAGCGGTCATCCCCATTTCGCGGGCGATGCCCCGCAGCGAGATCGCTCCCGGCCCGCCTTCGGCCATCTGCCGCAGCGCGATGGCCTTGATCTCCCGGCTCGTCTCCACTCGCAGCCGCTCCCGGCGGCTCATCGGGCCGCCGCCGCGTTCGCCGTCATCGATGCCCACCTTGAGCAGGTTACAGGGATGCATTACTCTTCGCCGAGTCAAATGTATACGGCGTGTCCAAAGGAAACGGGGTTTCCATGCCTGCTTACGTCATCGCCAACGTCGATGTGCTCGACGAGGAGGCCGGCTGGGCCTACGCTCCCGTGGCCCAGCGGTCGATCCTCGACCACGGCGGCCGTTACCTGGTCGCGGGCTCTGTGCCCGAACCGATCGAAGGCGCCTGGGCCTCCTCCCGGCTCCTGATCATCGAGTTCCCCGACATGGACCGTGTCCGGCAGTGGTACGACTCCCCTGGGTACCGGCGGGCCAGGGAGATCCGAGACGGCAAGGTTCGGGTTGGGCTGCTCTTCGTCGAAGGCTCCCCGCCCGAAGGCTTCACCCTTCCCTCCTAAGACGTCGTCTCAATTGGTGAGTCGGCGGTGGCAGATCAGCGTGGCGGCGATGGCGACGAAGGCCAGGAAGTGTTCGGGTTTGCGTTCGTAGCGGCGGTGCAGGCGGCGGCAGCCGTTCAGCCAGGACACCGTGCGTTCGACCACCCAGCGGTGCCGGCCCAGCCGGGCCGGGGACTCGATCCCGCGGCGGGCGATGCGCGGGGTGATACCGCGTCCGCGCAGCCAGTGCCGCAGGTCGGCGTAGTCGTAGCCTTTGTCGGCGTGCAGCTTGGTGGGACGGCGCCTGCGCGGGCCGCGCCGTGAGCGGATCGGTGCGATGCCGCGCACGAGGGGTTGCAGCGCGAGCTTGTCATGGGTGTTGGCCGCCGAGATTCCGACAGACAGCGGCAGTCCGGCACGATCGACGAGCAGATGGATCTTCGACCCGTTCTTGCTGCGGTCGACAGACATCCGATCTTCGTCGTGTGTCAAGCGGCGGCGGCGAGGCGGGGGCCGAAGGCTTGCTGTTCGTCGTAGGGCGTGCCGGTTCGGAGGCAGTGGAACAGGCATCCGAGCATGCGGTTGAAGGTGTTGCGCTGGGCGCTGGAGTGGCGGTCGCCGACGTTGCGGCGGTGGTCGTAGTGGGCTCTGGGGCCGGCGGCTTGCAGTGAGGCGAAGGCCCAGACATAGCCGGCCGCTGCCAGCCTTTGGTTCTTGACCTTGCGGTGGTGCACCACCGTGGACTTGCCGGAGGCGCGGGTGATGGGTGCGGATCCGGCGTAGGCCTTCAGCCGTCTGGCGTCGGCGAAGCGCTCACGATCGTCGCCGATCTCGGCCAGGATCCGGGCGCCGGTGAGGTCGGCCAGGCCAGGAAAGCTGGTCACGATCCGGGCATCGGGATGTTGATGGAAGACCTCGCTGGTGGCCTGGGCGAGTTCGTCGGCGGCCTGGCAGGCGGCATCGGTCTGACGCAGCAGTGCCAGCGCCTGCTTGCCGAAGGCGTCCTCGACCATCGGAAGCTGGCGCATCTGCTCTTCGCGGAAGATCGAGTGGAGCCGGTCGGCCCAGGCCTGCAGGTTCCGCTCGCGTCCAGTGCGGCGCAGCGCGGCGATGATGCGTGGCTTGGTGAGCTTGGCCGCTCGCGCTGGGGTCGGTGCGAGGGCCAGGACGGCACGGGCTTCGCGGCTGGTCAGCCCGATGTTCTTGACCTGGAAGGCCTTCAGGGCGGCGGGGAAGTATTCGCGCAGCAGGGAACGGAGCTGGTTGGCCAGTTGCTGGCGATTCCAGACCGCGTCCTGCTGGGCGCGAGCCAGCACCGCGATCGCTTGGACCAGTTCGGAGTCGGTGGGCAGCGGCCGGTGGTGGGCGGCGTCGACCCGCAGGATGTTCGCCAAGGTCATGGCGTCGGCGTGGTCGCTTTTGGACCGGGCGACGGTGTGGCGTTCCCGATAGCGGGCGACGGCGAGCGGATTGATCGCATAGACCTTGCGGCCGGTGGCTCGCAGGCAGGCGACCAGCAGGCCGCGGCCTGTCTCGATCGCGACAGGGATCGGCTCTTGGGGAGTATCGCCATGCGCCGCGAACAGCTCCAACAGGGCCTTCCAGCCGGCGGCGTCGTCCAGAATGCGCTTGCGTGCGATCAGTTTGCCGTCTTGGTCGAGCAATGCGACGTCGTGATGCTTCTCGCTCCAGTCGATCCCGCAGGTCACTTTCAAGATTCACCGCTCCTTCGACGGGACTTGGTGCAGGTCGGTGAGCCGTGCAGGGGACACGCCACGCCCTAATGAGAGAGCTCGGGGCTCAACATCCGATCAGCAGTCCGTGACCCCAGCCGACCGCAGGGCCGCCCTCTGCGTCAGGGCTCGTGGCCCTCATCCAGGTGAGCGGTGTCCCTGCGACTGGCTCAGCCCACGATCTTGCTGGATTCACCTCCAAGCCCACCAGCGATCGCCGCCCGCCTGGCTCCGCCCCGCCAACGTGTCCGCCTGTCGAGGGGAGTCCCATGCTCCTGATTCGGGCCAGACATCGACCAAACGGCCGGGCCGACGGGCGGCGGTCAGGAGTCATTAGGATTCGGGCCCGTCAGCTCCCCCCTTTGCTCGCGCGGACGCTGACCGAGTCGATCGCGCACCGCGACCAGTCCAGCTCCCCGCGCCCGCCCAGCTCGTCCAGCACCAGGCGGTGCAGCTTGGCCCACACCCGGGCCTTGCTCCACTCGGTGAAGCGGCGGTGCGCGGTGGGCGCGGACGGGCCGAACACCGGCGGCAGCTGCTGCCAGGTGCAGCCGGTGGTGGCCACGAAGATGATCGCCGCCAGCACCTCACGATCACCGTGCCGACGCCGGCCGCCACCTTGCGGCCGCGTCGGTGCAGGTGGCACCACCCGCTGGAACAACTCCCACAACTCCTCGGGCACCAACCGCTCAACCATCTCCACGACCGCAGGCTACAGCTCATCCGCCAAATGAGATGACGCCTAAGAACCCTCCGGTGAGGTGTCCGCTACCAGGCCACCGTCCACATCGTCGCCATCAACGAATGGCTCTGATCAACTTTGAAACAGGCCCTATAGTCGGGGACCGGCCGCAGGACGACTGCCGCTGCCCCGGCCGCCAGCAGCCCCAGGACTCTGGTGAGCAGTACGGTGTCGGTACGGGCCATGGCGACTACATCAGCTCTGCCCAACGCCCCGAATGGGACGAGAAGGTGCAAGGCGCCGGCGGCCACGACCGTCCAGGCCACACCGCGGACACCGGATGCGAGCGCGGCGACGGGCACCAAGACCGCCAGCGGCACCCCGAGACGGACCGCGTCCGAGACGTCACGGAACATGGGGCCGGTCACCGCCGTGACGAGCACCAAGAGGCCGAGGCCCCCGCCCGCCGCCCATGCGGCAGCGGCAGCACGCGACAGAGTCGACCGTGACGAAGCGTTGAAGCGGCACCGAAGGCCAGGACGGCCGCGCCCGCGTCGAGCACGCCGCCGCCCGATGTCCACGCCCCGATCAAGGCGGCCGCGAGCAGGAGGCTCCCGGCCGCGGTGAGCGCCGCCGCCGATACCGCAGCAGCTCGGTCGGGCCGGCCTTCGCCCGCAGGCGCGCCACCGCGGCCGCCCGCTGATCCGGACCGACCCGCTGCGCCATCTTGCCACCTCCCGGCCGCGTGAGCCGCTGCCGGAACGTAGCAACAGAAATCCCCACAGTCCCGGGCGCTCGGGAAGACTGGCCAGTCACGGCAACTCGGCAGCGACTCAGCCTTCGACCCGCTACAGGAAGAGCGGGGTTGTGCGGCACTTTGTCGGAGGTGTCCGGCACGATGATGCGGTGACGGTTGTGTTGTTCCACGATGGCGAGCTGAACCATGCGCTGGAGTCCACGCTCGCCGCGGCCACCAAGCGCCTGCTGGACTGGGACGCCGAGGCGCTGCTGCAGGCGGCCGAGCACGACGTGGTCGAGGTGCTGCTGGACCAGGCCTACGACTGCATCACGTTCGGTGCTCCCGCATTAGATTGACCGAGCGGAGACACCGCGGAAACCGTCCACTGCCGCCCGCAGCGTGATCTGCCGCGCGATAACGTCGCTTAGCACAGAGGCAATCAGCGCTGCTGCTGCCCGTCGCGTTGCGCCCGGCCGTCGGGCGATCGGCGCGTTGCAGCCCGGCATCGCCCCGTCGGGGCCACCCGGCCGCGGTATCTGCGTCGTACTGCGGCGCTGGGCGGGCAGGGGCAGAGCGAAGGCCACGACGCGTCGGCCGCTCGTGATGCTCTTCGACCCACCTTCCGGTGATGAGGACCACCCTGCGAAGGAGTCTCCGGCCCGCACCGGTCCCCGTGCGGTCTTGTCTCGCGGAACCCGAAGGCCTATCTGGGGGCCAGCCGGAATACGCCAGAAAGGGATCGCGTGCCAGCGTTGTAGCTGGTCGGGGGTGTGGTGAGAGGCGCGCGCGGGCGGTCGATGTGATGGTGTCGAGGGGCTTGTCGGCGGCGGAGGTGTTGGTGCGCCGCGGAGGCGTGTCTGCGAGGTCGGTGCTGCGCGGGGAGAGCTGGTAGCCGTAGATGGGGAGAGCTGGTAGCCGTAGATCGCGAACAGCCAGATCATGGGGAAGTGTCGCCTGGCGACCATCGAGTGTCCGCTGTTCGCTGGGGGCGGTGTCGGGCTCCGGAGAAAGATGGGAGGGAGTCACCGTAAGAAACAGCCGCTGACATGCCGCGCGGCGCTCCGAGCCGCGCCGGAAGGACACGCCATGACCGCCTCCGCACCCAAGGCTCCGACCGCACCAGGAGTGCGGTCCTGGTGGGGAATCCCGTACGCCACCGCCGAGCGGTACCGCCGCCCTGTGGTCGCGGACTTCGATCCGGACCGCGCCTACGACCGCAAGGGGGTCGTCTCCGTCCAGGCCGATAGCGGAGACTGGCTGGAGGCCGACAGCGGGATGGGTGAGGACTGCCTGAACCTGAACGTCTGGGCTCCCGAGCAGCCGGCCGACAAGGCGCTGCCGGTGACCGTGTACATCCACGGCGGCGGATTCGAGTACGGCGCGAACACGCAGATCACCTCCAACGCCGCGGGCCTCGCCGCGACGGGACGTGTGGTGGGCGTGTCGATCAACTATCGGCTCGGCGCGCTGGGGGCGCTCTCGCTGTCGCAGTACGGCGGGCGGCTCGCCGAGGCCAGCAACCTCTTCCTGCAGGACGTCATCGCCGCGTTGACCTGGATCAAGCGGAACATCGCCCACTTCGGCGGCGACCCCGACAACGTCACCGTCTACGGCCACAGCGCGGGGGCCTACACCGCGTTCGGGTTGCTGGGCGCTGCCTCGGCCGACGGCCTGTACCGGCGCCTGGCCGGGTTCTCCGGCGGGCCCGCTCGTAGCATCCCGGCCTGGTGGGCCGAGGAGCTCGCGGAGCGGTTCGTCACCGAACTGGGTGTCGCGGGCAACCCTGACAAGCTGATCGACCTCGAACCGGCCTGTCTGGTGGCCGCCCTGCGCAAGGTCGCCCCGGACCGACCTCGGAGTGCGCGGTGGGGTGGACAACAAGGCCACCGGCGTCGTCTTGGACATCGGGCAGCCCGGCGCGGTGGTGCACGCCCATCCCATGGAGGTCCTGGCCTCGGGCGCGCACCGCGATGTGGACGTGCTGCTGAGCATGGCCAGCGACGACATGGGCTGGTGGGTGGCCAACGACCTCGACCGGTTCGACCCGCGAACCCTCGACCGCGTCGTCGACGAGGTCGCGGGGTGGCGCATTTCGCGCTCCCGCGCCACCAAGCTCGTCGATGCCTACGACCAGGGGGGCCGTACCCCGGCCGAGGTCCGCGCCGCGCTCATGGCGGACTACCTGTTCGGGCTTCCCGCCGCGCGCGGCGCCTTGGCCCACGCCGCCGCGGGTGGCAACGCCCGCCTCCTGGTGATCGGGCCGGCCGAGGGCGCGCCCGCCGTGCACGGCTCCGAGATGTACGCCCTGGTCGGCCAGGAGAAGCCGGGCCGCAGCGCGGAACAGGCCGAGCGTGACACGCGTATCGGTGACATCGTGCTCGACTTCGCCGCCGCGGCGGGCAGGCCCGTCTGTGGGCCGCTGTCACCGGCCGGCCCGCCTCGGGAAGCGTCGGCAACCTGCCCTGGGAGGCCACCGCCCACTACCGGGCGGTCCTCGACCTGTGGAAAGGCATCGACCGCCCTTGAGGGTCAACGGGCGGTACGCGACAGCGAAAGATCACCCACGGACCGATCATCCGGGGTGCGCCTTGGGGTAGGGGGCTCGATATGAGGCAACCGACAGCAGGCGGCGGCGCCGCGCCCGCGACGATGCGGGCCGTCGTCGTCACCCGGCCCGGGGGGCTGGACGCGCTCCAGATCCGGGATGTGCCGGTGCCGGTCCGCGAGCCCGGCTGGGTCCGGATCAGGATCAAGGCGTTCGGTGTCAACGAGTCCGAGGTCACCACCCGCAAGGGCGAGTCGGACCCGGAGGTCACCTACCCGCGGGTCCCCGGCATCGAGGGCGTCGGCGTGGTCGACGAGGCCGACCAGGACAGCGGGCTGCGGCCCGGGCAGCAGGTGGCGACCATGATGGGCGGCATGGGCCGCCGGTTCGACGGCTCCTACGCGCAGTACGCGACCGTCCCCGCTTCGCAGGTCATCCCGATGGAGACCGGCCTGCCGTGGGACGTGGTCGGCGCGCTGCCGGAGATGTTCCAGACCGCCTACGGATCGCTGACCACCGGCTTGGACCTTCAAGCCGGGCAAACGCTGCTGATCCGCGGCGGCACCTCCACGGTCGGGCTGAGCGCGGCGACGATGGCCAAGGACATCGGCGCCACCGTCATCTCCACCACGCGTCACGCCGAGCGCGCCGAGCAACTACGGGCCATGGGCATCGACCACCCGCTCGTGGACGACGGGAAGATCGCCGAGATGGTCCGCGGCCTGGTCCCCGAGGGCGTGGACGCCGCGCTGGAACTGGTGGGCTGCTCGGTCCTCGCCGACACCCTGCGCACCGTCCGCCGCCCGGGCACCGTCTGCTTCACCGGGGCCCTGGCGGGGCAGTGGTCGATCCCCGACTTCACCCCGTTCATGATCCCCGCCGGGGTGCGGCTGACCAGCTACGCCGGCGAGGCCGCCGACCTGCCGTCCGACGTCTTCGCCCGCCAGCTCCAGGCCCTGGCCGAAGGGCACCTGTCGGCCCCGGTCGCGAAGGTCTACCACGGCTTGGAACAGGTCCGGGACGCCCAGGCCGGCGTCGAGTCCGGTGCCATCCCGGGTAAGCACGTCGTCGTCCTCAACGACTGAGCGGCGCGCATCCGCGCGCCGCACTCCGGTCACGGACCGGTCGTGCCCTCCCCGGCCGCGAACGCGCCTGGGGTGAGGCCGGTGCGGTCGCGGAAGAAGCGGCCGAAGTTCGCGGGGTCGGAGAAACCGAGATGAGCGGCCGCGCTCCGGGCGTCCCACCGGGCGCTTCCCAGCAGGCGCCGGGCTTCGAGCAGGCGCCGCTCGTCGATGAGCTCACGCACCCCTTTGCCGGTGGCGGTCCGGGCGGCGCGGCTGAGAGTGCGGACCGAGCAGCCCAGCAGCGCGGCGTAGTCCGCCGCCCGGTGCAGTTCACGGAAGTGCAGCTCCAGGGCGTCCGCGAACCGGCCGTAGGTCTCACCGCGGCCCGTGCCGGCCGTCACCGTGCCCGTGGGGGTGATGCCGGGGGCGCTGGACAGGCGCAGCAGCAGCGCTTCGAGCAGGCTGCGCCGCAGGGCGTGGTGGACATCGAGGGAGCGGCGTCCCAGCGCCCGGTGCTCGTCGAGGAGCTGGAGGGCCGTCTGGTGGAGCCAGGCGGCGTCGTCGGCGTGCGGGCTCAGCACGGCGGGGGCCTCGTGCGCCGTGAGCGGGGCCAGCAGGCGGGCGGTGCCGGGCGGATGCCAGCACTGCGTGTGTCCGGGGCGCACCCACAGCCACTGGCCGGCGGCGACGGTCCGCGTGAGGTGGTCGACGTCGTGCCGCAGCTCGCCCTCGGTGACCCCGATGAGGTAGTGGAAGGTGGCGCGGCCCGGGCGGGGCGGGTTCCACGGCCAGTCGTCGTGCTCGGCGAAGAAGTCCTCGACGGTGCTCACCTCCAGCCCGAAGGGTGTGCCGACCGGGGGATGGAAGCCGTGCAAGGGGACCTCGGCCGGTCCGGCCTGGCCCTCCGGGGCTGGATGTCGCTTGCCGACCATCATATGTCCGCAGTCTACGGCGTGCTCGGCGATTTCCGGGCCAGGATGAAGTTGTGCCGGCGTGACCGCGGGGCACGTGCTCGGCGGTCTTCAGCGCCACAACCCGCCACACCACCTCGAAGAGGAGGACGACCCCATGACTTTGCACACGACCGCCGCCGACTGCGCGCAGGAGCTTCCCGAAGCCCGGCTGGGCCATCCCTTCGGGGACGACTGGGAGGTGTTCAAGGTGCGTGGCAAGGTGTTCATGCTGATGACCGAGGTCCCCGGACGTCCCGTCGTCATCCTCAAGGCCGACCCCGGCGAAGCCCTCGCCCTGCGGGAACACAACAGCCACATCACCCCCGGCTACCACATGAACAAAAAGCACTGGATCACGCTGGAGGACGGGGACGGCGTGGACGAGTCCCTCATCCGGGAGCTCGTCACCGAGTCCTACCGGCTCGTCGTCGCTCACCTGCCCAAGGCCGAACAGCCCGTCGACCCGCGCACCTACGCCGGCACGCGGGCATCCCGGTGAGCGCGGCCGGCGACCGGCTCCAGGACACCGCCCGCAAGGCGGCCCTCGCCCTGCCCGGCGTCAGCCACGGACGCCCCTTCACCCCCCGGCTCGACGTGTACAAGGTCGCGGGCAAGGTGTTCCTCATCGTCACCGACGACCCGGACGAGCAGATCATCACGGTCAAGTGCGACCCCGAGCATGCCCGCGCCCACGTGCACCGCTACGCCTCGATCATGCCGGGCCGCTACCTCGACAAACGCCACTGGATCACGCTCGGGCCGGGACCCGGCATCACCAAGCGGCTGATCGCCGACGCAGTCGAGGACTCCTACGACCTGGTCGTCGAGCGATTGCCGCGACGCGATCGCCCACGCCCCCCGACGAGCATCCCGAGCGCGCCCACCAGCGGCTGAGCCGACGCCTGCCAACAAAGCTTCGCCACGCCCGCCACCGATCGAGAGACCCATGGAACCGCCCCTGCCGCTCTTCGACGAGGAGCCCGCCCGGCCGCTCGCCGATCGCCTGCGCCCCACCCGGCTGAACGAGGTCGTCGGGCAGGATCACCTCCTGGCCCCCGACGCCCCGCTGGGCCGCATGGTCGCCCAGCGGCGCCTCAGCTCCGCCATTCTGTGGGGGCCGCCCGGCGTCGGGAAAACGACCATCGCCCGGCTCCTCGCCCGCGCCGGCGACCTGGCCTTCGAACCGGTGTCCGCCACCTTCTCCGGCGTGGCCGACCTGCGCAAGGTCTTCGCCGCCGCGCAACGCCGACGTGGCATCGGCCAGGGCACCCTGCTGTTCGTCGACGAGATCCACCGCTTCAACCGCGCCCAGCAGGACAGCTTCCTGCCCTACGTCGAGGACGGCACGATCACCCTGATCGGCGCCGCCACGGAGAACCCGAGCTTCGAACTCAACGGCGCCCTGCTGTCCCGCACCCAGGTCCTCGTCCTCAAACGCCTCGACGAAGCCACCCTGTCCACACTCCTGGACCGCGCCGAACGGCTCACCGGCCACCGGCTGCCCCTCGACGACGACGCCCGCCGCGCCCTGACCGCCATGGCCGACGGCGACGGCCGCCACCTCCTCAACATGGCCGAACAGCTCCAGGCCCTCCCCGACCACGAGACCGCCCTGGACACCGCCGCGCTCGCCCACCACGTCCAGCGGCGCGCCCCGCTGTACGACAAGGCGCAGGAGGGCCACTACAACCTGATCTCCGCGCTGCACAAGTCGATGCGCGGCTCCGATCCGGACGCGGCCCTGTAGGCCCTCAGCTCCCGAACGTGTCCCCAGCCGCCAGGTAGCTGATCTACAGGTCTTCGGGGGCTCGCCCGAAGAGGGCCGGGAATGAGCTGGGCCTGATCGGGATCCGAGATCAGGCCCAGACGCTCACACCGTGGCTGGTCGTTACCGGAGAAGGCTCGTGGTCAGGTTGCTGGCGCGTCCTCGATCCTCCACTGGATCCCGTGCGGGATGAGGAAGTCGAGGAAGGCGGCCGGGTGGTAGGCGTGGGCGGGTGCGAGTACTCCCGGCTTGGCGGGGTCGGCGATGAGACGGCGGGCGCTTTCGACGGCGATCACCGCGGTGATGCCGTAGGTGTCGGGGCCCTGGACGATGCCGCGGGCGCGGCGGCCGTCGGTGCTGGTGGCGTCGAGCACGTAGGTGAAGTGCTGGGTGCGGCGGCTGGCCTCGTCGGGTCCTTCGGGCAGGCTTTCGATGATCTGCGGTGTGAGCGGGGTGTTAAGCCTGTCGCCCAGCGCCGCCTCGGTCAGGCCCTGGACATGCCGGACGCGGATGTGGCGGGGAATGGTCACCACCTCCGACACGGGGAAGGCCATCACCGGGGTCGCCTCCGACTGTCCGGGCAGCGTGATCGCGGTGTGGCGGGCGGGCATGCCGGGGCGCCAGTCGCCGTCGTGGTAGGCCAGGCCGCCCGCCTTGATGTCGTTGATCGTCTCGACCACCGAGCGCAGCGAGCCGCGCGACATGCCACCACCCCCGACGACCACATGCGTGGTGATGATCTCTTCGGCCGGGTCAAGGCGGTCGGCCAGGATGTGGGCCATGAGGTCTACCGGGACACAGCCGTCGTTGGCGGCGGGTACGACGGTGACCCCGGCGTTCTCCGCCTCCGTGGTGAAGGTGTCGAAGATCTTCTTGACGTAGAGCTGCTCGCCCGAGGTGTCGACGTAGTGACAGCCGGCGGCGATCGCGGCGCGGACCACGGCCTCACCTGACGAGGTGAACGGTCCGGCGCAGTTGAGGACGCCGTCGCAGCCGCGGAACGCGCTCACCAGCGCCTCATGGTCGCTGGTGTCGGCCACGCGTCGTTCCGCGTCGGGGAGGCCGGCCGCCGCGGCGGCCTCCTCCAGCCGCGCGAGATTGCGTCCGGCCAGGACCGTCTCGATGTTGCGTCGTGCCAGTTCGGTGAGCACGAGTTTTCCCTGGTATCCACTCGCGCCATAAACGGCGATCTTCATGTCGTCTCCTCACGATGGGAGCTGCGCGGTTGCCCAGCCATCAGCACCGTAAGGCGCCGATACAAGACGATGGGATGCGTGATCCGCTCTTGAGTTTGCGTCATTGTCTTCGCCGGAGTCGTTGTTGGTTACATTGGCTGCGTGGATGTTCTGTCTGATGTGGTGAGTGCGGCGCGTACCGGTCGGCCCCACTCGGGCCGGGTGACCAGGTCCGCTCCCTTCGCCCAGGGGTTTCCGGCGGTGCCGTCCGCCGGGTTCCACATCGTGCTCCAGGGAAGGTGCTGGCTTCTCCCCTCGCAGGGGGAGCCGGTCGCGCTCGGGCCGGGTGACGTGGCGTTCCTGCCGCGCGGATCCGCACACGGTCTGGCCGACGACCCGTCCACCCCGGTGAGCGAGCCGCCCTCAATGCTCACCGGAGTCCATGACGGCCGCAACGACGAGACGTCGGCCGACCGGCCGCCGACGGTGGTCATGCTCTGCGGCGCCTACCTCCTGGATGGCTCCGGGCCGCATCCGCTGTTAAACGACCTGCCCGAGGTCATCCATCTACCGACGCGGGTAGGGCGGCACAGGGAACTCCACGCCGCGGTCGAGCTCCTCGGCGTGGAACTGGACGGCGACGCCCGCCCAGGCTCCGACACCATCCTGCTCACCCTGCTAGATCTTCTCCTGCTCTACATCCTGCGCGCGTGGTTCGAAGAACAGCGCGTCTCCGGCCACTCCGCCACCGGCTGGGCCGCGGCCCTGCACGACCCCGCCATCGCCGCAGCCCTGCGCGCCATCCACGCAGACCCCAGCCGACCATGGACCGTCGAGGAGCTGGGCGCGCAGGCACGCCTGTCCCGCGCGGCCTTCGCCCGGCGGTTCACCCATCTGGTCGGGCAGCCGCCGCTCACCTACCTGACATGGTGGCGGATGACCACCGCCGCCCGGCTCCTGCGCACCTCCGACGCCCCCGTCAACACGATCGCCCGACAGGTCGGCTACAGCTCGCAGTACACCTTCACCCATGCCTTCAAACGCCAGTACGGGTCACCGCCCGGCAGTTACCGGCACCACGCCGGCTGAAGCACAACACCCGCGCAGGGATCCTCGAGGTTCAGCGGCCTATGTGGTTAGGGGTCCGGGGACTCTACTGACGGGTAGCTACGCTAAGGACTGAGCGGCAGGTCGACGCAGGGTTTTTTGTCCGAGAGTGGTCAAATGATCACAGTTCGGCACTACTGGCGAGTAGTTACCAGAAGCGTCCATACGGTCACGGATTGTGGCTTATGAGTTTCTGTCGGATGAGCAGGTGCGTCGGTACGGGGTGTTCGTGGCGGACCCGACGCCGGAGGAGCTGGAGCGGTTCTTCTTCCTGGACCAGCAGGGGCTGGCGCTCGCGCGCAAGAAGCGGCGCCGGCACAACCGGTTGGGCTGGGCGGACCAGTGGGGGACGGCGCGGATGCTGGGCACGTTCCTGGAGGACCCGGCGGGGGTGCCGCGGGTGGTGGTGGACTACGTGGCCGATCAGCTGGGGATCGAGGACGCGTCGTGCATCAAGGAGTACGCCGAGCGGGGCCCGACGCAGTACGAGCACACCGGCGAGATTCGGGACCTGCTGGGGTTTCGTGAGTTCGCCGACGCCGAGACCGAGATCGCCGCGTTCGTGGCCTCGCGGGTGGCCAAGACGCGGGACTCGCGGCGGGAGCTGTTCGACCGGGCGGCGCTGCGGCTGGTGGAGGAGCGGGTGCTGCTGCCGGGGATCACGCCGCTGACGCGGCTGGTGGCCGAGGTGCAGCGCGACACTCTGGGGCAGATCAATGCGGCGGTGGTGGCGCCGACACCGGTGCACACGCGGCGGGCGCTGATCGAGACGCTGGAGGTGCCGGGTGGCCAGCGGGTCTCGACGCTGGAGTGGATGCGCACCCCGGTGACCAAGCTGTCGGGGGCGGGCTAGGTCCAGGCGCTGGACCGGGCTTCCTATGTGCTGGGGCTGGGGACCGGCGCGGTGGACCTGGTGGGGGTGGCGCCGGTGAAGCTGGCCGAGCTGGCCTCCTACGGCCTGAACGCCAAGGCCCCCAAGATCAAGGGCCTGAAGGGCGAGCGGCGGGTAGCGACGCTGGTGGCGACGGTGCGCCAGCTGGAGCGCTCGTCGATCGATGACGCTCTGCTGCTGTTTGACCTGTTGATGTCGACGCAGCTGCTGTCGGGGGCGACCCGGGCCAGCAACGCCGAGAAGCTGAAGACGTTCCCGAAGCTGAAGACCGCGGCCGCGCAGATGGCGGCGGCCTGGGCGGTGGTGCTGCGTCAGCTGTCGGGCGGCGAGTTGGGACCCGAGTTGGGACCGGAGCCGCCGGGCGGGGACGGCGGTCCGGCGTCGAGCGAGGTGTCGATGCCGCAGGTGATGTCAGCCCGACCTGCTGCGGCGCCGACCGCTGAGCAGCACCGAGCGGGCCCGGCTGCGCGCCCGCCTGGAAGCCGAGCCCGCGGGTGCGGCCGACGCGCCGCCCCCGGCCCTGTGTCACCTGACCATCGACGGCCTGGACCGCGAACCCGATCAGGCCAAGGCGATCCGGCTCCGGGGCCGCGTCCACGCCGCCGCCCGCACCGCCGCCGAACAACGCCACACCACCTACCACGTCACCGACACCGCGATCACGATCGGCATCGCCGGACCCGACGCCCAGCAACGCATCGACCAACTCCGCGCCGCGCTGACCGCGCTCGCCGCCAAGCACCGATGGACCCTCCGCGACTCCCCGCGCTGAGCAGCCCGTTCCCGCGCGCAATGAGAACATCGCCTCATGCCCTGGTGGAAACGCAAACCCCGCATGCCCGCCGACACCGACCCCGACCTGGCCCAGTTCCGGCAGGAGCTCATCACACAGATCGGCGCCCAAGCCGCCTCCCGGGTGCGGCTCTCCCCTCGGGACTCGCCGACGCAGTTCCGCCCGGTGTGGGACCCGATGCCCAGCGACGAGGCGGTCAGCTACATCGGCACCCTGATCACCAGCCGCAACCCCGTGATCGCGCCGACCGATCTGGAAGCGCAGCCCAACTCCAGCGGCTGGTGGGTTGTGCTCCTGCGTCCCGGCGCCGGACGGCTGAACCTCTGACCGCCAGAGAGACGATCAAGGGTGTCGGGATTACCGGTGGCGGTGCTGGGCGGGCTTTAGGGTTCGGGCCGCTCCGGGGTGGGTGGGGGAACGGTGTCGGTGGCGATGGCGCGGGCGATGTCGGCGAGTTTGCGGTTGGTGGAGCGGGCGCGTTTGCGCAGGACCTGGAAGGCCGCGTCGGTGGTGATGCCTTGCCGGGTCGCGATAATGCCTTTGGCTTGTTCGATGTAGACGCGCGAGTCCAGGGCGGTTTGGAGCTGGTGGTTGAGGATGGCCTGCTGGTCCATGGCGCGCTGCTGGAGCAGGGCGATGGTGGCGATGTCGGCCAGCGCGCGGGCCAGCCCCTGGTCGGGAGCGTTGAGCTCCTGCGCGGCGCGGGTGAACAGGTTCAGCACGCCGACGGTGTGCTCGCGCAGGTTCATCGGCACCGCGTACACCGCGCGGTATCCGGCCTGGCCGGCGCGGGTGACCAGCGGTTCCCAGGTCGGATCGTAGGGGCCGGGCTGGACGTATTGGGTGACCTGGCCGGTGTGGTAGGCGGTCAGGCAGGGCCCGGTCTCGGCGTCCAGCTCGAACAGCTCCAGCATCCGGATCTGCTCGGTGGAGGAGGCCAGCAGCCGCAGGGACTGGTCGGGGGCGGCGTACATCACCCCGGCGCCGTCGACCTGCAGCAGGTCCAGGCAGTGCCGGGTGACCCGGTACAGCAGATCGGCCAGGTCGTAGTCGGTGATCAGGGTGTCGGCCAGGTCCACCAGCGCCGCCAAGGCGCGCTCCTCGCGCGAGGACGACGCCACCGGCGGACGCGCCTCGCCGCCGGCAGGTTCAGCGGCAGGGCTGTTGGCGTGGTCGCGGGGGTCGGGCTGGTGGGGTGGTGCGGGCGTGGCGTCCATCGAGATGACTTCCCGTGCGCGGTGATCGGAGTCAAGGCATCACCGGCGATCCCTGCACGCCACCGGTTCCAGGGCGGAACCAAGTGGGGCGTGGCGGGCGCCGGTCCGAAGTCCGGCGCGGCGCGGGGTCTGGACGGCACGCACGAAGCGAAGAATGCGGTTGTCAGGCAAGGACATCACATCACGGCCGGACGCCGACGAACCAACCTTTGGCCCGTATCGGCTCGCCGTGGCGGACCCTCCGCTCCCGAACGTGTCCGCAGCCCCACGTAGGAATCGATCTTTAGGTGGCGTCCCAGGGGGTGTCGGGATTAGGCGGTTTGACGACAGACCTTCGCCGACGCCCAGGAAACCGGACATCAGCGGACGAAAGACCACCTCTGAGTGACAGATTCGCGCCTTGATTGACGACATGGTTTAACGACACCAAGATGGGAGCCCGACCCCTTGGAGGAGAGCGCCGTGCTGTTGCCCCAGATCCCGCTCGACGACCCGCGCGTGCTGGCCCTGGCCAAGGCCCGTCAGCAGTTCGCCCACGACTGCACTTTCCTACCGACGTAGGAGGAGCTGACCGACGAGGACCGGGAGGCCGGGCTGCCCGACGCCCGTAACTACTTGGAATCGGCGATCAACGCCTGACTCGTCCCCGCCGTAAAGCTCATCGACAGCGGATGGCGCGCGAGCCTGACCAACATCAACGACGAGATCGAGCAGCAGACCACCGCCATGGCCACCGCGGCCGCCGATCTCCACCAGCCCGTCCGGCGGGATGAGCGTCGGCACCGTGCTGAACAAGCTCGCCGAGACCGCCGAGCACACCGCGGAGTTCGCCCGCGAGTTCGGCGACCAGAACTGGGTCGACATGAACGAGACCGAGGCCGCCGGCTGGCGCAAGACCCTCGCGGACCTGGAAACCGCCGCCGCCACCTTCCGCCGCACCGTCAACCTCATCGGCTGACCGGCCTCCGCCTGGCCTGACACTCAAGGAGTGCCCGTGCAGATCGTGTACTCCCGGTCGTCGACCGCGACCCAGTCCCTGCTGCGGCAGCGGCACATCCTGACCGAGGCCGGTCTGCTGGTCCGGGCCGAAGGCGTCGCCGAGGGGTTTCGCACGGCACCCGGGGTGCTGCTGTTCGAAGACGCCGCGACCACGTCCAAGGTCCCTGCGTTGGAGCGGCCCGGGTTCGCCAAGTTGGCCGCGGCCGCCAACCCAGGCGACACCGTGACGGTCTCGGAGTTGTTCCGCCTGTGCCGGGACTTGGTCGACATCCATCACGTGCGGGCCTGGTGCCTGGCCCGCGGCGTTGCCCTGCGGGTGTTGTCGGGCCCGTTGTCGAACTTCGCCGACCTCGCGGCCAAGGACGCCACCACGGACCTGCTCGTCAATGTCATCACGGCCGTGGGCCAGTTCCAGCGAGATCTGCAGAACGAGCTGACTGACGAGGGGATCGCCGCGGCCGAGGCCGAAGGCCGGTACCGGGGCCGCCCGCCCGCCCTGTCCGGCGCCATGCTCGCGGAAGTCCGCGCGGCCTTCCGCGACGAGGGCGCCTCGATCGCCGCCCTCGCCCGCAGGCACGGGGTGAGCCGGGTGGCCGTACGGACCGCGCTGCACGGCCTGCTTCCCGACCAGAGCACCCCCGCCCGCCCGGCCGGGATGATCGAGTAGACAGGACGACGGTGACCTGGCCGAATGGCCTGGCCCTGATGCTCAGGCGGCGAGGTCCAGGTCGAGGCGGCGTCCCATATCGATGTCGATGGTGCCGTAGAGGTTGGCGTTGGACCAGAACAGCGGGGACAGGCCGCGCTTGTCGGCGTCGGTCATCTTCTGCTGCCAGGCGGGATCCTTCAGGACGGACTGCACGAGCAAGGTGTTGATGAACACGTCCTCACCCGTGGCCAGCTTCCACAGCGACCGCGCCGCATCCGCCGACAACCCGTTCAGCACATGCAGGCAAAACTCCCGCTCAAACCGGGCCCGGCCCGCTCCTACGATCCGGTCCGCCCGTCCCGGCGGCTCGATCTTCAGACTCCGGCAACGCGCCAGCAGCGCCGACCGCAGCCCCTCATCGGTGAACACCATCGGCAGATCTTGTCTGCCAGCCACTCGGCCAGCACATCCTCATCCGCCCGCGTCGACTCCCGGAACCCCAACGCCTCCCGCACCTGCGCCCGGTGCCGCTCGATCGACCGCCCTGACCAGTCGTACTCCGCCAGCAGCGCCGGATCGACCTTGACCTGCCCAGCCACGTAGTCGACAGCAGCCTTGGGCAGCTCACCCACATGCCGCGGGAACCGGCCCTCCAGCTCGAAGAACTTCAGCAACAGACCGAAGCCCAGACGGGTCGCCCCCGTCTTGTTCCCCACCAGCTCCCAGTCGCCGTCCAGCAGCGTCCACGCTGCGATCAGCTCCTCCGGCTCCCACTCCCGACGCACCATGCACCCCATTCGCCCGATCGGCCCCCCCGAGATCGGGAACACCCTTGAACAACCGAGATGCGCTACCGCGCGGTAAACCCGTCTTACAACGATCACGAACCGCAACCGTGACCTCTCACTCGGCTACCTGGCGGCTGGGGACACGTTCGGGAGCGGAGGGCCGACCCGGCCCTGCGCGGTGCAGGGGCCGAGGGGCGGATCAGGTTCGCCAACGCGCCGTCAGCAGGCGTTGCGCGGGGGGCGGCCCTGGCAGGTCGGCGCGCGGCTGGGCGGCGAGGCCGCCCAGGGCGATCGCGATCAGGCGGCGCCGGGCGGCCCGCGCTTCGGTGGCGAGCGCGGGGTCGTCCAGGTCCTGGATCTGCTCGACCAATGGCGACCGGCCCAACTGCTCGATGAGCAGGAGGACGTCGGTCGCCGTCACGTCCCGGCGTAGTCCGCCGCACTCGTGCGCGCGGTCCACCAGGACAGCGAAGTCCCGGTCTGCCGAGGCCGCGAGGCCGGCCATCTGCGGGGGCAGCGACGTCAGCCTCCCCAGCGGGGCCAGCGTGCCCTGGCCGTACTCGACGCTCTCGACGACCAGGTTCTGCAGTCCCTGCCACGGGTCGGGGTGGTCGGCGGCCGTCCGCACGGTCGCTATCCACTGCTGGTTCGACAGCACCAGCAGCCGTTCGTACAAGGCGGCCTTGCCGTTGTAGCGCCGGTAGAGCGTGCCCACGCCGACCCCGGCGGCCTCGGCGATCGCGTTGACCGAGGCGTGCACCCCGTCGCGCGCGAACACCCGCCGGGCGGCCTGCAGGAGGGCTTCGTCGTTGCGGGCGACCTCGGCCTGCCGGGCCTGCTGCTGTTTGGAGACACCCATGCCGGTCATCCTAGACCTTGCGGAGCGAATGGCTCCGCAGTAGTGTCCTCGATCTGCGGAGCGAATTGCTCCGCACTGAGAGGGAAACGAGGACCCTATGCACTCGACCAAGACCGTGCTCGTCGCCGGAGCGACCGGAAACCAAGGCGGTGGCACCGCCCGGGCGCTGCTCGCCGACGGCTGGAACGTACGGGCCCTGGTGCGCGACGCGGACGCGGTCCCCGCCCGCGCCCTGGCCCGCGCCGGCGCGACCCTGGTGCGCGGCGACCTCGATGACGCGGAGTCACTGGCCCGGGCGGCCGTCGGCGCCCACGGCGTGTTCAGCGTCCAGCCGCTGGCCGTCTCCGAGGAGGAACTGGCCACCGAGGTCCGCCGCGGGATCGCCCTGGCCGACGCCGCCCGGGCCGCAGGAGTCGCGCACCTGGTCTACAGCTCCGTCGACGGCGCCGAACGCGCCACCGGCATCGACCACTTCGAGTCCAAGACCCGCATCGAGGAGCACATCGCCGCCACCCTCCCGTCGGCGACGATCCTGCGGCCGGTGTTCTTCATGGACAACCTGCTGTGGTACGCCGACGCCACCAACGAACGCGTCCTGGAACTACCGGTGGTCCCCGACCGCCCGATGCAGATGATCGCGGCCTCGGACATCGGCCGGATCGCCGCCAAGGCGTTCGCCGAACCCGATGCCTACCTCGGCGCCCGGCTGGCGATCGCCGGGGACGCCGTCAGCTTCGAGCAGGTGGCGGCGGCTTACCAGCAGGTGACCGGTGTCCCCACGCGGCTGGCGCCCAAGCCGATCGAGGAACGGATGTACCAGTGGTTCGCAGAGGACGGCTACCAAGCCGACATCCCCACCCTGCGCACCGACTTCCCCTGGCTTCAGCGCTTCGACGCCTTCCTGCGCAACGCGCTCATCCCCGGCCGCTCCCCCCACTGCCCCCCCGCCATGCCCGTACCGGCCGCAGCGGCCGCCCCCGGCCCCCGCATTCAGAAAGCGAGATCGTCGTGAACCCCGATCCCACCCCATCCACCGACGTCAGCGCCATCGCACGGGTCGTGGCCGCCGTCGAACACACCCAGCGCACCAAGGACACCGAGGGCTTCTTGGCACTGTTCCACCCCGACGCGCTGTGGACGACCGCCCACGGCAAGGTCCTGGTCGGTCTGGACGCCATCGCCGAGTTCACCCGCGCCGTGCTACCGAGGGCCGACTGGGACGGAGACGTCACCTACCAAGCCGTCCACACCCGGTTCCTGCGGCCGGACGTGGCGGCCGTCAAGGTCAGGCAGGTCTACCACACCCCCGACGGCGCTTCCGAGGGCACCCCGCTGTACATCATGACCAAGCAGGACGACGGGGCCTGGCTGCTGCACGCCGGCCAGAACACTCCGGTCCGAGCCGATTGAGCATCACCCGCGTCGCCGCCCCACTCCGCAGCGGCCTGGGGCGCCGCCGGTCGCTCGGGTGCCCGGGCCCCGCAGCCGGCCCGGCGTCCTCCCCAGCGTCAGGACGAACGGTGGCCGCCCTCCCTGAAGGGGGTTGGGGCGAGGTGGGCGCGGGGGCGAACGCCTCACCGCCGGTCTCGACGTTGAGCGTGATGTTCGGCGCGGGGGGCCGTGGCTGTTGGCCGAGGTGTGCGGAGATCTGGACCTGGTCAGCGCTCCGATGCTGCTACACCGAAGCCGAGGTCAGACCCCCGTCGCCCCGGCCCGAGGAGAGCGAGGGCGGCACTGCCTGGAATGCGGGGAGGCCATGACGGCGGTGGAATCTGCCGCCTCGCAGGCCCACGACTGGCACGGGCGGCGCGCCGACTGCCAAGCCGAGCATCTCGCGCAAGCCGCCGACGCCGCAGACCAGGACTGACCGCCGCCCAACACCGCTACGCCACCGACGCCCGAGCCGAACGCTCGGGCGTCGTTGCATCCCCGCTCCAACCAGCTACAACGCGACCTAACGATCCCTTTCTGGCGTATTCCGGCTGCCCCCCTATCTGAGGCTCGGCGGGGACGGCGTGGTGTTCATGCGCTCAGTGAGCGTATCTGCATGTACGCGCATGCCGATGCTCAACATTGCGCCGATGAGGACTCCCCCGTCAGCGACGTCGCTCACGGGGGTGTCGGTGGCGATGCGGCTGGCGAGAGTTTGCGCCTGTTGTCTCGCTCCTGCTTGCCACATGGCTTCCAAGAGGCGGACCGTGCTGGTGATGCTGTGCACGGGGGTGTGGGTGGCGGCGCGGTTGGCGAGCGTGACGGCCGCCTTTTGCATTTCTGGCGCACTCCCGACGGCCTCCAGGAGGCGGATCACGCTAGCGGCGTTCCGCACGGGAGCGTGTGTGGCGGCGCGGCTGGCGAGCATGACCGCCGGCTTATACAACTCCAGACGCAGCATTTCTGCCAGGAGGCGGACGGCGCCAGCGACGTCGTCCAGTTCGGCATCGGTGGCGATGCGGCTGGCGAGAGTCTCCGCCTGTGGTGTCGTGCCCGTCTTCCGCATTGCCTCCAGCAGGTGGAATGCACCGCCGATGTCACGGAGGGAGACGCTGGTGGCGATGCGGCTGGCGAGAGTTTGCGCCTGTTGTCTCGCTCCTGCTTGCCACATGGCTTCCAAGAGGCGGACCATGCTGGTGATGCTGTGCACGGGGGTGTGGGTGGCGGCGCGGCTGGCGAGCGTGACGGCCGACTGTTGCATTTCTGGCGAACTCCCCACGGCCTCCAGGAGACGGACCACGCTGGCGACGTCGTCGTTCACCTGGGTGTGGGTGGCGGCGCGGCTGGCGAGCGTGACGGCTGGCTCGGCCAATTCCAGGCTCAGCATGGCGTGCAGGAGGCGGATGACGTCGGCGACGTCGCTCACGGGGATGTCGTTGGCGATACGGCTGGCGAGCGTTTCCGCCTGTGGCGTCGCACCCGCCTTTCGCATCGCCTCCAGCAGGCGCACCATGCTGGCGACGTCGTCGTTCACCTGGGTGTGGGTGGCGGCGCGGCTGGCGAGCGTGACGGCTGGCTCGGCCAATTCCAGGCTCAGCATGGCGTGCAGGAGGCGGATGACGTCGGCGACGTCGCTCACGGGGATGTCGTTGGCGATACGGCTGGCGAGCGTTTCCGCCTGTGGCGTCGCACCCGCCTTTCGCATCGCCTCCAGCAGGCGCACCATGCTGGCGGTGTGGCGAACGGTGCTGGAATGGACCGGGGTGTGGGTGGCAGCACGGGTGGCGAGCGTGACGGCCGGCTCGGCCAACCCCAGGCTCAGCATAGCCTCCAGGAGACGGACGACTTCGATGACGCTGCGGACCGGAGTGTTGGCGGCCGCGCGCCCGGCGAAGGTTGCGGCCGGCTCGTCGGCCCCTGCATTTCGCATCGTCTCCAGGAGACGGATCACATCAGCGGTGTAGAAAACGGGAGTCTCCACGGCAGCGCGAGCGGCGAGGATCACCGCCTGCTCCCGGGTCCGTGCTTTCAACATCGCCTCCAGCAGGCTGACAACGTCGGCAGTGTCTCGGACGAAGGCATCTGCGGCCACATGTTCGGCAAGCAGCACTGCTTGCTCCCGCATGGCGGCCCGCACCATCGCGTCCAACAAACCGGTTACAGCGATCGGATCGGTGAGATCGATGCCCTTGAGGATTTCGGCCGAGGCCGGAAGTGCTGGGCCCTCCAACTGGTCGAGGAGACGCTCGAGATCTCGGCAGCGCTGTTCGGCAGCAATGGCGCGCTCGCGCGCATGCGCCAGGCGGCGCCTCAGGACGCCAATCTCGTGGCCTAGGCGTTCTTTCTCCGCATACGAAGCCGCCCGGTCGGCGTCCCAAGCCGCTCGCAGCCGATCGTGCATGTCGGTGAGCTCACCGACTTGGCGGATGCGGTCGGCGATCTGTTCCTCAAGGCTGCGGGCATAGCCCTCGGCCTCATCCCGCCGGATCGCGGCGATCTCCAGTTCGTCGCTGGCCAGGCGCACGCGGTACTCACCAGGGTGGGCAGCTTGCAGAGCCTCCAACTGCAGCCGAGTCAGGTGCTCGCGAACCTCCTGAGAGACCTCCTTACCCCTTCCAGCGAGGATGGCCAGCAGGGTGTTGAGAAACCATTGATCTCGAGGGACACGCTTGCCGTTGAGATAGCGCGACAGGGTGCCCTTGTCGATGGGATGGCGGCTGGCGAACCGGCTTACCGACATGTCCGCGGCCAGCCATATCGTCCGCAACTCGTTCGCCCAGGCCAGAACCTCGGGGCTCAGCTTGGGATCCAGCGGCTTGAAACCAGCCGAGGCCCGGGGGGAAGCCGGCGAACTGGTGGCGAGCTCGGTCATAGCCGCCATCATCGGCAGCCCGCCCCGACCGCGCAGGCCATTAAACACCTTCGGTGTTGCCATCTGCTGCAACCCATTGCGGATCTTGTCTCGCTGTGGAGCAACACCCGTTGCCCGGGCCGTCTGGAGGCCGGGCGTGCCGCCGACTCCCCGAACTTCGTGCGCTTGCCAGAGCTCGCAGTCTCCGACGGGTCCCCGTCGCGGCATGAACACAGGTGACATGGGACCGGTCTGCTCTCAGACGCGGTGGCGTCCATGCCACACCCCATACAGCGCCAGCGCCAGCCCAGCCACCGCAACCCCAGCCCCCACTGGAACCCACATGGTCGGAAAGGACCAGACCAGCACACCCGCCGCGATCCCCACGAGGATGCAGACTCCCGCCGCAAGCACGTGCCGGGGCACGAACACCCCAGGGCCGCGTCGGTCAGCCTGCGGAGATACGTTCGCAGGCGGCTGGGGGATGTTGCGGGCAGGGTGAGACATCGTGCTGTCCTTTCGCTGGGAGAACTGTCCTTCCATCTCCTCAAAGCCGACGACGCCGGGCAGTTGAGGGACGTCTCCAGCAAGCCAGCTCCGCGCGGGGTTGCACCAGAGCGCAACGGCCTCAAAAGAGATGTTGCAGCGGGTGGCAACGCTCGGAGTCGGTCGACCAGGACCGGGATAGGCGAAGCTCCGGTCGATCCAAGCTCCGGTCGATCCGGCGTGTACTCGTCGAACACGCCGTCGAGGTCGGCGTGCCCGCCCCGGCGCGCCGAGGCGGGCACGTACAGGGATCTCGATGGCGTCGTCGGCGATGAGACCAGCCGAGCCCCTGCCCAGCTCAAGTGCGCGGGTCATGATGGCCTCGATCAGCGCTCGCCGGCCAGTCAACCGATGCCTTGTCGCGCAGTTGTGCGGTGCGGCTTCGCGCCGCGCGGTGGCAACAGGGATGTCCTACCTGCGCTCGCTGGGTGGACGGAGATCGTTGGTGCGGTGTTTGGCGAGGATGCGGGTGAGGTCGGTGACCGGTGAGGCGGCGAGTTTGTGGTTGGTGTCGTCGTAGCCGCGGGTGGTGCGGGGGTCGGCGTGGCCGGCCAGGTCCTGCACTTTGGCCAGTGGGATGTCGTGGCCGAGCAGGGTGGTGATGACGGTGCGGCGGCCGCTGTGCGGGGAGAGCCGGTCGGCGGCCGGCAGCCCGGCCAGGCGCGCCTGTCTGCGCAGGATGTTGGTGATGTCGCGTTGGGTGAGGCGTTTGTCGCCGGGTTTGGCGGGGTCGTAGGGGTGCGGGGCGGTGACCAGCAGCGGGCCGGGCGGACAGGTGCCGCCGGGGTGGCGGCGGGCGCGGACGGCCAGGTAAGTGTCCAGGACCCGGCATAGTTCGCCATCGAGGCGAACGAAGTCGCGGCCGGTGGGGCCCTTGCCTTTGACGCCGTGCCACAGCACCCGGTAGCCGGCCTCGGTGCCCAGGTCGGCCAGGTCGGCGCCGGTGAAGGCCGACACCCGCAGCGCGGTGTAGAACAGCAGCGCGATCACTGCGGCGTCGCGCCAGGCGGCCTCGGTGTCGCGGGCGGCGGCGCGGGATTCGGCGGTGTCCAGCAGCCGGGCGGTCTCGGTGACGCTGAGGGTGGGGGCCTTGCGGGCGGACGCGGCGATCTCGGTACTGGAGGGCCGCTTGACCAGCAGGGTGGGGTTGCGGTCGGCGACGTCGTTGGACTGCAGGTAGGTGTACCAGGAGGAGACCGCCGCCAACCGGCGGGCCCGGGTGGCGGCGCTGGGCGCGCGGGTGGCGCCGCGCACGGTGACGGTCATCGCCGCGGTCCAGTCGTCGATGTCGGCGCGCCGCGCGGCCAGCGGGTCCAGCCGGGTGCGGGCGCAGTGGTCGAGCCAGCTGGCCAGGTCGCGGTAGTAACCGCGGCGGGTGGCCTCACTGGTCTGGGCGCGCAGCCAGGCCACGGTCAGCGCCCGCAGACCGTAACGGTCGCCGGGCGCGTCGGACGGCAGCGCGGGCAGCAGCGTCACCGCTTCGGCGATCGCCGCCGCGACCGCCGCCGCCCCGGGCGCTGCGGTGCCGGCCGCCGTGCCGGGCACGGTGTCGGCCGCCGAGGTCAGCGGCCGGACCGGCTCGACCATCACCGGTGGCGAGGGCGGCCTGTGGTGCGGGCCGGTGCCAGTGGATTCTCGTGCCACCAGGAGCCTCCTGTGCTTGGTCATGTGTGCCGGTGCGTGCTGGGGCTGTCGGCCCGCCGGACCGAGCTTCGCGAAACGGACATTCGGCCGTCATGCCTCCAGCGCCCCCACGCGACTGCCTCCTGTGCTCGCCGCACAGGCCGCCTCAACCTTCCTCGAGCCGAAGGGGCCACGTCGCGCGACGGCGGCCCACCTCTGACTGCTGGTCCAGGATAACCGTCCTTATCCCGGAGCCTCAACAGCCAAGCTGTTGCGCGTTTCGCTCGCCGTGTTAATTTTTCGCGTCGAAACTACGCGATAATCGGGCTAGGATGAGGCGGGTGAGCAGCGACGAGGACAGCCCGCGTCCGGTGACCGGGCAGCAGGGCGAGGTTTCCGGTCCCAGTGACGCCGCCGCATCCGGCGCTACGGCCGCCGACCGCGCGGAAGACCGGACTGGGAGCCCAGCGGTGCAGGGTGGAGCGCAGCCGGCGGCGGGCGCGGTGTGCGCGCTGGCCGACTGCGCCGAGCCGGTGCCGGCCGCCGGCCGCGGCCGCCCGGCCAAGTACTGCAGCAAGGCGCACGCCGACCAGGCCAGCCGGGACCGCCGGGCCGCCGACGCCGCGGCGGTCAACGAGCCGCTGCGCCGGGCCGAAGCGCTGGCCGCGCCGCTGCCGGCGGCCATCGACGCGCTGCAGCAGCAGCTGACCGCCCTGGCCGAACAACTGTCCCAAGCACAAAGCGGGGCACTGGCCCGGGTGCAGCGCGCCGAGGCCGAGGCCGTCACCGCCCACCAGGCCGCCGCCGACGCCCACGCCCGCGCCACCGCCGCCGAGGCCGCCCGAACCCGCGCCGAGACCGCGGCCACCGCGGCCCGCGACGCCCAGGCCGCCGCCGAGCAGGCCGCCGCCCGCGACCGCGTCGACCTGGCGCAGGTGCGCGCCGACACCGCCGAGGCCATCACCGCGCACCGTCAGGCCCGCGACGCCGCCCGCGACGCCCAGGCCGCCGCCGAGGCCGCCCGCGACGCCAAGACCACCGAACTGCGCGAACTGCGCCAGGCCCACGAGCAGGAACTGGCCCGCCGCGACAGCGCCGCCCGCGCGCAGGCCGACCAGATGCAGGCGGTCCAGGCCGAACTGGGCCGTACCACCACGGCGCTGGCCACCGCCCGCGAGGCACTGGCCACCGCCCGCGGCGAGACCCGCACCCAGCAGGCCCGGGCCGAGGCCGCCGAAGCCGCCCTCCAGAGCGCGCGCGCCGACCAGCAGGCCGCCGCCCAACGGGCCGCCACACTGCAACAGCGGGTGCGCGACCTCGACACCGCCGTCACCCAGGCCGGCGAGGAGACCGCCGCCGCCCGCGCCGCCCTGGCCTCCCGCGACGCCCTCTGCGCGCGGCTGGAAACCGACCTGGCCGCCGCCCGCGCCGAGGCCGCCGCCCAGCGCGAACGCGCCGCCCGCGCCGAAGCCGCAGCACCCGACGCAGCCCCCTCCCCCAGCCCCGACACCCCGGACGGCACCGTTCCGGCGACGCCCGGCCCCGGCTGACCTCGGACACAGCGAAGCGCAGCGACCTCTCGCGGCGCTGCAGCGGCCCAGCGGGCGTTGGAGTTAGCGCCGTCGGTCGGCCGGTACACCGGGCCGCCGTCGCGGGCGGAGCTTGAGAAGTTGTTCTTCCTGGATGACGCCGACCGTGAGCTGATCGCCAAGCGGCGGGGTGAGGCCAGTCGGCTGGGGTTTGCGCTGCAGGTGACCACGGCGCGGTTCGTGGGCCGGTTCCTGCCCGATCCGCTGGACGTGCCGGCCGAGGTGCTTGACTACCTGGCGGCTCAGCTCGGCATCGCTGATGTGTCGGTGGTCAAGCGGTACACCGAGCGGCGGCAGGCGCCGTTCGATCACCAGGAGGAGATCAGAAGGGCCTACGGGCTGCGGGACTTCGGCGAGGCCGAGGACGAGTTCGCGGCGTGGGTGGACGCGCGGGCGTGGAACACCGGGGACGGCGCCAGGAGCGTGTTCACCGACGGGTGATGTGGCTGCGGACCGGCAGGGTGGTGCGGGCGGCCCCGGTGGTGACGTGGACCGGCGCGTGCGGTGCTGTCTGGACCAGCACGTAGTCGGTCGGCCAGGCCGCAGCCGCGGTGAGTGCCCGGTCGAACGCGGCCGGGGAAAGGTCGAGCGGCTCGGGGGCGGTGGCGGGGCGTCCGGCGGAGCGTTCACGGACCATCAGCGCGGTCCGGGTGCCGTCGGTGATGGCCAGCGACTCGACCATCGGGTGCGGGAAGGGCGTGACCTGGCTGGTGCCGTCGCCGGTGACGTAGCCGCGGCTGTTCCAGGTCCAGGCGGTGGAGCGGTAGGGGGTCAGGCGCAGGGTGAGCACGATGTCCTCCGAACATGGGCCGTGGGGCCGGGGGACCGGGCGCGCCCGCCCCGCGGCGGGGGCGGGGCGGCCGCGCCTGGTGGGCGGTCAGGTGATCGGGGTGTCGTAGGTCATCGCGCCGTCGCTGGACCCGGACCGCTTCTTGGTCTGGTGCGACTCGTGCGGGCGCTGCACGAACACGCGCGGCGGGCCGGTGAACAGCCCGCCGGGCGGCGGCGGGGTGGTCGGCGGCTGCCAGGCCGCCGGAACACCGGCCAGAACGGGGGTGGGAGCGGGAGCGGAGTGGGGCATCACGAGCGGCCTCCTTCTACCGGCCCCGGGTCCGGACTGTCACCGGGGCATCACCCACAAGTGAACGCGGAGGGCAGGTTAGGCAGAAGGCGGCTGGGAATCCGAGCGGTATATCGGGTATACGGAGGCAGAGCCGCCATGGTCCCACGCGCGCCGAACGAGCAGCTCATCGCGCTGATGGCCGAGGCCGGATGGACCTACGCCCAGGTCGCCGGGCACGTGCGCGCCGTGGCCGCTGAGGCGGGTGTCGTGCTCCTCACCGGCAAGGCCGCCGTCCACCATTGGGCCAGGTACGGCACGGTCCCGCTGCCGCCGGCCCGCCTGTTCCTCGCGGAAGCTCTGAGCCGCCGCCTGCAACGTCCGGTCACCGTCGCCGACCTGGGACTAGGCTCGGCAGAACACGCAGCAGAACACCGGCCCGCCGCGACCGGCGATCCGGTGACCGCCCTGGCGAACCTCGGGAGGCTCGACGTGGACCGGCGCGCGTTCCTCACCACCGCGTTCTCCTTGCCGCTGGCCGCCGCCGTTCCTGAACCCGCCCGTGCGACCGGCCCCGCCGAGGCGACCCGGCGCGGCACCATCGGCGCGGCCGAGGTCAGCACTGTCCGCGACATCGTGAGCACCTTCGCCCGCGCCGATGAACGTCTGGGTGGCGGCGTCGGCCGCTCCACCATCGCCGAGTACCTGGCCACTGACGCCACCGGCTACCTTCGCGGCCGGTTCACCAGCGATACAGTGCGCGCCGACATGTACGGCGCGGTCGCCGAACTCGCCCGCCTGGCCGGATGGAGCCCACGACGACGGCCGCGAGCACCTCGCCCAGCATTACTACGGGCACGCCTGGCAACTGGCCCGCGAGTCCGACCCCGGCCACGCCGCGTTCATCCAGCGGCTCATGGCACACCAAGCCAACGACCTCGGCCACGGCCGCTCCTGCGTCCAGCTCGCCGAGGCCGCCGTCAATCACGGGCGCGGCCGGGTGGATACCGCCACGCTTGGCCAGCTGCACCTCGCGCTGGCCCGCACTCGCGCGGCCGCCGGCGACGCCCGCGCCGCCCGGAACGCCCTCGCCGACGCCGAACGCTGCATCAGTGCGCATCGCGACGGCGCCGAGCGGCCCTGGTGGGCGCTGGCGATGGGCGCGCCCGGACCGCTTCTGGCCACCCACACCGCCAAGACGCTCCGCGAGCTCAACGATCCGGCCGTCGAGCGGCACCTGACCGCCTCAGCACATCGCTGGAGCGCCGACACTCATCCCCGCGTCCGCGCGCTGAACCTGTGCGACCTGGGCGACTACCACGCCGAACGCGGGCACATCGAGCACGCCTGCATTGTCTGGGACGAGGCCTTGGAGCTCCTGCACGGCATCGACTCGGCACGCGCCCGAACCGCCATCACCGGAATCCGCACCCGGCTGTCGCCCTACCGCCGCCGCGGTATCGCTCTCGCGGCCTGCACCGACATGGCAGCGGCGCACTGGCTGAACGCCTGACCCAGGGCGTCAGTAAGCCGCCCGTTCGACCGCGGGCGGCTGACCGCGCACAAGGCCCAACTCGCCGTTGGGGAGTCACCGCCCGCGCTCACGCCCAAGGCGGTGAGCCTTCGGCTGCCGACGCTCGACAGTTGGTGACCCAGCGCGGGCGCAGCGCTCACAGGCAGGAGTGCAGCATCCGCTCCAGCGCCGCCTTCTCGGCCGCGTCGACCGTGAGGCGGTAACGGTGCTTCACATCGATCCAGGACCGGGCGTAGACGCAGTGGAAGGAGGCCAGCGGCGGCCGCCACTGACCGGGGTCCTTGTCGCCCTTGGCCTGGTTGACGTTGTCGGTCACCGTCCACAGCTGCGAGCTGTCGGTGTCGTTGGCGAAGCGTTTGCGCTGGTCGCGGGTCCAGGTGTTCGCGCCTGACCGCCACGCCTGAGCCAGCGGGACCATGTGGTCGATGTCGAGGTCGGACGCCTTTGTCCAGGTGGCGCCGTCATATGGGGAGGTCCAGGAGCCGGCGACCGTGGCGCACTTGGCGTCGGTCCGCACGTTCTTGCCGTCGCGCTTGAGGACGGCCTCGCGGGTGTTGCACTGGCCCGACACCGTGCTCCAGTGCGGGAACTGCCGGCGGTCGTAGCCGTCCATCGACCCCTCTGCCGCGACCTTCAGCGCGGCCAGCTGAGCTTCCCCCTGTTGCACGGACAGCGGAGGTGAGGTCACTCGAGGCTGTCTGAGGGCAGGTCGAGCCCTTCGAACGTGACGGGGCTGTGCATCCCGATACTGGAATGCCGCCTGTATGGATTATACCAGCATTCAAGCCATTCAAAGACCGCGCCGGCCAACTCCTTCCTTGTTGTCCAGGTTCGAGTGTCGAGTAACTCCAACTGCATCGTCCCCCAGAACGACTCCATCATGGAATTGTCGTAGCAGTCGCCGACCGTACCCATCGAACCGAGCAGCCCGGCATCCCGCAGACGCTTACCAAACGCCCAGGAGGTGTACTGGGTGAGTTCAACCAGTCGTTGCAACACTGGGCGTTGGCAACGAGCGTAGCTGCTCTTGGAAGACCTCGGTCGGCGTTCGCCAACCGAGGACCTTGCGGGGCCGGTTGTTGATCGCCATGGCGACAGCTTCGAGGTCCGTGGACGACCAGCGGGAGAGATCAGTGCCCTTGGGGAAGTACTGACGCAGCAGGCCGTTGGTGTTCTCGTTTGTCGGTCGTTGCCAGGGCGAGTGCGGATCGGCGAAGAACACCTTCGTCCCGGTGTCGAGAGCGAACTGGGCATGGCCGCAGAGTTCCTTCCCGCGGTCCCAGGTGAGGGTCTTGCGTAGCTGCTCGGGCAGCCGACTCATCGACATCGTGAGCGCCGCGTTCATCGCGATCGCGCCATAGCCCCCGAGCGAGGTGCCGTTCTTCACCGGCGGAATCTCGCCCCAGCCCTCGAGCCGGGGCAGGTGCACCAGGAGCGTGGTGCGGCTGCTGCGCTCGACAAGCGTGCCGATCGCGGAGCGGCCCGTCCCGATGATCAAATCGCCTTCCCAGTGTCCGGGGACCGCGCGGTCCCCGGCTTCGGCGGGGCGTTCGCTGAGGACGACGTCCGCGGTGATATGCCCCTGCGGCTTGTTCTGCGACCGTGCCCGGGGAGTCCGCAGCGCCCGGCCGGTACGCAGACACGTGACCAGTTCCCGCTTGAGCGCGCCACGGCCCTCGATGAACAGTGCCTGGTAGATCGCTTCGTGGCTGATGCGCATGGACTCATCCTCCGGGAAGTCGACATGGAGCCGGCGGGAGATCTGCTCCGGGCTCCATGCCGTCGCCCATCTCCTGTCCTGCCGGTGTGGCTTGTTCAGCCCTTTCCACGCGGGTGTTTCCGGTCCGGTGACGATCGTGCCGTCGCAACGGCGGACACTGCCGGCGAGCCGTTCCTGCACGTATTCGCGCAACTTGTCGTTGCCTGCAAGTTTTGCGGTCTTCGGGCGCTTCGCGGCCTGCTGTGCTTTCCACTGCGCGACCAGAGCCCGGTAGATCGGTTTTCCGCCCCTGGTCGCCGCGTTACGGCGCAGCTCGCGTGAGATCGTGCCCGCGTCGCGGCCGATCCTGCGGGCGATCTCGCGCACGCCGAGCTCCTGGACGCGCATCAGCGCGATCTCCTCGCGCTCGGCGAACGACAGGTAGCGGCCGGTGGGCTCGTCCAGACTGATCGGCGGCATTCCGCCAGCGTGACGGAACCACCGGATCCCGACCGGTGCCGACACGCCGACCCCCTCGGCCGCCTGGACCGTCGTGACCCCGGACGCGATCAGGCGCCAGAACTCCCGCTGCACAGCGCGCGACGGCTCCGGACGGCCGGGCGAGCGCATCGGCGCCCGCATCGCCCGATCCGCGGCCCACTGCCGTCGCGCCCCGGCCGGCGCCTGCGGCATCGACTTCCTCGGTCGTCCCATCCAACACCTCCATGATCGGGGTGTTGTGACGACCGGTTGAATCCGCCTTGCACGCCGTGATCGGAATGTATCAGCGTGCCAGGCGGCGGCTGCCGGTTCTGTATGGCCATCCCGAGAGCGTTGGTGACCAGGGTGGCGGTCTGCGCCGAGTCGATTGACCAGCCCACCACCTTG
>NZ_JBGNUR010000022.1:0-126158 GCF_041951345.1 Actinomadura sp. 21ATH | reverse complement strand
ATGCGAGACACGCCACGAGTCGACCCGGCGGGGGCGTGGGCTCGGCGTACAACCGGCGGGTGTGGCGATCTTGCGATCGGTTGTTTGCCGGGGCTCGCGGGCGGCGCTTTGATGCTGCGGGTCGGCGTCGGGGGCCACCGGGGGGGGCATGGGGACGGGCGGGGGGCTGGGGCGGGAGTTCCGGTGGCTGTGGGCGGCTTACGCGGTCAGCGTTTTCGGGACGTGGCTCGCGTTCGACGCGTTCACCCTCATCGCGATCCTGGTGCTGGACGCCGGGCCGGCGGCGGTGTCGGCGCTGGCCGCGGCCGGGCTGGCGGTGGGCGCGGTGGTGGCGGTGCCGCTCGCGCCCTGGGTGGAGGTCCGCCGCAAGCGGCCCGTGATGGTCGCGATGGACCTGGTGCGGTTCGCCGCCCTGATGAGCGTGCCGGTCGCGTTCGCGTTCGGCGCGCTCGGTTTCGCGCAACTGCTGGTGGTGGCGGTCGTCGTGGCCGCGGCGGACATCACGTTCAACGCGGCGAGCGGCGCCTGCCTGAAGGCGCTCGTACGGCCGCCGGACCTGCTCGCCGCGAACGGCCGGTTCGAGGCGACGATGTGGACCGCGACCATGGTCGGGCCGCCGCTCGGCGGGGCCGCGATCGGGGCGTTCGGCCCCGTGGTCGCCGTGGTGGGCAACGCGGTCGGCTTCCTGCTCTCGGCACTGGGCATCCGCGCCATCGGCGGGCGGGAACCGCGACCGGAACGGCGGGAGGCAGCAGAGGCGGAGTCGTGGGGCGGCCGGCTGGGCGAAGGGTGGCGGCACATCTGGCGCCATCCGCTGCTGCGGCCGCTGTTCCTCAACGTGCTCCTGGTCAACGGCCTGATCATGGCGACCTCGCCGGTGCTGGCCGTGCTCATGCTGGGCGAGCTGGGGTTCGCCCCCTGGCAGTACGCCCTGGCGTTCGCGCTGCCCTGTACCGGCGGGCTGATCGGGTCCCGGCTGGCCCGGCGGCTCGTCCCGAGGTTCGGCCGGCACCGGGTCCTCATGGCCGCCGGGACGCTGCGCGCCTGCTGGCTGCTCGGCCTGGCGTTCGTCGGCCCCGGCGCCGCCGGGCTGGTGCTCGTCATCGCCGTCGAGTTCGGGCTGATCACCTGTTCGGCGATGTTCACGCCGGTGCTCGCGACGTACCGGCTCACCCTGACCCCGGCGGACCGGGTCGCGCGGACGCTGACCGCGTGGTCGGTCACGAGCAAGGCCACGACCGCCGCCATGACCGCGCTGTGGGGCGTGCTGGCGGGCGCCGCCGGGCCGCGCGCCGCGATCGCGGCCGCGGGCGTCCTGATCCTGGCGACCCCGCTCCTGCTGCCCCGGCGCGACCACGCCGAGCGCCGGGCCCCGGCCTCGATGTCCTGAAAGATCGTTCACCTGATGCCTTAAGCGGAGCGCCCGTGTTGCCTAGGATCGAACGGTTCCGGCGGCGCGGGCTCTTCAGGGGTGGCGATGAAGAAAGCTGTCATGTGGGCGGGGGCCAACGTCGACGTCATGGTCGCGGTGATCCTGGCGGTCGTCATCCTCATCCTCGACTTCACCGGGGTCACGTCCGCGAAGATCGTGCAGAGCGCGACGATGGCGACGCTCGCGGTGGTCGCGATCGTCCTGCTGCGCGAGCGGGTGCGCGGCGACAGCCAGGGCCAGTCCGTGCTGGAGTCGGTGGGCGAGACGCACCGGCGGCTCGACCGGCTCACCGACGAGTTCCAGCGCCGCCCGGAGGTCCGGGTGATCAGCGGCGGCGAGGCGAACCGGGTGCTGGAGGAGGCGCGCCGGGAGACCGGCCGCTGGGTGTTCCGCGGCGCCACCGGCGCGTACGTCCGGGCCGTCACGCTGCCCGAGTGCGTCCGCGCCGCCCGGCCGCACCGCCGCCGGCTGGACTTCCGGCTGGAGATCCTCGACCCGAGCGACCCGGAGCTGTGCGAGGAGTTCGTGGGCCTGCACCGGCGGATGGCGGTCGGCACCGACAGCCCCGAGCGGTCCTGGACCGTGCGGGAGACCCGGCGGGAGCTGTACGCGACGATCCTGGCGGCGTGCTGGCACCAGCAGCGGTACGAGCTGCTCGACATCGACGTCCGGCTGTCGGCGAGCTACTCGCTGCTGCGGTACGAGCTTTCCAGCAGCTGCGTCATCTTCACCCAGCGCGGCCCGGAGTTCCCGGCGATCGTCATCGCCAGCGGCACGCCCAGCTACCTGTGCTGGGAGTCGGAGCTGCACGTCAGCTTCCAGCAGGCCAGGCGGCTGCGGCTGCAGGACGTCAAGGCGCTGCCGCTGGGGGATGAGCCCGCGCCGGACGAGATCCGCGCGCTCTTCCAGGGCCTCGGCATCGAGCTGCCGGCCGACTACACCGACGACGATCTCGTCGGCATCCGGCGGCTCGCGCTGGAGTCGTCCGACCCCTACGCGAACTCCGCCTGACGCGCCCCTCCCTTAGGGCTCGGTGAGGGGGAGGAGGACCTGGAAGCGCGTGTCGCCCGGCTTCGAGTCCACCCGCAGGACGCCGTGGTGGCGGTCGACCACGATCCGGTACGCGATGTCCAGCCCGAGCCCGGTGCCGTCGCCGACCGGCTTGGTGGTGAAGAACGGCTCGAAGATCCGTTCCAGGTTCTCCTCGGGGATGCCGGTGCCGGTGTCGCGGACCTCCACCAGCAGCCGGTCGTCGGCCGCCCGGGTCGTCACGGTGAGCGTGCCCGTGCCGTCCATCGCGGCCACCGCGTTGTCGACCAGGTTCGTCCACACCTGGTTCAGCTCGCCCGCGTACGCGGGGACGGTCGGCAGGTCCCGGTCGTACTCCTTCACCACCCGGACCCCCGGGCCGATCTTGCCGGCCAGCATGACGAGGGTGGAGTCCAGGCCCTCGTGGACGTCGATCCACTGGTACGGCGCCCGGTCCATCTGCGAGTACTGCTTGGCCGCGCCCAGCAGGTTCGAGATCCGCGTCGTGGCGTCCTCGATCTCGCCCATCAGCGTCTCGGTCTCCAGCGCGTACCCGAGCCAGCGCAGCGCCGTGCTCAGGAACTCCTCGCCGACCGCGCCGCCCACCTCGTCCAGGTCGGCGGCGGCGATCCCGGCGGGGACGAGGACGGGCGCGAGGTCCCAGCCGTCCTCCACGCCGTGCTCGTCCAGCCAGTCGGCCAGCTCGTCCTCCCGGTCGGCCGCCTGCAGCGCCGTCATCGGCGGCGCCTCCGCGACCCGCTTGACCAGCCGCTCCTGGACGTCGATGAGCTTCTCCAGCAGGCCCGGCTCGATGTCCTCGTGGGCCAGCTTCGCCAGCTTGTGCCGCATCCCGGCGACCCGCTCGCGCAGCGCCGCCGTCGCCCGCACGGCCGCCGCGGCCGGGTTGTTCAGCTCGTGCGTCAGCCCGGCCGACAGCACGCCCAGGGCCAGCAGCCGCTCCCGCTGGCCGATGACCAGCTGGGTGTTGCGGGTGCCCGACAGCATCCCCTCAAGCAGGTGCGTCGGCATCGGGAACCAGTCGCGGAACCGCTCGGCGAAGTCGCTCGCCGGCAGCAGGAAGAACGACGCCTCGGTCACCGCGTACGCCGACGCCCCGTACCGCTGGTCGTCGTCGCCGTCCACGAAGAACTGGATCGCGCCGCAGTAGACGCCGCGCCGGCTCGACCGGTTGATCTCCACCTCGTCGCCGCGCACGGCCCGGGTCAGCTTCAGCGTCCCGGACAGCAGCACGTAGAAGCAGGTCGCCGGTTCGCCCTCGCGGAAGACCGCCTCCCCCTCGGGGATCGTCTCGACCCGGCCGTGCGCGGCGATCCAGTCGAGCTGCTCGGGGTCCAGGCGTTCGAAGAGGAACAGCGTCCGCAGTTCCTCGATGCTCAGCGCGCTCACCGTTCCGCTCCGTTCACCGTTCCTCCAGGTATCTGTGGACGAGCGTCACGGCCATCGCGCCCTCGCCGACCGCCGACGCGACCCGCTTCACCGACTGCGCCCGGACGTCGCCGGCCACGAACACGCCCGGGATGGACGACTCCAGGTAGTACGGGTCCCGGTCCAGCGGCCAGCCCGCCGGGCGGCGCCCCTCGTCCAGCAGGTCGGGGCCCGTGCACACGAAGCCGTGACCGTCGCGGGCGACCGCGTCGCCGAGCCAGTCGGTGTGCGGCGCCGCGCCGATGAACACGAACACGTGCCCGCACGGGACGTCCTCGGTCGTGCCGCTGTCGGCGTCCGCCAGCGTCAGCCGCTCCAGCCGGTCGCCGCCGTGCGCGGCGGCGACGGTCGTCCGGACCCGCACCTCGATGTTGCCGATGGCGTCGATCTGCTCGATCAGGTAGTGCGACATCGACTGCGCGAGGTCCTTGCCGCGGACGAGCAGCGTCACCTTCCGGGCGTGCCGGGAGAAGAACACCGCCGCCTGGCCCGCCGAGTTCGCGCCGCCGACGATGTAGACGTGCTCGCCCTCGCACGCCTGCGCCTCGGTCGACGCCGACCCGTAGAAGATCCCGCGCCCGGTCAGGCTCTGGCAGCCCTCCGCGTCCAGCGCCCGGTACATGACGCCCGTCGCGAGGATCACCGAGTGCGCCGAGATCTCGGTGCCGTCCTCGAACCGGACGACCCGCGCCGACCCCCGCGCCTCCAGCGCCTTCACCTTCCGCGCCGTCAGCACCTCCGCGCCGAACTTGCGCGCCTGCCGCCGCGCCCGGTCGGTCAGCTGGGCGCCCGACACGCCGTCCGGGAAGCCGAGGTAGTTCTCGATCCGCGAGCTCTGCCCGGCCTGCCCGCCGGTGGCCTGCTTCTCCACCAGCACCGTCCGCAGGCCCTCGGACGCCCCGTACACGGCGGCGCCCAGCCCGGCCGGCCCGCCGCCGACCACGACCAGGTCGTAGAAGTCGCCCGCCGGGTCGGTCGACAGCCCGGCCGCCGCGGCGATCTCGGCCGTGCTCGGCTTGACCAGCGACTCCCCGTCCGGCGTGACGACCACGGGGATGTCGTCCGGGCCGGCGCCCGCCGCGTCCAGCAGCCGCCTGCCCTCCGGCTCGTCCACCGAGTACCAGCGGTACGGCACCGCGTTGCGGGCGAGGAAGTCCCGGACCCGGTACGCGGGCTCCGACCAGCGGTGCCCGACGACCTTGACCTCCTCCACCGGCCGGTCCCCGACCGCCTTCCACGTCTCCACCAGCGCGTCCACGACCGGGTAGAGCTTCTCCTCCGGCGGGTCCCACGGCTTGAGCAGGTAGTGGTCGACGTCCACCACGTTGATCGCCTGGATCGCCGCCTCGGTGTCGGCGTACGCGGTCAGCAGCGCCCGCCGCGCGTGCGGGAACAGGTCCATGGCCTGCTCCAGGAACTCGATGCCGTTCATCTGCGGCATCCGGTAGTCGGCCAGGATCGCCGCGACCGTCTCCCCGCGCAGCTTGATCTCGCGGAGGGCGTCCAGCGCGTCCGCGCCGGACGCGGCCCGCATCACCCGGTAGTCGCGGCCGTACCGGCGGCGCAGGTCGCGGGCCACGGCGCGGGAGACCGACGGGTCGTCGTCGACGGTCAGCAGAATCGGCAGGCTCATGGAAGCAAATCTAGACGCCGCCGGACGGAAGCGATCACATTCGCCCTGGCCGGACGGTGCCGTCTTCCGCGTGCCGTTCTCCTGTCAGGAACCGTGCGGGTGCTCGGGGCCGGCGTGCTTGGGCCGGTCCGGCGCCAGCAGCGCGGTTTCGAGGCGCTCCATGAGCATCAGCAGGAGCAGCACCGCGAGGGGCGCCATCACTAGCAGCAGCAAGGTCGAGCTCACCTCCCACCTGGACGAGCGCGCGGTTCGGCGGTCACGCCGGTCAAAGCCGACATATAGCGCCCTACCTCCCAAAACAGGTCCTAAACCGGGGCCGGTCGCGGGAACGCGGAACGGCCACGGCGGAGGGAGGTACCCCCCTACAATCGGGCGAATCGGATGCCCAGCCAGGGAGGCCGAGTGAGCGATCAGCAGCATCCGGAATGGGTGATCGATCCCGGGACCCCCAGCGTGGCCCGGATGTACGACTACTACCTGGGCGGCAAGGACAACTTCGCCGCCGACCGGGCCGCCGCCGACCAGGTGGTCGCGGCGATGCCGAACGTGCTGGAGTTCACCCGGGCCAACCGCCGGCTGCTCTCCCGCGCCGTCACGATGCTCGCCGAACGGGGCGTCCGGCAGTTCCTCGACATCGGCTCCGGCCTGCCCACCCAGGAGAACGTCCACGAGGTCGCGCAGCGCGCCGCCCCCGACTCGCGCGTCATCTACGTCGACAACGACCCGATCGTCCTCGTGCACGCGCGGGCGCTGCTGGCCGACAACCCGCTGACGACCGTGGTGCAGGCCGACCTGCTGGATCCGCGGGGCATCCTCGACCATCCCGAGGTCAAGGCCAGGTTCGACTTCACCCAGCCGGTCGCCGTGCTGCTGCTGGCGATCCTGCACTTCGTCCCGGACGAGGCGCGCCCCGCGGAGATCGTGGCGACGCTGCGCGAGCCGCTGGTGCCCGGCAGCTACCTGGTGATCTCCCACGGGCACGCGGGCGCGGTCACCCCGGAGGTCGAGAGCCGGGTCAGGTCGGCGTACGGCAGGACCGGCGCGCGCGACATCATCCCGCGCCGCGCCGCCGAGATCGCCGCGTTCTTCGCGGGGACCGAGCTGGTCGGATCCGGGCTGGTGCAGGTGGCGGACTGGCGGCCGGACGGCGGGCCGATCGAGTCCGACCTGACCCGGCCCGGCTTCCTCGGCGGAGTGGGGAGGGTGCTCTGATGCTGCCGCACGAGTTCCTGTTCGGGCGCGACTTCAGCGAGGACCCGTACGCGGCGTACGCGGAGCTGCGCGCCAAGGGCCCGGTCCACCCGATCGACTTCCCGCGCGGCGCCACGGCCTTCCTGGTCGTCGACCACGAGCACGGCCGCGCCGCGCTGAGCGACCCGCGCCTGTCCAAGGACACCGCGCACAGCTCCGTGCCGGTCGACGGCGACCAGTTCTTCGGCGGCACCCTGCTCGGGATGGACCCGCCCGACCACACGCGGCTGCGCGCGCTGGTCGCAAAGGCGTTCACGGCGCGGCGGACGGAGGCGCTGCGGCCCCGCGTCCAGGAGATCACCGACCGGCTGCTGGACGCGATCGACGGCGAGGCGGACCTGATCCGGGCGCTGGCCGTGCCGCTGCCCGTCCAGGTGATCTGCGAGCTGCTCGGCGTGCCGGCGGCCGACCGCGACCGGTTCCGCGAGTGGACGGCCGTGCTGACCGTCCCGGCGCCGACCCGGGAGGCGCGGGCCCTGCGGCGCGAGGTCGCGCTGGCGTTCAACGACTACCTCATGGGCGTGATCGCCGAGCGCCGGAAGGACCCCGGAGAGGACCTGATCAGCGGCCTGATCGAGGCCCGCGACGGGGACGCCGCCCTCACCGAGGCCGAGCTGCTCAACATCGTCGCGCTGCTGCTGGTCGCCGGGCACGAGACCACGATCAACCTCATCGGGAACGGCGTCCTCGCCCTCCTCCAGGCGCCCCGCCAGCTCGCGCTGCTCCGCGAGCGGCCCGAGCTGCTGCCCGCGGCGATCGAGGAGCTGCTCCGGTACGACGGGCCGGTGGACCGCGCGAGCCAGCGCGTCGCCCTGGAGGACATGGAGATCGCCGGGACGCCGATCCCCAAGGGCGCCTGGGTGCACGTGTCGCTGGGAGCGGCGGGCCGCGACCCGGCCGCGCACCCGGCGCCGGACGAGCTGGACCTCACCCGCGCGCCGAACCGCCATGTCGCGTTCGGCCACGGCCCGCACTTCTGCCTGGGCGCCCCGCTGGCCCGGCTCGAAGGGCAGGTCGCCATCGGCTCGCTCCTGGAGCGCTTCCCGGACCTCGCCCTCGCCGTGCCGGCGGCGGAGCTGCGCCACCACCGCGCCGGCTCGATCGTCCGCGGCCTCGTCGCCCTCCCGGTACGCGTCTGAACGCCCCGGCCCGGCCGGCGGGGCCGCCGGCCGGGGCGCTCCCCGCTACTCCCGCTACTCCTTGTCGAGGGCGGCGGCCTGGGCGATGTAGTCCCGGATCGCCTCCTCGTCCATCGTGTCGAGCGACTTGATCTTGACGTGCCGGGTCTTCTTGCCCGCCCCGTCCAGCAGCCCGTGGGCGTCGGTGAACTCGGCGCCGCGGTCGAACGCGAACGTCAGATGCGTCTTGCTCACGCTGATCACCGCCAGGCCCTTCGCGCCCTTCCAGGCGGGCGACCCGGGCGAGCCGTACAGCGTGACCTCCTCCGCCTCCGGCGCACCCTCGCGCATCAGCTCCCGCAGGCGGGCCACGATCGGCTGGTAGTGCTCGGGGACCTTGGCCGCCACGGCCTTGTCGAAATCGTCGGCGCTCATCAGTCGATCAGGGCTCCCGCGGAGATGTTGACCTGGGTGGACGTCATGCTGGCGGCATGGTCGGACGCCAGGAACGCGGCGACGCGGCCGACGTCCTGGAGCGTCGCGGCGCGCTTGAGCAGCGTCGCGTCCACCATCTGCTGCCTGTACTGCTCGGTCTGCGGCATGTCCGGCATGCTCTCGGGGATGCCGCCGGTGCGCATCGACAGCACCCGCACCCCCTGCGGCCCCAGCTCGCACGCCCACTGGCGGCGCATCGCCTCGACCATGTCGCACCCGATCTGCACGGTGCCGATGCCCGGAACGCGGTTGCCGCTGTCGGAGCCGCCGAAGTGCAGGATCACGCCGGAGCTCTGCTTGACCATGTGCCGGGCCGCCGCCTTGGTCGTGATCAGGAACGACCGGGCCACCTTCTCCATCGACGCGGCGAAGTCGTCCACCGGCATCTCGATCATCGGCGTGAACACCGCGTCCTGCCCGATGGCGTTCACCGACACGTCGATCGAGCCGGCGAGGCCGGCGACCGAGTCGACCCAGGCACCGACGGCGGACTCGTCCAGGGCGTCCAGCCTGGCGGTCTCGGCCTGGCCGCCGGCCTTCCTGATCTGCTCGGCGACCGCGTCGAGCGTGGCGGGCGTGCGGCCGGCCAGGAAGACGCGGGCGCCCTCGGCCGCGAACCCGCGCGCCATCGCGCCGCCGATCGACCCGCCGCCGCCGTAGACGACGGCCGTCTTGTTCTCCAGGAGCATGCGTTCCCTCCGTTCGTTGGGGGATCTCGACGGTAGGCCGCGGGTATCGGGGCCGCATCCCTCATGAGAGCGGTCCGCGGCCGCGCTGGTCGGGGCCCGGATCTCGCTCTCGCGAGGGACCCGCAGGCAGGGCCGGGGGAACGGGGCGCCCCGGGGTACGGGCGCCGTCCGCTAGTGGCCAGGCACCGGCGCGCCGGCCCTCGCCGGTGCGGCCGGGCGGCATCCGGGTGGTGGGGCTGGCCCTACCACCAGGAGGGGAGGCCGCCGTGATGCGCGGGGCGGGGGTGCGGCGGTGGACTGGAGAGCATGAACCTCAAGCGTCCCCTTCGCAAGGTCGCGCCTCCCGTCGCGGGCCTCGCGTGCATGGCCCTGGTCGGCGGGCTGTTCCAGGCGGCGTCGGCTGGCGAGCGGAACACCGTCTGGCACCACACGTGGGGCGACACCCTGCACCGGCCGGCGGCCGCCACCGGGGACACCGGCGCCGACCGGCCGGCGGACGGACCTCCGCACCGTCGGCCGCGGACGCCGCCATGACGGGCGGGCGGCGGGCGCCGTGATCAGTGGTCCCGGCCGACGAGCGCGTCGAACTCCTTGCGGACGATGCGGTAGCAGTCGCAGGCGCCGCTCTCCAGGCCCGGCCGGTCGAGGACGGTCAGCCGCCCCCTGCTGTAGGCGATCAGCCCGTCCCGCTGGAGGCGGGCGGCGCTCTCGGAGACGGTGGCGCGGCGGACGCCGAGCATCTGCGCCATGAACTCATGGGTCAGCGGGAACGTCCCGGTCTCCAGGCGGTCGTGGGTCGTCAGGATCCACCGGCTCAGCCGCTGGACGTTGCCGTGCAGGCGGTTGCACGCCACGCTCTGCGCCAGCTGCACCATGACGGCCTGCGTGTAGCGGTGCAGGGCGCCGTGCAGCTCGCCGTTCAGCGAGAGCGTGCGGCGCAGCACGGTGGCGGGCAGGGCGACGGTCGGCCCGGGGATCTGGCAGAACGCCCGGTTGGGGCTGGTGGGCGCGCCGAGGAAGACCGGCAGCCCCACCATCCCCTCGTGGCCGACCGTGGCGACCTCCACGGCCTTGCCGCCGTCCTCGGCGACCAGCGAGAACACCGAGCGCAGCGGGAAGTACACGCGTTCGATGGGCTGGTCGGGCGCGAACACCTCGTGCCGCAGCTCCGCGTCGAAAGGCTCGAACTCGCTTTCGAGCCGCTGGTAGACCGGCTCGGAGAGGCAGGCCAGCAGGTGGTTACGGCGCGGATCGAGCCCGGAGGCGGTGGCCATGGCGGTCCTCCGGGCGCGCTCGGCGGTTCACGCCCCCTGGCCTTCCCTGGCCGGCCGCGCCCATGCGGCCGTCGGCACATGCAGCAGCCCGGCGCCGCCCGGGGCCATGACCAGCGCGGTGAGCGCCGCCGCCAGCCGGGACGCGGGCACCACCAGATCGACGCAGCCGGTCGCCAGCACCGCGGTCGGCATGGCCGGCGCGGCGGCGTCGGCGGGGTCCTGCACGAGGATCCGGCCGCCGGCGGCCTTGACCGAGCGGGCCCCGGCGGCGCCGTCGTCCAGCAGCCCGGTCAGGACGGCGACCAGCAGCCGCGGCCCGAACCGTTCCGACAGCGCCTCCAGCGTGGGATCGGCCATCCGCCGCGCTCCGGCGGGCCGCAGCCGGATCAGCCCGCCGCCGTCCAGCCGCAGGGAGGTCCGCGGCGGCACCACCGCGGCCCTGCCCGGCAGGAGAGGGTCTCCCTCGACCGCCGTGCCGACCGGCAGCGTGCTGTGCCGGTCGAGGACGGCCGCCAGCGAGTCGGCGCCGGACCCCGCGCGGCCGGGTGAACGGTGCTGGACGATCAGCATCGCGGCCGGGAAGCCGGGCGGCAGCCCGCCCAGCGCCTGCCGCAGTACGCCGAGCCCGCCCAGCGACGCGGCGAGCACGACGGCCTCGAAGGCGCCCCCGCCGGGCGGTCCCGCCGGTGCGGCAGGCTCGGCGGAGGATGGAACCGGACTCACACGTCAACGGTACGTCCTGTGTACGGCACCGTACAGACGACCTGCGCGTTTTCCTCTTCCGGGTCCGTGCGAGCCGCGGCGGCTTCAGGCGGGCGGGTGCCAGCCGAACGTCCGGTCGCCCTGGCGGAGAAGCAGGTTCGGGCCGAGGCGGCCGGCGCGGTCACACCTCGGTGGTGGGGACGATCATCGGGGTGCCGGTGACCGGGTCCGGGACGACGATGCACGGCAGGTCGAACACCTCCTTGACCAGCGCCGCGTCCACGATGTCGCCGGGCGCCCCCTCGGCCACGATCCGGCCGTCCCGCATGGCGACCAGATGGTCGGCGAAGCGGCACGCCTGGTTGATGTCGTGCAGCACCGTGATGATCGTCCGGCCCTCGTCGCGGAGCCGGGCGAACAGCGCGAGCAGCTGGTACTGGTGCGTGATGTCGAGGAACGTCGTGGGCTCGTCCAGGAGCAGGTAGGAGGTCTCCTGGGCCAGCACCATCGCGACCCACACCCGCTGCCGCTGGCCGCCGGACAGGTTCTCGACGGGCCGTTCCGCGAGGTCGGTGACGCCCGCCGCCTCCATCGCGGCCGCCACCGCGCGCTCGTCCTCCGGCGACCACGTCGACAGCAGCGTCTGGTGCGGGTAGCGGCCGCGGGCGACGAGCTGCCGTACGGCGATGTTCTCGGGCGCGACCAGGCCCTGCGGCAGGAAGCCGACCTCGCGCGCGAACACCTTCGGCTTGTAGCCCGCCACGTCCCGCCCGTCGAAGGCCACCTCGCCGGACGACGGGGACAGCAGCCGGGCGAAGGCGCGCAGCAGCGTCGACTTGCCGCACGCGTTGGCCCCGACGATGGCGGTGAACGCGCCGTCCGGAACGTCCAGGGCCAGGCCCTCCGACACCACCCGGTCGCCGTAGCCGAGGGTGATGTCCCGGGCGGTCAGGCGCCCTTTCACGGTTGTCTCACTTCCTTGAGGAGCAGCCAGATGAGGTAGGTGCCGCCGATCGCCGTGGTCACGACGCCGACCGGCAGCTGGACGGGGGCCAGCACGGTCTGCGCGGCCAGGTCCGCGGCCACCAGCAGCAGCGCGCCGGTCAGCGCGGCGGGCAGCGGCGGCACGCCGGGCGCGCCCGCGATCCGGCGGCCGATCTGCGGCGCGGCGAGCGCGACGAACACGATCGGCCCGGCCGCCGAGGTGACGGCCGCGGTGAGCCCGACCCCGGCCACCACGACCAGCAGCCGGAAGCGGCCGAGATGGACGCCGGACGAGGCGCCGACCTCGTCCCCGAGGGCGACCTGGTGCATGGCGCGGGACAGGACGGCGAGCAGCAGGCCCAGCGCGCCGATGACGAGGAACGGCAGCCGCACCTCGCTCCAGTCGAGGCCGTTCAGCGAGCCGGAGTTCCAGCCGACCGCGGCGATGGCCACGTCCAGGTCGGCGCGCAGGATGATCCACGAGTTCACCGCCGTGAGCATCGCGTTGGCGGCGATGCCGATGACGACGAGCCGGACGCCGCTGAGGCCCTGCCGCAGCGACAGCGCGTACACGGCCGCCGCGGCCAGCAGCCCGCCCGCGAGGGAGCCGGCGGCGAGCCCGGCGGCGGTCCCGCCGAACAGCGTGATCGCGACCAGCACCCCGGTGTACGCGCCGGCGTCCAGGCCGATGACGTCCGGGCTGCCGAGCGCGTTCCGGGTGATGTTCTGGAAGACCGCGCCGGCCGCGCCCAGCGCCGCGCCGAAGACCAGCGCGGCGGCCACCCGGGGCAGCCGCCACTCGCGGACGACCAGGACCGAGTCCCCGTACCCGGCGAGCCCGGCCAGGACCTCGCCGGGGGAGTCCCAGGAGTCGCCGCGGCACAGGGCGGCGACGGCGAGGACGAGGGCGGCGGCGGTGAGGACGGCGGACGAGACGAGCAGGCGCCGCTCGATGAGGGCCGAGAACGGGCCCGCGCGCAGGACGACGGCGCTCACAGCGACACCGCCCCGTACCGGCGGACCGCCCAGATCAGCACGGGCGCGCCGACGAACGCGGTCACGATCGCCACCGGGACCTCCCCGGTCGGCAGCAGGATCCGCGAGCCGATGTCGGAGGCCACGAGCAGGATCGGGCCGAACACCATCGTGTACGTCATCAGCCACGGGACCGAGCCGGCCGCCGGCCGCCGCGCCAGGTGCGGGACCATCAGCCCCACGAAGAGGATCGGCCCGGCGATGGCGGTCGCGGCGCCGGACAGCAGGGTGAACAGCGCGAGCACGGCGATCCTCGTGTGCTTGACGCGGGCGCCGAGCGCGTGGGCGACGTTCTCGCCGAGCGCCATGCCGCCCAGCGGGCGCGTCACCAGCACGGCGCCGACGAGCCCGACCGCGATGGCCGCGAGCGGCAGGGCGAGCGGCAGCTGCTCGCGCCCGGCGAGCGCGCCCACCGACCAGAACCGGTACCGGTCGAGCGCGTCCGGGTAGACCAGCCGCAGCGCGAGCGACAGGCCCGTCAGGACGTAGGTCAGCGCGACCCCGGCCAGGACGAGCCGCAGCGGGAACGTGCGGCCGACGCCGTACACGAGCACGGCCGCGGCGACCGCGCCGGCCAGGGCGAGCCCGAGCCGGGCGGACTGGGACGCGGCCACGCCCGCGACCGTGCCGAGGATGATGGCGAAGCCGGCGCCCGCGGTGACACCGAGGACGCCGGGTTCGGCGAGCGGGTTGCGGGTCAGCGTCTGGATCAGGGTTCCGGCGGTGCCGAGGGCGGCGCCGACGCACAGCGCGATGACCGTCCGCGGCCCCCGGATGTCGCGGACGATCACATGCTCGTCGGTGCCGGCGTAGGAGGTGAAGGCGTCCCAGATCGCGTGCGGCGGGACGGCGTGCGCCCCGACGCACACGCTGGCGCCGGCCAGGACCGCCAGGGCCAGGACCGACGCCAGCAGGATCGCGACCCGCCGGGTCACGTCAATCCTCAAACTCGACGACCCCGCGCTTCCAGTAGCCGGTGAACAGGGCGTCCATGCGGTCCTTGCTCCAGGCCCGCAGCGGCTTGAGGGCGTCGGCCTCGCCGGCGGCGAACAGGAACGTCCGCCCCGCCGGCAGGGCGAGGCCCTGCACGGTCCCGCCGAGGTCGCCGTGGACGACCCGGACGCCGGCGCGCTCCGCGAGCGGGTAGTCCGCGTCGCCGTCGACGACCGCCGTGGCCGACACGTCCTCGGGCGACTCGTCCAGCCAGCGCGCGAGCGCGGGCAGCGCGGTGGAGTCGACCGCGAACACGTAGTGGTCGTAGTTGTGCGGGAACGACTTGGCCCCGGGCGGGCCCGCGATCGCGACCTCCTCGCCGATCCGCGCGCCGGCCGCCCAGCCGGACGCCAGCCCGCCCTCGTGCAGGACGAAGTCGAGGTCCAGCTCGCGCGCCCCGGCGTCGTACCGGCGGATCGTGTACTTGCGCGTCGTCGGGAACGGGCGCGGCCAGTCGAGCATCTGCCGGCCGTTCGGGATCGGCAGGCGCCGGGTGCCGTCCGGGTCCGGGAAGACGATCCGGACGTGGTCGTCGGCCTGGTACGTGTGCATGCCGTCGAGCCCGGGGCCGCCGAGGGTCAGCCGCAGCATCCGCGGCGTGATCTCCTCGCGGCGCACGAGTTCCGCGGTGCGGATGCCGATGGGGTACGGGATGCGCTCCAGGCCGGTGCCCGTCCTGTGGTGCTCCGCCACCCGGCCCCGCGGGTTGTCGCGGTTCACTTCTTCAGCAGCGGCGCGAGCGCCTGGTCGACGGCTTCCAGGGTCTTGATCGCCGAGGCGTAGGTGGCGGCCTCGGTGTAGCGGTAGCCGTAGGCCTTGCCGGCCTTCACCGCGGGCAGGTTCTTCCAGAGCTTGGAGTCGAGCACGTACTTCACCGACGCGCTCGGCGTGCCGTCCGGCTGGAGCGTGTACGTGATCACGTCCGCCTCGCCGAGGCTCTCGGGCAGCTCCTCGATGGACGGCATCTCGGACACGTCGCCGGAGCCGCCGGTCTTCTTCTTGACCTGGCCGTAGTACGTCACGCCGGCGTCGGTGGCGATGTTGGTGCCCCAGGAGCCGGCGAACTCGCGCTGGAACGTTCCGGACGACGCCTCGCCGTACCCGCCGACGTGCCCGAACTTCAGCCCGGCCAGCGCGTCCTTGTATTTGGCCTTGAGCTCGCCGGCCTTCTTCTCGTACGCGGCCTTGCGGGCCTCGAAGTTCTGCAGGCGGCCGGCGGCGTCCGACTGGCGGCGGGACAGGTCGCGCCAGGCGGCCGGGATGCTCGGGCCGATCGCCACGACGGGCGCGATCGACTTGAGGCGGTTCATGTCCAGGTCGCCGAGCACGGGCTTCGGCACCCCGATGACGATCAGGTCGGGCTTGGCCTTGGCGATCGCCTCGTAGTTGGTCTCGGCGGCGGTCTCCCCGGCGATCTTGGTCAGCTTGTCGTAGGTGGCGCGGTCCTCGGCGGTCATCATCGGCAGCCCGCGCTTCCAACTGGAGATGCCGACCAGCGCCGCGTCGGCCTCGATCAGCGCCGGGACCGCGTACCCGGTCGCGACGACGCGCTTTGGGTCGGCGGGGATGGTGACGGAGCCGTTGTCGGCGGCGAAGGTGCGCGTCTTGCCGGAGCCGCCGGACTCGCCCGAACCGGATCCGCAGCCGGCCGCGAGGGCGAGCGCGACGGCCAGGACGCCGGCCAGCCTCCAGGGCTTACGAGGGGACATGAGGGTCGTTCCTTATGGTCAGAGAGGGTCAGGCACCACCCGGACGTCGCCGGACAGCTCACTTAGGTTAGCCTTACCTGACCCGCTGCCATATCGGTGAGAGGACAACCTGTGTCGCCCAGAGGACACCTCAGAGGGCTGGAGGGCCCCGCGGAGGCCGGGGACGATCCGGTGCGGTGCGACGAGTACGGCTACGGCCTCGGCCGCCCGGACGGCATCTTCGTGCTCAAGTACCGGTCGTCGGCCGGCCTGTCCTTCGGCGAGAGCCGCCAGGACTTCCTGCACCAGCTCTACTGGTCGCCCGACGGCCTGCTCGCGACCGTGCACGGATCGGCGGTCGGGTTCACCGGGCCGCGCGAGGCGTTCTGGGCGCAGCGCGCGATGCGGCACGAGGTCCGCGCGAGCGACCGGCAGACCGTCTACCGCGTCTGCCTGCGCGAGATCCCCGCCGCTTTGGCGGACCTGCGCGCGGGCCCGGTCACGATCGACGCCGAGGCGGCGGGCCTGATCGCGACGATCGGCGGTCCCGGCTGCGACCTCACCACGGCCCTGGCCGCCCGCGGCCGCATCATGACCGGCCTGCGCCCCGCCCCCGCCGTCCCGCCCGCCGGCGCGGGCACCGGCTCGCCCGCCGGTCCGGGCTACGCGATGACCGTCGCCCGCGCCCTCTCCCGGGACCCGGCCGACGCCACCCGGCTCGACGAGTGGGCCGAGCGCCTCCTCATCAGCCCGAAGACGCTGCAGCGCGACTTCGTCCGCGAGTTCGGCGTGCCGTACACGCGCTACCGCACCCTGCTCCGCCTGAGCGCCGCCCGCGTCCTGCTGGGCACCCTGCCGGTCACGAAGGTCGCCCACCGAGTCGGTTACGCCAGCCCGTCAGCCTTCATCTCGGCATACGCCAAGCAATACGGCCACACCCCAGGCACCCGCCCCACCGCACCCCCGCGTTGACTCGTGGCGTGTCCCCCCTCCGCGCCGCCGCCCGAAGGCGGACACGCCACGAGTCGACCCGCCGGGGCGGTCAGGGGTGGATGTCCAGGGCGGCTGCTTCGGCGAAGGCTTCCAGCTGCTCCAGGTAGTGGGGGAGCGACTCGTGCCTCACCGTCAGGTTGATGTGGGTGGCGCCCGCCTCCTCCGCGGTGGCGATGACCTCGGCGACCCGGCCGGGCGCGTTCACCGGGTCCAGGCGCTCGCCGGGCGTGAGGACGACGTCGAAGCCGTCCGGCAGGTCGTGCCGGTCCAGCATCTCCCGCATCAGCTCCGGCGACGGCCCGCGGAACGACTGCGGCGCGGGCGCCCAGCCGTCGCCGAGGGTGACCGCCCGGCGCAGGGCGCGCTCGCTGTGCCCGCCGATCCACAGCGGCACCCGCTCCTGCGCGGCGTGCGGATCGACCACCATGTCGGTGAACGCGTAGTACGGCCCCTCGTACGACACCGTCCGGCCGGACAGCGCCGCCAGCAGCGCCTTCAGCGCGTCGTCGGCGCGCGGCCCGCGGTCCTCGAAGGGAGCGCCGAGCATGTCGAACTCCTCCTTCAGGTTCCCGACCCCGAACGCGAGGATCAGCCGGCCGCCGCTGAGGTGGTCGAGCGTCCCGTACCGCTTGGCGATCTCCAGCGGGTGGTAGAAGGGCAGCACCAGCACGTACGGCAGGAACCGGAGCCGCCGGGTCTGCCCGGCCAGGAACGCGAACGTCGCCAGCGGGTCGTAGAAACGCTCCCCGCGCGGCAGCCCCGGCGGCACGGCCACATGGTCCGGGCACGTCATGAACGCGTACCCCAGCCGGTCCGCCGCCCGCGCCACCCGGACGACCTCCGCCGTCCCGGCCTCCGCCTCCCACGCCGGGCGCTTGCCCGCCAGCGCCAGGATCGGGGAGCTGATCCCCACCTTCACTCGCCTGCCTCCGTTCCGCGCAGCCTCCGCTGGAGCCGCGCCAAGGGGTCGTTCCCGTCGCGGGTGCCGGCCGGCCCCGGGGCCTCCCTGGCGATCAGCCGGCCCGCGTCGGACCTGGTCCACTCCCGGACGGCCCACCGCTCGGCGATCGCCCAGCGGCCGTCCCGGAAGGCCATGTGGTCGACGAACCGCACGCCGCTGGTGAAGTTGGCGCGCGCGCTGTCCGCGGGCTCGCCCCAGTGGACCGACGTCCCGTACGTCTCGCTGATCGCGGTGTCGCCGAGCAGCTCGACGAGGTGGTTGGCGACGATGTGCATCGTCCCGCCGCGCCGGGCGCGCAGCAGGGGCTCGACCCAGGCGATGTACTCGTCCAGGGTCCCGTCGAAGCCGGTGTGGTGGTCGATGGCGTCGGGGTGGTACGCGGACCGGACGAGGTCGAAGTCGAGCCGGTCGATCCCGCGGCAGTACCGCAGGACGGCGTCGTGGATCTGCTGGCGGTCGGACCACTCGGTCCGTGGGGCGTTCATATCGGGCGAGTGTGCGCGAACGGGCGCCCGCCCGCGGCGCGGGTCCCACTGGGCGGGCCGAACTCAGCCGGCGGGGGTGAACGCTCGCGACCCCGGCGAATGGTGATATAAGGCTGGCGACTTAACCAGGAAATCTCCGAGTGAATCCCTAGTGTGCGGGGCCTGACGGGATTTGTCAGGGCCATCGGCCGGAACGGGCCAAAAATGTCGTTCAACGCCATTGTTGAGGGATATTGCGCGTGTTGAGTGGCTTGCTCGCCGGTGCCCGACCGCACAGGGGGATTCCATGGCCGTTCCCGCACGCCGCCGCGTCGTCGCGGTGCTCTGCGCGCTGATGCTCGTCCCCCTGGCGGCACTGGTGCTGCCGCCGTCGCCGGCGCCGGACGCGGCGCGCGCGGCGCTGCCGCCCGGATTCAGCGAGCAGGTCGTGATCACGGGACTGGCCAACCCCAGCAACGTGGAGTTCGCCGCCGACGGCCGGGTGTTCGTCGCCGAGAAGAGCGGGATCATCAAGGTCTTCGACTCGCTCGGCGACACGACCCCCGCGGTGTACGCCGACCTGCGCGCCAACGTCCACAACTACTGGGACCGCGGCCTCCTCGGGCTGGCCCTCCACCCCGACTTCCCGGCCGACCCCCGCGTCTACGTCCTCTACACCTACGACGGGCTGATCGGCGGCCCCGCGCCCCGCTGGGGGACGGCCACGTCGACCGGCGACCCGTGCCCCACGCCGCCCGGCCCGACCAGCGACGGATGCCAGGTCGGCGGGCGCCTGTCGGTGCTGACCCCGACCGGGTCGGCGGTCGCCGAGCAGGTCCTGATCGAGGACTGGTGCCAGCAGTTCCCCAGCCACTCGGTCGGCACGATCGCGTTCGGCGCCGACGGCATGCTGTACGCGGGCGCCGGTGACGGCGCGAGCTTCAACTACGCCGACTACGGCCAGGACGCGTTCCCCGAGTCCGACACCACGCCCGACAACCCGTGCGGCGACCCGCCCGGCGCCGTCGGCACCGCGCTGTCGCCCCCGTCCGCCCAGGGCGGTGCGCTGCGCGCCCAGGACACCCGCACCACCGGCGACCCCGCCACCCTCGACGGCAGCCTCATCCGGGTGCACCCCGACACCGGCGCCGCGGCCCCCGGCAATCCCCAGCAGGCCGGTCCGGACCCCAACACCCGGCGCATCGTCGGGCACGGGCTGCGCAACCCGTACCGGTTCGCCATCCGCCCCGGAACGAACGAGATCTGGGCCGGCGACGTCGGCTGGAGCACCTGGGAGGAGATCAACCGCGTCACGGACCCGACGGCCGGCGTCACCAATTTCGGCTGGCCCTGCTACGAGGGCTCGGGCCGCCAGGGCGGGTACGACGGCACCGACCTGACCGTGTGCGAGAACCTCTACGCCGCCGGGACGGGCGCGGTCACGGCCCCGTACTACGCGTACGACCACAGCGCGAAGATCGTGCCGGGGGAGACGTGCACGACGGGCAGCTCGTCGGTCGGCGGCATGGCGTTCTACCCCGGCGGCAACTATCCCGCCGCGTACGACGGAGCGCTGTTCTTCAACGATTACAGCCGCAAATGCGCATGGGCGATGAGGCCCGGCGCGAACGGCCTCCCGAACCCATCCGACATCGTCACCTTCGCCACCGGATATGGAATGACCGAATTGCAGGCCGGTCCCGGCGGCGACATCTTCGCGGTCGACTACGACAATGGCCGGATCATCCGGTACGTCTACAGCGCCACCAACAATCCGCCCACCGCCGTCATCGGCGCCGACCGCACCAGCGGCGGCGCCCCGCTCACCGTGACCTTCGACGGGCGCGCCTCCGACGACGCCGACGGCGACCCGCTCACGTACGCGTGGGACCTCGACGGCGACGGCGCGTACGACGACTCCACCGCCGCCACCCCGCAGCACACGTACACCGCCACCGGGACCGTCACCGTGCGGCTCCGCGTGAACGACGGCCGCGGCGGCACCGGAACCGCCGCGCAGCAGATCAGCGTCGGCAACAGCGCCCCCACGGCCACCATCGTCGCGCCGGGCCCGGCCACGCGCTGGAACGTCGGCTCGACGATCGCGTTCTCCGGCACGGCCACCGACCCCGACCAGGGGACGCTGCCCGCCTCCGCGCTGAGCTGGGAACTCGTCATGCACCACTGCCCCAGCGACTGCCACACCCACGAGATCACCGAGATGACCGGGACGAGCGGCACGTTCACCGCGCCCGACCACGAGTACCCGTCGTACCTCGAACTGCGGCTCACCGCCCGCGACGCCGGCGGCCTGACCGACACCAAGAGCGTCCGCCTCGATCCGAACACCGTGAACCTGACCTTCGCGTCCGCGCCGCCCGGCCTCCAGCTCACCTACTTCTCCGGGACGGCCGCGGCCCCCTACACACGCACGTCCATCGTCGGGTCCAGCGGCTCGATCTCCGGCGCCGCCACCCAGATCTCCGCGAACGACGTGTACCGCTGGGCGTCCTGGTCGGACGGCGGCGCCCGCAACCACAACATCACCGCGCCGGCGGCCGCCACCACGTACACCGCGACGTACCGAGCCAAACGCGACCTCGCGCGCGGCCGCCCGGTGACGGTCTCCAGCACCGAGACGTCCGCCTACCCCGGGCCGAACGCCGTCGACGGCTCCATGACCACCCGCTGGTCGAGCGCCCGCACCGACCCGCAGTGGATCAGCGTCGACCTCGGCTCCGTCACGAGCGTGGACCGCGTCCTGCTCAACTGGGAGGTCGCGTACGGCCGCGGCTACCGCGTCGAGGTCTCCACGAACAACACCACCTGGACACCGGTGTACTCGACCACCACCGGCGACGGCGGCACCGACCACATCACCTTCGCCCCCGCCGACGCCCGCTACGTCCGCGTCTACGGCACCGCCCGCGGAACGGCCTACGGCTACTCCCTCTGGGAACTGGGCGTCTTCAGCGACGCGGGCCCGGTCACCGGCCTGGCCGCCAAGTGCGCCACCGTGACCGGCGGCGCCACCGCCGACGGCACCCAGACCAGCCTCGCCGCCTGCGCGAACACCGCCGCCCAGCGCTGGTCGCTGCCCGACGACCGCACGGTCCGCGCCCTCGGCAAGTGCCTGGACGTCCGCAGCGGCACCACCAACGGCGCCTCCGCCGTCCTCTGGACCTGCGACGGCTCCCCAGGCCAGACCTGGACGCCCCGCCCGGACGGCACCCTCCTCAACGTCCGCTCCGGCCGCTGCCTGGACGTCGAGGGCAACGTCTCGGCCGACGGCACCCGCCTGATCGCCTGGACCTGCCACACCGCCGCCAACCAGAAATGGACCCTCCCCTAGGTGCGGAGGAAGGTGCTCTCCAGCATCGTGACGAGGGCTTCGGCGGCGGCGGCGGAGTCGTAGGCGGGGTCCTGGAGGCGCGCGTCGACGATCGCGTCGATCGCCCCGCCCGCGATGACGGCCGGCGTGCGCGGGTCCGCGGCGGGAGGGAGGCCGCGGGCCTCGCGGGCGGCCTGGAGGAGGGCGGCGAACGGTTCCCGGCGGGCGGCCGGATCGGGACGGCCGCCGCTGATCAGCACCTCGATCAGGGTGCGGGCATGGTCCGGGTGCTCGGTCAGGTATCCGACCATGCGGCGCACGTAGGCGGCCGGCCGGGCCCCGGGCGGTGCCGCGTCGACCGCCGCGCCCACGTCGGCCACGAGCGCGTCCAGGACATGGGTGCGAGCCGCCGCCACGACCGCGTCCTTCGAGGGGAAGTGGTAGAGCACCGCGCCCTTGGTGATCCCGGCGGCCTGCGCGATCCGCGCCAGGGAGGTGGCCGCGTACCCGTGCTCGGCCACCAGCGCGATCGTGGCCTCGATCAGCTGCTCGCGCCGCTTCCGCTCGATGAAGCTGAGGGGCCTGCCGTCACTGCCCGGCGCCGGGCGCTTCCCTGCCATGGACATGACCGTATCCCAGCCTGGCGTATGATTTGACCGCTAGGTCAAAAATTCGACCGACGTTCAGGGGGTGCCCGGATGGAGGACGCCGAGCGGGACGAAGCGCGGGAACGCCCCGTCCGAACGGGCGGGAGGAGACGCCGGCGCGCGCTGAAGATCACGGCCGGCGTGGTCGCGGTGGGCGTGGTCGCGGCGGCCTTCGGCCTGCGCCGCCCGGCGCCGGTGGGCCACTGGAACGGCGCGGCCGGGCGGGCGGACTTCATGGCCGCCTACGACAGGGCCATGAAGAACATGCCGCCCGCCGCCCGGACGATCGACGTGCGCACGGACTTCGGGTTCGTGCGGGTCTACCGGTACGAGGGGCGCACCGGGCGGAAGGAACCGCTGGTGCTGCTTCCCGGGCGCGCGTCGGCGTCCCCGGTCTGGGCGGACAACATGGCGCGCCTGCTCGGGATCGGCGACGTCTACACGATCGACCTGCTCGGCGAGCCCGGGAAGAGCGTGCAGGACGCGCCGATCACCTCGGCCGCCGACCAGGCCGCGTGGCTGGACCAGGTGCTCGACCGGCTGCCGGAGGAGTCCTTCCACCTGGTCGGGCTGTCGATCGGCGGCTGGACGGCCGCGAACCTCGCCGTCCGCCGGGCGCGGCATGTCGCCTCGCTGATCCTGCTCGACCCCGTGTACACGTTCTCGAAGATCCCCGCCGGTACGGCGATCCGCGCGATCCCGGCCTCCGTGCCGTGGCTGCCGAAGTCCTGGCGCGACTCGTTCAACTCCTACACCGCGGGCGGCGCTCCCGTGGAGGACGTGCCGGTGGCCGACATGATCGAGACCGGGATGCGGAACTACACGCTGCGCCTGCCGCAGCCCGGTCTCGTCCCGGCCGGATCGCTGCGCCGCCTGGAGATGCCGGTACTGGCGATCCTCGCGGGGGAGTCGGTGATGCACGACGTCGCCGCGTCGCGGAGGCGCGCCGAGGACGTCCTCCAGAACGGGACGGTGAAGGTCTACCCGGAGGCTTCGCACGCCGTGAACGGCGAGCAGCCCGACAGGATCGCCGCGGACATCGCCGCGTTCCTCGACGGGAGCTGACCTGCGTCGCGCGGCGGGTGCGGGCTTCGCTATGGCGTTTGGGTGGGGGGCTGTGGTTTTCTGGCTGGACCAGCGACTGGACAGGTGTCCGGTTGAGGAGGGAACAGCCATGGAAACTGTTCAGCGATACCTCCGGGCGCGTGCCGAGAGCGACGCGCCGGCCGTCAAGTACGGGGACCGGGTCTGGTCCTGGCGCGAGTACGTCGCCGGTGCCGGAGCGCGCGCCAACGCCCTCAGGCCGATGCTCGCGGCCGATCGTCCCCTGCATGTCGGGCTGCTTCTCGACAACACCCCCGAAATGGTCTTCGGCCTGGCGGCGTCCGCGCTGGCCGGGTACGTCGCCGCCGGGATCAACGGCACCCGCCGCGGCCAAGCCCTGGCGGACGACATCCTGCGCGCGGACTGCCAGGTCCTCCTGACGGACGCCGAGCATCTGCCGCTCCTCGACGGGCTCGACCTGCCCGGCGTACGGGTGATCGACACGGGGGGCGAGGAGTGGCCGCGCCTGCTGGCGGCGCGGCCGGGCGAGGTGGAGGAGCCGCGCGAGGCCGAGGCCATGGACACGTTCATGCTGATCTTCACGTCGGGCACCAGCGGCGCGCCCAAGGCAGTGCAGGTCAGCAACCTCATGGTCGTCTTCTCGGGCGCCTCGCTGTGCGACCGGTTCACCATCACGGAAGAGGACACCTGCTACCTGTCGATGCCGATGTTCCACAGCAACGCCATCCTCGGCGGCTACTCGGTGGCGCTGTGCTCGGGCGCCGCGATGGCGCTCGCGCCCCGGTTCTCCGCCGGCGGCTTCCTGGCCGACATCCGGCGTTACGGCGCGACGTACATGAACTACGTGGGCAAGCCGCTCGCCTACATCCTCCGCACGCCGGAACGGGACGACGACGCCGACAACCCGCTGCGGGTCGCGTTCGGCAACGAGGCGTCCGACCGCGACATCGAGGAGTTCACGCGCCGATTCGGCGCGACGGTCTGGGACGGTTTCGGCTCCACCGAGGCGGCCATCATCATCACCCGCGAGAGCGGCACCCCAGCCGGATCCATCGGGGTCCCCTGGGACGGGGTCGCCGTCTACAACCGCATGACGCGCGAGGAATGCCCCCGGGCCGTGTTCGACGCGAACGGGCGGGTCACCAACCTCGACGAGGCGGTCGGCGAGCTGGTCAACACGCAGGGCGCCGGCTACTTCAACGGCTACTACAACGACGCGAACGCCACCACCGAGCGCCTCGACGGCGGCATGTACTGGTCGGGCGACCTCGCCTACCGGGACGCGGACGGCTACGTCTACCTCGCCGGGCGCACGAGCGACTGGCTCCGCGTGGACGGGGAGAACCTCGCCGCCGGGATGATCGAGAACATCCTGCTCCGGCATCCCGGCGTCAGCCAGGCGGCGGCCTACGGCGTGCCCGCCCCGGACGCCGGGGACGAGCTGGTCGCGGCGCTCATCCTGCACGAGGGGCACGCGCTGACCCCGGCGTCGTTCGGGGAGTTCCTGGCGGCCCAGGCGGACCTGTCGCCGAAGGCGTGGCCCCGGTACGTGCGCATCGCCGAGGAGCTGCCGACGACCGCGACGAACAAGGTGCTCAAGCGCAGGCTGATCCGCGAGGGCACCGCCTTCGACGACCCGTGCTGGATCCGCGCGGAACGAGGCCGGACGTACGAGGTCAGGACGCCCGTCCTCCCCTAGCGCGGCGGCCGGGCCACGGCCGGGACTCCATGCGCCGCCGGTCCCCGGGGCGGCGGTACCGTAAGCGGCCAACCGCGAATGAGCGTCGATCCCGGCGGGTAGTCCTGGTGCGACATGGCGCGCTCCGGTGGCGGGACGCCACAGCTCAGGGCGGTGGGGCCGGTGATCGCGCCCGCCGCCGTCGCGGTGGTCCTGGTCGCCGCGAACCTGCTCAACAACCGGCTCGCGCCCGGCGCGTACGTCGCCACGTGCGCCGCCGGTGCCGCCCTCCTGCTCCTCGCCGCGCGCTGGGACGGCTGCTCGTGGCCCGATCTCGGGCTGGGACGGGACGGCCTCCGGCGCGGCCCGCGCTGGGCCGCCGCCGCGGCGCTCCTCGTGCTCGCCGTGTACACGGTCGCGGCCCTGCTGCCGTTCACCCGTACCGCGTTCGAGGACGAGCGCGCGGGCGGCTCGCCGTTCCCCGAGGTGCTCTACAACGTCCTCGTGCACATCCCGCTGGGCACGGTGCTGCTGGAGGAGGTCGCGTTCCGGGGCGTCCTGTACGCGATGCTCGCCCGCCGCTACGGCGTCCCCAAGGCCGTCGCCGGGTCGTCGCTCCTGTTCGGGTTCTGGCACGTGCTCCCGTCGCTGAACCTGGCCTCCCGGAACGCCGCCGTCGAGTCGCTCGCCGGCACCGGAACGGGCGCGACGGCCGCCGCCGTCACGGCCGCGGTCGTCGTGACCGCGCTCGGCGGGGCGGTGTTCTGCGAGCTGCGCCGGCGCTCCGGGAGCCTGCTCGCGCCGATGGGCCTGCACTGGGCGCTGAACGGGATCGGCTTCGCGTTCGCCGCCGCGCTGGCCTCCGGCTGAGCCGCCGCCGCCCTCCTGTCAGCCGCCGAGGTGGGCGCGCAGCCGGGCGGTGTCCTGGCCCGTCCAGCCGGGCGGCGACAGCAGCGCCGCCCAGCCGTCCACGATGTTGGCGCCGTAGCTGTGCCCGTGCCCGTCCGGGACCTCGGTGGCGAACACCATGTCGGCCGTGACCTGCCAGAAGCTGATGAACGGGTACCAGCGCATCTGCCCCGACACGTCCGTTCCGCGCGGCCGGTCGAGCCAGTCCGGCGGGCGCAGCACCAGTCCCGGGCTCCACCACGTGATCGGGTCCGACGCGTTCTGCAGGTACACCACCCGCGGGAAGTCCCAGGCCGTGGCGGGCGAGCGCAGGTCCGCGGGGTCCTGCCCGAACCGCACCGTACGCCCCTGCTCGACCACCGGCCGCCAGATCGGGCTGCCCTTGTCGCGGCCGGTCGTCACCTGCTTCCAGATCGGGTTGTCGAACGGCGGCCCGACCAGCAGCGCCCCGTCGGTCGCGGACGTGAGCCGGGACAGCTCGTCGAACGCCGTCTCCGTCCCGTACGACCCGAGGCTCTCCCCGAACAGCGCCAGCTTCGGCCGTTCGGCCTCCGGCTCCTTCGACCAGCGGGCGTGCACGGCCCGCACCAGGTCCTCCGACGCGGCGGTGGCCTTCGTCTTGTCGGTCAGGAACGAGATCCAGCTCGGCAGGTACGAGTACTGGACCGCCACGACGGCCGAGTCACCGCCGTACATGTGCTCCAGCGCGTCCGGCACCGTCTCGTCCACCCAGCCGGACCCGGTGGTGCCGACGATCACCAGCACGCGGCGGTCGAACGCGCCCGTGCGCTCCAGCTCGCGGACCGCCAGCGCCGCCTGCTCCCCGGTCGTGTCCGCCGACTCCAGGCCGACGTAGACCCGGACCGGTTCCTTCGCCGGGCGGCCGGTGTAGCGGCCGAGCTCGGCGGCCGTGTTCGCCCGCCCGACGAAGTCGCGGCCCTTCACGCCGAGGCTGTCCCAGGGGACGTACGACGCCGGGCTCCCCGACAGGCCGGCCGCGGCGGGGCGGGTGATCCCCTCGGTCGTCCCGCCGTTGGCGAGGTGCGCCGCCTCGTTCGCGGTGTTGACCAGCGCCTTGAGCAGGAAGCCCTCCAGGAACCCGACCACCAGGAACACCGTGATCGCGACCGCCCCGATGTAGGCGGCCGGGCGCGGCACCCACCGGCCCAGCACCGCGACGAGCTTGCGGGTGAGCAGCCGGAGCGACCGCGCCAGCAGCACGAGCAGCGCGAACACCAGCACGGTCACGACGAGGATGAGCAGCCCGTCCCTGGCGACGTTCGCGTCCATGCCCATCCGCCGCCGCAGGTCCTCCTGCCAGAGCGCGCCGAGCCAGTCGAGCAGGAGGAAGAGGCCGATCCCCGCGACGGCCAACGTCCACCACGCGGCGCGCCTCCCCCGGGGCGCCGGCCTCCAGCGCACGGCCTTGCGGGCCAGCGCCCCGGCGCCGGCGCCCAGCCCGTACCCGATCGCGGCCGTGACGCCGCTGATCGCGCCCTGGAGAAGCCACGAGCGCGGCAGCAGCGACGGCGTGAAGGACAGGCACGCGAACAGCACGGCACCGGCCAGGCCGGCGTACCCCGGGAGGCGCCGCACCACCCGGGGCCGGCGTTCGGCCGGGGCTTCGGATTCGCTCATACGAGCACGGTCGCCCAGCCCGCTTTATCCCGCAACATCCGTTACGGGTGATATTTCAGGAGCGCGGCCGGACGGCGACGACCGGGCAGTCCGCGTGCTGGAACGCCCCCTGCGTGGTCGAGCCGACGATCATCCCGCCGATCGCGGTGTGCCCGTGCGCGCCGAGCACCAGCAGATCGGCCGTCCTGGACGCGTCCACCAGCGCCTCCACCGGATGCCCCTGGACGACCTCCTCGTCCACGTCCACCTGCGGGAACTTCTCCTTCCACGGCGCCAGCGCCTTGGCCACCTCGTCCCGCGCCACCTCCGCCACCTGCTCGGTGGAGACGGTCGGCGTCAGCGGCAGCAGCGTGTCGGCCACCTGGAAGACGTGCATCGCGCGGATCGACGCCTTGCGGGCGACGGCCGCCTCGAACGCGTACTCCAGCGGGTCCCCCTCCTCGTGGAACGGGTCGACGCCCAGCACGATCCGCCCGTGCCCGCCCTCCGTCCGGCCCCGCACGATCACCACCGGCCCGGGCACCCGCCCGGCGACCCGCATCGCCGTCGACCCGAGCAGCAGCCCCTTGAAGCCGCCCAGGCCGCGGCTGCCGAGCACGATCTCGAACGCGGAGCCGGCCTGGTCCCGTACCGCCCCCGGCATGTCCCCGCGCAGCAGCTCCGTCGACACGTCGACTCCCGGCCGCCGCTCCCGGACCTGCTGCGCCGCGTCGTGCAGGACCCGCTCCCCGGACTCGGTCAGGGCCTTGTCGAAGTCGCGCGGCTTGAACCCCGGCATGTCCACCGCCAGCACGATCTTCAACGGCAGCCCGCGCAGGTCCGCCTCGTCCGCGGCCCACAGCACGGCCCGCTGCGCGTGCTCGGACCCGTCCGTGCCGACCACGACCGGCATGCCCGAATGCTCCACTGCTGTCCCCTCTCCTGGACGCCGTCCCCTGAGCATGCCTTCCCATCCGTCCAGGAGCGGAACAGTGATTCGCACGACCTTGAGGGGGACGGCCGGGACGCGAGTGGGCTGGTTTCCGCAATTTCGGTCTTCCTGGTTCTATGTCCTAAATGTGGGTCAAGATCGAAACTCTGGCCCCGGCTCGGCGCCGCTTCCTAGGCTCGGAGAGAATCTCTGCCGGTCCCTCTGCCAGGAGCGTTCCACGTGACCACGACGCCTGAACTGCCCGATATCGTGTCGGCCGAATTCGCCGCCGATCCTTACTCCTCCTACCGGGTGTTCCGCGAAAATGCTCCGGTCCACTGGCACGAGGGCATGCAGAGTTTCATCGTCTCGCGGTACGAGGACGTCGCCCGCGTCTTCCGCGACCAGGTCTTCACCACCGCCAACTACGACTGGCAGCTCGAACCCGTGCACGGCCGCACCATCCTCCAGCTCAGCGGCCGCGAGCACGCCGTCCGCCGCGGCCTGGTCGCCCCCGCCTTCCGCGGCAGCGAGCTGGAGGAGCGGTTCCTGCCGGTCATCGAACGCAACGCGCGCTCGCTGATCGACCGGTTCCGCGCCGACGGCCGGGTCGAGCTGGTCGGCCAGTTCAGCACGCACTTCCCGATCAACGTCATCGTCGACATGCTGGGGCTCGACCAGGCCGACCACGCCCGCTTCCAGAAGTGGTACACCTCGATCATCGCGTTCCTCGGCAACCTCACGCAGGACCCCGGCGTGGCCGCGGCGGGCGTGCGCACCCGCGACGAGCTGGCCGCGTACATGCTGCCGATCATCGCCGAGCGGCGCGCGAACCCCGGCGACGACCTGCTGTCGAAGCTGTGCCTGGCCGAGATCGACGGCACCCGGATGAGCGACGAGGACATCAAGGCGTTCGTCAGCCTGCTGCTGGCCGCCGGCGGCGAGACCACCGACAAGGCGATCTCCGCGCTGTTCGCCAACCTGCTCGCGCACCCCGACCAGCTGGCCGCCGTACGGGACGACCGCAGCCTGATCCCGCAGGCGTTCGCCGAGACGCTGCGCTACACCCCGCCCGTCCACATGATCATGCGGCAGCCGGCCGCGGACGTCGAGCTGAGCGGCGTCGCCATCCCCGCCGGCAGCACCGTCACCGCGCTGATCGGCGCGGCCGGGCGGGACCCTGACCGGTACGCCGACCCCGACCGCTTCGACATCTTCCGCGGCGACCTGACCACCACCAACGCGTTCTCCGCCGCCGCCGACCACCTGGCGTTCGCGCTGGGCCGGCACTTCTGCGTGGGCGCGCTGCTGGCCAAGACCGAGGTCGAGGTCGGCGCGAACCAGCTGCTGGACGCCATGCCGGACGTCCGCTTGGCCGCCGGCGCGGACCCGTCCGAACGAGGCGTCTTCACCCGCGGCCCCGGATCGCTGCCCCTGGAGTTCACCCCCGCGGCCTGACCCCGCGCCGTCGACTCGTGGCGTGTCCGCCTCCGGCGGCCTCGCGAGAGGGCGACACGCCACGAGTCAACACGGGGGCCGGCGGCTAGTAGGCGGCCGGGGTGAAGGCGACCGGGAGGGCGTGCAGGCCGCGCATCCACAGCGACGGCCGCCACTCCAGCTCGTCCGCCGGGACCGCCAGCCGCATGTCGGGCAGCCGGTCCAGCAGCACCTCCACCGCCGTCTTCGCGATCACCTCGGCGTGCTCGGGCGCCGGGAACGGGCAGCCGTGCTCGCCGTGCCCGAACGACATGTGCGCCCGGTTGTTCGGATCGTCGTACCCGGCCGACCGCACCTGCGGATCGGTGTTGGCCGCCGCCAGCCCCAGCACCAGCAGGTCGCCGGCGCGGATGTCGCGGCCGCCGAGCCGGCACGGCCGCACCGCCCAGCGGCCGATGAAGTTCTGCGTCGGGGTGTCCTCCCAGAGCACCTGGTTGAGCGCCTGGTCCACGCTGTTCCGGCCGCCCTGCAACCCCACCGAGAACTGATCGTCCACCAGCATCAGCCGCAGCGCGTTGCCGATCCAGTTGCCGGTCGGCTGCTGCGCGGCCGCCATCACCACCAGCAGGTCGATGGTCACCTCGTCCTCGGTGAGCCCGGCGGGATGGCCCAGCAGCCGGGACGGCACGTCCGGTCCCGGGCGTTCCGCACGCTCGGCCACCAGCCGCCGCATCCGCTCCTGGATGCGCTCGTGCGCCGCGGCGGCCTCCTCGTTCACGTCGAGCGACTCGGCCACGTCCCGTACCAGCACCGGCACGTCCGCGCTCGGCAGGCCGAACAGGTGCGCCAGCACCAGCAGCGGGATCTGGTGCGAGTACTGCGCGATGAGGTCGGCCTCGCCGTACCCGGCGAACCCGTCGATGAGGTCGTCGGCGGTCCGCTCGCAGATCCGCGCCAGCTCGGTGCGGTCCACGGCGTCCAGCGCGTCGCCGATCGCGCCCGCCCGCCGCCGGTGCTCGGCCCCCTCGGTGAACATCACGGACGGGGTCCAGCCGACGTACGGCATCAGCGGCCAGTCCGCGGGCACCCGGTCCCAGGCGTTCCAGCGGCGGCAGTCGCGGGCGAACTGCCGCGGGTCGCCGGTGATGTGGTTCAGCTCCCGGTACCCCACCACGAACCAGGCGGGCACGTCGCCGTCCAGCAGGACCGGCACCACCGGGCCGTACTCGTGCCGCAGCCGCTGGTAGAACTCGGCGGGCTCGCTGGCGATGCCGGCACCGGTCAGCCGGACGGGTTCGCTCCCGCCCGTCTCCGTGGCGGCGGGCGCGCTCCCAGATGCGTGTGCTGACATTCGACGTCCTTCGCGGGGCACGGCGAGCGGGCACGGCGGAACGCGGGACGCGTGGTGTCCCGGTGACTCTGCGTTCGGCCGGGACCAATGATGCAGCAATCGCTTGCCCGGGCAGGCGTCAACTCCTCGAAATGGCCGGAATTGCTCGCGGCCGTTTCCGGCAGGCGGTTCCGTCTGTCATTAAGTGCGTATTTGTAGCGCTCCCAAACGGCTACCGCAGGGGCCGGGGCCACCGCGCGCGATGGCCCGGCCCCTGCGGGGCGCCTCAGGCGAGGCGGCCGAAGAACCGCCGGAGGTCGCCGACGAGCAGATCGGGGGCGTCGTGCGCGGCCCAGTGGCCGCCCCGGTCGAACGCGCTCCACGACACGATGTTCTTGTGGTCCCGCTCGGCGAACCGGCGCAGCGGCCGGAAGTCGAACGCGAACGACGCCAGCCCGATCGGGAACGTCGTCGGCTCGTCCCCCCACTCGGTGTGGTGGTTCTCGTAGTAGAACCGGGCCGACGACGCGGCCGTGTTCGTGAACCAGTAGATGCTCGCGTTGGTCAGCAGGACGTCCGGCTCCACCGACGCCAGCAGCTGCGCGATCCAGGCGAGCTGCCCGGACGGCGAGTCGGCCAGCGCGTGCGCGAGCGTCTGCGGCTGCGCCTGCTGCGCCCGGTCGTGGATCGCGTGCTCCACGAACGACTGGAGGAACCCCATGTACTCCATGTCCTCCCGGCTCATGCCCTCGAACTCGGCCGGGTCGCCCGACGGGAACGAGAAGATCTGGTTGACGTGCACGCCGATCACCCGGTCGCCGTGCCGCCGGCCCAGCTCCGGGCTGATGATCGCCCCGGCGTCGTTGCCGTGCGCGCCGAACCGCTCGTACCCGAGCCGGCTCATCAGCTCGGCCCACGCGTCCGCCACCCGCGCCGCGTTCCAGCCCTTGGTCCGCGTGTGCGACGAGAACCCGAACCCCGGGATCGACGGGATCACCACGTGGAAAGCCTCGCTCGCGTCCCCGCCGTGCGCGGCCGGGTCGGTCAGCGGCCCGATCAGGTCGAGGTACTCGACGAACGTGTTGGGCCAGCCGTGCGTCAGGATCAGCGGCGTGGCGTCTTCCACCTCGGACCGCACATGCAGGAAGTGGATCACCTGCCCGTCGATCTCGGTCGTGAACTGCGGGAACGCGTTGATCTTCGCTTCCCACGCGCGCCAGTCGTACTCGCCGCGCCAGCGCTCGACCATCTCCCGGACGAACGAGCCCGGCACACCGTACTCCCAGCCCGGCTGGACCGGCCCCTTCCGCACGCCGTCGGTGACCTCCGCCTCGGGCAGCTCGTCGGCCCAGCGCGTCCGGGCCAGCCGGTCCCTGAGGTCGTCCAGCTCGGCCTGCGGGACGTCGATGCGGAACGGCTTGATCTCGGTGCTGTTCTTCATGAGAGGAACGCTACGCCGCCTTTAGGCAGAGTCCATTCCTAATGCTCTGGCATTCTCGAAGGATGTTGGAAACCTCGGCGCGCCTGCTCCGCCTCCTCTCCCTCCTCCAGACGCCCCGCGAGTGGCCCGGCTCCGAACTGGCCGACCGCCTCGACGTCAGCACCCGCACCGTCCGCAACGACATCGAACGCCTGCGCGCCCTCGGCTACCCCGTCCACGCCACCCGCGGCTCCGCCGGCGGCTACCGCCTCGGCGCCGGCACCCGCCTCCCGCCGCTCCTCCTGGACGACGAGGAAGCCGTCGCGGTCGCGCTCGGCCTCCGTACCAGCAGCGTCTCCGGCGTCGAGGAGACGTCCCTCCGCGCGCTCGCCAAGCTCGAACAGGTCCTCCCCGAGCGCCTCCGCCGCCGCGTCAACGCCCTGCACACCCACACCGTCCCCGTACCGCCCGACCGCCCCGGCCCCAAGGTCGCCGCCGACACCCTGATCGCCCTCACCGCCGCCTGCCGCGACCACGAACGCCTCCGCTTCGACTACCGCAACCACGACGGCACCGAGACCGTCCGCGAGGTCGAGCCGCACCGCCTCGTCTCCTGGGGCCGCCGCTGGTACCTCGTCGCCTGGGACGTCCAGCGCGCCGACTGGCGGACGTTCCGCGTCGACCGCCTGACGCCGCGCGTCCCGACCGGCCCCCGCTTCACCCCCCGCGAACCGCCCGAGGACGTCGTCACCCGCGTCATGCGCGGCGTCTCCGCGGCCGCCTGGCGCCACACCGCGCGGGTCGTGGTCCACGCCCCCGCCGACCGCGTCACCGCCCACATCAACCCGGCCGTCGGAACGGTCGAGGCCGTCGACGCCGACACCTGCGTCCTCCACACGGGCGCCGCCACCCTCGAAACCCTCGCCGTCCACCTCGGGCTCCTGAACGAGGACTTCACCGTCACCGACCCGCCCGAACTCGTCGACCGCCTCCGCGCCCTCTCGGCCCGCTACGCCCGCGCGATCGGCTGAACGGCCGTCACCGCGGCCCGCCGCCCTCGCCGAGTGCGTCCAGGCGGCGGGCGAGCTCGTCGCGCTCGCGGGTGAGCTCGGCGAGCTCGTGCTGCAACTCGATGATGCGGCGGATGGCCGGCAGCGTCATGCCCTCGTCCATCATCGTGACGACCTGCTGGATCCGGCCGACCTCGTGACGGCTGTAGCGGCGCTGCCCGCCCGGCGAGCGCTGCGGCGACACCACCTGGTGATCATCGATGCGGCGCAGGAACGCCTGCCTGACCTGTAGCATGTCGGCGACCTGGCCCACCGTGAACAGCGCCGCGTGCTCGTCGTCCATGGGCAGCTTCACAGCCGTCCCCCTCCTGCCGTTCCGGGGGCGGCCGAAGCCGGCCGCCCCCGCCTGCGGTTCAGTTGCGGATGGCCTTGGGCGCCTCGCCGGTCCGCTGGACGGCGACCTTGCGCGGCCTGGCCTTCTCCAGGACCGGGATGCGGACGGCCAGGACGCCGTTGTCGTACGCGGCCTCGACCGCCTCGGCGTCCAGGTGCTCCGACAGGTACACCCGGCGGGTGAAGGTCCCCATCACCCGCTCGCGGACGAACACGCGCTCGTCCTCGCCGAACTCCTCTTCCCTGCGCGCGGTCACCGACAGGACGCCGCGGTCGACGGTGACCTCGATCGAGCCGGGGTCGATGCCGGGCAGGTCGAACCGCAGGACGACGTCGTCGGCGCGGCGGATGCCGTCCATGGGCATCCCGGCGCCGCCGGTCTCCCCGGCGGTCCGGCGGAGCGCCCGGTCGAACTGGCGCTCGAACTCCTGCACGAACGGGTCGATCGACGTCAGCAGCATCGTGCCTCACCTCCGAAGATCCCCGGGCCGCCCCCGGCCCGGGCTACCTGCTCCCTGTACAAGAGGAAACCTACAACTCAATTTATAAGAACCCTCCCCGCCACCTGTCAACCTCTGTCTTGGCCTCACCGCTCCACCCGGCCGCCGCCGTCCCGCCCGAGGCCGTCTGTCAGGCTTTCCACCCATGGAGATCCACGACCTTGAGAAGGAGGCCGCGCTCGGCTGGCGCGCCCCGGAAGAAGAACCCCTCGGCGACTGGACGCTCCGCGCCGCGGAGGGCTTCACCGGCCGGGCCAACAGCGCCCTGGCGACCGGCTCGCCCGGCATGCCCCTCCCTCAAGCCGTCGACACGGTGACCGCCTGGTACACCGCCCGCGGCCTACCCCCGATGATCGCCGTCCCGTACCCGACGGCACGCCCCGAGGCCAGCCCCCTCGACCGCCTCCTGGCCGCCCGCGGCTGGACGATCCGCTCCGGCGCCGCGACGGTCATGACCGCCACCCCCGCCGACCTCCCCGCCCCGCCGGCCGCCGACCTCCACACCGCCCCCGAACCCGACGCCGCCTGGCTCTCCCTCTACGCCCCCAACGGCCTGCCCCCCATCGCCACCCGCCTCCTCACCTCCGCCCCCTGGCAGACGTTCGCCCAGATCGTCCACCAGGGAAAGGCCATCGCCATCGGCCGAGTAGCAGGCTCCGAAACATGGGCGGGCATAACGGCCGTCGAAGTACACCCCGCCCACCGCCGCCGCGGTCTCGCCACCGCCATCACGGCCGCCCTGTCCGCCCACGCCGCCGACCGCGGCACCAAGGCCCTCTACCTACAGGTAGAGAACGACAACCCGAACGCCCGAGCCCTCTACGACCGCCTCGGCTTCAAACCCCACCACGCCTACCACTACCGCCTCGCCCCCTGAGGCCCTCCGGGGCGACAGGCCGGATCGTGACGGCGCCGCCGCGCACACCCGTAGCGATGAGCGCGTCCCCGCCGAGCAGCGAGACCGCCGCGACGACGTCCCCCATCAACCGCAGATCGCCGTACGGCTCACCGGTAACCGCGTCCCAGCGACGCACCAGCCGCACGTCACGGATCAAGGACGGCGAAGACGACCTTGCCGGCCTGATCGGCCAAGGGCCGGACGCCCCAGTAGCGGGTGAACTGCTCGACGACGAACAGCCCACGACCGGACTCGCTGGTGAGTGCCGCGTCCACGATGCGCGGGATCTCGGTGGTGGAGTCCTGCACCTCCATCCACAGCGCCCCGTCCTCCAGCCGCCCGAGCCGCACGCTCACCTCATCGTCCTCGGTACTGGCATACCGGATGGCGTTGGTGACCAACTCACTGGCCACCAGGCACGGGTTGTAGTCCTCCATGCCCCACCGCCCCAGCGTGAGCCGGATGAACCGCCGTACCTCGGCCACCGCTTCCAGCCGCCGCTTGATCACGATCTCGCTCTGGGACTCTTCTCTCACTGCCCCTCCTTGCTCTGTGTGGTGTTGCTCTCACATTGAGTCACTTTTCGGGCTAGGATTTGGTTGCCGAGCGGATGTGGAAGTCACAGGAAGATCACTGGTCGAACTCGGAAAGTTCCACCGAGAGGAAAGCGTCATGCCCCCAGGCGTCAGCATCCTCGGGAGAACCCTGCACTGATCGCATTCGGTCGCCAGATGCGCCGACTGCGCGATGCCAAAGGTGTGAAGCAGGAGACCATCTCTCAGATAACGAACGTCAGTGGCGCACAAGTCAGCAAGATCAAGACTGGCAAGAAGCGAGCCACTCGATCGTTCGTGGAGATCGTCGACGCCCACCTAGATGGTGAGGGCTCCCTGATCAGCCTGTGGGATGACCTCAACAAGGATGGCCACCCCGTCCCCATCTGGTTCGACTGGCCCCAGGTCGAAGCGGACGCAACTGTGCTGGTCTGCTGGGAACACTCGTTGATCCCCGGTCTGGCTCAGACCTCGGCGTACGCGCTGGCCATCCTGCAAGGCAACCAGGAGGCGGCAGACGCGCGGCTCAAGCGTCAGTCCATCCTCACCAAGGACGATGGGACGGCTCCGCCGATGTTGGCGATCCTGGTCGATGAACAGGCGCTTCATCGGCCCGTCGGCACAGCCGAGACCATGAAGGGCCAGCTGGAGCACCTTCTGGCAATGATCCAGTTGCCCAACGTCACGGTTCAAGTAGTGTTGTCAAGTGGCGAGCACGACGGCAATACAGGCGCGTTCGTAGTCGCCACGATGGAGGACCGCAGTGAGGTCGCTTATGTCGAGACAGCCATCCGAGCAATCACTACGGATGCCCCGGCGGAGTTGTCCGCTCTAGGGCGAACCCTGATCGTTCTTCGTTCACGTGCACTCTCTGAGCAGATGTCGTGTGAACTGATTGGAAAGGTAGTCCAAGAGAAATGGACCTGACCCACGCCGAGTGGCGTAAGAGCAGCCGTAGTGCGTCCAACGGCGGCAACTGTGTAGAACTGGCCGGGCTCCCCGGCATGGTGGCGGTACGTGACAGCAAGGACCCTGAGGGCCCTGTGTTGCTGGTGTCGCCGTCCGTGCTGCGTGTGGCCATCCAGGAAATAGCGGCCTACCCCTCTGCCTGACCTGTCCCCGCTCCCCCGTCCCAACTCAGCAGCCGCCCGCCTGCCGAGCCCGTCCAGACCGTCCCCGATCCGTGGGTTGACTCGTGGCGTCTTGGTCTCCAGCGGGCCTGGTGAGAGGCGACACCCCACGAATCAACGCGTACTAGCGGGCAAGACCAGTGACCCGTGCACCGGCCGTAGGTTTACTGGAGCGATGGACCTGGCCGGAGCCAACTGGCGCAAGAGCAGCCACGGCGAGACGATCATCGCGAACTGCATCGAAGTGGCAGACCTTTCCGCCCTCCTGGCCGTCCGGGAAGACAACACCGCCTGGCGTAGGGCAAGCCGGAGCGGTGAGAACGGTGGTGACTGCGTCGAGCTGGCAAGTGCAGGTGGCGTCGTCGGCGTGCACGACAGCAAGGACCCGAACGGTCCCGTGCTGCTGGTGACGCCGTCCGTGCTGCGTGCAGCCGTCCAGGCAACGGCGGCTCACCCCACCGCCTGACCCGTCCCCGCGTCCCCGTCTGCCCCCGCAGCCCCTGCCCGCTCGGCCCCACCGTTCCCAAATCGCGGGTTGAGTCGTGGCGTGTTGGCCTCTAGCGGGCCTGGTGAGAGGTGACGCGCCACGAGTCAACGAGTGGCCAAGGCCAGTGACTCCGGCACCGGTCGGAGGTGTAGTGGAGCAATGGACCTGACTGGTGCCAAGTGGCGCAAGAGCAGTTACAGCAGTTCCAACGGCGGCAACTGTGTCGAATTGGCGGGGCTGCCTGGCATGGTGGCGGTACGCGACAGCAAGGACCCGCAGGCATCAGGTGAACGGGACGGTTTTATCGCGGTGCCGGGAGGAGTGCGGACAGTGCACCCATCTGCTGCCGCAGTGGCCTGGTACGTGTCCTGCGCGCATCCGTGGGGCCGACCGGCCAGGTTGCCGAGAGCGCGGTGCCGCCTGGTGCGGGGACTGCGTAGGTGCCACTCGTCGCTGTGGCGACCGCCCTCAGGGGGATGGTCGTGCTTCGTGCCCTGCCTCGTACCATCGCGGCGAAGGGCGTGGCGTCCACTCGGACTTGTCGCGTTACGTTGCCGGTGTCTCCTATCTAATGGCATTTGTCGGGTATTTTGGTGCCGCTAATCTGTTCGATCGCCTGCGGAAGAGTCAGGTGGTGGCCAAGAATCTGGCCCATGGTGTCCATGGTTCATGACTTCCTGATCGAGCTGTTCCGGAATCGTCCGGCATTGGCGGTGGAGTTGCTGGAAAGCTCGGCTGGTATTGATTTGCCCGAATTCCGGGAGATTTCTCTGGATTCCGGCGATCTCAACGACTGCTCGCCCACGGAGTACCGTGCGGACGCCGTAGTGGTGCTCTCCGGGGACAGCAGGAAGCTGGGGATCGTGGTCGAGGTCCAGTTGCGGCGTGACCCGGACAAGCGGTGGAGCTGGCCGGTGTACGTGACCACGCTGCGCGCCCGGCTGAAGTGCCCGGTCGTGCTGCTGGTGATCAGCCCTACCAGCGGAGTCGGGACGTGGTGCGCGGCGCCGATCGAGCTGGGCGGGCCTCGTTCGATGCTCACGCCGTTCGCGATCGGTCCTGAGGCGGTGCCGGTCGTGGAGGACATCGTGCAGGCGCAGCGGGCGCCTGAGTTGGCGGTGCTGTCGGCGATGGCGCACGGCAGCGGGCCGTCCTCGAAGGGGGTGCTGACCGCGGCGATGTCGAGTTTCGCCGGCGTCGACGATGACAGAGCGCGACTGTACGCTGATTTCGTGCTGGCGCGGCTCGACGGGGCCGCCCGGCGCACATGGGAGGAACTCATGAAGAGCGGAACATACGAATACCAGAGCGATTTCGCCCGCAAATACGTCGCCGAAGGACGCGCCGAAGGGCGTGTAGAGGGGTTGAGGACCTCGATCCTTGACGCCTTCGACGAGCGGGAGATCGAGGTGCCGGACGAGGTGCGGAATCGGATCCTGCAATGCCAGGACGCACGGCATCTGCGTGCCTGGTTCCGTCGGGCCATGCATGCCGAGTCGGCCGACGAGATCTTCGACTGAGGCGAGCGGCGTCAGGGGTGTTTGGTGGCTGCTCGCCAGTAGCCGCAGAACATGACGTGTTCCTTTGGAACGGCTGACTTCACCCAGTGGCGGCGCGGGCGGGTGGGGAGGTTCTGCTCGCCTACCGTCCAGCCGAAGAAGGGGACGTTGGGCGAGGGCCACGGCGGCTACCTCCGTCAAGTTAGCTGAGGCTCACCTAATCTTCTTTCCGTGTCCGTGCGGTGCGCAGGGTCAGTTCGGCGAAGGCGCGGACGCGGGCGGTCTCGCGGGCGGTGGGCCACAGCAGGCCGTACTCGATCGGCGGGGCGTCATGGAAGGGGACCATCGCCACGCCCGGATGCGAGTAGTAGTGCGCGGCGCGGAGCGAGGCGGGTGAGACGCCCTTGCCGGAGGCGACGAGCGTGACCGCCTCCTGCCAGTAGGTGGCGCCGGGCCCGTGCTGGATGGGGCGCCCGGCGGGGGTGCGGCGGGGGTAGACGGCGTCCAGCCAGTACTGCGGGATGGCTTCGCCCGTCATGGGGATCAGCGTGGTGTCGGCGAGGTCCTCGACCGACACCGAGGGACGGCCGGCGAGCGGGTGCCGCGCGGGGACCATGAGCCCGCGCGGCTCGCTGAACACCACGGGCCCGGCGGTGATGTCGGGCTCGCGGATCGGGAACTCGGTGAGCTGCAGATCGATCTCGTCAGCGCGCAAGGGGCCGAGCGGGTCGTTGAGCTGCACCTCCCTGATGTGCACCTCGGCGTCGGGGTGGCGGGCCTGGAAGAGGTCCGCGGCCGCGATGACGGCCTCGCCCGACCAGGAGGCGGAGAAACCCACCCGGATCGGGCCGGCGAAGCCGCGCGCGGCGGTGCGCGCCTGGCCGATCGCCGACTGGATCTGCCGGTGGGCGGGCAGCAGGCCGTCGCGGAGCTGCCGCCCGATCGGGGTGAGCGCGACGCGGCGGCTGGTGCGGTCGAACAGCGGCGCCCCGATCCGGCGCTCCAGCTTCTTGATGATCTGGCTGACCCGGCCCTGGGCCAGCCCGAGGCGGTCGGCGGTGCGCCGGAAGTGCAGTTCCTCGGCCAGTGTCAGGAACGCTTCGATCTCATGGCGTTCCACGGCGCCCCTTCTCTTCATCGGTGAGCCTGGCTCACCGGTCCTGCGCGAGATCGTTCTTGTTTCGGACATTGTCGGCCAGCGACTCTGGACATGTCCAAATTCGAGGGAGGAGCGGTCATGAGCGTCCCCGCCCATGCCGCGGCGCTGCTGCGGCACTACGCCGATCCGCGCGACAGGGCCGCCGAGGACGTCCTCTTCCTGCGGGCGGTGCCGCTCCTGGACCCGTTCGCGCGGCAGGCGCTCGAGGAGTTGAACGGCCCGCTGCTCCTGGGCACCGGCCGGCTCACCGCCTCCGGTACGCGCCGTACCGCCGAACGGGGGTTGGAAGCGCTCTGGGAACTGTCCTGGCCCGAGCAGCGGCTGGCCGGCATCGGCGCCGTACGGCTGCACGCGTTCTACGGCGCCGGGTTCCGGCAACCGCATCTGCAGGGCGGCACGGTCGGCCGGTGGCCGCTGCACGTGTCCACGCCCGAGCAGGCCGCGGCCGTGCTGCCGACCCTGCGCGCGATCGCGGCCGCCGACCTCCACAACCTGGTCGCCCAGCGCGACCACGGCATCGTTCCCGCGTCGGGCAGGCGCGGACGATCTTGATCTCATCCCTGTCAACGCATTGGAGTCACTCATGCCCTCTTTCGTCGTTCACCGCGACGGCCGGCCGGCGACCGCCGGCGAGCTGGCGCCGCTCAGCTTCGCCGGCTACGCCCACTTCACCGCCATGCAGGTGCGCGGCGGCCGGGTGCGCGGCCTGGACCTGCACCTGGAACGTCTGCGGAACGCCTCCAAGGAGATGTTCGGGCGGGCGTTGCCGGACGAGCGCGTACGGGCCCTCCTGCGGGCGGCACTGGAGGAGGGGCCGGACGACCTGTCGCTGACGGCGACCGTCTTCTCGCCGGTGGGCGAGTTCACCGCCGCCGACGCCGAACCCGAGGTGCTGGTGCGCACCGCGCCGGCCGCGTCCGGCCCGGCGGGCCCGCTGCGCCTGGCGGTGGTCGAGCACGAGCGCGTGCTCCCCGAGGTGAAGCATGTCGGCGAGGTCGCCAAGACCTACTTCCTGCGCCGGGCGGTCGGGCAGGGGTTCGATGACGCCGCCTTCGCCGACCGGCGGGGACGGCTCAGCGAGGCGACGATCTGGAACCTGGCCTTCTGGGACGGCACCGCGGTGGTGTGGCCGGTGGCGGGCATGCTGGGCGGGACCACGATGGGCATCCTCCGCCGCCGGCTGGACGCGCTCGGCGTTCCCCAGCGCGAGCAGGAGATCACCGTCGCCGACCTGCCCGCGCTGTCCGGTGCCGTGGTCATGAACTCATGGACGCCGGGCATCGCGGTACGCGCCATCGGCGACCGGTCGTTGCCCGAAGCGCCGTCCTTCCTGGACCTGCTCCACCGCGCCTACCGTTCGGAGCCGCTCACCGCGCCCTGACGCGGCCGCAGCTCAGGTCGCCGTGAAGATGACGGCACGGTTGGCACGTGCTGGTGCGGCACTCCGGTCACGTGTCGGTCCTCACCGAGCCGGGTCTCGTCGCGGCCGAGATCCGGCGGGCCGCGCGCCGGGTGAGGGCCGGTCATGTCCCGTTGAGTGGGAGGGGGCGGCGGGCGCGTTCCCGGGGATGGTGGGATCGGCGGGGCCCGCGAGTCGCAGGGAAGGCCGTTCGCATGAGTGAGGCAGCCGGCGAGATCCGTCACCACATGGTCGATGCGGGCGGGACCCGCCTGCACGTGGCCGAGCAGGGCGAAGGGATCCCCGTGGTCATGTGCCACGGCTTCCCGGGGCTCTGGTACAGCTGGCGCCACCAGTTCCCGGCGCTGGCGGCGGCCGGTTACCGGGCCGTCGCGCCGGACATGCGCGGGTACGGGCGCAGCGACCGGCCGGAGTCGGCGCGGGAGTACGGCCGGGAGCGCACGGTCGCCGACCTCGTCGGGATCCTCGACGCGCTCGGCATCGAGGAGGCCGTGTTCGCGGGGCACGACTTCGGGGCCTCGCTCGTCTGGGACCTGCCGCAGTGGGCGCCCGGACGGGTGAAGGCGCTGATGCAGCTGAGCGTCCCGCGCGTTCCGGTGTCGAAGCGGCCGCCGAGCGAGGGGTTCGCCCGGCTGGCGGAGCACCACTTCACCCACATGCACTACTTCCAGGAGGTCGGGCCGGCGGACGAGGAGCTGGGCGGTGCTCCGGAACGGTTCCTGGCGAACGTCTTCTGGGCGTTGAGCGGCGGCTACCGGTACCTCGACACGTGGAAGCACCCGAGTGAGGGCAACGGCTACCTGGACGTCCTCCCGGAGGCGCCACCGCTGCCCTGGCCGTGGCTGTCGGAGGAGGAGTTCGCGTACTACGTGACCGAGTTCCGCCGGACGGGCTTCACGGGCGGGCTCAACTGGTACCGCGCGAACGACCTCGTGTGGCGGGAGAAGCAGGCCCGCCCGGACGAGCCCGTCACCGTGCCGACGCTGTTCCTCGTGGGCGACCGAGATCCCGTGCACGAGATCATGGGCGCCGGTTCCCTGGAGGCGATGCGGGAACTCGTCCCGGGGCTGCGCACCGTGCGCGTCCTCGAAGGGGCGGGGCATTTCATCCAGATGGAGGCGGCGGACGAGGTCAACGCCGCGATGCTCGACTTCCTCGCCGGCATCTCCGCGTAAGCCCGCCGCCCGGCGGCGGGTCAGGCCAGAGCGGTCGCGAGCAGGGCGATGGCCGCGCCGCCGAAGACGGCGGTGTGGCGGGCGTTCTGCAGGATCGGGAACACCCAGCGGGGGAAGCCCTCCTCGGACGCCTTGAGGAAGGCGGGCACGTCCACGCGCGCCAGCATCGGGTCGTTCTTCCTGGCGAACGCGGCCTGGACGGATCTCGTGGCGGTCAGCTGGCTGTACAGGATGACGCCGTTGCCGATGAGCACGAGCGGCATGAACGTCCAGGACAGGATCTCGCCCCAGTGGTGCCCGGCCAGGTTCAGCGCCGCCAGGACGATCATGATCAGCGCGACGGTGGCGGGTGCCGCGGTCTCGTGGCCGCCGGCGTCGAACCTGAGCCGGTTCTCGGCCAGCACCCGGGCGGGGACGCCCTGGCGCTCCAGTTCCCGTTCCGCGGCGGCCTGCGCGGCGGGCCCGTACCGGTGGCGGACGAGGGGGATGGTCACGAAGGCCACGGCGATGAGCAGCTGCATGGCGGCGGCGATGGTGGTCACGGTGTCTCCTTCAAAGCGACTTGAACACTGTTCAAGTGAACGGTAGCCCGACACTTGAACGATGTGCAAGTGCTTCGCCGGAGCCCTATCGTGGACGCATGCCGCGAGACACGCTGACCCGGGACCAGATCGTCCAGGCCGCCGTCGAACTGCTGGACGCCGAGGGCCTGGAGGGCCTCAACATGCGGAGCCTGGGCAGGCGCCTCGACTCCGCCGCGACGGCGGTCTACTGGCACGTGAAGAACAAGGACGACCTGGTCGTCCTCGCCGGCGACCGGGTGTGGGACGAGATCGCGCTGCCCGACCTCGACGCGGTCGGCTGGCGGGCGGCGGCCGCCGCGCTGGCCACCGGACTGCACGCGATGATGACCGGGCACCCGTGGCTCGTTCAGGCGTTCGGCTCGCACCTGTTCCACGGGCCGGGCAAGGCGCGCTTCGACGACCGCAGCCTCGCGGTGTACGAGGCGGCCGGGTTCACCGGCGCGCAGGCGGACCGGGCCGCGGCGACCGTCTTCACGTTCGTGCTCGGGAACGCCCTCGGCGAATCGGCCATGGCGTCGCTGACCAGGCGGTTCAGCCGTGCCGGCGGGAACGCGGAGGAGGCGTTCCAGAAGACGATGGAGCAGGCGGGCGAGGTCGCGATGCGGTTCCCCCGGCTCCGCGCCCGCGTCGAACGGCCCGAGGCGGCCGACTACGCCGGGGCACCGGACGGCAGCTTCGAATTCGGGCTCCACGCCATCCTGGACGGCCTCGAAGCCCGCCTTCCCACTGTCAAGACGTGACGCGGGACTTGTCGCCGTAGGAGCGGAGGGCCGCCGCCGATTGTCAGGTGCTGCTAACCGGCTGCGTCAAGTATCGCTCTCGGGCGGCGAGCGGTGACGGCAATGAGTCACAGTGGCGCCGCGGGTGCCTAGGCAGCCCGCCCCCGCCGTGTGAAAATCCCGGCGAGTGGCAGGAGGTCCCCCGTCATGCCGCCTCAGGATCCGCCGCTGACCGAGCGTGACCGCGATCTCGGGTCGCTGGTGGCGGCGCTCGCCCGCCCGCCGGTGATGGTGGTGGTCGAGGGGGAGCCGGGTGCCGGGAAGACCCGGCTGGTACGCGAGGCGCTCGCCGACAAGGCCCTCGGCGCCCGCCACCTGCTGACCGGGCACGCCGTCCCCGCCGCGGTGCCGTGCCCGCTCGGGCCGGTGATCGAGGCGCTCGCCGGCGTCGGCCGCCCGCCCGCCCGGCGGCTGAGCGCGCTCACCGGGGTGCTGCGCACCGTGCTGCCCGACCTGGCCGCGATCCTGCCGCCGCCCCCGCCGTCGCTCGGCGATCCGCGGCTGCTCCGGCACCGCCTCGTCCGCGCCGCCGCCGAACTGCTCGGCAAGCTCGGACCGGCCGTCCTGGCGCTGGAGGACCTCCAGTGGGCGGACGAGGCCACCGTCGAGCTGCTCCGCATGATCGGAACGCGCCCGCCGCCCGAGCTGTCGGTCGTCCTCACCCGGACGCCCGGCCCCGCCGGGGCCGGGCCGCCGGCCGTGCGCCTCCATCTGGAGCCGCTGTCGGTCGCCGCCGCGGGACGGATGGCGGCGGCGGTCCTCGGCGAGGCGGCGGCGATGCCCCGCGAGGTCGCGGAACGGCTGTACGAGCGCAGCGGCGGCGTGCCGCGGGCCGTCCGGGAGGACGCGCGGCTGCTGCGCGACCTCGGCCTGCTCCGCCCCGCGGACGGCGCGTGGTCGCTGACCGGCGAGCCGCCGCCGGTCGCGCCGCGGGCGATCGCCGCGGAGATCGTCGACCGGGCCCGCGGCCTCCCGCCCGGCGGCGACGCCGTATTGGAGGCGGCGGCCGTCCTCGCCGAACCGGCCGCGCCGGAGCTGGTGGCCAGGGTCGCCGGGACGGATGAGCGCGCGACCGGCGCGGCCCTCGCCGAGGCGATCCGCCGCGGGCTGCTCCGGGACGCGGACGGCGGCATCGTGCGGTTCCGCCACGAGCTCGCCCGGATCGCCGTCTACGCGTCCGTTCCCGGCTACCGGCGGCGCGAGCTGCACCGGACCGCCGCCCGCGAGCTGACCTGCCGGGGCATGGTCGTCCGGGCCGTGGACCACCACCGGCAGGCCGGCGACCTGCGGGGGTGGGCGGCCAGCGCGGAGGCGGCCGCCGCGCTCGCCGCGGCCGGCGGCTCGTTCGGCACGGCCTGCGCCTACCTGCGCGAACTCATCCGGTCGGGCGCCGTCCCCCGCGAGCGCCGCACCGAACTGGCCGTCAAGCTCGCCCGCGCCACCCTGGCCCGCGCCGACGATGAATCAGCCGCGGCGGTGCGAGTCGCCGACGCGGCCGCCGGTGAGTCGGCGGGGGAAAGCGGCGCGGGAACGCGGTCGTTGCTGATCGCCGTGCTCAAAGGAGGCGGCGGGTCGGCCGTTCAGCGCGGGGAGTTGCGGCTGCTGCTGGCGTGGCTCGCGCTGGAGGCCGGGGAGGTGCCGGACGGGCTCGCGGACGCGGTCGCGGACGTGGGGGCGCGGGACGACCTCGCGGCCGTCGCGCACGCGCTGCTGGCGACCCCGGACCGGCTGCCGGGACGCGGCCTGCGCGCGCAGCGGGCGTCGCTGGAGCGGGCGCGGGCGGCGGCGGAACCGACCGTGGACCCGGTGGCGCGGGTGGTGGTGGCGGCGACGGCCGCGCACCTGCTGGTGGCGATCGGCGATCCCGGGGCGCGGGCGGCCGTCGGCGCGCTCCCCGCGCGCGGCGAGAACCCGGAGGCGACCGTGCGGCTCGTCCGCGGGCTGGCGGAGATCGCCGACGCGGCGCTGCACGCCGGGCATTACGCGCGCGGCCTGGAGCTGGCCGAACGCGCCCGGCGGCTGGGCGCGAACGGCGCGTACGCCCCCCGGCTGCGGGTGACGGCGGCGCGCGCCCGCTGGGCGATGGGCGAGATCAGTGCCAAGGAGGCGGGCGGACCGGGCGGGACGGCGCCCGCGTCCCGGCTGCTGGCGGCGCAGATCCGTACCGGGCAGGGGCGCCTGGATGAGGCGCGCCGCGAGCTGCGCGAGGTCGCGCGCGACGCGCTGCGCACCGGCGAGCTGGCCGTCGCGGCGCACGCCGCCGCCGACTTCAACCGGGTGGCGCTGGCGGACGGGCAGCGGAACGCGGCGTGCGCGCTCGCCCGCGAGGTCCTGGACGCGGTGGCCCGCAAGGGGATCTGGGGCTGGGCGGCGCCGCTGCTCCCGTTCGCGCCGCCGGAGGCGGTGCGCGCGGTGCTGCCGCGCTACCGCGCCGCCCTTGAGGGACGGGACGTGCCGCTCGCGCGGGCCGCGCTCGCGTTCGCCGAGGCGCGGATCTGCGAGCGGGACGGCGACCCGGCGCGGGCGGCGGCGGGGTACGGCCGGGCGCGCGGCGCGTACGCGGCGCTGCCCGATCCCCGGATGGCGGCGCACGCGAGCGCCGCCCGGGAGCGGGCGCGGCTGGCGGCGGGGTGGGAGCCGGACGCCGAGCCGCTGCGCCACGCGTGGAGCACGTTCACCGGCCTCGGCCTGGCGTGGGACGCCGACCGGGTGAAGCGGCTGATGCGGGAGGCGGGGCTGCCCGTCCCGCACCGCAGGGGGCGGCGCGGGTACGGCGACCGGCTGTCCCCGCGGGAACGGGAGATCGCGGACCTCGCCGCCGCGGGCCACACGAACCCGGACATCGCCGCCGAGCTCTGCCTTTCGGACCGGACGGTGAAGTACCACCTGGCCAACGCGATGCGGAAGCTCGGGGTGACCAGCAGGCGGCGGCTGCGCGACGCGCTGGAGTCCGGCGCCCCCGACGCGGGCGGGCACGTGTGCCACTGCGCCCGCTGCGGGCGCCGACTAAACCTGTCCTGAACGGACGGGGCATCGGCCCGGCGATCCGGTGACTATGAGGGAGATTCACGTTCGACCGGCCGGAAACCGGCCTCCACCCCGGCTCCCCGAGACCGGTGGCCGCGTCGGACGGCGGCGGAAGGACCGCCGCGCTGGAGGAGGAAGGACCCCCCGCATGAGACCCGCCAGCATGCTCGCAGGACTCGCCGCGCTCGTCGCCGCCGCCGGCCTCGCGGCCGCCCCGGCCCACGCCGCCGCTCCCGGACTGGTCGACGGCTCCGTGTCCGCGATGGGCACGAACTGCTCCTGGACCAACGCCACGACCAGCGACACGCCGCCCAACACCCTGACGGTGGACCACACCACGATCAGCGCGACCTGCGACGGCGGCGTGACCGTCGCCATCAGCCAGTCGCCGACGGTCACGTTCAACGACGCGGCCGGCACCGCCACCTCGCCGTCGATCACCGTGACCGGCTCGTTCCTCGGCATGAACTGCGGCTACACCGTCACGAACGTCTCGATCAACCGCGACGGGACGACCCGCACCTACACCGGCGGCCCGTACACGGCCAACAAGACCTCGGGCGGCTTCCTCTGCCCGGGCACCGCGACGGTCGACTCCGCGACCTTCAACTTCCACTGATCCTGAACGACTGAACGACTGGACGTTCACCGACACTGAACGCCGCCCCCCGCTCGCGGGGCCGGGGCTCGCCCCCGGCCCCGCTTCTCATCCCGCGACGGGGTCGGTCCAGGCGACCTGGACCTGCTCGGGCGGCACGCCGCGGCGCGCCAGCAGCGCCCGGCCCTCCGGGAGCCGCCGGGACGCGGCGCCGTTGGCCAGCCGGCCCTCCATCCGGTCGCCGGAGAACAGCACCCCGGGCGACGACATCTCGGTCAGCGCCTGCAGCACCGGCTCGTACAGCGCCCGCGCCGCCCCGCCGGTACGCCGCGCGACGATCAGGTGCAGCCCCAGGTCGGCGCCCTGCGGCAGGAACTCCAGCAGCGGCGCGAGCGGGTTCGCGCCGCCCGCGGTGACCAGGTCGAGGTCGTCGGCCACCACGAACATCTCCAGCCCCTTCCACCAGGACCGCTCGCGCAGCTGGCGCGGCGTGACGTCCGGCCCCGGCAGCCGCTTGCGGATCTGCTCCGCGACCTCGGTGAGGATCTGCCCGGCGTGGTTGCGCTCGGTGCAGTACGCCAGCTGGTGCGGGGTCTCGATCAGCCCCAGATGGCTGCGCCGCGGATCGATCAGCACGATGCCGACGCCCTCGTACGGCGCCGCGGCGATCTGCCGCAGCAGCGTGCGGAGCAGCGCGGACTTGCCGGTGCGCGGGTCCCCGTACACGACCAGGTGCGGATCGGCGAGCAGGTCGAGCCGGGCGGGGCCGAGGTCGCGGTCGCTCACGCCGACGAGCAGCGAGGTGACCGGGTCCGCGGGCGCGGCGGCCGGCAGCTCGGCCAGGTCCACGTGCTCGGGCAGCACCCGCACGGACGCGACCGACGGGCCGGACCAGCGCGCGACCGCCTCGTCGATCAGCGCCCGCTCGGCCGTCGCGAGATCGTCCAGCCCGGTGCCGCCGTCGATCCGGGGCAGCGCGACCTGCCCGACCCGCTCGCCCGGCAGCAGGATCCGGCCCGGCCGGTCGCGCGGCAGCTTCTCGGCGGCCCGGCGGCCGATCGCGGAGTCGTACGGGTCGGTCAGCCGCAGCTCGATCCGGCCGCCGAACGCCGACTGCGTCTTGGACCGCACCTGCGACGTCGCGCCCGCCGTCACGACGGTGTGCAGGCCCAGCGCGGGACCGCGGGTCACCAGCCCGGCCAGCCGCTCGTCCAGGTCCTCGAACGCCTCGCGGGCCGCCGCCAGGCCGTCGATGAGCAGGAAGACGTCGCCGTACACCGACTCGGGCACCCGGCCGCTCGCGCGGGCGCGGCGCAGCGCGGCGGGGGAGTCGAGCCGGTGGCGGCGCATCAGCCGCTCCCGCTCGTCCAGCAGGCCCGCGAGGTCGGTGAGGACCCGCTCCACCCGTTCGGGATCGGAACGGGTCGCGACCGTCGCCACGTGCGGCAGCCGCTCCAGCGGGGTCAGGGCGCCGCCGCCGTAGTCGAGGCAGTAGACGGCGACGCGGCCCGGCGGGTAGCGCAGCGCCAGGCTCGCGACCAGCGTGCGCAGCAGCACCGACTTGCCGGTCTGCGGGCCGCCGAGCACCATCACGTTGCCGTCGCCGCCCGCGAAGTCCCAGCGCGCCGGCTCCTGCCGCTGCTCGCGCGGCAGGTCCGTCAGGCCGAGCACGCCGACCAGCTCCTCGGGATCGTCGGAAGGCTCGCCGAGGACCTCGTCCAGCGGCAGCGCGTCCGGCAGCGGCGGCACCCACACCGGCCGCACGGGCGGCGCGCCCGCCTGAGCCATCCGGTCCACGAGGACCTTCAGGACGCTCCGGCCGGCCGGGGCGGCGGGCACGGGGGACGCGGCGCCGTCCGGATCACCGGCGGCGAGCAGGGCGCCCAGGCCGTTGCCGGGAAGGAGCGGCAGTACCGGGAGCGCGGCCCGTTCCGCGCCGCGCGGCGGCGAGTACGGGCCGGACACCATCGCCGCCTTGAAGCGCTCGAACACCGAGGTGTCGACCTTGAGGATGCCCGACCCGGGCTCGGGCGGCAGCCGGTAGGCGTCCGGGACGCCGATGGCCTCGCGGCTCTCGCCCTCGGAGAACGTGCGCAGCCCGATCCGGTACGACAGGTGCGACTCCAGCCCGCGGATCTTCCCGGACTCCAGCCGCTGCGTGGCCAGCAGCAGATGGATCCCGATCGACCGGCCGATCCGGCCCACCGCGACGAACAGGTCGGCGAAGTCGGGATGCGCGGTGAGCAGCTCGGAGAACTCGTCGATGATCACCAGCAGGTGCGGCAGCGGCTCCAGATCGGTACGGCCGGCCGCGCGCAGCTCCTCGTAGGCGTGCACGTTCGGCAGCGCGCCGCAGTCCTTGAGGAGCTGCTGGCGGCGGGCCATCTCGCCGTACAGCGCCTCGTGGAACCGCTCGACCAGGGCGTCGTCCCCGGCCAGGTTGGTGATCATGCCGGCGGAGTGCGGCAGCGCGTCCATGTCCGCGAACGTGGCGCCGCCCTTGAAGTCGACCAGCAGCAGCGCCAGCCGGTCCGGCGGATGGCCGATCGCCAGCGCGGCGACCAGCGTGCGCAGCATCTCCGACTTGCCCGAGCCGGTGGCGCCGACCACCAGCCCGTGCGGCCCCATGCCGCCGAACGCCGACTCCTTCAGGTCCAGCAGCACCGGCTGCCCGGACGGCCCGACCCCGACCGGGACGCGCAGGAAGTCGCCGCCGGGCCGCGGGCGCCAGGTCCGGCCGGTGTCGAGCGCCGCCGGGTCGCGGACGCCGAGGATGTCGGCCAGCCCGACGGTGGCGTGCAGCGCGTCGCCGGCGTCCGCGGCGGACGCGCGCAACGGCGCCAGCTCCCGCGCCAGCTCGGTGAGCAGCGCGCCGTCCGCCCGGTCGGCCGTGCCGTGGACCGGTTCCGGCAGCGGCTCGGGAGCGGCCGCGCCGGCCGGGGCGGGCGCGTCGGGAGTGCCGGCCCGGGCCGGATCCGGGACGGGCACCAGCCGCTCGATCGTCAGGGCGCCGTCGCCGCCGACGCTCACCCGGACCTCGACCGCCTCCGGCTCCTCCCGCCGGTCCGTCACCAGCACGATCACGTGCATGCCGAGCATCGCCAGGGACGGTACGGGCGCCGCCGACGCGAGCCCGGTGAGGATCGACTGGTACTCGCCGTCCACCACGACCACCAGCCGCCGCGTCCCCGGGCCCGGCGGGCGCCCGCGCCGCCGCTGCCAGGCGACCGTGCGCTCCTCGATCTCGGCCTCCAGCAGCTCCGCCATCTGCAGCGTGTTCGCCGCGACCAGGCGGGCGGGCAGCGGGCCGTCCAGCAGGCCGTCCGCGGCGTTGTGCGGCAGCCACTTCAGCCAGTCCCACTCCACCGCCAGCCGCCCGTCCCGGACCACGGCGAGCGCGGCGTCGGCGGGCGAGGTGGACGCCGCGAGCTGGGCGGCGAGCGCGCGGGCCAGGTCACGGCCGGCCGCCCGGTCCGCGACGATCGAGACCGTTCCGGCGTCGGCGAGCGGCAGCTCCAGCGGCTCGCCCGCGACGCGGCCGTAGTGCGCGACGAGGCGCTCGGCGGCGTCCAGGCAGATCGGGTCGTACACGGTGAGCGGGTCGGCGCGGTCGATGCGGGCGCTGAGCGGGCGGGCCAGCGGCACGGTGCCGGTCCCGGCGCGCAGCCGCAGGAAGTCGGGATCGGACGCGCGCCGCTCCCACCGGCGGCCCGGCAGCCGGGCCAGGTCGGGCAGCGCCGCGGGCGGCGGGTGCCGGACGGCGGACGCCGCGCGCTGCGCCGCCACCACCTCCCTGATCGTGGCGCGCAGCCCGTCGAGGTAGTCCAGGTAGCGTTCGCGCTGCTCGCGGACGCGCCGCCGCGGCCCGTTGTACTGCGACAGGAACATCACCAGGCCGACCGTCACGCTGGCGACCATGAACAGCAGCCCGGCCGCGGCGAACAGCGGGCGGCGGCCCAGCGTCAGCGTCATCAGCAGCCCGCCCGCCCCGGACACCACCGGCATCATGATCATCGCGCTCATCCCGCCGAGCGGCGCGTTCTCCGGCAGCTGCGGCGGCGCCGCCAGCACCAGCCGCTCGCCGCCCGGGTCGGGCACCGGCCGCCGCGGGGGCCGCCGTACCGGGGTCGTGGCCACCGTGTTCCCCTTCCGTACACCCGCCGGTCGGCCCCGCTTCAGCGGAGCGGGCCATGCTGGCGCTCGTCTCCTGCCCGAACGATGATCTTCCTGCCGCCGGACGACGGCCGGGAGAACGGAAGGTGAGCCGCGCGTGACGACCCGAGGATGGCGCTGGTGAACGGCACGGCACCGGCCCTGAACGGTCACGCGCCGACCAGCCCACACGCCTACGACGCGCAGGCGTACAACGCACAGGGCCACGGCACGCAGGGGTACGGCACACAGGGGTACGGCACGCAGGGGCACGGCGGGCACGCGCACGGCGGGCACGCGCACGGCGGGCACGCGCCGGAGAGCGCGAGGGCGTACGACGCGCAGGCGGGCAGCGGGCAGGCGGAGAGTGGTGAGGCGGCGGCGGACGGGTACTGCCGGGTGACGGTGGCCGGGCCGCGGCGGCGGGCGGATCTGGTGCTGCCGGGCGGCGTGCCGGTGGCGGTGCTGCTGCCGCGGCTGATGGAGATCTGCGTCCCGGACCGGGACGGCGCGGACCCCGCCGCGTGGCGGCTGGCGCGGCTGGACGGGCGGCCGGTCGCGGCGGCGGAGTCGCTGGAGGCCGCCGGGGTGGCGGACGGCGAGGTGCTGATGCTGCACCCGCGCTCGGTCCGCGTCCGGCCCGCCGAGGTGGAGGACGTCCGGGGCGCGGTCGAGGACCATGTGGACGGCTCGGTCCCGCTCTGGGGGCCCCGCACGACGCTGGCGTTCGCGCTGGTCATGGCCGCCGCGGGCCCGCTCGCGGCCGCCGCGGCCGCCGGGTGGGCCACCGCGTGGGACCTGCCCGCCGGCACGGCCGCCGGCCGGGCCGCCTGCGCGCTGGCCGCGGCGCTCGCCGCGGTGGCCGCCGCCTGGACGTGCGGCGACCGGCCGGTCCTGGGCCGGATCATGGCCGGCGCGGGCTGCCTGTGGGGCGGGCTGGCGGCGGCGCTGGCCGGTACCGCCCTGGCCGGCGCGGCGCCCGTACCGGCCGCGCTCGGGGCGCTCGCCGCGACCGGGGCGCTGGCGGCGGCGGGCCTGGCGTGGGCGCGGCTGCCGGCGGCGCTGCCGTTCGTGAGCGGGACGGCGGTCCTGGTCGGCGCGGCGGGCGTGCTGTCGACCGGCGCGCTGATCGGCGCGCCCGCGCAGGGCGTACGGGTGACGGCGGTCCTCCTGGTGCTCGCGGTGGGCGCGCTGCCCCGCGCCGCGATGACGCTCGGCGGTCTCGCGGGCGCCGACCAGCGGGCGCGCGAGCACGGCCGGATCCCGGCCGGGCAGGTCGACGAGCGGCTGCGCACGACCGAGGACCTGCTCATCGGGGCGCTGGCGGGCCTGGGGACGGGCGCGGTGCTCACGCTCCTGGTCCTGGCGGCCGGCGGGCCCCGCGACCAGGTGCTGGCGGCCGTCGCGGCGGCGGCGCTGGTGCTGCGCTCGCGGATGTTCGACCGGGTGGCGCACGTGCTGAGCGTGCGGGTGCCGGGGGCCGCGGGGCTGGGCGCGGTCGCCGTGGCGGCGGCCGCGGAGCAGGACCGGCTGGCCGGCTGGACGCCGGCGCTCGCCCTGGCCGCCGCGGTCATCGTGTGCGGGCTGAGCGCCGTACCGCTGCCGCCGGTGCCGCGCGCCCGGCTCCGCCGCGTCCTCGACTGGACCGAGACGCTGGCGATCGTGGCGATGGCGGTCGCCGCCGCCGCGTCCATGGGCCTCTTCGACCGCGTCCGCGACCTGTCGTTCTAGCCCGCGGCCGCCGCGCCGCGCCGCGTTGACTCGTGGCGTGTCGTCCTGTTGCGAGGGCTCCGCAGGGGAGACACGCCACGAGTCGACGTCGTGGGCGGGCTACTTCCAGTAGTTCATCGTCCGGCCTTGGCGGACGTACTGCTTGTAGTGGTCGGGGTTGGTGGCGGCGTTGGCGTGGAAGACGTCGGCGTACTCGCGTTCCTGGACCTCCAGCAGGTCCCGGAAGCCGGGCACCGACTCGTCCAGCAGCGCGCGCGCCGCGTCCTCGGCGCGGTCCAGCTCGCTGCCCGGCACCTCGTCCAGCCGCCTGATCGGACGGTCCGCGCCGCCCTCGCCGCGCAGGACCTCCGGTACGTCGTCCAGCTCGATCCGGCCGTCGCGGACGGCGGCGTCGATGACGGTCAGCATCGTCTCCCGGGTCAGCCCGGCGCGCGAGTACTGCTGCTGCCCGTTCGGCAGCTGGATCTCCATGCCGGGCGTGGCGATCGCGCCCCGGAAGTCGTAGCGGTACGCCTCCTTGCCGACGCCGATGAGGGCCTTGGCGATGGAGCCGAAGACGGGCACGTTGCCGACCGTCTCCTTGATGAAGCCGGAGGCGAACGTCTTGCCGTTCACCTCCCGCAACTGGGCGTCCATGGCCGCGTCGTGCCGGTTGCCGGTACGGTCCATCGCCTCGTTGAGCAGCCCCGCGTCCAGGTAGGCGCGCAGCCTGGCGTTCGCGCCGCCGAACCGGGACGCGCCGTCCTGGCCGGGATCGGTGACGTAGCCGTTCAGGCCGTGGTGCTCGTACGCCTCGACCCCCGCGATCAGGTGCCGCGCGGCGCCCTCGTCGCCCGCGATCAGCTCGAAGAAGCGGGCGCGGTCGCCGTAGGCGACCTCCAGGTTCCCCGAGCCGTACGCGGTCCTGTCCGGATCGTCCTGGAGGCGGGCGAAGTCGTCGAGGTAGGTGATCCCGATCTTCGCGAAGCCGCGCGACAGCTCGGGGTTGACCATCCCCATCGAGTCCTTGCCGCCGACGCCGGTGTCGGTGAGCGAGGCGTAGATCCCGCCGGTGTCGGTGACGGTGTCGATGAGGGCGGCGGCGGCCTCGCCGGCGAGGTCCTCGTCCACGCCGTCGCGGTGGATCCACTCGGTCAGCCCGGCCGCCGCGCGCCCATCGTCGCTCCAGTCGTGGGTGTAGAGGGACCGGAGCAGCTCCGGGGTGGCCTCGCCGATCGTGCCGGGATCGTAGTCGCCGGTGAGGATCGCGTGGTTCGCCTCCTCGTTCCGGGTGGCGACGCCGAGGATCGCGGCGGCCGCCGCGTCGGTGAGCCGCGTGTCGCTCTCGAAGCGGTTCGCGTGGGACGTGACCACGTCGAGGTAGTGCGGCGTGACGGCGATCAGCTCGGTGGAGAACCGCTCGCCGCCGGTGAGGCCCGGGTCGGCCTCGCCGAGCAGCGCGGCGAGCGCCGTGTAGTCCTGCCCCCAGCCCTCGTGCGGCGTCATGGCGCCGCCGTCGGCGACCACGTTCCCCTTGAACAGGTTCCGCACGGTTGCGGGCAGCCGGTCGTAGCCGCCGCCGAGCCGCTCGTTCGACAGCATCAGCAGGCCGCTGCCGACCGCCCGGAGCGTGTCGTCCCGCAGCCGCGGCCGGCCGCCGAGGCCGGTGCCTGCGGTCACGAACCCCGGCACCATCAGCAGGACGTCGTCGCCCAGCTCGCCGTAGAAGCCTTCGAGGTAGCCGAGGACCGCCGGGTCGAGCCTCTCGCCGTCGCGCTCCCTGGCCGCGCCCTGCCTCATCGCGGCGGTCAGCGCCGCGATGATCGCGGCGTAGCCGGCGTCGGGCGGCAGGTCGCCGTCCAGGTAGGAGCGCAGCGCCTCCGCGTCGAGCGCGCCCGCCTCCGGGTCCAGCGGCAGCGGCGCCTCGGCGCCCCGGATGTTGTACGGCGCCCAGCCCAGCATCCCGTGCTCGACCAGATGGCGCAGGTTCTGCGGGGTCGGGCCCTGGGTGAGCTGGCGGCCGCGCAGCCCGGCCTTGCTCTGGAGCTCCTCCCAGAGCGCGTTCGCCTCGCCGTTCAGCTCCCGCAGCAGGGACGCCTCGGCGGCGGCGCGGCGGCGCGCGAAGTCCTCGGCGAACTCGGTCTCCCGCTCCATCCGCTCCGCCGGGTCGAGCGGCGCGAACTCGGGGCGCGGCTCGATCCGCTGGACGCCGAAGTCGGCCGCCCTGGCGTCCTCCCACCGGCCGATGAGCGCCTGCCGCCGGCGCTTGAAGTCGCGGACGTCGCCCGCCCAGCCCTTGGTCACGCCCGCGCCGTACACCGCGGCCTCGACCGAGCCGCGCCAGTCCTCGGCGTTGTAGCGGCGCTGCCGCGAGATGTGCTCCGCGACCAGGTCGGAGAAGTTCATCGCCGCGCCGTTGAAGGCGCCCTCCAGCTCGCCGGTACGCCCCGTCAGCTGCCCGGCCACGCCGTAGAACGCGTCCACCGACATGTCGATCATCTCGGGGTCGGCGTCGGTGTCGCGGGGATCGAAGACCGCCATGTCAGCCCCGGGGGACCTGATGGTCGAGGTCGCGGCGCAGCAGGTCGGCGACCCCGGCGAAGTCGTCGTCGACGGCCCGGTCGGTGCGCGCCGCGTCGGCGCCGCCGGCCTCGACGTTGCCGCTCAGCGCCTCGCCGTGCGCCTGCACCCGCGCCATCTTCGACACGTTGTCGGTGCCGTACTCGGCGTACCCGCTCTGGATCGGCGACTCCGCGGCCCGCAGGTACGCGACGTCCACCGCCGACTGGAACATCGTGGTGATCCCGCGGAACGACATGGCGATCGTCCCCGCCTCGCCGCCCGCGCTCACCGCACCGTTCGGATTGACTCCGACCTCTGACATCAGACCCCCTCCCCGGCGAGGTTAATGATCTTCGCGGGTGCGTGCAGCAAGGGCCGGATGAACATTTCCGCACGGAGAGTTCACCTTCCGGCGGCCCCTCGATCACCTTGATCGTTTTGGCTGGACGCGATCCGCCGTGATCTTGGCGGCGGCGGTCCGGAGACGATCGGGGAGGCAGGATGAGCAACGAATTCGTCGGGCTGACGCAGGGCGACGCGCTGGGCCGGGGAGGCGAGCGGCTGGGCGGCGAGTCCCAGAACCTGCTGGCCCAGGCGCAGTCGCTGCGCGCCGACATGGAACGCGCCGGGGACGCCATCCAGGGCGCCGGGCTCTCCTCGCTGAACGGGGCGCTGCGCGCGCTCATGGACCACTGCGAGGGCCTGATCCGCTGGTGCGACGACAACGGCATCAAGCTCACCGACGCGCACACCGCCGTCGGTTCCACGGTGCAGCGCACCGTGGACGACTTCGACGTGGCCCAGGCGGGCCTGAACTCGATCCCCCGCCAGATCACGCTCTGACTTCTTCATCCGGGAGGACCCCATGGCAGGCCCAGGCTTCGAGGTGTACGGCCACTCCGGCAAGCTGGCCGGGCTCGCCGGCGACCAGGCGCACCACCTGTCCCGGCTGCGCGCGCTGCTCGCCCAGATCGACGGGCAGGCGCGCCGCACGCTGAACGAGTGGGAGGGCGCGGGCCGGGACGGCGCCCGCCGCCTCTTCGACGAGTACGAGCAGCGGTTCGAGCAGGTGAACGGCGAGTTCCAGAAGCTCATCACCAGCACCGAGGGCGCCGGGAACCAGTTCGGTGCCCTGGGCCGCCGGCTGGAGGGCATGTTCTGACCGGCCCCGAATCCCACCCCGGCGCCGGGCGCGGCGCCGGCGTGGAGCCCGTTCCGGCCGCGTTCCACGCGACGCCGTCGGCCGAGCGGTACGTCCTCCAGGCCGACGCGCTGCGCCGCCGGCAGCTGAACGGCGCGCTGCTGTACGGGTCGGGCCGCAGCTGGCGGCGCCGTCAGCGGGTGTGGCCCGCGGTGCTGGCCGGGCTGGTGGTCGTCGCGATCCTCATCGGGGCGCTCACGGTGGCGGGGGCGTTCCAGCGGCAGCGCGAGCTGAACCGCGAGCAGGAGCTGATGCGGACCGGCGGCACCGCCGTGCCGGCCGCCGGGGCCGCCGCCGGGGCCGCCGCCGGGGCCGCCGCCGGGGCCGCCGGCCGGCTCAGTCGGAGCGCTTGACCCGGCGGGTGCAGACGGGCTCGGCGTGCGCGACCCGGTCGACGTCCGCGACCGCGACGACCGTGAGGCAGTAGTCGACGCTCGGGTTCAGCGCGGTGACCACGACCTTCTCGGAGCCGGCCGGCGCGGTCGCCAGCGTGGAGGCCGGCTGCCCGTCCGGCCCGCCGACGACGTAGTACGCGGCCCTGCCCGCGCTGCGGTCCTGCCACGACACCTCGATCGTGACGCGGGCGTCGACGATCCGGACCCGGCCGGGCACGTACTCCTCGACGTTCCGCACGGCCGTCGGGGTGGAGGTGACCACCGGCGTTCCCGGCTCCGCCCGCGGCGCCTCCGGGGCGGTCCCGGGCCCGGAGAGCAGCGCCGCGACGCCGATCCCGGCGCCCACGACGGCGAGCGCGACCGCCGCCGCGACCACGCCGCCGAGCCGCCGCGCGGGCCGCAGCTTCCCGGCGCGGCCCCCCGCGCCCTCCCGTGCCGTGCCCGCCCGTGCCGGGGCGGGCTCCGGCCGCGGGGCGTCGGCTTCCCACGACCATCCCGGAAGCTCCTCCCAGACCGCCCGTTCCGGCCGCGGTGCCGCGACCGCGGTCTCCGGCATCTCCCGCAGGACCTCGTCCAGCGCCGCGGTGAAGGCCGCGGCCGAGGGACGTTCCGCCGGTTCCGCGCTCATCGCCGCCGCCATCGCGTCCCGCAGGCGCTCGGGCAGGCCGCCGCGCGGCAGCGGCGGTACGGGACCGGTCAGCGCCCGTTGCCGCACCGCCCACGGATCGTCGCCGGCGTACGGCGGGTGCCCGGCGAGCAGCGTCCAGAGCGTGGCGGCCAGCCCGTACACGTCGGCCGCCGCCGTGGGCGCGCCCCGCCGCAGGATCTCGGGCGCCGCGTGCCCCGCGTCGATCCGTTCCAGATCGCCGGTGTCCAGCCCGCGCAGCGCCGCCGCGCCGGACAGCAGCGCGCCCCCGCCGCCCCGGAAGAGGCGGCCGGGATGCACGTCGCCGTGGACGAGCCCCTCCGCGTGCAGCGCCAGCAGCCCCTTCCCGGCCGCGGCGGCGGCCCCGACCGCCTCCCGTGCCGGGAGCGGCCCGGCGGGCACGTACGTGCCGCCGCCGCAGAACTCCAGCGCCGCGTACGCCCGCCCGCTCGCCGTCCGGCCGGTCTCCCGCACGGTGACCAGGTGCTCGTCGCGGGAGGCGCGGACCAGCGCCGCCGACTCGTCCGGCGCCGGGTCGCCCCCGCCGCGCCGCACCCGCAGCGCGACCACGGCCCCGGACTCCTCGTGGACGGCCCGGTAGACGACCGCGCTCGCCCCGCGATGCAGGATCGACAGATCGCGGTAACCGGGCACCAGGCTCGCCGCGTTCCCGGCGCTGGGCGTGGAGATGGCCCCTCCCCGACATCCTCGACCGCCCACCACCCGTCCGGCGGGCCGCCGTCCAGTCTGGTCGCCCGGTGCGGTCCCGCACCCCTCGGGGGGCCGTGAAAGCGGATCGTTCGGCGGGCCGTCACCGGTCCGACGCCGGCGCTCCATCCGCCGTTAGGGCGGTGAGGTGGGCCCGTACGGCGGCCGTGGTGCGGGTGCGGTCGCCGGTGGCCAGGAGGTCGAGGAGGGCTCCGCGCAGGACCGCGAGGACGAGGGTGCGGCGGGCCTCGCCGGCGGGGGCGGTGCGTTCGGCGGGGGGCTGCGCCTCGGCGAGGAGGGCGAGCCAGTCGTCGACGGTGGCGGTGGCGAAGCCGTGCCAGGGGCCGTCCCGGACGACCAGCGAGCGGCCGTACCCCTCGGCCCACAGGGCCAGCAGCGGGCGGTGGGCGGGGGCGGACAGCCAGTTCCAGACCTGCTCGGCGGCGGTCGCGAGGTCGAGCGCGCCCTGCTCGCGCAGGCGTTCCAGGAGGGCGAGCTCGTCGGCGCGGGCGCGGGCCAGCAGGGCGCGCACGAGGCCGTCCTTGCTGCCGAACAGGTACAGGAGCACGCGCGGGCTGGAGCCGATCGCGGCGGCGAGGGGGCGCAGCGACAGGTCGGCGAGGCCATGTTCGAGGACGTACCGGTAGGCGAGTTCGAGCAGCTCCGTCTGCCGGGCGGACGGAGCGGAAGGGGCGGACGTGTCGCTGGCCACGGTGCTACCCTAGCCGTACTGAAACAGTCGTGTCAGTGCGGGAGGATGGCCGATGAGCGACCCGGGCGAGGCGAACGTGACCGTACGGCGGCTGGGCGAGCCCGGCGACCTCGGCTGGGTCGTGCAGGCCCACGGCGAGGTGTACGCCGAGCAGTTCGGCTGGGACCAGTCGTTCGAGGCGCTGGTGGCCCAGATCGTCGCCGACTACGGGACGAAACGGGACCCGCGGCGGGAGGCCGCCTGGATCGCCGAGCTCGGCGGGCGGCGCGTCGGCTGCGTCTTCTGCGTCGCCGACCCGGCGGAGACGGCGCGGCTGCGGATCCTGCTGGTGCACCCGTCGGCGCGCGGGCTCGGCCTCGGCTCCCGGCTGGTGGACGAGTGCCTGCGGTTCGCGAAGGAGGCCGGGTACCGGCGGATCACCCTGTGGACGAACGACGTCCTGGTCTCGGCCCGGCGCATCTACGAGGCCGCGGGCTTCGAGCTGGTCGACGAGGAGAACCACCGCAGCTTCGGGCACGACCTCGTCGGCCAGAACTGGACCCGCGACCTCTGAGACCCGCCGGGCCCGCCGAACCGCGGCCGGGCGCTCGGGCCGGGGCCGAATCGGCCGAATGAAAGCGCAGATGGGCGCCTGAAACGGCATCGCGCTATAGCGGAATGGTCATGCGGCCCTTTCCAAAGGGCCGGAAGTACGCTACGCTAACTACTGGTGTGCCGGGAAGCCTGGTCGGCGAGACAGCATTGGTCTGCCGATCAGGAGGTGCGCACCGTGAGCCGATTCGGCACCTTGAACTGCCCCGTGTCCGTGGGCGATCTCCTGCACATGCCCGCCGCCCTGCGCGCCTTCGTGCGCGCGGCCGCCTTCCCTGATCAGGGGACCGCCGGGCACGGCGCGGCGCCGCGGCGCCCGAGCTGACGCCCTTTCCGGCGCCTTCCCCGCTTCTTTCCGATCACCGATCGCTGATCGCCGCCCGCCGGGCGGCGGTCCGATGACACCTGTCATCCTCACGGAAGCGTGCCATTCGCATGGGCGAATTCATTGATGTCGCACTGGGTTTTCCGACCGCGCTTTTCACCTTTCCGCTGATCGTCGTCGCCGGTTACTGGTTGCTGGCGGCGGTCGGCCTGGACGTCCTCGACGCCGATACAGGGGCCGGCGTCGGGGACGCCCTCGCCGCGGCCAGGCTGGGCGGCGCGCCCGTGACCGTGGCGATGTCCGCGCTGGTCGCGGTCGCGTGGTTCGCGAGCCTGGCCGGCTCCGCGCTGGGCGTGCCCGGCGCGGTGACGCTGCCCGCCGCGCTCGCGGCGTCCTGGCTGGCCACGGCCGCGCTGGTACGCGCGGTCCGCCGGTTCGTCCCGGCCGGATGGGCGGCGGCCGCGGGCGGCTCGCGCCGCGACCTGGTGGGCCGGACGTGCGTGATCCGCACCGGCCGGGTCGGCGCGGACTTCGGGCAGGCCGAGGTCACCGCGGACGACGGGACGTCCGCGGTGGTGCAGGTCAGGGTGCCGGACTCGGACCTGGCGGTGGCGGGACGGGCGGAACCCGGCGCCCTCACCCGCGGCAGCGCCGCGCTGATCTTCGACTACGACCCCGCCGGCGAGTTCTTCTGGGTCATGCCGTACGACGCGGCGCCCGGCCTGGACTGACCGCCGGCCTCCCACTCGGACCCGCAGGCCCCGCATTCCCTTTCCTCCCTTCTCACAGACAGGGATCCCAGATGGATGCCATAACGATCGGCGCGGGCGTGGTGCTCGCCCTGGCGCTGCTGGTCGTCCTCGCACTCGTGCTGATGGTGACCAGGCTGTTCCGCAAGGTCGAGCAGGGCCGCGCCCTGATCATCTCCAAGCTCCGGAAGGTGGACGTGACGTTCACCGGCGCGATCGTGCTGCCGGTGCTGCACAAGGCCGAGCAGATGGACATCTCGGTCAAGACCATCGAGATCGAGCGGACCGGCCGGGACGGGCTGATCTGCAAGGACAACATCCGCGCCGACATCCGCATCACGTTCTTCGTCCGGGTCAACAAGACCGCCGAGGACGTGAAGAAGGTGGCCGCCGCGATCGGCACGGCCCGCGCGAGCAGCCAGGAGACGCTGCAGGAGCTGTTCTCGGCCAAGTTCTCCGAGGCCCTCAAGACCGTCGGCAAGCAGCTGGACTTCGCCGACCTCTACACCCGGCGCAACGAGTTCCGGGACGCGATCATCCAGGTCATCGGCACCGATCTGAACGGCTACAGCCTGGAGGACGCGGCGATCGACTACCTGGAGCAGACGTCGCTGCTCTCGCTCGACAAGTCCAACATCCTGGACGCCCAGGGCATCCGGAAGATCACCGAGCTGACCGCGCTGGAGCACGTCCGGACCAACGAGCTGGCCCGCAACGAGGAGAAGGAGATCGCCCGGCAGGACGTCGAGGCGCGCGAGGCGATCCTGGAGCTGGAGCGGCGGCAGGCCGACGCGGAGCTGAAGCAGCAGCGCGAGGTCGAGACCGTGCGGGCCCGCGAGCAGGCGGAGATCGAGCGCGTCCAGGCGGAGGAGCGGCTGCGCGCGCAGACCGCGCACCTGCGCACCGACGAGGCGCTGGGCGTCCAGACCGAGAACCGCAACCGGGAGGTCGCGGTCGCGGCGAAGAACAAGGAGCGGGTCATCGCGATCGAGAGCGAGCGGATCGAGAAGGACCGCCTGCTGGAGGTCATCGCCCGCGAGCGCGCCACCGAGCTGACCCGCATCGAGGCGGACAAGGAGATCGAGGCGGAGCGGCGGGAGATCGCCAACGTGGTCCGGGAGCGGATCGCGGTCGAGCGCACGGTCGCCGAGCAGGAGGAGCACATCAAGCGGCTGCGCGTGGTCGAGGAGGCCGAGCGGACCCGCCAGGCCGTGATCATCCAGGCCGAGGCGGAGGCGCAGGAGAACCTGGTCAAGGACATCAAGGCCGCCGAGGCGGCCGAGGCCGCCGCCGCGCACAAGGCGCGCGAGGCGCTCGTGCTGGCCGAGGCCCGCGAGCGGACGGCCGAGCTGGACGCCCGCGCCAAGGTGCGGCTCGCCGAGGGGATCCAGGCGGAGACGGCCGCGGCCGGGCTCGCCGACGTGCAGGTGCGCGAGCGGAACGCCGAGGCGATCGAGCGGACCGGGCACGCCGAGGCCGCGGCCGCGCGGGAGCTGGCGATGGCCGAGGCGGTCGCCGTACGGGAGAAGCTGAAGGCCGAGGCCGAGGGCCTCACCGAGAAGGCGGCGGCGATGGCGGCGCTGGACGACGCCACCCGCCAGCACGAGGAGTACCGGCTGCGGCTGGAGGCCGAGAAGGACGTCCGGATGGCCGGCATCGACGTGCAGCGGCAGGTCGCCGAGGCGCAGGCGGCGGTGCTCGCGGCCGGGCTGGAGCAGGCCGACATCAGCATCGTCGGCGGCGAGAGCGTGTTCTTCGACCGGCTCATGGGCGCGATCTCGCTCGGCAAGAGCGTCGACGGGTTCGTGGGCAACTCCGCCACCGCGCGCGAGCTGGCCGGGCCGTGGCTGGACGGCACGCGCAGCTTCACCGACGACCTCGCGGGGCTGCTCGGCTCGCTGGACACCTCGGGCGTCCGCGACCTGACGCTGTCCGCGCTGCTGCTGCGGCTCATCAAGCAGGGCGGCCCGGACAGCGGCCGGATGCGCGAGCTGCTGGAGACGGCGCAGCGGCTCGGCGTGGCCGACATGCCGGTCGCCGAGCTGGACGCGCCCAACCACGCGGGCGACCACGCGCCCGTGAACCTCACGTCCAACTGACCGAGCCGGATCCGGAGGAGGACCACCGATGAGCGAGCCCGCCCCCGAGACCGCGACCGCCGTGCCGTCGACGGCCGAGCCGCCGACCGCGCCACCGGCCGCGGCGGCCGGGGGCGGGCTCGACCACGGCACGTACGAGGTGCTGCGCGCCCGCCTGGCCGGGCACGCCGCCGAGCTGGCGCGGCGCGCGGCGGACCTGAACGCCCGCCGGCTGGAGGTGTTCGGCGGGACGGAGCCGCGCCTGCTCGGCACCGAGCGGATCCGCACCGGCGACGACCGCGTCCCGCGCGACGTCGTGGCGGTCGGCGGCCTGCTGCTGTTCGGCCACAACGGCGCGGCCGGTACGGGCGGCGGCGGGCCGGCGGCGGCCGGGGACGTCCTCGCCCTCCACCGGGTGGCCCGCGACGGCGACGACGTCTCGATCGTCCCGGCCGGCGACGCGGCGCTGCCCGCCCTGCTCCAGGACGAGCGGTTCGGTCGCGACTTCGCCGAGATGTACCGCTACTACCGGCAGGCCCGCCTCCTCCGCCTCCGCGTCGGGGACGGGAGACTGCTCGCGGTCTTCCAGACGGGCCCGCGCCTGGACGACGTGCGCGTCCTCCGCTGGGAGATCGGGACCGGCGCCGACCCCGGCGCCGTCCGCTACCTCGACAACCGGGGCGAGCGCGACCACGTCCGGCCGCCGTCGCACGACTTCGCGTGGACGGAGACGACCCGCGCCGACCACGTCCCCGGCCGGCATCCGAAGATCTCCATCGGCGGCGAGGTGTTCGTCGACACCCTCGGCGGCACGCTGTCGATCACGGCCGGTGACGCCGAGGTCCACTCGGAGCCGGTGGACGAGCCGCTGCAGAGCCTCGCCGATGCCGGCGTGCACCACGCCCGCGTCGGCGCGCTGGTCCTGCTGCGCGTCCGCCCGTACAACGAGACGGCGTGGCGGCACCTGGTGTTCAACACCCGCACCGGGACCGTGACCCGGCTGGACGGCATCGAGCGGGCGTGCCGGCGGCTGCCCGGCGACGCCGGGATCGTCTTCCCCGGCGGCTACTACCTCGACACGGGCGCCGTGAAGACGTTCGACACCGACGTGACCGGCCTGGAGTACGAGCGCGTCGTGCGGTCGCCGAACGGCGAGGACGTCCTGTACGTCTTCCGCGCGCCGGGCGACGGCCGGACGCTGCTGCTGCACTACAACGTGATCCGGAAGGAGGTCGCGGCGCCGGTCGTGTGCCAGGGGCACGCGCTGTTCGAGGACGGCACGCTGGTGGTGCTGCGGGAGACGGGCGGGGAGGCCGCCCGGGTGCATCCCGTGCAGGTGTGGGCGAGTCCGTACATGTCGGACGCCTATGCCGCCGCCCGCCCCGCCGGCACCGGCCCCCTCGACCGCGTCGGCAACGCCGACCTCGTGCGCGGCATCTCCGACTGCCTGTCGATCACCCGGATGGTCGAGGAGATGTCGGCGTCCGCCGCGGTCTTCGAGGCGCTCATCGCCGCCTGCGTCCGCGCCGCCGACTTCCACCACTGGCTCGGCGAGGACGAGCTGGGCGACCTGCTGGCGCCGCTGGCCGACGTCCGGACGGCCGCCGAGCAGGTCCTCGCCGAGTACGAGAACGTCCAGGAGCTCACCCGCCGGGCCGCCGCGGCGGTGGACGAGGCGGACACCGCGGTCACGTCGCTGATCCGCCTCGGCGAGAGCGAGGAGCCCGCGACCGCCGACGCGTGGATGGCCCGGCTCGCCGAGCTCCGCCGCGCCCGCGGGCACCTGGAGAGCCTGCGCGGGACGCGCTTCGCCGACGGCGCCCGGATCGACGCGCTGGCCGCCGCCCTCGCGGCGGAGCAGGACGCGGCGGGCCACCGCACGGTCGCCTTCCTGCGCGGCGCCGGCGCGTTCGACGGCTACCACGCCGAGATCGAGCGGCTCGACGCCGAGGCCGCCGCGATCGGCACGGCCGCCGAGGCCGGGCCCGTCGCCGGCCGGCTCACCGCCCAGACCGAGGGGCTGGAGATCGTCACCGAGGTCGTCGGCGGGCTCGACATCGCGGACGCGACGGTCCGCACCGAGATCCTGGAACGGGTCGGCGAGGCGCTCGGCGGCGTCAACCGGGCCCGCGCCGTCCTGGACGGGCGGCGCCGCGAGCTGCTGGACGCCGAGGGGCGCGCCGCGTTCGCCGCCGAGTCCGCGCTGCTCGACCAGGCCGTCGCGGGCGCGCTGGCGCTGGCGGGCACGCCCGAGCGCTGCGACGAGCAGCTCGGCCGGCTGCTGCTGAGGCTGGAGGGGCTGGAGGCGCGGTTCGCCGAGTTCGACGACTTCCTCGCCCGGCTGGAGACCCGCCGCGCCGACGTGTACGAGGCGTTCTCCGCCCGCCGCCAGGCCCTCCTGGACGAGCGCGCCCGCCGCGCCGAGCGCCTCGCCGGGTCCGCCGGCCGCATCCTCGCCGGCGTCCGCCGCCGCGCCGCCGCGCTGGACTCGCTCGACGACGTCAACACCTACTTCGGCACCGACGCGATGGTGGAACGGCTGCGCGCGGTCGCCGCCGAGCTGCGCGAGCTGGGCGACGTGGCCCGCGCCGAGGAGCTGGACGGCGGGCTCAAGGCCGCCCGCCAGGAGGCGGGCCGCGCGCTGCGGGACCGCGACGACCTGTACGCCGGCGGCGGCGAGCTGATCCGGCTCGGCCGGCACCGCTTCGCCGTCAACACCCGGCCCGCGGAGCTGACGCTCGTCCCGCACGAGGGCGCGCTCGCGTTCGCCGTGACGGGCACCGACTACCGCGCGCCCGTGCGGGACGCGGCGTTCCTGGAGACGCGCCCGTTCTGGGACCAGCTCCTCGTCTCGGAGACCGCCGACGTCTACCGCGCCGAGTACCTGGCGGCGTCCCTCCTGCCCGGCGCGCCTTCCGGCGACCTGCTCGGGTACGTCCGGCACGCCGCCGGCGAGCGCTTCGACGAGGGGTACGAGCGGGGCGTCCACGACCACGACGCGGCCCTGATCCTGCGCGCGCTCCGCGACCTGTCCGCGGACGCCGGCCTGCTGCGCTACCCGCCCGCCGCCCGCGCAGCCGCCCAGCTCTACTGGACGCACGGCCTCGACACCCCCGCCCGCGCGGCCCTGGCGACCCGCGCGGCGTCGCTGGCCCGAGCCCGCGCGGCCTTCGGCACCGCACGCCCCGCGAGCCACAGCCCCGCGCCCCGGAGCCCGGACGGCGGCCACGCGCCGGGCAGCCTGGACGAGGGCCGCGCGTTCGGGGGGCTCCGGACGGGCGGCGCCGGCGGTGCGGGCGCGGAGATGGGAGCGGAGCTGGACGCGGCGATCGGCGCGTTCTGCGACGCGAACGGGCTGCCCGCGGCGGGCGGGCTCGCCGGGGAGTACCTGTTCGAGGAGCTGGCATCGGGGGAGGGCGGCTTCGTCAGCGGGGCGCTCGCGCGCGGCCTCCTCCAGGACTTCCGCGCCGAGATCGGGAGCGCGGCGGCCGGCCTGGAACGCGACCTCGCCGCCCTTCCCGGGCTCCCCGAGCGCTACCAGCTGGCCCGCGCCTGGCTCGACGCGTACCGGCCCGGCGACCCCGACCAGGCGGAGGCCGTCGCGGCGCTGCTCTGCGACGCGCCCCGCCGCGACTCGCCCGCCGCCCTCACCGCCACCGTCGGCGGGCTGCTCGGCGCGCACCCCCGCCTGACCGGCCGCGAGCTGGACGTGCGGCTGGACGAGACCCTCGCCCGGGTACGGCGGTTCGAGGCGGAACGCGTCCCGGCGTACCGCGCGTACCAGCACCGCCGCACCGAGCTGATCGCCACCGAGCGGAAGCGGCTCCGCCTGGACGAGCACCGCCCCGCCGTCCTCGGCTCGTTCGTCCGGAACGGCCTGCTCGACGAGATCTACCTGCCGCTCATCGGCGACAACCTCGCCAAGCAGCTCGGCACGGCCGCCGGCGGCACCGACCGGATGGGGCTGCTCCTGCTGATCTCACCGCCGGGCTACGGCAAGACGACGCTCGTGGAGTACGTCGCCGACCGGCTCGGCCTGCTGCTCGTCAAGGTCGACGGCCCCGCCCTCGGCCACGGCGTCACCTCGCTCGACCCCGCCGAGGCGCCGAACGCCACCGCCCGCCAGGAGGTCGAGAAGATCAACCTGGCGCTGGAGCTCGGCGGCAACGTGCTGCTCTACCTCGACGACATCCAGCACACCTCGCCCGAACTGCTCCAGAAGTTCATCCCGCTCTGCGACGCCCAGCGCCGGATCGACGGCGTCCGGGACGGCGAGCCGCGCTCGTACGACCTGCGCGGCAAGCGGTTCGCGGTCTGCATGGCGGGCAACCCGTACACCGAGTCGGGCGCCCGCTTCCAGCTCCCGGACATGCTCGCCAACCGCGCCGACGTGTGGAACCTCGGCGACGTCCTGTCCGGCCGGGACGACCTGTTCGCGCTCAGCTACATCGAGAACGCCCTCACGTCCAACCCCGTCCTGGCGCCGCTGTCCGCCCGCGGCCGCGCCGACACCGAGCTGCTCGTGCGGCTGGCCGAGGGCGATGGCACGGTCCGGCCCGACCGGCTCGCGCACCCGTACACGCAGGTGGAGCTGGACGAGATTCTCGCCGTCCTGCGCAACCTGCTGCGCGCCCGCGACACCGTCCTCGCCGTCAACCGCGCCTACATCGCCTCCGCCGCGCGATCCGACGCGGCGCGGACCGAGCCGCCGTTCCGGCTCCAGGGGTCGTACCGGAACCTCAACAAGATCGCCGCCCGGCTGCTGCCCGTCCACACCGCCGCCGAACTGGAGGACGTCATCGACGACCACTACGCGGGCGAGGCCCAGACCCTCACCTCGGACGCGGAGGCCAACCTCCTCAAGCTGGCGGAGATCCGCGGCCGGCTGACCCCGGAGCAGGCCGCCCGCTGGTCCGAGGTCAAGGCCGCGCACGCCCGCGCGCTCGCCCTCGGCGGCGGCACCGGTGACACCGGCGAGCCCGGCGACCCCGTCACCCGCGCCGTCGGCGCCCTCGGCCACCTCGCCGACCGCGTCACCGCCGTCGAGACCGCCATCAACCGCGCCACCCACCACCTGGCCACCCGCCCCAACGGCGTCCACCGGCCCCGCGAGCCGCATGCGCCGGGCGAGTGACGCGCGGGCGCGTCAGTGGGTGCCGTCGCCCTCCCCGCTGCCGGGACGGCCGGTGGCGGAGCTGCCGCCGCTCGCGGCCTGGAAGCCGTCGACGAGCACGCGCCACCTGACCTCGCCGGGCGGGAACCTGTACCGCAGCCGCCATGCGGTCCGCCGCGGCAGGGCCGGGATCCGGAAGGTCCGCCGCCACGGCAGCCGCACGTTCTCCAGCGTGGTGGCGCGGCCGTCCACCGTGAACGTCAGGGAGGTGAGCCTGGTGTCACCGGTCAGGTAGAGCTCCAGCGTGCGGGTGCTCGCGCCGGTCGTCCGGACGGTCGCGGTCGCCGGTGCCGCCGGGGGACGGGCGCCCGCCGCGTCCTTCCCGGGCGAGGGCCAGGCGATGATCGCGCCACCGGCTCCGAGGGCCAGCACGATCGCCGCCGCGGCGGCCGCGGGAAGCGGCGGAGGCCGGCGGAGGCGGCGCGGCGCGCGGGGCGGCGGAGGGTTCTCGGCCTCACGGGCCCGCCGCTGGATCTCGGCCACGACCGGCGGCGGGAGCGGGCCGGGCGCCGGCGGCGTGGCGAGCCGCCCGGCCAGGTCCTCCGCGGACGGGCGGCGGGCGGGATCGCGGTCCATGCAGGACGCGATCAGCGCCCGCAGGTCGCCGTCGGCGATGCCGTCCAGGCGCGGCGCCGCCGACTCGATGCGGAACATCTTCGCGTGCCACGGGCCCGCGCCGAACGGCTCCGCACCGGTGGAGGCGAACGCCAGCGTCGACCCCAGCGAGAACACGTCGGCCGGCGGCCCGGCCGGGGCGCCCGCGACCTGCTCCGGCGACATGAAGCCGGGAGAGCCCGCCCGCTCGCCCGGACGGGTGATCGTGGCGGCGTCGAGCGCGCGGGCGATCCCGAAGTCGATCACGCGCGGGCCGTCGGCGGTCAGCAGCACGTTCGCCGGCTTCAGGTCGCGGTGCACGATTCCGGCGCGGTGGATCGCGCGCAGCGCCTCGGCGATCCCGGCGGCCAGCGTCCACACCGCGGCGTCCGGCAGCGCGCCGGCGATCCGTACCGCCTCGTCCAGCGGTACGGCCGCCAGGAACTCGGTCGCCAGCCACGGCACCGCGGCGTCCGGATCGGCGTCGATGACGGCCGCGGTGAACCCGCCCCCGACGGTACGGGCGGCGGCCGCCTCGCGCCGGAAGCGCTCCCGGAAGTCGGCGTCCGCGGCCAGCTCGGCGTGCACCAGCTTGACCGCCACCGCGCGGCCGCCGGGCGAGCGGCCGAGGTAGACCGTCCCCATGCCGCCGGAGCCGATCCGGGCCAGCACCCGGTGGCTCCCCAGCGAGCGCGGGTCGCCGGGCTCAAGGGGCCGCATGCGGGCCCCCGCTCCCGGCGGGCGGGGCGAGGGCGTGGACGTGGCCGTCCCGGGTGGCGGTGAACGCCAGCCCGCCGATGCCGACCGGCCCGGACGTGAGCGTCATGTCCGCGCCGTACGTCCACAGGATCCGGCCGGTCGCCGCGTCGAGGGCGTAGACGTTACGGTCGGTGCAGCCCACGTAGAGGGTGCCGCCGGACAGGCCGAGGGCGTTCCCGCGGCCGTAGTCCGACCCCTCGCCCGTGCCGAGCCGGCGGGTCCAGGCGACCTCCCCGGTGGCGGCCCGGAGGGCGAGCAGGTGGCCGCCGCCCGCGTCGCTGAACACCAGGCCGCCGCCCGCCTGGAGGAGGAAGCCCTGCCCGCCCCCGGGGCGCCGCCAGGCGGGCCTCCCGTCGGCCGCGCGGATCGCGTGCACCGTCGAGCTCCTGTCGGCGACGAGGAACAGGCCGTGGGCGAAGCGCGGGTGGCGCCCCTGGTCGATCTCGTACGTCCACTTCTCGCGGCCGGTGCCGGCGTCCAGGCCGGTCACCTTGGTGCCGATCGCCGCGACGACGCCGTCCCCCGCCGCGATGCCCTCCTCGGCGGCCGCGTCCGCCGTCCAGCGGAGCCGCCCGTCGTCCAGCCCCAGTGCCCTGACCTGCTTCTTCCGGTAGTTGCCGATGCAGGCGACCCGCCCGGTGACGGCGGGGCCCGGCATCGGGAAGTTCCCGAACGGCGCGGAGAACGTCCAGCGCGCCTTCCCCGAGGCGGGCCGCACCGCGTGCAGGTCCAGGTCCTCGTCGACCAGGTAGGCCATGTCCCCGGCGACCGTCGACATCCCGGCCGCGCGCCGCTTCCACAGGACCTCGCCCGTACGCGGGTCCAGCGCGTGGAAGGTCTCGTCGTCGGTCCGCGCCAGCAGGACGCCCGCGGCGGCGTAGAGGTCCGGGTAGTAGTCGCCGACCTTCACCTTCCAGCGCGCGACGGCCCGCGGCGGTGGGGTCGCCGAAGCGCGCGGGGACTCTGGGGATTCCGGGGACGCGCCAGGGCCGCGGCCGACCCCCCGCACGATCGCGCCGCCCGCCGCGACCGCCAGCGCGCCCCCGCCGATCCCGGCGATGACCGCACGGCGGGGGATCCGCCGTGCCGGGGCCGGAGCGTGCGGCCCGGCGGCGTCCGGCGGCTCCGCGCCCGCCATGTCCGGTACGGGAAGGGCCGTGCGCCGGTCGACGTCGGCCGCGACCGGGGGCGGCAGCCACGCCGTGCCCTGCAAGGACAGGTCGCCGGTGCCGCCGAGCCGGTCCAGCACCTCGGCGGCCGAGGGCCTCTCCCCGGGCGCGCGCCGCAGGCAGGCCCCGATCAGGTCGCGCAGCTCCGCGTGGCCCGCGCCGTCCAGGCCGTCCAGGCCGTCCAGATCCGCCTGGACGGTCATCACCCGGTACAGCCGGGAGCGCGCCGGGCCCCTGCCGAACGGCTCCCTGCCGGACGCGGCGTACGCGAGCACCGCGCCGAGCGTGAAGACGTCGCTCGGAGGGCCGACCTCCTCGCCGGTGACCTGCTCCGGCGACATGAAACCGGGCGTGCCGATCGGCGCCCCGGCCCGCGTGATGGCGGTCGCGTCCTCCGGCCGCGCGATCCCGAAGTCGATGACCCTGGGGCCGCCGGCGGTCAGCAGCACGTTCGCCGGCTTCAGGTCGCGGTGCACGACGCCCGCGCCGTGCACGGCCACCAGCGCCTCGGCGAGCCCGGCGCCCAAGGCGCGCACCGCGTCCGGCGGCATCGGGCCGTGCGCGCCGATCGCCTCGCGCAGCGTCGGCCCGGGCAGGTACGCGGTGGCCAGCCAGGGCTCGGCGGCGTCCGGGTCGGCGTCCAGGACCGGCGCGGTGAACGCGCCGGTGACCTTGCGGGCGGCGTCGACCTCGCGCCGGAACCGGGCGCGGTAGCGCGCGTCATCGCCGAAGCCGGTGCGGATGACCTTGACCGCGACCGTCCGGCCGCCGCGCGACCGGCCCAGGTACACCACGCCCATCCCGCCCGCGCCCAGCCGGGCCAGTACCCGGTAGGGGCCGATCCGGTCCGGATCGCCCGCCCGAAGCGCCTCCACCCGCCCTCCACTCCGCGGATGGCACCGCTCACGAAGCGTGTTCCTGGAGAAGGAGACTAGAAGGTCCGGACCGTTCCGGGAAGTCCTCTCCCGTCACCTCTCGTCGTCGTCGGCCGGGCGGGGCTCGGCGCCCAGGACGGTGTCGTCGAGATCGTCGTCGGGCGGCACGTCGACCAGCGGGCGGCCCTCCGTACGGCCGAAGTCGGATCCGGCGTGCGGGCCCCCGCCGCCGCTGGTGCCGGTGCCGCCGATCAGCCCGGCGGTGTCGGCGTCGGCGTCCTCGCGCGAGATCGTCCGGGGTGCCCGCACCCCGGGCCTCCGGTTCCGGAACCGCGGGTCCTCGGGGTGCTCGGCGAGTTCCTCGGCGACCTCGCGTGCATGCTTCTCATTTCGGCTCATATCGGACCCCCTACCCGGCCCGGAACCCGATACCCCCGTCATGACCTGCGGCTTCAGGCCAGGTTGTAGAGATCGAGAAGCAACTCGGAGAAGACGACCGGGGCGTTCAGGTCGCCGGGCGGCTCGCTGAAGCTCACCCCGCGGATCGTCTGCTCGGGGAAGAGGTCGACCGCGCCGGCCGCGATGCCCGGATCCAGGTCGATCACCAGCGTGAAGAGGTCCCCGGCGCGGCGGACCATCGTCGTCTGGACGCCGCCGTCCTCGGCCGGGCCGCGCTCCCAGCCGTTCCGGGCCAGCCCGAGCAGCGCGCCGGTGGAGACGGTCGTGCCCGCGAAGCGGTCGAGGCGGCCGGTCCGCCGCTCGTCATCGGTCAGCAGGTGGATCGGCCGCGCGAGCTGCGAGAACGGCTGGACGATCTCGTAGTCGGCGAACACCTTCGCCCACTCCGGGACCAGGTCGCCGAACTCCTCGTGGCCCAGCTCCATCGGATGCGCGATCCAGACCCGGGCGCCCTCCGGCAGCGTCACCGCCTCGTCGTCGATGTCGGCGAGCGTCAGGTCCTCGGCGATCCGGAACGGGAGGCCCTCGGTCGCCCACACCAGCCTGCGGGCGATGTGCCGCTGCAGCGGATGTTCGACGACGTAGCGCCGGAAATCGTCCAGGCTCCACTCGCGCGCGTACACCATCGCCCGCTCCAGCCGCGTGACCTGGTCGGCGGTGACGGCGCGCGCCTCCTTCCCGAGCTCGGCGAAGCGGCCGTACGCGGCGGGCGCCAGCTCGGCGTCGTCCTTGACGCCCGGTTTGGGGAGGGACTTGCGGCGCTTGCCCGCCTCGTCCACCACGAACGGCTTCAGCTGCTCGTCGAACCCGACCGTGAAGCGCCGCGGGCCGTAGTCGAGGACGAGCGTCCCGTCGCCGTCCAGCCCCAGATCGGGGACGAGCCGGTCGGCCAGCTCGTGCGCCGTCAGGCCGCGCTGCTCGGCCGCCCAGGCCAGCCGCTGCTCGGCGGTACGGCGCATGCCAGGCGTCGCCCGCCGGGCGATGCGGTGCAGCTGGATCAGCGCCGTGTCGGTGCCGATGTCGGCGAGGACGCCGACGGCGTGGGCGCCGAAGTCGTTCGGCCGCTTGCGGACGTGGGCGCCCAGCCGCAGGGCGACCTCGTCGTCGGCCAGCCAGACGAGCTGGTCGGCGACCCAGCGGTTGCGCTTCGGCCGGCCCGCCGCGATCCAGCCCTCCACGACCGCCCAGCCGAACGCGGCCAGCGAGGCGGGGTCGCACTCGTCCAGGACCTCGCGCAGCCCCGGGTAGATGAGCGCCGGGCCGTTCCACCGGACGCCGGGGCAGAGGGTGAGCGCGCCGATGAGGTTCTCCACGGCCGCGGGCGGCAGCGTCCGGCCGTTCCGGAGGCGCACCGCCGGCAGCCCGGCCCGGTCCAGCCACGTCGTGGGCAGCGGCCTGGCCGGCTTGGACACCGGCCCCTTGGTCACCGCCTCCGGCGCCGTACCGCCGAGGAGCCGCTCGACGGCCGCGGCGGCGGGCTCGCCGTACGCCCGGGCGGCCTCCACCACGCTCTCCGCGCCGTGCTCGGACGCGATGAGCGCGAGCGCCGCCGTGGCCTTCTCGCGAGGGACGCGCCGCTTGCCGAGCGCGTCCGGCACCAGGAACGGCACGGCCGCCGTCCCGTGCCGCGCGAACCACGCGCGGGAGATCCGCCGCGCCGACTTCAGCCGGACGAACCAGTCGGCCATCATCCGGGCGACCTCGGCGTCCAGGAACGGCATCAGCGCCGGTCCGGCGTCGTACGCGCTGGACCTGGCGTTCGCGACCACCACGGGGAGGACGTCGAGTTCGAACCGGGCCGCCAGGACCTTGAGACCCGTGGCGGAACGGCCGCTGAAAGCCGGCCGCCAGCCGGGCAGCAGCGGCCGGACGAGCTCCTCGGGCGCGCCCGCGAACATGCCGGCCTGGCTCGGCGGGTAGGTCAGCTCGCCGTCCCGGTACGCCCGGACGATCCCCTCCCAGCCGCCCGCCTCGAAGAGGTCCTTCTCCCTCCGGGAGGTGAAGGACCAGCGGCGCGCCGCCCGCCACTCCTCCCGCTCGCCCGGCTCCCACTCCACGCTCTGCGCGGCGGGCGGCTCCAGCCCGGGAACGAGCGGCACCTCCTTCGCCCGCTCGGCCTCGACGGCCGCGCGGTGCTCGCGGGCCTCCCGTTCCCAGGGCGGATCCACCAGGAACGCGGGCAGCTCTTCGCTCATTCTCCGGCCTCCGACGTCGCGAAACTCACGAATATTGCGAAGTCGGACGCGCCCTACGCGACCCGCGTTCCTCCCCCCGAGATCTTCCCGGCCGCCTACCCGCCCGCCGCCCATGAGGTCGACTCGTGGCGGGTGTCCCCGTAGGGGCGCCCGCGCGGGGGCGACACGCCACGAGTCAACCGCTCGGAGAGCCGGGGGAAATGGTTACGCGAAATGCGGTTCAGGCGTTTCGGGCGGCGTACTGCTCGGCGGTTGCGGGGCGCAGGCGTGACAGGAGGTCCGTGGAGGAGCGGATCGAAAAGGCCGGCAGTGTGACGGCGGTGTACGGCGGGAAAGGCTCGGCCAGCTTGCGGGTGATCGCCTTTTCCAGCAGCAGGGTGCCGTGCCGCGTCTCGTACAGGTCCTCGCCCGGGCCGACGAGGATCGCGAGCCCGCCGCCGGCCCGGTAGACCGCCACGGTGTCGTTGAGGATCTCGCCGAGGTGGGCGGCGAGGGCGCGCAGCACCGCGGTGCGACGCTCATCGTCCGCGCTCGCGAGGCCCTTGACGCCGACGGTCAGCAGGGCCCAGTGGCCGTCGCGTCCGGAGGCGAGGAACCGGTTCAGAGCGCGTTCGTTCGGCAGTCCGGTGCCGTGGTCGCGGGTCGCCTCCATCGGCGCGTTTCCGAGTTTCCCGAGTTCCAACAGGCTCATGAGCGTCTCCGGTGTGCCGTCGCAGGCCGATGCTGGTGATGCTTAAGACCTGTCCGGGGAATGCGCCATTCGGCAACCGCGCCGGGGGACCCGAAAATGCCACCGGCGAGGATTCATGTCGGTTATGTGCCGGTAATGCGATGGAATGTCGATTTGTGGGGAGCGGGCCGGCCGGGGGAGGGCCCGGCCGGCCGTCCAGGGGTGGTACCGAGGGGTCGGTGGCTCAGTTCTGCCAGGGGAAGGTGTCGGTGAAGGCGGGTTTGAGGTCGTCGAGCCAGACGGCCTCGGGGTCGTACTTGGCGAAGAAGGGCTTGCCGACCAGGTCGGAGTCGCGGCACTGGATGAAGTGCAGCACGAACACCTTCTGGCCGTGCAGCTCCAGCACCCCGTCCACGCAGACCTTGCCGGGAGTGGCCGACATCGACGGGCCCCGCACCGTGCGCGACAGCCCCGCCACGTCCTTGTAGGCGGTCCGGAACACCTCGTAGGCCTGGGCGAGGGGGACGGCGAAGTAGTCCTGCGGGCCGGTGTCACGCTCGACGAACATGTAGTAGGGGACCATGCCCAGCCGGGTCTGGGTCCGCCACATCGAGTTCCACACGGCCGGGTCGTCGTTGATGGTGCGGATCAGCGGCGCCTGGGTGCGGATGATCGCGCCGGTGTCACGGATGCGGCGCACGGCCTCGGTGACCACCAGCGGCTCCAGCTCGCGGGGGTGGGTGAAGTGGGCCATGAACGCCAGGTTCTTGCCCGCCTCACCGACCTGCTCGAACAGCCGCAGCATCGCCTCGGCGTCGGGGTCGGTGACGAACTTCTGCGGCCAGTAGGCCAGCGACTTGGTGCCGATCCGGATCGATTCCAGCTGCTCCAGCTCCAGCAGCGGCTCGATGTAGCGGCGCAGCACCGGCTCACCCATGATCATCGCGTCGCCGCCGGTGAACAGGATGCTGGTGACCTCGGGGTGGGCCAGGATGTAGTCGCGCAGCTGGGCGGTGTCGTCACCGGCCATCTTCAGATCCGGCTCGCCCACGAACTGCGCCCACCTGAAGCAGTAGGTGCAGTAGGCGTGGCAGGTCTGGCCCTGCTTGGGGAAGTACAGCACGGTCTCGTCGTACTTGTGCTGCAGCCCGGGGATCTTCCCGTCACCGAAGCTGGGGATGTTCAGCTCCATCTGCCCGGCCGGGTGCGGGTTGAGCCGCATCCGCACCGCGTGCGCGGCCGCCTCGATCTCGGCCTTGGGCGCCTGGCGGCTCAGCAGGTCCGACAACCGCGCGACATCGTCGGCGGGCAGCATGTCGGGCAGCGGGAACACCAGCCGGTAGATCGGGTCATCGGGCGCCGCCGACCAGTCGATCAACTCCTCCAGCACGTAGGAGTTGGTCCGGAACGGCAGCACCGTGGCCACCGCCCGCGTCGCCAGCCGCTCGGCCGGGCCCAGCCCGGCCCGCCGGGTCAGCTCGTCCAGATGCTTCGCCGTGAAGGCGCGGAACTTGCGACCAGCAGATCGCACTGCGGGAGCCGCGTCGTTCACCAGTGTCACGTGTTGGATCTCCTTGAAATCGGCGGAAGTGCGCCCGGAGGCGGCCGCATGGCGGACAGTGGACGAATCGGGACCGTTGGCGCAGGTGGCCGGCTTGACGTTGATCGAAGTTGGGCCGTGACTCAACTGGCTACAGTCCGGAGCCCTCCTCGAACGGCAAGCGGGCGCGCGGCGGACGCCCGCGCGGTTTATCGGGTCAGCCGCCCCGCTTCACGCGATGAGTGCAGACGGGCTCGGCATGGGCGACCCGGTCGACGTCCACGACGGCGACGACGGTCAGGCAGTAGTCAACGCTCGGATTCAGTGCGGTGACCATGACCTTCGCCGTTCCCGGCGGCGCGCTGGCCAGAGTGGAGGGGGTGTGTCCGGCGGGTCCGCCTACCACATAGTACGCGGCCCGTCCCCCGCTCCGGTCCGCCCAGGTGACCTCGATCGAGACCCGGCCGTCGACGATGCGGACCTGGCCGGGCACGTACTGCTTGGCCGGGCGCACCGCCGTCGGCGGGGACGAGGGCTTGCGCGTGGGCTTGGCCTGCGGGGACGCCGGCCGCGCCGTCCGTTCCGGGGACGCGGCCGGGGCCGGGGACGAGGCCCTCGCCTGCGGCCGCGGATCGGCCGGTTCGCCCCCGCCGGCCAGCAGCGCGGCCCCGCCGACCCCCACCCCGCCGATCACGAGCACCGCCAGGGCGGCCAGCAGCGGCTTGCGGAGGCCGCCGCCGCGCGGCCGCGGCGCCATGGAGGGCGCCGTGGCGGGGAACGCCGCCTCGCCGGGGCCGCGGGTGTCGCCGGGGTCCGGTGCCGTGTCGTCCCAGGACCAGCCCGTCAGCCCCTCCCAGTCGGTGGGCGGCGCCGGGACGCCCGGCGGGCTCAGCTGCGTCGTCGTCTCGGCGTGCGGCACCGGGGCCTCGAACACCTCGATGGGCGGTGCCGGTGCGGCCGGCGGCGCGTCCACCCGGGTGGCCTCGGCGAACGGCGCCGGGGCGTCCCGCAGCCCCTCTTCGAGAGCCCCGACGAGGTCCTGCGCCGACGGGTACCGGTCGCCGGGCTCGCTCGCCATCGCCCTCGCGATGACGTTCGCGAGCCACTCCGGCACGTCGCCGCGCGGCACCGGCGGCACCGCCTCGTCCGCCGCCCCTTCCCGCACGGCCGTCCGGTCGGCGGCGACGAACGGGCCGTGCCCCGCCAGCAGGCCCCACAGGGTGGCGCCCAGGCCGTACACGTCGGAGGCCACGGTCGCGGACCCGCGCAGCACCTCGGGCGCGGCGAACGCGGTGGCGACGCGGTCCGGGTCGACCGGTTCGAGGAGACCGGGCGCGGGGTGCGGCGCGAGGCCCCGGAGCGTGGCCGCCCCGGTCAGCAGCGGCCCCTCGGCGCCGCGCATGATCCTGCCGGGCCGGACGTCGCCGTGGACGAGGCCCTCCTCGTGCAGCGCGTGCAGGCCCCTGCCCGCCGCCACGGCGATCCCGACCGCGTCGTGGAGGGGCAGCGGAGGTGCGGGCGCGTACGCGCCCGAGGGGCAGTACACCGACGCCGTGTACGGGTGCCCGGCCGGGGTGCGGCCGGCGTCGAGCAGGGTGACGGCGTGGTCGTCGCGGGAGGCCCGTTCGAGGGCGGCGAGCTCGTCCGGCGGGATCTCCGCGCCGTCGTGCCGCACGCGGAGCGCGACCGCGATGCCGGACTCCTCGTGAACGGCACGGTAGGTGACCGAGCCGGAACCGCGGTGGAGGACCGACGGCTCGCGGTACTCCGGCGGGATGTCCGGCGCCACCCGCTCGTCACCGGGTTCGCCGGTCTCGGCGGTCTCGGCGGGGACGGCCTGGGGGGCCGCCGGCTCGGGAAGCGGCCGGTCGCCGATCGTCTGCTCCGGCGGCCCCTGGGGCGCGGCGGGCGGCGCCGCCGGCGGGGGCGCGGCGGCGGGCGGCGCGGGCGGTGCGGGCGTCGCCTGGGGCGGGTCCCAGGGTTCCGGCGGCGGCGCGGGGTGAAGGTCCTGCTCCGCGTAGCCCGCCGGCGCGGTGGCGGCGGGCGCGGCGGCGCCGAGCGCCGCGAGCAGGTCGGACACGCTCATCGGCCGCGTGGCCGCGATGACCCGCGGGTCGAAGCGGTCGCCGCGCTCGGTGAAGTGGCTGTGGACGAGCACGGTGAAGCCCCCGGCCGCCAGCCCGTTGGCCAGCTGGACGACGCCGGTGCCCGGGATGTCCTCGTCGAAGCCCGGCGCGAACATGAACGCCGCCGGAGCGCGCACGCTGCCGCTCTTGGACAGCTCCCGGAGCTCGGTGGCGGACGCGGCCTCGAAAACGGCCGGGAACCGTCCGGTGCCGCGCAGCTTCTGTGACAGGCCCCTGTCTCCCGCCACGACGAGGTTGGGCGCAGTAGTCATCACACGTAGTCCTCAGCGCTGTGGTGGTCGGCCGGACCGTGGCTCGATCCGGTTTCGATCCGGTTTCCTCTCGAATGGACAGTGCAGGCGAGCGGCGTCACCGCCATTCCCGGCACCACAGGGAACCACCGTTCCACCCGTGGTGGCGAAATCCGCCGGCCTCGGATCGCCGTTCATGGTTGACGGTCCGGGATCGGCGCGCACAGTCAAAGGCGACCTTGGCCCGTGCGGGGCCGGCGGCCAACGGCGTCCGCGGGGACCGCACGGGCCGGGCGGAAGGGCGGACCGCGTCCGGCGCGGAAATCGGGGATGGGGTCCGCCCGCTTCTCAGCACCGCGCCCCCCATGCCCGCGCGCTAAAACACGAGGTCATCGTGCACTCCTGGAACCTTCCAGGGGTGGCGGCGGGTGCTCGCGTGCCATTCTCGTCCACCAGGTCGCCGCCGAGGAATCGGCGGCGGCGCTGCCCCCGCGATTATCCACCACTCGCAACGTGGCGAGGGAGACGGATGAACCCCGTGCAGTCGATCAGTGCCGGGCATCCGGCGCCTGAGGACTTCCGCGCTCGCAACGGTGAGCTCTTCGCGCGCCGCAAAGAGCTTCTCGAGCAGATCACCGCGCTGCGCGACCTCCTGGACGCCGGTGACCCGGACGCCCGCCTGGAACCGGCCCTGCGCCGGGCCGAGCATGCCCTGGAGGACGTCACACACGAGATCGTCCAGACGAACCTCGGACTCGTCCGCAGGTACGTCGCCATGTTCACCTCCGCGTCCAGCGAGCACGTCGAGGACTTCGAGAGCGCGGGCAAGGTGGGCCTGCTCTGGGCGATCTCCTCGTACGACCCGGCCCGCGGGTCCTTCGCCCACTGGGCGTTCAAGCCGATCCAGCGGGAGGTGCTGCGCGCGGTCCGCGACGCCGACCACCCCAACCTCGTCCCCGGCGACTTCGAGAAGCGGCCCGCGATCCTGGCCGCCGAGCGGGCCTGCCTGGAGGAGGCCGGGCCGGACGCGCCGGTGGACCACGCCGCCGTCGCCAAGCGCGCGGGCGTGACGGAGGCGCAGGTGCGCCGGGTGCTGAACCCGCCGCGCCTGGAGACGCTGCACGCGACCGGCGGGGACCCGGGCGAGGAGGTCATGTCGTGGGAGGACTGGCTCGCCGACACCTCGCCGTCCACCGAGGACCGGGTGCTGCTCCGCCTCGACCTGAGCGCCATCGGTGACGACTTGCCGAACCTCGATCCCCGCGAACAGTACGTACTGGCGCGGCGGTTCGGGCTCGACGGCGAGCCGGAGCAGTCGCTCCGCGTCATCGGCCAGCGGCTCGGGCTGTCCCGCGAGGGCGTCCGGCTCATCGAGCGGAAGGCGCTGGCCAAGCTCGGCGAGACGATCGCGGACATGTCGTCAGGGGTCTCCTGAGAAGGGCGGACGGCCAGGGCGCTCGCCGTGCCGGGCGGCGCGGGTGAGGGCCGCGGGCCGTTCGCCGCTTTTTAGATGCACAGTTCGGGTTGTTCCGGACGACCGGTTCTGGCACCTTTTGGTGCGGGTGTGACGCTCGCGCGGCGGAGCCGTGCGGGGACGACGAAGGGGTGCCTCTGATGACCCGGGGAAGAACCGCGGCGAACGCACGGGCACGCATCGGCGGCTGGAGCGCGGCCGTGCTCATCACCCTGGCCCTGGTCGCGACGCTGCTCGGCGGCGGCCGGATCGGGCACGCCACCGAGGCGTCCGACGGAAGCGCCTGGCTGTGGAGCCGGACGCAGGGCGAGGTGGCGAAGGTCAACCCCGACAACGGGCGGGTGGAGCAGCGCCGTCAGGTGACCGACGCGCGCGGCCACCGCGTGCAGGTCACCCAGAACGACCGGCACCTGCTCATCCACGACCTCGACAGCGGCCGCGTGTCCTCGCTCGACCTGAGCGGCCTCGGCCTGTCGGGACGGCTGGACGTCGGCACCCGCGGCGACCCGCACCTGGCGATGGGCCGCAACGCCGCCGCCGTCATCGAGCGCACCAGCGGAGCGGTGCGCGCGCTCGACCCCGCCACGCTGCGCCCGGTGGGGGCGGTCCTGCAGCTGCCGGGGCCGGTGGTCGGCGGCGGGTTCGACGCCACCGGGACGCTGTGGGTCGCGGTGCCCCGGCAGGGCACGGTCGCGGCGCTGAAGGTGTCCGCGCAGGGCGCCTCCGTCACCCGTACCGCGGAGGTCGCCGAGCCCGGCCGCGATCTCGCGCTGAGCGTGCTGGACAAGGGCGCGCTGGTGGTCGACCGCGGCGGCCGCGACCTGGTGGTCGCGACCGGCGACGACACCCGCCGGGTCACGGCGCCGATCCCGCTCGCCGGCGCGCTCGTCCCCGAGCGCACGCACGGGACGCTGGCCGCGGTCACCGTTCCCGCCGCCGGTTCGGTGGTGACGCTGGGCGACGTGACCAAGGGCGGCCCGCTCCTGAAGTTCCCGCTGCAGGACCCGGTGCAGGAGGCCGCGGTGCCGTTCGCCGGCAAGGTGTACGTGCCCGTGCGGGAGACCGGCCAGGTCCGGGTGTACGACCCGGCCGGCCGGCAGACGAGCGTGCTGACCATGCCCAAGGGCCGCGGGGAGCTGGAGCTCCAGGTCCGCGAGGGCAACCTGTTCGTGAACGCGCCGGGCACCTCGGACGCGCAGGTCGTCGGCGCCGACGGCCGGGCGCGCCCGGTCGGCAAGTACCCCGACGGCACCGGCGACGGCGAGGGGCGCCAGGAGGAGACGGTTCCCGGGCACAACGGCCCGCCGCAAGTGGAGGCCCCGCAGGAGGAGCCGCGGTTCCCGGACCCGGCGCTGCCGGTCGTCCCCTCGATCCCGGACGACCGGGGCCGCCCGGACGACCGCGACCGTGACCGTGACGAGCCCGAGCCCGATCCCCGGCCGGGGACGGAGCCGGTGAACCCCGCGCCGCCCGTGAGCCCGCCGGGGCGGGCCGAGACGCCGTCCGCCACCCCGTCCACGCCGTCGGCGCCGGCGCCCACGACCCGCGCGCCGTCGACGCCCGCCCCCACGACGCGGGCGCCGTCCACGCCGGACCCGCGGCCCACGACGCCGCGGCCCACCACGCCCAGGCCGACGACGCCGAAGCCGACGACGCCGAAGCCCACGCCCAAGCCCACCACGCCCAAGCCGAAGCCGAAGCCCACGGCCACGAAGAACCCGTACACGGCGGCGCAGGTGTGCAACAGCGGCGGCGGGGGCGGCGGCTTCGTCGTCCAGCGTTCCCTGAAGTTCTCCGGCGGGACGGTCTACCAGCTCTACAGCGCCGCCTCCAAGAAGAACTGCGCGGTCACGATGAAGAGCACGAACGTCGGCAGGAGCACCAGCGTGTGGGTCCGGCTCCAGGAGCAGAAGGGCGGCGAGGTCGGCTACGACAGCGGCTCGTTCAAGTACTACGCCGGACCGGTGTACGTGCACGCGCCCGGCATCTGCGTCCGCTTCTCCGGCGGCGGGGGCGGCGCGAGCACGTCGTCCGGCTGGGGCAACTGCGGCTGATATCGGAAGGACCACTTTGAGCACGACTACGGCCGGGTACGCCGCGATCACGGGCGAGGAGGCGGTGCTGGCGGCCGACACGTTCGACCGGATGGCGGCGGGCATCGAGTCGGCGGCCCGCTGCGCTCCCGCGACGGTGCGGCTGGTCCTCACCGCGTTCGCCACGGGCGGGCACGTGCTGCTGGAGGACCTGCCCGGCATGGGCAAGACGACGCTGGCCCGCGCGCTGGCGGCGGTGACCGGCGGCACGTCGCGGCGCGTGCAGTGCACGCCCGACCTGCTGCCGTCCGACATCACCGGGGTGACGATCTTCAACGACCGGAGCCGGGAGTTCGAGTTCCACCCCGGCCCCGTCTTCGCCAACGTCGTGATCGTGGACGAGATCAACCGGACCTCGCCCAAGACGCAGTCGGCGCTGCTGGAGGTCATGCAGGAGGAGCAGGTCACGGTCGACGGGTCGCCGCACCCGGTGCCGAGCCCGTTCCTGGTGGTGGCGACGCAGAACCCGATCGACCTGGAGGGCACGTTCCCGCTGCCCGAGGCGCAGCTCGACCGGTTCCTGATGCGGCTGTCGCTGGGCTACCCGGGCGAGGAGGCCGAGCTGGCGCTGATGCGCGGCGCGCTCCAGACCACGCCCGAGAACCTGTCCGCCGTCCTGGACGGCACGGAGATGGCGCGGCTCGCCGCGATCGCCGACCGGGTCATCTTCGCCGACCCGGTGTACGAGTACGTGCTGCGGCTGGCGCAGCGGACCCGCCGGCATCCGCGGCTGCGGGCCGGGGTGTCGATGCGCGCGTCCATCGCGCTGTGCCGGGCCGCGCGCATGTACGCGCTCGCCGACGGCCGCGTGTACGTCACCCCCGAGGACGTCAAGGCCCTGGCCGGGCCGGTCTGGGGGCACCGGCTGGTGCCGCTGTCGGGCGCCGCCACCGCGGAGGAGGCCGCCGTCCTGCTGGACGAGGTCCTCGCCGAGGTCCCGGTTCCGGGGCCGCACGAGAACCGGCGCTAGCGCGTGGCAGGTGGCACGACGCGTCCCACCCGCCGGGGCTGGGGGCTGCTCGCGGCCGGGGCCGTCCTGGCCGGCGGCGGGCTCGGCCTGGGCTACCTGGCGCCGGGCGCGCTGGGCGCGCTGGCGTTCCCCACCGTCGGGCTGGCCATGGCCCTCGCCCGGCCGCCCCGCGAGATCCGGGCGCACCGCCGCGTCACGAACGCCCGGGTGCGCGCCGGCGAGTCCGTCACCGTCATCGTCGCGGCGGGCGGGGCGGGCATGGGCCGGGTGACCGCCGCCGAGCGCGTGACCGCGGCCGCGGGCACGTTCGTGCTGCCGCTGGGCCCCGCGCGCGCCGAGATGCGGTACGAGCTGACCGCGGAGCGGCGGGGCGCGCTGGAGGTCGGCCCGCTCAGCCTGGTCCGCACCGATCCGCTGGGGCTGGCCAGGGCCGTCCGGCCCGCGCAGGACGAGACCGTGCGGCTGCTGGTGCATCCCCGCCACCACGAGCTGGCCCTGCTGCCCGCGGCCGGTGCCGGCGGCCGGGACACCTCCGCGGCGGCGACCCGGGCGACCGAGGGCGCGTTCGCGGGGCTGCGCGAGCACGCGCCCGGCGACGACGTCCGCCAGATCCACTGGCGCACCTCGGCGCGGCGCGGCCGGCTGATGGTGCGCGAGCACGCCGACTCCGCCCGGCCCGGCGTCACCGTTCTCGTGGACGACCGACTCGGCCCGGCGGAGCTCGACGACCTCGCCGAGGCGGCCGCCTCGATCGTGCTGTCCGGCCCGGACCTGCCGGTGGACCTGCGCCTGGCCGGCGGCGGGCACTCGCCCGCGGCCGCCGGGCCGACCGCGCACCTGGACCTGCTCGCCGAGGCGGTGGCCCGCCCTGACGCGGACTTCCCGGCCGCCTGCGCGCGGCTGCGCTCCGGCCCGGCCGGCCGCGCGATCGTCCTGCTGCCGGCCGCGACGGATCCGCAGGACGTCGCTCTGGCGCTGGAGGCCCTCGCCGCGCGGCGCGTCCTGTCGCTGGCCGCCCTGATCGGCACCGGCTCCGGCGCGGAGCCCCCGCCGCCGCCCCCCGGCGTGCGGCTGCTGCGCGCCGAGACACCGGAGGACTTCGCCGCCGGCTGGAACCAGAGCCGCTGGTGGACGCGGTGAGCCGGGGGCGGACGGTGCTCGCCGCCGGCACGGTGGCCATGGCCGCGGCCGCGTCGGCGCCGCTGCTGGCCGCCGGGTACGAGCGGCCGGGGCCGGTGCTGGCCGTGCTGGCCGGTACGGCGTTCGCGGCGGTGGCCGTCACCTCGGCGGCGCACCGGCTGCTGCGCGGGCTCGGGCCGCTCGCCGTACCGGCGGGGCTGCCCGTGGCCATGCTCGCGCTGGTCGTGCTCGCCGTCCGGTTCCCGGGGCCGGTCAAGGAGCCGCTGCCCGCGGCGGTGGACGCCGTGCTGCACTCCGGTGCCCGCATCCTGACCACGGCGCCGCACCCGCCGGCGACCGTGGACCTGCTGGCGTTCCCCGTACTCGCGGTCTGGCTCGCCGGGGCGATCGCGACCGTGCTGCGCCGCGACGGCCGGGTGCTGCCCGCGCTGCTGCCCGGCACGGTGCTCCTGTGCGGTGCCGCCGCGCTCAACCCGGAGGCGACCGGGCCGGGCTACTGGTCGGCGGCGCTGCTCGCCGGCGCCGGCGCGCTCGCGCTGGCGTCGGCGCCGCGCGCCGCGCCCGACACCGAGCGGGCCGGGTTCGCGCTGCGGCTGCTCGACCCGCCCCCGGCGGCGGGCTCGCGGCGGAGCTCGCTTCCCCGGGTGGTGGCCGCGGGCGCGGCGGTGGCGTGCGCGGTGACCCTCCCCGGTGTCGCGACGGCGGTCGCGGCGCCGGGCGTGCTGGAAGGGTGGCCGGTACGGGCGGACGACCCGCGCCGGCAGGCCGACGCGCCGGAGAAGCCGCGCGAGGTGCGCAACCCGCTGGCCTACCTGTCGGCGTGGGCGAGCCACCCCGAGGTGCCCCTGATGACGGTGTCGGGCGCGCGGACCGACCTCCGCTGGGTCACGCTCGCGGAGTTCACCGGGCCGGTGTGGCTGCCCGACAGCAGCTACCGTCCCGCGGGGCCGGTGCTGCCGCCCGCCGAGACCGACCCGCCGCGCGCGCAGCCGGCCACGGTACGGGTCTCGGTCGGGAACCTGCCCGGCGACTGGGTGCCGGTCCCGGGCATCGCCACCCGGGTGGACGGGATCGCGGTCGGCCACGACGCGGTCTCCGGCACGCTCCTCTCCCTGGACGGCGCGGTGACCGGACGCTCGTACACCGCGGCCGGGACCGTCCCGGACTGGAGGGGCTGGAAGGGCACGGACGTCGCGGCCGCCTCCGGCACCGGGTACGAGCGCTACCTGCGCCTGCCGCCGGGCGCCCCCGCGCGGCTCGACGACATCGCCCGCACGGCCGCCGGCGACGGCAGCGCGCACCAGCGCGCGTCCCGGATCGCCGAGTACCTGCGCGACTCCTACACGTTCCAGCCGGGCTCCAGCGGCGGGCACGGCTACGCCGAGCTCGGCAGGCTGCTGGTCGCGCCGGGCCGCAAGGGCGGCGGCGCCACGTCCGAGCAGTTCGCCAGCGCGTTCGCGGTCCTCGCCCGCGCGGCCGGGCTGCCGAGCCGGGTGGTCGTCGGGTTCGGGGCGGGCGGCGCCGGCGACCGGCGCGTGATCCGTACCGGCGACGCGGTCGCCTGGGGCGAGGTCTACTACGAGAACGTCGGCTGGGTCCCCTACGACCCCAACCCGCGGCGGCGCTCCAAGGTGCCCCCGCGGCCGCGGGAGCAGGCGGCGGGCGACGCCAAGGCCCGCGACGACCAGGCCCGCGACGCGGCGGCCGGCGGCGGCGCGGACGGCGCCGGGCCGTCGTCGGGCGGCGGCGGGTACGGCTGGCTGGCCGTTCCCCCGCTCGTCCTGCTCCTCCTCTTCCTGCTGGTGATGCCGCTGCTGCGGCTGCGCGGGATGCGCGCGTCCCGGCGGGGCACGGCACCGCGGCGGGTCCTGGCCGCCTGGACGGAGCTGCTGGCATCGATGCGGCTCGCGGGCGTCGCCGTGCCCGCCTCCGCCACGCCCGCGGACGTGGTCGGCCTGCTCGCGGCGCGCTCGCCGGACACCGATCCCGGCCCGCTGCGCCGCCTGGGCGTGCTGGTGAACGCGGCGGGCTTCGGAGGCCAGGTCACGCCGGACGACGCCGCGTTCGCGTCCGGGCAGGTCCGCTCGCTGTCCACCGGGCTGCGGAGATCGTCCCCGCTGCCGCGCCGCCTGTCCTGGTGGTGGAACCCGCGCGCGCCGTTCCGGGCGCCCCTTCCGCGAAAGTAAAGAATTCTTTATTCGCGTGGTGGCCGGAATCGGCAAGTACTGCAACGGATTCGCGCGAATTTCGTGCGGATCGCCGATTGGAGAGGACAGTCGACCGTGACATGGTAGGCGGCCTACCGAAGAGGAGACGGCGAAGGAGAGCGCGCGGCGTTGACCGATCACCCGCCGGCCGTACGCGCCGGCCCGCCGATGCCCGGAAGGGCGGCCGGACCCCGTGTCATCGCGGTGATACCGGGAATACCGGCCCTGTTCGTCAGGCCGCCGTCGTGCCGTGGTGACCTCGGATGGACGCGGATCTCCTCGGATCTCCCCGACCCCGACCGCGTGGCCGGCCCCGGCACCGCTCGGACGGAGGCTTCCTCGATGGGACCGCCGAGAGCGCCGCTGACCCCGGACGGACGCCCTGCGAGAGGGGAATGATGGCTGGAGCGCAGGATCGCGCGAAGATGGCGCTGATGACCGTGAACGGGCAGGGCTTCGCCCTCGTCCACCGCAGCGTGCTGGAGCGGGTGGCCGAGATCGCCGGCCGGCTGGGATGCGACGGCGCCGCCGCGCTCGGCCGGCTGCCCGCCTCGTTCGAGAGCGCCGGGCTCGCGCGGCTGCGGCGCGAGCTGGACCAGGTCGTCGCCTTCGCGGACGCGGCCCGCTGCACGGGCTGGGCGCTCGGCGAGGTGGCCGTCGCCCCCGGCGACCGCCCGGAACGGGTGCTGGACACCCCCGAAGGCACGCTCTGGGCGTCCTCGATCCGCGGGTACGAGGTGCGCGGGGCGGCGGGCACGCGCCGCGTCACGCGCCTGGCCGGATGGCCCGGCCAGGCGCGGCGGGTCCCGCTGACCGCCCTCGCCGAGCCGCTGCTGCAGGCGGTGGCGCGGGCGGGCGTCCTGCAGATACGCGAGCAGCCGCATCCGAGCCACGCCTCTCACCTGGCTCGCCCGAACCCCGGCCGGTCCGGCGAGGGGTGGTACGACTCCCCGCCCGCCGCGGGCCACCCGGTGAGCGACGTCCTTGGAACGTGACCGGCGGCCCGGCGGTCACGGCATCTGGCTGAGCCTGCCCGGGTGCGCGGACGGGCCGGGGACGGCGAACCGCAGCGCCCCGCGCACCTGCGTCTCGGGGTTGGCGATGAGCGCGCCGACCTGGCCCTCGGCCGCCATCTCCTCGGCCAGCGCGCCGGGACGGACGCCGATCACGTAGTCGGCCTCCATCGGGCTGGCGGCGGTGACGCAGCCCGCGGGCAGCGTCGCGTACGAGCCCAGGAAGACCCGGCTCCCCGCCGGGACGAGGGCGGCGAGCGCGCGCACCACGATCCGCGCGGCGGGGCCGACCACGCTCACCGCGCGCATGTGCTGCAGCGCCATCCTGACCTGCGAGAGCTGGTCCTCGGTCATGACGCCCTCGGTGAGGAGCCACGTCGCGTCCGGGCCCGCCGCCGGGACGCGGCTCAGGACCACGGCGTCCCCGATCCTGGTGACGGTGGCCTCCCGCTTCCCGGGCCCCGCCTCGAACGCCGCGACGGCGCGCCGGGCCGTGGCGAGATCGGGGAATCCGGCGGCCGGACGCGTGCCGGTCCGCCCGCAGACGGTCACCTCGGTGCCGCGGACGTGCACCTCCTCGACGCTCTCGTCCCGCCACAGCTCGCCGAGCAGGTGGCAGCCGCCGAGCACGTCGTACACGCGGCGCGCCATCGCCTCGTCGCCGCCGGTGAACCGGGTGAGGACTTCGGCGAGCAGCTCGGGAAGCCGCGGCGCGACCGAACGGGCGATCTCCTCCGCGGCGCGCCACACCTGGTCGGGCGAGGCGTCCTGCTGCGTGCGGGACGGCTCCGGGGAGCGTTCCGGAGTGGTGCGGGCCACGCGCGGCGAGGGCCCGTCGGGCGTCCGCCGCACGGACCGGCCGGGCGCCTCCGCCGCCGAAGCCCGTTCCGGCTCCGGCGCCGACTCTGGCTCTGGCTCGGGCGCCGTCTCCGGCTCGGCGGGCGCGGGGGCCGGCTCGCGTGCGGAAGGCGGCTCGGGAGCGGGCGGGGCGGGAGGCGCAGGGGGCGCGGGAGGCGCGGCGGACGCGGGCGGCGAGGGAGGCGGGGGCGGCGGGGTACGGCGCCCGGCGACGAGTTTGTCCTGGTCGGCGGCTTCGCCCGGCGCGTCCTCGAGGGCCGGGCCCGCGTCGAGGCTCGCCCAGAAGTCCGTCGCCTCGCCGGAGGCGTTGCCTGCTGCCATGTCGATCTTCCTCCCGTAGGATCCGCTGGATATGGGCATGGGCGGGACGATGCGCCGGGCCGGGGGCGAGCGTCAGGGGCGACGGAATACCGCGGACGGGTTCATTGTAGAGTCATAGAGGAGTTTAACCCTCGAAGCGGAAAAATTCCACGAGGTGGTAAATGTCGAGCGTCCTAGTGTACTTGCCGTCGAATAAGAGACATGACGCGGTGCGCAGGAAACTTGCCCCCGGAGAGAGTCTCAATTTCGGGCGCGGCGCCCCGGGCGTACCGGTGGACCTGCGCCTGGACAATCCCTCGGTGCCGCGCCTGGCGGGAGAGATCCTCGCGGTCGAGGACCACTGGAGGCTGAGCAATTTCAGTGACAGCATCACCGTCGTGGTGGAGAATCCCGAGGGTGGCGGAGAATACCTGCGGGTGACGCCGCGCCGCGCGTCCTGTCCCATTCCGTTTGAATTTTCAAGAGTGGTGTTCGCGGCCCAGGGAATGGACACCTCGTTCCAGGTCTACGCGCCGCAGCACCTCTATGTCGAATCGTCCGGGATGGAATTGGCCGAGCAGCTGGACGGCTCGACGACCGTCTCGGCCTTCTCGCTCGACCAGGAGGCCACCTACTTCCTCGTCCTGGTCGCCCTGTGCGAACCGCGCCTGCGCGGCGAGTCCTTCACGGCCGTCCCGCCCTCGCGCCAGGTCATGGAGCGCCTGAGCGAGCTGCCCGGCCGCAAGCTCTCGGTCCGTGCGGTCAACTTCCACATCGACTACCTCGCGGAGCAGAAGCTGCGGATCAAGCAGCCCTTCGAGGAGGAGAGGCTGGACGGCAAGCGCACGGCGGTGGTGGACACGGCCCTGCGCTTCGGGCTGGTCCGGGAGGAGCACCTCGCCCTGCTGCCCGCCCGCCGCCCGTCCCGCACCGGCGGCCCCTGACCGTCCGCCGGCCGCCCGCGGCCCCGCCGGATCGGCGGGGCCGCGGCGTCGTGTCCGAGCCGTTCGTCACCTATCATCCAAGATCATGGCGCCGTGACAGGGAGCGCAATGCAGCCACTACGCCCGGACGATCCGGTACGCGTCGCCGAGTACCGGCTGATCGGGCGGCTGGGGGCGGGCGGAACGGGCCGGGTGTTCCTGGGGCGCGGGCCGTCCGGGGACCTCGTCGCGGTGAAGGTCGTCCACGCGCGCCTGGCGCAGCGCCAGGACCACCGCGAGCGCCTCGCCCGGGAGATCGCCGCCGCCCGCGGCGTCGACCCCGCGTTCATCGCGCCGGTGGTCGACCACGACCTGGACGCGGACGAACCCTGGCTCGCCACCGTCTACCTGCCCGGCCTGAACCTGCGGCAGGCGGTGGAGACGCGCGGCCCCGCCCCGGCGACGTCGGTGCGCGCCCTGGGAAAGGCCCTGTCCCGGGTGCTGAGCGCCATCCACCGGACCGGGACGCTGCACCGGGACCTGAAGCCGTCGAACGTGATGCTCACGCCCGACGGGCCGCGGGTGGTGGACTTCGGCATCTCCCGTCCCGAAGGGGCCGCCGCCGACACCGCGTCCGGCACGCTGGTCGGCAGCCCCGGCTACCTCCCGCCCGAGCGGATCCGCGAGCGGGTCTCCGACCGCGCGGGCGACGTGTTCGCGTTCGGCGCCCTGCTCTATTACGCGGCCACGGGTGAAAGCCCTTTCGGGAGCGGTTCCACGCAGGTGCTGCTGTACCGCACGCAGTTCGAGCGGCCGCGGCTGGACGAGCTGCGCGCCGTCCTCGAAGGCGACCCCGAACTCCACGACATCATCGCGAGCTGCCTCGCGCTCGAACCCGGGCGGCGCCCCTCGGCCGAGGAACTGGTCCGGAGGTTCGGCGCGGCGCCCGTCTCCTCGCGGAAACGGCGGCTGCGCGGCGCGGCCGCCGGCGACGCCGGCAGGACGTCCCCCAGGGGATGCGGCGCGCAGATAGCGGCGTTCGGGCGGCGGAGCTTCGCCACGTTCGGCCTGTCCACGACCTTCCTCATGGTCCTCAAGTCGTCGGCGCACGGCCGGCCCCAGGAGGAGGCGGCGCGGCGGCGGCCCCGCCCGGACGGCCGGACGCCCCTGTGGACGTACCGCGGTGCCGACGAAGGCCACCGGTTCGACGGCCTGACCGTGGCGAGAGACGTCGTCTACGTCGGTTCGACCCGGGGGCTGCACGCGCTGGGCTGCGCGCGCGGCGACACGCTGTGGACGGCCGGGGGCGGCGAGCCGGTCCGCCCGGGCGCGGCGGTGACGGCGGGCACCGTCCTGTTCGGTGACGAGCGGCTGCGCGCGGTACGGGCATCCGACGGCTCGCCCGTCGCGGGGTGGCGGGAGCCCGCCGTCGGCGGCACCGGCGCCCCGGTCGTGCTGGGCGAGCAGGTCTACCTGTACGACGGCGGCGGTGACCTGGCCGCCTATGACGGCCGCACGGGCGCGCGCCGCTGGAGACTGGCGCTGCCCCGCCCCGGTGCAGCCGGCGGGCCGGCCCGCCAGGGCGGCCTCGACCCGGTCGCCGGAAACGAACTCCTGTACGTCGCCGCCGGCGGCCTGGTCGCGGTCGACCCCGCGGCCCGCGCCGTGGAATGGCGGTTCCGCGCGGCCGACACCGTTCCGGTCGTCCACGCCGGGCTCGTGTACACCGCGGGCGCGCGGCACGTCCACGCGCTGGACGCGGCCACCGGCGCGGTGCGCTGGAGCCGCGACATCGGCGGCCGCGTCACCGGCGGGGTGACGGTCGCCGACGGGCTGGTGTTCGCCGGCGACGAGTCCGGCCGCCTGCACGCCCTGGACGCCGGGACGGGACGGGTGCGCTGGCGGTTCGGCACCGGCGGGCCGCTGTCGGCCGCCGCCCCGGCGACCGCGGGCACCGTCTACGCCGCCGCGGAGCACGACCGCCTCTACGCGATCGAGACGCTGAGCGGCCGGCTGCGCTGGAGCCATCCGCTGGGACGCCAGACCGGCGCGCACGCCCAGGTGTGGCGCGACCGCATCCTCGTCTGCGTCGACCCGACGCGGCTCTGCGCCCTGCCCAGATGAGCGCGCGCCCGCGCGCCGACGACACGTTTCGCCGGTCGTTTCCGATTCGTGACGTGACTTTCCCCGCCTCTGGTTGACGATCGCCACCTCTCACGGACGGTCCAGCCCGTAGTGGCATAGCTGTACTCGGGAGGCGTCTCACCGCCGGTCGTGCCGACCGGCGGGCGGCCCGCCGGAGAGGGGGCGTAAACAATGCAAGCAGCGGACGTCACCCGCCCACAGTGGGCATCCGCTCCTGGAGCCCCGCCGGATACGCGGGTCGCGGGGCCGGCCGCTCCTGCCCAGGGGCAGGCCGGCCCCGCCCAGGGAGGGGCCGCCCCTGCCCAGGGCAACGTGCCCCCGAACTGGTTCCGTGCCCGGGCGGTCGTACCGGCGCGCCAGGCGCCGCCGCCCATCAGCCCGCTGGGGCTGGCCGGTTACAGCGGTCCAGGCCCCGCCCTCTGGTTCTCCTCGTGCCATGGAGGAGCGGGCGCTTCCACGCTGACCACGCTCATCCCCTATGGCAAGAGCGCCGGGCGGTACTGGCCGACGCCCGAACCTCCCGGGCAGGCCCGGGTGCTCCTCGTGGCGCGCAGCCACGCCGCCGGCCTCTGCGCGGCCCAGGCCGCCGCCCACCAGTGGGCCGCGGGCGGGCTCCCGAACGTACGGCTGCTGGGGCTGGTGGTGGTCGCCGACGCCCCGGGAAAGCTCCCCAAACCGCTGAGAGACCTGCTGCGCCTCATTTCCGGAGGCGTGCCCCAGACCTGGGAACTCCCGTGGGTCGAGGCCCTCCGCCTCGGTGACCCGCCGGACCAGGCCCGCCTGCCGTCCGCGTACGCGCGGCTGGCCCAAGACCTCACCCGCATCATCTCGGAGGACGCTCATGCTTGACGCGATGATCACCTGGACGACCGACCTGATCCACCACGCGATCGCTCTGGCTCCGGTAATCCCGAACCCCGGCGATGGCGAAGCGCCGCCGTTCCAGGCGCCGATCCTCAAGATGATCCGGTGGGGGATGTTCCTTACCTTCTGCGCCTGCATAATCGGCTTCCTGGGGATCTTTGCCCGCATGGGGGTCAACCACAAGAGGGGCGAGGCGAGCGGTCACGGGTCGAGCCTGTTCATCGTGGGCACCGCGACCGGCCTCACTGGAGGCGTGTACACGCTCGTCACCAACCTCGCCTCGAGCGTCGGCGGATGACGTCCGAGAAAGTGCCGGCGGCTCGCGTGCCACCCCGGCGGAACCGGGCGTTGCCGCACCGGCGCAAGGAACGTGTCCGGATGGCCGCGTTCCTTGCGCTGGGCGTGATCATGGTCGTGACCGGAGTCTCCTGGGTGCCCGCCGCGGGCGGGTTCGTCCCGGCGGACCGGGTCCAGGCGGCCGGCTGGAGTCCAGCCGTCCCGGCGCGGTCCGCGGTCGACGTCGTTCCGGCCGTTCAGGCGCCGGGGCGGGCCGCCCCGGCGGCTTTCCCGGCGGACCCCTTCCCCCCGCCTGAGTTCAAGAGCTCCCTTCCCCCTGAGTTCGAGGGCACGAGCATCATGAAGACCGTCGACGGTGATCCCGGCGGCGAATTGCGATGGAAGCCCCCTAAGGGGGCGGACAAGACAGCCAAGATCAGGGTGTACGACCTCGAAGAGGACGGCCATTACGTGACCGGCGAGGTCACCCTCGACGGGGCGCAGGTGGCCACCGTTCGAGCGGGCGGAAAAGGCGCCGACGACGTGGCTTCCATCCCTGGCTACTCCAAAGACAAGGTATACGAATTCAAAGTCTGCCTGGGCACCGAGCACGGGACGGGTTACTGCAACACGAGTACCAGTAAGAAGTGGCCCGAGGTGGACCGCAAAGAGGACCACTGCGACACCCTGGACGGCGACAAGCGAATCGACTGCATCGGAGGACCTGAGGAGGCCTGCGCCAGGATCGACGGGCCGGCCAAAGAGTACTGCCTGGAAGGAAACGGGGGCTCTGGGGAGGGCCCGGAACATAGCGGAACGGAGTCCACGAAGATCCCTAAGGCTCCCAACGCGGCGCCCCCTCCGAAAATCGGCGATCGTCCCGACCTCTCATTGCCGCGTTACCATTCGGCAGGAGCCGGCAAAGCCGCCGAACCGGTGGGCGTGATACTCAGATGGCTTGTCTGGACCGCTTTCGGTGCGTGCATCGCGGGAGTCTTCCTGGTCTGCGGCAATATGGCGCTCAGGCACAAGAGGGGTGAGGCGGGTGCGCATATCGCCGATCTGGGCTGGGTGATGGTCGCGATCGTCGTGACAGGGGGCGGAGTGGCCATGGCATTCATCGTCATGGTGGTCGATCCCCTCTGGTGATACGTGCCGCATGCCATCTCGCGCTGTTCACTTCCTTCTAGGCAGGCGCTTTCGTCATGACTGACATCTTCCTGAACGAGGCCTGGGACTGGCTGGTTGCCAAACTGGTCGCCTGGACGCTCGGTACCATCACGACGCTGATGACCTGGTGGCTGACCGACGGCTCCTACACGGTGAACCTGGACGATGGCGCCGGTGCGGGCGGTGTGCTCGCCGACCTGCGTATGAACATCAACTGGCTGACCGCCCTGATGGCGTTCGCGGGCTTCGTCCTCGCAGCCGCCCGAGTCGCCGTACAGCGCAAAGGCGAGCCTCTCAAGGCGCTGATGTCACAGTTCGTCGAACTGGCCATCATCGTTTTCACTCTGGCCACTCTGGTGAACCTGGCGAACATCGCCGGCCATGAGTACTCGAAATGGGCGATCGAGAGTGTGAAGCCGAAGGACGGTTGGTACGGTCCGTTCAATGATGGGCTTGAAATTCTCGGGGGGTCCAAGTCCGCCACGGCCTTCCTGTTCGTGGTCTTCACGGTCGGCGCGCTGATCTCATCGGCCGCGCAGTTCGTTCTGATGCTGTTCCGGAACGGTGCCCTGATCGTACTGATCGGCATCATGCCCGCGGTCGCCGCCTCAAGGTTCACCACATATGGAGAGAACGCCTACCGGGTGATGAAGGGCTGGATAATCTCCTTCATCCTCTTCGAGCCGGTCGTCGCCACGATCGACATGGCGAGCCTGGGGCTGATGCAGTCGAAGTACGAGACTGACAAGCTCTTCGGCATGGCCCTCCTCGGTGCCTCCATCTTCGCCCTGCCCGCGATCTTGCGGATCGTGCAGCCCGCGGTCGCGGCGGACAACAGCCAGTTCGGCGTGCGCCAGGTCGGCCACTTCGTCTTCGGAAGCACCGCGGTGAACTCCGGCAAGGGCATCAACGCTCTCTCGGGTGCGAAGCACGGAGCGGGCAGGGTGCTCGGCGCCCTTGGCGGCGGGTCGACGACGACCACGACCACCACGGCTCGTCCCGCGGCTATGAACGGTGCCCGATCATCTTCCGGGGGCGGCACCAGCGGAGACGGCTCCGGCAGCGGTATCTGGGGCATCTTCGGTGGTGGCGGCTCCCGTGGCGGTTCGGGAGGTGGCGGAACCCCCAGTGGGGGAGCGCCGAGCGGCGGGTCCCCGAGCGGTGGGTCCCCGAGCGGTGGGTCCCCGAGCGGAGGCGGCGGTCCCAGCGGAGGCGGCGGCACCCGGGGCGGCACCGGTGGCGTCAGCCCGGTTCCCGGCTCCGCGAGCGGTGCTTCGGGGTCCGGCGCTCCGGGCCGGCCCGCGGGCAGTGGTGTGCCGGGCAGCGGTGTCCTGGGGACTGGTGTCCCGGGGAGCGGCGTCACCCCGGGTGGTGCCTCGAGCGCGGGCGCTTCCGGCTCCAGCGCTCCGGGCCGGCCCGCGGGCGGCGGTTCCTCCGGCGGCGGTTCCTCCAGGGGGCTGAGCGGCCTGCAGCTCGGCGGTCCCTCGGGCTCGGGAACCGCCTCGGGCGGCAGTTCGGTCTCCGGCTACCAGGTTCCGGCCGCGCCGCCGATTCCCGATTACCAGGTTCCCGCCGCGCCGCCGATTCCCGACTACCAGGTTCCCGCCGCGCCGTCGATCCCCGACTACCAGGTGCCCGAAGCGCCCCATATCGCGGAATTCACCGTTCCGCCGCCGGACCTTCCCTCCGGTACGAACCCCCCGCCCAGGAACTCTGGGAACTCCCCAAACAACAGTGGCCCGAGTGGTAACCCCGGCTGAAAAGTTCAGATCTAAGGAAATGAGGTGAGCTGGAGTGGCGTCGGACTATCGCGAGCCCACGTACGGGAACTGGCGTAAACCGGTTTCTCCGGGGATCGGGCGGCTGGGATTGGCCGGCACCCTGATCCTTATGGTCGGGCTGATCGTCGTCACCATGGTCGCGATGGTGTCACCGCTGGCCAGCCTGATCACTGCCGCGGTCCTGGGGCTGGTGATGCTGCCGCTGGTCATTCAGGACCAGCACGGGCGGACCGCGCTGCAGGCGATCACGGCCCGCGTGAACTGGTGGTGGGGCCGTTCCCAGGGGTGGCATCTCTACCGTTCGGGACCGTTGAGCATCATCCCGCGCGGCAAGCACCGGCTCCCCGGGCTGCTCGCCGCGTCGCGGCTGGTCGAGGGGCGGGACTCCTACGGACGCCCGTTCGCCCTGGTCGTGATTCCGGCCACGAAGCACTACACCGTGGTCTTCGAGTGCAACGCCGACGGGGCCGCGCTGGTCGATCAGGAGCAGGTCGACACCTGGGTCGCCCACTGGGGGCATTGGCTGGCCTCGCTCGGCTTCGAACCTGGGCTGGTCGCCGCGAGCGTGACCATCGAGACGGCCCCCGATCTCGGACACCGTCTCCGGGAGGAGGTCACGGCCAACACCGACCCGAACGCTCCGGCGCTGGCTCTGGCGGCTCTGGAGGAGATCGTCTGGAACTACCCGGTGGGCAGCGCCAAGGTCTCCACCCGTATCGCGGTCACCTATGCGGCCCTGCCGCATCCCGGGGGCAAGCGCCGGGACGAGGCCGCGATGGTGCGCGAGATCGGGATGCGGATCCCCGGGCTGATCGCCGGGCTGGAGATGACCGGCGCCGGAGCCGCCCGCCCGATGACGGCCGGGCAGCTCGCCCGTGCCGTGCGCGTCGCCTACGACCCGAACTCGGAGTCCGGCATGGAGCACGCCGGCGACCAGGACCTGCTCTGGGACGATGCCGGGCCGGTCGCCACGCAGGAGGCGTGGGACCACTACGTCCACGACAGCGGCCGTTCGATCACCTGGGGCATGTCGGAGGCACCCCGCGGCGAGGTGCTGTCCAGTGTGATGAGCGGGCTGGTCGCGCCGCATCACGACATCGCCCGCAAGCGCGTCACCTTCCTCTACCGGCCGCACGACCCGGCGTCCGCCGCGAGGATCGTGGAGCGGGACCGCAAGGACACGCGTTTCCGGCTCGACGGCGGCACCGGCCGGGCCCGGAACGAGATCGACGTCATGAAGAGCGACCAGTCGGCCATCGAGGAGGCCAGAGGGGCGGGCGTGACCCGGTTCACCATCCTCGTCACCGCCACCGTCCACGAGGCCGAGCAGCTCCCGATGGCGGCGGCCGCCGTCGACACGATCTCGGCGCCCGCCCGCCTGCGGCTGCGGCGGATGTACGGGTCGCAGGCGACGGCGTTCGCGGCCGGGCTCCCCCTCGGCATCGTCCTTCCTGATCATCTGAACGTTCCTGCGCTGGTGAGGGAATCGCTGTGAGCAGTCCGCCGGAATCGATCCAGGCCCCCGGCCGCGGCGGGCCTCCCGCCGCACAGAGCGAGGTGGGCGGGAAGAAGAGCAAGAAGAAGGCCGGCCCGGTCGAACTCAAGCCCGGATTCAGGGGGTTCGCCCGCCGCGGCGGTGGCCGGGCCTCCTACGTGGAGGTGCCCGCGGAGTGGCGGGGCACCACGGTTCAGGTGTGCGGGCTGTGGCCGTTCGCGGCCGGGTCGGGTACGCCCATGGTGGGCGTGCCGCTCGGCCGGGAGCTGACCACCGGCTCGGCGCTGTGCTGCGATCCGATCTCGTGGTTCCAGCGGGCCAACCTGATCCACAACCCGTCGGCCCTGGTCCTGGGGAAGCCGGGGCTGGGGAAGTCGACCCTGATCCGCCGCATGGTGCTGGGGCTGGTCGGGCAGGGCGTGTTCCCCATGGTGCTCGGCGACCTCAAGCCCGACTACGTCGACCTGGTCCGGGCGATGGGCGGGCAGATCATCAAGCTCGGTCGGGGGCTCGGGTCGCTCAACGTGCTCGACCCCGGCGCGACGGCCGCCGCGGCGGCCAAGCTCCAGGGCGAGGCGCGGGCGAAGCTGGTGGCCGACGCGCACGGCCGCCGGCTGAACATGGTCGGCGCGCTGCTCACGGTGCTGCGCGGGGGGCCGATCGCCGACACCGAGCGCACCGTGCTGAACGCGGCGCTGCGGGTGCTGGACGAGCGGCACCCCGGTGTGCCCCTGCTGCCCGATCTCATCAGGGTGATCGACGAGGGGCCGGAGCGGCTGCGGGCGGTGACCCTGGCCCGCGGCGACGAGGCGAAGTACCGCGCGGCCGTGGACCCGCTGCACGCCTCGCTACTGGGGATCATGGACGGCCCCATGGGGGAGACGTTCGCCCGCCACACCACCACCGCGATCGATCTGGACAACCCGGGCGGGGTCTGCATCGACATCAGCGGGATCGACGACGCCGACGCCGAACTCCAGGCGGCGGTCCTGCTGGCGTGCTGGTCGGACGGGTTCGGCGCGGTGGAGGCGGCGCACGCGCTGGCCGACGAGGGACTCGCACCCCGGCGCCACTTCTTCGTCGTCCTGGACGAGCTGTGGCGGGTGCTGCGCTCGGGGCGCGGCCTGGTGGACCGGGTCGACGCCCTGACCCGGCTCAACCGGCAGCGCGGTGCGGGCCAGGTGATGATCACGCACACCATGGCCGACCTGCTGGCGCTGCAGGACGAGGCCGACCGGCTCAAGGCCAAGGGGTTCGCCGAGCGCGCGGGCATGGTCATCTGCGGCGGACTCCCGCAGGCGGAGATGGTCCTGGTGAACGAGGTCGTGCGGATGTCGGCGACCGAGCAGCGCATGATCGTCGACTGGTCGACGCCGCCGTCCTGGAACCCCGACCTCAACCGGGACAGCGAACCCCCGGGGCGCGGCAGATTCCTCGTCAAGGTGGGCGGCCGTCCCGGCATCCCGTTCCGGGTGGAGCTCACCGCCGCCGAACAGAACGTCAACGACACCAACAAGCGCTGGACCCACTCCACCACGCAACGGCCCGCCGGCGCCGTCTGACCGCGTGGCCCGCGGGCGGCGCGGTCGGCGTTCACGGACGCCGGGTGAGGCGGGGGCGCCCCGCTTCACCCGGCGTTCTCAGTCCTCCGCGGCGATCGGATCGGGCGCGGCGGACGCGCCCGCCGCCTGCTCCGCGATGTACTTCTGGAGCATCTTCTCGGTCGTCTCCTTGCCGCGGGCGATGAGGTGCCCGTCCTTGCGCTTCCACCACGGGGTGAGCCACATCTCGACCGGACGGGCAGTGCCCGCGACGACGGCCGCACGGCCGAACGGCATGGTCCTGAGTTCTTCGGGACGCAGGATCTGCTTCCCGTGCTCCTTGCCCACGAGGCTGGACAGCTCGTCGAGGTCCTTGGCGGATCCGGTGCCCCCGGAGACGATCTTGATCGACGAGTTCTCCCACAGGCGCGTGGCGCCGTCCGCGCCCCACCGGGCCCGCGCGTCCGCCAGCGACGTCAGGTAGACGTGCACCGCGATGGAGTAGCCGCCGGATTCGCCCATGTAGACCGGAAGGCCGCCCAGCGGGCAGATGTCGGTCACCTGGTTCAGCTCGAAGGTCAGCGGCGGGTCGAGCCGCCCGGTGGGGTTCTTCATCGCCGTGCCGCGCGCGGTCCTGAAGTACTGCTCGATGATCGTTGTGACGACCGGCGCGATACCGCCCCAGTCGGGCTGCTGCTTACCGACGAAATACAGGGTGTTGCGGCCCTTGAGGAAGTTGACGAAGTCGAACTCCTCGCCGGGAGGCGGCGAGCAGTCCTCCAGCACGTTCGGGTGCGAGAAGCAGTGCATGACCTGGATGACGGTGGACCAGGCCCTCCTGCTGCTCCGGTGGAACTCGAGCTGCGGGACGTACCCCGGGGCGGCCCGGTCGGCGTTCTCGCGCAGGATGGTCAGCGCCTCTTCGGCGTTGGCCTCGTAGACCCAGCGCATCACCTCCCGGAAGTTGACCTTGCCGATCGCGCCGGCGTGCAGCAGGCAGCGGATGATGGTGAGCACCCCGGTGAGGTGGGTGCCCTCCTCCTGGATGCTGTACTGGCTGGACTGGACGAGCGTCGCCGACCGGACCGCGCAGACGTTCGGATCCTCGCACCCCTGCAACGGCGACCAGCGCATCCGGTTCGGCCAGCCCGTCCAGTTGAACGGGTCGAACACGTACACCTCGCCGAACTGCGCCCGCACCATCGCGGTGTTGACGAACGTCTCCCGCCGGGTCGAGGTGACGATGCACGGACCGGGCGCGTCGATGGTGAACGGCGTGACGAAGTGCACGTCCTTGCCCTGCCTCGGCGCCGCGACGACGACCGCCGTGTCCTCGATCGAGGCGTACAGCTTCCGCCGGGACCTGATGTCCCGCCCGAGGTAGAACCCCACGTCCTCGGGCTTCACGTCGCGCGCGGGCACGGCGGCGGTGGACGGCCGGACCTGCTCCGCCTTGCTGAGCACGGTCCGCGCGCTGAGCAGCTTGCGGACCTCCCAGCCGGAGGCGAAGCCCAGCCGCAGCCGCCGGACCGGCCGGTGCCGCCGGAAGTTCAGGTACAGCCGTACCGCGAAGTAGAGCACCACCGACGCGCCGACGAGCAGGATGATCAGCAGGAAGAAGAACAGCGGAGCGGATCCCACCGCGGCCGCGGCCGCCGGAGGCCACGCGCTGCCCGGATCACCGGGGTTCCGTACGAAGTCGAAGGCGATCCTGAGAGCGTCCTGCGGACCCGAGTCGGGCCAGCCGCCGCCGCCGAGCAGGCCGGACAGCTGGCCCGCCAGCCAGACCAGGAAGCTGAATCCGCCACCGATCAGCATGGCGAAAAAAGCGAGGCCGAAAAGGTAGACGAAAACGTCGTCGTCATCAGAACTGCTCACGAAGACTCCTCAAGTCGATTGCTCCGGACACGGCGGGACCTACCTCCCGGTGACGACCATGTCGGAGACCCGCCAGGGGGCGTCTCTGGACGGCCTGGAAAGCGCCATGAAGACCACGAACACGCTGGAGGCACCGCGCCAGTCGTCCCGGCCCGTGGGGGTCGTGGTCATCTCCCACTGCCGGTGAGCGGTGGTCGGCGCATCGGCAGGGGCGCCCGCCTCCGGCTTGAGCGGCTTGAGCCGCACGGCCAGGTAAGCCCGGTGCCGCTGCCAGTCGGCGGGGGCGTACTGGCCGGGCTCCGCCCTGACCTTCGCCGTGTACTCGGGGGTGAGATAGCGCGCCGCGCGCAGCTTGGCGTCGCGCAGCCCCGTGTCCACGGTGCTGTCGACCGTGTACATGACCGTCAGCGCCGCCTTCGACAGTGCCGTGGCGTCCTTCTGATCGACCTGGCGGGGCGTCGGGAGGTCGTCGGGTAGGCGGGTGGCCGTGGGTGTCGGAGAGCCGCCGGCCGCCGGCACCTCGGGAAGGTCGGTCGCCGCCCCGGGGCTGCGCGTCGGTACGTCCGGGCGCGCCCGTTCACCGAGACCGCAACCTGCGACGAGAGCGGCGGCCGCGACGGCGCAGGTCACCGAACGGAGCCCGGCGGCCGATCCGCCGCTCACTTCGCACCTGCGCCGACGAGGTTTCCGAGCGGGATCATCGCGGGGAAGACGCTCGGCGGAGCGTTCTCCATCCCGGCCGGCGGTTTGACGCGAATGGCCCCCACGTAACTTCCGCTGCTGTCGAACTTGCTGAATTTGACGTTCAGGCCGGTCCGCGGGGCCTCGACCATCCAGCGCACATTATTGACCTCGCCATAATAGATGCCCATGTGCGCGACCCCGCGGAAGAAGACCAGGTCCCCTGGGGCCAGTTGGTCGCGGGATACTATCTTGGACCCCATGTTGCTGGCCCACTGGGCATGGGTGGTCCGCGGTATCTTGATCTTCCCTCCGGACGCCTTGAACACGGCGTACTGGGCGAGGGACGAGCAGTCGAAACCCCTGATCCCGGCGCCCTGTTCGATGCCGTAGCCGGGACCTTCGACGGTCCCACCGCCCCACGAATAGGGGGTCGGCTTGCTGTTCTGGCTCGGTGGCGTCGGAGTACCCGGCTTCTTCTCCGCCCAGAACGCGGCCGCGTAGGCGATCTTCTGGCCGAAGGAGCCGGATCCCAGGTTCATGGAACCCGAGCAGGCGGACGCGCCCGCGTAGTTCGGGTCCCCGACCTTGTAGTCGCCGTTGTCGTACTTCTTCGCCGCCGCCAGGACGTCTCGCACGTACGGATTGCTCTGCGGCGTATAGTTTCCGGGATTGTAGCGATGGATGGCGTTCAGGATGTCCGCGGAAGAGAGATTGATCGACGAGTCCATCTTGCCGATGCTTCCCCTGAGGTGGTTGGACGCGCCGAGGATGGCGTCCGCCGGGTCGTAGCGGTCCTTCCTGCCGTCTCCATCTGGGTCGTTCTTGCGCGTGCGCTGCTCCTCCCAATAGAGGTCCCAGTCATCCCCGTAGCGATTCCAGGATGCCTGCAGAAACTGCATCGGGCCGCCCGCGCCCGCGTAGTTCTCGCCGTTGCTGACGCCGGGAAGATGGGTGGCCTGGCCGTGGTTGGTCTCGATCTTGCCGATGCCGGCGAGCACGTGCCACGGAATGTTCCGTACGCGGCCCGTCTTCTCGTACAGTCTCCGGTAGTTTTCGGGAAGATCTTCCGGGTTCTTCTTCGCGTTGGCCTGGACCACGCCGCCCGCCCCCCCGGAAGGGTCGTTCGGGGCGCAGGCCATCAGGACTCCGGTACCGCGAGTCGAGATGATGACGAGCCCCGCGAACACCAGCAACGACACCAGCAAGGTGCCGCCGCAGCCAAAGAGGCCGATGGCCACCTTGATGAAGGCCAGTTTCTTCACGCTTCCCCCATCTTCGGCGTCGAGGTGCCATTGGGCGCCGCGGCCCCGGCGTCTCTCTCCCGGCCTGCGGTGACCGCCCCCGGCGCCGAGAGCGCGGGGACGCTCATGACCCGGGGTTCATCGCCCGGCGGGATGTGGACGGCTCTTCGGGCACGGGTCACCTCCTGGAACGTCGGATATGACAGTGCGGCCGCCGCCCGGATCGGCAACCTCTTCCGCCGCCCATTTCGTCGACCGCGCGCCGCGGCGTGCTTACCTGGTGGGTGGAGGAGTGTGCCGTCCGGTGCCGGGCCAGAGGCGGCCGGACCTCTTCCCCCGGTCGTGGCCGAGCGCCGAGGGTGGTCCACGGTTCCCCGGGCTGCTGGAGGCTGCTTCGATGGTCGGCGTCGGTGCTGGACGGGTCGTCACGCGGAGTCGGAACGGGGCGGCGGGCGCGGAGGCGGCGCGATGAGGCCGCGGGGCGCGTTCCCGTTCGCGCGGGCCCGGAAGCGGCGGCGGCGGGCTCCGGCGGCGGCGGTGCCCATGGGGCCCGAGCTGTCCGAGCACCGGTGGTACGCCAGGGCCGCGGAGCTGTCGGAGACGGGCATGCTGACGATGGCGCGGCGGCTGCCCGAGCTGATCGTCCAGGTGATGCGGCTGGCGTGGCGGGCCAACCGGCGCGACCTGGCCGTCACGGTGACGCTCAACGTCGTCGCCGGGGTCTTCACCGCGTTCGGGCTGCTGGCCACCACCGGGGTGCTGACCGCGCTGTTCGCGGCCGGCCCGACCCCGGACCGGGTACGGGCCGCGGCCCCGGCGCTGCTGCTGGTGGGGGCGGCCGTCACCGTCCGCGCCGCGTGCGCCGCGGCGGCGCAGTGGGCGCAGGCGCGGCTGCGTCCCCAGGTCGAGCGGATCGTCCAGGAGCACCTCTTCGAGGTGACGACCGGGATCGACCTCGCGGCGTTCGACGACGCCGAGTTCCAGGACCATCTGCACCGGGCCCGGCTGCGTGGGGTCGACTCGGCCCCGTCGATGGTCGACAACGCCGTGGACCTGTTCACCGCGTTCGTCGGGGTCATGGCGGCGGCCGGCGCGCTGGGCGTCCTCCATCCGGTCCTGCTGCCGCTGCTCCTGCTGACCGCGCTCCCGGAGGGGTGGGCGGCGATCCGCGCGGCCCGGCTGGGCTACCTGACCCAGCTGGACCTGGTGGAGGTGCGGCGGCGCGGCTGGATCATGTCGGATCTGATGACCGAGCGGCGGCACGCCGCGGAGATCCGGTCGTTCACCGTGCGGGACTTCCTGCTGAGGCGGTACGCCACGCTCGCCGAGCACATCCGCGCCGTGATGCTGGACCTGGCACGCCGCCAGACGATGGCGCAGGTGTACGGGGACGTCCTCAAGGGCGCGGCGACGGCGCTGATGTACACCGCGCTCGGGCTCCTCCTCTGGCGCGGGATCATGCCACTGGCGGTCGCCGGGACCGCGGTGCTGGCGATCCGCGCCGGCCAGAACTCGCTGATCAAGCTGGTCTACTCGCTGAACCGCTGCTACGAGGACGGCCTGTACTTCAGCGACTATTCGAGCTTCTGCCGGACGGCCGAGCAGCGCCTGCACCGTTCCCGCATCGAATCCCCCGCCGGAATGCCTCCGCGCGGCGAGCCGGAGCGGACCGGGACGCTGCGGCGATTCCAGGAGATCAGCGCCACCGGCGTCACGTTCACCTATCCCGGCGGCGAGAGCCCGTCCCTCGACCAGGTGTCCGTACGGCTGCGGCGCGGCGAGATCGTCGCGCTGGTCGGCGAGAACGGCTCGGGCAAGACCACCCTCGCCAAGATCCTCGCGGGCCTGTACGAGCCGCAGCACGGGCAGGTCCGCTGGGACGACACGCGCGTGTCCGACCTGGAGCCCGACGTCCTGCGGCGCGCGATCGCCGTCGTCGCCCAGGACCACACGCACTGGCCGATGACCGCCGCCGACAACATCGCCATGGGCGACGACCAGGCCGTTCCCGACATGCGGGCGGCCGTCCGGGAGGCCGCCGCCGCGGCCGGCGCGGACCGGGTGATCGCCACGCTGCCGCAGGGGCTGGACACCCTGCTCGACAAGCGGTTCGCCGGCGGCCGGGAGCTGTCGGGCGGCCAGTGGCAGCGGCTGGCGGCGGCACGCGGGTTCTACCGGGACGCGCCGCTGCTGATCTGCGACGAGCCGACCGCCGCGCTGGACGCCCGCGCCGAGCACCACCTGTTCGAGGAGATCCGCCGGCACGCCGCCGCCCGCGGCCGTACCGTCCTGCTGATCACCCACCGGCTCGCGAGCGTCCGGCACGCCGACCGCATCTACGTCCTGGACGGCGGCCGCGTCATCGAGCACGGCGACCATCGGGCCCTGATGGACCTCGGCGGCCTGTACGCCGAGTTGTACGAGTTGCAGGCCGCGGCCTACCGCACGGACGACGGCGCCGCCACCGCCCGTCCGGAGGGCAACGGGCACGCCCGGCCGACCGCCACCGCGTGAGCGGCGATCACGGCGGGAGGGGCATCAGGTCGCTCTCGCTGACGGTGTACGTCAGCGCGGGGTAGAGGAAGTCCGTCTCGTCGTTCTCGCGGCGCCGCAGCCGGTAGAACTCGCGCTGCTGCTCCTCGTCGGCCGGTGTGAGGCGGGCACCCTGCGGAAGGTGGGCGTGCCCGTCGCGGAACCGGAGGACGGTCTTGGACGTCCGGAAGGTCACGCCCAGCCACTGGTCGTCCGCGGCCGGGGCCGGCGCGTCCAGCACGATCCTGTGCTTGAGCCGCCGGTTCGCGTCGACGGAGAACGCGACGACGCCGTTGTGGGCGAGCGGGACCTCGAACCTCCCGCCGCCGGACCCGTCCTTCGGCTCGAAGATCAGCTTCCTCGGCGGGGTCGCCGCGGGGTGCCGGTAGCAGGAGAAGACGGCGATGAACGACCCGTCGGCCAGATCGAGGGCCTGGTCGGAATGGGCGCCCATGGTCTTGTACGCGTTCGTGTAGGTCTCGATGAGGGCGTTGTTGAAGGCGACGGGAAGTGCCGCGCGTTCCTGGATGCGCTGCGCGAGCCGTTCGTGCACCGCCCGGAAACGCTGCGCCGGGCTGCGGTATCGCGTGGTGGTGCGCACGAGAGGAACCCCGCCCGCCTCGTCGACCCTGGTGAGCACGGCGCCGCGCCGGCCCTTTCCCACGTCCTCCAGGCGGGCCGACGCGGACAGTTCCGCGAAAAGGTCCTCGCCGGCCGGTCCGGCCGGCAGATCGTACGAGAGCACCTCATCGGAAAACTCATGCTCGGGGGGCAATGTAGTCTCCCGTGTTCATGCTGAAGAGGAACTCGTCGCCGTAGTCGATGAAGGACGAGGTCCTGTTCTCCTCGGCGTACAGCCTGCGCAGCTCGTCCATGCCCTCCGGTGTGGGCGGCTCCATCCGCACCAATTTCCCGTCCCGCTTGAGGAACGTTTCGCCGTTCTTGTGAACGGCTTCGGTGCTCGAACAGCGCACCACATATCCCAGGCGTGTCGGGAGCGACTCGGCGTCCAGCGCCGAGGGCCGGATCTCGTGCGTGTAGAGGCGGTTCGTGGACAGCGGCATGAAGAAGACGGAACCGGGATAGAGCGTGAGACCGAACTGCGGAGCGAGCCCCGCCCCGGCGCCTTCTCCGGCCGGTTCCTTGAGGCGGAAGTGGAGCCTGGTCAGCCCGCTGGTGCCCTTCACGCCGAGGTCGAACGGGTCCCCGGCCATGGGGCGCAGCCGGTCGAGCCCGTCGTAGAAGGTGCAGAAGGCCATGATGCCGTTGGCGGGCATGTCCTTGGTCTTGTCGGCATGGGCCGAGATTCTGGCCTTGGACTGCCTGCGCTCGGCCGACGCGGGCGTGTTGTGGTAGATCTGCGCGAGGACGTGGTTCAGCGGCGCCTGGTTCCGGAAGACGGCGGCGGCCTCGCGGTTCAGCTCCTCGACGATGCGCGTGTCGGTCGGCCGGAAGCCCTCGGTCGGCCCGGAGAGGTTCGTGGAGCACCGGAGCAGGCGGAAATGCAGTTCGTCGCCGTTCCGCGTGACGGGCGTCAGATAGATCCCGCTGCGATGGGCCGTTCCGGGTTTGGTGGACTCCGTCAAGGACTGGAACGCGTGCTCCGCCCGGATCCGGCCGAAGTGATCGGCGCCGGGCTCGAAAAAGCGGCGGTAGTAAACACCGGCACCGTGCACGCGGAGGGGAACGCGGCCGGCTCCGACGAAAGTCCATGGGGCACCGGCGTCCTCGTGGGAACCGTGTGACAACTCCCGGACGGCGAATACCCGGGCCGCCGCGTCCAACGCGTCCAATCGGCGCCCGCCGAACCCGGACACGTCGCCGCACAGGTAGACGGTCTTCCGCGCGAGGTCCGGCGATCCGGAGGTGAGGTCCTCCGGCGTGATCGTGGCCCCGAAGAAGTCCCTGACCAGGTCGTCGTCCCGCAACGCGGAGGGTGCGACAAGGACGTTGTCCGCGTCCTCGATGCGGGCTTCCGCCGGCTCTGTCATGTACATCAAACGGCACCTGCCATTCGCGCCCGCTCCGTTCGGCCCCTCACGAACGTACACGGGCTGGAGACGGGCGCCCGCGCCGGCCGTTCCGGTGGCAGGCCGTCGGGCGGTGACGCGGTCGTTAACGCCGCTCGAACATTCGACGGCTCGGGAGAGAGGACATCCCGCGGCCCCTATCATATAGACACTGCTGTCTTATTGTGGGCGCCATGGTCAGACTCGTCCGAGTGGGGCTCACCTCCGTGGGGGGCCTGTCGTTCGCCGTTTTCGGCGGCTTGGTCCATGACGCGTTCACCGCCGAGGACGCGCATGCCGCCCCGAAGCCCGGCTGCCAGGGACAACCCTGGTTCCCGGCGGAGTACTGCGACCCGCATCACTGGCTCCCGAAGAAGCTGAAACCGCCGGCCCGGCCCCGGGCCGAGCGTCCGGCCGCGCCGCGCGGCCGGTCACCGGAGCGCGACTCCTCGCCGCCCGGCTCCCGTTCGGCGCCGGAGAGCCGCCCGGCGCCGCGCACCCAGGAACGAACGCGCCCCCGGCGGCCCGCCCCCGAACGTCCCGCCCCTGAACGGCGCGCTCCCGAACCCACCGAGCGGAAGGGCCCGGAGACAGACAGACCCGACAATCCGGTACCTCTCGTGCCTCCCGTTCGCCGTCCCGTGGCCCCGACCACCCCGGCGCCCCCGGTCCTCCCGATCGCCGGCGTGCCCGTGGTCCCCGGCCCGGGCCGGACGAGCCCGTCCGGCCCCGGCAACGGCGACGCCCGCGCGTCCGGTGCGCCGCGGAACCCCGGCCCCCTCGCCCGCCCCGCGCAGGCCACCGAGCCGCTGCTGCGCCGGTCCCCGCCGGCCGGGAGCCGGCCCTCGCTGCCCCCGCCCCCGCCGCTGAGCCGCGCACCGAGAACGCTCGGCCCGATGAAGCAGTGGTGGCACCTGCTCCAGCTCCGGGCGGCGTCGAACCCGGTGTTCGTGGCCGGTGACAAGGCCGCCGCCCTGGAAGCGGCGCTGCGCGCCTACACGCTCAACCCCAACGCCGGGAACGCGGCGAGGGTCGCCGCGGCGTCCGGGGAGCTCTACAAATCCATGACGGAGACGAGTTGGAAGACCGCCCTGGCGCGGGCCGAGACGCGCGTCGCCGACGCCCGGCGAGAGGTGATCCGAGCGCAGGACAGGAGCCCGTGGGCCAGGCAGATGGCGCAGCGCGAACTGGTCGCGGCCAACCGCGCCCTCGACCAGGCCCGCCGAGCGCACATCGCCCGGATCAGGTCGGCGCTGCCCAGGGCCTGGGCACGCCTGGACGCAGCCCAAGCGGCGGTGGACCGCGCCGGGAACCCGGCCGCGCGCAGCGTGGCGAACGCCCGCCTGACCCAGGCCAACCTGAACGTCCTCAAGACCGTCGACAAGGCGGACAAGCTCGACCGGTCCTCGTGGTCGCGGGGCTACGGCTGGCAGGCCGGTGAGGGACGCCGCGGCGGGCTCGGTTCCGTCCGGGGCGGGCCGCTCCCCGGCGGCGGCCGCGGCGCGTGGCCCCGGCTCGGCACCACCCCCGTCGCGGCGGGCCCGGACCGTCCCGTCCCGATGGTGCCGCGCCCCGGCAACGTCCGGCAGCCCTTCGCGGACGACGGATGGCGCGGCAACGCGCGCGGCACCGCCCCCACGACCGGCCGCAACGGCGCCTCCCCGACCGACCGCACCAGGTACGGCTGGCGCGGCGACGCGCGCCCCACCCCCGGCCGTACCGGCGCGAGGCCGACCGGCTCGGCGACGGACGGCCGGCGCGGCAACGCAAGCAACGCCCCCACCACACCGACCGGCCGAGCCGGATACGGGGACAACGCACGCAGCGCCCCCGCCCGCGCCGGTGCCGCGCCTGACGGTCGGACGGGCCAGGGGAGCAACCCGCGCAGCGCCCCAGGCCGCGCCGGCGTCGCGCCGACCAGCCAGACCGGTCAAGGGGATAACGCACGCAGCGCCCGCGGCCGCGCCGGTGCCGCGCCAAGCGGCCAGACCGGTCAAGGGGGTAACGCGCGCGGCGTCCCCGGCCGCGCCGGTGTCGTGCCTGACGGTCGGACGGGGCAGGGGAGCAACCCGCGCAGCGCACCTGGCCGTGCCGGTGTCGCGCCTGATTGGCGGGCCGGGTACGGGGGGAACGCGAGCAGTGCGCCCGGCCGGGCCGGGCTTGCGCCTGGCGGGCGGGGCCCGAACGGCGGATGGGGTGGCCAGGCCGGCGGGTCGGGCGGGGCGGCGCCGGGGCCGGCCAGGCCGAGCGGGCCTCCGCCCGTGCGACCGGGGCCGTCTGGTGGGGCGGCGGAGCGTCCGCCCGCCGGACAGCAGGGGCCCGGCCGTCCGCAGGTCGCGCCGAACGGCCCCGGCCGGGCGCCGGTCCCCGGTCCTGGTTCCGGGCCCGGGAGTCCGCCTGCCGCGCCGCGGTCGGCACCGCCGGACGGCGCCTGGGCGACGGGGCGGCCTTCGGTCGTCCCGCAGCAGCCCAGGTTCACGCCCGGCAACGTGCCCGGGGCGACGCCGGGTGGCCGCGGTCCCCTCAGCAAGGGCAACATCGCCACGGACGTCGCCGCCCAGGGCCTGGACGTCCTCTACAGGCAGTTGCTCGCCAAGAACATGGCCTGGCTGGTCGACCGGCTGACGCACGACAAGGCTGCCGCGGGCCGGTACCTCGCCGAGTACGAGCGGTTCGAGGGCATGGACTGGGCGGGGCGCCTCAGCCGGGACGTCAGGGACTTCTTCGGGGTCGAGGACAAGGAGTTCCTCAACGACTACTTCAACCCCGAGTTGAGGAAGTACCTCATGGATCTCCACTGGCCCGAGCCGGAGGTCGGAATGAACCCCGACGACCGGTACGCGCTCTACAGCTACCGGATCGGCGAGGAGGGCGGGAACCTGGATCTCCTGCTGCGCGACCGGCCGCCGGCCTCGGCTCCCAGGACCGCACCGAAGCAGGAACGCGACGAGGACGACGGCAAGAGAGAGCCGCGGTCGCGGATCAAGTCGGGCAAGGTCACCAAGGGCAAGGTGGGCAGCCTCCTCGACGACGACGAGCCCAAGTCGTACGGCCGGCAGGGCACCAGTTCCAACACCGTCGACCAGGACTACGGCAACAGCGGCCGCGAGTCGCAGTCCAGGAAGCAGCAGCGCAACCGCGACAACGGAGATTACGACTCGCACAACGACGGCGGCCCTTCGGGCGGCGGTTCGCCCGGCGGCGCGCCGAGCGGCGGGCCGCCGGCTCCCGTGCCCAGCGGCGGCGGCGCTCCGTCCGGCAACCCCGCCCCCGGCAGCGGCGGGCCGCCCAGCGGTGCGGGCCCCGCGCCCGACCCCGGGCCCGGCAAGCTCAACAAGCTCGACGCCGACCCGCCCGCCGGCGGAGGCGGCGGGGACCCGTCCAAGCGGGTCTGATCCCACACGCCGAGACGCCGAGACGCCGAGGCCCGCGCCGCACGGCGCGGGCCTCGCGCGCTCCGCGCCGCGCGGACGGGCGTTGACCTCAAGTAATCTTGAGGTCCTAGCGTCATGGCGTTACCCCACTGCGGAAGGAACGCCATGACCATCCTTGTCACCGGAGCCACCGGGAACGTCGGACGCCATGTGGTCAGGGAACTGCTCAGCGACGGCCACAAGGTGCGCGCGCTGACCCGCGATCCTGCGCGCGCCCGCCTGCCCGAGGGCGTGCAGATCGCGGCCGGTGATCTCGCGGTGCCCGACAGCCTGGCGGCCGCGCTGGACGGTGTGACGGCCGTCCACCTGATCACCTTTGACGGCGGGAACGGGGCCGCGTTGCGCACCGGCCCGGAGATCGCGCGGCTGGCGGCCAAGGCGGGCGTCCGGCGGGTGACGATGCTGTGGAGCGGCGAGCCGGGCCCGGTCGAGGAGGCCGTGGCGGCCGAGGGGCTGCCGTGGACGACCCTCCAGCCGCAGGAGTTCATGTCCAACGCCCTCCTGTGGGCCGATTCCGTCCGGGACGAGGGCGTGGTGCGCGAGCCGTTCGGCGCCACCCGCAGCGCCATGATCCATGAGGCCGACATCGGCGCCGTGGCCGCCAGGACGCTGACGGGTGACGGCCACGCCGGCCGCGAGTACGTCCTGACCGGCCCCGAGATCCTGGACATGCCGGGGAAGCTGGCGGTCCTGAGCGAAGCCCTCGGCCGCGCCATCCGCTTCGAGGAACTGACCGAGGAGCAGGCGCGCGAGCGGATGCGCCGGGCGGGCGCGTCGCAGGAGGCCATCGACCACGTCGTCGGCTGGTACGCCGACCCGCCCCAGGAGGCGTACACGGTGTCGCCCGCCGTCGAACGCCTCCTCGGCCGCCCCGCCCGGACGTTCGCGGAATGGGCGCGCGAGAACGCCGGAGCCTTCCGCTAGGAACTACGCGCGGTCACCGGGACGTTGAAACCGACCATGAAGCTCGGTGTCAACATCCTCAACTTCGGCGCGCACGCGACCCCGGAAGCGCTGGCCGGCTGGGCCCGGTTCGCCGAAGAGGCGGGGTTCGACTTCGCGATGATCTCCGACCATGTCGCGGTCACGCCCGATGTCGCCGAGCAGTACCCGGCGCCGTTCTACGACCCGTTCACCGCGCTGGCGTGGCTGGCCGCGAAGACGGAGCGGATCGCGCTGGGCACGACGGTCGCCGTCCTGCCGTACCGACATCCGCTGCAGCTCGCGCGGGTGACCGCCAACCTCGACCGGCTCAGCGGCGGACGGCTGATCTTCGGAGTGGGCGTCGGCTGGGCGAGGCGGGAGTACGCGGCGCTGGACGTCCCGTACGAGCGGCGCGGCGCGCTGGCCGACGAGTACCTGGACGTGATCCTGCGCTCCTGGACGCAGGACGCGGTCTCCTACGGCGGCGAGACGATCGACCCGCGGCCGCACCCCGTCCAGAGGCCGCACCCGCCCCTGTGGATCGGCGGGCAGGCGCCCGGGGCGCTGCGGCGGGTGGCCCGGTTCGGCGACGCCTGGCATCCGATCAACGTCACCCCGGAACGGCTCCGTACCGAAGGGCTCCCCGCCCTGCGCAGGGCCGCGGACGAGGCGGGGCGCCCGGTACCGGCGCTGGCGCCCCGCATCCGGCTGGACGGCGTGGACGAGGCGCTGCGGCAGGCCGAGGAGTTCGCCGCGCTGGGCGCCACCCACCTGCTCCTCGACACCTACCCGGGCACCCCCGGACGCGCCGCGCCCCCCGAAGACGACCAGCGCAAACTCGCCACCTTCCGCGAAGCTCTATAAACCCGACCTGCCTGCGAGGGCGACAGGGTTCACCGGTTGAGCAAGGGCACAACTCGGAGGGGAGCTGGTCAGACCATGGTCTGACCAGCGGCCATGAAGGGACCGCCGCATGCTCATGGTCGGGAAACAGCAAAGCGCAGCGTCGGATACCCGGCGCCTTACATGGTCTTGGGGTCGAGGGACGACATGCCCCGACACCACATGGCCCGCACCCATGTGCTGGCTCAACGCCCTCGACCGACTCCGCGGGGGCAAGCGAACGTGATCGGCGCCAGATGGCAGCGGTGCCGAAAAGTTGGTGTGGAGCGCCAGTGCCGTGTGGAACGAGTTAACACCCTGCGGCTGCTTTGCTTTCTGTGGCCGCCTTTGGATTGAATCCGATGAATCGTACTTGTGAATCCTTGGCGGGAGCGCTCGGCATGAGCGTAGAGCCGGTAAGTATGTGGTGCGGATGCCGTGGAATGCGGTCACCGAGCGTGCTGCACAGGGCTGGATGGTGCGGTAGCGGGAGTGTCCTTGTCTCTTGGAGAGCCCGGAGAGGTGCCCATTTTCTGCTAGAGTTTCCTGCCTTCGCGCATTGATCGGCGGGCACGGAATAGCTGCCGGATGAGCTGATTAATCCGGGCATCCAGGGAGTGGGCCGTTGCCAGAGTGTGCCCAACACCCTCCCGATGGAGTCTTTTTCATCTGCGCTACCGCTTGCCGCAGAGCTGTACTTCTCTCGATATCCCTTGACGGAAGGCGCGATACCCCCGATCCTGGAACGTTTCGCTCATGCGATCCAGAGAGGAAGTGTCATGCCCGACCCCTCCATGCCGCGGCCTTCCGCACCTCCGCCTCGCCCCCTGCCCGTGCTCGTCCTGGCCGACGTCAGCGGAAGCATGGCGGAGGCGGGAAAGATCGACGTCCTCAACCGCAGCATAGCCACAATGATCAGGTCGTTCGCCGACGAGGACACCGTTCGCGGGGAGATCACGGTCGGCGTGGTCACCTTCGGTGGCGGAGTGAATCTCCACCAAGCACCCACTCCGGCCACTGAGGTCGTCTGGAAGGACATGCTCCCCTGCGGGCGCACTCCGCTGGGTGAGGCGCTCGACCTGGTGAACGGCCTGCTGGCGGACGAGAACGTGATCTCCCGGCGGGCGTTCACCCCGACCCTGGTGCTGGTGTCCGACGGGCTGCCCAACGACGAGTGGCAGGGCCCTTTGGAGCGGCTGCTGGCTTCGCCGCGCGGAGGCAAGACCGTGCGGCTGGCGGTCGGCGTCGGGCAGGACATGGACGAGGACGCGTTCGGCGTCCTGCGGGCCTTCATCAACGACCCCGCGATTCAGCCGGTCCGTGCAGACGAGGCCCACCTGCTGTCCCGGTACTTCTCTTGGGTCACCATGAGCGTTACCGCGAGAGTCCGCAGCAACCGTCCCAACGACACCTCCCACATGTCCTTCGACGAACTTGAGGATCTGCTGGGCTGAGAGACGGACGGAGACGTCGGCGCAATGCGTGTGGTGAAGGACGATCACGGGCGGCCGCTCCAGTTGACGCGCCTGCTGGGCACCGGTGGCCAGGGCGAAGTGTGGGCGGCAGGCGAACGCGTCGCGGTCAAGATTCTCAAGGCTCGCACCAGGCGAACAGCGGAGCGGCTGCAGCACCGGCTCCGGACCGTGCGACGGCTCGACCTCGAAGGGCTCTCGGTGTCCAGGCCACTGGCCATGCTCGCCGAGCCGGACGTGGGTTACACAATGGAGCTCCTCGGCGACATGATCGCTTTGCGCACCCTCGCCAACCCGCCTCCACGCACGGACCTCGTGGACTGGTACGGGGAGACGGGCGGCCTGCGCCGTCGGCTCCGGATGCTGGCAAGGGCGGCGGACGTTCTGGCCGCGCTACACGCCCGCGGCATCGTCTATGGTGATCCGTCGCCGGAGAACATGATGATCTCGGCGTCCGCTGAACAGTCGCAGGTCTGGTTGATCGATGTCGACAATCTCGAGGCCGAGTCTGTGGTCCCTGACGAGTCGTACGCGACACCCGGATACGGCGCGCCCGAGGTGAGCACGGGCCGCATGGGCATCTCGAGCCTCAGTGACGCCTACGCCTTCGCGGTCATCGCCTTCGAGACACTGGCGCTGGTGCATCCCTTCCTCGGCGACGACGTGCAGAACGGCGAGCCGGAGGATGAGGAGCGGGCGTTCGCGGGCGAGCTGCCCTGGATCGACGACCCCGGCGACGAACGCAACCGGTCGAGCTACGGGCTGTCCAGACGAGCCGTTCTCACTCCCGGGCTTCGAGCGCTGGCGGAGCGGACCTTCGGCCCCGGGCGATCGGACCCGGTCGAACGGTCGACGGTCGCCGAGTGGCGTACCAAGCTCCAGACCGCCGCGGACTTCACCTTCCCATGCGGGCAGTGCGGGCAGACGTTCATCGCAGGAGCCGGCACCTGCCCATGGTGCGGTGCCGGGGCACCTCGGCAGTTGCTGGGCTGGATGCATATCGCCGTCCCCGGAGAGGAGACGTACACCCCGGCTCGTGAGGGCCTCGCGATTCCGCCGAACGAGTGGCTGTGCGTGGCCGCACGCGCCGCCCGGCCGACACCCGACACCGACCAGAACCGTCCCGTCGCCTGGTTGTGGTGGGACCCGGGAAACAGGTTGGCGGTGCGCAACAGAAGTAGCGAAGCGCTGTGGCTCAGGCGGCGCGCCGGTGGTACTCCGCGTGTCGTGGACCCTGGTAGCGACCTGGCCGTTCCGCTGTACGAAGCCGTCCCGGAATGGGATCTGCACTTCGGTCACCGGTCACAGCTCCATCGAGTGCTGCGGTTCCGCCTGCTCGGGAAGGGAGCTCGGACATGAGCGCGCCAGGTCGTGGCAACAGGGCGTCCGGGTCCCGCAGACGAGAGCGTGCCCCGGCAAGGGCCGAGCACGGTACCGTCCGCGAACCGCCGCCCGGGAGTGCGGACTTCGTCTGGCTGACGTGGCTGGGCGCTCCCGATGCCGTCAACGACCTTGATGGAGGCTGGCATGAGGTCATTCTGACCAAGACGCCGGCGGGCGGTGTGGTCGCCAGTATCGACGGGACCATCCGAGGCAGGGTCACCCCGGAAGGCGAGCAGGACCGCGAACGCCTTACACGGGCCATGTCGAATCGCTCCCGCATCGCCGTCCTGTCAACGCGGGAGAGGAGCCACGGAGGGCGAGGCTTTCGCCCTCGCATCGGCCTGGGGCTGTACACCTACGAACGGGCGGAACCGATAGCCCCGCAGTCCGTCGGTGTGGGCGACGGGGTCATGGACACGGTCGGGAAGTGGGAACCGAAGCTCAAGGACAGGCCGGACGAAATCCTACGGTGGCTCACCGACCACCTGCTGCTGCCCCCGAGGGCGGACGCGGGGACGGAGGCGCCCTCTCGTCTCGTCGTGTCGATCGGCATGAGCAGACCCGGTGCCCTGACCGGTTACCGGATTCACGGAGGAAGGTTCGTCGGGGACGTCCGGACGGACGGGGACCGGCTCGTGCTGCATCGCGTGCTGCGCTCCGGTGCCAAGGACGGGCAGGGGCCGCTGCGGCTGACCGAATGTCATCTGACGTTCACCGACATATCGGCCGCCGGGGAGCTGCACGCCGAGATGAAGCATCAGCTCGGCCGGCTGGCCACCGGCCAGGGCTTCCTGGCCATGTGGCATGAGTACAACCGGCTGGAAACCCAGTTCGTCCGGCGGCAGGTCCGTGATCTCGGGTTCGGCCGATACATCGAGCGCGAGTCGCTTGGTGACGGCGTGTACCGGTTCCGGCTCGACCACCCGCCCCACCTTGACGACCAGGACCTGACGCTGACTGAGCGAGCTCGGCGCAGCCTCGACGCGCGGGAGACCCTGGAACTGGAGGCGGCGCAGAACCTGCCCAGGGCACTCACCGCGGCGGACGACGAAGATGCGTCGGCGTGGGCGTTGATCAACGACAGTCTCGGCAAGGGCGTGGTCAGCGGGACGGTCATCGGGACCGACACCGCCGCGGGCACGATCGACCTCAAGTTGGTGGATCTGGGGCGGCGGCGCGTCTCCGGAGTGGGGCGAGACCGTATGGCCGCGCCTCCTCCCCATGGCTTTCTCTACCGATCGTTCCGCGGTGATCGGCGCCAGATGCAGCGGCGCAAGGATGCCTTCGACCGCATCCTCTCCGATGGGACCAGGATTCCGAATCTGCTGGCGCTGTTCGAGGGCAAGACGGTCAGCGCGGACGTGCCCGCGAAGAAGATCAAGCCGCTCTCCGTTGCGGCCCGCGAGTGCTTCCGGGGCGGCGAGCCCACTCCGATGCAGGAGCGGGCGCTGGAGGTGGCGTTGAACACGCCCGACATCGCGGTGATCCAGGGCCCGCCGGGCACGGGGAAGACGCAGGTGATCACCGCCCTGCAGGCTCGCCTCGCCGAGGAGGGCCGCGGGTACGCGCGCCTGCGCGGCAGCATCCTGCTCACCAGTTTCCAACATGCCGCGGTAGACGAACTCGTCGAGCGCTCGAAGGTCTTCGGGCTCCCGGCCAACAGGGTGGACCGCACCGGCCGCGGCACGACCGTGCAGACGGACCGATGGTTGCAGGAGACGATCGACTGGCTCACCGAGGAGGTCAACGCCGACTCCTACGGGCAGGCGCTCAGCCTGTTGCGGACGGTGACCGCCAGGGCGGCCGCCTATCTGCTCACACCGACTTCGCCGGTGGAAACCGCGCGCCTGCTCAAAGACATCGAGGACCTCGCGGTAGAGGTGCTCCCGGCCGAACTCGGTGACCGGCTGCGGCGCACACGGTGGCGGTTGGAGAGCGCGTCCGAGCCCGTCCCGTTCGACCTCGACGACGACCGGGAGCTGGCGGTCCGGGCGCTGCGCGGCGTACGGACCCTCGCGGAATCGTTCGCCGACGACGGGCCCGCGGCGGCGGCCAAGGCGCTGCGCCGGATCCGCCCGCTGCGCGGGCAGGACACGAACCACTCGGCCGACCTGGAATTGCTGACCAGGGCGGCATCGTGGGATGCCGACGAACCTGTCCCGTTCCTTGATGAGCTGGCGGCGGCGCGTGACCGGTTGCTGGAAACGCTCCTGTCGGTGAACGGGCCGGTGGCCCCCCTCGCCGCGGACCCCGATGTGGAGAGCCTGCTCGCCGAGATCGCCGAAGAGCTCGGCGAGCAGGTGCGGGACTCCGGTGAGAGCGGGCCCCAACTGGCCATGCTCGACTACCTCGAAGGGCTGCGCGGCGACCCGGTGGCCGTTGAGTGGACTCTTCGGGCTTACACCGCCTCCTACGCGACCACTTGCCAGCAGGCCGCGTCCCCGAGCGTGGCGGGGGCCAAGCAGGAGGAGCGGATCGAGGACGTCGTCTTCGACACTGTGATCATCGATGAGGCGGCCCGCGCGAATCCGCTCGATCTCATGATCCCGCTGATCCACGCGGGTAAGCGCATCATCCTCGTAGGCGACCACAACCAGTTGCCGCACATGCTGGAGCCCGAGGTCGAGCGACAGGTGGAGCAGCTCGGCTCGGGCACGCAGGGCAAGCTCCGCGAGAGCCTGTTCCAGCGCCTGTTCGAGAGCCTGAGAGCACCTGGCGCCCCGGTGGAACGCGTGGTCACCCTCAACACGCAGTTCCGAATGCACCGGACTCTCGGGGCCTTTGTGAGCCGCTGTTTCTATGGCGGGATACTTGAATCGCCGCGCCCGGACGAGGAGTTCGCACACGCTCTGCCTGGCTACGAGGGCGTCCACGCAGCGTGGATCGACGTTCCGCACGGCCGGGGCACAGAGTCCGGGAAGCGCAGTAAACGGCGGCGGGCCGAGGCGCGGATCATCGCCGACCAGCTTGAGAGGCTCCTGCCGGCGGCGCCGGACAGCACCTTCGGCGTCATCTCGTTCTACTCCGACCAGGTGGACGAGATCTGGCGGGAACTGGCGGCGCGTGAGCTGGCCCGCCGTACCGATCAGGGCTATGAGCCGATCAAGGAACTCCAGTACGACGCCGAGGGCCGCCGCCTGGATCGGCTGCACGTCGGAAGCGTCGACGCCTTCCAGGGCAAGGAGTTCGACGTGGTGTTCCTGTCCACGACGAGGTCGTCCCCTCCGACCGATCCGCCGGCCGCAGGCACTCCGGCCCACGACCGCTGGGTGCGACGCCGCTACGGGCACCTCACCCTGCGCAACCGGCTCTGCGTGGCGATGAGCCGGCAGAAACGCCTGCTCGTGACCGTGGGCGATGCGGCGATGTTCGAAGGAACCGCGATACCCGCACAGATCGAGCCGCTGGCCGAGTTCCTCCGGCTGTGTCGTTCAGGAGGTGAGCATGGCACCGTCCTTTCCCCGTAGCGCGCGGATCGTCCAGCTATGCCCGGTGCCGGACCACCGCGACGAGCGCATCTGCGTGATCTTTCCGGCGTGGGCGCATCGCGTGACCGCACCCATCCTGCCTCGCCGCGGACTTGACCTGTTCGAACGCGTCGTGCTGGGTCTCTGCCATGCCGGCATCCGCGAGCCGGAGCTGATCGCGGCCCGGATCAACCTGCATGTGCGGCTGTGCGCGCACATCATCGACCAGGCCGTTCACCACCGGCTGCTCGACCCGAAAGGGGAGCTGACCGAGGAGGGCCGGCGGGCCCTTCGCACGGGCAGCGTCGCCGAAGAGACCACCTGGTCGGTGCGCTACGTCTTCCAGTCACCCGAGGTCGGCGGGGACCTGTGGCCGCGCACCGCCGAACGTCTCATCGACGCGCACGTGACCTGGCGGGCTCCCGGCAGGGCCGGGCTCCAACTCGGCACCACAGGCCGTCCGGACCACATCGAGGCCGTGATCGTCGACATGGCCGACGCGGAGCCGGGAGCCGCCGTGCCCGGTCGGCCCGGCCCCGAACAGATCATCGAGGTCGCCCGGCTGGACCGCGACGCGAGGGAGGCCGAGCGGGTGCGCCGGTTCGAGCGCAGCCAGGGCCTGACGCCTGTGGCGCAGCCGGGTGAGACGGCGGGGGCCCGACCGGGGCCGGACGGGGAAGTGCCACCGAATCTGAAACGGATCGCTTTCATCGATGACCCCGAGCCCGTCCTGCTCGTCGGTTTCACCGAGGTCGGCGACGCTGGAGAGCTGGTCGCGCACGACCCCTTCGGTGTGGGGAGCAGCGCGATGTTCGGCGAGCTTCTGGGCCGGTGGGTGCGCGGCGACGAGGCCCTCGCGGCACGAGTCCGCAGCGCGACCCATGAGAAGGCGGAGAACGCTGAGCGCGCCTACCGTCAGGCGGACACGGACGCGCGCGCACATGTAGAGGCGTTGCTCGTCGCCGAGTTCGGCACGGACATCCGCGGTGACGAGGACGCTCTCGACCTGATGACCGAGGTGGACCTCGCCGTCATGCTGGGCGACCAGCCCGGGGCACTGGAACGCGTCGTGCACGCGACGCATCGGCTGCACGAGGAACTCTTCCGCCGCATGGCGCGAAGCTTTCCCGTGTCGGCCGACTCGGTCGAGACGGCCGCGTCGACCGATCAGCTCAATAGGTCCGCCATCGAAACGGCTGCACACGGCGTCGGTTTCCAGAAGGTCCCTCGGCTCTTCGACCAGAATCTCCACAAGGCCGCCCTGAAGTTCCGAGCGGCGAAAAGGGAACTGTACTTGCAGGAGGCTGGAGCCCTGGCCCTGGTGGCGGCGCACAGGAACGCGGAGCATCCCCTGTACCGGCTGGCGGCAGAGCGTCCCGATCTGCTGAGTGCGCTCGCCGAGCTCGGAACACTGCGCAACCGCGCTTCGCATGGAGGCCGGGACCCCTCCGCCGCCGAGGACGCGAAATGGTGCCGCGACATCGCAGCCCTGGCCGTGCCGGAACTCATCACCCCGCACTGACGAGATCCATTCCGCTTCGAGGAAGGGCGAGAACTTCACCATGCCGAAGAAGCGCGCCGGCCAGGCGCGTAGACAGACGCCACAGCGCCAGACCAAGCCCCCCACCGCCAAGCCGGTGAACCAGAAGGCGGCCGCGGAGGAGGCCGCGGCGCGACGAGCCGAGGCGGTGGCAGCGATCGGAGGCGAGGAGGCTCTGCCCGCGCCCGCGGAACCGCCGGCGGACGGTGCGGATGCGAAGGCGGTCACCGCCCAATGGCAGGAAGCCGCTGAGGCCGTGGCCTTGTTCCGGCAGGCCGCCGAGCGTGTGGCGGAAAAGCAGCACATGCTGGATCGCAAGACCAAGGAGGCCGCCGAGCGGCTCCTGGAGATCGAGAAGGACACCCGGGAGTTGGCCGCTCAGCGGGACCTCGTCCAGCAGCGGAGCGGCGAACTCGACGAGCGGGAAGAACGGCTTCTCGATGAGGAGCGCAAGCTCGCCGTTGCCAGGGAACGGGCGAAGGAGACCGCGCTCGCCGATGCCAGAAGTGCGCTGGAGAGTGCGCGGCGCGACGTTGAGACCCGGCAGCGCGAGCTGGCGGAAGAGCATGCGCGCACCCGGGCCACGTTGAGCGCCGACCTTGAGGCGCAACGCCGGGAGCTGGACGACCGGTCAGCGGGTCTGACCGAGGAACGGGCACGCCTGCGGGCACTCCGGGTCGAACTGGACGCCCGGGACGAGGACCTGGCCGATGCGCGTGCGCTGCTGAACGAGCGTATAGAGCACGCCGTCGCCGCAGCCGTGGAGCGGGCAGAGCTTCGTTGCAAGGAGTTGGAACAGCGCTGCAGGGCCCTGCAGGACCACGCCGCTGACATGGAGCACGAGCGCGCCGAGCGGAACCGCATCGACCGGGCCTTCGGGCACAGGTCGCCCGACGAGGTACTGAAGGAACTCGAAGAGCTACGCGAGCAGAACGCGCGGCTCCGGCTCCAACGGCAGGTGCCCGAGGACGTGACCGAGCGGCTTGCCACGCTGCAGGAAGCGGCGGACGGCTGGCGGGAGGAGCGCGCGGTCCTCATCGCGAACAACGAGCAGCTGCAGCGCCAGCTCTCCGGCCATCACATCACCGCCCTCGAACTCGAACGGCTCAAAGTCACCAAAGAGGCAATGGAGGCCTCGGTCGAGGCCTACCGCGTACGGGTCCAGGAACTGCACCAGGACATCCAGGACCTGACGGCACGCAAGGAAGGAGAGTCACCCTTTCCTGAATGCCAAGCGATGGACACGCGTTACAACGAGAAGCGGGACGACCTCTTCGGGCCCGTTCGGTCGCTGCACGACTTCGTTCGTTGGCTTCGAGACTATGTCGCTCAGCAATACGGCATGTTCTACGCCGAGCAGGATCTCGCCCTGTTCCTCGGCGGGCTGGCCGCGTCGCGGCTGCACCTCCTCCAGGGGATCAGCGGCATCGGTAAGACCCAGCTGCCGGTCGTCTTCGCCAAGGCCCTCCAGGCGGAGGCCGCACTCGTTCCGGTGAGCGCCGACTGGCGTACCCCTCAGGACCTCGTCGGGTACTTCAACGCCTTCGAACGCAGGTTCTACGAGACGCCTTTCACCCAAGCGCTCTACCAGGCCGGCTGCCCCGCTTATGCCGACCGTCCCTTCTTCATCGTCCTGGACGAAATGAACCTGTCGCATCCGGAGCAGTACTTCAGCGAGGTCCTGTACCAGATCGGGCAGACGGAGCGACCGAACGGCGACCTGCCCGCTCTGGAGCTCATGACGACCGAAGTCCAGCCGGCCCCTCGGCGGCTCGTGGACGGCCGCAAGCTCGTGATCCCGCCGAACGTGTGGTTCGTCGGCACCGCCAATCACGATGAGACGACGATGGCGTTCGCCGACAAGACCTACGATCGTTCGCACGTGCTGGAACTCCCTGCCCGCCCCGAGAGGTTCGAGCCCGCAACGGCCGCACCGCTCCCGACCCCGATGTCGCTCAGCGCCCTCGAAAGGGCCTTTCGACACGCCCGCGACGAGTATGCGCAGGCCGGGCAGAACGTGTTCGCCTTCCTGGACGGTGAGTTGCGAGACCGCCTCGATCGCGACTTCCGGCTTTCGTCCGGATCTCGGACCGTGAATTACCTGGAGGCTTTCGTTCCGGTCGTGTGCGCGGCGGGAGGGAGCGAGGGAATGGCCGCGGACCATGCTTTCGCGACCCGCGTCCTGCGCAAGCTGCGCGGCCGGTTCGAGATTCCGTTCGATCTCATTCAGGGGCTCAGAGATGACCTCCCTCGGCTCTGGAAGCCGTTCGGCACCGAGCCGGAGAAATCACTGGAGCGGCTTGACGAGGAGATTCATCTGCGGAGAGGCGTCTGACATGCCGGTGCGGCTTTGGGACCGGCTCGCGGGGCGCGAGGTGGAGCGGCCGCCGGACGGGCACATGTCCCTCGGCAGGTTGTTCTTCGCGCCTGGAGACCGCCCTCTCTCCTTGAACGGGACGGTCGTGCACCCGGGCTGGTACCTTGCCGCGGACGGTTCGTGGACGCTGTGGGACGAGGCCCGCCACCATCGCTACGAGGGCGACTTCGGGCATTACGCCATGCCCGACGACATCACGTCCTACATCGTCACGGCCATCGGCAGAAGGCTTGACTCGCTTGTCGCGCAGGGCGCCCCCGCGAAGGAGTGGCTGTCGGAGACTCCGCTGATGGGCGGGGCCGACATGGACGCACGGCTCCGCGCCCGCCACATCGACGAGACGATTGAACGCTGCCTCCCGCACCTGCGTGCGGCATGCCATCTTCCCGTGACCAGATTGCGGGCGGTCAACCGGCTGGTACCGGCGTCGCAGGCACGGCGCATCACTCCGGCCGCCATAACCCGGCTCACCGCCCGTAGCGAAGACTGGGCGGCGCTGCGTCCCAACGGCATCCGCCCGGGACGCCTCCTCGACCCCGCGCGCGAGACCGATCTGGATTTCTACGAGAACCGGGTGCTCGCCAGGCTGGTCGATCATCTTTGGGACCATGTGCAGGGACGGCTGGCCGAGGTCGGACGGATCGAGGCCATGCTCGATGATGTGAGCACCTACGCCCAGGACGCGAGCGGACGCCCTTGGCGAGTGAGCCGGTACATGTTCTTCCTCATCGAGGGGCTGGTCGAGCACGGCGGTCGACGGATCAGAGCCAGGCAACTGCGGGAGGACCTGGAGGGACTGCGCAACGTCCTGGTCGAGCTCCGCGGGCCGACGATTCTTCCAGGAGTCCACCGTCGCGCCGACGTCGGTGCCGTTCTGCGCAGTACCAACGTGTTCACGAACGACGATAGGTACCGGCGAGCCGCCGGACTATGGCGGGCATGGGCTTCGGCCAAGGGCGGAAGGAGGCCGGCCAACGACAGGACCCACGAGTGGTGTGAATCGTTCACGAGCTACACCGGCCTGCTCCTCATACACGCGCTGGCCCAGCTGGGCCTGGTCCTCGAGGGTTCCTTCGAGCCGGGTGGAGAAGCCCGCTGTGTCGGCTGGTATCCCGAGACCATCGGTCTTCAGTGGGAGAGGACGGGCGTCTTCGTGCTCCACTGTGGCGGCAACACCGTCCTGCGTGTTGTTCCTATAGCGCACGCGCTCACCGCATCTGAGCAGCCGAAGCGGACCTCGCAGGAGATCGAGGCACTCGCCTCCGCAAGTACGACGACCGCCCGCACACTGCTTGTCTACCCCGGGCAACGCGAAGAGCGTGAGAAGCTACCACTGCGTATCCGCCTTATGGCGTTTCAGGGATGTGAGGCACCTGCCCCCTCCGGTAGCCGAGCACTGCCGCTCCTCCCTGTGTCGCCCATGGAAATCGACAGCGTGACGCGCTTGGCGCGGAGTCTTCGCTGGGCCCTCGCCGAGCACCTGTTCGCGAGTTACCCGGCTCGTATCGAGTGCCCCAGTGGTTATGCGGACGCCATCGCCGACGGGACGAACTGGATCGTCGCGAACGAGGGCGGTCTCTCCATGGTGAGACCGCCTGCACCCCATGAGATGGTCGCAGTGCAACGCCGGGTTGGAACACTCGGTCATCGAGCCGCCAACTTCATGCAGCGCGGTGACAACGCCGACCTGATCAACCGGTTGCGGGACGAACTGACGGCCGCGGAACAAAGCCTGGAGGCGCTCGCAAGGTGCCCCCTGTGCCGGACGGCTTCCGGCGCTCCGTCCCGGACCTTCCAGCCACGAGGCAACGGTACGTTCCGCAGCAGATGCGACGTATGCAAGGCAAGTTGGGAATTGAGGCGCTGTGGTTCGTGCGCTCGCCGTTTCCCGGTTCTCAACGGGAAGAGTCAGGACGCTGATGGCGGGGACCATGCGGAGTTCGACGGGGACGTTCTAGACCACCGGTTCGGTAGTGAGGCCCTCAGCGCCCGATGCTGGATCAGGAGTGCGGTCGCATACTGCCCGCACTGTGGCGAGTGTAACGAGGCGCAAGGGGCTAAGGACCTGCGATGCAAACGCTGTGTCGGAGACAGCGGTGGGTAACGATGCGGCGTCAAGGTTCTGCCGATGAGCGATCAGATCATCGACTTGCCAGCGGGGCCGTTGCGTCCCTGCGCGAACAACCGGCCGACTGCGACCGGCGAATAGCCCAGTACCCGCCCGCACTCGACGCCGGAGGCGACCTTGTCCGCTGGCGTCGCCGACAAGGCCGGGGCCTACAAGCAGCGGGGCCTGCGTATGACCTACTGCCCCCAGAAACGACTAGTGGAGGCCCGGCTGGTGCCTGGCCTCCACGTGTACCACTGGCTGGTGTCCGAGGGGGGACTTGAACCCCCATGCCCCGTAAAGGGCACTAGCACCTCAAGCTAGCGCGTCTGCCTATTCCGCCACCCGGACATGCCGCAGTTCTGCTGCGGCGGGCTTCACCTTACCAAAGGTCCGGAGTCGCGGCGACGTCGCCGGAGGGGCACGATGGTCTGGTACGCAGCGTCGGCGCGAAGGTGATCATCGTGGACGAGGTCGTCCAGCTCTGCCAGGAACTGATCAGGATCGACACCAGCAACCCGGGCGACCACTCGGGGCCGGGGGAACGGGTCGCCGCCGAGTACGTGGCCGGGA
>NZ_JBGNUR010000021.1:0-137169 GCF_041951345.1 Actinomadura sp. 21ATH | reverse complement strand
ATCAACCGGCTCAAACGCCACCGGGCACTGGCCACCAGGTTCGACAAGCTCGCCGCCCGCTACCAGGCCACCGTCCACATCGCCGCCATCAACGAATGGCTCTGATCAACTTTGAAACAGGCCCTAGGACGCCTTCCGCGCCCGGCGGATCTCCGCCAGGTCGGCGGTGTCCCCCGGCCCGGTCGCCGTCCCGTCCTCGCCATCGTCGCCCGGGCCGTCCAGGTCGTCCTGGTCACTCCGGTCGTCCTGGTCGTCCTGGTCGTCGAAGAGCGCCGGAAGGGCCTGCGTGCGCTGCGGGTCCTCGTTGGGCTCGACCTCCGGGATCGCGACGAGCGCCTGCGTCACCTGCGCCTCCCGGGTGATGACGCCGCTGGCCAGCACGGTGTTGCGGTGCCGCAGCGCGCCGTTCTCCCGGAGCAGGTCGTCCACCTCGCGGCGGGCCCGCGCGATCCGCTTGCTCATCCGCAGGTGGACGTAGAAGCCGCCGGCGGCGGCGCCGAGGAAGAAACCGGCGAGCAGCGGCACCCACATCGCGGCCACGGCGGCGGCGACCAGGGCGATCACCACCAGCAGAGGTCCGGCGTGCCGCTCCGCCCGGTCCAGGACGGCGTTGACGCGCTTCGGGATCCTCACTCGCCATTCCTCCCACGTTCTCTTGTTCGCGTTCTCGAGCGTTCTCGAGCGGGTCGAGCGATCCGGGACGGGCCCGGGCGCACGCGGACGCACACCGCCGGCCGGGCCGGAGGGGTTCGTCGGGGTCGCCGGCGCGCCGGGGCCGGGGCGTGCTCCATCCGGCGCGTGCTCTGCCTTGCCCGGCTCTGCATGAACGACACCGCGGGCTGCGCATGTTCCTGGACGGGTTGAGTTCCGCGCCACAGCGTGCGACTTACACCATCGCCGTCACGCGGGCACCTACAAAATCATAACAGCATGTTACGAAGAAGCCTCAATCGCGGTCATTCAGTCACCGGCCGTGTCTCGCGCTCCCCGCGGGCGCGGGCGGGACGGGGCAGGTCGGGATGCGAACACCGCCCGCCGCGGAATATCGTCCTAAGAATGAGCAATCATTTTGACGTCGTGGTCCTGGGCTCCGGCCCGGGTGGATATGTCGCCGCGATCCGGTCGGCACAGCTGGGGCTGAAGACGGCGATCATCGAGGAGCGCTACTGGGGCGGGGTCTGCCTGAACGTGGGCTGCATCCCCTCCAAGGCCCTGCTGCGCAACGCGGAGCTGGCCCACATCTTCGCCCACGAGGCGGACAAGTACGGGATCAAGGCCGAGGGGCCGGTCTCCTTCGACTACGGCAAGGCGTTCCAGCGCAGCCGCGAGGTCTCGGAGAAGCTCGTCAAGGGCGTCCAGTTCCTCATGAAGAAGAACAAGATCACCACATTCGACGGCCGGGGCACGTTCACCGACCCCAACACCCTCCAGGTGGCCAGGACCGACGGCGGCACCGAGACGGTGACGTTCGGCAGCTGCATCATCGCCGCGGGCGCGCACACCAAGCTGCTGCCGGGGACCTCCCTGTCGGAGCGGGTCGTGACGTACGAGGAGCAGATCCTCAGCTCCGACCTGCCGGAGAGCATCGTCATCGCGGGCGCCGGCGCGATCGGCGTCGAGTTCGCGTACGTGCTGCACAACTACGGCGTCAAGGTGACGATCGTCGAGTTCCTCGACCGGATGGTGCCCAACGAGGACGCCGACGTGTCCAAGGAGCTGGCCAAGCGCTACCGCAAGCTCGGCGTGGACGTCCTGACCTCCACCCGCGTCGACGCCATCGACGACTCCGGCCCCAAGGTCAAGGTCACCGTGACGGGCAAGGACGGGAACCAGCAGGTGCTGGAGACCGACAAGGTCCTCCAGGCGATCGGTTTCCAGCCCAACGTCGAGGGCTACGGGCTGGAGAAGACCGGCGTCCGGCTGACCGAGCGCGGCGCCATCGACGTCGACGGCCACTGCCGCACGTCCGTCCCGCACATCTACGCCATCGGCGACGTGACCGCCAAGCTGATGCTGGCGCACGCGGCCGAGGCCATGGGCATCGTCGCCGCCGAGACCATCGCCGACGCCGAGACGATGGAGCTCGACTACGTGATGATCCCGCGGGCCACGTACTGCCAGCCGCAGGTCGCCAGCTTCGGCTGGACCGAGGCGCAGGCCAAGGAGCAGGGCTTCGACGTCAAGGTCGCCAAGTTCCCGTACAGCGCGAACGGCAAGGCGCTGGGCATGGGCGAGGGCGAGGGCTTCGTCAAGGTGATCAGCGACGCCAGGTACGGCGAGATCCTCGGCGCCCACATGATCGGCCCGGAGGTCACCGAGCTGCTGCCCGAGCTGACCCTGGCCCAGCAGTGGGACCTGACCGTCCACGAGGTGTCCCGCAACGTGCACGCCCACCCGACCCTGGGCGAGGCCATGAAGGAGGCCGTCCACGGCCTCGCGGGCCACATGATCAATATGTGATCCGGACGCTTTCCGACCGGTCGCGGGACCGCGCAACGAATCGCCGTCCCGCGGCCGGGAAAGCAACGGAACACCAGGTCAGCGCAATACCGCGCGGCTGCTGAACCGCCCCGCGGGCTCCTAGGATTTCGATCGTCCGGCCTTCCGATCGATCATTGAAAACCCAGGAGACCGCATGACCGTGTCGCCGGCTCTGGAGCCCGCAGCCCGGCCCGTCCGGACCGCCTCGCGGCGCCGCTACCTGATGTGCCGCCCGGAGCATTTCGCCGTCACGTACGCGATCAACCCGTGGATGGACCCCGGCGCCGGCGCGGACGCCGCGCGGGCCGTCGAGCAGTGGGAGGCGCTGCGCGCCGCGTACCTCGGGCTCGGCCACCGGGTCGACCTGATCGACCCGATCCCCGGCCTGCCGGACATGGTCTTCGCCGCCAACGGCGCGCTGGTGGTCGGCGGCCGGGCGTACGGCGCCCGCTTCACCCACCCCGAGCGCGCCGCCGAGGGCCCGGCGTACATGGAGTGGCTGCGCGGCAACGGCTTCACCGACACCCTCGAAGGGCTGCACACCAACGAGGGCGAGGGGGACTTCCTCACCCTCGACCACGTCATCCTGGCCGGCACCGGGTTCCGTACCGACCTCGCCGCGCACCAGGAGGCCCAGGAGTTCCTCGGCCGCCCCGTGGTGACGCTCCGCCTGGTCGATCCGCGCTTCTACCACCTGGACACCGCGCTGTTCCCGCTCGACGGCGGCAACGTCGCGTACTACCCGGGGGCGTTCTCGCCGGGCAGCCGCGCCGTGCTGGAACGGCTGTTCCCGGACGCGGTCGTCGCCGGCGAGGCGGACGCGGCGGTGCTCGGCCTCAACGCCGTCAGCGACGGCCGCAACGTCGTCCTCAACGCCGAGGCCACCGCCCTGATCGCGACCCTGGACGCGCACGGCTACACGCCGGTCCCGGTGGACCTCTCCGAGCTCCGCAAGGCCGGCGGCGGCCCCAAGTGCTGCACCCTGGAGCTACGCTCCGCCTGACACCTTCTGGCGCCGGCCGAACACGCGCAGGGGCGGGATCTCGATCCCGTCCTCCGCCATCCGGCGGCGGGCGAGCCGCCGCGTCCGGAAGACGCCCGCCAGGCCGATGGCCCACAGGAGGGCCTGGACGGTCCAGGCGGCGCGGAACGCCTCCGGGGTGAAGCCGCCGCCGGGCGACATCGCGTCCAGCACCAGGCCGATCAGCAGGATCGAGACGAGGGCCGCGACGAAGCCGCCGCAGTTCACGATGCCGGTCGCGGTGCCCTGGCGGGACGGCGGGTTGAACGTCCGCGCGAAGTCGAAGCCGATCATGGAGCCGGGGCCGCCCAGCGCCACGCAGAGCACCAGGACGAACAGCAGCCAGTGCGGCGCGGGCGGCGGCACGGCCAGCACCGCCGTCCAGGCGGTGATCATGACGGCGACGATGCCGAGGACCAGCCAGGAGCGGCGCAGCGGGTGGCGGGCCACGAGCCGGCCGACGAGCGGGCCGGCGACCATGGTGGCGAGCACGAAGACGGTGATCAGCGTGCTGGCGGCGCCGGCGGACAGGCCGTGGCCGGAGACGAGGTACGGGAAGCCCCACATCAGCGCGAACGTGTTCGCGGAGAACTGGGTGACGAAGTGCGTCCACAGGCCGAGCCGGGTGCCGGGGTGGCGCCAGCAGGCGCGGAGGTCGCCGCCCACCTCCCGCAGGGACCCGGCGCCGGTGCGGATCGTGCCGGGTGGACCGTTCCGGAGGAAGGCCATCGCGAGCACGCCGACGAGCACGCCGAGGGCGGCGGCCGACGCGAACGCGGGCGTCCAGCCGGGGCCGTGCAGCAGCGCCACGAGGGGCACCGCGCTGAGCACCTGGCCGAGCTGGCCGAGCAGCCCGGTGAGCTGCGTCACCACCGGCACCTGCCGGGCGGGGAACCACCGGGTGACCACGCTGAGCACGCTGATGAACGTCATCGCGTCGCCCGCGCCGACCATGATCCGGGCCGCCACGGCGCCGGCCATGTCGGTGGAGAACGCCAGCAGCGCCTGCCCGGCGGCCATGAGCAGCGCGCCGCCGGCGACCATCACGCGCGGCCCGAGCCGGTCGAGGAGCAGGCCGACGGGGATCTGGAGCCCGGCGTACACGAGCAGCTGCAGCACGGTGAACGAGGCCAGGATGCCGCCGGACGCGCCGAACCGGTCCGCGGCGTCGAGGCCGGCGACGCCGAACGAGGTGCGGTGCAGGATGGCGACGACGTAGGCGAGGATGCCGACCGACCACAGCACCCACGCGATCACGGGGGCCTTGGCCTTCAGGGGGGTACCGGTCTCGGGGGCGGGGCTGGGGGAAGGTCGATCGTCACGCACGTGTATCGACGATATGCGAGGACTGATATGGCTGGTTCGGTGGATGCCGATACGTGGCGAGAAGCACGTGCCCGTCTCACCGCGGAACGGCCGGAGCTGGGCGAGGCCGCGGGCGCGCACTACCCCGGCGTGGCGCGGGTGGAGGGGACGCCGCTGCTGGCCCGGCCCGAGTGGGTGCCCGGCGAGCCGCTGCCGCTGGAGGACCTGCGGGTCGGCTGGGACGACCGGCCCGCGCCCCCGGCCGTCGCGGACCCGCCCGAGGGGCTGCCGCCGGGGTACCGGACGTACGCGGCGGCGATGGCCGGGCTGGCGCGCCCGAGGGTGTTCGAGGACCGGCCGAGCTACCGCCTGCTGGACGCGGACCTCGCGAACGGGACCGGCGGGACGAGGGGCGCGCGGGGAACGCTGTCGTTCGGGCCCGCGCGGTACTTCGACGGTGTCAACGTCGGCGAGGCCGTCGCGCACGAGCTGGCCGCCGGGACGCCGGGGCTGCCGCTGCGGCGGCGGATCGGCGATCCGTGCGACCTCGCGCGCCGGCCGGCCCTGCTCGCCATCACGACGCTGACCGTGACCGAGTCCGGGACGTACGTGCTGCACTGGCGGGACCCGGAGAAGGTCGCGCACGCGGGCGGGCTGCACCAGGTGATGCCGGTCGGGGTCTTCCAGCCGCTGGAGGGCGGGCGGGGGGATCTCGATCCGTGGCGGTGCGTGGTCCGGGAGTTCCACGAGGAGCTGCTGGGCGGGGCCGAGGACTACCCGCCCGGTTTCGACCAGGAGGCGTGGCCGTTCCACCGGGACCTGACCGCGGCCCGCCGCGACGGCCGGGTGCGGGTGCGCTGCCTCGGCCTCGGCGTCGATCCGCTGACGCTCGCGGTGGACCTGCTGGCGGTCGCGGTGTTCGAGGACGCGGCGTTCGGGGAGTTCTTCGGCGGGCTGGTGGCGGAGAACGCGGAGGGGCGGGTCCGCACCGCCGCGTTCGACGGCACGGTCCCCGCCCCGATGCAGCCTGCCGGTGCCGCCGCGCTGAGGCTGGCCTGGCGGCACCGGCGGGTCCTGGGGATCACTCCCGGGCGAGCGCCCTGAGCTCGTCCAGCGCGTCGGTCAGGTGGTCGATCAGCTCGGCCGGGTCGGGGACCAGGTCGCGGCAGGCGACGATGCCGATGTCCACCTTGCCGTCGTAGGAGAACACGGTGATGTTGAGCCCGCCGCTGATGTCGGTGATCACCGAGATCGGGTAGTAGCCGAGCACGCTGGCGCCGCTCAGGTAGAGCGGGAACTGCGGGCCGGGCACGTTGGAGATGATCAGGTTCATCGGCCGCAGGTCCAGGCTCGGCACCACGCTCATCGCCATCCGGGCCAGCGGGCCCATCAGCGGCGCGGGCACCAGCCCGGTGAGGTCCCGCAGCCAGCCGCCCGAGCTCGCCAGGAACCGCCGCTTGCCCAGCTCCATGTCCCGCCGTACGGCGGCGTACCGCTCGGCCGGGTCGGCGAGGTGGGTGGCCAGCGGGGTCGTCATGATCGAGACCTGGTTGCCGGGGTCGTTCTCCCGGCCGTCCTTGCGCAGCGACACCGGGACGCCGGCGACCAGCGGGCCGTCCGGCAGCTCGCCGCGCTTGTCGAGCCACTGCCGCAGCGCGGTCGCGCACACCGCCATCACGACGTCGTTGACGCTGCCGCCGAGCGCGGTGCGGACCTCCTTGATCTCGGCGAGGTCCAGCTCCCCGTACGCGACCGTGCGGTGCCGGCCGATGGGCCGGTTGAACGAGGTGGGCGGCGCGCTGACCCGGGGGGCGCGGGGGCCGCCGTCGCGGCGCAGCACGCCCTGCATCGCCTGCGAGACGAGGCCGACGCCGGGCAGCTGCATGACGCCGGGGATCTCGTCGAGGTGCGGGGCGGTGCGGGCCACCGACAGGGCGCTGCGCAGCGGGTGCGTGGCAGCCTTGAGCAGCCCGGTGCTCAGCATGCTGAGCGCGCCCGGGGCGCGCTGCGGCGCGGCGTCGTCGGCGGGCAGCTCGCGCGGCTCGGGTGACAGGTCGAGCAGCGCGGCGAGCGTCTCGGCGGCGAGGACGCCGTCGATCGCGGCGTGGTGGGCCTTGACGTACACGGCGCAGCGGCCGCCCTCCAGGCCCTGGATGAGGGCGATCTCCCAGAGCGGGCGGCCGCGGTCCAGGGGGCGCTCGTGCAGCATCGCGACCGCTTCGCCGAGCTGGGCGGCGTTGCCCGGCGCGGGGAGGCCGATCTCGAATATGTGCCGTTCGGGATCGAAGTGCGGATCGTCCTCCCAGTACGGGACGTCGAGCCCCAGGGGCACCTCGGCGAGGCGCTGCCGGAGGGGCAGCGCCGCCAGGTGGGCGCGCTCGCGGACGAGCCGGACCACGGCGGCGACGGTCAGCCGCCCGCCGGGGCAGGTCGCGGGGTCGAGCACGCCCAGGCCCGCGATGTGCGCGTGCGTGGTGCTCGTCTCCGCGCTGAGGAAGGTGGCGTCAACGGTCGTCAGCTGGCTCATAGTCGTCCCGTCTCAAGTGCCCTGCGCCGGCCTACCCCTCTAGGAGGTATGAAATACCGCGCGGTACGTCAATGCGGTCAGAAATGAAGTAACGCCGACTTAACTGGAGTTTTCACCGCGTTCAACTGGGAGGTCTCGGGCGCCTCCGGAGCAACACGACCTTCCGACCTGTTGTGGTCAGATAACTTCACTCACACGATCAAGTCCGGTTCCGGAAGCGGGTGTCGGACCCCGGCATTAGGGTGGTCCGCCATGACGGGACGACCACTCTCGGAGATCGTCGACGCGGGCTGGGCCAAGGCCCTCGACCCCGTGGCCGGCCGGATCTCGGCCATGGGCGACTTCCTGCGCGCCGAGGTCGCGGCGGGGCGCCGCTACCTCCCCGCGGGCGCGAACATCCTGCGCGCGTTCACCCACCCCTTCGACGACGTCCGGGTGCTGATCGTCGGCCAGGACCCGTACCCGACGCCCGGCCACCCGGTCGGGCTCAGCTTCTCGGTCGCCCCCGACGTCCGGCCGCTGCCCGGCAGCCTGGTCAACATCTTCCGCGAGTACGGCTCCGACCTCGGCCTCCCCCAGCCGTCCAACGGCGACCTGTCGCCGTGGACCGCGCAGGGCGTCTGCCTGCTCAACCGGTCCCTCACCGTGATGCCGGGCCGACCCAACTCGCACCGCGGCAAGGGCTGGGAGGAGGTCACCGAGCAGGCCATCCGCGCCCTCGCCGCGCGCGGCCGGCCGCTGGTGGCGATCCTGTGGGGCCGCCAGGCCCGCGACCTCAAGCCGCTCATGCCCGGCGTGCCGTGCATCGAGTCCGCGCACCCGAGCCCGATGTCGGCCGACCGCGGCTTCTTCGGCTCCCGCCCGTTCAGCCGCGCCAACCAGCTGCTCCAGCAGCAGGGCGCCGCCCCCGTCGACTGGAAGCTGCCCTAGCGGTCCCCGCTAGGGGAAGTCGGGGAGGCGCATCAGCAGCGAGGCGAACTCGCCGGGCGCCGGGGTGTCCGCGGCCCCCGCCAGGGGGGTGAGGCGGCGCTCGCCGTGGCTCCAGTAGACACCGGGCGCGCACGGGTCATCGGCGTCGGCGTGCATCTCCTTGACGACGTCGGCGAAGACCGGCAGCACCTCCAGCACCGCGGTGGAGGTGATCGGATACAGCAGCAGCGTGCTGTGGCACGGGACGCCGACCAGGGCGCCGTGCCGGTTGGGGCCGGGCAGGAACTGCTCGACCTCGCTCAGCAGCGCCGACACGTAGCGGCTGCCGGGCTTGGTCACCACCCGGACGTCCCGGCCGGGCAGCAGCGGCTGGTCGCGCACCGACACGTCGGCCAGCTCGCGGTCGTGCGTGTTGGTCATCACGTAGCCGAGCTTGCGCAGCCCCAGCAGGCCGGCCCGGGCCTTGGTGAGCGGTCCGCCGTACCGCGGATGCTCGATCATCACCATCGCGTCGAAGTGGTCGCCGGCCGGGACCACCACCAGGCCCTCGCGGTCGCGCGGCGCGAGCTTCGGCACGATGCGCAGCCGCAGCAGCTCGCGCACGTCCCCGAACAGCTCCATCTCGCCGACCGCCAGGAACGCGCGCTGGCCGACCTCCCGGACCCACTCGTCCACCACGCCGGGCCAGGTCTCGCGCGGCTCGCGCGCGCACCGTTCCAGCGCCGTCCAGGTGGAGGCGCGCGCCTCCGACCTCCCCACCGGGAGCACCACCTCGGCGGTCCCGTGGTCGAACCAGGCGCTGGGCGCCACCACCGGCAGCAGGTCCCGGATGAGCGCGTGCACGTCCGCCGCCGCGTCCAACGGTTCCATGCTCATCCCCCTTCACCGGAACATCCAGATCACTCGGCACCACCATCTCAGAGTTGGGGCCCGCCGCGCGATCGTTCGCCGGGTCGGGCGGCTCCGGCCCGGGCCGCGGGCCCCGGTCCGGTACCGTGCATCCATGTCGGAAATCGTGTATCCACCGGTGATCAAGGCGGCCCAGGGGCTCTTCAAAGCACTGAACATCAAGTTCCGCCTTGAAGGGACCGAGCGCATCCCCCGTACCGGTGGCGCGGTGCTGGTCAGCAACCACGTCAGCTACCTCGACTTCATCTTCGCCGGGCTGGCCGCCCACCCCGCCGGCCGGCTGGTGCGGTTCATGGCGAAGAAGGAGATCTTCGACAACCGGATCGCCGGGCCGCTGATGCGTGGGATGCACCACATCCCGGTGGACCGGAACGCGGGCGCCGCCTCCTACAAGGCCGCGCTGACTGCGCTGAAGTCCGGCGAGATCATCGGGGTGTTCGCCGAGGCGACGATCAGCCGCTCGTTCACGGTCAAGGAGATCAAGAGCGGCGCGGTGCGGATGGCGGTGGCCGCCGACGTGCCGCTGATCCCGATCACGCTGTGGGGCCCGCAGCGGATGTGGACCAAGGGCCGCAAGCGCCGGCTGCTGCAGCGCGGCGTCCCGGTGACGATCCTGGTCGGCGAGCCGATGTACCCCAAGCGCGGCGACAACTACGACCAGGTCACCGCGGACCTGCACGCCCAGCTGTCGGAGCTGCTGGAGAAGGCGCAGCGCGAGTACCCCGAGCTGCCGGCCGGCGCCGACCGCTGGTGGCAGCCCGCCTACCTCGGCGGTACGGCCCCCACGCCGGAGCAGGCCGAGGAGCTGGACCGCAAGGAGCTCGAGGCCCGCAAGAACCGCGGAACGGAAGGTTAATTCGGTGGACGCCCCCGCCGGGCGCCCCTGATCATCGATGCCATGACCGTCTCGCGAGAGAGGCCGCAAGAGATCCTGCATCTCGTCGAGCCGCATGATGAGGGCCCCGGGCCCGACGCCGCCCTGCCGGTGGTGTTCAACCTCAGTGACAACAACTCCCCCGCCGACGTGATGGACGTGCTGTCGCTGCGCCCGTTCGCGTCCGGCGAGCAGCCCTGGTCGCGGTCGGCGCGGCTGGAGCACGTGAAGCCGGACGCGCCGCTGCGCCCCGAGGGGGCGCGGCTGACCCGCGTCGCGCACGAGCGCGGCAAGGAGTCGGTGCTGGCCGAGGGCGACGGCTGGACGCTGCTCACCAACCGGTGGAAGAACGGCGCCGCCTACGTCGCGGTGTCGGCGGTCACCGACGAGCTGGCCGAGAGCGTCCTGGAGTCGTGCGTCAAGGACGCCACCGAGCCGCCCAAGACCGACGACACCCACGTCGAGATGGGCTTCTGGCACATGGGGCCGCACGGCCCGGTCCGTACCGAACGGGCGATCTCGGCCGACTCGTGGACCGACATCCGGCGCAACTACACCGCCCCGGTGGCCGAGGCCCTCGACCGCGTCATGAACCTGGAACGCGACGACATCGCGGGCCGGCTGCTGCTCCTGCACGGCCCGCCCGGCACCGGAAAGACGACCGCCCTGCGCGCGCTGGCGCGCGCGTGGGGCTCCTGGTGCCAGTCCGACTGCGTGCTGGACCCTGAGGCGCTGTTCGGGACGCCCAGCTACCTCATGGAGGTGGCGGTCGGCGAGGACGACGACGAGGAGCGCCGCTGGCGGCTGCTCATCCTGGAGGACTGCGACGAACTGATCCGCGGCGAGGCCAAGCAGTCGACCGGCCAGGGGCTGTCCCGGCTGCTCAACCTCACCGACGGCATGCTGGGGCAGGGCCGGGACGTGCTGGTGGCGATCACCACCAACGAGGACCTGACCCGGCTGCACCCGGCGATCGTCCGGCCGGGCCGCTGCCTGGCGCAGATCGAGGTCGGCCCGCTCACCCGGAGCGAGTCGCTCGGCTGGCTGGACGGCGCGGCCGACGGCGCCGAGATCGGCCCCGACGGCGCCACCCTCGCCGAGCTGGCCGCCCTCCGCAAGGGCGAGAAGGCCCCGTCCGCGCAGGAGGCGCCGTCGTCCGCGACCGGCTTCTACCTCTAGGCGCCCGGTAGGCGCCCGGTGGCCCGCTACCCGGCGGCCTTGGCGAGCGCCTGCTCGACGTCCTCCCACAGGTCGTCGGGGTGCTCCAGGCCGACGGCGATGCGGACGGTGCCCGCGCCGATCCCGGCGGCCTCCAGGGCGCCCGCGTCGAGCTGCCGGTGGGACGTGCTCGCCGGATGCATGACCAGCGTCGACACGTCGCCGAGCGAGGCGGCCAGATGCATCAGCCGGACCGAGTCGGTGAAGATCCGGCCCGCCTCCCGGCCGCCCTCGACGTCGAACGACAGCACCCCGCCGCCGCCCGCGGGCAGCAGCCGCCGCGCGCGCTCGTGCTGCGGGTGGCTCGGCAGGCCGGGGTGGGCGGCGCGGGCGACGGCCGGGTGCGCCTCCAGCCGGCGGGCCAGTTCGAGGGCCGTCGCGCTCTGCCGCTCGATGCGCAGGGGAAGCGTGGCGAAGCCGCGCAGGGCCAGCCAGGCGGCGAACGGGTCGGGCGCGGCGCCCAGCTCGATCGCGTGCTTCCAGACCTTCTCGTGCGTCGCCCCGTCCGCGAACACGGCCATGCCGCCCAGGATGTCGGCGTGCCCGCCGATGTACTTGGTGGCCGAGTGGACGACGATGTCGGCGCCGTGCTCGATGGGCCGGCACAGGGTGGGCGCGAACGTGTTGTCGACGACCGCCGTCACGCCGTTCTCGCGGGCCACGGCGATGAGGCCGGGCAGGTCGGCCACCTGCGTGGTCGGGTTGGCGATCGTCTCCAGGTAGAGCAGCCGGGTCCGGGGGCGCAGCGCCGCCCGTACCTCCTCGGGGTCGTCGCCGGACACGTGGGTGACCTCGACGCCCCAGCGCTCGGCCAGGTCGGCGAGCAGCGCGAACGTACCGCCGTACAGGCAGGACTGGGCGATGACGTGGTCGCCGGACCGCAGCAGGCCCGTCAGCACGGCGTTGATCGCGCCCATCCCGGACGCGGCCGCGATCGCCGCCGCGCCGCCCTCCATGTCGGCGACGGCGTCCTCCAGGGAGCGGACGGTCGGGTTGGCGAAGCGCCCGTAGAAGTACGCCGAGCGCGGTCCCTGGAACGCGGCGGCCATCTCCTCGGCGTCCTCGAAGGCGAAGATGTGGCCCTGGTGGATCGGCACGCCGATCGGGCGGCTGCCGGCGGGGGTGTTCACGTTCGGGTGGACGGCGCGGGTCTGCTGGTGGCGGCGGGAGCCGTCGTCGTGGTTCATGACTCCAGACTGGCCGTCCGGGTGGGAGGTCGGACAGGGCCAATTCTCGCCAGTGGCCCGGGCCGCGCCCCCCTGTCGCGTCCGCGGCGCCGGACCACCGGCCGGTCCGGGCCGTTCCGGTGCCCGGGTCCGCGCCGGTTGGAGCGGCCTTGGGCGCCCCACCCCGCTGGGAGCGCCCGCGGCGGTCGGCGCGGGCCCCGGTCGCGGAACGGCACGCGGCCGGAGCCCCGAGGATGGCGCACCGACCATGCTTCCGACATCCGGGATAACACGGTCAAGCGCCCCGCATTCTCAGTGGGCCGCCCCCGCGAACAGCCGCCGGTACACGCACCGCAGACCGTGGATATCACTGACCGGCTCGCCGAAGACCACGCGCAGGTCGACGGGTTCGGCGTCCGCCCGCTCCGCTCCGGAGCATCGCAGCCACATCCCGTACCTGTCGAGGGCGAGCGGGCGCACGACCGGCTCGCGGCCCTCCCGCGCCGCGGGCACGTGGGACGCGCCGTTCAGCCGGCGCAGCATCACGGCCAGCTCGTCGCGGTGGCACTCGTCGAGGTGGGACAGGATGCCGGACTCGATGGCCACCAGCGGGTCGGGGACACCGGCCGCGTACTCCTCGGGCTCCAGCGTCGCCGTTCCCCACATGTCCTTGACCTCGACCTCGGCGGCCTCCAACGCCAGCACCGTCCAGCGCCGCCGGGCGTTGTCGGCGGCGCCCGCCTCCAGCAGCTCGGGGCGCGGGTGCAGGCGGGAGATCCGCAGCGCGGCGTCGCGGCGCTCGCCCTCGGGGATCTCGGTGATCCAGCCGTGCAGCCACGCCTGGCCGCGCAGCCGGTCGGGCAGCGGCACCGGCGCGACGTCGGAGATCCGCAGCGTGGCGGGCAGGTCGGGCTCGCCCGCCAGCGCCGACACCACGGCCGACTCGGCGGGCAGGAGCAGCAGCGGGCGGCCGTCGGCGTCGGTGGCGTGCGCGGGCACGGGGGCGTAGGGGACGCCCGGTACGGCCAGCACGCCGTCCGCGACGCCGTAGGACAGCGTCCGCGCCCGCTCGCCGGCGGTGGGCCGCTGGGGCGTCGGCGCTTCGCTCGCCTCGCTCGCCTCGCTCATCCGTGGACCTCCTTGACTCGTACAGATAGGTTAGGCTTGCCTAACTAAGGTTCACCTAACCATCGAAGGAGGGCAATGAACAACCCCCGGCCCAAGGTCCGGCTCTCCCGGGCCCTGGGAATCCCGCTGACCCCCAAGAGCGTGAAGTACTTCGAGGCCCGCCCGTACCCGCCCGGGGTGCACGGCCGCGCCCGCAAGACCGAGTCCGACTACAAGATCCGGCTCCGCGAGAAGCAGCGGCTGCGCGCGCAGTACAACATCCGCGAGGCCCAGCTCCGCAACGCCTTCGCCAAGGCGTCCAAGACCGGCGCCAAGACCGGCGAGGCGCTGCTCATCGACCTCGAACGCCGGCTGGACGCGCTCGTCCTGCGCTCCGGCTTCGCCCGCACGATCTACCAGGCGCGGCAGTTCGTCGTGCACCGCCACGTCCTGGTGAACGGCCGCCGCGTGGACCGCCCGTCGTACCGGGTCCGCCCCGGCGACGTGATCACCATCGCCGAGCGCAGCCGCTCCATGGTCCCCTTCCAGGTCGCCGCCGCCGGCGGGCACACCGAGTCCGTCCCGGCCTACCTGGAGGTCCGGCACGACGCCCTGGCCGCCCGCCTCTCCCGCCTCCCCGAGCGCGAGGAGATCCCGGTCATCTGCGACGAGCAGCTCGTAGTAGAGCACTACTCCCGCTGACGGAACCGCCCGACAGGCCGCCTGACACCCCGCCGCCGCGTTGACTCGTGGCGTGTCCCCCTGTCCGCGGCACGCCGGCGGCGAGACACGCCACGAGTCAACGTCCGGCTCAGCCCAGGTCGCCGAGCTCGTTCCTCGCGTGCTCGCGGAGGGCCGCGGTCGCCTCGACGAGGTGGCGGCGCTGGACGTCGGTGAGCGGGGCGGCGAAGTGGCGGTCGAGGGTCTCCGCGTGCACCCGCAGGGCCTCGGCCAGCTTCGCGCGGCCGGCGCCGGTCAGCTCGACCAGCTGGCGCCGCCGGTCGTCGGGGGCGGCGCAGCGGCGGACGTACCCGTCCCGCTCCATCCGGTCGACCAGCCGGGTCATGCCGCCGCTGGTCAGGATCATCTCGCCGGCCAGGAAGCCCATGGTCAGCGGGCCGCCCGCGCCCTCCCGCGCCAGCCGCAGCAGCACCTCGAACACCGGGTGCCGGATGCCGCAGCGGCGCTCCAGCTCGCGCGCCGCGATCCGCTCCAGCAGCGTGGTGGCCCCGAGCAGCAGGCCGAACTCCCGGACGATCCCGTCCGGGACCGGCCCCTCCGGCGTCCCCGTCATCGCTCCCCCTCCACGCGAACGCGCCGCGCCCCGCACGGTCTCCGCCGTACGGGGCGCCGCACCCAGCGCCCGTCGGCGCCGGTCCAAGCCTGCTCGCGAGCGCGCTCGCTGAATGAACGAGCCTAGTCCTTGGGCTTCTCCGTCTTCTCGCCCTTGGGCTCGCCGCTCGGGGACGGGCTGCCGGACGGGACGTTCGGGAGGCCGCCCTGCTGCGCCTGGTTCTGGTCGTTGGCGCCCGAGGCGTACATCTTCGTGACCTTCCACCTGCCATCGATCTTGGCGATGGCGAGCCGGATCAGCGTGGCCGGCGACTCGTGCGCGCCGTCGGCCGTCCTGACGCTGACGTCCACCGAGATCGTCGCCGCGGCGAACCGCTCGTCGACGTCGCCCACGAACACCTGGTCGGTCTTCGAGGTCAGCACCAGCTGCGGGTTGTCCTGGAACGTCTTGCCCAGGTTGGGCAGCGTGTTGGCCTTGAAGCTCTCCAGGAGGTCGCCGCCCATCAGGCCCTCGGCCTTCTTCATCTGGGCCTGGTAGTTGGAGGCGTTGTAGTTGAGCGCCACGTTCCCGTACTCGCGGGCGATCTTGGAGACCGCGGCGCGCTCCTCCTCCTCGCCCGCCAGGCCGGCGGCCGTCCGCCACTGCCAGATCGCCAGGCTTCCCAGCAGCGCCACCAGGACGACCACCACGATCGCCTGCGTGCGGCCCATCCCGAACAGGCCGCCGCCCGCCGCCTCGTCGATCGAGACGGGGGCCGGCTTCGCCGCCGGCTTGGGGGCGGCCTTGATGTCCGGCCGGGTGGCGGTCGCCGGCTTGGGCGCCGCCTTGACGTCCGACCTCGTCGCGGTCGCGGACCCGGCCTTGACCGCGGCCTTGGAACGCTCCTTCGCCGCCGGGGCGGGCTCGTCCTCCTCCGCCTCGTCGTCCTCGGCGTCGATCGCGTCGAGGACCTCGTCGAGATCCTCGTCATCGAGCACCTCGATGACCCTGACCCGCCGGCGCCGCCGGGCCGGCCTCGCCGCGCCCTCGGCGGGCGCCCCGGCCGGCTCGGCCGAGGCGTCCTCCGTCTCGACGGCGTCGACTTCCGCGGCGTCCTCGTGGACGTCCTTGGGGGTCTTGCCTGTCACTTCAGGTACTCCTCGGGGGTCGGGGTCAGTCCTTGCGCCGCCGGAACCGCAGCCTCGCCACCGCCGGGACCGAGCGCGTCATCACGCGGACCAGTACCAGCAGCGCCAGGACCGGGGGAACGTACACTAGCCACGCCGGCGGCCCGCCGGAAGAGTCGTCCGCCGAGCGGTTCGCGGCGTTGACGGCCCGCTGGTCGCCCTGGATCGACGGGTCATGGGTGGGGATCGTCTCTCCGGGGTTCTTGGCCTTGTACGGCTTCTGCTTGGCCGTTCCGGGGTTGCGGCCGTCCGGGCAGGACGGGATCTTGTTCGCCGTCGGCTGCGCCAGCGGGTACTTGTACTCGACCGTCGCCAGCGTGTTGAACGTCAGCAGGAAGACCACGTTCAGCACCGGCTGGCCCCGGTCCCTGCCGATCACGTTGTCCAGCACGACCTTCAGGTCGGGCGCCCGCGCGAGGGTCTTGCGCAGGTCGGCCAGGATGTCGGGGTTGTAGCCCTTGATCCCCCAGTTGCCGAGGGTCCCCACCGTACATTCGAAGTCCGGGCCCGTCTTCTCCAGCAGGCCGTTCACCTCGGCGAGCAGCCCGGGCCCCTGGTCGCGCAGCTGCCGCAGCTCGCCGCGGACCTGGGACAGCGCGTCGGTGAGCGCGGCCAGGTTGTCGACGCCGGCGCCGAGGTGGTCGCGGTTCCGGTTGAGCACGCCGGTGATGCGGCCGAGGTCCTTGGTGAGGCCGTCCAGCAGCTCGGTGTTCTCGGCGAACGTGGTGGTGAGCTGGTCGCCGCCGTTGATGATCTTGCGGAGCGACTCGTCCCGGCCGGCCCAGCCCTCGGCCAGCTCGTGGGTGAGCACCTGCGCGTCCTTCGGGTCGATCGCCTTCAGCGAGTCGATGACCGCGCCGAACAGGTCGCCGTACTTGGGCGGCACCGACGTCTTCGACACCGGGATGACCGCGCCCGCCTTCATCGTGGGACCGTCCAGGCGGGCGCCGGGCGGCGGGGTCAGCTCCACCACCGGCTCGCCGACCGCGGACTTGCGCGCCGCCGCCGCCGAGACGCCCTGCGGGACCTTGACGCCCTGCTCGATGTCCAGCTTGACCAGGACCTTGTCCCGCACCAGCCGGACCGAGTCGATCTTGCCGATCCGCAGCCCCAGGTAGTCGACCTCGAAGCCCGGGTGCAGGCCCGGCGAGGACTGGAACTCCACGGTGATGTGGTACGGGCGGTCGATGAAGTCGAACCGGATGATGCTGGTGAGCGCCCACACCGCCATGACGACGCCGAGGACGGCGAACGTCACGAGGTTGATGAAAACGCGCCTGGTCATCGCGGCTCCAGGAGGTCGTTGAGGTCCGGTAGCGCGCCCTCAAGCCCCTCGGGCAGCCTGGGCGCCTGCTGCCGCTGCTCCTTCTTCTTCGTCCCGGCGTTGGACGCCCCCTGCCCGCCCTGCGTGATGCTGTCGGGGATCAGCGGCGTGCCGTCCGGCCAGACGACCTTCACCAGCGGGTACAGCAGCAGCTGCCCGTCGTACGTGGCCTTCGGCAGCTTGGTGGAGAACTGCACCAGCCCGTTCACCAGGCTGGTCAGCCGGGCCCGGTTGTTGCCCAGCTCGGCCAGCACCGGGTCCAGGTCGTTCAGCAGCTTGCGCAGCCGCAGCACCCGGCCCTCCAGCACCTTGTCGTTGAGCTCGCGCGCCATCCGGGTGAGCTTCTGGACGGTCTTGAGGATCTTGTGCTTGTTGTCGTTCAGCAGCGCGGTGGTCCGCTGGATCTCGCCCGGCGCCTTCGCGAGCTGGTCGTCGCCCTTGGCCAGCGACCGGCCCAGCTTCGCGAACTGGTCCACCGAGCCGACCAGCTCGGCCCGCTGCGCGGAGAACACCTTCAGCAGCTCGCTGGACTTGCCGATCGTGACGTTGATCCGCTCGCCGTTGCCGTCCAGCGCGGCCGCGCCGGTGTTGACGATGGTGGCGACGTCGTTGCCCGCCAGCGCCTGGAGCAGCGGCCCGGCCTGCCCGACCACCTGCTCGAACGCCGGCTGCACGCTGGTGTTGGTGATCGACGCCCCGGTCGCCAGGAACGGGCCGCGGTCCATGCTGCCGCCCGGCGGCAGCATCAGGTCCACGTAGTTCTCGCCCAGCAGCGAGGTCACCTTGATCTCCGCGACGACGCCCTGCGGGATCCGGTGCCCGTCGACGATCGACAGCGTCGCGGTGGACTTGTACGTCCGCGGGTCCAGCTCGACCTTCGTGACCGTGCCGATCTTGACGTCGGACATCTGCACGCTGTGCCCGACCACCAGGCCCTGCACGTCGTCGAAGGTGGCCTTCAGGGTGAGGCTGCCCTGCGGCGCGCCCGCGGTGCGGATGGAGCAGCCGGTGAGCGCGGCCAGCAGCGCCGCGACCAGTGCCACGACCGTCATCCTGCCCATCGCCATCAGTTCCCCCCTCCGTTCATCCAGGGACAGTTGGAGTTGGGCGCCGGCAGCGGGCAGTCCACCTCGTCGGTGCCGAGGAGGCCCTTCATCCAGGTCCGCAGGAACGCGTCCGTCGCGAACCGGATCTGCAGCGACTTGTTCTCGGGGTTGTACGCGCCGATGAGCGCGTCGCCGATGCCCGGCAGCGCGTCCAGCAGCTGGGCCAGCGACTTGGAGTTCCCCTTGAGGATCAGCGCGACCCGGGTCAGCACCGCGAGGTCGTGCGGCAGCTGCCCCTTGTACTTCTCCAGCAGCTTGCCGCCGTTCTTCGACAGCTGGAGGATCCCGCGGACGAGGTCCTGGAGGTCGCCGCGCTCGGCGCTCAGCACCCGGGTGGCCTCGCCGAAGTTGCGGATCATCTGGCCGAGGACCTGCTCGCGGCCGCGGACGACGCCCGCCAGGCGCTGCAGGTTCCGCGCGACCTCCAGCAGCTCCTTGTCCTGGCCGGCGACGTTCTCCACCAGCCGGGCGCTCTGCTCCAGCGTGGCGTTGAACTCGCGGCCGTTGCCGTTCACGGTGTCGGCGGTGCTGCCGAGCGCCTGCCGCATCTTGGTCGGGTCGAGCGCCCCCGCCAGGTTGGTGAACGAGCTGAGCGCGTCGTCCACCTCGACCGGCACGTGGGTGCGCGCGATCGGGATGTGCCGCCCGGTCTCCTTGGGCTGGCCCGGCTTCCACGCCGGGTGCAGCACCAGGTTCCGCTCGCCGACCAGGTTCAGCGGCACGATCGACGCCTGCACGCCCTTCGGCAGCGGGACGTCGTCGTCCACGTGGAACGTGACGCGGATGTGGTCGCCGCGCTTCTCGACCTTGTCGACCAGCCCCACGTCCGCGCCCATCACCTTGACCTTGGACTCGGGGTAGAACGAGCGGGCCTTGGCGAACTCCACGGTCATCGTGCGCTTGCCGCCCGCGTCCACGGACAGCGCCGAGCAGCCGCCCGCGCCGGCCGTCACCGCGAGGCAGAGGCCGGCCAGGGCCGCGGTACGGGCCCGTACCTTGATCGGCATCATCAGTTGCCTCCCTGCCCCGCCGGCGGCCGGCGGGTGGAGATCGGGCCGGGCGGCTGGAGCGGGCCGAGCCCGGTCAGCAGCCCCTCGATGTAGGGGCCGTTGCCCTTGAGGTTGGCCACCTGCATGAACGTCGGCCCGAGCAGCGAGAAGTCGGTGTTGATGGCGTCCAGGTTGGGGGCCAGCCGGGTGGTGAGCAGGTGCAGGTTGTCCATCAGGGTGTCGATCTCCTTCTGGTTCCTGGAGATCACGTTGGACAGCGTCCGCACCGTGCGGCTGCCCTGCCCGATGGTCGCGGCCAGCTCGTTGCGGCGCTGCACCAGGGTGTTGAGCAGCACCTGGCTGGACTCGATGATCTGCTTGAGCTCCGCGTCCTTGGCGGCCAGCGTGCCGGTGATCGTCTTGCTGTTGGCGATCAGCTTCTCGATCTCGGGGGCGGAGTCGTTCAGCGTCCGCGACAGCTGCCGCAGGTTGACCAGGATCCGCTTCAGCTTGGCCGCGCCGGGCGACTCCAGCTTGTTGATCTGGGTCAGCAGCGTGTCGATGGACTTCTGGTCGAGCTTGCCGACGATGTTCTGCGCGCTGTCGAGCGCCTCGGGGACGGTGAACGGCACCGAGGTGTTCTTCAGCTGGATCCGGCGTTTGGACTCGTCGACGTCGGCCATGTACGGCCGGGCGACCGGCCCGGAAAGCCGCAGGTAGCGGCCGCCCATGAGGGTGGTGGTCTGGATCTCGGCCCGGGTCGCCGGGCCGAGGTCGATGCCGGCGTTGACGTGCCACTTCACGAGGATGGTGCCGGTCCTGAAGTCCGGCTCCACCGAGGTGACCCGGCCCGCCTTGACGCCGGCGACCCGGACGTCCTGGCCCTTCTTCAGCCCGGCGGTGTCGGAGAAGACCCCGCTCATCGTGTAGCCCCGGTCGAGCAGGTGCAGCTGCCCGATGGCGAACGCGAACGCGCAGCCCGCGCCGAGCGCGGCCAGCGTCACGATCGCGACGATCCGGTGGTTGACGTCGCGCAGCGACTTCAGCGCCATCACTGACCACCCCGCAGCATCGCCTGGAGCTTCTGCAGCTCGGCCTTGGACGGCTGCCGCGGCTGGTCGCTCGGCGACCTGGGCAGCTCCATCGGGAACGGGCACGGCCCCTGGACGATGTTGAGGCAGAGGGCGTTGGTGCGCAGGAAGTGACCGCCGTTGGCCGAGGCGAACAGGCTGCGCAGGGTCAGCGGCAGCTGCTGCACCATCTTCTCCAGCTGGTTCACGTTCAGCCGGAACGTCTCGCTGAACTTGCCGAGGTTGTCGATGATCCGGGCGAGCTGGGCGTCGTTGCCGCCGAGGACCTGGTTGAGGGTGGTGGTCACCCCGGCGACCTCGACGACCGCGTTCTCCAGCAGCCGGTGGTTGCCGGCGAACACCCGCGTCAGTTCCTTGAGGTTGTCGACGCTGGCGGCGATCTGCCGGTCGCGGGTCGCGACCGCGTCGCTGACGGTGGAGTAGTCGTCGACCATCTGCTCGATCGTCTTGCGGCGGGTGTTGAACGTCGCCAGCAGCACGTCGAAGTTGTTCACGAGCAGGTCGATGTTCTTCTCGTTGCCGTCCAGCGCCTGGGTGAACGCGAACAGGATCTTGTTGATCTGGTTCGGGTCCAGGTTGCGGGTCAGCGGGCCGAGGCTGTTGACGATCGCGCCGAGGTCGACCACCGACCGGGTGTGCGGCACCCGGTCGCCGTCGCCGAGCCGCCCGGCGGCGCGCCCGGGTTCGAGGTAGATGACCCGCTGGCCCATCACGTTGCGCCAGCGGACCGCGGCGGTCGAGTCGTCGGGGACCCGCACGCCCTTGTCCACCTCCATCCCGACCACGGCCTTGCCCCGCCGGACCTCGATGCTCTTGACCTGGCCGACCGGGGCGCCCGCCACCTTGACGACGTCGCCTTCCAGCAGGCCGGTGACGTCGTCGAACGTCGCGGTGAGCTTGTAGCGGTCCTTGAAGCTGGTGGCGAGGATCTGCTGCCCGATGAAGAACGTCAGCAGCCCGGTCACCACCACGAAGACCGCGAACTTGAGGACCACGGTCGTCTCGGGACCGCGCGCGTTGCGGCTCACGGCTTCACCCCCGTGCCCTGACCGGTGCCGTTGGGCCGGTTCGTGGACCTGGTCGCGGCTCTGCCGCCGTCACCGCCGGCGTCCGCCTCCGGAACCGCGCAGACGTCGATGATCGTCTTGCAGATGTCGAGCGGCAGCTCGGCCTTGGCCTGGGCGATGAGCGTGTTCTCCGGGCCGGGGATCCGGATGATCTGGGCCAGCAGGCCGAAGAACCCGTTCAGGCTGTCCATCAGGACCGGCAGGTTGCGGCGCTGCTGGGCGGTGACGGCGACGGTGTCGCCGGCGCCGTCGATGATCTTGCCGAGGTTGCCGCCCTGGCGGGCCATCGTGCCGCCGACGGTGTCGGCCAGCGCGCTGCCCTGGTCGAGCAGCTGGGAGATCTTGTCGGGCTTCTCGTAGACGACGGGGGCGACGCTGTTGAAGTCGCCGATCGTCGCGTTGATGGTGTCGCCGCGCGAGCCGAGCGTCCCGGACAGCCCGTTGATGTCGCTGATCAGGCTCTGGATCACCGCCCGGTTGGCGTGCGTCGCGTCGATGACCTTGGTGCCGTTGACGATGGTCCGGCGCAGCGCCGGCCCCTGCCCGGACAGGCCCGAGGAGAACGCCTGCAGGATCGTGGTCACCTCGTCGGGGTTGATCGCCTTGGTGAGCCGGTACGCCGGCCAGGCCGTCTCCGACAGGTCCTTCGGATCCTGCGTCCGGCCGATGCGGGCGCCGTCCGCCAGGAACGGTCCCGTCAGCTCGCCCTTGCCGAGGTCCAGCAGGATGTCCTTGGGCCCGAAGACCGACACCGGCTCGACCCGGGCGACGGTCGACTCCGGCACCCGGATGCCCTCGTCGACCCGGATCCGGACGGCGACGCGCCCGTCGCGTTCCAGGTTGAGCCCGTCCACGGTGCCGACCGTGATCCCGCGGATCTTCACGTCGGACTTGCCGGGGTCCAGGCCCTGCCCGGCCCGGCCGAACGAGGCGTTGAAGTAGGTGGAGCCGCTGTGGTCGGGGGTCGAGCCGACCGCGACGAACGTCGCGGCGGCACCGATGACGCCCAGTCCCACCAGGCCGAAGATGGTCCGCGACCGCTTGGAGAGAGGCTCGTCGCTCATCCGGTCAACCTCACTGTGCTGCCGTGACCCCAGAAGATGTACGACAGGACCAGGTTCATCAGGATCATCAGGATGGTGGACTCGCGGATCGCGCGGCCCGCCGCGACGCCCACGCCCACCGGCCCGCCGGCGGCGTAGTAGCCGCGGTAGCAGTGGATGAACATCACGATGAAGGCGAACACCGCGACCTTGATGACGCTGTAGAACACGTCGATCGGGGGGAGATAGAGGTGGAAGTAGTAGTCGTAGATGCCGGGCGAGAGCCCGAAGTACTCGATGGTGATGAACCGGGTGGCGAAGAACGCCATGAACAGCGAGACCAGGTAGAGCGGCACCAGGGCGATGACCCCGGCCGCCACCCGGGTGCAGACCAGGTAGGCGAGCGAGTTGATGCCCATGACCTCCAGGGCGTCGATCTCCTCGGAGATCCGCATCGCGCCGATCTCGGCGGTGAAGCCGGTGCCCACCTGGGCGACCAGCGCGACCCCGGCGATGATCGGGGTGACCTCGCGGACGTTGGAGTAGCTGGCGACCAGGCCGGTGAACGCCTCGGCGCCGATCCGCTCCAGGCCGGGGTAGCCCTGGAGGCCGACCATGGCGCCGGTGGCCAGCGACATGGTGGCGATGACGAAGATCATGCCGCCGCCGATCACCAGCGCGCCCACGCCGACCGTGATGTCGCTGACCTGCTTGGCGAGCGTGCGGCCGTACTTGCGCTTCAAGATGATGTCGAACAGCAGGTGGTACAGGACCCGGCCGAGGAAGATCGGCAGGTTGAGCGAGGCGACCAGGCCGGCGGTGCGGCCCTGCACCGCCCGGCCGAGTCTGCGTACGGGGGAGATCGCGACCATCAGAACCTCGGGGGGAAGAGGACCTGGTAGATCATGGTGAGCACGTAGTTGGTCGCGAACACCACGATCGAGGTGACCACCACCGCGCGGTTGACCGCGCGGCCGACCCCGACGGGGCCGTAGTCGCAGTTCATGCCCATGTAGCAGGCCACCGCGGCGGCGATGAACCCGAACGTCCAGGCCTTGAACAGGGTGATCAGCAGATCCGAGAACTGCAGCAGGGTGGTGGCGCCGTCGAAGAAGGCGCCGGGGCTGACCCCCTGCTGGATGACGTTGAAGTAGTAGCCGCCGAGCACGCCGGCCAGGATCACGACCGAGCACAGCAGCATCGAGACGGTGCTCGCCGCCCACAGCCTCGGGGTCACCAGGCGGTGGATCGGGTTGATGCCCATGACCTCCATGGCGGAGAGCTCGTCGCGGATGTTGCGGGCTCCCATGTCGGAGGTGATGGCGGAGCCGCCGACACCGGAGACCAGCAGCGCGGCGGCCAGCGGCGCGACCTGCTGGATCATGGCGGCGACCAGCAGCGCGCCGGTGCCGGACTGCGCGCCGAGCTGGCGTGCGATGTCGCCGACCTGGAGCGAGATGGTGGCGCCCAGGGGGACGGCGATGAGCATCACCGGCACGCTGGTCACGCGGGCGAGGAACCAGCACTGCTCGATGAACTCGCCCCACCACTGGCGCAGGTCCCAGGTGCGTCGGATCCCTTCGAGGAACGTCACGCACAGCAGCCCGGTCTCGTCGAGCGTCCGCTCGATCCGCCGGCGGGCCAGGTCGGGGGCCTTGGACACGCTCAGGGCCATCAGCCGGAGCCCTCCCCGTCGGGGTCGGGGGCAAGGGTCATTCCAGCCTCCTTACGTACTCGGACGTCGGCGCTCATCCGAAATTCCGGTCACTCCCGTCACGCGGGAGGCACGCGGGGGCGGTGCCTCAGCGATCGGCGGGTGAGACCGGCGTCACACACGGTCCCGGAAGGGTGGCACGAACGCACCGGTCCCGTCTGTGATCTGGAGCACTCTATTGGAGAAAGGTCTAAGAAGCGAGTACTTACATCACTATTCGTCAGAAGTTACGATCCAGGAGTGTCAACTTCCACCGACGAGTGCGCAGAAGCGCTCGTGGACGGCCTTGAGCGCGGCGTCCGCGACCGCTGGGAGAGCAACGCCCTGTCCGGCAGCCCCTGGCCGTTCCTGTCCATCACCGCGCTCGGCCGCGTCTACCAGTTCCTGAACAAGGCCCTGGAGGACGAGCTCAAGCGGTTCGGGCTGAGCAAGCCCGGCTACTACGTGCTCACCACGCTGGCGCTGACGACGCAGGGCCGGGCCCGGCTGAGCACGCTGAGCCGGCTGGTGCTGATGCACGCGACCTCGGTGAAGCTGACCGTCGACCAACTGGAGTCGGCCGGCCTGGTCGAGCGCGGGCCGCACCCGCACGACCGCCGCGTGACGCTGGTCTTCATCACGGACGCGGGCCGCGCCCGCGTCGACGAGGTGCACGAGGCGCTCGACGCGCCCGAGGGCGAGCTGGCCGCGTTCGGCGGCCTCCACAAGGACATCTTCCACGCGATGCAGCCCGCCCGCGCGGCCGCCGGCGACATGGCGTTCTCGCCCAACGACCGGATGCTCTGACGCCGGTTCCGGCGCCGGTCCCGGCCGGGAGCCTTCCGCGCGTTCCGCCCGTTCCGGCGTGAACCACCGGTGACATCGCCTGCGTACAGCGTGATGGACGGCGACAGTTCGCGGGCGATAGGGCACTCTACTTCCATGCCACAGGGTCACGGCACGCGCAGAAGGACACCCTCTTCCCAGAAGCGGGCGCGGTCCCGGCAGGGGCGGCGGCGGCGGGACGGCACCCGCCCCGCGCCGCCTCCTCCCGATCCGCGCCCGTACTCCCCGTACGACGAGCTCGGGGCGTACAGGGAACGCGAGGAACGTGAGGAACGCGAGGAACGCGAGGAACGCGAGGAATACGAGGATTACGGACCGTACGACGCGGATCTCCGCGCGGCCGGGCCGCCGCCGTTCCACGTCGAGGAGCCGCGGCCGAGGCGGCTGCGCCGGGCGCTCACCAGCAACGTCACCATCACCGCCGTCGCCATCGCCGCGGTCATGGCGGCCGTGGTGATGGTCGACCTGGAGAGGCTCAGCGGCGAGGAGAGCAAGCCGCCGCCGGGGTCGGCGGGCCTGTCGGCGAACGACATGCTGGCGATGCTGGACACGCCCGACATGGACCCGGTCGCCGCGGCCGGGATCGCCGCCGCCAAGAAGCGGGCGTACGAGGAGCACCAGCGCGACCTCAAGGCGCTCAAGGAGAAGGCGGAGCGGGACGCGAGGGCGCGCGCGAAGCTGAAGGCGCAGCAGGAGCGGGAGCGGCTCGCCAAGTCCAACCCGAGCGCCGGGCAGAACAAGGCGTACGGCAGGAAGATGAACGAGCTGAAGGGATGGGGCCGCTGCTGGCCGTCCCTGGAGACGCTCTGGGACCACGAGAGCGACTGGAACGAGCGCGCCGAGAACCCCTCCAGCGGGGCGTACGGCATCCCGCAGGCGCTGCCGGCGTCCAAGCTGGCGAGCGCGGGCTCGGACTGGCGCACCAGCTCCCCCACCCAGATCGCGTGGGGCCTGAGCTACATCAAGGCGCGCTACAAGGACCCGTGCCGGGCGTGGGCGTTCTGGCAGTCGCACAACTGGTACTGATCGCCGTGGCTCGCCGGGCTCTAGCATGTGGACGTGCGCACGAGCAGAGAACGGCCGGCCGGTGGCGGGGTGGGCGAGTCGGGCGGCAGCCGGCAGTGGGCCCGCGCGGACGCCACCCGGCGGGCGCTGCTGGACGCGGCCCAGAAGGTCTTCGACGACCGCGGGTACGCCGACGCCGGCATCGCCGAGATCGTCGAGACCTCCGGGATCAGCGTCGGCAGCCTCTACCACCACTACGGCGGCAAGGCCGGCCTCTACCTGGCGCTGTGGGAGGAGCTGAGCGACGAGCAGGACGCCCAGGCCGCGAGTGCCGTGTCCGCCGCCCGCAAGGCCGGGGAGGACGATCCGATCGCGCTGTTCATCGAGGGCGCGCGGGCGTACCTGGAGGTGTGCTGGGAGCGCCGGTCGGCGGCGCGGCTGTTCCACGGCGGCGAGGGGCCGCCGGGGTTCTCGCTGATGCGCCGGACGCGGGCCCGCCAGTGGATCGGGCAGAACAACCGGCTGCTGCGCGGCGCCGACGGCGACCGCGAGACGCAGGTGCTCAGCATGGTGCTGACCACGGTCATCGGCGAGGCGGGACGGGAGGTCGCGCTCGCACCCGACGCAGCCGCGGCCCATGAGATCATTGAAGAGGTGTGCCGCATCCTGATCCGGCTCGCCCGCTGATCGGCCCCCCGCTCCCCGCCCCGTCGACCAGAGAGCAGACGTGCCATGCCAACGTCCACCTGGTTCCGGCTCAACGTCGCCAAGCGCGAGCGCGTCCTCGAAGTGGCGATGCGCGAGTTCGGCGAGCACGGCTACTCCACCGGCAGCCTGAACACCATCGCCCGTGAGGCCGGCATCGCCAAGGGCTCGCTGTTCCAGTACTTCACCGACAAGCTGGAGTTCTTCGCGTTCGTCTGCGACGAGGCGTCCCGCCGCATCCGCGAGGAGATGGAACGGCGGATCGCCCGCATGGACTTCGAGCAGTCCTTCGAGGGCTGGCTGTTCGACGTGTTCTGCGAGTGGACCGAGTACATGGCCGAGTACCCGCTGGAGCGGGCGGTGACGGCGGCGACGAACTTCGAGCTGGACAACAACGTCCGGTCGGTGGTGCGCGACACCGCCAACCAGCACTACCTGTCGGTGATCCATCCGTCGCTGCGGCTGTGGCAGGAGCGCGGCGACATCCGGCCGGACGCCGACCTGGACGTGCTCGCCACGCTCCTGCTGGTCACGCTGCCGTTCCTGGCGCTGGCGCCGTACTACGACGGGCTGGACCCGGTGCTGGGGCTGCGCGGCCGCACGCCGGCGGAGCAGCGGCCGGTGATCCGGCAGCTGATCGCCGGCTTCCGGCCGATGTTCGCCCCCGCCGGCTGACGGCGGCCGCGCGGCGGGGTCAGGAGAAGACGTACTCCCTGGCCCGGGCCTTGCGGGCGCCGGCCCAGAACTCGAACGTGTGCCCCGGCCACAGGGTGCGGTTGACGCCGTCGGCGTCGAGGTACCAGCTGTCGCAGCCGCCCTCGTTCCACACCGCCCGGCGCAGCCGCCGCTGCAGGCGGTCGTTGTACGCGCGCATCGCCTCGGGCCGCGGCTCGACGGTCTGCGCGCCGCGCTCCTGCATCTGCCGCAGCAGGCTCAGCACGTGCTGGATCTGGACCTCGATCATGAAGACGACCGAGTTGTGGCCGAGCCCGGTGTTGGGGCCCAGCATCATGAAGAAGTTGGGGAAGCCGGGGATCGTGGTGCCGTGGTGGGCCTCGATGCCGTCCGCCCACGCCTCCTGGATCTTGACGCCGTCGCGGCCGATGACGCGCCACTCGGACATGGCGTCCACGACCTTGAAGCCGGTGCCGTAGACGATCGCGTCGACCTCGTACTCCCGGCCGTCCCCGGTGACGATCGAGTTCTCCCGCACCTCGGCGATCGCGCTGGTCTCGACCTCGACGTTCGGGCGGGTGAGCGCCGGATAGTAGTCGTTGGACAGCAGCACGCGCTTGCAGCCGATGGTGTAGTCGGGCGTGACCTTGGCGCGCAGCTCGGGGTCGTCCGGGATCTGCCGCTTGATGTGCCAGCGGGCGAGCTTCTCCTGCGGTCCGGACAGGCGCGGGTCGATGGTGAAGCCGACGGCACGGGCCTCCAGCGTCCAGTAGATGCCGTTGCGGAAGGCGCGGGCCGTCCCGGGCAGCTTCTCGAACGCCTTGCGCATCGGCGCGGGGAACGCGCGGTCGGGCTTCGGCTGGATCCACGGCGCGGTGCGCTGGAACAGGACCAGTTCACCGGCCTGCTTCGCCAGCTGCGGGACGAACTGGATCGCGGACGCGCCGGTGCCGATGACGGCGACGCGCTTGCCGGTGAAATCGTAGGAGTGGTCCCACTCGGCCGAGTGGAACGCGGTGCCCTGGAACCGCTCGATGCCCGGCAGGTCCGGGAAGGAGGGGATGTGGAGCGCGCCGACGCCGGACACCACGGCCCGCGCGGCGATGACGTCGCCGCCGGCCAGCGTCACGGTCCAGCCGCGCGCGTCCTCGTCGTACTCCATCGCGTCGACGGCGGCGCCGAACCGGATGTGCTTGCGGACGTCGTACTTGTCCGCGGTGCGTTCCATGTACGCGCGGATCTCCGGCTGCGGGGCGAACATCCGCGACCAGCCGGGGTTCAGCTCGAACGAGAAGGAGTACATGTGCGAGGGCACGTCGCAGGCGCACCCGGGATAGGTGTTGTCGTGCCAGGTGCCGCCGAGCGCCTCGCTCTTCTCCACGATCACGAAGTCGTCGAAACCGTTCTGCTTCAGGCGGATCCCCATGCCCAGCCCGGCGAAGCCGGACCCGACGATGACGATCCCGGTGGTGGAGCGCTCGCTCATGCCGTCCCTTCCCGGTTACCCTTACTCCTACCTACTCGGAGTAAGTTACTACGAGTAGGTTACTGACGCGATGTCCAATGAGCTAGATCGACGGAGGGATTTTCCGCTGTGAGCGCCGCCACTCCCCCGAGCCCCCGGCGCCGCCGGATGTCGCGCGCCGAGCGGGAGCGCCAGATGCTCGACGTGGCCGAGGAGGTGTTCGGCGAGCGCGGCTACCGCGGCACGTCCATGGACGAGATCGCCGAGCGGTGCGGCGTCTCCAAGCCGATGCTGTACGAGTACTTCGGCTCCAAGGACGGCCTGCTCATGGCCTGCGTCGCCCGCTCGCAGGCCGAGCTGCACGAGGTGACGCAGAAGGCCGTGGCGGGCGCGACCACCCCGCGGGACGTGCTGTGGCGCGGCATGGTCGCCTACTTCTCGTTCATCGACTCGCACAGCCGCTCGTTCGCGATGGTGCTGCAACTGCTGCGGAACCCGGTCGGCGGCCCGCCCGAGACACCCGAGGCGATCGAGGGCATCCGGCGCCAGCAGACCGCGCTGATCTCCGGCGTGCTGGCGACCTTCGCGGCGGGCGCGCCGGCCGAGGCGATCGAGGCGTACACCGAGATCATCCTGGGCGCCTCCGAGCGGCTGTCGGTGTGGCGGACCCGGCGCCCGGACGTGTCGGTCGAGCAGACCGCGCGCTACATCACCGACTTCTGCTGGCACGGCCTCAGCCCCTACTTCGACGGGACGGCGGGCACCGGGGCGGCGGGCGCCTGACCGCCCGCCGGGCGCCGGGCGGCCGTTGACACCGGCGAGCGCGACGTGCCACCGTACGTACATCGTACATTTGACGTATGCCGTACGTCGGTCGCTCGCCGAGGAGCCGCCCGTGTCGACGCATGACCTGTACACCGAGCCCGTATCCAAGGACCCCTACGCCATCCCGCTCGCCGGCGACACCCGGTTCACCTGGGAGTACGACGACGGCCGCGACCGCCTCCTCGCCCTGTACCAGAAGGGCAAGGACCGGCAGTGGGACTCCACCAAGCGGATCGACTGGGACCTGGAGGTCGACCCGCACGACGTGATGGGCGTCCCCGACCAGTCCCTCGCCATCTACGGCACCAAGTACTGGGACATGCTCAGCCCCAAGGAGCGCGGTGAGCTGCGCCAGCACCAGGCGTCCTGGCAGTTCTCCCAGTTCGTGCACGGCGAGCAGGGCGCCATGGTCACCGCCGCCCGGATCGTGGAGTCGGTGCCCGACCTGGACGCCAAGTTCTATTCCGCCACCCAGACCATGGACGAGGCGCGGCACGTCGAGCTGTTCTCCAGGTTCCTCCAGGAGAAGATCGGGATGGTCTACCCGATCAACACCAAGCTCCAGGAGCTCCTGGACGAGACCCTCGGCGACCCGCGCTGGGACATGCCGTACCTCGGCATGCAGGTCCTCATCGAGGGCCTGGCGCTGGCGGCGTTCGGCGTCATCCGCGACATCACCACCAAGCCGCTGCCCAAGCAGATCCTCGCGTACGTGATGCAGGACGAGGCCCGGCACGTCGCGTTCGGCCGGATGGCGCTGCGCGACTACTACCGGCAACTGTCGGCGCCCGAGCTGCGCGAGCGCGAGGAGTTCGTCATCGAGGGCTGCCACCTGATGCGCGACCGCATCCGCGGCCGGGAGATCTGGACCAACTTCGGGATCGACCCGGCCGAGGTCGACGAGATGGTGGAGAACTCCCCGTACATGCGGATGTTCCAGGGCCTGCTCTTCAGCCGCATCGTGCCGTGCGTGAAGGACATCGGGCTGTGGAGCGAGCGGATCCGGGACACGTTCGAGGAGATGGGCGTGCTGGACGCGTCCAAGTCCGACCTGGACGCGCTGATGACCCAGGACGAGGAGATCGCCGACCGGCTGGACGCCGAGCGGTTCGCGGCCGAGGAGGCCGAGCGGAAGGCGGAGGTCGACGCCGTCATCGCGGCCGAACAAGCCGGTTGACGTCCGGTGTCCGGGCACCGGACGATTTCCTGATCGTCCCCCCAGACCCCCGGAGGTAGGCACATGCCCCTCGCGCACTTCGACGGCGCGCTCGCCGTCGTCACCGGAGCAGGCAGCGGCCTCGGCCGCGCCACCGCGCTCGCCCTCGCCGAGCGCGGTGCCGCGGTCGTCGCGGCCGACATCGACCTGCCCGCCGCCGAGCGGACGGTGACGCTGGCCAAGGCGCTCGGCGCCGAGGGCACCGCCCGCCGGGTGGACGTGGCGGACGCCGCCGCGATGGAGGCGTTCGCCGCCGAGGTGCGCGAGTCCCGCCGCGTCCCCGACATCGTCGTCAACAACGCCGGGATCGCGATGGCCGGCGACTTCCTCGACCACGAGGTCGAGGACTGGGAGCGCATCATCGGCGTCAACCTGTGGGGCGTCGTGCACGGCTCGCGGCTGTTCGGCAGGCAGATGGCCGAACGGGTGCGCGGCCTGCCCGCCAAGCCCGACAAGCCCAACTTCGGCGGCCACATCGTCAACATCGCCTCGGCCGCCGGGTACACCCCGTCCCGGGTGATGCCCGCGTACTGCACCACCAAGGCGGCCGTGGTCATGCTGAGCGACTGCCTGCGCGGCGAGCTGGCCGGGCTGCGCATCGGCGTCACCGCGGTCTGCCCCGGGTTCTCCGGGACGAGCATCCTGCGGAACGCCACGTTCGTCGGGACGGACCGGGCCACCGCCGAGCGGCTGCGCGAGCGCGCCGACCGCGCGATCCAGGCCCGCCGCTACCCGCCGGAGAAGGTGGCCGAGCGCATCGTCGAGGCCATCGTCAAGAACAAGCCGTTCGTCCCCGTCAACACCGAGGCCCACGTCCTGCGCGCGCTGTCGAGGATCTCCCCCGCCTCGCTGCGCCTCCTCGCGCGGGCCCCGGCCGTCCTGCGGTAGACCGCGCCAGGGGGAGGAGAGGAGCCGGACACCATGACCGCCCCCACTTCCGCCCCCGCCGCGCCGCGCGCCCGGACCGCGCGGATCAGGTGCCGCGACGGCGACCACACGCTGGAGCTCACCGACCGCGAGGTGGTCGCCGAGCGGCTGCTGCGCGCGTCCCGCAGGCACTCGTTCGACCCGGACACCGACGTGGACTGGGACGCCCCGCAGGACCCGGACGTGTTCTACGCGCCCCCGCAGCTGGTGTCGATCTACGAGACACCGCTGTGGGACGCGCTGGACCACCGCCGGCGGGTCGAGCTGTCCAAGCGGGAGATGTGCAGCATCGCCTCGTTCGGCATCTGGTCGGAGCTGATGCTGATGCAGTCGCTCGTCATGCACGCCTACCGGCGCCGCTACGACAGCGACCACGTCGGGTACGCGCTGACCGAGATCGCCGACGAGTGCCGGCACTCCCGGATGTTCGCGCGGATGGTGCGGACCTGCGGGCTGCGCACCCACCGGCCGCGCGCCCTGGAGTTCCAGGTGGGCAAGCTCACCGGCGCGGTGTACGACCCGATGCCGATGTTCGCCGGGACGCTGGTCGTCGAGGAGTTCACCGACGCGTTCCAGCGGCTGACGTTCCCGGACGAGGGCGTCCAGCCGATGGTCCGCGACGTCACCAGGATCCACGTGATCGAGGAGGCGCGGCACATCAGGTACGCCCGGGAGGAGCTCAAGCGGCTGGTCGCGAAGGCGCATCCGGTGCGGCGGCGGGCGGCGGCGTACGGGCTCGCCCAGGCCACCCGGGTGATGGCGACGCAGGTGATCCACCCGTCCTGCTACGAGGCGGTCGGGATCGACCCGCGGCTCGCCCGCCGGGTGGCGGCCCGCAGCCCGCACCGCCGCGCCACGCTGGCGTGGGCGTTCCGCAAGTGCACCGCGTTCTTCGACGAGGTCGGCTTCCTGGACGGTCCCGCCCGCGGCGTCTGGCGGAGGTCAGGTCTGCTGGCCTGAGGCCGCGGCGAGCAGCTCGGCGGCGGACCGCTCCTCCACCGGGACGTCCGCCGGATGGTCGAGCAGCGCCAGGCAGGCGGCGTAGCCGTCGCGCGGCGCGAGCGTGCGCATGGCCATGCGGCCGGGCAGGTCGGGGCGCCCCTCCCAGGAGAGCAGCCGGGGCGCCTCGCCGGGGCCCGACACGCGCAGGTCGGCGAGCGGGACGCGGAGGCCGTCGCGGGTGGCCTTCAGGAGGGCCTCCTTGCGGGTCCAGTACGCCGGCAGCCCGCCGGGGCCCTCGCCGGGTGCCAGGAGAAGGCGCGCGACGTCCTCGCCGATCCGGCCGCCGGCCTCCTCGACGTCCACGCCGAGCGGCCCGTGCGGCGACACCGCCACCGCGACCAGGTCGCCCGAGTGCGACACCGACAGGTGCGGCCCGCCGGCGATGACGGGCGGGCCGTGCGGCTCGTCGCAGTCGGCGCAGGCGCGGGTGATCGGAACATGTTCTGGTGGGACGCCGAGCCGGGCGCCGGCGGCCAGCCGGCTGATCGCGGCGCCGAGCAGGAACCGGTCGCGGTCGGCCTCGCGGAGGTAGCGCTCCCGGCGCCCCCGCTCGACCGGGTCGAGCAATCCGGCCAGCCCGGGCCGGGCCGCGTCCCGCGCCGCCCACCAAACAGTAACCGGTTCCACTTCCGCTCCATTCTTTGAGTCGCGGACGGCCGCTTTAGCCGATGCCTTGCCCGCCATTTATCACCGCGTGCCATTGGATCGTCACGGCCACGATAAAGGCCGCGGGATGGTGGTCCATCCCGCGGCCCCAGTCGGCCGGGAGCCTCAGCTCTCAGCTCGGGTGTCACCTGACCCAGGACACTCCATCAGGCTGTGCGGCCACGTCGCCGACCTCCTCCTCCCCGGAAATGCCTCCGCAGCATGATAAAGCGAATAAGCCATGATCGGTCGTTTCCGGGCGGAAATGATTTACCGGAACGAGCGCAGCACTTCCCGGGCGACCCGGGTCGCATTGGCCAGGCAGGCCGCCTCGCGCGCGTCGGCGCCGCCCGCGCCCGCCTCCTCGCTGTAGTCGACCGTCACCACCGCGTTGCGGATCCGCACGGCCACCTGCCCCACGCCCGTCGGCTGGCCCTTGTCGACCTTGAACCAGCGGTACGCCTCGTCCCCCATCCCGGACTGGCGGGACAGGCTCACGGTCCGCTCCACCGTCGCCTCGTGGGCCTGCGTCCACTGCGCCCCGAAGAAGCGCCTGGCGTCCTCGACGGGCGTCGCCGTGAAGGCGGGCGCGTACAGGTGCACCTCCACCCGCAGCCACCGGAACGCGGCCGCGCCGGACGAGTAGGTGCACGTCGTCAGCGTCTCGTTGGAGCTCTCCCGCCGGTGCGCCTTCGGGATCAGGCTCTCGACCGTCCCCGCCGCGATCGTCCCGCACGGCGGCGGGAGCTTCCCGATCGGTGCGGGCGAGGCGCCGCCGGAGTGCCTGGGCGCCTCCTCGCCGCCCTTGGACGGCATCGACGCCGGCACGACGCGGTCGCCGCCGCCCCCGCCGGGCGCCAGCCAGAAGACCGCCCCGGCCGCCAGCGCGAACGCCAGCAGCGCGACGGCCATCGCCAGCAGCCGCGGCCCCCGGGCCGCCGACGGCGGATCCGGAGGCGAGTACACCCTCTGGAAGGGTTCCGGCGGACGCGGCAGGCCCACGCGTGACTCCTCGGTTGACTCCGTCGGTCGCCCCATGACACTCGCACGGTAATCGTCCCCGTCCCGGCTGACCACCGTTCGGGAAGGCAGGAGTTTGTGGCGTCCGCGGTCCCGGCACCGGCGGACGGGCCCGCTCGCTGCGATAACACTGTCGTACCCGGGGAAGACAATGTGACTGTGCTGCTAGTGGAGATCGCCCGTACGTCCGCGGCCGTGGCCGCGACGGCGGCGCGGAAGGCCAAGATCGAACTGCTCGCCGGCTGCCTGCGGGCGGCCGGTCCCGGCGAGGCGCCGTTCGTGGTCGCCTACCTGTCGGGCGAGCTGCCGCAGCGGCAGATCGGCGTCGGGTACGCCTCGCTGCGCGACGTCCCGCCGCCCGCCGACGAGGCGACGCTGACCGTGCCCGAGGTGGACGCCGCGTTCACCGGGATCGGCGCCGTGGCGGGCAAGGGGTCGGTGGCCCGCCGCCGCGAGCTGCTGGCCGCGCTGATGGGCCGCGCCACGCACGAGGAGCAGGACTTCCTCATCCGGCTGCTGTCGGGCGAGCTGCGCCAGGGCGCGCTGGAGGGCGTGATGGCCGAGGGCATCGCGGCGGCCGCGAAGGTGCCCGCCGCCGAGGTGCGCCGGGCGCTGATGCTGCGCGGCGCGCTCGGCCCGGTCGCCACCGCGGCGCTGGCGGACGGCGTCGACGGCCTGCGGGCGTTCACGCTGGAGGTCGGCCGGCCGATCAAGCCGATGCTCGCCGCCGCCGCGCCGTCGATGGAGGAGGCGTACGAGAAGGCGGCCGGCGAGAAGGCGGGCGGCGGCGAGGGCGGCGAGGCGGCCGTGGAGTGGAAGCTCGACGGCATCCGCGCCCAGATCCACATCGCCCGCCCGCCGGGCGGCGAGCCGCGGATCGCCGTCTTCACCCGGACCCTCGACGACATCACCGGCCGGCTGCCCGAGGTCGTGGAGGTGCTGCGCGGGCTGCCCGTGCGGGACGCGGTGTTCGACGGCGAGCTGATCGCGCTGCGGCCCGGCGGGCGGCCGCACCCGTTCCAGGTGACGGCGGCCCGCACCGCCACCCGCGGCCGCCGCGACGGCGGTGGGGGTGGTGGAGGCGGGGACGGCGCGGAGCGGGTGCCGCTGTCGGTGTTCCTGTTCGACGTGCTGCACCTGGACGGCGAGGACCTGCTCGACCGGCCCGGGAGCGAGCGGCACGCGGCGCTGGCCCGGGCCGTCCCCGAGGAGCTGCGGATGCCGCGCCTGGTGACCGCCGACCCGGCCGAGGCCAAGGCGTTCTTCGACGACGCGGTGGCGCGCGGGCACGAGGGCGTGCTGGTCAAGTCGCCCGGCACCCCGTACACGGCGGGCCGCCGCGGAGCGGGCTGGATCAAGGTCAAGCCGCGGCACACCCTCGACCTGGTCGTGCTCGCCGTCGAATGGGGCAGCGGCCGCCGCCAGGGGTGGCTGTCCAACCTGCACCTGGGCGCCCGGGACCCGGAGACCGGCGGGTTCGTGATGCTCGGCAAGACGTTCAAGGGGCTCACCGACGAGCTGCTGGCCTGGCAGACCGAGAAGCTGCGCGCCCTGGCCGTGCGGGAGGACTCCTGGACCGTCCACGTCCGGCCCGAGCTGGTCGTCGAGATCGCGTTCGACGGCGTCCAGCGCAGCACCCGCTATCCGGGCGGCATCGCGCTGCGGTTCGCCCGCGTGCTGCGCTACCGGCCCGACAAGTCCGCGAAGGAGGCCGACACGATCGAGACCGTGCGCGCCGTGGCGCCCGTCTTCGACTGACCCGAATGGCTCTTGCCGGGGCGCCGAGGGGTCGTCCCCTTGGAACGACCCGGACCGCTGTGACGCGCCGGTGGTCAGTTGTGGCGGCTGGGGCGCTCCGGCGACGGCGGCTCGCCGCGGCGGTCGTGGTGGGCGCTGTCGAACGGGCGGCGGCGCTGCTGCCGGCGGCGCTCCATCGTCCGGGTGCGGTGCCGCAGCTCGGGCGGGATCAGGTCGTGCCGGCCCGCGATGAACTCCTGCACCCAGATCTTGGCGCGGATCAGCGGCCGCCGGAACCGGGCCTCGCGGTAGACGGCCGCCCGGTACTCGCGCGAGTCCGGCGCGTACCGCCAGCGCGCCCACGGCGAGCCCGGGCGCGCCACCCGGATCACGCCGATCACCAGCAGGAACGGCAGGAACAGCCCGATGAGACCGGTCCAGATCTTGCCCTTGAGCAGGGTGAGCACCGCCAGCACCAGGTTGATGATCAGCGAGCACACGTACACGGCGGCCAGCAGCGGCGGGCTGACGTCGACGTCCACGTCGGGCCGCAGCCCCTCGAAGCCGGCCGGGCGCACGCCGAGCAGCAGCAGACCGGTCACCGCGATCGCCACGAACACGGCGTCCACGCTGGCCCGGCCCTTCTCCGTCCAGTAGACGTCGCTGAGGTGCAGGATCAGCGCGAACTCGTCCAGCACCAGGGCCGAGCCCACGCCGAAGACCACCGCCGCGGCGACGTCCCAGCCCGCGTACTCGTCCGGCACGGCGATGGCGGCGACCCCGCCCACGAGCATCAGCACCACGCCGAACACGACATGGTGGATGTGCAGGTCGCCCGCCTGGACGTTCCTGAACCAGAACCGCACGTTCGCCCGGATCAGCCGGACGTTCACCCGCGTCACGACGAACGTGACGATGAACGCCAGGAAGAAGCCGAGCAGCGGCGCACGCCCCCCGTCCGCGACGCGCAGCGTGAAGAACTCCGCCATGATCACCCCGCCCTCCATGATGCCTTGTGGCGTGCGCGGATATCGTGCTCCCTACGGAAAGGACGGTGCCGATGAGCCAGGCCGTGGACCGGTACGACCCGGATCGGCGGGCGTGGATCGCCGAGGCGATCCGGCTGGTGGAGGCCGACGCCAACCGCAGCGCCGACACGCACCTGCACGTGTTCCCGCTGCCTCCGGAGTGGGGCATCGACCTGTACCTGAAGGACGAGTCCGTCCACCCCACCGGGTCGCTGAAGCACCGGCTGGCGCGGTCGCTGTTCCTGTACGGGCTCGCCAACGGCTGGATCCGCGAGGACACCACGATCATCGAGGCGTCCAGCGGGTCCACGGCCGTCAGTGAAGCGTACTTCGCGCGGCTGGTCGGCCTGCCGTTCGTGGCCGTGATGCCCGAGCGCACCAGCCCGGAGAAGATCGAGCTGATCGAGTTCTACGGCGGCCGCTGCCACCTGGTGGCCGACCCGACCGCGATCTACGCCGAGTCGCGGCGGCTGGCCCGCGAGTGCAACGGCCACTTCATGGACCAGTTCACCTATGCCGAGCGCGCGACGGACTGGCGCGGGAACAACAACATCGCCGAGTCGATCTTCGAGCAGCTGCGGCTGGAGCGCTTCCCCGAGCCGTCCTGGATCGTCGTCGGCGCCGGTACGGGCGGCACGTCCGCCACGATCGGCCGGTACGCGCGGTACCGGCGCTTCCAGACCCGGGTGGCCGTGGTCGACCCGGAGGGCTCGGCGTTCTACGACGCGTACCAGGACGGCGACACCGCCCGCACGGCCGCCGGCTCCCGGATCGAGGGCATCGGCCGGCCCCGCGTCGAGCCGTCGTTCCTGCCCACCGTGATCGACCGCATGATCCGGGTGCCGGACGCGGCGTCGATCGCGGCGATGCGCTGGACCCGCGCGGTGACCGGCCGGAACGTCGGCGGCTCGACCGGCACCAACCTGTGGGGCGCGGCCGGGCTGATCGCGGAGATGCGGGCGCGCGGCGAGCGCGGCAGCGTGGTCACGCTGATCTGCGACGGGGCCGAGCGGTACGCGCACACGTACTGCTCGGACGCCTGGCTCGCCGAGCAGGGCATCGAGATCGGGCCGTACGTGAAGGCGCTGGAGCATTTCCTGGAGACGGGCGAGGCGCCCGCGGTGCCGTCCTGAGCGCCCGCGGCGCCGCCCCGGACGCGCGCTAACCCGCGCCGAACCGGATCGGGTTGACCAGGTCGGCGTAGATCAGCAGCCCGCCCATGACGATCAGCACCACCGCCATCACGTACGTGACGGGCAGCGCCTTGGCGACGTCCACGTACCCGGGGTCGGGGCGGCCGCGCAGCCGGGCGAAGAACTTCTTGATCGCCTCCAGCAGGGCGCCGGCCATGTGGCCGCCGTCCAGCGGCAGCAGCGGGATCAGGTTGAACAGCCCGACCGCCAGGTTCAGCGAGCCGAGCAGCAGGATGAACATCTCGACCTTGTCGAGCACCGGCTGCGGGGACGCCGCGATCTCGCCGCCGAGCCGGCTGACGCCGACCACGCCGATCGGCCCGTTCGGGTCGCGCTTCTCGCCGCCGAACGCGGCCTCCCAGACGCCGACCATCTTCTGCGGCAGCCTGATCAGCGCCCCGGCGGTGTGCGCGGTCAGCTCGGCCATGTGGTCGGCGACCGCGACCGGGCCCTTGCGCTCGCGCTCCTGGAGGGGGGTGATGCCGAGGAACCCGACGGTGACGACCTTTTGGTTGTCCTCCAGGTCGTACATCTTGTTGCTGGCGATGGGCACCTGGAGCGGGATCCGCTGACCGCCCCGGTCGACCTCCATCGCGACCGTCCGGCCGCCGGAGTCGCGGATCATGGCCTGGAGCTCGGCGTACTCGTCGACCTTCTCGCCGCCGAACGAGAGGATGCGGTCGCCGGGCTTGAGGCCCACCGCGGCGGCCGGGGTCGGCGTGTAGCCCTGCGGGCAGTCGGTGAGCTTGGAGTTCGCCGGGATGGCGCACTTCTCGACCGTGGAGATCACCGGCTGCGGGGTCAGGGTGCCGATGCCCATCAGCAGGATCGCGAAGAAGATCACCGCGAGCAGCAGGTTCATCGCGGGGCCGGCGAACATGATCGTGAGCTTCTGCCACCACTTCTTGGCGTAGAAGACGCGGTCCTCGTCGCCCGGCCGGACCTCCTCCAGCGCCGCGCCGCGGGCCGACTCGATCAGCCCCTGCCACGGGCCCGTGCTGATCTGCCGCACCTGGCCGGACGCGTCGCCCTTGCGCGGCGGCAGCATGCCGATCATCCGGATGTAGCCGCCGAGCGGGATCCACTTGACGCCGTACTCGGTCTCGCCCTTGTGCCGCGACCACAGCGTCGGCCCGAAGCCGACCATGAACTGCGTGGTCCGGACCCGGAACAGCTTCGCGAACGAGAAGTGCCCCAGCTCGTGCAGGGCGATGGACGCCATCAGGCCGAAGAACAGGATCAGTACTCCCGCCAGCCAGCCCATGAGCGCCCCGTTCCTCGGTGATCTCTCGGTGATCTCGAATGACGCGTTCAGGTTACGTGATACGCGGTGCGGACGACCGCGTACTCATGCACGCACATGGCCCCGGACCGGACTCCGCTGCTAGCCTGGCGGGCAGCCGCTGATCCCGTGCGGGAGAGTGCCCTGGCAGCCGGTCAGGGACGCCGAAGGAGCAACTCCTCCCCGGAACCTCTCAGGCCCACGGACCGCACGGACCAGGCGACCTCTGGAAAGCGGGGACGCGCCCACCACGGAGCCGTCCCCCGCCGAAGGTGAAAGCCCTCCCCTGGGACGGGTGAAGCTCTCAGGCGCCGATGACAGAGGGGGAGGCCCAGACCACGCCCGGTGCGGGTGGGACGATTGGACCCACGCGCCCGCGACGAAGGAGCCGACCCCGTGCCCGCCGAGAACACCGAGAACGCCGCCGCCACACCGCCGGCCCCGCAGGCCAGGACGACGCCGCTGTACGACGTGCACCGGGAGCTCGGCGCCAACCTGGTCGACTTCGCCGGCTACCTGATGCCGCTGCGCTACGCGAGCGAGACCGCCGAGCACCGCGCGGTCCGCACCGGCGCGGGGCTGTTCGACCTCTCCCACATGGGCGAGATCTTCCTGGACGGGCCGGGCGCCGGCGCCGCGCTGGACTACGCCCTGGTCGGCAACCTGTCGCCGATGGCCGTCGGCAAGGCCCGCTACACGATGATCTGCGCGCCGGACGGCGGGGTGCTGGACGACCTGATCGTGTACCGGCTGGCCGACGAGACGTTCATGGTGGTCGCCAACGCCGCGAACGCCGCGGTCGTCCTGGAGGCGCTGGCCGAGCGGGCGGCCGGGTTCGACGCCCGGGTCACCGACCGGTCGGCCGACTACGCCCTGATCGCCCTCCAGGGGCCCGAGGCGCAGGGCATTCTGGCCCGCTTCACCGCCGCGCCGCTGCCCGACCTGAAGTACTACGCGATCACCGCCGACGAGGTCGGGGGCGTGGACGCGCTCATCGCCCGTACCGGCTACACCGGCGAGGACGGCTTCGAGCTGTTCGTGGACGCCGCCGACGCCGTCCGGCTCTGGCGGGAACTGGCCGCCGTCGAGGGCGTCGTCCCGGCCGGGCTGTCGGCGCGCGACACGCTCCGCCTCGAAGCGGGCATGCCCCTGTACGGCAACGAGCTGACGGCCGAGACCACCCCGTACGAGGCGGGACTCGGCCGGGTCGTCAAGCTGGACAAGCCCGGCGATTTCGTGGGCAAGGCCACGCTGGCCGCGCAGGCGCAGACCCCGCCAGGCCGTAGGCTCGTGGGGCTGGTCGCGCGCGGCCGCCGCGCGCCCCGCAAGGGGTACGAGGTGGTCACGTCCGACGGCACGCCGTGCGGGGTGGTGACGAGCGGCGCCCCGTCGCCCACACTGGGCAAGCCGATCGCCATGGCGTACGTCGACTGCACGGTGTCCGGCGAGCTGGCCGTGGACGTCCGCGGCAGGCAGGAGCCGGTCGACGTGGTCGATCTGCCCTTCTACAAGCGTTCCTGAGATCTGGAGAGAAAGCATCGTGAGCGTTCCGGAGCAGCTCCGCTACAGCGAGGAGCACGAATGGGTGTCCGGCCTCGGTGAGGACGGGGACGGCATCGTGACCGTCGGCATCACCGCGCACGCCGCCGACGCCCTCGGCGAGATCGTCTTCCTCGAACTGCAGCCGGGCGAGGGCGACACGGTCGAGGCCGGCGAGCCGTGCGGCGAGGTGGAGTCCACCAAGTCCGTCAGCGAGCTCTACTCCCCCGTGAGCGGCGAGATCACCGCGATCAACACCGCCGTGGTGGACGAGCCCAAGGTCATCAACGACGACCCGTACGGCGAGGGCTGGATCTTCAAGGTCCGGATCTCCGAGGAGCCCGGCGACCTGCTGGACTCGGCGGCGTACGCCAAGCTGACCGAGGAGAGCTGACCGTGGGCCTGTACGACTCGCTGGCCGCCGCCGACCCCGAGGTCGCGCGGGCGGTGGCCGCCGAGCTGGACCGGCAGCAGTCCACGCTCGAGATGATCGCCTCCGAGAACTTCGCCCCGGTGTCGGTGCTGGAGGCGCAGGGCTCGGTCCTGACCAACAAGTACGCCGAGGGCTACCCCGGCCGCCGCTACTACGGCGGCTGCGAGTTCGTCGACGTGACCGAGCAGCTGGCCATCGACCGCGCCAAGGAGCTGTTCGGCGCGGAGCACGCGAACGTCCAGCCGCACTCGGGCGCGCAGGCCAACACGGCCGTCTACTTCGCGCTGCTCCAGCCGGGCGACACGATCCTCGGCCTGGACCTGGCGCACGGCGGGCACCTCACGCACGGCATGCGGCTCAACTACTCCGGCAAGATGCTGAACGTGGTCGCGTACCACGTCCACCCGGAGACCGGCCTGGTCGACATGGACGAGGTCGCCGCGCTGGCCGCCGAGCACCGGCCGAAGATGATCGTCGCGGGCTGGTCGGCGTACCCGCGGCAGCTGGACTTCGCCGCGTTCCGCGAGATCGCCGACTCGGTGGGCGCGCTGCTCATGGTGGACATGGCGCACTTCGCCGGGCTGGTCGCGGCGGGGCTGCACCCCTCGCCCGTCCCGCACGCCGACATCGTCACCACCACCACGCACAAGACGCTGGGCGGGCCGCGCGGCGGGCTGATCCTGGCCCGCGAGGAGTACGGCAAGAAGATCAACTCGGCGGTGTTCCCGGGCATGCAGGGCGGCCCGCTGGAGCACGTGATCGCCGCCAAGGCGGTGGCGCTGAAGATCGCTGGCTCGGACGAGTTCCGGGAGCGGCAGGCCCGTACCGTCGAGGGCGCGAAGATCCTCGCCGAGCGGCTCTCCGCCGAGGACTCCGCCAAGGCCGGCGTCAAGGTCCTCACCGGCGGCACCGACGTGCACCTCGTCCTGGTCGACCTGGTCGACTCCGAGCTGACCGGCCGGGACGCCGAGGACCGGCTGCACGAGATCGGCATCACCGTCAACCGGAACGCGGTCCCCAACGACCCGCGCCCGCCGATGGTCACCTCCGGCCTGCGGATCGGCACGCCCGCCCTGGCCACCCGCGGCTTCACCGCCGCGGACTTCGCCGAGGTGTCCGACGTCATCGCCCTGGCGCTGCAGCCGTCGTTCGACCGGGACGCCCTGGCCGCCCGCGTCAAGGCCCTCTCCGGGAAGCACCCTCTCTACCCGGGTCTGTAGGAAGTTCCTCGCCCCCTTCGCGACGGCGCGGAGGGGGCACCGAGGAGGATTCATGGCGATCAGCGTTTTCGACCTCTTCAAAATCGGCATCGGCCCCTCCTCATCGCACACCGGCGGGCCGATGGCGGCCGCCCACCGCTTCGCGCGCGGCCTGCACCGCGACGGCCTGCTGGAGAAGGCCGCGTCCGTCCGGGCGGTTCTGTACGGCTCGCTCGGCCTGACCGGCAAGGGCCACGGCAGCGACAAGGCCGTCATCCTCGGCCTGGAGGGCGACAAGCCCGAACGCGTCGACGTCGACACGGTCGACGCCCGGCTGGCCGAGATCCGCTCCCGGGGGGCCCTGCGGCTCTTCGGCTCCCACGACATCCCGTTCGTGGTGGGCGAGCACCTGGTCTTCGAGCGCAAGGAGTCGCTGCCCGGCCACCCCAACGGAATGCGCTTCACCGCGTACACCGCCGACGGCGACGAGCTCCGTTCCAAGGTCTACTACTCGGTCGGCGGCGGCTTCATCCTGGACGAGAACGCCGCCGGCGCCGACCGGATCAAGCCGGACGACACCGTCCTGCCGTACCCGTTCGACACCGCCGCCGAGCTGCTCGACCACTGCCGCGAGACCGGCCTGTCGATCTCCGCGCTGATGCTGGAGAACGAGAAGGCGTTCGGCCGCACCGCCGAGGAGATCCGCGGCGGCCTGGTCGACCTGTGGCAGGTCATGCGCGGCTGCGTCGACCGCGGCTGCACCCGCGAGGGCCTGCTCCCCGGCGGGCTCAAGGTCCGCCGCCGGGCGCCGCAGCTGCACCGGCGCCTCCTCACCGAGGACGGCTCCGACCCGCTGCACGCCATGGACTGGGTGACCCTGTTCGCCCTCGCCGTGAACGAGGAGAACGCCGCCGGCGGCCGCATCGTCACCGCGCCCACCAACGGCGCGGCGGGCATCGTCCCGGCCGTACTGCACTACTACGCGAAGTTCGTCCCGAACGCGTCCGACGACGGGGCGGTCCGCTTCCTCCTCACCGCCGGGGCGATCGGCGCCCTGTTCAAGCAGAACGCCTCCATCTCCGGCGCGGAGGTCGGCTGCCAGGGCGAGGTCGGCTCGGCCTGCTCCATGGCCGCCGCCGGCCTCACCGAGGTCCTCGGCGGCACCCCCGAGCAGGTGGAGAACGCCGCCGAGATCGGTATCGAGCACAACCTGGGCCTGACCTGCGATCCCGTCGGCGGCCTCGTCCAGGTCCCGTGCATCGAGCGGAACGCGGTCGGCGCAGTGAAGGCCATCACCGCCACCCGCATCGCGCTGCGCGGCGACGGCCGCCACTTCGTCTCCCTGGACCGGGCCGTCAAGACGATGAAGGACACCGGCCGGGACATGCTCGACAAGTACAAGGAGACGAGCCGCGGCGGCCTCGCCGTCAACGTCATCGAGTGCTGACCGCCCGGCGCCGTCGGGGGCGGACCGACGCGAGGCTCCGGTCGAGGTCGCCCTGGGCGGCGAAGGCGTGTGCCGCGAGTGACGCGCTACGCTCCTGAGCCATGTGCACGTACGCCGAGGTCACCTACAAGGTCCACTACGTGTGCGTCCCGTGCCGCCAGAGCCGCAAGCTCCCCTGGGACGGCGCCGAGCACCCGTGCACCACGTGCCGCGCCCCGATGATCTTCGCGGGGCACGACTTCGCCGCGCCCCGCAGGCGCGACGACCGCCGCTGGGCCGCCGTGGCCGCCGTCCTCCAGGCCGGCCTGCGCTACGAGGGCTTCGAACCGTGCGGCTGCGGACGCCGTCCCCGATACCGCCCCCGCACGAGCCCGGAAGTCCGCGCCCGCCGCCGCGTGGCGGCCCGCAGCGGCCTGACGGACCGGGAAGCCCTTTCCCTACGCGACCCAGCCGACGCCTAGCGCGGGTCAGAGGGTGTCGCCGGTCTCCAGCAGGGTCTTGAGACCGGAGAGGAGCTCCGGCCAGCCTTCGCCGACCATGCCGCGCATCACGCTGCCGGGCTGGAAGCCGTCGTGGACGACGGTGAGCTTGACCATGTCGCCGCGCGGTTCGATGTCGAAGGTGACGCGGGTGCGCTTTTCGTCGCGGAGTCTCGCGAGGACGTCCGCGCCCACTCCGGCCGCCTCGGCCCATTCGGCGGTGGGAGTGTGCCAGGTGTACGAGAGGCGGCGGGGCGGGTCGGATTCCAGGACGACCTGCTCCGGGTCGATGGTCTTCCGGTCGTTCTCCTGCCAGATCATGGTGGATCCGGGGGCCCAGTCGGTATCGAAGGTCACGCCCCAGTAGCGGACGGTGAAGGCGGGATCGGTGAGGGCCTGCCAGAGCCGCTCGGGCGTGGTCTTCATGTACGTCGTGTAGACGAAGGCGTCGTCGCTCATGGGGTCGGTCTCCAGTGCGGTCTTGAGGTCGGCGAGTGCTCGCGCGCGTTCGCGGTCGTACCGGCGGATCCACCGTTCGGCGATGGCGTTGATGGGCGCCGCGTCGAGGTAGTGGACCTTCTCCCGCCCGCGCCGGACGGGCGTGACCAGTCCGGTCTCCTCCAGCACGGCCAGGTGCTTGCTGACCGACTGCCTGGTCATGTCCAGGCCGGCGCACAGCTCCCGCAGGGTCTGCCCGTTGCGCGCGTTGAGGCTGTCGAGCAGGCGCCGGCGGGTGGGATCGGCCAGTGCCTTGAACACCGCGTCCATCGCGCCTCCACAATAGGCAGCCTTTTGGTTGCCTGTTCACGATAGGCAGCCGGAGGGTTGCATGTCAACGAACGGCCCCGCATCGCACCCTCCGCTCCCAGCTCAGGCCGCGGGGTGGGCCGGCCCCGAAATCTGGCGCGGCGCGTCCTCATCGCGTACGGGAGCGTGGATCTCGCTGAACGCGCCCTCCGCGCTCATCACGATCCGGCCCGTCTCGTAGCCGTGCTCGGCCTCCTCCCGTTCGCGGGCGGCGAGCCCAAGGCACAGCCAGCGGGTGATCATGAACGCCAGGACCGGCCCGGCCAGCACCGCGACCCGGAAGAACACCGACACGGCGAACAGCGACAGATGGAACGTGTCGGCGATCTGGTCGTTGGCCGCGGCGGCCCACAGCAGCCCGTAGAAGGCGATCCCCGCCGCGCCCACCCCCGTCCGGAACGCGTGGTCGCGGGGCCGGTCCAGCACATGGTGCAGGCAGCGGCCACCGGTGATCCGCTCCTCGACCCACGGGTACGCGGCCAGGGCGGTGAAGAACGCCCCGGGAACGATCAGGGCGGGCACCAGCACCGCGAAGGTGATCGGATGGCCGGCGACGGTGATCTCCCAGCCGGGCATGATCCGAATCGCGCCGTCCAGGAACCCCATGTACCAGCCCGGCACCGCCCCGGCGGTGATCGCCCCAGGCTCGTACGGGCCGAACAGCCAGATCGGGTTGACCTGGACGAGCGTGCCCAGCAGGGCCAGCACCCCGCACGTGTACAGCAGGAGCGCCGCCGAACGCAGGCGCCCGTCCCGGCCGGCGGGCGCGGCGTTCCGGAAGCGGCTGTGCCCGACCCGCTTGATCAGCATCCGGCGCAGCGGGAACAGCGCGGCGATGACCACGGGTATCACCAGAATGTGCGCCCAGTACATGCGCGGAATGATGTCGTCGCCGGGAACGTCGTCGCCGAACAGCAGGCCCGTCAGGTCCGTCCCGATGAAAGGGATGGACTGGGTGATCCCCTGGATCAGGCTGATGCTGCCGCCCGACAGCATGTCATCGGGCAGGACGGTGCCGGTCACGCCCGCGACCATCGCCAGCGGCAGCATCCCGACCCAGATCAGCCAGTTCAGGCGGCGCGGCCGGCGGAACGCGCCCGTGAAGAACATCCGCAGGAGCTGGCAGCAGATCGCGGCGATGAAGATCAGCGCGGCCCAGTGGTGGATCTGCCGCATCAGCAGCCCGCCGCGGACCTCAAGGCTGAGATGCAGGGTGGAGTCGTACGCCCTGCTGACGTCGATACCGCGCAGCGGGGCATAGGACCCGTCATAGGTGGTCCGCGACATATCCGGGTCATAGAAGAACGTCAGGAACGCCCCGGTCACCACCAGCACGATGAACGAATGCAGTGCGATCTGCGCGAACAGGAAGCTCCAATGATCCCCGCCACCGCGCCGCCACCACCCCGTCGCGGCGGCCGACGCACCGGTCGGCTTCTTCGTCAACATCAGGCTCGCCCCCTGAATAGGCCGTCTACCAAATAGACGGCCCCGGACCTCCCCATGTGACAGCCCACCCAGGTGACCCGCACCACCACCCCGAATGACCACAGGGCGACGACCGCCTCCGGATCCTTTACCTTCAGTTGAGTCAATCGCGCACAGTGATCTACCGACTACGGCTAGCTTCCTCTCGTGCCCACGATCGATCACGAGATGCCGCTGGCACGCCAGCTCCCCGAACTCGCCGTCCTCGGCGCTCTCCTCGTGACCGGCGGCTCCGAGACACGTCCCGTATTGAAGGCGTTCTGCGCCGGCCCTGACCACACTGCCCCGAGACATCGGCGGAAAGTACTATGACCACGTAGAGTCACGGCTTCCCCCAGCGGCCCGCTCCATCCTGAGGGAGATCATGAAAATCGAGAAGTACGAGCTCAAGAGCGAGTTCGCCCTCCACTACGCGGCGATCGGCAGAGCCGAAGGCGAGGCCGAAGGAGAAGCCCGGGGCAAGGCCCGGGCGATCGTCAAGATCCTGTCCGCGCGCGGGCTGGAGCCCTCCGAAGCCGACCGGACTCGAATCCAGGCGTGCACGGACAAGGACCAGCTGGACCGCTGGCTCGACCGTGCCGTCACGGCCGAAACCGTCGACGAGATCTTCGACTGACCCGTACGCGGTCACGGCTCCCGCCGAACGATCGCGGCCGTTCGGCGGGAGCCGTGACCGGACTGGGCCGGCGGGTCAGGTCCAGTGGTCGCGGGTGGGGAGTTGGAGCCACTGGTCGGGTGGGCCGGTCAGGGAGCGGGAGTCGGTCGGGCGGAGGCTCGTGTAGGCGTAGCAGTAGGCGGGTGCCTCGTGCTTGTAGAGGTAGGTGAGGAGGACCTCCTCGGGCGTGGCGTCGGGGCGGGGGACGCCTCCTCCGGGGTGCAGGTCCCAGCCTTCGATGGTGCCGTCCCGGACGATCTGGCCCTGGTTGCCGCTCTTGGGGTTGGCGTACATGGCGTAGCAGACCGTTCCTGAGGAGAGGGCCTTCGTCACGCCGGGCGTCTGGGCCGCGTAGCCCCACGGCTGGACGATCACGCAGCCGCCCGGGACGTCGGTCGCGCCGACGAGCAGGTCGTCCAGGTCGTCGAACTCGTCGTCCTCTTCCGGGCCTTCGGCCGGGGACGCTTCCAGCCGGCGGGCGGCTTCGGCGGCGGTGATCCCGGCGACGCAGGCCAGGCTGAAGCCGCCGTCGCGGCCGGGGGCGAGCGCCTCGATCAGGCGGGGGGCCTCGGCGACGGCGGCGGACTCGGCGGCGGAGAGTTCGGCGCGCGGCGGGAAGAGGTCCGGATGGGGGCCTGCCAGGGACAGGCGGGCGGGCGACCAGCCGGCGATCAGCGGGCGCCACGGGTCGGCGCCGGCCTCCATGAGGGCGCGCGCGTTGTCGGGGCGGCCTTCGGAGACGGCGGTCCAGAGGGCGGTACGGCCCTCGTTCACGGCGTCGACGTCGGTGACGCGGCCAGCGAGTTCCGCGACCACTTCGGGGGTGCCGTACTCGGCGGCGAAGTCCAGCGGGGGGCGCCATCCGTGGACGAGGGCGTCCGGGTCGGCGCCCGCGTCGAGGTGGGCGCGGATTCCCGCGAGGTCGTTCCAGGCCGGCCATTCACTGCTCATGGAACGGTGATTGTGACCCGGGGGGACGACATTCGCAGGTGCGCGGGAGCCGCCGGGGGTGGTAGGGGTTGGGGTGGTCTCGATGGGAGGTTCGCGTTGGTGCAGGTTGTCGTGCGGGAGGCCGAGGAGGCGGATCTCGCGAAGGCGGCGCGGACGCTGCGGGAGGCGTTCGCCCAGTATCCGTTCACGCGGCACGTCCTCGCGGAGGACGATCACCTGGGACGGCTGGAGCGGTTCCAGAAGCTGTTCCTCGCCCACGTGGGGATGCCGTACGGGAAGGTGTGGGTCGAGGACGGCGTCCGGGCCGTGGCCGTGTGGACGACGCCGGAGACGCCGCTGGACGTCTTCGGGGAGCTGGCGCCGCGGTTCGCCGAGCTGGTCGGGGACCGGCTGGAGGCGTACGAGGCGGCGGAGGCGGTGATGGCGGCGCAGCGGCCGCGGGAGCCGATGTGGTTCCTCGGGACGGTCGGGGTCGACCCGGCGGCCCAGGGGGCGGGGCTCGGGGGCGCGATCGTGCGGCCCGGGATCGAGGCCGCCGAGCGGGACGGGGTGCCGGCGTTCCTGGAGACGTCGACGGACCGGAACGTCCGGTTCTACCAGCGGCTGGGGTTCGAGGTCGTGAGCGAGTACGACCTGCCGGACGGCGGCCCGCGGACCTGGTCGATGATCAAGCGTTGAGGACGCCGCGCCCCACGGGGGTGTGGGCGCCGGAGACGGCGGGGCCGCCGCAGTGGGCGCAGACCATGGCGGGGTCGAGGAGCTCGCCGCAGGAGTGGTGCCAGCGGACGGGCGGGTCGTCGGCGTTCAGGTGGCGGTCGCCCCATGTGGCGAGGGCGAGCAGGACCTCGCCCAGCTCCCGCCCCGCGGCGGTCAGGTGGTACTCGAAGCGGGGCGGGTGGTCGCTGTAGCGCTCGCGGCGGATGATGCCCGCGGACTCCAGCTTGCGGAGCCGGGTGGTGAGGATGTCGCGGGACGCGCCGGTGTTGCGGGCGATGCCGTCGAAGCGCCGGACCCCGTGGAACAGCTCGCGGATCGCGAGGATCGTCCAGCGTTCGCCGATGATGTCGAGCGTGTCGGCGATCGAGCAGGGGCGCGGGTCGGCGTCCTTCGGCATGCGCTCCATCTTAGGAACGTTCGATGACGGTGGCGTTCGCCAGGCCGCCGGCCTCGCACATGGTCTGGAGGCCGAAGCGGGCGTTCCGGTCCTCCAGGGCGTGTAGGAGGGTGGTCATGAGGCGGGCGCCGCTGGCGCCGAGCGGGTGGCCGATCGCGATGGCGCCGCCGCGGACGTTGACGCGGGACAGGTCGGCGCCGGTCTCGCGGGCCCAGGCCAGGACGACGGGCGCGAACGCCTCGTTCACCTCGAACAGGTCGATGTCGGAGAGGCGCAGGTCGGCTTTGGCGAGGACCTTGGCGGTGGCGGGGATGATCGCGGTGAGCATGAGGAGCGGGTCGTCGCCGGCGACGGCGAACGCGCGGAAGCGGGCGCGGGGCCGCAGGTTCAGGCGTTCGGCGACGTCCGCGCCCATGATCAGTACGGCGGCGGCGCCGTCGTTGACGGGTGAGGCGTTCCCGGCGGTGATGTTCCAGCCGATCTCCGGGAAGCGGGCGGCCATGGCGGGGTCGTGGTAGGCGGGCTTGAGGCCGGCGAGGATCTCGGGCGAGGTGTTCGGGCGTACGGTCTCGTCCGTGCCCGGCCAGGCGAGCTCGCGGTCGAACTCGCCGGCGGCGTGCGCGGCGGCCGCGCGGCGGTGGGACTCGTACGCGAAGGCGTCCATCTCCTCGCGGGTGAGCTTCCAGCGCGCGGCGATCAGTTCGGCGCTGATGCCCTGGCCGACGAGGCCCTCGGGGTAGCGGGACGCGAGGGGCGCGAAGGGGTCGGAGCCGGGCAGGACGGACGATCCCATCGGCACCCGGGACATCGACTCCACGCCGCACGCGATGGCGATGTCGTACGCGCCGCTCCGCACGCCCTGGGCGGCGATGTGGACGGCCTGCTGGGACGAGCCGCACTGCCGGTCGACGGTCATGGCGGGGACGGTCTCGGGGAATCCGGCGGCGAGGACGGCGGTGCGGGTGAGGTTGAGGGCCTGGTCGCCGGCCTGGGTGACCACGCCGCCGATGACGTCGTCGACGGTGGCGGGGTCGATGCCGGCGCGCTCGACGAGGATCCGGAGGGTGCGGGCGAGCAGGCCGGCGGGGTGCTCGTCGTGGAGGGCGCCGTTCGGGCGGCCCTTGGCGATGGGGGTACGGACGGCGTCGATGATCACTGCGTCGCGCATGCCTGCTCCCTAGTAAGTTGGAAAACACAACCTACTACGGGAAAGCGTCCGGGGACCGTGACGCGCGTCACGGTCCCCGGGACGACGGGCCGCTCAGTGGAAGGGGCCCGCGGAATGGTCCGTGATATCCCCCCGTACGTCGAAGGGCTCCGTGCTGGAGCCGGCCTGCGCTGGAACGTCCTTCAAGCTGAACCCTCCATCCCCTCGACGCCGATTTCTTCGCACGATAGCCCAGCGAGCTGGGCATTCACGGATGTCAGCCGCCAAAACCCGTCAAAACCGGCGTCAAGGGGTCAGGGTCATGTTCGCCAGCACGCGGCCGCCCAGCGCGGTGTCGCCGTCGACGTCCACCGTGACGTCCGCGGCGGTACGGCGGCCCGCGGTCAGCACCATGAACGTCTCCCAGTCCATCCGCAGCGTGACGTCCGGCGCGCCCGACTCGACCGGGCGGGCTCGGCCGTCGTCGCCGACCTGGATCCGGGCGGTGAACGCGCCGGTGACCTCGAACAGGACGGTCTGCTTCGGGGCCGCCCCCGCCCGCTTGCCCACGATCATCGGCAGGCCCGGCGTCATGATCCGGCGCGCGCACGCCGCGGCAGGGGCGTCCAGGTTGCCGGGACGGCCGACGGCGCGGCGCACGTCCTGCTCGTGGATGTAGCAGTCGAACGCGCGGAAGACCATGAACTCCCTGTACGGCACCGTCGCGCCCGTCGGCGCGGTCGTCGGCCGTTCGGGGTCGGTCCCGGCGAGCGCCTCCAGGCGGCGGTCCAGGACCGCGCGCAGCTCCGCCAGCACCTCGGGCCCGGACCGGCCGCGCCGGGCGTCGACGCCGGGCTCGATCAGCCGGCCGAGATCGTTCCGTACGTGCGCGGGCTCCTCGGCCAGCACGTGACCGGCGGCGGGGTCCTCGCCCAGCAGCATCAGCTCGGTGCCGACCATGTGGGACACGACGTCCTGGACCGACCAGCCGGGGCAGTCGGTGGGCCGCCGCCAGTCCTCGGCCGCGAACGTCTCCGCGAGCGCGATCGTGGACCGCAGCGTCTGCTCGAACGCCGCGACGTTCGCCTGCATCTCCGTCTCCATGCGTCGCACGGTGGCACGCCGGGACGCGACGAGACAAGATCAGGCGACGCGGCGCTTCGCCTTCTTGCCCGCGGCCGGGCGCAGCCGGACGGCGGCGGGCATCGTGTCGCGTTCGAGGGCGGCCCTGAGGCGGGTGACGCCCTCGCGGTCGATGCGGTCGCGCAGCTCGGCGAGGTCGGTGCCGCGCCGGTACGCGACGTGGAGCCGCAGCCGCGGCCGCGCGGAGCTGCCGAGCAGGCGGGCCCGGACGCCCTGGACGCCCGGATAGTCGCCGATCTCGTCCTCCAGCGCCGCCGTGACGGCCTTGCCCGACAGCCGGGTCGAGCCGCCCGCGCCGCCGGGGTTCAGCGCCAGCCCGGGCAGCCGTTCCGACCGGGCCTGGGCCAGCAGCCACGCCAGGCCGAGCAGGGCCAGCACCACTCCGGTGGCGGCGACGGCGGGCCAGAACCAGCCCTGGTCCCCCGCGAACGACCGCATCCGCTCGGTGATCAGCGGGTCGGCCGCCGCGCGGGTGCCGAACGCGCCCAGCCCGCGGGCCAGCCCGGCGGCGCCCGCGGCCAGCAGGACCAGGCCGAGCAGGGTGAGGCCCACGTGGTTGAGCCGTGACGCGTGGCGGTCCATGGCGGCACCTCCCTTCCTAGGACGACTCCTTCGGGGCGCGGACCCGGGCCGCGACGCCGCGCCGGGGCAGCGGGTCCAGCTCGTCGAGCCGCCGCCGCACGGCCTCTTCCACGCGCTGCCGCAGGTCGCCCGGGTCCCGCATCGCGGTCTCGGCGGTCACCTTGACCTTGCGCCGGCGCACCTTGACCTTCGCCCCCGTCACGCCCGCGGTCTCCGCGGCGGCCGCCGCGGCGGCGGACCGCAGCCCGCGCCGGGTGATCGCGACGGTCAGCCGGGGATCGCCGCCGCGCAGCGGGACCAGCCGGCCCCGGCCCGGCCGCAGCCCGGCCAGCAGCGACAGCAGTCCGAGCAGCGCGGCCACCCCGGACGCGGCCAGCGCGGCCGCGTCCTTCCACGCGGTGCCGGTCGCCCACGATGTCACCCGGTCGTACGGGACGAGCCGCGCGGGCCCCCCGGCGAGCGCCGAGATCGCCTCGATCGCGAGCAGCACCCCGGCGGCCGTCAGCAGCAGCGCCGCGATCAGCGCGGGCAGGATCCGGCGGGAGTGGAACGCGCGCCGCGCCGCCCGGCCGCCCGCCCTGCTCCTGTCGCCGGCCGGCGCCCCGACTCCGGGCAGCCGCCCGGCGCCGGTGGTCACGCGACCACCCGCCGGGTGTCGCGGCCGGGCCGTTCCAGCGCCTCGACCTCGATGTCCACCTGCCGCACGGCGAGGCCGGTCAGGCTCTCCACCCGCTGCCGGACGCGCTCGCGCACCCGGGCGGCGACGTCCCGTACCGGCGCCGGGTAGACCACCGACATCCGCACCCGCGCGGTCACCACCGAACCGGCGATCTCCACGTCGGTGCGGGCCCTGCCGCCGCGGCCCAGCCCGCCGGCGTCCGCGGTCTCGGCCACGGCGCGGGCGACGATCCGGCCGACCGCGCGGTCGGCGATCTCGGTACGGCCGCGGCCGCCGCCGTACGGGTCGCCCGCGTCCGGCGAGCGCTCGGGCCGGGGCGGCGGCTCCGCCGTGGGCGGCAGCACCTCGGCGGTCACGGCCGCTCCCTCCGGCCGCCGACCGACGAGACCAGCTCGCCGACGTCCAGGTCACCGCTGACGGCGAACCCGACGGCCATGCCGATCAGGCCGATCACCAGCACGAGGACGAACGTCCCGAACCCGCCGAACGCCCCGGCGAACCCGAGCGCCGTGCCGAAGGCCAGCCCGACGACCGGCGCCCACCTTCTAGCGTCCATCTCAGTCCCCCTCCGCGATGTCCGCGACCAGCACGTGCACCGGCCGCCCACCCGCCAGCGGGAGGGCGGCCTGCCGGACGCTCTCGGCGATCGCGGGCAGCGGCCGGTCCGGGCGGGCGACGTTCACGCCCACCTCGACCTCCCCCTCGCGGACGGCGACCCCGGCGTACGGGGGGCCGACGCGGTAGGTGACCACCTGCGCGCGCGGCCCGGCGGACAGTCCCGCCACCTCCGGCAGCTCCGCGACGGCCGCGCCGATCCGCTCGGCGAGCCGCACCCGCTCCGGGGCGCCGGACGCGCCCGCCGTGCCCGGCGGCCGGGCCGCGGTCGCCGTGCCGGCCGTCATCGCACCCGCGGCTCGGACGGCTGCGAGTCCTCCCGCGCCTCCTCGCCGGGCAGGTGGATGTCGGCCACGTCGATGTTGACCTCGACGACGTCGAGCCCGCACATGTGCTCGACCTCCTCGATCACGTTGTCCCGCACGGCCGCGGCCAGCTCCGGGATGGACGCGCCGTACTCCACGATCAGATCGATGTCGATCGCGGCCTGCCGCTCGCCGACCTGCACCGACACGCCCTGCGAGCTGCTCTGCCCGCCGCCCATGCCGCCGGGCAGCCGCTCCTTGACCGAGCCGATCGTGCGGCTCACCCCGGCGCCCATGTCGTGCACCCCGCCGATCTCGCGGGCCGCCATGCCGGCCACCTTCGCGACCACCGCGTCGGCGATCTTGGTACGGCCGTTCGGCGTGACGAGATCGCTCCGGTCCCCGCCGGACGCGCTCCCCTGCCCGCTCACCGTCCGCCGGGTCTGGCCCGGCAGGCTCGCTCCCGCGGGCCGCTCGGTGGCCTGCGTCTTTCCCTCAGTCATGGCGGCTTCCCCCTGATGAACCGATGGTGTGCAGTACATACTCGGCGGGGGCGCCGGAAATCACCTTCGGCGACAATAAGCAGGTCAATCCCTCTTTGCCGGAACCGGGTAGAAGCGGACCTCCGGCCGCCCCACCTGGCCGTAGCTGGGCCGGCGCTGCGCCAGCCCGTTGTCCGCGAGGTACTCCAGGTAGCGGCGCGCGGTCACCCGCGACACGCCCGTGAGGGACGCCGCGGACGCCGCCGACAGCCCCTCCTCCGCACCCGTCAGCACCTCGGTGATCGCTTCGAGGGTGGCGCCGCTCATGCCCTTCGGCAGCGACCGCTGGTCGGTGGTGCGCAGCGCGGCGAGGATGCCGTCCACGTCCGCCTGGCCGCTGACCTCGCCCGGCTGCTCGGCCCGCCGCCGGAACAGCGCGTACCCCTCCAGCTTGTCGCGCAGCGACGCGAACGTGAACGGCTTCAGCAGGTACTGGACGACGCCCACCGACACGGCCGTCCGCACCACCGCCAGGTCCCGCGCCGACGTCACCGCGATCACGTCCACGGCCAGGCCGCCCGCGCGCAGCGCCCGGCACACCGTCAGCCCGTGCGTGTCCGGCAGGTAGAAGTCCAGCAGGACGACGTCCACCCGCTCGCGCTCGCAGAACCGCAGCGCGTCGGCGCCCGAGTGCACCACCCCGGCCACCTCGAAGCCCGCGACCCGTTCCACGTACTGACGGTGGGCCTCGGCGGCCACCTGGTCGTCCTCCACCACCAGAACCTTGATCACGTGCTGATCTCCTCCGGGGAGCGCAGCGGGAGCCGGACGCGCAGCACCGCGCCGCCGTCCCGCTCCACCTCGATGGTCCCCCGGTAGCGCCGGACGGCCTGCCCGACCAGCGCCAGACCCAGCCCGCGCGGCCCGGCCGGGCCGTCGGCGGCCTTGGTCGTCCAGCCGCGCCGGAACATGTCCTGCGCGCTGTCCGGGTCCAGGCCCGGACCGGTGTCGCGGACCTCGATCACCAGCTCGCCGGCCGTCGTCGCGGCGGTGACCCGCACCCGCGGCGGCCGGTCCTCGGCGAGCCCCTCGATCGCCGCGTCCACGGCGTTGTCGATCAGGTTGCCGAGGATGGTGACGAGATCGCGCGGCTCGACCGCGCCCGCCGCCCCGCCGCCGATCGTGATGTCGTCGGCCACCTCCAGGTCCACGCCCCGCTCGGCCGCCTCGGTCGACTTGCCGAGCAGCAGCGCCGCCAGGACGGGCTCGCTGACCGCGCCCACCACCCGGTCGGTGAGCCGCTGCGCCGTCCGCAGCTCGGCGGTGGCGAACTCGACCGCCTGCGCGGGCCGGCCCAGCTCGACCAGCGACACCACGGTGTGCAGCCGGTTGGCGGCCTCGTGGGCCTGCGAGCGCAGCGACTCGGCGAAGCCCCGTACGGTGTCCAGCTCCCCCAGGAGGGCCTGCAGCTCGGTGTGGTCGCGGAGCGTCACGACGTTTCCCATGGCACGGTCCCTGGACCGTACAGGCGCGGTGTTCACCACCAGCACCCGGGTGTCGCCGACATGGATCTCGTCGGTGCGCGGCTCGGCGGAGTTCATCGCGGCGACCAGCTCCGGCGGCAGCCCGAGCCGGTCCGCGTCCCTGCCCTGCGGTTTCGGGGGCAGGTCGAGCAGGTCCCGGGCGGCGTCGTTGCACAGCACGATCCGGCCGTCCCGGTCGAGCAGCACCAGGCCCTCCCGCACCGCGTGCAGGATCGCCTCGTAGTAGTCGAACATGCCGCGCAGCTCGCCCGGCGCCACGCCCCGCGTCTGCCGCCGCAGCCGGGTGCTGACCAGCCAGCTCCCCGCGATCCCGAACGCCAGCACGCCCACCGCCACCGCGATCAGCGGCACCAGCCGGTCGCGCAGCTCCGCCGAGATCGTGTCGATCGTGATGCCGACCGCGACCAGCGCCACCACCCGGTCGGCGTCGTCGAACACCGGCGTCACGGTACGGACCGACGGCCCCAGCGTCCCGGTGTAGGTCTCGCTGAACGTCTCACCGGCCAGCGCCGGCGCCGTGTTGCCGACGAAGTGCTGCCCGATCCGGCTCGGATTGGGATGCGTGTACCGGATCCCCTGCGGACTCATGATCGTGATGAAGTCCACGTCGGTGTCGTGCCGGACCCGCTCCGCGTACGGCTGGAGCGCCCGCGCCGGGTCCCGCGCCGACAGCGCCGCCCGCACGCTCGGCGCGTCCGCGATCGTCAGCGCCACCACGGTCACGGTGTGCCGGGCCTGGACGCGCGCCGCCCGCTGGGAGTCCATGTACGCCGCCACGGCCCCCACGACCACCAGCAGTCCCACGATCGCGGCCTGGAGCACCAGCAGCTGCCGGGCCAGGCTCCAGCCCTTCCCCGGCCCCGCCATCATCTCTTTCCGCCGCATCCCGAGCACATCCCTGAACCCGATCCACCAGGCCGCCGCATCCGCCCGGGCTCCTGGAACCGGCGGGCCGGCCGCGCGTCGCCGCGCTCGTGAACGAAATGTACACAAGAGTGACCGTCGCCATGGGGTCGCGCATAGTCACCGTGCAGACATGTGAACCGTACAGACATGTGATCCGCGGACGGCCCCGGCGGCGTCCCCGGCTCCTCCCGCTCGGAGTCGGGGACGCCCCCGGACACCTCCACCGGACGCCGCCGCCCCCGGTTCGGACTCGCGCTCCCACGTGGCCGACCCGGGGGCGGTGTCGCTTTCTCGCCCGGTTCAGGCGATGGCGGGTTCGGGCTCCGGTGGGGTGGGGATCGGGTCTTCCATGTGGAAGCGGATCACGGTGATCAGGCCGTCCAGGTCCATGGCGGCCCTGTAGCGCTGTACGGGGCCGTTGGAGAGGTCGGTGTGGATCTCCGCGGGCGCGGCGTCGGGGGCGCAGAGGATGGTCACCAGGAGGCGCGGACGCAGGCGGCTGCCGGTCAGGCGGACGCGGGCGTCGCGGACCCCGGGGACGTGGCGGGCCTCGCGGAGGAGCTCGCCTCCGGCCACCGCGGCCAGCTTGCGGGTGGGGGCGTCCAGGGCGGCGCGGCGGGTGAGCGTCCACGCGCGGATCTGCGTGCCGAACCACATCAGGCCGGCCAGCGCCACGGTCTCGGCGATGCCGCCCGCGACCGGCCAGAACCAGTCGTTCTCCCCCGCGTACCGCGCCATCTCGGAGGTGAGCAGGGGGCGCTCGGCGAGGCCGGGGCCGAACGCGCCGAGGCCGGCCAGCAGGGCGCCGATCCCGGCGGCGACGACGAGCAGCCCGGTCGTCAGGGTCGCGAGTCTCATGTCAGTCCTTCCGCCAGCTCAGCCGGACGCGCACGCGCCGGGGGTCCATCAGGTCCATCTCCGACAGCCGGGCCGCCAGCGCCCCGCGGACGAGGTCGGCGAGGTTGGCCGGGTTGCGGTAGCGGGTCACCGCGCGGACGGACACGCGGCGGCGGAAGCGGCCGCCGCGCACCCGGACGCGGACCTTCACGATGCCGGGCACGCTCAGGCCCGCCGAGACCAGCGAGCGCTGGAGCGTGCGGCGGCTGATCGCGGCGGCGAGGTACGGGTCGGCGCCGTGCAGCGGGATCATCCGCGGGCGGTGCGCCGGGAGCAGGCTGAGCAGCAGCGCCAGGCCCACCGCGGTCACGCCGGCCGCGGCGCCCAGCACGCGTGGATCGTTCCATGAGGTGCGGTGCAGCCAGGCCGCCCAGCGGTCGGCCGGGATCAGCCCGGCCGGGTCCCCGATGAGGACGCTCACCACCTCGATCGCCGCGACGCCGCCGGCCACCGCCAGCAGCAGCGCGGCGCACAGCCCCGCCGCCGCGCGGCGCGGCCGGAACTCCCGCGCGGCCAGCCGCCGGGCCCGCTGCCCGCTCTCGGCGTCCACGGCCGGTTCCGCGACCAGCGTCTCGCTCGTCACCACATCACCACCCCCGAGGTGCGCAGATACACCTCACCCATGGTGATGGAAGATCACATTCTGTGAAACCCGGCGCGCTGCGGACGGCCCGGATCAGCGGAAGACGACGGTGCTCTCACCGTTCAGCAGGATCCGGTGCTCGGTGTGCCAGCGGACGGCGCGGGCCAGCGCCAGGCACTCCAGGTCGCGGCCGACCGCCATCAGGTCCTCCGGGCTGTGGCCGTGGTCCACCCGGGCGACCTCCTGCTCGATGATCGGCCCCTCGTCCAGGTCGGCGGTCACGTAGTGCGCGGTGGCGCCGATCAGCTTCACGCCGCGCGCGTGCGCCTGGTGGTACGGGCGGGCGCCCTTGAACCCCGGCAGGAACGAGTGGTGGATGTTGATCACCCGGCCGGGCAGCTTGGCGCAGAAATCGTCCGACAGGATCTGCATGTAGCGGGCCAGCACGACGACGTCGGCGCGGTAGTGCTCGACGAGGGTGAGGACCTCGGCCTCCTGCGCGGCGCGGGTCTCCCCGGTGACCGGCAGGTGGTGGTAGTCGATGCCGTACGACTGGGTCAGCGGCCGCAGGTCGGGGTGGTTGGACACGACGGCGACGATGTCGATGTCGAGCAGCCCGGACCGCTGCCGGTAGAGGAGGTCGTTCAGGCAGTGCCCGCCCTTGGACACCATGATCAGCACGCGCTGCCGGTCGGTGGTGCCGGTGAGGCTGTACTCCAGGCCCAGCTCGGCGCTCAGCGCGCCGAACGCGCCGCGAAGCTCTTCCGGGTCGGTGTCGGGGAGCCCGGCGAACTGCACCCGCATGAAGAAGCGGCCGGTGTCGCGGTCGCCGTACTGCTGGCTCTCCAGGATGTTGCAGCCGCGCTCGGCGAGCAGGCCGGAGACGGCCGCGACGATCCCGGGACGGTCCGGGCAGGAGAGGGTCAGGACGTATTCGGGCACGGTCCGAGCTTACGCCGAAGGAATGCGGCGGGGCGTGCGGTGTTGCAGGAGATGTGAGCCTCGGAACGACGCGTTTCTCGATCCTGGACCGGTCCCGTACGCGGGAGGGCGAGGGGCATCCGCGCGCCCTCCGGGACACGGTGGAGTTCGCGCGGCAGGCGGAGGCGCTCGGGTACCACCGGTTCTGGGTGTCGGAGCACCACGGCGTGCCGGGCGTGGCGGGGCCGGCGCCGACCGTTCTCGCGGCGGCGGTGGCGGCGGCGACGTCCCGGATCCGGGTGGGCACGGGCGGCGTCATGCTCCCCAATCATCAGCCGCTGGTGGTGGCGGAGCAGTTCGGCGTCCTGGAGTCGCTGTATCCCGGGCGGATCGACATGGGGCTCGGGCGTTCGGTCGGGTTCACCGGCGGCGTGCGGCGCGCGCTCGGGCACGACCGGAAGGACGCGGACGACTTCGAGGCGCAGCTCGCGGAGCTGCTCGGCTACTTCAGCGGGGACCAGAGCGCCCATCCCGGCGTGCACGCCTGGCCGGCGGAGGGGCTGCGGGTGCCCGCGTTCGTGCTGGCCACGGGGGCGGGCGCGGACATCGCGGCGGCGTCCGGGCTGCCGCTGGTGATCGCGGCCGTACGGAGCCGGGCGCGGATGGTGGAGGCGATCGAGCGCTACCGGGCGGGCTTCCGGCCGGGGCCGTGGGGACGCGAGCCGTACGTGATCGTCTCCGGGACGGTCGCGATCGCCGACACGCGGGAGGAGGCGTGGCGGATGCTCGTTCCGGAGGCGTGGTCGCACGCGTACTCCAAGGTCCACGGGGAGTTCCCGCCGCTCGTCCCGGCGGAGCGGATCCTGGCGATGGACCTGGACGAACGGGAGCGGCGCCACTTCGACGAGGCCCTGCGCGGGCACGTGCACGGGACCGAGGACGACGTCGCCGAGGCCCTGGAGGATCTCCTGGAACGCACCGGCGCGGACGAGTTCCTCGTCCACACCAGCACGCACGACCGCGCCGCCCGGCTGGAGTCGCACCGGCGGCTGGCCCGGCTCGCCGGGCTGACCGGCGCTTCCTACCAGCGAGTAGTTTCGGCGGCCTCCTGAGGGTTAGATTCGCTCGCATGCGGCGGATCCTTGCCCTCCTCTTGCCCCTCGCCACAACCGCCACACTGGCGCTGGCGGGCTGCAGCGACGACCCGAAGAGCGGCGGGGACGGCGGCCCCGAGCCGCCGGCCGCGACCGAGAAGCGGCCCGAAAGCGTCGACGGCGTCCCGACGGACACCGGGACCCACAAGCAGAAGATCGACGTGGGAACGCCCGGGCACCGCGAGTACCTCCTGCACGTCCCGCCCAAGCTCACCGGCGGCACGTGGCGCGACGGCAAGCCGGCCGAGCCGCTGCCGCTGGTCCTGGCCCTGCACGGCGGCGCGGCCAACATGGACCAGATGCGGAAGCTGACGGGATACGACCGCATCGCCGACGACAAGGGCTTCCTCGTCGCCTACCCGGACGGGTTCGTGATGAGCTGGAACGCCGGCGACTGCTGCGGCCCCGCCAAGCTCGGCAAGATCGACGACGTGGACTTCCTGGCGCAGCTGATCGGCAAGCTGACCGGCGCCGGGCTGGCCGACCCGAAGCGGGTGTTCGTCACCGGGTTCTCCAACGGCGCGGGGATGGCGTACCGGCTGGCCTGCGAGCGGCCCGGGCGGGTGGCCGCGATCGGGGTCGTGGAGGGTGCGCTGGTGACCGAGTGCGATCCGCAGCGGCCTCCGTCGGCGATGATCGTGCACGGGACGGCGGACGGCAGCGTCCCGTTCAACGGGGGCGGGCGGCGCGACTTCAACGACGGCCGGCCGTTCCCGCCGGTGTCGGAGGCGGTCGACCTCTGGCGGCGGAAGGCCGGGCTGCCCGCGCCGTCCAGGCCGCTGAAGGGGCTGAGCAACGGCGCCGACTGCGAGGGGACGGGCAAGGGGCGCGGCGGCGTCGAGGTGGCGTTCTGCAAGATCGAGGGCGGCGAGCACCGCTGGCACGCCGGGACGAGCGCGATGCTCTGGGACTTCTTCGCCGATCACCCGCGGGTAGGCTGATCACCGGATGATCGCTCCCGTCCGGCTATCGTGAAAACTTCTCATATTCGGTGGTTCTGTGGCACTGTGACCCCATGAACCTCCGGGAGCGTTACGACGCCGCCACCGCGGCATTCGAGGCGCCGTTCGCCGTCGTCGACCTGCGGGCCTTCCACGCCAACGCCGCCGACCTCGCCCGCCGCGCGGGCGGCAAGCCGATCAGGGTGGCGAGCAAGTCGGTGCGCTGCCGCGCGCTCCTGGACGAGGTCCTGAGACTGGACGGGTTCGCCGGGATCATGGCGTTCACGCTCCCCGAGGCGCTCTGGCTCGCCGAGCAGGGCACCAGCGACGACATCCTGGTCGCCTACCCCACCGCCGACCGCACCGCGATCGCCGCGCTGGCCGCCGACGAGCGCGCCGCCCGCACCGTCACGCTCATGGTCGACTCCGCCGAGCACCTCGACCTCGTCGAGGACGCCGCCGGGGGCCGCCCGATCCGGGTGTGCGTGGACATCGACGCCTCGTACCGGACGCTGGGCGGGCGGGTCCGGTTCGGCGCCCGCCGCTCCCCGCTGCACACCGCCGCCGACGTGCGCGCGTTCGCCGAGGTGATCGTCAAGCGGCCGGGGCTGCGGCTCGTCGGGCTCATGGCGTACGAGTCGCAGATCGCCGGCGTCGGCGACGTCCCGCCCGGCCGGCCCGCGATGGCCCGCGCCATCCAGACCATGCAGCGCCGCTCCCGGATGGAGCTGGCCCGCCGCCGCGCCGCGATCGTCGCCGCCGTCCGCGAGGTCGCCGACCTGGAGTTCGTCAACGGCGGCGGCACCGGCAGCGTCGAGAAGACCGCCCGCGAGCGCGCCGTCACCGAGATCGCCGCCGGGTCCGGGCTCTACCAGCCGCACCTGTTCGACAACTACTCCAACTTCAGCGGCCGCCCGGCCGCGCTGTTCGCGCTGCCCGTCGTCCGCCGGCCCGGCCCCGGCGTCGTCACCTGCCTGGGCGGCGGCTACCTCGCCTCCGGCCCGGCCGACGCGCTGCGGCTGCCCCGGCCGTACCTGCCGACCGGGCTGTCGTACGACTCCAACGAGGGCGCCGGCGAGGTGCAGACGCCCCTGCTCGGCTCCAGCGCCGACCTGCTGCGCGTCGGCGACCGGGTGTGGTTCCGGCACACCAAGGCCGGCGAGCTGTGCGAGCGGTTCGACGCGCTGCACCTCATCGAGGACGACCGCGCCGTCCGGACCGTTCCCACGTACCGCGGCGAAGGTCGCACATTTCTTTGACCCCGGGGGCGCCCGACCGGTTACGTTGGCCGGTATGACCAACGCGCCCCTGATCAGCGTCCGCGGCGAGGCCGTGCTCGAGGTCGAGCCGGAGATCGCGCACCTGTCGGTGCACGTCCAGTCACAGGAACGCGACCGCCGCCAGGCCCTGGACCGGCTGGTCGAACGCAACCAGCAGGCGCTCGACCTGATCAAGTCGTACGGCGACGCGGTCGAGAAGCTGGAGACCGGCGGCATGTCGATCACGCCGCAGCTCAAGTACCGCCGCCGCGAGGGCGACATCCGCGCGTACCAGGGCACCGTCTGGATCCGGCTGGTCGTCGCCGACTTCGCGGTGCTCGGCGAGCTGGTCACGCGGCTCGGCGACGTGGACCGCGCCTACGTCCACGGCCCCGACTGGGGGCTGCGCCGCGACAGCGAGGTCTACAAGCGGGCCGCCCGGCAGGCCGCGAACGAGGCGGTCGAGCGGGCCCGCAGCTACGCCGAGGCGCTCGGCGCGCGCCTGACCGGCCTGGTCGAGCTGGCCGACGAGGGCCTCACGAGCGACACCGCGACGCGGGGCGCCCAGCCGGTGTCCCTCATGGCGGCGCCCGCGGCGGCCGGCGGGGCCATGGAGGGCACCGAGCCGCCGGCGATCGACCTGGAGCCCGCCACGCAGATCGTCCGGGCCGCGGTGGAGGCCCGCTTCACCGCCACCGCACCTGATCTGGGCTAAGGCGTGTTCGTGAAGTGACCTCAGCCACCGCGCGAGCGCGCCGCCTCCCCGGGCGGATCGCGAAGCGATGTCGCGCTCGCACAGGCATGGTCACGACCGCGAGCCGCCAGGCGAGCGGTCGTGGGCCAGGACTGCAGGAAAAGGGGGACGATGACAGCAGCAGAGCAGGGGGCGCCGCCGCAGCCGTCGATGGCGGATCCCTGCACCGAACGGGGGCCGGCCGGTGAACTCCTGCACCGGCACCAGCACGACCACGCGGGGACGGTGCCGCGCGAGCTGGACGTCTTCCTGACCGGCCAGGTCTTCATGGACATGATCTTCACGGGGCTGCCGGGGCTGCCGCCGCCCGGCACCGAGCTGGTCACCGACGGGCTCGGCTCCGCGCCCGGCGGGATCGCCAACATCGCGGTCGCGATGAGCCGCCTCGGGCTGCGCACCGGGCTCGCCGCCGCGTTCGGCGACGACATGTTCGGCGCGTACCTGTGGCGGACGCTGTCGGAGCAGGAGAACGTCGACCTGCGCTGGGCGCGGCGGCTGCCCGGCTGGTCCACGCCCGTCACGGTGTCGCTGGCGTACGCGTCCGACCGCAGCATGGTGACGTTCACCCGGCCGCCGCCGCTGCCCGCCGACGAACTGGTCGCCACGCCGCCGCGCGCCGCCACCTGCTTCGTCGACATCGACCGCCCGGTCCCGGACTGGGCGCTGGAGATGCGGCGCGGCGGGGCGCTGGTGTTCGCCGACCTGGGCTGGGACCCGACCGAGACGTGGTCCACGGACGTGCTGGACCGGCTGGAGCACGTGGACGTCTTCCTGCCGAACGCGGTCGAGGCGATGGCCTACACCCGCACCCGCACGCCCGAAGAGGCCCTGGAGGCGCTCGCCGAGCGGGTCCCGGTCGTGGTGGTGAAGCAGGGCGCGCGCGGCGCCATCGCGATCGACGCGCGCGCCGGGACGCGCGCCTCGGCGGCGGCGCTGCCCGTCACGGCGCTCGACCCGACGGGCGCCGGCGACGTGTTCGCCGCCGGGTTCGTGTTCGGGACGCTCGCCGACTGGCCGCTCGACCACCGGCTGCGCTTCGCCAACCTGTGCGCGGGCCTGTCGGTACGGCACCACAGCGGCTCGCTCGGCGCGCCGTGCTGGGGCGAGATCGCGGCGTTCGGGGAGACCGGCGAGGTGCCGGCCGAGGTGCTGGAGCAGTACGCGTTCGTCGTCCCGTACATCCCGGAGACCGAACTGGAGAGCGGGGCCGACTCGGTCACCCGCGCGGAGCCGACCCTGCGGCAAGGAGCCTTTTGAACACCGGGGACACCGTGAAGATCGCGATCATCGGGGCGGGCAGCGGCTACATGCCGGGGATCGTCCGCGGGCTGCTGCACCGCGCGGACGACCTCGCCGGGGCCGAGCTGGCCTGCCACGACATCGACGCCGGCCATCTGGAGCTGATGGCCGGGCTGGCGCGGCGGATGTTCGCCGCGCGCGGCGCCGCGTTCACCGTCACCGCGCACACCGGCCTGAAGGCGGCGCTGGACGGCGCCGCGTACGTGTTCACCACGTTCCGGCCGGGCGGGATGGCGGGCCGCCACCTGGACGAGTCGATCCCGCTGAAGCACGGCGTCGTCGGCCAGGAGACGGCCGGGCCCGGCGGGTTCCTGATGGCGTGCCGGTCCGTCCCGGTGCTGCTGGAGATCGCCGCCGCGGCCGATCCGGACGCCTGGATCGTCAACTACACCAACCCGACGAACGTGGTCACCGACGCCGTCGCGCGGCACTCCGGCGCCCGGATCATCGGGCTGTGCGACCAGCACGTCGGCGACACCGAGATGTGGGCCGAGCTGCTCGGGCTGCCGTTCGAGCGGCTGGAGGCCGACTGGATCGGGCTCAACCACGCCACCTGGGCCGAGCGGCTCCGCCTCGACGGTGAGCGGCTCGACCTGCCCGCCCTGCTGGACGGGCTGGAGGTGCCCGGCGGCGGCGCCACGCCGTGGCGCGACCCGTCCCGGATGGCGGAGCTGGCCAAGGCCCTCGGCTTCCTGCCCAACTCGTACTCCAAGTACTACTTCTTCCACGACGACGTCGTGCGTGAGCTGCGCGAGAAGGGCCGCACCCGCGCCGAGGACATCCAGGACATGCTGCCCGCGTACTACGAGGGGATCCGGGCCGAGGCCGCCGGGGACGACCCGGACCCGAGCCGGGAGCGCGGCGGCGGCGAGCACGGCGAGTTCGCCGTCGACACCATCTGCGCGCTGCACCGCGACGAGGGCCGCCGCATGATCGTCAACACCCGGAACAACGGCGCGATCTCCTCGCTGGAGGACGACGCGATCGTGGAGGTGCCGGCGCTGGTCGGGAGGTCGGGCCCCGTCCCGCTGACGATGGGGCCGCTGCCGGGGCCCGTGCGGGGGCTGACGCAGGCGATCCACGCGTACGAGCGGCTCGCCGCCGACGCCGCCGTCACCGGGTCCCGCCGCACGGCCCTCCAGGCGCTGATGGCGCACCCGTTCGTGCGGAGCAAGCACACCGCCGAGAAGATCCTGGACGAGGGGCTGGCCGCGCACCGGGCGCATCTCCCCCAGTTCGGCTGAACGGCCGGGGGCGCTCCCGCGTACATGAGGTGTGAGACCAACCGACTGCGGCGACTACCGGATCGGCCTCGGCGTGTACGCCCTCGGGCGGCTGGCCGAGGGCGAGGCCGACGAGCTGCGCGACCATCTCGCCGGATGCGGCCGGTGCCGCGGCGAGCTGGCCGAGCTGCGCGGCGTGGTCGACCTCCTGGCCCGGACGCGGCGAGGCGCCGGTCCCCGCGCTCGCGCGCGGGCCGGCGCCTCGTTCCTGCTGGTCAGCGGCGGCGGCGCCTGCGCCGCCAGAGCACCAGGGCGGTGACCGCGACGGCCGCGCCGACCCCGGCCGCCACCATCCGGGGGTCGATCCCGCCGGGCCGGTCGTCCTCGCCGTCCTTGCCCTCGGCCGGCGTGAAGATCGCACCGACGGCCTTGGCGACCTGGCCGGCCTCGTCCTTGAGGCGCTCGGCGCCGCGCTGCGCCACGTTCCGCGGGTTGACCCGCTCGGCGAGCTCGTCGATCGTCTGGGCGAGCTCCAGGCGGGCGCGCTCAATCTGCCGCTCCAGCGCCTCCGGGTCGCGGGACCTGTCAGCCATGCCTGTTCCTTCTCGTTCGAGCCTCAGCCACGCATGATCCGAACAGTGTCGCAGGTCTGCCCGCGAAACGCCCGCGCCGCCCCAGCCGGTACGGTGGAGCCGACCAGTCCAGAGAAAGGCGGTACCGGTGTCCGAGCGGTTGGAGCCCGGCGACGTCGCCCCCGGATTCGAGCTTCCGGACGCCGACGGCGCGCCGGTCACGCTGGAGTCCCTGCGCGGCCGGCGGGTGATCCTGTACTTCTACCCGGCGGCGATGACCCCCGGCTGCACCAAGGAGTCGGTCGACTTCCAGGGCAGCCTGGCCGAGCTGGAGGCCGGCGGTGTCACGGTCGTGGGCATCTCCCCCGACAAGCCCGCCAAGCTGGCGAAGTTCCGGGAGAAGGAGGGGCTGACCTTCCCGCTGCTGTCCGACCCGGAGACCCAGGTCCTCAAGGCGTACGGCGCGTACGGCGAGAAGAAGCTCTACGGCAAGGTCGTCGTCGGCGTGATCCGCTCGACCTTCATCATCGACGCCGAGGGAAAGATCGAGAAGGCGTACTACAACGTGAAGGCCACCGGCCACGTCGAGCGGCTGCGGCGCGACCTGGGCGTCTAGCCTTCCGCGGTAGACGGTTCCAGTGCGGACGGGGGGACTCGAACCCCCACGGTGTCTCCACCAACAGGACCTAAACCTGCCGCGTATGCCGATTTCGCCACGTCCGCCCGGGGTGACTCCGGGGCATTGCTCCGGAGGCGCCCGGCCAGCTTAGCGTCCTGATCGGGAAGCACCGCCGGGAATTCTCAGTTGGTGAAAATCGCTCTCGGCAACCGGACGCTCGCGGCCTAGGCTGGACGGGTCCCGTTCCTCGCCGTTCCGGGACGCCGCGATCACCGACGGCCGACGCAGGTGGGCATCGTGAGCGACAGCTTCACTCATCGCGTGCTTCCGTACGACGGGATGGACGACTATCTCGCCGGCGCCCTCCCCTTCCTGCGCGCGGGCGCCGCGAGCGGCGACCGGGTCCTCGCGGTGACGCCGGTGGCCGCCGGGCTGCTGCTGCGCGGCGAGCTGGGCGCGGCCGCGGCCGGGATCGAGTTCCACGAGTCGGCCGCCTGGTACTCGCATCCCGCCCGCACGCTGGCCGGCTGCCTGGACATGGCGGACGCGGCGGAGCGGGAGGGGCGGCGGCTGCGGATCCTGGGCGAGCCCGGCTGGAACGGCCGGCCCGCGCCGGAGGTCCTGGAGTGGCAGCGGACCGAGGCGCTGGTCAACGTCGCGTTCGCCGGCACCGCGACCGCGATCCTGTGCCCGTACGCGCGGAGCCTGCCCGCGGGCGTCGTGGCCTCGTCGCGGCGCACGCACCCGGAGAGCGTCCGCGGCGTCACGGCCGTCCGCAACCCCGGCTACCTGGACCCCTGGACGTTCAGCGCCCGCTGCGACGGTGAGCCGCTGCCCGCGCCGCCGCCGGACGCCGAGTCGATGGCGCTCGACCGGCCCGACCTGTACTGGCTGCGGGCGTACGCCGGCGACTTCGCCCGCCGCGCCGGGCTGCCCGCCGGGGACGTGCAGCGGCTGCTGGTCGCGGCGACCGAGGTGGTGACCAACGCGGTCCGGCACGGCGCGCCGCCGATGACGCTCACGATGTGGACCGACCCCGCGGACGGCTCGGTGGTCTGCCAGGTCACCGATGCCGGGCGGTGGCCCGCGGCGGCCGGGCACGGGCTCGTGCCGCCGCGTTCCCCCGGGCCGCCGGGCGCGGCCCGGGGGAACGCGGCGGGGCCCGGGAGGTTCGGGCTGTGGGCCGTCCGGCTGCTCTGCTCCGCCGTCCAGATCCGTACCGGGGAGCAGGGCACCACGGTGCGGCTGCGGCTCCGGCCGCCCGCCGTCCCGGCGGGCACCGCGCAGGCGGTCGACACAGCGTGAGGAACTCCATGCGTTGGGCTTACGAATCCCGCCGGGCGGCGTACGCTTGTCAGCACCCCGACGATCCCGATGGGCAGGCCATGGACACCACCTGGTTCGCCAAGCGTCCCGTCACCGAGGTCCGGCCGGGCGACCACGGCTGGCTGGCCTACTCCGGCGCCGAGGAGCGCGACCGGGTCATCGGCACGTTCATCGAGGCGGGGCTGCGCCACGGGGAGAAGGTCGTGTACGTCACCGACACGCCGCCGGACCGGCTGCCGGGCATGTCCATGCGCACCTCGCTCGACCTGTGCGACTACACCGGGTCGGGGCAGCTGCGGGTGATCCCGACGGAGGAGGCGTGCCGGGGGCGCGACGGCGCGTTCGAGCCCGACCGGCTGCTGGACACCCTCGGCCGCGAGGTCGACGGGACGTTCGGCCAGGGGTTCCGCGCCGCCCGCCTCACCATCGACCACAGCTGGGTGCTGGCCGGCCGGGACGGTGCCGACCTCGGCCCGATGCTGGGCTGCGAGCAGGGCTTCGGCGACGCGGTCTCGCCGAGCACGATGGCGATGGCGATCTGCCAGGTCTCCCGGCGCGCCTGCTCGCCCGGGCAGCTGGCCGCGCTGCGCGCCACCCACGAGGTGCTGATCGAGGTCGATCCGGAGTTCGACGACGGGGTGCTGCGGATCGTGCGCACGTTCCAGCCGCACGGGCTGCGCCTGGCGGGCGAGCTGGACGCCGTCCGGCACGCCCGGTTCACCGAGGAGCTCGACCGGGTCGCCCGCTCGCACCGGCAGATCCATCTCGACTTCGCCGAGCTGGGCTTCATCGACCTCGGCGGACTCACCCTGCTGGCCGAGCACGCGACCCGGCTGGGCGGCGGCCGGGCGCTGGTCCTCGATTACCTGCCGCCGGACGTGGAGAGCGTGATCGAGATGGTCGGCTGGCACCGGCTGCCGGGGCTGGTCCGCGGCCGGGGACGCGCCCCGCACGGCCCGGAAGGCGGCGCCCCATGACGCTGGAGCACCGCGCGCTGATCTACGACGGCGCGGACGACCTCCTCTCGGTCGCGGTGCCGTTCCTGACCGCCGGGCTGGAGGCGGGCGAGGCGGTCGTCGCCGTCCTCCGGCGGGCCGGGCACGGCCCGCTGCGGGACGCGCTGGGCGACCGCGCCGGCGCGGTCGCCTTCCACGCGTCCGAGGACTTCTACCGGCACCCGGTGCGCACGCTGAAGATCTACCAGGAGCTGGTCAAGGCGGAGCGGCCGCGGCGGGTGCGGGCGCTGGCCGAGCCCGTCTGGTCCGGCTGGAGCGCGCGCGAGACGCTCGAATGGGCCCGGTACGAGTCGCTCATCAACGTCGCGTTCGCCGGCTCGGGGGCGCGGGCGCTGTGCCCGTACGACCGGACCGCGCTGCCCCCCGAGATCATCCGGCATGCCCGGGAGACGCATCCGCTGCTGGCCTCCGGCGACCTGACGGTGCGCAATCCCGAGTACGTCAGGCCCGCCGACTTCGGCGCCCGCTGCGACCGCACCCGCCGCTTCGAGCGTCCCCGGGACGCCGCGTACCTCGCGATCGACTCCGCCGACCTGCGCGGGCTGCGGGCCTTCGTCGGCGACCGGGCGGCGGCGCACGGCCTCCCCCGGCAGGCCGCGCAGAACCTGGTGACCGCCGCCAACGAGGCGGCCGCCAACGCCCTCCGGCACGGCGCGCCGCCCGCCGGGCTGTGGCTGTGGGCGGAGGGACCCGAGCTGGTGTGCGAGGTCGGCGACCACGGCATCTGGCGGGACGCCGACTCCCTGGTCGGCTTCGACCCGCCCGAGTCGGCGCTGCGGCCCGGCTTCGGGCTGTGGACGGTGCGGCTCCTGGTCGATCTCATGGAGCTGCGGGCCGGCTGGGACGGTACGTTCGTGCGGATGCGGCAGCGGCGCTGAGGGGACCCGGCGCGAGCCGCGGTGGAGGCGCCGTGGGAGGCATGGAGAGCCCCTGGTCGGTCCGGAGGCCGGTACGGGAGCTGCGCCCCGGGGACCACGCCTGGCTGGCGTACACGGGCCGCGAGGAGCAGCACCATGTCACCGGCGCGTTCGTGCGCGCCGGGCTGGACGCCGGGGAGAAGGTCGTCTACCTGGCGGGCGCGGCCCCCGTCACCGCGCCCCGGCTGCCCGCCCACGAGCGGCTGAGCATCGTCGCGCTCGGCCGCGGCGGGCGGTACGGCCGCGGCGGCCACTTCGACCCGGCGGCGCTGGTGCGCGCGGTGGCCGAGGCCGTCCGGGACGGGGCCGACGGCCACCGGGGCATCCGGATCGCCGCCGACATGACCTGGGCGGTCCGCCGCCCGAGCGGGCTGGAGCTGCTGCTGGGCTGCGAGCGGCGGATCGACATCGCGATCGGGCCGAGCACCCGGGCGATCGCGCTGTGCCAGTTCGACCGCGCCCGCTGCACCGCCGCCGAGCTGGCCGCCCTCGGCGCGTCGCACGGCGTGGAGGTCGTCCCCGATCCCGAGTTCGAGGACTCCGTGCTGCGGATCGTGCGCACGTTCCGCCCGCCCGGGCTGGCGCTGTCCGGCGAGCTGGACGCGTCCCGGCACGCCGTCCTGCTGGAGGCGCTGACCACGGCGGCGGCCGGCGCCGGCGGCCGGGAGGTCCATCTGGACCTGTCCCGGCTGCGGTTCATCGACCTGGGCGCGCTGAACATCCTCGCGGACGCCGCCGCGCACGCGGACGGCCGCTGCCCGCTGGTGCTCGACCGGATGTCGCCGCAGCTCCGCACCGTGGTGGAGACGGTCGGCTGGCACATGCTCCCCGGCCTGCGCCTGGGCGGCTGACCGCCCTCACTCCCCCGTGCGCGACGGCGCGCGCCGGACGGGTTCCGGCGGGGCCGAGGTGGGGGTGGTCCCGGCCGGCGGGACGTTCCCGCCGCGCGGTTCCGGGCCCGGGCGCGTCGGCCGCGGCACCGGGAGGGGCCGGGTCGGCGTCGGCACCGGCACGGTCAGGCTCGGCGCGGGCGCCAGCGGCTCCGGCCGTTCCCGGCGCTGCTCCCCCGGCCCGAGCAGGGCGAACGCGACCACGGCGGCCACCGCGGCGAGCGCGGGGACGGCCCACAGCCCGATGCGGAGCCACGGGCCGCGCCGCCGCACGCGCGGGTGCGGGTACGGGTTCGGGCCCGCCGGGCCGGCCGCGTTCCGGAGCCGGTGCAGCAGCTCCGCGTCCGGGCCGATCCGGTCGGCGCGGCGCCGGTAGTGCTCCCGCAGCAGGGTCTCGAGCTCATCGTTCACGGGCCCGGACCTCCTCCGTGCGCTCCATGTGCCGGCGCAGGGCGGTCATCGCCCGCGCGGTGTGGCTCTTGACCGTGCCCCGGGAGATGCCCAGGGCGGCGGCGATCTCCTGCTCGCTCAGATCGCACCAGTACCGCAGGACGACCACGCGCGCTGCTTGACCGGCAGGGCGCGCAGCACCTCGTCCAGCTCGCCGCCGGGGCCGCCGCCGCCCGCGCCGCCGCCCGGCACGGGCGCGTACCGTTCGACGTCGGCGGGCGTGCCGACGGGCAGGTCGCCGCGCCGCGACCGGCGCCGGTGCTCGTCGATGGCCAGGTTGACCAGGATCCTGCGGGCGTACGCCTCCGGCTCCCCCGCGGCGACCTTCCTCCAGCGCCGGGCGACGCGCTCGTAGGTGACCTGGAGCAGGTCCTCGGCGAGATGGCGGTCGTACACGAGGAAGACGGCGGTGCGCAGCAGCCGGCCCGCGGTGGCGGTCACGAACTCCTCGAACGTGATCTCCGCCCCGCGGGCCTCCCGCGCGGTCGTCGCGAACAGCGGACGGCCCCCGCTACGGCCGCTGCGGCGGCACCGGCGCCGGCTCCGGCGACGTGTACGTGGGCGTCGGCCTCGGCGGGGCCGGGCGCGTGGGCGAGGGCCTCGGCACGGGCGGCCGCGAGGCGGTCGGGGACGGCTGCGGCGCGGTGGGAGCCGCCGACGGCGGCACTGGCCGCGGCGCGGTGGCGGACGGCACCGGGACGGCCGGAGCGGTCGGGGCGGCCGACGGCGGCGCCGGGCTGTTCGCCGAGGCCGGGTCGGCCACGACGGGCTCGCCGGTGGCGGTGGCGACCCAGACGCCGGCCGCCAGCGCGGCGGCACCGAGCCCGGTGGCCGCGGCCAGCAGCGGCAGGCCGCGGCGGGAACCCTTGTCGATCATGGCGCTCCTCGGAGGGGTGACGTTTCCGTACATCCCTCTCAACCCCCGCCGGGCCGCCCGCGGTTGTCATGCCGCGGATCCTTTTCCGCCCGGCGCGTCGCCGGTGCGTCGCCCGGTGTCGCTCAGTGCGGCGTGCGGGCGGTGGCGAGCGCGTCCGGCAGCAGCTCGGCCAGCGCGCGGAACGCCCGGCCGCGGTGGCTGATCGCGTCCTTCTCGGCGGCCGACAGCTCGGCGCTGGTACGGACGCCGTCCTCGGTCAAAAAGATCGGGTCGTAGCCGAAGCCGCCGGTGCCGCGCGGCGCGCGGATGACCCGGCCGTGCATCCGGCCCTCCACGACGTGCTCGGCCCCGCCGGGCACGACCAGCGCGGCGGCGCAGACGAAGTGGGCGCCGCGCGCGTCGTCGGCCACGTCGGCCAGCTGGTCGAGGACCAGTTCCAGGTTGGCGCGGTCCTTGCCGCCCTCGGCGGCGTCGCCGAACCGGCCCGACCAGCGGGCCGACAGGACGCCCGGCATGCCGTTCAGGGCGTCCACGCACAGCCCCGAGTCGTCGGCGACGGCCGGCAGCCCGGTGTGCGCGGCGATCGCGCGCGCCTTGAGCAGGGCGTTGCCCTCGAAGGTCAGCTCGGTCTCCGGGACGTCCGGCGCGTCCGGGAACGCCTCCAGCCCGGCCACCTCGACGCCCTGGCCGGCCAGGATCCGCTCCAGCTCGACGATCTTGGCCTTGTTCCGGGACGCCAGCACGATCCTGCTCACCGGCCGAGCACCTCGTTCTGCATCTGCGTCAGCCGCGCGCACCCGCCGGCGGCGAGGTCGAGCAGCGCGTCCAGCTCGGCCCGGTCGAACGGGGCGCCCTCGGCGGTGCCCTGCACCTCGACGAAGCGGCCGTCGCCGGTGCAGACGACGTTCATGTCCGTCCCGGCGGCCACGTCCTCCTTGTAGCAGAGGTCGAGCCGGGGCTCGCCGTCGATCACGCCGACGCTGACCGCCGACACCGAGGTCACCAGCGGGTCGCCCTTGCACAGGCCGCGCTCGCGCATCCAGCTCACCGCGTCGGCCAGCGCCACGTACGCGCCGGTGATCGCGGCGGTGCGGGTGCCGCCGTCGGCCTGGAGGACGTCGCAGTCGAGCTGGACGGTGTTCTCGCCGAGCGCCTTGAAGTCCAGGCAGGCCCGGACCGACCGGCCGATCAGCCGGGAGATCTCGTGCGTGCGGCCGCCGACCCGGCCCTTGATCGACTCGCGGTCGTTGCGGGTGTTGGTGGCGCGGGGCAGCATCGCGTACTCGGCGGTGACCCAGCCCAGCCCGCTGTCGCGCCGCCAGCGCGGCACCGAGTCCTGGACCGACGCGGCGCACAGCACCCGGGTGCCGCCGAACTCGACCAGCACCGAGCCCTCGGCATGGTCGAGCCAGCCGCGCTCGAAGCGGACGGGGCGGAGCTGGTCGGGTGAACGATCATCAGGACGGGCCATGGTGACCACCCTAATGCCCGGCCGGGGCCCCGCCCGAACGGCCCGAGGCCCGCCCGGAGCCGTTCCCCGTTCCTGCCGCGACCTGCCGGAAAACCGGTTGATCTCACGATCGGTGGCAATCAATGACGGTGAGTCATAACGGGGGGACGGGAATGAACAGATATATCGCAGAAGGGGCGGGTACCGCCCTGCTCGTCTTTTTCGCTGTGGGAAGCGCCGTATTCGGGCTGGCCGAGGTCGGCACCCTCGGCGTGGCGCTGACGTTCGGGTTCGTGCTGCTGGCGCTGGCGTACGCGATCGGGCCGACGTCGGGGTCGCACGTGAACCCGGCGGTCACGCTCGGAATGCTGCTGGCGAAGCGGATCACGCCGATCGAGGCGGGCGTCTACATCGTGGCGCAGGTCGTCGGCGGCATCGTCGGGATGGCCGTGATCCGGCTGGTCGCCGCCGCCGGCGACGTCACCATGCAGGTGAACGGCGCCAACAGCTACGGCGAGAAGATCAACGCCGGCGGGGCCTTCATCCTGGAGGTGATCCTGACGTTCATGCTGGTCATGGTGGTGCTGATGGTCACCCGCCGGAACGACGTCTACGGCTTCGACGGCCTGGCGATCGGCCTGACGCTCGCCCTCGTCCACCTGGTGGGCATCCCGCTCACCGGCACGTCGGTGAACCCGGCCCGCTCGATCGGGCCCGCGCTGTTCGGCGGCTGGCACGCGATGTCGCAGCTGTGGCTGTTCATCCTGGCCCCGCTGGTCGGCGGCGCCCTGGCGGCGCTGGCGGAGCCGTACCTGCGCTCGCGCCGCGACCCCACCCCCAACGAGCCGCCGCGGCCGGACTCCCACGAGCCGCACGGCCGGGTGCCCTAGCCGTGGCCGGAGCCGCTCAGAGGTCGTAGACGGCGCCCACGGTGGCCAGCTCGATCGGCCCGCGGTACGCGCTGCCCTTCGCCTCGGTGAGCGACATCTGCGCATCGTTCCACGGCACGAGATGGGTGAGCACCAGCCGGCCGACCTCGGCGCGGGCCGCGTGCTCGGCCGCCTCGCGCGCGGTCAGGTGCAGGTCCGCGGGCTGCCCGGGGCCCTCCAGGAACGACGCCTCGCACAGGAAGAGGTCGGCGCCGCGGGCCAGCTCCACCAGATCGTCGGACGGGCCGGTGTCGCCGGAGTAGGCCAGCGCCCGCCCGCCGTGCTCGATCCGGAACGCGAACGCCTCCACCGGGTGCGGCATCAGCGCGGTCGTCACGCGGAAGGGGCCGATGTCGTACGGGCCGGACCGGAGGGTGTGGAACTCGAACGTCTCCGACATCCCCGGCTCGGGCTCCAGGTCGTACGCGGCGGCCATCCGGCGCGGGGTGTCGGCCGGGCCGTGCACCGGGATCCGCGGCGGGGCGCCGCCGGGCCGGTACGTGCGCGCCACCCAGTACCCGCACAGGTCGAGGCAGTGGTCGGCGTGCAGGTGCGACAGGCAGATCGCGTCGATCTCGTACAGCGGATGGAAGCGCTGCAGCGAGCCGAGCGCTCCGTTGCCCAGGTCGAGCAGCAGGGAGAACCCCTCGGCCTGGATCAGGTAGCAGGACGCGGGGCTCTCCGGCCCCGGGAAGCTGCCGGCGCAGCCGATCACAGTGACCCGCACGCTCACTCCTCCTCTAGCTTCTCCCGAGGAATCAGGTGGACAGAGCCTTACTCTCGGCGGTTTCGACCAGCCCGATCTCCGGCCCCAGGAAGCGGCGGCCGAGCGCGGCGAACACGTCGGGGTCACCGGTCGCGCGGAACCGGTGCTCGGGCGGGGGCGACGCCTCCGCGCGGGCCAGCCCCCTGTCGTGCAGCACTCGATAGACGTCCTTGGCGGTTTCATCGGCACTCGACACCAGTGTGACGCCGTCGCCGACGACATACGAGATCACGCCGGTTAGCAATGGGTAGTGCGTGCACCCGAGGATCAGGGTGTCGCACCCGGCGTCGGTGATCGGCGCGAGATAGCCGCGGGCGGTCTCCAGCAGTTCCTCGCTCATCGTCACCCCCGCCTCCACGAACGGGACGAAGCGCGGGCACGCGGCGGCGGTCAGCTCGATGTGCGGCGCCGCGGCGAACGCGTCCTCGTAGGCGCGGCTCGTGACGGTGGCCTCGGTGGCGATCAGCCCCACCCGGCCGTTGCGGGTGGCGCGGGCGGCCCGGCGGGTGGCCGGGTTGATCACCTCGACCACCGGGACGTCGTAGCGTTCGCGGGCGTCGCGCAGCATCGCCGAGCTGGCGCTGTTGCACGCGATGACCAGCATCTTCACGCCCTGCTCGACCAGCTCGTCCAGCATCTCCAGCGCGAACGCGCGCACCTCGGCGATGGGCCGCGGGCCGTACGGCTGGCGGGCCGAGTCGCCGAGGTAGACGACCGGCTCGTGCGGCAGCTGGTCGAGGATCGCGCGGGCCACGGTGAGCCCGCCGAACCCGCTGTCGAAGATCCCGATCGGCGCGTCGGGATCCGGGGGACGGGCCCCCCAGGAACGATCAGACATGGTGCCCAAGGCTAAGCGAGAACGCGCCCGCCAGGCGCGTCATGCGTCGTACATCACATGGTCACATGCCTGAAACCGGAACGAGTCGGACGCGGTGTGACCGGCGGCATGCCGAGTGGTTGCCGGGACTTGCCCCGCGTCACCCGCCGCGGCCGACGCGGGCGATCTGGCGGCTCTGCGCGACCAGCCGGCCGGCCGAGTCCCAGACCTCCACCTCCTCGTCGAACCAGCCGCCGGTCAGCAGCCGCCCGCTGCCGTGCAGGGCCAGCGGCCCGGGGGCGGGAACGGCGCGCATGTGCCAGGTCAGCTCGACGGTCGGGGCCCAGCCCTTGGCGCCCAGGTTGAGGGCCACCGGCGGCAGCGCGTCCACGGCCAGGGCGAGGACGTAGGCGTCGGCGTCCTCCCCGTCCGGCAGCCGGAACCAGGCCCGCAGCTCGGGCCGCCCGGCCGGCTGGCCGTCCAGCCACCCCATGGTGGCCGGGTCGAAGCGCATGTCGACCCGGTCGGCGAAACCGCGGTCGCGCTCGATGTTCTGCAGGCCCTCGGTGCACTTCTCGATCGGCGGCACCGGCGGGACGGGCGGCTCGCCGGCCCAGTCGGGCTCGGCGGCCGGGTCCAGGGTGCCGGTCGTGATCAGGCTCTCGATCAGCGTCCGGCCGTCCTGGACGAGGGAGACCCGGGAGGTGGCGGCGGTCCGGCCGACCTTGCTGACGTCGACCCGGACCTCGGCCGGCCCCGGGCCGGACACCCGCAGGAAGTTGGCGGCCGTCGAGATGGGGTGCTCGTGGGGCGTGGCGTCGACGGCGGCGCGGGCCAGCACCGCCAGCAGGTAACCGCCGTTGAGCGCCGTCCCGATGAGGTATCCGTCGTCCAGCTCGACCGAGTAGCGCCCCTCGGCGACCCGCTCGACCGCGGTGGCCTCCCCGAACCTGCCCATGCGACCTCCACAACCCGTTACTAGAATCAGATTCGAGTATGGCGTCCGGGCGGGCGGGCGCGCAACGCGGGGGTCGCCGGGCAGGCGGGGACGGCGGGACCGGGACGGGCGGTCAGGCCCAGAGCTGGCCTTCCAGGCGGGCCTCCGCCTCTTCGAGGGTGCCGCCGTACGCGCCGGTGGACAGGTACTTCCAGCCGCCGTCGGCCACGACGAACGCGATGTCGGCGCGCTCGCCCGCCTTCACCGCCTTCGCCGCCATGCCCAGCGCCGCGTGCAGCGCCCCGCCGGTGGAGATCCCCGCGAAGATGCCCTCCTGCTCCAGCAGCTCCCGGGTACGGCGCAGCGCGTCCCGCGAGCCCACCGAGAAGCGGGTGGTCAGCACCGAGTCGTCGTACAGCTCGGGGATGAACCCCTCATCGATGTTGCGCAGCCCGTACACCAGCTCGCCGTACCGCGGCTCGGCCGCGACGATCTTGACGTCGGGGCGCTGCTCGCGCAGGTAGCGGCCGACGCCCATCAGCGTCCCGGTGGTGCCCAGCCCGGCCACGAAGTGCGTGACCGTCGGCAGGTCCTCCAGGATCTCCGGGCCGGTCGTCTCGTAGTGCGCCAGCGCGTTCGCCTCGTTGCCGTACTGGTAGAGCATCACCCAGTCGGGGTTCTCCTCCGCCAGCCGCTTGGCGACCCGCACCGCCTCGTTGGAACCGCCGGCCGCCGGCGAGGAGATGATGCGGGCGCCCCACATCTCCAGCAGCTGCCGGCGCTCGGCCGAGGTGTTCTCCGGCATCACGCACACCATCGCGTAGCCGCGCAGCTTGGCGACCATGGCCAGCGAGATGCCGGTGTTGCCGGAGGTGGGCTCCAGGATCGTGCAGCCGGGGGTGAGCAGCCCCTCCTTCTCCGCCTTCTCGATCATGTAGAAGGCGGGCCGGTCCTTCACCGAACCGGTGGGGTTGCGGTCCTCGAGCTTGGCCCACAGCCGCACCTCGGGGCTCGGCGACAGCCGGGGCAGACCTACCAGCGGCGTGCGCCCCAGGGAGTCCAGCAGTGATTCGAAACGCATGTCGGCACGGCTTCCGGGCTCAGCCCCCGGCGACGGCCGGGAGGATCGTCACGTTGTCGCCGTCCGAGACCTCGGTCTCCAGGCCGTTCAGGAAGCGCACGTCCTCGTCGTTCAGGTAGACGTTGACGAACTTGCGCAGGCCCTTGTCGTCCACCAGCCGGCCGCGCAGGCCGGGGTGCCGCTCGTCCAGGTCCGAGAACAGCTCGTCGAGCGTGCCGCCCTTGCCGTCGACGGCCTTGGCGCCGTCGGTGAGGTTGCGCAGGATCGTCGGGATCCGGACCTCGATCGCCATCGCGAAGATCTCCTTCAGGTCGTACGGGCACCCCGCCCGCGGCCGTCTCAGGCATCACAACAGGGCGGGGCGCAGGGGAATTCCGGGCGAGAATCGACGCGTCAGCGACAGTCGTAGACGACTTCGGCACGTGAGTGCCCGAAGAGGAAGCTCTGCACGGGCGGCGGCGAGTCGGCCGGATACGGGCCCGCCGGGCCCGGCTGCCGCTCGCTCGTCCACATGGCCGCCAGTTTACCGGCCCGGTCCGCCGGCGCCTTCACCCGCCGTCCCCGACGATGGTGACCTCCTCCTCGGTCACCTCCCCGTCCAGGATCCGGTACGAGCGGAACTCGTAGGTCTCGGGGTCGCGCGTGGAGACCAGCACGTAGTGCGCGTTGGGCTCGGCCGCGTACGAGATGTCGGTACGGGACGGGTACGCCTCGGTCGAGGTGTGCGAGTGGTAGATCACCACCGGCTCCTCGTCGCGGTCGTCCATCTCGCGCCAGACCTTGAGCTGCTCCTGGGAGTCGAAGCGGTAGAAGGTCGGGGAGCGCTCGGCGTTGACCATCGGGATGAACCGGACCGGCCGGTCCGACCCGAGCGGGCCGGCGATCACGCCGCAGGCCTCGTCGGGGTGGTCGGCGCGCGCATGCGCGACGATCTGGTCAACCAGGGCACGCTCGATCGTCAGCATGCTGCGAAGGCTACCCGGCGCGATCGTCCGGCCCCGCCGGGGTCTCCCCCAGTTCGAGGTGCATCCGGACCCGGGTGCCGCCCGCGCCGGACCGGATCTCCACGATGTGGCACAGCCGCCGCACCGCCCACATCGCGGTCTCGCCCGGCTTGTAGTGGCGCGGCGGGAAGCAGCCGAGGAAGCGGTCCTCCAGCCGGCCCTCCGGGTCGCCGACGTCGCACAGCAGCTCGCCGCCCTCGGCCCACACCCACAGCAGGCCGCGGCCGCTCCCCTGCCGGATGACCGTGGTCGCGACCTCGTTCACCGCCAGCACGAACGGCAGCGACCGGTCGGCGGGCAGGCCCAGCCGCGCGGCCTCGGCGGCCAGGAAGGCCCGCAGGCCGGGCAGCTCGCCCGCCGCGAACCGCTTCCACGCCGCGTGCCGCGGCGGCGCGCTCAGCGGGCGCGCGTTGCACTCGGCGTAGAACAGGGCGGGATCGACGTACTGGTCGCTCGGCCGCGGCCCCCGGTCGTTCACCACCTCGGGATGCGTGCGGACCGCGTCGGTGATCACGTGCGCCGGCAGGGCGGCCGCGTCGTACGCGCACACCATCAGCGTGGGCGTGCCGGCGAACGCGACGTTGAGCAGCGCCTCGTGGCGCTTCCACTCGCGGACCTCCAGCTCGGTGCGGCCCGTCCACACCGGCTCGGCCAGCAGCCGCAGCCGTCCCCGCGGCCACCAGTCGCGCCGGCACCGGTCGTGGTAGGCCGCGAGCGTGCTCATCGGGCCGGTGAACCAGGACGCCGCCTCGATGAACTCGATCGACCGGGACGCGGCGGCGCCGAGCTGGCGGCGCAGCAGCCGCTCGGCGGGCGGCGCGACGACGGCCACCACGGCGTCCCCGTCCGCCAGGCCCTCCCGCAGGTGCGGCACCGCCGCCGCCGCGAACTCCCGCCGCGTCGAGTAGACCAGGGCCTGGTGGGCCGCCTCGCCGCGGCCGCTGAGCGTCCCGGCGGCGCCGGCCGTGCCGCTCACGGCGGTCTCGTGCGATCCCGGCCCGTCGCTCATGCCGTGGCGCCTTCCAGGTACACGCCGGGCGGCGGGGAGTCCCAGCCCGCGAGTTGCATGATCAGGTGGAGGCAGGCGGGAGCGTCGCGCAGGATGACCTGGCGTTCCAGGCCGTTGCGGGCGGTGCCCGCGCCGACCAGGGCGCGCAGGCCGGCCACGTCGCAGAACTCCAGGCCGCCCAGGTCGAGGCAGAAGTGGCCGCCGCGGCCGGCGATCTCCGCCAGCGCCAGCTCCACGGCGGGCAGCGTCGACTCGTCGATCGCGCCGGTCAGCCTCAGCCCCGGCGGGGAGTGGATGGGCGTGATCCGCAGGACGCCGTCGTCGTAGACGTCGTCGACGCGGACCCGGGCGGCGTGCCGGGCGTCCAGGTGGCGCAGCTGCTCGGGGCCGAACCAGCGGGCGTCGTACTGGCAGAGCAGCATCGCCCGCACGCCCGGCCGCCCGAACACCCGCCGGCAGCCCTCCTCGTACGCCGCGAACGGCGCCGTGCCGGGCCAGCCGCCGCGCGAGTAGGAGGTCTCGCAGGTGTAGCGGACGCCCTCGTAGCCGAGTTCGAGCGCCCGCTCGATCTCCGCGGCCGCCGCGTCGAGGAACCCGTCGATCGGGGCGGTCACCACGTGCCCGAGGGACGCGGCCGCCTCCATCGCGGCCGGGACCCGGACGGGCTCCCCGGCGGCGGGGCGGGCCACGTGGACGAACCGGTGGCCCGCCAGCATGCCGCCGCGCACGTACGCGGCCAGCACGGCGTCGCGTTCCTCGTCGCCGCCGTAGGCCAGGCACAGGTGATCGCCGAACGTCATCGAACCGACGGCGACCGGGCCGGAGGACCCGGAGGACATCGCGCGCCTCCCAACAGAATCCAGGGTTCCCTGACGGAGCACGCCCTTCCGCTGTCAGCGTGCTGTCACGGTACCCAACCGGCCGCCCGCCCGTCGCCCGATCCTCCGAATCGTTTCAATCGGCGGGATCCTCGGGAGTCGCGAGCGGCTCGGCCGGCCTCAGGCGGACTCAGCCGGACTCAGGCGGGCTCGGGCGGGCTCAGCCGGTGCCGCCCTCCACCGAGATCCCGGGCATCGCGAGCAGGCCGGTGTCGCGGAGCAGCACGGCCGCCTTCTCCGGCACCCCGCGCAGCAGCACGTGCCGCTCCCGGCCGCCGCCCCCGTCGCGGGCGGCGTCGAGCATGGCGCGCAGGCCGTCCTCGTCGCAGCCGCCGACGCCGGACAGGTCGAGGCAGACCAGCCCGGCGCGGGCGGGCAGCGCGGCCAGCGCGGCGGCCACGGCCGGCCGCGCCGCCGCGTCGACGGCGCCGGTCAGCACCAGCCCGGGCGGGCCGAAGGCCGGCGCGATCCGCAGCGACCCGTCGTCGTGCAGGTCGTCGGCGCGGACCCGGTCGACATGGTGGGACTCCAGCTCCTCCAGCCGGTCGGGGTCGAACCAGCGGCGGTCGTACTGGCAGATCGCCATCGCGTTCACCCGGGAGGTGCGGAACACCTCGTCGATCTTGCGCTCGAACTCGGCGAACCGCTCGGTGCCGGGCCAGCCGCGCAGCGAGAACGTCTCCTCGCCCGTCACCCGGACGCCCTTGAAGCCCTGCGTCAGGGCCAGCTCGATCTCGGTGCCGAACAGCGCGATGATCTCGTCGGGGTCGAACCGGCCGGTGGCCATGTACGCCTCCTCGGCCGTCCGCACCACCAGCGCGCCCTCGTCCAGCGCGCCGGCCAGGTCAAGCCCGGCCGCCTCCGGGACGGCCTCCAGCCAGCCGACCACGGCCTCCGGCGAGTCCTCGTCCGACAGATAGATGATCTTGTGGTCGGCGGCCAGGCCGTCCCGGATGTAGGCGAGCAGGATCGCGTGCCGCTCGTCGGCGTTGTCGTAGGAGAGGCAGAGATGGTCGCCGAACTCCATCCGGCCGACCGCCTTGCCCTGCACGGGCGTCGTCATGCTGGTCTCCAGGGGGGTGGGAGACGGGGGAGCCGCCAAGATAGCAACACGGAACGCGATCATCACGGAACTTTGCGTAATGATCTGGACGGCCCGTGGCCGGACGCGGCCACGGGCCGGCGGAACGTCACCAGATGGTGCGGACGAGGCTCTCCTGCAGCATGGTCAGCCAGTCGTACGCCGCGAACATGGCCGTCCGGGGGTCGCGCGGATCCAGCCGCTCGGCCTCCTCGTACCACTCCTCGGAGATGTCCAGCCGGGTCCCGAGCGCCAGCCGGACGTCGTTCAGCGCCCGCAGCCATGCCTGCGCGTCGGCGTCCGAGATGACCGTGTCGACGCCGCCCGCCGCGGTCGGCGGCCCGGCCAGCCCGGCCAGCACCGTGCCGGCCGCCGCGCGCTTGCCGTCGCGCAGCCCCATCTCGGTGTAGCGGCGGAACTCGCCGGCCGCCTCGCCCTCCTCGTCGCCGTACGCGTCGGGGAACAGCCGCGCCAGCACCGGGTCCTCCGGCGTGCTCGCCTCCTCGGCGATGCCGACCGAGGCGAGCAGGTCGTCGTCGTCCTTGGCCGGGCCCTCGCCCAGGAGCTCCAGCAGCTGCTCCATCAGGGCGCGCATCAGCGCGGCCTCCTCGGCCTCCAGCTCGACGCGGACGCCCCTCTCCACCTTCTCGACGGTGCTCATGGCTCAGTCGCCCTCAGTAGCCCTCTGTAGCCCTCTGTAGCCCTCAGTCGTCCCGTTTCACCGTCGCCCAGAGGCCGTACGAGTGCAGGATCTCCACGTCCCGCTCCATCTCCTCGCGGCTCCCGCTGGCCACGACGGCGCGGCCCTTGTGGTGCACGTCCAGCATCAGCTTCTCGGCCTTGGTCTTGGGGTAGCCGAACACGGTCTGGAACACGTACGTGACGTACGACATGAGGTTGATCGGGTCGTTCCACACGATCGCCAGCCACGGCCGATCGGCGCTCCGGTGCTCCTCGATCTCCGGCCGGTCCAGCTCGACCGGCGCGGGTGCGCTGCTCATCTCCCGCTCATCTCCCGCGACCGTCCCTTTCCCCGCAGAGTCCGTCCGCCCACCGGACCGATGCTATTCGCCCCCCTGTGTCCCCCGGTCCCGCATGTACATCCTGCACAGGTCGGGCCGTAGGGTTCCACTTGTGGACCCTGTGGACGGCACCGAAGTCACTACCGCACTGCTCACCGACCAGTACGAGCTGACCATGCTCCGCGCCGCGCTGAACAGCGGCACCGCGGGCCGGCGGTCGGTGTTCGAGGTGTTCGCGCGGCAGCTCCCGGCCGGGCGGCGGTACGGCGTGGTGGCCGGTACGGGACGGCTCCTGGACGCGATCGAGGCGTTCCGGTTCGACGGCGCCGAGCTGGAGTTCCTGACCTCGCGCGGCATCGTGGACGAGCCCACGGCGCAATGGCTGGAGAAGTACCGCTTCTCCGGGGACATCTGGGGATACCCCGAGGGCGAGTGCTACTTCCCGGACTCGCCGCTTCTGGTGGTGGAAGGCACGTTCGCCGAGGCCGTCCTGCTGGAGACGCTGGTCCTGTCGATCCTCAACCACGACTGCGCGATCGCGTCCGCCGCGTCCCGGATGGTGCAGGCCGCGCAGGGCCGGCCGCTGATCGAGATGGGCTCGCGCCGCACCCACGAGATGGCGGCCGTCGCCGCCGCGCGGGCCGCGCACATCACGGGCTTCGCCACCACGTCCAACCTGGAGGCGGGCCGCCGGTACGGGGTGCCGACGGCGGGGACGAGCGCGCACTCGTTCACGCTCCTGCACGACGGCGAGCGCAACGCGTTCCGCGCGCAGCTCGACTCGCTCGGCGCGGGCACGACGCTGCTGGTGGACACCTACGACGTCGAGCGGGCCGTGCACACGGCGGTGGAGCTGGCCGGGCCCGAACTGGGCGCGGTGCGGATCGACAGCGGCGACCTCGGCGTGGTGGCGCGGGAGGTGCGCGCCCAGCTGGACGCGCTCGGCGCGCACGACACCCGCATCGTGGTGACCGGCGACCTGGACGAGTACGGCATCGCGGCCCTGGCCGCCGCGCCCGTGGACGGCTACGGCGTCGGCACGTCCCTGGTCACCGGGTCCGGCGCGCCCACGGCCTCGCTGGTCTACAAGCTGGTGGCGCGCGCCGACGGGCCGGACGACGGCGCGCCGATTCGCCCGGTCGCCAAGCGCTCCACCGGCAAGCCCACCCGCGGCGGCCGCAAGTCGGCCGTCCGGCGGGTCGACGGGCACGGCACCGCGTACGCCGAGGTCGTCACCACCGGAGAGCCCACGCCGGGGCCCCGCGACCGCCTCCTGCACGTACCGCTGGTCCGGAACGGCGCGGTGGTCGGCCGCGAGCCCCTGGACGCGGCCAGGGAACGGCACGAGCGCTCGGTCGCGGAGCTGCCGGCGACCGCGCTCCAGCTGTCCAAGGGCGCCGCGGCGATCCCCACCGAGTTCGTGGACGGCGGACCGCGCCCCTGAGGGGTGACTGGGGTACCGTCCCAAGTGCGGAACCGGATCAAGGAGCGGTCATGGGCAAGGCTCTGATCATCGTGGACGTGCAGAACGACTTCTGCGAGGGCGGCTCGCTGGGCGTCGCCGGCGGCGCGGGCGTGGCGGCGGCCATCTCCGCCCATGTCACGGCGAAGCGGGACGAGTACCAGCACATCGTGGCGACCCGCGACTTCCACCTGGACCCGGGCGCGCACTTCTCCGAGTCCCCGGACTTCGTCGACAGCTGGCCGCCGCACTGCCTGATCGGCACCGAGGGCGCCGACTTCCACCCCGATCTGGCCCTCGCGCCGATCGAGGCGGTCTTCAGCAAGGGGCGGAACACCGCCGCGTACAGCGGGTTCGAGGGCGTGTCCGACCAGGACGTGCCGCTGGGCGAGTGGCTGCGCGAGCGCGGGGTGGACACCGTCGACATCGTCGGCATCGCCACCGACCACTGCGTGCGCGCCACGGCCGTGGACGCCGTCCGGGAGGGCCTGTCGGCCACCGTCCTGCTCGGCCTCACCGCCGGGGTCGCCCGCGAGACCGTCGACCGGGCCCTCGACACGCTCAAGGCCGAGGGCGTCGTCCTCGAAGGCGCGCCCGTGGTGAACGGCTGACGTGGACGGCGCGCCCGTGGACGTCCCGGCCGTGATCGTCGTGGTCGGCGTGTCCGGCAGCGGCAAGACCACCATCGGCGAGGGGCTGGCCGCGCGGCTGGGCTGGGACTACGCCGAGGCCGACGACTTCCACCCGGCCGCCAACGTCGAGAAGATGAGCGCCGGGATCCCGCTGACCGACGAGGATCGGCTGCCCTGGCTGCGCGCCATCGCCGCGTGGATCGAGGGCCGGGTCAAGGCCGGCGTCCCGGGCGTGGCGTCCTGCTCGGCGCTCAAGCGCACGTACCGCGAGCTGCTGACGGCCGGGGACCCGCGGGTCCGGCTCGTCTTCCTGGACGGCGAGCGGGACGTGATCGCCGAGCGGATGGCGGCCCGCACCGGCCACTTCTTCAAGCCCGAGATGCTCGACGGCCAGCTCCGCGAGTTCGAGCCGGCGCATCCGGCCGAGCGGGCGCTGGTCGTCCCGATCACCAGGCCGCCGGCCGAGACCGTGACGCTGATCCTGGACGGCCTGGGCGTCGACCCCGCGGCCGCCGCGTTCGACCTCGCCGCCTGGCGGGCGCCGGACGCCGAGCGGACCGCCGAGCCGATGGACGGCGACGAGCGGCCCATGCTGCAGGGCATGCTGGACCACCACCGGGCGACGCTGCGGCTCAAGTGCGCCGGGCTGTCGGCGGAGCAGCTGGCCGAGGCGTCGGTGCCACCGTCCACGATGACGCTTCTGGGGCTGATCCGGCACCTCACGTTCGTCGAGCGGATCTGGTTCCGCATCCGGTTCGCGGGTCAGCCGGTGAAGAACATCTACGTCACGCCCGACCACTGGGACGCCGACTTCGACGACCTCTCGCCGGGCCGCGCGCCCGCCGAGCTGGCCCGGCTGGTCGAGGAGTGCCGGCGCGCCGACAACGCCGTGCGCGCCGCGTCCCTGGACGACGCGTTCACGTTCAACGGCACCCGGCGCACGCTGCGCTGGCTGTACCTGCACATGATCGAGGAGTACGCGCGGCACAACGGCCACGCCGACCTGCTGCGCGAGCGGATCGACGGCGCCACCGGCGCCTGACCGGGCCCGCCCGCTCAGCCGTCGGAGCGCGGGTGGTCGCCGCCGCCGATCTGATCGACCGCGTGCGCCAGGACGCGGCCCAGCACGGCCATGCCGTCCCGCACGCCGCCCTTCGAGCCGGGCAGGTTGACGATCAGCGTGCGGCCCGCGACCCCGGCCAGCCCGCGCGACAGGATCGCCGCCGGCACCTTGTCGCGGCCCTCCAGCCGGATCGCCTCCGCGATGCCCGGCACCTCCCGCTCGATCACCCGGCGGGTCATCTCCGGCGTCCGGTCGGTCGGGGTGAGGCCGGTGCCGCCGGAGGTGACGACGGCGTCGTACCCCTGCGCCACGGCGTCCCGCAGCACGCCCTCGACCGGCTCGCCGTCCGGGACGACCACCGGCCCGTCCACCTGGCAGCCGAGGTCCTCCAGCAGCTCCACCAGCACCGGGCCGGAGGTGTCCGCGTACACCCCGGCGGCGGCGCGGTTGGACACCGTGACGGCCATCGCGCGGATCGGCTCACGCGTCACGGTGCCAGGTCCCCGTCTTCCCGCCGGTCTTCTCCAGCACCCGCACATCGGTGATCACGGCGGCCGGGTCGACCGCCTTCACCATGTCGACCAGCGCGAGCGCGGCCGCCGTCACCGAGGTGAGCGCCTCCATCTCCACGCCCGTGCGGTCGGCGGTCCGGGTCTGCGCGGTGATCGCCACTCCGCCGTCCTCGATCTCCAGGGCGACCTCGACGCCGTGCAGCGCGATCGGATGGCACAGCGGCACCAGGTCCGGAGTGCGCTTGGCGGCCATGATCCCGGCGATCCGGGCCACCGCGATCGCGTCGCCCTTGGGCACGTCCCCGGCCCGCAGCAGCTCCACCGTACGGGCCGACAGCCGGACGAACCCGGCGGCCGTGGCCGTGCGCGCGGACACGTTCTTGGCGGACACGTCCACCATCCGCGCGGCGCCCGAGGAGTCCAGATGGGTGAACTCCGACCCCATGCTCATGACGGCAACCTCATCACCTCGACCTGCGAGCCGGCCGGGACGTCCTCGGCGTCCTCCGGGAGGACGATCAGGGAGTCGGCCGATGACAGCGACTGGAGCTGGTGTGACCCCTGGCTCTCGGCCGGGGCCACGCCGTAGTGGCCGCGCTCGTACGACAGGCGCGCGCGCAGGAAGTGCCGCAGCCCGGCCGGGGACCTGACGTCCTCGGCCAGCACGGCGGTCACCGTCGGCAGCGGCTCCGGCGGGAGCCCCTGCATGGCGCGCAGCGCGGGCCGCACGAACACCTGGAACGAGACGTACGCGCTGACCGGGTTGCCCGGCAGCGTGAAGATCGGGACGCCCTCCAGCAGCCCGAACCCCTGCGGCTTGCCGGGCCGCATCGCGACCTTCCCGAACGCCACCGTCGAGGCTTCGCCTGGACGCGCCTCGGCGAAGACCTCCTTGACCACGTCGCGGGCGCCCATCGAGACGCCGCCCGTGGTGACGATCGCGTCGGCGCGGCCGAGCTGGTCCAGCAGCGTCGCGCGGACCTCCTCGGGCTCGTCCCCGACGGTCGCCTGCCGGTAGCCCTTGGCGCCCGCCTCCTCGACGGCCGCGGTCAGCATGAAGCTGTTGGAGTCCCAGATCTGGCCGGGCGCCAGCTTCGCCCCCGGCTCGCGCAGCTCGGCGCCGGTGGACAGCACGACCACGCGCGGGCGCGGCCGGACCCGCACGTGCGAGCGGCCGACGGCGGCGAGCATGCCGAGCTGCGCCGCGCCGAGCCGGGCGCCCTCCGCGACCACGACCTGGCCGGCGACCACGTCCTCCCCGGACCGCCGAATGTAGTGGCCGGGCGGGCACGGGCGGGTGATCCGCACGGTGGCGGTGCCGCCGTCGGTCCACTCCACCGGGATGACCGCGTCGGCCCCGGCCGGCATCGCCGCGCCCGTCATGATGCGGGCGGTCAGCCCGGGCCGCAGCGCGGTCACGCCCGCGTCGCCGGCCGCGATGTCGCCGATCACCGGCAGCGTGACCGGGGCGTCCGCGGACGCCCCCGCCACGTCCGCCGCGACGACCGCGTACCCGTCCATGGCGGAGTTGTCGAACGGCGGCAGCGCCACCGGCGCCTCGACCGGCTCGGCCAGCACCCCGCCCGCGGCCTCCAGCAGCGCCAGCTCCAGCGGCGGCAGCGCCCGGACGGCACCGAGGATCCCCGCGAGATGCTCGTCAACCGAGATCATGCTGTGCTCCCCGTTCGCCTCACTGGTCGTGCTTGGCTACGAACTCCCGGAGCCAGGGCATGAAATCGCCGGCCAGGTCGGGACGCTCGGACGCGAACTGCACGACCGTGCGCAGGTACTCCAGCTTGTTGCCGGTGTCGTAGCGGCGGCCGCGGAACTTCACGCCGTAGACGGTCCCGCCGTCCTCGACCGGCATGTCGGCCAGGGTGCGCAGCGCGTCGGTCAGCTGGATCTCGCCGCCGCGGCCGGGCGGGGTCTTCTCCAGCACGTCGAACACCGCGGGGTCGCACACGTACCGGCCGATGATGATCCAGTTGCTGGGCGCCTCGCCGGCCGGCGGCTTCTCCACCAGGTCGGTGATCCGGACGACGTCGTCCTCGCCGGTGTCCTCGATGGCGGCGCAGCCGTACGCCGACACCTGGTCCTCGGGGACCTCCATCAGCGCCACGACGCTGCCGCCGTGCCGCCGCCGCACGTCGATCATGCGGGTGAGCAGCGCGTCCCGGGCGTCGATCATGTCGTCGCCGAGCAGCACGGCGAACGGCTCGTTCCCCACGTGCTGGCGGGCGCAGTGCACCGCGTGGCCCAGACCGCGCGGCTCGCCCTGCCGGACGTAGTGCATGATGGCCAGGTCCGCGGACTCGCGGACGGCGTCCAGCCGCGCGTCGTCGCCCTTGGCCTGCAGCGCCTCTTCGAGCTCGTAGGCCCGGTCGAAGTGGTCCTCGATGGAACGCTTGCTCCGCCCGGTGATCATGAGCACGTCGTTGAGGCCGGCCGCGACGGCCTCCTCCACGACGTACTGGATCGCCGGCTTGTCGACGATCGGGAGCATTTCCTTGGGAGTCGCCTTGGTGGCGGGCAAGAATCGGGTACCGAGGCCGGCCGCCGGGACGACCGCCTTGAGGACGGGTTCAAAGTCGGTCATGTAGAGACCCTAGCCATCTCGGAGGAGCACAGCGTGCAGGACATCGGCTCGAAGCGCGGGCTCCGGACGGAACTGCTGGCCGGGCGGTCGGCGATGGCGCCGCGCGACCGCTCGGCGGCGGGCCGCGCGATCCGCGACGCGCTGCTCGGCGTGCCCGAGCTGGAGATGGCCGGGACGGTCGCGGCGTACGTGTCGATCGGCACCGAGCCCGACACCCGCGGCCTGCTGTTCGCGCTGTGGAAGCGCGGCACGTACGTGCTGCTCCCCCGGCTGCTGCCGGACGGCGACCTGGACTGGGCGTCGTACGAGGGGCCCGACTCGCTGGTCCCGGGCCCGCACGGGCTGCTGGAGCCGACCGAGCCGCCGCGGGGCCCGGCGGCGGTGGCGAGCGCGGACGCGGTGCTGGCGCCGGCGCTGGCGGTCGACCGCGAGGGGGTACGGCTCGGGCGCGGCGGCGGGTCGTACGACCGGGCGCTGGCCAGGGTCGGTCCGGCGATTCTGACCGTCGGCCTGATTTATGACGACGAACTGGTCGACGAGCTGCCCGCCGAGCCGCACGACCGGCGCGTGCGGGCCGCCGTGACCCCGTCGGGCGGCTTCGTGCGGCTGGCCTGACGCCCGCCGGCCGCGGCACGGGATCTCCCGGATCGGCACCCGTAGGCTTCGCCCCACACCGGTCTGATCCAGGAGGTTTCGATGGCGGCACCGTGGCGGGTCCTGATGCTCTCCCCCTTCGGCCGGGAGGTGGCGCGCGGGCTGCTGGCCCCGCTCGGCGACGCGGTCGACGTGGACGTTCCGGAGACCCGCGACCGGGCCGGGATGCTGGCCGCGCTGCCCGAGGCGGAGATCGTGGTCGGTGACTACACCGGGCTGCTCGCCGTGGACGCGGAGGCGGTCGCGGCGGCGCGGCGGCTGGCGTTCGTGCAGATGCCGAGCGTGGGGACCGACAGCCTGGACGTGGCCGCGCTGACCGCCGCGGGCGTGCCGGTGGCCAACACCGCGGGCGCGAACGCCCGCGCGGTCGCGGAGTGGGCGGTGGGCGCGGCGTTCGCGCTGTGCCGCCAGCTGGCCTGGGGCGACCGCGGGGTGCGCGCGGGCGGCTGGCCGCAGCGGGCGCTGATCGCGCGCGGCACCCGGGAGATCCACGCGCAGCGCGTCGGGATCGTCGGGTACGGCGCGATCGGCGCCGAGGCGGCGCGGCTGTTCGGGGCCCTCGGCTGCGCGGTGTCGTACTGGTCGCGGCGGCGCCGGCCCGAAGCGGCCGCGACGTACCGGGAGCTGGACGACCTGCTCGCCGTCTCCGACATCCTCGTGCTCGCCGTGCCGCTGACCGCCGAGACCACCGGGCTGCTGGACGACCGGCGGCTCGCCCTGCTGCCGGACAGGGCGCTGCTGGTGAACGTGGCGCGCGGCGGCGTGGTCTCGGACGCCGCGGTGCTGGCGGCGCTGGAGTCGGGGCGGCTGGCCGGGGCCGCGCTGGACGTGTTCGAGGAGGAGCCGCCGGCGGCGGACCATCCGCTGCGGTCGCGGGAAGACGTGCTGCTGTCGCCGCATGCGGCGGGTGCCACGGGGCAGTCACAGCTCAACATCGTCTCGGCGGTGCGGGACAACGTCATCGCGGCCGTTGAGGGACGCGATGTGACAAACGTGGTGAACGGCTTGAGCCCGCAGGTCAGGCGCCGTTGACAGCCCTCTGACAGGCTTCCGACAAGCAGCTCAAGTTATGTGAACTACACATGTATCTGTAGGATCCCTAAACGATCAGCTTCCGCGGCCCCGCGAAGGGTGGGATGTGCATCTCGACATCTGGCTACTCCTCGGCGCCAGCCTCGTACTCTGCGCGATCGTCGCCGTGCGGCTCTCGCACCGGGCCGGCCTGCCGACCCTGCTCGCCTACATGGGCATCGGCCTCTTCATCGGCGAGGGCGGCCCGTTCCACATCAACTTCGACAACGCCGAACTCGCCGAGACGCTGGGGCTGGCGGCCCTCGTCCTGATCCTGGCCGAGGGCGGCGTCACCACCAACTGGCGGCACGTGCGCCCGGCGGTCCCCGCCGCGATCGCGGTGTCCACGATCGGCACCCTGATCAGCATCGTGGTCGTCGCGGCCGCCGCCACCGTGCTGCTCGGCATGGACTGGCGGCTGTCGTTCCTGCTCGCCGCCGTGCTGGCCCCCACCGACGCCGCCGCGGTGTTCTCCGTCCTGCGCCGGCTCCCCCTGCCGTCCCGGCTGACCGGCCTGCTGGAGGCCGAGTCGGGCTTCAACGACGCCCCCGTCGTGATCGTCGTGATCACGCTCAGCATGCACGCGGGCATGCCCAACCTCGTCGAGCTGGTCGCGCTCATGGTGTACGAGCTGGTCGCCGGCGCGCTGGTCGGCATCGCGATCGGCTGGCTGGGCGCCGCGGCGCTGCGCCGGATGGCGCTGCCCGCCTCCGGCCTCTACCCGATCGCCGTGCTGTCGCTGGCCGTCGGCTCGTACGGCGCGGCGGCGCTGCTGCACGCCAGCGGCTTCCTCGCGGTGTACGTGAGCGCCCTCGTCCTCGGCAACTCCAAGCTGCCGCACCGGCCCGCGACCCGCGGCTTCGCCGAAGGCATCGGCTGGCTCGCCCAGATCGGCGTGTTCGTCCTGCTCGGGCTGCTGGCCTCCCCCAGCGAGCTGCCCGACCACCTGCTGCCCGCACTGATCATCGGGTCCATCCTGCTGCTGGTCGCGCGGCCGCTGTCGGTGCTGCTGTCGACCGTCGGCTTCGGGCTGTCGCTCGGCGAGAAGATGTTCGCCTCCTGGGCCGGGCTGCGCGGCGCCGTGCCGATCGTGCTGGCCACCATCCCGATGGTGGCGGAGGTGCCCGGCTCGGACGAGCTGTTCGCGATCGTCTTCAACATCGTCGTGCTGTTCACCGCGCTCCAGGGCCCCACGCTGCCACTGGCCGCCCGGCTGTGCCGGCTGGAGTCCGACAACGGGGCCCGCGAGCTGAACGTGGAGGCCGCGCCGCTGGAGGAACTGCACGCCGACCTGCTGGAGGTCCGGGTCCCGCCCGACTCCCGGCTGAACGGCGTGGAGATCTTCGAGCTGCGGCTGCCGCAGGGCGCCTCGATCACCCTGGTCGTCCGGGACGGCGCCAGCTTCGTCCCGGAGAACACCACCTCGCTGCGCGGCGGGGACACGCTGCTGGTCGTCACCACCGACCAGGCGCGGACCGCGGCGGAGCGGCGGCTGCGGGCGGTCAGCCGGCGCGGCAAGCTGGCCGGCTGGTTCGGCGAGACCGGCGCGTGATCGTCCGGCGGGGCCGCGGGAGGGGCCGGGAGCGGGCCCGGGAACATCCCCCCGACGAAACATGTTCCTAGACCCGGGTACCATTTAGCAGTCGTTCGTTATGAGTGCCAGCCGCGACCATCGGGAACGGCAGGGCCAAGTCAGGCGAGGAGGAACCGTGCCGACGTATCAGTACGTTTGCACCGAGTGCGGCGAACCCCTGGAGGTCGTGCAGAAGTTCAGCGATGACGCGCTGACCGAGTGCCCGGCGTGCAGCGGGCGCCTCCGCAAGGTCTTCTCGGCGGCCGGCATCATCTTCAAGGGCTCGGGCTTCTACCGCACCGACAGCCGCGGCTCCGGCTCGTCGTCCTCGACCTCGGCGGGCTCCTCGTCGGGCGCGTCCGCGTCGTCCGGGGACTCCGGCAAGTCCGGTTCGTCGGACTCGGGCTCCGGGTCGTCCTCGTCGGACTCGTCGTCCTCGTCGGCGGGCTCCTCGACCTCGTCCGGCTCCTCCTCGTCGAGCAAGTCCTCCGAGAAGGTCGCCTGACCATCTGAAACCCCGGCGAGGCCGGAGGATCACACGTTGATGATCCTCCGGCCTTCGTCATGCCCGTACACCCGCGCGGGCCGGCGCAGGCTCACGGCGTTCCGGGCCGGGGCCGCGGCCAGGGGCGGCGCCTGGGGCGGTGCCTGAGGAGGTACGGGCGGCGCCAGGGTCGCCCGCACGGCCGCCACGGGGACGGCATAGGGCGTACCGGCGGACTCCAGCGTGTCGTGGAGCAGTTCCAGCGCGGCCCGGTGCTCCCGCAGCGGCCAGTCGTCCGCGCAGAGCGCCGCGTACTCCAGCAGGCTCGGCAGCGAATCCTCCGCCTCGTCCTCGAAATCGCATCCCGCCGCCTCGTAGAGGCCCGCCAGGCGCTCCCGGACCGACCGCCGCCGCGCCTCGTCGTCGTACTTCGTGAGGAGGAGGCGGCCCTCGCGGCATATCTCCAGGTAGTGCACCACCATCCGGATCGGCGGCGTCCCGTCCACATGGTCCAGAAAAGCGTCCAGGCACCGCCGCGCCACCCCGTCGGGCAGGTCGGCGACCGCCGCGCGCAGCATCGGGCGCCGGTCGTAGAAGCGCTGGTCGGGGTACATGAGCAGCAGCGAGGCCGCTCGCCACACCACGAAGTCCACCGGTCCCCCGTAACCCCCGAGCGGTCGGTCAGTGATCGCAGGGTTGGACGGGAGCGCGGCTGCGTCCGTTCCCTACTTCTCAGGCACTAGGCGCGTCCCCCGGCATGACCCCACGGGCGTAGAGCCGCTCACATCCTCCGCTGGACGCGCGGGGCGGTGCCCCGCGGTGACGATGAGACCGCACGGCGACGACGGCACGGCGGACAAGTCGAGATAGTACTTGACAAGTCTCGACTATCGAGAGACCGTGCCTCTCGACACGATATATCTCGAATGATCCCTGGGGAGCGGATTCATGAGCGCATCCAGCCCGGCACCACCGAGACCGACACCGCCCAGCCCGGCACCGCCGGACCGCACCTGGGCCCACCGGCTCGCGGCACTGATCGCCGGCCGCCGCACCAAGTGGGCCGTCCTCGCCTTCTGGGTGGTGCTCCTGGCCGCTCTCGGCCCGCTCGCCGGCCGGCTCGGCGACGTCGAGGAGAACGACGCCGCCTCCTGGCTCCCCAGCGGAGCCGAGTCCACGCAGGTCGTCGAGTTGCAGGAGCGGTTCCGCAAGGACGAGACGATGCTCGCGGTCGTCGTCTACGAGCGCTCCGGCGGGATCACCGCGGCCGACCAGGCCAAGGCCAAGGCCGACCTCGCGCAGCTGGCGCAGCTGCCCGGCGCGCAGCAGCCGCAGGGCCCGTTCCCGTCCAAGGACGGCAAGGCGCTCCAGACGCTCGTACCGATGACCGACGTCGACGTGATCAAGGCCGTCGACGACGCCCGCGACCTCGCCAAGCGCGGCCCGCCCGGGCTGGACGCCCACGTCACCGGGCCCGCCGGCGGCGGCGCCGACATGATCAAGGTCTTCGAGACCATCGACGGCTTCCTGCTGCTCGCCGCCGGCAGCGTCGTGATCGTGCTGCTGCTGATCATCTACCGCAGCCCGCTGCTGTGGTTCGTCCCGGTGCTGAGCGCCCTGGTCGCCCTCGGCCTCGCCCAGTCCATGGTCTACCTGCTGGCGAAGTACGCCGGGCTGACCGTGAACGGGCAGAGCGCCGGCATCCTCACCGTCCTCGTCTTCGGCGTGGCCACCGACTACGCACTCCTCCTGGTGGCACGCTACCGCGAGGAACTGCACCGCCACCGCGACCGGCACGAGGCCATGGCGTACGCCCTGCACCGCGCCGGGCCCGCCATCATCGCCTCCGCCGCCACCGTCGCCGTCGGCCTGCTGTGCCTGCTGTTCGCCGACATGAACTCCACCGCCGGCATGGGCCCCGTGGCCGCCGCCGGCGTCCTCACCGCGCTGGCCTCGATGACCACCCTGCTCCCCGCGCTCCTGGTCATCTTCGGCCGCTGGCTGTTCTGGCCGCTGGTCCCCCGCTACGACGAGAAGTACCTGGCCCCCGAGGCGTACGAGGCCGAGCACGGCATCTGGAGCCGCATCGCCCGGCTCGTCAGCGCCCACCCCCGCGCCATCTGGGCCCTCACCTCGGTCGGCCTGGTCGCGATGACGCTCGGGCTCGGCTCGCTGAGGGCCGACGGCCTCTCGGACGCCGGCCAGTTCGTCGACAAGCCCGACTCGATCGCCGGCGCCGAGGCCGTCGGCCGGCACTTCCCCGCCGGCTCCGGCTCGCCCGCCGTCGTCATCGCCAAGGCGCCCGCCGCCGGGCCGGTCGCCGCCGCGATCCGCGGCACCGACGGCGTCGCCGAGGTCGGCCAGCCCGCCACGGCCGCCGGATACGTCCAGTACGAGGCCACCCTGCGCGACCCGGCCGACGGCAAGGCCGCGCAGGACACCATCGACCGGCTCCGTACCGCCGTCCACGCCGTACCGGACGCCGAGGCCAAGGTCGGCGGCACCACCGCCACCACGCTCGACATCATGCGGGCCTCCGACCGCGACAACAAGGTGATCATCCCGATCGTGCTGGCGGTCGTCTTCCTCATCCTGGTCGCCCTGCTCCGCGCGCTCGTGGCACCGCTGCTGATGATGGGCTCGGTCGTGCTGTCGTTCCTGGCCTCGCTGGGCGCCTGCGCGCTGATCTTCCAGCACGTGTTCGGCTTCGAGGGCACCGACGCGGGGTTCCCGCTGCTGGCGTTCATCTTCCTGGTGGCGCTCGGCGTGGACTACAACATCTTCCTGATGCACCGCGTCCGCGAGGAGTCCCAGTCCCTCGGCACCCGGCGCGGCGTCATCCGCGGCCTCACCGTCACCGGCGGCGTGATCACCTCGGCCGGGGTGGTGCTGGCGGCCACCTTCGCCGCCCTGGCCACGCTGCCGCTGGTGAGCCTGGCCGAGATGGGGTTCGTGGTCGCCTTCGGCGTCCTGCTCGACACCATCATCGTCCGGTCGCTGCTGCTCCCGGCCCTGTCGTTCGACATCGGCCGGCGCATCTGGACGCCGAGCCGGCTCGCCAAGGAGGAACCGCCGGTGGAGGCCGTACCGCCGAAGGTCCTGATCGGCTGACGATCGGCCGACGACGGAACGCGGGGCCCGGGCCGGGGAACGGCGCCCGGGCCCCGCGCCCGTCTCCCGGCCATCCACGATCGGCGAGGGGGGTCCCGGCGGGTTCCGGGGCGTCGTTAGGGTCGGCGCATGTCCCAGCCTTCCGCGTCCGTCCCCGCCGCCCCCGCCGCCGATCTCGCAGTGATCGGCGGCTCGGGCTTCTACTCGTTCCTCGACCGGGTCGAGGAGGTCGAGATCGACACCCCGTTCGGGCCGCCCAGCGACCGGATCGCGATCGGCGAGCTGCACGGGCGGCGCGTCGCGTTCGTCCCCCGGCACGGCCGCGACCACCGGTACCCGCCGCACCGGATCCCGTACCGCGCCAACCTGTGGGCGCTGCGCTCCCTCGGCGTCCGCCAGGTCCTCGCCCCCAGCGCCGTCGGCTCCCTCACCCCGAGCCACGGGCCCGGCACGCTCGCCGTCCCCGACCAGCTCGTCGACCGCACCTCCGGCCGGGCCCAGACCTACTACGACGAGGGCGCGGCGGTCCACCTGTCGTTCGCCGACCCGTACTGCCCCACCGGCCGCCGCGTCGCCGTCGCCACCGCCCGCGAGGCCGGCTGGAACCCGGTCGACGGCGGCACCCTCGTCGTCATCGAGGGCCCCCGCTTCTCCACCCGCGCCGAGTCCCGCTGGTACGCCGCGCAGGGCTGGACGCTCGTGGGCATGACCGGCCACCCCGAGGCCGTCCTGGCCCGCGAGCTCGCCCTCTGCTACACCCCGCTCTGCCTGGTCACCGACCTGGACGCGGGCATCGAGGAGGGCGAGGGCGTCACGATGGAGGAGGTCCTCCGCGTCTTCGCCGCCAACATCGAGCGGCTCCGCGCCCTGGTCGCCGACGTCGTCAAGACCCTCCCCGCCGACCGTGACTGCCCCTGCGCCCGTTCCCTGGACGGCATGACGCCGCCCATCGCCCTCCCCTGACCGCGCCCCGGCGGGCGCGCGGCCCCGGCCGCCGCCGCGCGCCCGCCCGGCCGGTCACCCCTCCCCACCTGGCACTCGCCATGACGGAACGTTGGTAACGTCTTTGCGCGACACATCCGTCACCACGAGTCACAGAAGGATCCATGAGCGGCTTCAAGAAGTTCCTTTTCCGCGGCAACCTGGTGGAGCTGGCCGTCGCGGTCGTCGTCGGCGCGGCCTTCAGCGGCCTGGTCACCGCGTTCGTGAAGTCCTTCATCGGGCCCCTGATCGCGCTGATCGGCGGCGAGCCCAACTTCGACGACCTGGCGTTCACGCTGAACGGGACGACGTTCCCCTACGGCCTCTTCCTCACCGCGCTCATCTCGTTCCTGATCGTCGCGGCCGTCGTCTACTTCCTGGTCGTGCTGCCGATGAGCAAGCTCCTGGAGCGGCTGGTCAAGGCCGAGGAGGCCACCGAGAAGCCCTGCCCGCACTGCCTGAGCGACATCCCGGTCAAGGCGACGCGGTGCAGGTTCTGCACGTCCGAACTGAGCGTCCACGCGTCCTGAACGGCCGCCGGCTCAGCTCTGGCTCTCGCTGCCGAACTCCCAGTGCCAGGGCTCGTACGGGTTGCTGTAGGCCCAGGCCGGGTGGAACCAGCCGTACCTCTTCGAGTTGGCCTCCAGCCAGTTGAACTGGGCCGTGCTGGCGTTCTCGACGCCACCGCACAGGTCCAGCGCCTGGCCCTTGCCGTGGTTGCTCGTACCGGGCACCGCGGCGAACCCGGGCCGCTGGGCGTACACCCGCTGCTGGTCCGGCAGGCTCCGGTACGAATCCGTCACGCACATGTCGCGGCCGAACCGGCGCTTGTACGCGGCGTTCAGCTTGTAGAAGGCCATCGCCGCGTCGGCGCGCAGTTGCTCGCCCTTCTGCGGCAGCGGGCACAGGTACCGGTCGGGGATCAGGCCGTTGGGGTAGTTCTTGGCGTTGGCCGCGCCGGACCGGTCGCACTTGGCCAGCAGCCGCCGCTCCCGGTCGGCCTCCAGCTTCTTCAGCTTGCCCGACAGCTGCCCGGTGAGCTCCGCCGACCGCTTCTTCAGCGCGTCGATCTCCTGCTGCAGCCGCGTCTGCTCCACCGCGTTCCGCGACTGGAGGTCCTGCGCCGTCGACGCCAGCTGCTGCCGCCGCCGCTGCAGCTCGTCGGCCTGCTTCACCAGTGTCTGCTGCCCGTTGGCGATGTGCGTGACGTCCGCCGTCGCCCGCAGCGCCTCACCGGCGTCCCCGCCACCGAAGATCGACATCGATCCGGCGGCGCCGGGCTGCTGGTACGACATGTTCGCGAGCCGGGCCAGCGGCTCCCGGATCCGGTTGAGATCCGCCTCCGCCTTGGCCAGGTCCTTGAGCGTGTCCCGCAGCCTGTCCTGGGAGCTCGCAAGATCCTTCTTGCGCTTCTCCATCTTCCCGGTGGCCTTCGCCAGCTCACTCCGCGCCTTGGCGGCGGCGGCACGCAGCTCCTTGACCGGATCCTCGCGCGCGGCGGCCCCACCGGGCAGCGCGAACACCACCGCCATCACCAGGAAGACCGCGGTCAGCGCCGCCGACCGAGGGATTGGCACAGTGGTTCCTCCTGATGCCCAAAAGCACGACAGCGGCAGGAACGCTACTACATGTTCCCGAACGACTTCACCGAGTCCGGTAACCGTTACGCTCGCACCACCGCTTGAGCCACGGAACCTCGTTCCACCGCCGGGGGCACTCGCGCCGCGTCCGCCGCTCCGGCCTGCCCTCCGGCCCGCTCTCGCTCGGCCGCACCCGCTGCGGCGCCCGGGTGGCCGGCGGCACCGTCGTCGGCACCGGCCGCGGCGGCACGTACTCGCCCTGCGTGGGATGCGTCTCCGGCGGATTCGGCGTGCTGGGCCGGGCCTGCACGCCCTGCGGCCGCGCCACGGGCTCCGAGCCGCCGCCGCGCACCCCCACCACGACCAGGCCGATCACGAGCACGGCGATCGCCCCGCCGATCACGTACACCCACTTCGACCGCACGGACCGAAGCGTACCGACCTACCCCCTCCCGCACCTAATGCCCGGAGACCCCCTCCGCTCGCATAAGAGGGAGCGTTCACCCGCGCCTTCCCTTACCCTGTGAGGTGCCGTCCGCTACGCTCTTCCGGCGAGCGACGACATGCCTCCGTAGCTCAGGGGATAGAGCACCGCTCTCCTAAAGCGGGTGTCGCAGGTTCGAATCCTGCCGGGGGCGCCATTCTCGGCAGGGCGGGCCGGTGCGCGGGAGCGCGGCCGGCCTTTCGCGTTCCGCGGGTCAGGGCTGGCGCTCGGTGATCCAGACGGCTATCTGGGCCCTTGAGGAGAAGCCGAGCTTGGCGAGGATGTGCTCGATGTGCGAGTCGGCGGTGCGCTTGGCTATACACAGGCGGTCGGCGATGTCGCGGTTGGAGAGGCCCTCGGCGACCAGGGCGGCGACCTGGAGTTCGCGGTCGGTCAGGGGCCCGTTGGGGCGCGAGGCGGCGGATGACGGGTCGTCCAGGGCCAGCTCGATGGCCTGGGGCAGGGGGAGCTGCTCGCCCTCGCTGAAGGCGGCGCGGTAGCGGTCCTCGCCCATGGCCTGCTTGGCGCTGTCGATGTGGGTCTCGCGGAGCAGGGCGTGGTACGGGCCGAACCAGGACGTCTGGGTCGCCTCCCGCATGCGGTCGGCGGCGCCGAGGAGCCGGACGGCGCGGGCGTACTCGCCGCGGCTGGACAGGCACGCGGCGATCGACTCCAGGCCCAGCGTGATCCCCAGCCGGTCGTCGAGGTCGCGCTTGACGCGCAGGGCGCGGGTGAGGCGGTCCAGCGACGCGTCGAGGTCGCCGGCCAGCCACAGGGCGAGGCCGCCGACCAGCATGCCGTACGAGCGGACCCACAGCTCGCCGCGGCGCTCCCCCGCCCGCACGGCCTCGTCGGCGTGGGCGACGGCGGCGGCGTGGTCGTTCCGGAAGAGGTGCGCGAGGGCGCTGAAGACGTCGATGAGGAGGAAGAGGACGTCCTCGCGGCCGGTCTCGCGGAGGAGTTCGCCGGCTTCGGCGAGGAACCGGAGGGAACCGTCGAAGTCGCCCTCGAAGAGGGCCACGATGCCCTGGCCGGTGAGGGCGTGGACGGTGCCCTCCGGGTCGCCGTCGGCCTGGGCCTGGGCGTGGGCGCGGGCGAGGAGTTCGGTGGCGGCGGTGACGTCGTTCTGGAGGGTGCGCATCAGGGCGGCCACCGCGATGAGGGCCGACCAGCCCTCGGTGGTGGTGTCGCGGGCTTCCAGCGCCCGGTCCATCCAGTGGCGGCCCTCGCCCATCGTCCCGTTCAGGGCCCAGAGGCGGGCGAGGGTGCCCATCGCGTCCCGGAACGCGTCCGGCTCGGCCGTCGCCAGGACGTGGCCGAGGACGGCGCGGATGTTGGCGCGCTCGCGGGCGAACCATTCGAGCCACCGCACCTGGGCCGCGCGGTACAGCTCGGCGCGGCACGACCGGAGGCGCTCGGCGTACCAGGCGAAGCAGCGGTGGCGGAACCGGCCCTCCTCGTCCCGCGCGGCGAGGCGTTCGGCGCCGTACTCCCGCAGGGTGTCGAGCATCCGGTAGCGGACGCGGCCGCCGTGGTCGGCGCGCTGCACGATCGACTTCTCGACCAGGCCCGTCACGACCTCGACGACGTGCTCGGGCGGCAGGTCGCCGTCCGAGCAGACGTGCTCGGCCGCGTCGAGGTCGAAGTCGTGGGCGAACACCGAGAGCCGGGCCCACAGCAGCCGCTCCCCGGCCGAGCAGAGCTCGTGGCTCCAGTCGACCGCCGCGCGCAGCGTCTGGTGGCGCGGCAGGTTCGTCCGGCGGCCGCGGACCTGGAACAGGTGGGTGCCGAGGCGGCCCAGCACCTGCTCCTCGGAGAACGCCCGCAGCTGCACGGCGGCGAGTTCGATCGCGAGCGGGATGCCGTCGAGGCGGTCGCACAGGCGCACGACCGTCTCGCGGTTGCCGCGGGTGAGCGTCCAGCCCTGGACGGCGGCGGCCGCGCGCTCGGCGAACAGCCGTACCGACTCGCACTCCGCGCCGTCCGACCCGGCCGCGGAGCGGTTCATCGGGGCGATCGTGACGAGGTGCTCGCCCATGACGTCGAGCGGCTGGCGGCTCGTCGCCAGGACGCGCAGCCCGGGAGCGGTGCCCAGCAGCGCCTCGGTGAGCATCGCGCACGCGTCCACGACGTGCTCGCAGGTGTCGAGGACCAGCAGCAGCCGCCGGTCGGCGAGGTTGTCGGCGAGGCGGACGGCGGGATCGCCGCCCTGCTCGGTGACGCCGAGCGCCTCGCAGACCGCCTGGGCCAGCAGCGACGGCTCGGTGAGGCCGGACAGCGACACGAACGCCACGCCGTCGTCGAACGTCTCCCGCGCCCGGGTCGCGGTGCGCACCGCGAGCCGGGTCTTGCCGACGCCGCCCGGCCCGGTCAGCGTGACCAGCCGGTGCGTCCCGATCAGCAGACGGATCTGGTCCAGTTCCGTCTCCCTGCCGACGAAGCTGGTCAGCTCCGCGGGCAGTCGTCCCGTCTGTCGTTCCAGCGTCATGAAGCGCGACACGGCCGCCTCCGAGTCAGCCACCGCCGGGACCCCGGCTACCGGACACCCAGAAGTGTAGTCATCGCACCACGGACGGCTACAGCGATCGCCAAGTGGCGCGGGCCGGAATCGGTCCGTTTCGCGGTGTTTCCGAGGATCGGTACGGCGCTTCGGTACATCTACCGATGCGGTCCGGGCGCGGCCGGACGACCATGGGCGGTGGCCGAGCGGGGCACGTGCCGTCCGCCCTCGGGCGGTGGGTGTCCGCGTGATCCATGGGCGCGTGTCCCGCTGGGCCGTCCACCGGTGTTCCCGCGCGGTACGCCGGTCCGGTGGCCGGGGTCGGGGGGGTCCCGGCCGCCGGGCAATCGCCGCGTTCCGCGATTTCGCCGCGGCGCCGGAGAACCGTTCACGTGACCATTTCCGATTACCGGATGTGCGGGTCCACTGTCGCTCCGTCGACGTTTAGAGGGAAGGGGTGAACGGCCGGGGACGAAAGCCGCGGGATCGCACCCGAAGATCGTTCTAGCCGATACGCTCTCCGCGGGAGGGCAGAGCGATGGACGACTACACGCCGGTGGAGATCCCCGAGGACGTGCCGACCTCGGCGCGCACGTACGGGTGGATGCTGGGCGGCAAGGACAATTTCGAGGTGGACCGGCAGTTCACCATCGGAATGCTGGAGCAGTTCCATTCCGGTGTGGACATCACCCGGGAGAACCGCCGCTTTCTCTACCGGGCCGTCCGGTACATGGTGCAGGAAGCGGGCATCCGGCAGTTCATCGACATGGGGTGCGGGCTGCCGACCAACAACAACGTGCACCAGGTGGCGCAGGCGTTCGCCCCCGAGACGCACGTCGTGTACGTCGACAACGACCCGATCGTCCTCGCCCACGGGCGCGCGCTGCTCACCACCGACCAGAGCACCACGATGATCCATGCCGACTTCCGGGACCAGGAGGCGCTGCTCGCCGAGCCCGAGCTGCGGCGGCTGATCGACTTCGAGCGGCCGGTGGGGATGCTGTTCCTGTCGGTCGGCCACCACTTGATGGACGAGGACGGCCCGGCCCGGGCGCTCGGCGAGATCATCGGACGGGCGGTGCCGGGCAGCCACCTCGCGTTCAGCCAGATGGTGTGCACGCGGGACGAGCAGCGCGCCGAGATGAACGCCCAGTTCAACGCCGCCGGGATGCAGATGCGGCTGCGTTCCGTCGAGGAGGTCGAGGCGATCCTGCCCCCTCTGGAGCGGGTGGAACCGGCCTGCCTCAACGTCAAGGACTGGCGCCCCGACCCCGGCCAGCCCGCGCTGGACCCGGTGCCCCCCGAGCTGCAGAAGTACGTGGGCCGCTCGGCCCTGGAGCCGTCGATCTACGAGTACGGCGGCCTGCTCCGCAAGGTCTGACCGCCGCGATCGAGCCTCCGCCCGGTACCGCCACCGGCCGGAGGCTTTTCGCGTTCCCAGCGGTTCCCGGAATCCGGTCCCGCGCCGGGCGGCGGGCGTGTCATGTGACGCAGAACGGACGGCCGCCGCGGTGATAGGCACGGAGGGGATGGGAGGGCGGCCATGGGATCCGAGGTGGCGGCGCGGCCGTTCTGGCCCGCGCTGAGTGAACCGGAACGGCGCGCGCTGAGCGGCCTGGCCGAGCGCGGCACGTTCGAGGCGGGCGACGTCCTGTGCCGCGAGGGCGACCCGGCGGTACGGGTCATCGTGGTGCTGGCGGGTTGGACGAAGGTGTCGCTCGCCCCGGGCGGCGGCGGGGGCGGGGGCGGCCGGGAGCGGATCATCGCCCTGCGCGGGCCGGGCGACCTGGTCGGCGAGCGCGCGGCGCTGCGGGTGCGGTCGCGGTCGGCCACGGTCGTCGCGCTCGACACGGTGGAGGCGCTGATCGTCCCGGCGGTGGACTTCGCGGTGTTCCTCGACGGGCACGAGCGCGTGTACGAACTCCTGGAACGGCAGCTCTACGGGCGGCTCACCGAGGAGCGGTACGGCGAGACCGCACCCGAGGAGCGGATCGCCGGCCGGCTCGCCGGTCTCGTCCTGCCGCGCGGGCACCGGCTGACGCTGCCCGTCACCTGCCAGGACATCGCCGACTTCACGGACGTCCCGGACGCGGACGTCGAGCAGATCATGGCCGTCTGGGAGCGGAGCGGCCTCGTCCGCGTCACGCCGCACAGCCTCACGGTCCTGGACGCGCACGCCCTCCAGGGCAGCACCGCGCCGCCCGCCCGGTACGACTGGGGCGGGCAGAACTGCTCGGTCCTGTTCACCGACGTCGCCCGGTTCAGCGATCCGTCCCGCGACGACCGGGACCGCCTGCTCGTACGGCAGGTGCTGTACGAGACGCTGCGGCGGGCGTTCGGGGACGCCGGGCTGGACTGGGACCTCGTCTACCGCGAGGACCGCGGCGACGGGACGCTCATGGTCGTGCCGCCGTCCGTGCCGACGGCGTCCCTGGTCGATCCGCTGCTCCGGCACCTGGCCGCGGGGGTCGACCGGCACAACCGCGACGCCGCCGAGGCCGTGCGCGTCCAGCTCAGGGTCGCCCTGCACGTCGGCCCGGTCGTCCCGGACGGCAACGGCGTCGCCGGCGAGGCGGTCATCCGGACGGCCCGCCTGCTGGACGCGCCCGCGTTCAAGAAGGAGCTGGAGGCCACGGGCGCGGACCTCGGCTTCATCGCCTCGCGGTTCGTGTACGACAGCGCCGTCAGGCACTCGACCGATCCGGCGCCGTACCGCGAGGTCGAGGTCCAGGTGAAGGAGACGGAGACGACCGCCTGGATGTACTTCGCCCACGGCGCCCGCCCCCTGCACCTGCGCGAGCAGGCCGTACGCTCCTCATCCCGGAACGCGCAGGCCACCGGCACCGGAGCCGGCACGGTCTTCGCGGGCCCCGTGGACGTGGCGGGGGACCTCGTCCTCGGCGACAAGATTCAGTACGACCACTGACCCGTCCCGCGCCGCTCGACCTCGCGCAGCAGGGTCCGCCACTTCCCGGGCGATCGGCTGAGCGCCAGGTTGCGCGCCGGGACGTAGTGGAGCATCCATGCCACCGCCGCGCGGTCCGCCTTGATGTCCATCGCGCTGAGGTACGCCTCGATGAACTGCTCGACCGCGTCCGGCGAGCCGTCACCCTGATCGAGCCATCTGAGATGGAAGGCCGCGAGCGTCGCGTCGTACAGGAAGTGGTCGCGGCGCGCGAGGTCCCAGTCGATGACCTCGACGATCTCGCCGTCCCGCACCAGGATGTTGCGGGGCCGGTAGTCCTGGTGCGTGCTCCCGGTGAGCCCGAGTTCGATGCCGCCGGCCTGCGCTCCGAGGCGTTCCAGGACGCGCCGGACCGCGGCGGGGTCACCGGGCGTCTCGGGGTCTTCCGGCCGGAGCCGCCGGCCGCGCATTCCGGCGAGGAACGCGTCCCGGTCCCGCAGCACGCTCTCGACCGGCCAGTGGTACGGCGCGAGCCCGGCGAAGTCGCCGAGCCGGGGCGGCAGGTCCTTGACCGCGTCGTGGATGCGCGCCAGCTCGTAGGCGGCCTCCCCTGATCAGGCGGGGGGCGCGCCAGTTCGAGCGCCTCACGGGCGGGCAGCGGCCGCAGCGGCACCGTCCGCGCGTGGTCGCGGGCGACCAGGCCGACCGGTTCGTCGCGCGCGGTCACCACGACCACGCAGGACGGCCCTCCCGGCAGGAGCGGGTGCACCTGCTCGAACCCGGCCGCGTCGTCGAGCAGGATGAGGATCCTCTTCCTGGCGAGCTGGGAGCGGTAGAGGGCGGCCAGCTCGTCCTCGTCCACCGGGATCCGGCCCGCGGGGACGTTCAGCGCGCGCAGCGCCTGGCCCAGCGCCTCCCGCGGGGTGAGCGCGGCGCGGTCCGAGTGGCCGCGCAGGTCGATGAAGAGATGGCCGTCGGTGAACCGGTCCGCGTTCAGGTGGGCCCAGTGGACGGCCAGCGCGGTCTTGCCGACGCCGGGCATCCCCGTGATGGCGATGATGAGGGGGGACAGCGAGCGCCGGTTCTCCTCCGCCAGCTCGTCGAGCCTGGCCAGGTGGTCCGCCCGGCCCGAGAAACCGTGCACGTCCAGCGGCAGCTGCCTGGGCGGTTCCGGCGGGGCGGGCACGGATCCGGCGCCGCCCACGTGCACGATCTTGTCGCGCGCGACGGCGTCACCACCGAATCTCGGTCCCGTGTCGCCGGGAAAGGCGGCCACGTCGCTTCCTCACTGCGCGGTACCCCCGCCGAGGAGACTAGAGCGGCGGGCCGCGGCAGGCTGTGTCCGCTGGCACAGTGCCCCTCCCTTGCCCGTCCCCTTGCCCGTTCCTTCGCGAGAAAGTCAGGGAAGGCCGACGAGGGCTTCGGCCTCGCCGGTGTGGAACGGGGCGGGGCCGTGCCATTCGAGGAGCAGGACGGTGGCGTCGTCGTTCAGGCGGCCTTCGTGGTAGTCCAGGTGGTGGCGGATGAGGCGGCGCAGGGTCTCGGGTACGGGCAGGCCGTCGGCCTCGTGGCGGACGAGGAAGTCGATGAAGCGTTCCAGGCCGAACTCGCGGCCCTCGGGGCTGCGGGCCTCGGTGATGCCGTCGGTGTAGAGGACCAGGCGGTCGCCCGGCTCCAGCTGGTCGTGGCAGACGGTGCCGGGGAGGCCGAGGCCGAGCCCCATCGGCGGCGCCGGGGGGCATTCCAGCCGCAGCGTGCGGCCGTTGCGGATGATGACCGGCGGGTGGTGGCCGCGGGTGAGCCAGCTCAGCTGACCCGTAGCGGTGTCGAGGACGCTGAGGATGCCGGTGGCGAACCGGTTCTCGAACTGCTCGCACAGCACCTCCTCGATGTGCTCGGCCGTCCCGGCCAGGTCGTCGGCCTGGCGGCGGTGGTTGCGGCAGGCGGCGACGGCGAGGTTGGCGGTGAGGCCGGACGCGGCGTCGTGGCCCATGGCGTCGAAGATGCTCAGATGGACGCTCTCGCCGCTGACGGCGTAGTCGAACGCGTCGCCGCTGATCTCGTACGCGGGTTCCAGCACGGCGCTGATCACGACCCGGTCGGTGGCGAACGTCCGCGGCGGGATGAGGCGCCACTGCATCTCGGCGGCCACGTTCATCCGCCGCCGCCTGATCAGCCGGGCGTGCGCGTCGCTGACGTCGCGCTTCGCGGTGACCAGGACGGCGATCGCGCCGGCCAGCTCCCGCATGAGGCTCACCGCGTGGTCCCCCTTGGCCTCCGCGGTGGCGACGCGCAGGACGCCGAGCCGCTCGGTGCCGTTCAGCAGCGGGACCCACCAGCGGGACGACGGGGACCCGTCGCGCGCGGCCGGGACGATCTCGCCGTGCTGGAACGCGCGGCCCGGGACCGTTCCGGAGATCGGTATCTCGCCCGGCTCGTCGCCGGGGTCGGCGTTGGCGTCCAGGCCCTTGCCGGTGACGAGGAAGAGCGACTCCTCCTGGAGGTCGGCCAGGTAGATGAGGAGGCCGTCGAGGCCCGCGTGGGCGGCGTGCTCGGCGGCGATCCGCGGCAGGCTCTCGAACGTGTACCGGTGGCTGGCGCCGAGCAGCCCGGCCAGCATCCGTTCACGTCCCGAGGCTCGCCTCATGCGCTACGAGGTACCCCTTCGGTATCACGGGAAATCATGGGCGCGCCCCCGCTCCCGCGGCGGGCGGGGGCGGGGGCGCGCGGTGTCACAGCGCGGTCAGCGTGCCCGCGGCGGGCGCGGCGGCCGGTGCCGGTGCCGGGACGGCGAGGCGGCGGCACGACTGGAACGCCGACCGCAGCCCCTCCCGGTCGATGATCTGCCGCAGCCGCGGCGGTACGCCCGCCAGCGACAGGCAGCCGCCCTCGGCGGTGGCCCGCCAGCGGATGCCGAGCAGCACCGGGAACGGGTCGCAGCGGACCCGGATCCGGTCGTGCATCCGCACCATGAGATGGTGCGCGTTCCGTTCGATCATCGAGGTGAGCGCCTCGCCGAGCCGGCTGGTGGCGGCCTCGTCCAGCACCCCGCCGACCGAGACGACCAGGTGGCCGTCGGCGGGCTCGGGCGCCGTCTCGATCGTTAATTCGGTGTCCGGCAGGTACGTCGACAGCCGGTTGTCCTCCGGGTACAGCGCCCGGATCGCGTCCAGGACGTGCGTGCCGTCGGCCGCCGCGCGGCGGCGGTGCGGCCGCGCGGGCGGCGGCGCGGTCGCCGACTCCAGGTGCGGGTACATCGGCACCAGCCGCGCCAGCCCGGTGACGTGCAGCGCCTGCCGGATCCGCAGGGCGGGCGCCGGGACGACGATCCGCAGCGTCCGGCCGAGCAGGTTCGCCCGGGTCTGCGTGCGGGCCAGCAGCACCAGGCCGGCCGCGTCCAGCAGGACGGTGTCAGTGAGATCGACGACCAGCCCGGACGGGTTCCGCCCCGGCTCCGTGGTCAGTGCCTCGCACAGGGCCTCCCGGATCGCCGAATAGTTGTGCCAGCCCGTTGCCGGTGGCAGCGTGAGAACGACGAATCCTCGTTCGGTCCTGGTCCGCAGACCTTGCACGGTGGTCTTTTTCATCGGTCATTTCTCTTGTCGGCGCGGATACGGGACGCTTCGTTCCCTTGACGATCCCGGAGAGCCGGGACAGGGCGAGACCCTCGATGGTCTCCGTCTCGGGCCGGATGCCGAGATGCACGCAACAGCTCCAGAGGTCGTCTATGCAGCGTCGCACGGTCTCGACGGGTACCTCGGCGAAGTCGGCGTGCAGGCCCGCCACCAGGCCCTCGCGCGTTCGTCCGAGCGGCACCGGCTCTTCCTCATGGTCCACTGCCCCCTCCGATCACATCGGGCCGATCACACGTCGGGCCCCGTCCTCCGGGGCGTCGAAGGCGCCGGAGGAACCTTGAACTTTGCACGGACCTACCCGAACCGGGCACGGAAAAGAGCGTGCCGGTGAAAATAACGACCATATTTGCGTCGCCGGTCGGCAATTCCCCGCGCGATCGGATTGACTTGCGCGGGGCGGGCGGGCGCGCGGAGGCAAACACAGAGGTAACGCGCGCCTCGCGAGACTCGCCGCCATGCGACGCCGAGTACCGTTCCGCCGGGCCGTGGCGGCGGCCGCCACCGCCGTGGCCTGCGCCCTGCCGGCCGCCGCGTCCGCCGGGCCGCCGAGCCTGCATGATGGGGCGGTGCCCGTCCCCGGCCCCGAGGTCCCCGTGACGCCGACGCCCGTACCGCCCGATCCGTCGCCGTCGCCTCCGGCGCTCACGGCGGAGCGGCGCGAGAGGCTCGCCCGTTCCCTCGACCGCTACCTGGAGGGGCGGCGGGGCCGGCTGTCGGTGGCGGTGCGCGACCTGGAGACGGGCCTCGGGTTCTCGTACGAGCCGCGGCTGCGGACCGCGACGGCCAGCATCGTCAAGGTCGAGATCGTCGTCGCGCTGCTCCTCAAGGCCCAGCGGGAGGACCGGGCGCCGACGGCCGCCGAGCGTTCCCTGGCCGAACGGGCGGTCACGGTCAGCGACAACGACGCGGCCACCGCGCTCTGGCACGCGATCGGCGGCGGGCGCGGCCTGGCGAGGGCCGGGAAGAGGCTCGGGTTCGAGGACACCGAGCCCGGCCCCGGCACGGCGTGGGGCGCGACCACCACGAGCGCCGCCGACCAGGTGCGGCTGCTGGCCGCGCTCGCGGCCGAGGACGGCCCGCTGACCGAGCGGAACCGCCGGTACGTCCTGGACCTGATGGAGAAGGTCGCGCCCGAGCAGGCGTGGGGCGTCAGCTCCGCGGCCGGGCAGGACGCGGCGGACACGGCGAACGCGGAGGTCGCGCTCAAGAACGGCTGGCTGCCGCGCGAGGTGGACGGCGGCGCCTGGACGGTCAACAGCATCGGCCGCGTCCGTACCGGCGGCCACGACCTCCTGATCGCGGTCGTCTCCGACCGGCATCCGTCGATGGCCGCGGGCGTGGCCGCGGTCGAGCACGCGGCCGCCGCCGTCGCCGGCGCGCTCGCGGACGCCGCCGACGCCGCCGCCTCCCGCTGAGCCGCTACCGGATCAGGCGGAAGAACGCGCGCAGATCGTGCACGAACGACTCGGGCTGCTCGGACGCGGCGAAGTGCCCGCCCTTCTTCGCTTCGTTCCAGTACCGGATGTCGGTGTAGCGGCGCGCCGCCCAGCGCCGCGACGGGCGCGGCATCTCCTTGGGGTAGATCGAGCATCCGGCCGGCACGTCCACGGTGCCGGGCGCCGACTCGGTGAACCACTTCTGGACTTCCCTGATGCTCTCCCAGTACAGGCGGGCCGAGGACGCGCCCGTACGGGGGAGCCAGTACAGCATCACGGCGTCGAGCAGCTCGTCCCGCGTGAACGCGTTCTCGGGATGGCCGTCGCAGTCCGACCAGGCCCGGTACTTCTCGACGATCCACGCGCACTGCGCGGCCGGCGAGTCGACCAGCCCGTAGCCGAGGGTCTGGGGCCGGGTCGACTGCTGCGCCGAGTAGCCGTCCTCCCATTCGGCGGCGCGTTCCAGGTCGGCGAGCGCCGCCCGCTCCGCCTCGGTGAGATCGTCGAACGTCGCCGGGTCGGGGGCGGCGATCGGCGGGCTGAGGTGGATGCCGGCGACCCGGGCGGGAGCGCGCTGGGCCATGCTCGTCGTGACGCTGGTCCCCCAGTCGCTGCCGTGCGCGCCGAAGCGCTCGTACCCGAGGCGCTCCATCAGTTCGAGCCAGGCGTCCGCGATGCGGTGCACGTCCCAGCCGGCCCGGTCCGGCTTGCCGCTGAAGCCGTACCCGGGCAGGGTCGGGAGGACGAGGTGGAAGGCGTCCGCGGCGTCGCCGCCGTACGCGGGCGGGTCGGTCAGCGGCCCGGTGACCTTCAGGTACTCGGCGAGGGAGCCCGGCCACCCGTTGGTGAGGACCAGCGGGAACGCGCCGGGATGCGGCGACCGGACGTGCGCCAGGTGGACGTCCAGCCCGCCGATCACGGTGCGGAACTGCGGCAGCGCGTTGAGGCGCGCCTCGGCCGCCCGCCAGTCGTACTCCTCCGCCCAGTACCGGCACAGGTCCCGCAGGTAGCCGAGCGGTACGCCCTGCGACCAGTCGTCCACCGTCTCGCGCTCGGGCCAGCGCGTCCGCTCCAGCCGCGCGCGCAGGTCCGCCAGCTCGTCCTCGGGGACGTCGATGCGGAACGGCCTCATCCGGCGTCCGGCGGCGGGGCCTGGGGGCCGCCGGTGACGACGAGGCGGGCCAGCATCGCGCGGCGCAGCTCGGCGTACGCGGCGTCCAGGTCCAGCGCCCTGGACTCGATCAGGTACTGGTGGACGATGCCGCGCAGCGAGCCGAGCAGCCAGATCGCCAGGCCCTCGGGGTCGACGTCCGGCTGGACGAGGCCCTCCTTCTGGCCCGTCTCGATGTGCTGGGCGATCCGCTCGCGCAGCCGCCGGTGCAGGGCGGCGAAGTCGGCGCGGATGGGCGAGGCGGGGCCGATGGCCTCGTACAGCAGCGCGTCGTAGAGAGCGAAGAAGGTCGGGTCCTCCTCCAGGGCCGTGCGGTGCGCCCGGAGCGCCGCGTCGATCGCGTCCTCCAGGCTGCCGGCGCCCTCTTCGAGGCTGGGCAGGAACGCGCCCTCCTCCCACTCGTCGGTGAGGATCTCGACGATGGCCGACAGCAGCCCGTCCTTGGAGCCGAAGTGCAGCGTGACGGCACCGCGGCTCTGCCCGACGCGGGCCCCGATCTCGGCCACGGTCGTGCTCTGGTATCCCTTCGCGGCGAACAACTCGACGGCGGCCTCCAGCAGCCGCCGGTGCGTCGTCGCCGTACGTTCCGCCTGCGTTGGCACCGTCTTCTCCCTTGGGCACGCGCGACATGGCGGAGTTCTCCGTCGAACCCCAGGTTACGGCGATTCGGGCGCGAAGTCATTATCCTGCGCCATACCTGGGCTGAATGTCACTTATTTACCGGATGCCCCGTACAGAGATCATCCGAATCCGGCTGCCGAGGCACCGTCCCTTACGGCATGGTTTATCCCTATTGGTAACCACGGGGTTCCACGGGCGGGAGGCGGCAACCGGTGCGTCACGGCTTCAGCGTCGATCTGCGGGGGATCATCGACCTGCTCGGACGGCATCTCTACCCGAGCCCGCGCGCCTACCTGCGGGAGCTGCTGCAGAACGCGGTGGACGCGCTCAGCGCCCGGCCGCCCGCCGACCCGCGCATCCTGATCCGGCCGCCCTCGGTCACCGGGGACGGCTCGCTGCACGTCCTCGACAACGGCATCGGCCTCACCGAGGCGCAGGTCCACGAGCTGCTCGCCACCATCGGCCGCTCGTCCAAGCGGGACGAGCTGGGCTTCTCGCGCGGGCAGTTCCTCGGCCAGTTCGGCATCGGCCTGCTGTCGTGCTTCCTGGTCGCCGACGAGGTCGAGGTCGTGACCCGCAGCGCGGACGGCGGCGGCACCGTCCGCTGGACCGGCCACGCCGACGGCCACTACACCGTCGAGCCCGCCGGCCCCCGGGCCGAACCGGGCACCACCGTCGTGCTGCGCCCCCGCCGCGGATCCGAGCACTGGCTGTCCGACGCCACCGTCACCCGGCTCGCCGGCGACTTCGGCTCGCTGCTGCCGTACCCGGTCGAGGTCGGCGACCGCCTGGTGACCACCGGCCCGCCGCCCTGGCAGGACGAGTACCCCGATCCGCGCGCCCGCCGCGAGGCGCTGCTGAAGTACGCCGAGGAGGCGCTGGAGTTCCGGCCGTTCGACGTCATCGACCTGAACGTGCCGGCGGCCGGGCTGACCGGGGTCGCGTTCGTGCTGCCCACGCCGCTGCCCGCGAGCGCCCGCGCGTCGCACCGCGTCTACCTCAAGCGGATGCTGCTCGGCGAGCGCGTCGAGGGACTGCTGCCGGACTGGGCGTTCTTCGCCCGCTGCGTGGTCGACACGAGCGAGCTGCGCCCCACCGCCGACCGCGAGCAGCTGTACGCCGACGACCTGCTGGAGGAGACCCGCGAGGCGCTCGGCGCGCAGCTGCGGACCTGGCTGGTCGGGCTGTCGGCGACGAGCCCGGCCCGGCTGAACGGGTTCCTGTCCGTGCACCACCTCGGCGTGAAGGCGCTGGCCGTCCACGACGTCGAGATGCTGCGGCTGGTGGACCGCTGGATGCCCGTCGAGACCGGCGACGGCGACATGACGCTCGCCGAGTTCCGGCGGCGGCACGGGACCGTCAGGTACGCGCCGAGCGTCGACGAGTTCCGCCAGTTCGCGCAGGTCGCGGCCGCGCAGGGCGTCGGCCTGGTGAACGCCGGATACTCCTACCTCGCCGAGATCCTCAACCGGCTGCCGCTGCTCGACCCCGAGATCGAGGTGCGGCGGCTGGACCCCGCCGAGCTGGCCACCCGGATGGACCCGCTCGACCCCGCCGCCGAACCCGCCGTGCAGCGGTTCCTCGTGCACGCCCGGCGCGCGCTGGACCGGCTCGGCTGCGAGCCGGTCGTCCGGGCGTTCCAGCCCGTCGCGCTGCCCGCCCTCTACCTGGCGGGCAACGAGGCCGTACGGCAGGCGGAGCGGCGGGCCGCGGCGGAGTCCGCCGACGGCGCCTGGGCCGACATGCTCGACGGCCTCGACGGGATCGCCGGCGGGCCGCCGCCCGAGCCGGCCCGCCCGCAGCTCATCCTCAACCACGACAGCCCGCTGGTACGGCGGGTGATCACGCTGACCGACCCGCTGCTCGTCCGCCTCGTCGTCGAGGCGCTGTACGGGCACGCGCTCCTGCAGGGCCACCACCCGATGCGCGCGGCCGACACCGCCGCGCTGAACCGCTCGTTCCTGGGTCTCGTCGAGTGGGCCGTGCACGACAACGACGCAGAGGACGACCGATGACCCGTTCACCCGAAGAGCTGCGCGAGCTGCTCGCCGACGCGGAGGAGATGCCCGAGGGCGAGGCGAAGGTGGGCGCCGTCCAGGACGTCCTCCGGCGGGCGGAGGCCGCCGCCCTGCTCGACATCGAGATCGAGGCCCGGCTGGTCCTGGTGGACGCGCTGATGGTGCTGGCGCAGAACGCCGAGGACGTCAACGCCGTCATCACCGCGTTCACCCGCAACGTCGCCCTGTACGGCAAGCACCCGGAGCTGTTCGACGACTACCTGCTGGACGGGCTGTGGCGGCAGTTCGCCGCGCAGGGGATCGTGCTGAGCCTGATGGTGGAGTACCCGCTGCGCCTGGTCCACGGCGTGTTCGACGACATGGAGCGGCGCTGCCGGCCCGACCGCGACGACCTGCACACCGTCCACTCGATCCGGCTGCTGCTGGCGGACCTGTCCGGCGACCGGGCGGCGGGCGACCGCTCCCTCGCCGAGCTGCGGCACCGCGAGGCGGCCGACTACGCGTGCCCGGCCTGCCTGGCCACGTTCCAGGTGCGCTTCCTGGCGGCCACCGGGCGCGACGCCGAGGCGATCGAGCTGGCGCAGCCGATCCTGAACGGCGAGATCCCGTGCGACACCGGCATCCAGCCGGCCGAGACGCTGCACGTCCTCCAGTCGTGCCACCTCCGCACCGGGAACCTGGACGAGGCGCGGGACGCGCACCGGCTCGCCTACCGCGGGCTCGACCACGACAACGAGAGCGACGTCGCCCAGCACCTCGTCTTCTGCGTGCTGTCCGGCAACACCGAGCGCGCGCTGTCGATCGTCAAGCGGGACCTGGTGCTGTTCGAGGGCACCCCGACCACGATGTACGAGCTGGAGCTGTCGGCCGCGGCGGCGATGGTGTTCGGCGCGCTGGCGGACGAGGGGCGCGGGGACGAGGTGCTGTTCTGGCCGGCCAACCCCGACTTCCCGGAGGACGAGGACGAGGAGTGGACGTTCGCCGAGCTGCGCGACGACTTCGCCCGCGACACGGCGGAGCTGGCCGCGCGGTACGACGCCCGCCACGGCAACACCCACATCGGGGACCGGATGCGCGCCACGATGGAGACCCGCGCGATCGTCCCCGAGCTGCCGCTGACGCCCCTGGCCGCCCGCCGCAAGGAGCTCGCCGAGGCCGCCGCCGCGCGGCCCGCCCCGGACGCCGCGCCGGCCGGGGCGGGCGCGGAGGCCGACGCGGAGGCCGAGGCGGACGCCGAGTCGGCGGCGCGGGAAGAGGAGGACGCGCTGAACGAGGCCCTCGGCCACGCCCGGCGCGGCGACGAGCTGCTGAACTCCGGCCGCGCCGGCGACGCGATCGGCGCGTTCATCGAGGCCACCGCGCGGTTCACCGCCCTCGGCCAGACCCGGCTGGCCACGCACGCGCGGGTCGATCTGGCGACGGCGTACCTGACCGCGGGCCGCGCCCTGGACGCGGCCGAATGCGCCGAGGAGGCCCTCCCCGACGTCTCCGCCGAGGACGACGCCGAGTACACCGGCATGCAGGCCCGCTGGGTGCTGGCCTGCGCGTACCCGGACCTGGACCAGCCCGACGACGCGCTCGACCGGCTGGCGGAGATGGCCGACCGCACCGCCGACCCGGCCATCCTCGGCCGGCTGGACCGGCAGGCGGCCGGCGTCCTGTCGGCCGAGGACCGCGACGCGGAGGCCGCCGAGCGGTACGCGGCCGCCGCCGGCCGCTACGCCGAGGCCGGCAACGCGTTCGAGGAGGCGGTGTGCCTGCGGCAGGCCGCGCTCGCGCACTGCTGGGCGGGGGACGTCGACACGGCGCTGGCCACGGCGGAACACGCCGGCCGGGTCGCCGAGCGGTTCCCCGCCGAGGAGGCCGAGCGCGGCAGGTGGGAATCGGCCGTCCTGCAGTACGACACCGCCCGCATCCTCGCCGCCCACGACCGCCTGGACGAGGCCGCCGACGAGGCGGCGCGGGCGGCCGAGACGTTCCGGGGCACCGGCGACCGGGCGTTCGTCACCCGCTGCGAGCTGCTGGCCGGGCGGCTGCGGTACGGGCTGGAGGACCCCGGCGGCGCGGCGGCGGCGCTGCGGCGCGCCCTCGCCGAGCCCGCCGACCCGGACGGCGACGAGGAGAACGCCGCCGAGCGGAGGCGGGCGGCGGAGCTGCTGGCGGAGGTCGCCGGGGAACGGAGCGCGTGACGCCGATCCTGACCGCCGAAACACAACGGCGATGAAATGCACGTGCACGCCATTTCGATCGGCCGGCATTTCGCGTTATCGAAAACGCGGCCGGAACCGGCCGCGGCCCGGTTCGCGGGACTCCCGGGCCGTACCCATCGGTGACACTGGAGCATGGGGCGGAACCGAATCCCCGCGAGGCGGCGCGGGGCCTGCGAGGCATCCTCTCACCTGCCCGTGCCCGTACCGGGGCGGGGCGGGAGGGCCGATCCTCGCGGCCGATCCTTCCCTCCTTCCGCTCCCCCGCCCGGCCCGTACGGCCGGCACCGTTCCGACAGCGTGTCCGGCGTCCCGCCGGTGACGAATCGGGAGACAAGCCATGGCGACCCCCACGCCGGCTCAGGTGGGCAGGACCAACCCCCCGCTGCCCCCCGGTACAGAGGTGTGGATCCCCGCAGTCGGCGACACCGTCGTCGCAGGGTCCGAGATCAGTCCGGGCGGGTACGTCTACTACCGCTGCGCGGGAGTCCGCGACCTGGTCAGCGGGATGACCGTGTACCGGCGGTGGGCGGTGACCCCCGCCCCGCCCGCCGACCCCGTCCCGCCGTCGATGACGGGCGGCCGGGTCGCGCCGGGCCGCGACGTCGCGTACGCGGTGCACGCGGACGAGGCGGCGTCCGAGCCGGCGCAGCACATCGACCGGCGCACCCCGGCGTTCCTGCGCCGCCGCCGTGAGCGGGCCCGGCAGCTGGTCTTCGGGGCGGACATGTCCAACCATCCGATGGTCACGCCTCCGCTGTTCTCCCGCGACCACCGGTTCACCGAGCTGGCCCGCCTGATCGTCAACGGGTACGGCGTCAACGAGGACGGGCTGAGCTTCCAGGTCACCGTGCTGTGCAACCTCGGCCATGTCGCCCGCCCGCACGACCTGATCCTGGTCACGCTGGACGGCCCGGCCGGGCGCCGGCTGGACACCGTCGCGATCCTCACCCCGCCCCCCGACCAGAACGTCTGCACGTTCTCGGCGTCCTACACCTGGAACCAGCTCGCCAAGCTGCTCGGCGTACGGCGGTCGGCGGAGGTGTCGGCGCGCGACGCCGTGCTGGAGGTCCTGCCGCAGGCCGGGCTCACCGCCGAATGGTGGGACAACAAGACGGGGCGCAACGAGCCCGCCCACTACAGCGGCGGCCTCGACCAGAAGAACGGGTCCGGCCGCATCGACCTGCGGCCGATCACGGTCGAGGACCTGAAGGAGTCGGAGACCGCGGCCAAGCCCGCGTGGCACGCGGGCGAGCCGCTGCGCGAGAACCGGCCCGTCTACCGGGCGTTCCGGGACGTGCTCCAGCCGGGCATGGAGATGACGACCTCGCTGGAGGCCCAGTCCGAGTTCCTGATCAGCGCGGAGCAGCACGTCTCGGTCGTCGCGCAGCTGCGCGCGCTGTTCGTCCGGCCGGACGACCTGCGGCCGCTGAACATCGAGCTGATGTCGGCCGAGCACATCCGGCGCTGCACCGACACGTACTACGACGTCCCCGCGCTGACCCTGCTGCGGTACGCGGTCGTCCTCCGCCGCCGGCAGGTCAACACCGACGAGAAGGGCACCTTCCACCTCACCGCCAAGGGCCGCAGCGTGGTCAAGGCGCACCCGTCCGGGGAGCGGATCCGGCTGGTGTCGCGGATCCACCCGATCGAGGACGCCGATCCGCGCCGGCTGGCCGAGTTCCTCGCCGACGACGGCATCGACAACGCCTTCGGCCGGGTGCTGGCCGACGGGCTCGGCCGGCACCGCGGCGAGCTGGCCGAGCCGAAGGGCTGGAAGGACCTGGCCCCGCGGCTCGTCGTCACCGCGCAGCGGGTGCGGTACTCGTTCGAGCTGGCGCACTCGACGACGGTCGACCTGTGCGCCGACTCGGCCACCGGCGCCGACCCGGTGAGCGGGCGGTCCCGGACGATCCACACCGTCTCGTTCACGCTCGCCCATCCCGGGTTCTTCTCCAGCGACACCTCGGTGCCCGAGCCGCTGTTCCCGCCCTCGCCCGGCACCACGGCGCGCGCCGGGCGGGACGTCCGGATCCCCGCGGCGGCGGGCCCGGCCCTGGCGACCGGGACGCCGGCCGTGCCGGCCGTGCCGGCCGGACCGCCGAGCCGGCGGGCCCTGGTGACGCGGCCGTACCACGTGCCGACGGACCTCGACGACCCCGCGCTGTTCGACACCCCTTCCTACCTCCAGTACCAGGAGGCGCGGGACCGGATGCTGCACTACCTGTTCGGGTACGCGTCCAAGGACCTGGCGCCCGGCGGCAACAAGGGCACCGCGCTGGCGAGGCTGCTGAGGCTCATCTGACGCGCCGTCAGCGGCGGGCGCCGTAGAGCTCGATGAGGCCGCGATGGTCGCCCTTGCCCAGGGTGGCGGCGCGGTCGTCGCAGAGGTGGACGAACGGGCTCATCGACAGCCACTCGTGCCGCTTGCCCTCGATGTGCCGGAGGCCGAGCGCGTGGAGCGTCTCGTGGGTGACGACCGCGACGGCCTCGTACCGTCCGGACGGGCATCCCGGCACGGGCTGCGGGCCGCCCCGGCGCGGGACGCGGGGCGTCCACCAGCGCTTGCCGCGGGTCTGGACCGCCATGTCGCTCTCCAGCGTGCCGCCCGCCCGGTGCCACAGGCAGGTGACCGCGAGCGCGTCGGCCTCCAGCCGGGCGAGGGCGTCCCAGCCGAACGCGTTGACGCCGTCGCGGGCCTCGCAGGCGCCGGCGGGGTCGACGTTCGGCCGCTTCGCCGTGGTGCCCGCGTACCGCTGCCGGATGTCGGGCTTGGGGTGGAAGCTCCGGGCGCCCTTGACGCAGTCGGTCCGCACGCCGAACGCGCCGGCCACGCCGCGCCGCACGGCCCGCGCGGCGCGGCGCGCGCTCAGGCCGCTGTCCCGCACGGTGCCGCGGTAGTAGTGCCAGGAGACCGTCGAGCCGCGCCGCCACCTGCTCGTTCCGAGCCTGCGGCCGTCGTCGGTGCAGCCGCCGGCGGTGGTGCGCACGTGGCGGGGGCGGTCCGCCGGCAGCCGGCTGGCGCCCTCGGTGATGGTGGCCGTGCGCGCCGCCGGGTCCACCCGGATCTCCAGCTCCGTGGCGCCGTCACGGCGCAGCAGGTGGGCGGCCACCGAGCCGCCGTCCCGGGGGACGCGGACGGCCGCGCCGTTCGCGCCCTTGACCAGCCTGCCGCGCAGGTCGCAGCTCCGCAGGTCGACCACCCGGGGCAGCGCCCCGGCCCGCAGGCCGGGGCCGGGCGCGCACCAGCCGGGCGGCCCTGCCGCCGGTGCGGCCGCGGCCGGGACCAGTAGCGCGGCCGCGAGCGCGGCCACCGACGATATCGCCCTAAATGTATGGGCCCTCGAATTCCATGACTTCACATGGCATTTCTGAACCTGCCGCCCGGCCGGTAAAACCACAGATCATCAAAGAGGCGGTTGCCTCCGGTTCCCGGCACGCGGAGCCGACGCCGCCGCTTTCGGCGGTCCTCCACCCGTGCCGTCAGGCTGGACGGTCACCGTCCAGGGCGCCATGCCGGCGGCACTCAGCACGATCTTCGACCCGGGCTCCCCGGCACCGGACTGGACGCCAGCGGGACCAGTAGCATGCTCGCCGATCCACATAACCCCAGGCCAGAGGGCTTTATTGAGCCTGACCGCAGCATCCAAAGCAGGCAGAACCGGCAACAAGGCATACAAGTCACCCAAATGCGAAATGACCGCAGCCGGGGAGGGGTGCGTCATCCGCGGGCGGCCTGAAAAGGGGGAAGGGCCCCGCCGGACGGCGGGACCCTTCCTGTTTCTGGTCTGAGATCAGTCCTCGGTCTGAGTCTCGTTCTTCTCGACGTCGGACGAGCCGTTGAGGCAGTCCTCCATCTCGAGCGGCGAGATGATCGGGATGACCGGGAGCTGGCAGATCTGGACGCCGAGGCCCTGCTCGTTGGTGACCTCCTGGACCTCCGTGCTCTCGACCTCGTCGCCGTCTCCGCCGTGGGCCAGAGCGGGACCGGCGCCCAGCAGCGCCCCCCCGACTGCCATGGCCAGAACGCCTGTCGCGGCGAGTCGCTTCATCATGTTGCCCTCCTGAGCTCATGTGCGCAGAGTTTTCGAAAGCTCCACGGATACGCGATTCCGCAGTGCTTCGACAGTGGTAACACAGATCCCGCGGCCGTCGCGAAGTACATCGGGCCGAAAACTGGGAACTTGAAGTGATCATTACATTCCGATTGCGCCGGACAGAGATTCAGCCACTTCATTTCGACGCAAATGGCGCCGGCGACCCGGCGCTCACGGCGCTTATCGAGTTGCCGACCTGCGTGTTCGCCACCACAGAGAACGCGCCCCGGCACCGCCACGTTTCCGGCACCACGGTCATTCTCAAGAGCACGTTGACCTTTGTTAAAGGCATGGGACCCGTGCGGCGCCGCCCCGCACCTTCTCTTGATCAGTACCCGCAGACTCGAATCCGATCCGATGACAGGGCAGCCGGCTGGCCCCTCTTTGAAAGGACGGCCGAGATGGGCTCACAGGGGCTGAGCGTCCCCTCGATCGGCACCGGCGCCGCACCTTCCGGCGCGCGCCCGGCGCCCGGCGGTGAGGGCGGCCCGCTCCCGTCCGAACCCCGTGCCCGCCCGCGTGGCACCCGTACGGCACGCCCTCTCGTCCGGCCCGTCCTCTACCCGCTCGCGCTCGGCGCGGCCGACGGCCTGTCCATGGCGTCGGCGGTGGCGCTCGCGACCGCGGCCGGCGGCGCCGGCGCGCCGGTGGCCCTCGCGGCGGGCGCGGCCGTCACGGGGCTCAACGCCGTCGGCGGGCTCTACCGGCGCCGGCTGAGCTCCTCGCTGCTCGACGACGCGCCGTCGCTGGCCGTCCGCGCCGCCGCGGTCGCGGCGCTGGCGGCGGCGCTGCTCCCCGCGTCCCGGGGCGCGGAGGCCCTCGGCGCCGCGCCGCCCGCTCCGCGCGACCTCGCCGCCACCTGGTTCTGGATCATGCTGCTGCACTGCGTGCTCGCCGGGACCGGCCGCACCGTCGCCGCCGCGGGCCGCCGGGCCGCCCGCCGGACCGGCGCGGCGCGTCCCGCCGTCATCGTCGGTACGGGCCCGACCGCCGAGCACCTGATCCGCGTGCTGCGGCAGCGGCGCGAGTTCGGGCTCGTACCGGTCGGCCAGGTCCTTCCCGGCGGCGACGACGGGCCGCTCCCCGGGCTGCCCGTCCTCGGCCCGCCTCCCGCGTTGCGGGAGGCCGTGCTGGACCGCCCGGCCGCCACCGTCGTGATCGTCATGGACGGCGTCCGGCGCCCGCAGCTGGACGCGTTCGTCCGCGCCTGCTCGGTGCTGCCGTGCGAGACGCTCCTGGTCCTGTCCACGCTCGACCTGATCACCGGTGCCGGGCCGGGCCGGCGCGTCGAGTACCTGGCCGGCCTGCCCTGCCTGCGCCTCGGCTCGCGGACGGGAGAGCGGCTGGCGCGGGCCGCCAAGCGCGCGTTCGACCTGGCCGCCGCGAGCGCCGCGCTCCTGCTGGCCTGGCCCGTGATGCTGGCCTGCGCCCTCGCCGTACGGCTGGAGGGCGGCCCGGGCGTGTTGTTCCGGCAGCGCCGGGTCGGCGCCGGCGGCCGGCAGTTCGTGCTGCTGAAGTTCCGCTCGCTGCGGCCCGCCGACGAGCACGAGGCCGACACCCGCTGGTCGGTGGCGGGCGACGACCGGCTGGGGCCGGTGGGCCGGTTCCTGCGCGAGACCTCGCTGGACGAGCTGCCGCAGCTGTGGAACGTCGTGCGCGGCGACATGAGCCTGGTCGGGCCGCGGCCCGAGCGCCCGCACTTCGTCCGGCTGTTCACCGAGACCTGCCCCGAGTACGCGCTGCGGCACCGGGTGCCCGCCGGCCTGACGGGCCTGGCGCAGGTGCACGGCCTGCGCGGGGACACCTCGATCGAGCTGCGCGCCCGCTACGACAACCGCTACATCGACACCTGGTCCTTCCGCGCCGACCTGAAGATCCTGCTGATGACCGTGCGGGCCGTCCTGACGAGGAACCCGTGCTGACAGGGGCCCGCCCGTGATCGAGACGTTCATCAGGCGCCCCAGCTGGATGGTGTGCGCCGCCGCGCTGTGCGTGTGCTTCCCCGCGAGCCCGCGGGCCGAGGACGCGGGCGTGGCGGTGACGCCCGCCGACGTGTTCAGCGCCGTCCTGGTCGCGGCCGCCGCGATCCTGGTCGTCGCCCGCAGGGCCGAGGTGCCGCCGCGGGCGCTGCTCGCGTTCGGCCCGGTGCTGGCCGCCCTGGGCCTGGCCACGCTGTGCTCGCAGGACATCGGGACCAGCCTGGCCGGCTACGTCCGGGTCGCGCAGGTCTTCGTGCTGGTCCCGGTGGCGGTCGCGGCCGTCGTCCGGGACCGTGCGGACGCGCTGCTGGTGGCGGGCGCGGTCGTCGTGGCCGGGCTGCTGGAGGCCGTGTACGGGATCTGGCAGTCCCTCAGCGGGAACGGCGCGTCGATCGGCGGCGAGAACGTCCGGGCGGTCGGCACGTTCGGCGCCGGTGACGTGATGGCGCTGTCGGTCGTCACCGGCTTCGGCATCGTCATCACGCTGGCGTTCCTCCTGGCCGGGCCGCGCCGGTGGCGGCCCGCCGCGGTGGCGGTCATGGCCGTGCTCGGCGTGGCGCTGGCGCTGGCGCTGAGCCGGGGCAGCTGGATCGCGATCGCCGCCGCCGCGGGCCTGGTCCTGCTCGCGTACGACCGGCGGGTCGCGGTGCGCACGGCGGTGGCCGGCGCCGCGCTGGCCGTCGTCGCGGTCGGCGGGCTCGGCGTCGGGTCGGAGGCGCTGTCGGCGCGGGCGCAGTCGATGACCCGGATCGCCGAGTCGCCCGACCAGTCGGTGATCGACCGGTACAGCCTGTGGACGGCCGCCGCCGGGATCTGGAGCGACCATCCGATCACCGGCGTGGGCGTCAAGAACTTCCCGGCGTACCGCGACTCGTACGCGCCGATCGAGCTGTCGTCGGCGGGCGAGACCGAGGACCCGATCCACGGCTACAAGCGCCAGCCGCTGCTGTCCCCGCACAGCCAGTACCTGCTGGTCCTGTCCGAGCAGGGCGTGGTGGGGCTGGCCGGGCTGGCGGCGCTGTTCGGCACCCTCCTGTACGGGCTGTGGGTCCGCCGCGACCCGCGCGACCCGCTGTGGCTGGCCTCGGCCGGCTTCATGGCCGGACTGCTGATCAACTTCGTGTACGCCGACATGAGCGGCCCGAGCAGCGTCCTGGTGGCGATCCTGCTCGGCCTCGTCGCCGCGCGGGTGCTGCCGCGGGCTCCCGGGGACGCGCGATGACGGCCGTCGAGGCCGCGCGCCGGCACCAGGGCGAGGGCTCGGCGATCCGCCGGGCGGCGCTGCTGACCGCGCTGCTCACCGCGGGCGGCACCGCGCTGGGCTTCGTGCGCGACCTGGTGATGGCGCACCGGTTCGGCGCGAGCAGCGGCACCGACGCGTTCCTGGTCGCCTGGACGATCCCCGAGACGGTCTCCCCGATCCTGATCGAGGACGCCATGGCGCTGCTGATGGTGCCGCTGGTCATCCGGGCGATGCGGGAGCCGGACGGGATCCGGCCGCTCGTGACGAGCGTGCTGCCGCGCCTGGTCACCGCCCTGTCGGTGGCGACGGTCGGGATCGTGCTCGCCGCGCCGCTGGTGGTGGACGTGCTGGCACCGGGTCTGGACGATCCGGGCCCGGCGGTGCGCTGCGTGCGGCTGACCGCGCTGACCGTGCTGGCGTTCGGCGTGGCGGGGTTCATGAGCGCGACGCTGCGGGCGCACCACCGGTTCGGGCCGCCGGCCGCGATCTACGCCGCGTACAACGCCGGCATCCTCGTGATGATCGCGGCGCTGGCGGCGCCGCTCGGCATCACCAGCGCGGCGCTCGGCGTGGCCTGCGGCGGGCTGCTCATGGTCGCGGTGCAGGCGCCCGCGTTCGTGCGCTGCCTGCGCGGCACCGCACCGGCACCCGCCGCCGCCCCGGCCGGGCAGGCGGACCGGCCCGGGGCGGCCGCGCTGACGCTCGCCGCGGTCGTGCCCGTCGTGCTGTACACCGTGACCCGCCAGGCGCAGGTCCTCATCGAGCGCTTCCTCGGCTCCGCGCTCGCCGCCGGCTCGATCTCCCACCTCAACTACGCGCAGAAGGTCGGCCAGGTCCCGATGGTCGCCTCGCTGCTGCTGGTGACGGTGACGTTCCCGCGGCTGGCGCGGGCGTCGGCGGGCGGCGACGTGGACGGGGTCCGCCGCCGCGTCGAGAGCGACCTGGTCGTGGTGAGCGCGATCGTGCTGTACGCCGTCGCGTGCATGGCCGCGTTCGCGCCGCTGATGATCGAGCTGCTGTTCCAGCACGGCCGGTTCACCGCCGCCGACACCTCCCGTACGGCGCTGGTGCTGCGCGTGTACGTCCTCGGCGTGTGGGGCCAGGCGATGATGGGCGTCGCCGCGCGGGCGTTCTTCGCCGGCAGCCGGCCGGTCTGGCATCCGGCCCGCGCGATGGCGGCGGGCCTGGCCGTCACCGGCATCGCCGGCTCGACGCTGGTCGCCGCCGCGGGCACCACCGCCCTCGCCGCGGCCAACGCCGCCGGCATCACCGTCGCCGCGCTGCTCCTGCTCGCGGCCATGCGCCGGCACGTCGCGCCGGTGTCGGCGCGCGCGGTCGGCGGCGACCTCGCCACCCTGCTGCTCGCCGCGGGCCTCGCCTGCGCCGCGGGCCTGGCCGTCACCGGGCCGGGGCCGCTGGTCCCGGGCTCACTGACCGCGGGCCTGCTCGGGCCGGGCGTTCCTCCGCTCCCCCGCCTGCTCGCGGGCGTTGCGGCGGTCACCGCCGTCTACGCCGCGGCGCTCGTCCTCGCGGCGCACGCCCGCACCCGCGCCACCGGGCCGCTCGGCCCGCTCACCCGATTCCGCCACCAGGAAGAAGCAAGCACGTGAACCGTCCGGACGGCGACGAGCCGATCGCCTCGATGCCGATGGTGCTGATGTACCACTCGGTCGACCACTACGACGAGGACCCGCACCTGGTCACCGTCACCCCGGAGCGCTTCGAGCGGCAGCTGCGCTGGCTGCACTCGCGCGGGCTGCGCGGCGTCAGCGTGTACGAGCTGCTGCGCGCGCACGCCCGCGGCCGCACCCGCGGCCTGGTCGGGCTGACCTTCGACGACGGCTACGCCGACTTCGCCACGCGGGCCGTACCGGCGCTGGTCCGGTACGGGTTCACCGCGACGGTCTTCGTCGTGACCGGGCGGATCGGCGCGTACAACGCCTGGGACACCGGCCCGCCCAAGGCGCTGATGACCGACGAGCAGATCCGCGCGGTCGCGGACTTCGGCATGGAGGTCGCGTCGCACGGCGTGCGGCACGTGTCCCTGCCGGGGGCGTCCGACGACGAGGTCCGCGAGGAGCTTGCGGGAAGCCGCGCCGCGCTGGAGGAGATCGTGCAGCGGCCCGTGGGCGGCTTCGCGTACCCGTACGGGCACGCGACCCCGCGCGACGCGGCGGCCGTCAGGGCGGCCGGTTACGACTACGGGTGCGGGATCCGCCCCGCCGAGGCGACCCGGTTCACGCTGGCGCGCACCTACGTGGGAGAACGGGACCGGAGCCTGCGCCTGCGCGCCAAGGTCGTCCGGCACGAGCTGCAATGGCTGGTGCGCGTATGACGCGCGTGCTCCACGTCATCACGGGGCTGGCGCACGGCGGCGCCGAGCGGCAGCTGGCGCTGCTGCTGCGGCACCTTCCCGTGGAGTGCGAGGTCGCGGTGCTCACCCGGGCCGCGGGGCCGCTCGCGGAGGTGATCGCGGCCGGCGGCGTACCGGTCCACGAGATCGGGATGCGCGGCAACCGCGACCTCACCGCGCTGCCGCGCCTCGTACGGCTCATCCGCCGCGGCCGGTACGACGTCGTGCACACGCACCTCTACCGGGCGTGCGTCTTCGGGCGAGTCGCCGCGCGCCTGGCGGGGGTCCGCCGCGTCATCGCCACCGAGCACTCCTTGGGCGACGGCCATATCGAGGGGCGGCGGGCGACGTTCGGCGTCCGCATGCTGTACAGGGCGACCGAGCTCCTGGGAAGCGTCACGATCGCGGTCTCCCCCACCGTCGCCCGGCGCCTCCGCGCGTGGGGGGTGCGGCCCGGCCGCCTGGTGACCGTGCCCAACGGCATCGACCCGGCGGCGTTCGCGTTCGACGCCGCCCGCCGCACGGCCGTGCGCGAACGCCTCGGGATCGAACCGGACGCGTTCGTCATCGGCACGGTGGGGCGGCTCGTCCCCACCAAGCGGCTCGACGTGCTCATCGAGGCGTTCGCCCAGATCGAGCCGGACGTGCGGGGACGGCGGGCGCGGCTCCTCATCGTCGGGGACGGACCGCACCGCGCCGAGCTGGAGAGGCTCGCGTCAGGGGACGCGCGCGTCGTGTTCGCGCGGGACACGGCGGACGTCGCCGGGATGCTCGCGGCGATGGACCTGTACGCCTCCCCGTCGACGCAGGAGACCTTCGGGCTGAGCGTCCTGGAGGCGCTGGCCGCCGGGCTCCCCGTCCTCTACACGGCCTGCCCCGCGCTGGACGACCTGCCCGCCCCGCTCATGACGTCGCACGCGCACCGGCTCCCGACCTGGGTCTCCGCGTGGGCACCGGTGCTCGCCCGGCACGCGCGTTCGGGCCCCGCGGACCGCCTCCCCGTCCCCCCTGCGGTCGACCACTACGCCGTACGCGCGCACGCGGAACGGCTCACCGTCCTCTACCGAGACCTGACACGTCCTCCGTCAAGAAAGGAGTCGGGCAGCATGCAGGAACTCCGCAGCCTCCTCACCAGAGCGTTCGCACCGGTCAGGGAGGCGGCCGGCCGGATCGGCATCGTGCTGGCCCTGGCCGTCACCGGCCTGCTGGCCGGGCTGGGGTACGGGCTCTACAAGGCGCCGGCCTACTCGGCGACGTCCTACGTCCTCATCGTGTCCCAGCACACCGACGGGCCGCCCGTGGCGGTCAGCTTCGCGCAGGCGTACGGGCGGCTTGCGGCCCTGCCGGAGACCCTCGCCTGGGCCGCCGACCCGCTGCCGCGGCGGGACCTCGCCCAGGCGGGCGAGCGCATCCAGGCGTCCACGTCTCCGGACACCCCGCTCGTACGGCTCACCGCCACGGCCGGCTCGCCGCGGCAGGCGGCGCGCTTCGCCAACACGGCCGCCGACGCTCTCGTCCGGTACGGCAACGCCCACCAGCGCGACACCGGCGTGCGCGTCGCGCTGATGAGCACGGCCGCCGCGCCGCTGAGCCCGAGCTCGCCGAACCCGCCGCTGAACGTCGCGGTGGGGACCGCGACCGGGATCCTGCTCGGCGGGCTGGCGGCGGCCGCGGCCACGGCCCGTACCCGCCGGCTCCGGCAGGCCGCGGCCAGGCCCTCGGTCAGGACGCGGGTGGCCAGGGCCAAGGCGGCGCCGCGCCCCGAGCCGGCCGCGGCGTCCGCGACCGGTCCTGCCGCGGGGGAGCCCGGGGAGCCGAAGGACGAGGAGCCGTCGGTCCCCGCCGAGGCCGCCCGGTGACGCTCTCCGGCAGGCTCGGCCGGCACGCGGCCGCCCCCGGCGGCGCCCGCACCGGCCGCGGCGACCCCGGCTGGACGGTGGAGGTGCGCCGCGACGGCGGCGCGCTGGCCGCGCTGGCCGGGGAATGGCGCGACCTGTACGACCGCAGCCCCGCCGCGACGCCGTTCCAGTCGCACGCGTGGCTGGCGTCCTGGTGGCGCAACTACGGCACCGCGGACGGCCTGCGGCTGTTCCTCGTCCGGCGGCGCGGCGTCCTCGTGGCGGCGGCGCCGCTGATGGCCGTGCGGCGCTGCGGGTTCCCGGTCCTGGAGCCGGTCGCGGCGCCGCAGAGCGACTTCACCGACGTCCTCCTGGACGGCGAGCACTCCCGGCGGGCCGCGCGGTGCCTGGCGCGCGCGCTGCTGGCCGCGCCCGGCTGGGGCGCGATCGACCTGCGCGAGGTGCGGCCCGGCGCGGCGGCGCACGCGGTGGCCGGCTGCTGGCCCGGCACGTCCTGGCGCACCCCCGCGTCCCTCTGCCTCGAACTGCCGGCCGGCGATCTGGCCGGGCTGCTGGACGCGCTCCCCCGCCGCCGGGCCGGCAAGGTCCGGGCCCGGCTCCGCCGGATCGACGCGACCGGGATCGAGGCCGCGCCGGTGCCCGCCGAGCGCGCGGCCGAGGCCGTGAACCGGCTGCTCGACCTGCACGTCCGGCAGTGGGAGGGGCGGCCGATCAACCCCGAGCACACCCGCGCCCGGTTCCGCCGGCACCTGGCCGCCGCGCTGGGCGAGATGATCCGGGACGGCCAGGCCGCGCTGCTGGAGTACCGCGACGGCGACCGCCCGGTGGCCGCCGACCTGGTCCTGATCGGGCACGACTTCGCGGGCGCGTACCTGTACGGCGCCGAGGCCGGACTGCGCGACCGGATCGAGGTGACGCTGATGCTGCTCCGCCAGGACGTCGAGCTGGCCCGGCGGGCCGGCGTCCCGGTGCTCAGCCTGCTGCGCGGCGACGAGCCGTACAAGCGGAAGTGGCGGCCCGTCCCGGTGCGCAGCGAGCGGCTGATCCTCGGCCGGTCACCGCTCGCGTCGCTGTACGCCACGGCGGCGCGGGCGCGCGCGGGGCTCGCCGCTTACAGGAACGGCCGCACGTCTCCCGACGACGAGGAGGAGGGCGTGCCCCCCGCACTGACGGCCGTACCGGACGAGACCGCGCATGGCTGACCGGGCCGAGCCGGCCCGGGTGCGCGTGCTCCACGCCAGCCAGCCCACGGACGGCGGCGTGGCGGTCTACGTCGTGCAGGCGGCGGCCGACCAGGTGCGCCGGGGCTGGGAGGTCGCGGTGGCCTGCCCGCCGGACGGCGATCTCGCGGCCCGGCTCCTGGCCGCGGGCGTCGCGCACGTCCCGTGGCACGCCGGGCGCGCGCCCGGTCCCGGCACGGTCCGCGAGGCGCTGGACCTGCGGCGGATCGTCCGCCGGTTCGCCCCGGACGTGCTGCACCTGCACTCGGCCAAGGCCGGGCTGGCCGGGCGGCTCCCGCTCGGGCCGCTCGGCGGCCCCGCGGTGCCGACGATCTTCCAGCCGCACGGCTGGTCCTGGCTGGCCGCGACCGGCGCGCAGGCCGCCGCCGGGCTGCTGTGGGAACGGCTCGCGGCGCGCCGTACCGGCGCCCTCGTCTGCGTCGGCACGGGCGAGCTGCTGCAAGGGCGGGAGGCCCGGGTGCGGGCGCCGTACCGGCTGGTCCGCAACGGCGTGGACCTCGGCCACTTCACCCCCGCGGGTCCCGCCGAGCGGCGCGCGGCGCGGGCGGCGCTCGGGCTCCCGGCGGACGCGCCGCTGGCGGTGTGCATCGGGCGGGTGACGCGGCAGAAGGGGCAGGACGTGCTGCTCGCCGCCTGGCCCGCCGTGCGGAGGCGGTGCCCCCGTGCGCTGCTGGCCGTCGTCGGGGACGGCGACGCGCTGCCCCGGCTGCGCCGTGCCGCACCGCCCGGCGTGCGGTTCGTGCCGCCCGTCGCCGACACGCGCGGCTGGCTCGCGGCGGCCGACGTGGTGGTGCTGCCCTCGCGGTGGGAGGGGCTCGCGCTGGTCGCGCTGGAGGCCCTCGCGCGCGGGCGCTCGCTGGTGTGCAGCAACGTGCCCGGCCTCGCGGAGGTCGTTCAGCCCGAGTCGGGCGCGCTCGTCCCGCCGGACGATCCCGGCGGGCTGGCCGAGGCGGTCGCGTACAGGCTGGAGCGGCCCCGGGAGGCCGACGCGGAGGGCCGGGCGGGCGCGGGCGCGGCGGGCGAGTTCGACCTCTCGGGGACGCTGGCGCTGCTCTCGGCCGTCACCTCGGGATTGGCGGGCGCGGGCCGCGCGGGCGGCGCGGCGGCCGGCGGTGCCGGGTCCGCCGGGGGTGCCGGAACGGCGGAGAAGCCGTCCGCCGGAGGCCGCGCGGGGGGTGTTCCGGTTACGGAGCCGGGCGGCGGAACGGGCGCCGGCGGAACGGGCGGCGAAGCCGGCGGGGACGCTTGCGCGGAAACGGGCGGGGAGGCCGGCGGGGACGCCGGCGGAACCGGGACGGGCGGTGCCGGTACGGGCGTTCCCGCGCCTTTTCCGCCGAACAGCTCGCGGTAGACGTCCGATGAGCGGGGATTCTGGCGGCAGCTCCACACGCCGTGCGGACAGTAATCGGTGATGGTCTGGTATATCACGTTATGCACGGAGATCCAGTTGTACATTCCCCGGATATATTCGGGATTGTCGGAGTTGCGAAACAATCCCCATTCCGGAAACGACATCGGCTTTCCGTGCTGGGCGGCGAAGCGCGCGTGCGCCTCCAGCCCGAACGGTTCCCGGACGTGATGCTCGAACGTCGCGCCGTCCGGCTGGTCATAACTGTCGGAGCCGATGATGTCGACGACGTCGTCCCCCGGATAGCAGTCCGCCCACGGCACCGCGTCGCGGCCGCGGGTGGCGGTGAAGTCGAAGCGCGGCCGGGCGCCCGGGACCGCGCGCATCGCCTGCACGATCCGCCGCCAGTACGCCTTCCATGCGGCCGGGTCGGGGCCGCACCGGCTGCTGTAGACGCTGCCGTTCATCTCCCAGCCGGGCACCACGATCGCGTCGCCGATCCCCTGCTCGACCAGGCGCCGCGCCAGCCGGTGGAAGTGGTGGTCGTACATGCCGGCCGCGCCGGCGCGCAGGTGCCAGGCCACCGCCTCATCGGGCATGCCCGCCTCGTTCGGCGCGACCATCGGCACGTTGACGACCAGCTGCCGCCGCGGGTCGGCGCGCCGCCACCGCGCCCAGGGCTCCAGGATCCCGGGCCGGCCCTCGATGTCCTCCCAGCGCTCGCCCGGCAGGTAGGTGTGGCCGACCGTCACCTCCGTACCCAGCCATTGCTGAAACGGCCCGACATTTCGCACACCTTCTTCGCCCGAACCGAGAAACGCGCCCAGCGGGACGGGCGGCGGCGTGCGCACGGGCGGCGGGCCCTGCGGGGGCGCGGAGGGCGACGGGTCCACGCCCGAAATCCGCTCCACGGGGCGGAAATCCCGCCACGCCGCGATCATCGCGGCGGCCGCCAGTACGGCGGCCGCGCACGAAACAGACAGCGCCCGTACGAGAAGACCCAAAGGAGATCTTGCCCGCCCATGGCCGAACAGCCGAGGAACACGATGGTTATCGTCGGCTCGCATGCGTATCGTATGCCCCCTGGCCTGCTCGGACGAACAACAAGATCGCCCAGGCGGCGGCAGAATTTACCTCTTTGATAGGAAGCGTGTCGAGAATGCGAATCGCACCGGAATGGACGGCGAGCAGCGGCTCCCCGAGCATCCCCGTACCGGAGCTCGACGGCGGCCTGCCCGTCCTGCTGCTGCGCACCGACCGCAACCTGCTCCACCACGGGACGCTCGGCGCGATCCGGTCGCTCGGCCGCGCCGGCGTCGAGGTGCACGCGGTCCTGGAGGGCCGCGCCTCCCCGGCCGCGCACTCCCGGCGGCTGCGCCGCCGCCACCCGTGGGGTCCGTCACCGTACCGCGAGCCCGAGGCGCTCGCCGAGCACCTGCGGATGGTCGCCGCGCGCATCGGCCGCCGCGCCCTGCTGATCCCGCTTGACGACGCGGGCGCGATCTTCGCGGCCGAGCACGCGAAGGCGCTGGAGGAGTGCTACCTCCTCCCCCGCCAGGACCCGGCCGCCCCGCGCCGGGTCGCCGACAAGTCGCTGCTGCTGGAGCAGTGCGACCGCTACGACATCGCCTGCCCCGAGAGCCTCGTCCCCGAGACCCCCGCCGAGGTGGACGAGGCCGCCGCCGCGCTCGGGCTCCCGCTGGTCGCCAAGTGGTCGCGGCCGTGGCTGCTGCCGGACGGGCTGCGCAGCACGGAGATCGTCCGGACCGCCGAGCGGGCCCGGCGGCTGTTCGCCCGCTCCATCGGCGACGAGGACGACGGCTTCGCGGCCGGCCCGCTGATCCTCCAGCGGCGCGTCCCGTCCGGCGGCGGCGACTGGTTCTTCCACGGCCACTTCGACGACGACTACGCGTGCCTGTTCGGCGGCACCGGGATCAAGCACCTGTCCCATCCGCCCGGCGCCGGTCCCACCGTGCGCGGCGAATGGGTCCTCAACCCGGAGCTGGAGCAGCTCGCCTGCAAGATCGTCAACATCCTCGGCTGCCGCGGCACCGTCGACCTCGACTTCCGGCTCGACTCGCGCACCGGCACCTACCACCTGCTCGACTTCAACCCCCGGCTCGGCGCCCAGTTCCGGCTGTTCTGCGACGAGCGCGGGATCGACCTCGTCCGCGCCGTCCACCTGGACCGTTCCGGCCGCGCCGTCCCCGCGCCGCTCCCCCGGTACGGCCGCACGTTCCTGGTCGAGCACCACTTCCTGCGGCACGCCCTGTCCCGCCCCGGCCGCGGCGAGCGCGCCGGCGCGTACCGCAGCCTCCGCGAGGCCGGCGAGCGGGCCTGGCTCGCCGCCGACGACCCGGTCCCGTTCCTGGTCATGGGGCGGCGCAGCCTGATCCGCGCCGTCCGGCGGACCACCTGACCGGCCCTTCCCGCCTTCTCCCCCCGCCTCCCCCCGGACAGACCCTCCAGACGAGATCGCACGCAAGAACGACACGCACCACCACGGGGGAACGCGAACATGCACGACTCGACCGCCGACGTGCTCGTCGTCGGGGCGGGGCCGTACGGCCTCTCGACCGCGGCGTACCTGCGGCACCACGGACTGGACGTCCGGATCATCGGCACGCCGATGGAGTTCTGGGCCGACCGGATGCCGCCCGGCATGCACCTGAAGTCCGAGCCCTTCGCCTCCAGCCTCGGCGCCCCGCACGGCGGCGCCACCTTCACCGACCGCAATCCCGGCTGGCGGACCGGACGGCCCATCCCGCTCTCGACGTTCGTCGAGTACGGCCGCTGGTTCGCCGGGCACATCGTCCCGTACACCGAGGAGGCGCGGGTCGAGCGGATCGAGCGGGCCGAGGGCGGCGGCGCCGGCGGCCGGTACGAGGTCGCGCTGTCGACCGGCGAGACCGCCCGCGCCCGGGCCGTCGTGATCGCGATCGGCGTCGCGGCGTTCGCGCGCGTCCCTGACGAGCTGTCCGGGCTGCCCGCCGAGCTGCTCACGCACAGCATGGACCACCGCGAGTTCGGCCGGTTCGAGGGGCAGGAGGTCGCGGTCGTCGGCGCGGGCCAGTCCGCGCTGGAGACGGCCGTGTTCCTCGCCGAGGCCGGAGCGCGCCCGCAGATCCTCGCGCGTACCGAGCGGCTGGCGTGGAACGACGTGCCCGTACCGGCGCCGTCGGCGCTCGACCGGATGCTGCGCGGCCCCGCGTCCGGGCTGGGGCGCGGCTACCGGACCTGGGTGTGGTCCGAGCACCCCTGGACGACCCGGTTCCTCCCGGACGCGACGCGGCAGCACCTGCTGCGGACGACGATGGGCCCGGCCGGCGCGTGGTGGCTGCGCGACCGGGTCGACCACCGCGTCCACGTGATGACGGGCCGGACGGTCACCGCCGCGCGCGAGTCCGGCGGCCGCGCCGCCGTCACCACCGCCGGCGCGGTCGGCAGCCCGTGGGAGCACGAGGTCGACCACGTCATCGCGGCCACCGGCTTCGTGCCGGACCTGGCCCGGATCGACATCCTGGCCCCGGAGCTGCGCGAGCGGGTGAAGGCCAGGCACCGCGCACCGGTGCTCGGCTCGCACTTCCAGAGCTCGGTGCCCGGCCTCTACTTCGCCGGGCTGACCGCGGCCCCGAGCTTCGGGCCGGTCATGCGGTTCGTGCACGGCGCCGACTTCGCCGCCCGGCGGATCGCGGCGCACGTCGCCGCCAACGCCAAGGCCGCCGCTCCGCCCGTGGAGACGGTGACCGTCCTCGAGTCCGACACGGCCGGGACCGCCGGGACCGCCGGAAACGTCGGGCACGCAGGTCAAACGTCGCCACATGCACCGGTAAACCCTCGGTAGAACGCCGGACCGGCCGGCCTCCGCCGCCCCAGCATGTCAATGGCACGGAGACACGCCAGCGGGAATTCAATGGCAGCGTCCATTACCCATGGTGCTGGTATCGTCGCCGACCGTCATCGACTTTCGGTGTTTTCCGATGGTGAGGAGTTCCCGGAATGCGGCAGGCAGCGATCCGCGGGAGGGCCGGCACGGCCCTCGGCCGGACGCCGCGCGCCGCCCGCGTTCCGGGGCTCCTCAGAGTCGCGGCCGTGGCCGGGCTCGCGTTCGCGGGCTGGTTCGTCCTCGCCGCGCTCGCCGGCTCCGCGTCCGCCGACACCGGCAGCGCGCGGCCGGCGGCCGGCGGGGCCGTCACCCTGGCCGGGGAGCCGGCCTCCTCAGCGCTGCGTCCCGTACCGGCGATGCCTCGCGAGGCGCGGCCGGCACGGGACGCCGGAACGCACGAACCGCGCCGGGCGCACGGGACGCGGGAAGCGCGCGAGCCGGGCGGCAGCGGCGAGTCCCGCCCGGTGCTCGCCCGGACTGCCGCGCACGGCGGCCGCCTGCTGCGCGCGCCGTCGGCCGCCGTCGACCGGCTGGTGGCCGGCGTGCCGGAGCTGCGCGAGCTGCGTCCGGCGGCGTCCGGCCTGGTCGGGCGGGGCGGCCTGGTCGAACGGGCCGGGCTGGGCGACCGGCATCCGGTCCGCGGCCTGCTGTCCCCGCTCACGGATCGGATCGTTTCGGAGGACCCTCCGGACCGTTCCGATGACCGGCCGCAGGACGCCCGCGACTCCGTGCGGAAGGCGCCATCGCCCGGCGCCCGGACCGCGCCGGCCCAGGACACCCGTACCGCCGCCACCGGCGGCTGCCGCGACTGCGGCGGCGCCGACGCCCCCGCCTCCCCGGGGCACGCCCCGGCATCCGGCGAGGACGACGGCGGCGCGGGCCTCCCGCAGAACGGCGGCGGGCACACCCCGCCCGCCGGCCTGCTCTCCTCCTCCACCCTCGCCGCACCGCCCGCCGTGGCCGTGCGCGCGCTCCCGGCGGCGGTGGCCGGGCACGACGCCTCGCCCGCCGACCCGGCGACCGTCCCCGACTAGAACTCCATGGCGCGGCGGTTCCGCGCTGACGGACCGTCCCGCCATCTCCCGCCGTTTCCCGCGGATTCCCCCTTTCCGCTCGCGCGGGAATCCGCCCGGAGCCTCCGGAGACCACGCCCTTTCCTGCTCGGCAATGGACGCACCGCCCGTTGCCCTTCCCATTTCTCCGCTGTACCGAGATGAAGGAGTACGAGAATGCGGAACTGGACGAACATCATCGGCCGCGCCGTGCTGGTCGCCGCCGGCCTCGCCATCGCGGGCGCCGGCACCGCCGCGGCCGAGCCCCGCCCGCTCTACGGCGGCAGCGAGATCAACACGCCGTTCTCGGCGCCCGTCAACCTCTGCGGCAACGCGGGCGCGGTCGCCGGCGTCAGCAGGGCCTGGTGCGAAGGCGGCGCCACGGTCGTCAACGAGGGCAGCGGCCACGGGAGCAAGAGCCTCCTCGGCGGCACCCGGTACAACTCGCCGGTCAGCCTGCCCGCCAACGCCTGCGGCAACGGCGGCGCCGTCGCCGGCGTCACCCGGACGTGGTGCGAGGGCGGCGCGCACGTCGACAACACCGGCGGCGCCCGCGCGGCCGAGGGCACCCGGCCCGGCAAGGGCCCGGGGGACACGACGAACCCGGGCCTCGGCGGCGGCGGCGGGACCGGCCTGCCGCTGCCCGGAGGCGACCCGGCGGGCGTGGTCACCGACCTGCTCGGGTCGATCGGCACGCCGCTCGCGCCCGGCGGCGCGGCGCCGCGGTCCGCGCAGCAGCCGGCCGGCACCGGGACCGCGGCCGGCGAGCCCGCCGGCAGGCCCATCGTCAAGCGGCCGCCGTCGAAGCTCCCGTCCACCAAGCGGGTCGGCAAGGCCGTGCCGCCGCCCGGACCGCTCGCGAGCGACCTGCTGGCCGGGTTCGGCGTGCTCGGCGGCGCCGGGCTGCCCGACGCGTCCGGCCTGCCCGGCGCCCAGGGCCTGACCCAGGAGCTCACCAACGGCCTGCCGCTCATGGAGAAGATCCCGGGCTCCAACGCCGTCTTCACGCCGACGTCCGCGTACAGGCCCGAGCCGGAGGCCAAGCCGGACACCGGGCCGGCCACCCAGCCGGGCACCCAGCCGGGCGCCAAGCCGGGGGCCGAGGCCCCCAAGACCTCCCAGTCCTCCGAGACCCCCGAGCCGGGCGAGGCCGTCCGCACGCTGCTGCAGTCGATGGGCGTCCCGATCCACCGTGAGGGCGCGACCGGGGACGGCTCGGGCCTGGGCAACCTCGACACGCTGACCAGGGGCCTGCCGGCCCGCATCACCAGCTCCTCGCTGCCGAAGTAGCCGGCCCCGACGAGGAGGCTCCCGGAAGTCGGCGGGGGGGGGGGGGGGGGGGGGGG
>NZ_JBGNUR010000020.1:102080-139988 GCF_041951345.1 Actinomadura sp. 21ATH | reverse complement strand
GATGCGGTAGCCGTCCGGCGAAGGGTGCAGGCCGTCGGCGGCGAACAGGGCGCGGTCGCCCGCCATCGCCGGGTCCATCGGCACGTGGATCGCGCCGTTGGCGCGCGCGACCTCGCGCATGACGCGGTCCATCGCGCGGGCGCGGGCGGCCATCACCCCGCGCAGCGGCTGCGGCAGTACGGGGAAGCGGTCCACCGGCGGCATCCCGGCGACCAGCAGCTCGGCGCGGCGGTACCGGCGGCGGAGGGCGGCGACCAGCTCGGACAGGTCGGCGTGCCAGGACTCCAGCGGGCGCCGCCGGATCAGGTCGTTGATCCCCACGGTCACCACGACCACGTCCGGTGTCTCGCCGTTGAGGGCCGGAGTCAGCGAGGGGACGACGTCGCGGGTGACGCGGCGGGCGGTGGCGCCGTTGCGGCCGGTGACCGTCCAGGCCACGGTACGGCGCAGCCGCTCGCGCAGGGCGCGGGCGAGGAAGCCGGGCAGCGCCTCGGCGTGCCAGGACGCGCCGACGCCGACGGCGGTGGACTCGCCGATCACGAGGACCCGCAGGTGGGGGCCGCGTCCGGTCACGGCGCCGCGGTCGGCGCCGGTCGCGGGGTCGAGGCGCGGGGTGCGGCGCGCCGTCCGGCGGGCCTGGAGGAGGAGTATCGGCCCGAGCGCGGCCGTCTTGGCAGCCTGCGAGAAGCCGATGCCGGCGCGGGAGTCGTTGCGGGAGGTGGTGTGGGGGTCGGCTAAGGAGAGCGATCTCTTCATCTCTACCCCAGACAGTGGTTATCCCGGGTTATACCGGGCTATCCCGATGCTGGTATGGCCTGCTCGCCGAGCAGGCCGCTGACGATTTCCGTGATCACTTCGGCGACATGGGCATGACCCACCGAGTTGAGATGGATCCCGTCAGAACTCCACAGTGACGGGTCCTCCACCGCGGCCACGGCGGCGGGTTCGAGGAATGTCATGCCGAATGCCCGCGCGTTGTCCCTGAGCTCCTCGTTGAACTCCCCGACACGCTGCAGAATCCGGCCTTTCCTGAAGTTCGAGATGATGGTGCGCTCCAACAGCGGCGGGTGCGGGACGGGCGCCGCGACGGCCTGCGCGCCGGCGGCCGCGGCCCAGCCGAACCACTCCTTGACCTGGCCGGCGAGCCGGGCCCGGTCGAAGCCGTTCAGGGCGTCGTTCATGCCGCAGTTGAGCAGCGCCAGCCGGGGCCGCAGCCCCTCGACGCGGGGCAGCTGGACGCCGACGACGTCGGCCATGGTCGCCCCCGGCCCGGCGACGTTGACGACGGTGCCGCGCGGCCAGCGCAGGTTGCGGGCGAGGCGCCCGGCCCAGCCGTTCCAGCCGCCGGCCGGGCCGGGGTCGTCGCGCCCCTCGGCCAGGCTGTCGCCGAACACCACCACCGGGTCCATCAGGCGACCAGTTCCAGCAGGTAGTCGGTGAGGGTGTCGACGGTCCCCCGGCGGCGGGCCTCCGCCACGTCGACCTCCACCTGGAGGTGGTCCTCGATGTCGCTGACGATGCTGATGGCGTACACGGAGTCCACCCCGTACCGGGCCAGCTCGACCCGCGGGTCGATGCCCTCGGCCGGCTTGTCGAGGTAGAACGCCACCTGGTCAATCAGCCACATCCGCAGCTCATCCCGGGAAATCATTTGCGCATTTTCCATTTGCGTTACCCTCCTGCTAGGGTGATCTTCTTCCTGGCGCGCTTCCTGGCCCTTCGTGATTTCCCCGATCGGCCAAACACATTGAAGGTAACAGCCCGGGCACGGAGCGGTCACGGCGGCGGCACGTGAACTATCGGAAACAACTGTATTTCAAACGCATAACGTAAAATCAGACACCCCTGAATGGGACAGTTCAGCCCGCACCTGATCATGTACATAATGACGGCCGGCCGCCGGCAAGCAAAAATCGGCACAATTATGGCGGCGCCCGTGATTTTTCCCCGGAGCGCCCCGCCACCTCGTGCGACGCGGGCCGCCCATGAGAGAACCCGGCAAAACGGACACCTCTGGGACGCGGGCGACGCCCGCGAGACGGCACGCGGCCGGGGTATTTGGGACAGGGTTGGTGGGCTTTGTACGGTTGATGCCGGATACCCGGTGGTATGCACCCACACACGCATCGTCAGCGCCGGATCACCAGGGGCGACGCTCGGCGCGCATCGGACCGATCCCGGCTACCGAACCGCAGTGCCTTTCGTGAATGCGGTCACAACACAACCGCCCACCCCCGCACGCCCGATTCCCGCCGCGCACCCGTCGACCCCGTGAACGGGACGCTTTCGTGACCTCTCGCGTCCCCTCGCGTGGCCTCGCGTCGCCTCGCGTCCCCCGGTCCTCTCCGTGCCGTGCCGCGCTCTCCCTGTCCTACGGGCCGTGCCCGCCGGACGGTTCAGCCGGCTCGACGTGCTGGAGGAGTCCCCACACGAAGTGCGCGATGTACGCCGTGCCGCCCGCGGCGAACTCGACGTGCCAGCGGCTCGGGACCTCCCCGGCGGAGTGCCGCGCGCCGCCGAAGAGCCGGTCCATGTCCCCCACGACGTACGACCACGGCTCCAGGTCGCCGCCCGCCCGCGGCGGCGCGGGGACGGGCACGCCCTCCGCCCGCACCAGCCACTCGTGCAGGACGACCCCGTTCAGGCCGGTCACCGCCTCGTACAGCAGGTCCGGCCACAGGGCGAGGGGCCACCGCGCCACCGCGGTCTCGACGTCGCCGGTGCGCCGGACCTCCTCGCTCAGCGGCGGGCCGAGCACCGCCGCCAGCCGGCGCCGCCCGTCCGGGAACCCGGGCGACCGCACCATGCGCTGCCAGCGGGCGTTCACCGCGCGCATCTCCGTCCGGGACGATCCCAGCGCGGCCGCGGCCGCCTCCACCAGCTCCGGCCGGTAGTCGGCCATCCGCCGGAGCAGGACGAGCTGGAACTCCCGCCGCGCGAATCCCTTCATGCCCCACCTCTACCAGCCGACGGTGAAGCGCGTGCGCGTGTGCTTGGGGCGCTCGGCCTCGTCGAGGAGGGCGACCGCGAAGTCCTCCATGGAGATGGCCGAGACACCGCCGGCGTCCACGACCAGCTCGTCGGCGCCCAGCCGGTAGCGGCCGGTGCGGTTGCCGGGCTCGATCAGCGCGGGCGGGCTCGCGTACGCCCAGTCCACGGCGGTCTCGGCGCGGCACGCGTCGAGCTGGTCGGCGCAGGCCAGGGCGATGGGACGCCACGCGGCCGGGAAGTCCGGCCCGTCGACCACCCGCAGGCCGGTGGCGGGGTCGGTGAGGGTCGCGGCGCCGCCGACCAGCAGGAGCCGGACGCCGGTGCGCCGCAGCCCGGCCAGCAGGGTCCGCGTGGTGGCGGCGAGTTCGTGCTCGCTGCCGGGGGCGGGACGGGTCGCGCTGATGACGAGGTCCTGGCCGGTGCTCAGCGCGACGACGTCGCCGATGTCGGCGGCGTCGCCGGTACGGGCGCCGGGGACGGGCCGCCGGGTGACGGGGGTGACGTCGTGGCCGCGGGACAGGGCCTCGGTGACGATCCTGCCGCCGATGCTGCCGGCCGCTCCGAAGACGGTGATGCGCATCGCCTGTGTTCCTTTCAGCGGGTGCGGGCGCGCTCGAGCGCCCAGAGGACGAAGGTTCCGGTGGCGAGGGAGCCGCCGAGGACGCTGACGCCGGTCCAGCCCGCGCTCACCCAGACGACCGAGGTGAGGGCCGACCCGGCGGCGCCGCCGGCGAAGAACGCGGTCATGAACGCGGAGTTCAGCCGGTTGCGGATCTCCGGGCGCAGCGCGTACAGGACGTTCTGGTTGGCGTTGAGGACGGTCTGCTGCGCCACGTTCAGGACGAGCACGCCGCCGAGCAGCCACCACAGGGACGCGCCGCCCGCGCCGATCGCGATCCAGGACAGGGCGAGGACGGCGGTTCCGGCGCCGGTGAGCCACTGCACGTACCCGCGGTCGGCCAGCCGCCCGGCGGCGAGGGTGGACAGGGCGCCCGCGATCCCGACCAGGCCGAACAGGCCGATCGCGAACTCCGACCAGCCGTACCGGCCGGCGAGCAGGAACGTGATGGCCGTCCACAGCACGTTGAACGAGGCGAGCGAGAGCGCGCCGATCCCGGCCCGCCAGCGCAGCAGCGGCTCGTGCCGGAACAGGGCGAACGTGGAGCGCAGCAGCGCGGGGTACGAGAGCCCGGCCGGGGTGTGCAGCGGCGGCAGGTGGCGCCACAGGAGGGCGGCGACGGCGACCATGAGGACGGCGTTGACCCAGTAGACCGTCCGCCAGCCGCCGAGTTCGGACAGCGCGCCGGAGGCGGTGCGGGCCAGCAGGCCGCCCAGGAGCAGGCCGGTCATCACGGTGCCGACGACGCGGCCGCGCTGCTCGGGGGCGGCGAGGGTCACCGCGTACGGGACGACGACCTGGGCGGCGACCGAGGTGAGCGCGGTGAGGGCGGTGCCCGCGAGCAGCACCCTGCCGTCGGGCGCGACCGCGGTCAGGACGAGGAAGCCCGCCGTGGCGCCGAAGAGCGTGACCGCGAGGCGGCGGCGCTCGACGAGGTCGCCGAGCGGGACGAGCAGCATCAGGCCCAGCGCGTAGCCGACCTGCGCGGCCGTGACGACCAGCGCGGCCATCGTCGTGCCGAGGCGCAGCTCGCGGCCGATCAGGTCGAGGAGCGGCTGGGCGAAGTAGTTGCCCGCGACCGACAGGCCGGTCGCGACGGACATGAGGAGCAGCAGCCCGCGGCCGAGGCCGGGCTCGGCCGCCTTCGGGCCGGGACGCTCGAGTGCGATCGTCATGGCTCCGAGCCTGGCCGGGAACGATCGATGAGTCCAACACATGTTTGTCATCGGATCGATCGTGAATCAAGATGGATCGCGTGGACCTGCAGCAGATGCGTTACGTGGTGGCGGTGGCCGAGCTCGGGAACTTCACCCGGGCCGCCGAGAAGTGCCTGGTCGTCCAGTCGGCGCTGAGCCACCAGATCGCCCGGCTGGAACGCGAGCTGGGCGCCCGGCTGTTCGACCGCACCAGCCGGCGGGTGCGGCTGACGCCGGCCGGCGAGGCGTTCCTGCCCGCCGCGCGGCAGGCGCTGGAGGCGGCCGACCGGGCCCGCGCCGAGGTCGCCGCGGCGGCGGGCGAGATCCGCGGCCGGCTGGCGATCGGCACCATCCCGACGGTCGCGGCCGTCGACCTGCCGGCGGCGATGAAGGAGTTCCACGACCGCCACCCCCGCGTGCGGATCACGCTCAAGGTCGGCGGCAGCGAGATGCTGGCCGAGGAGGTGGCGCAGGGCGCGCTGGACGTGGCGTTCCTCGGCCTCCCGCGCGAGGTGCGGCCGAAGGGCGTGCGCGGCCACGAGCTGGCGCGCGGCGAGCTGGTCGCCGTCGTCCCGCCCGGGCACCCGCTGGCCGCCGAGACCCGGGTGAGCCTGGAACGGCTGGCGGAGGAGGTGTTCGTCGACTTCCCCGCCGGCTCGGCCGGGCGCCTCCAGTCGGACGAGGCGTTCGCGGCGGCCGGGCTCCGCCGCGAGGTCGCGTTCGAGGTGACCATGGTCGACTTCATGGCCCGGATGGTCCGCGCCGGGCTGGGCGTCGCGATGCTGCCCGCCGCGTTCGTCGGGCAGGTCCCCGACCTGCGGGTGCTGCGGGTCGACGAGGCCCCGGCGCGGGTGGAGCACCTGGTGTGGAGCCGGTTCCGGCCGTCGCCGGCGGCCGGGGCGTTCCTGGACGGGCTGGGCGTCCCGCACGACTCCGCTACGGAAGCCCGCCGCGCGCGATCAGCTGGTTGACGATCACGTTCCGCTGGATCTCGTTGGTGCCCTCCCCGACGATCATCAGCGGGGCGTCGCGGAAGTAGCGCTCCACGTCGAACTCCGTCGAGTAGCCGTACCCGCCGTGGATGCGGACGGCGTCCAGCGCGATCTCCATGGCGGTCTCGGACGCGAACAGCTTCGCCATCCCGGCCTCCATGTCGGCGCGCTCGCCGCTGTCGTACCGTTCCGCCGCGTGCAGCAGCAGCCGGCGCGCGGCGGTGAGCTTGGTGGCCATGTCGGCGAGGTAGTGGCCGATGCTCTGGTGCTTCCAGATCGGCTTGCCGAAGCTCTCCCGCTCCTGCGCGTACCGGAACGCGTCGTCGAACGCGGCGCGGCCGACGCCGGTGGCGCGCGCGGCCACCTGGATCCGGCCGATCTCCAGGCCCTTCATCATCTGCGCGAACCCGCGGCCCTCCTCGCCGCCGAGCAGCGCCGAGACCGGCACCCGGCAGCCGTCGAACGACAGCTCGCAGCTCTCCACGCCCTTGTAGCCGAGCTTGGGCAGGTCGCGGGAGACGGTGAAGCCGGGCACCTTCTCCACCAGCAGGACGCTGATCCCGGCGTGCGCGGGCACCGCGTCCGGATCGGTCTTGCACAGCAGCGCGACCAGGTCGGAGCGGCGGGCGTTGGTGATCCACGTCTTGGCGCCGTCGATCACGTACGCGTCGCCGTCGCGGCGGGCCACCGTGCGCAGCGCCTGGAGGTCGGAGCCGCCGCCGGGCTCGGTCAGCGCCATCGTCGCGCGGATCTCGCCGGTCGCCATCCGCGGCAGGTAGTGCCGCTTCTGCTCCTCGGTCCCGAACGCCAGCAGCAGCTTGGACACCACGGAATGGCCGCCCATCGCCCCGGCCAGGCTCATCCAGCCGCGCGCCAGCTCCTCGGCGACGAGCGCGTAGCACGGCGTCGACACCGCCGCCTCCCCGTACGGCTCGGGGATGGCCAGCCCGAAGACGCCCATCGCCTTCATCCGCTCGATCAGCTTCTCCGGGTACGCGTCGGCGTGCTCCAGCTCCCGGACGACCGGCCGCACGTCGCGGTCGACGAACTCGCGGACGGTCGCGACGATCGCGGCCTCCTCGTCGCTCAGCTCGTACATCTGCTCTCTCCCCTCACGGCGCGAACTCCGCGTGCGCCTCCGCGCGGACCGTCCCGGCCGCGTCCACGACCGCCATTCCCGCTCCGCCGTCCTCGGGACCGCCCGCCACCAGCACCTGCTCGCCCGCGAACACCGGCCGCCGGAAGCGGTACGCCAGCGCGGACACGCGGCGCTCCGGCGCGTGCGCGCGGGGCAGCTCGGCCATCAGGACGGCCAGCAGCGGCCCGTGGACGACCAGGCCGGGATAGCGCTCCACGTCCCGCGCGTACGGCAGGTCGTAGTGGATGCGGTGCGCGTTCGCGGTGACGGCGCTGAACCGGAACAGCAGCGCCGGATCGGCCCGCAGCGGCAGCCGCCAGGGGGCCTCGGAGACCGGCTCGCCCGGGACGGTCTCATGCGCGGCCGCTCCGGTGGCGCCGCCGGAGCGGTAGACGAGGTCCTGCTCCTCGCTCAGCCGCGGCTCGCCGTTCTGCCTGATCTCGTTCCGCACGGTCACGAACAGCAGCTCGCCCGAACGCCCCCGCTTCACCTTCACCTCGGCGAGCGACGACGTGCGGACCGCGACGGCGCCCACCTCCAGCGGCGCGGCGATCCGCAGCCGCCCCCCGGCGAACATGCGCGTGCGGGACGGGATCGGCGGCAGGAAGTGCCCGTCCGCCGGATGGCCGTCGGCGCCCAGCGCGGACCGCGCGGGCCAGTCCAGGAAGTACAGCCAGTGCCACAGCGGCGGCAGCGAGGCACCGGCCCCCGGCACGTCCAAGATCGCCGCGAGCCGCGCCGCCGGCGCCTCCCCGACGACCTCCGAACCGGTCACCTCGCCGGGACGCCACCCGGCCACGTACTCCGCCAGGCTCACCGCCGCTCCTCCCGCTCCCCCACCACGCCGCGCCCGCGCAGGTCGGCAAGCTCGGCCGCCGGCAGCGAGAGCAGCTCGCCGAGCACCTCGTCGGTGTGCTCGCCGAGGACCGGCGCCGGGCGGGGCGCGTCCTGGCGGCCGTCGAAGAGCAGCGGCGGGCCGGGCGCCAGGTGCGGTCCCGCGCCCGGCTGGTCGAGCACGCCCATCAGCGGGTCGGAGCGCAGCGCCGCCGCGCCGTCCGCGACCAGCTCGCCGAGGTCGCCGTAGCGCCCGTGCAGCACGGACGTGTCCTTGAGGTCCCGCTCGATCTCCGCGTGCGTCCGGGACGCGAACCACGGGGCCAGCACCCCGGCGAGGGGCCCGCGGTGCGCGTAGCGGTCGCCCGCGCGGCGGAAGTCGGCGCCGTACGCCCGTTCCATCGCCGCGACGACCTCGCCGAGGCCGGTCGCGGCGACCAGGTCGCGCCAGTGCCGCGCCGACAGCGTGACGACCATGACGCGCCGCCCGTCCGCGGTGCCGAAGTCGCGGCCGAAGTCGCCGAACAGGTCGTTGCCGAGCCGCGGCCGGGGCGCCCCGCACAGCTGCGCCTCGGCCAGGTGGCCGAGGTTGCCCAGGGTGGCCAGCGCCACGTCGCGCAGCGCGATCTCGACCCGCCGGCCCTCCCCGGTACGCGAGCGGTGCCGCTCCGCGGCCAGCAGCCCGACCGCGACGTACAGGCCGCACGTGACGTCCCAGACGGGAAGCGCGTGGTTGACCGGGCCGTCGTGGTCCTCCGGGCCGGTCAGGTACGGGACGCCCAGCTCGGCGTTCACCGTGTAGTCGACCGCGTTGCGGCCGTCGCGGTGCCCGAGCAGCCGCAGGTGGATCAGGTCCGGGCGGGCGGCGCGCAGCTCCTCGAACGAGAGGCCCGCGCGCGGCGCCGCGTTCGTCAGCACGATTCCGCCGCCTTGCCCGCCCGCCGCGATCAGCCGGGCGACGATCGCGCGGCCCTCCGGGGAGCGGAGGTCGGCCGTGACCGAGCGCTTGCCCTTGTTCAGGCCCGCCCAGTAGAGGCTCGTGCCGGACGGCGCGAGCGGCCACCGGTCGATGTCGGGGCCGCCGCCGGACTGGTCGACCCGGATCACGTCGGCGCCGAGCTGCGCGAGCGTCATCCCGCCCAGCGGCGAGGCGACGAAGCTGGACAGCTCGATGACGCGCATCCCGGCCAGCGGGAGATCGGAGCTCATCCGCCGTATTCTGCCGCCGCGCCTCTCCGGCGCGGCCGAGGGGTGGGCGGAGCCGTCCGCGCACGCTCGCCCGGCGTCCGGGAAGCCACGTCCGGCCACATCCGGCACATCGGCCCGCCATCGGCCCGCCACCTGGGGGTTCGCGGCGCGCTCGCCCCCGCCGCGGCACCGGATCGGCCGCTTTCCGCAGGTGGGCACAGGGCCTTTGCACGCATGCAAGGCAGGGTGACTCGCCACGCGCCCCTGCGTCAGAGTGGCTGTCGTGCGGGCGGAGCCGGGCCGGTTCCCGGCGCGCCCGCGCGTGGCCCGTCATCTCTGTCCGACTCCCCAGGGTGCGAGGCGCATGTTCGGATACAGCCCTGCCCGGATCCGCGACGACGCCGTCGCCATGGACTCGCTCGACGCCTGGCCCGGCACGCCGCCGTTCCGCGCGCGGCGCGCGGCCGAGCCGTCGCTGGAGCTCGGCACCGCCGGCGCCCACCGCCCCGGCGCGGCCTCCGGCGGCCTGCTGGGCGAGATCGACCTGGCCTCCACGCCCGCGGCGGTACGGCCCGCCCGCTCGTACATCCGGGCGCTGGTGGCCGAGTGCTGCGAGGCGAGCGCCGACCTCCTGGACGACCTGGAGCTGCTCACCAGCGAGGCCGTCACCAACTGCGTCGTGCACGCCCTCCCCCGCCCCGACGGCACGGTCCGGCTCCGCGCGCTGCGGATCGGCCCGTACGTGCGGGTGGAGGTCACCGACGGCGGCTCGCTGCCCGGCGGCCGGCCCGGCGAGCGCGCCGGGCTCCGCGGCGGCGCCGGCGACCCGCCCCCGGTGAACGGCCGCGGGCTGTACCTGATCCAGGCGCTGGCCCGCGACTACGGCACCCACCACGACACCGGCGGGACGACCACGTTCTGGTTCCGGGTGGCCGTGGACGGGGCCCGGTAGGAGCGGCCGCGGTGGGGATCGTGCTGGGCATCGGCGGCCGGGACGGGTCCCGCGCCGGCGCCGGCACGTTCGGGGACGCCGGGCCCAGCGCCGCCCGCGTGTACGACTACTACCTCGGCGGCAAGGACAACTACGCCGCCGACCGCGACCTCGCCGAGCGGGCCGCCGGCCGCGCGCCCGTCATCTCCCGGCTGGTCCGGGCCAACCGCGCGTTCCTGCGCCGGGTCTGCCTGCTGCTGGCCGCCGAGGAGGGCATCCGGCAGTTCGTCGACATCGGCTGCGGGCTGCCGTCGCACGACAACGTGGACGACGTCGTCCGCCGCGCCGCCCCGTCCTGCCGGGTGGCGTACGTCGACAACGACCCGATGGTGGTCAGCCACGCCCGGGCGCTGCTGGCCGCGGGCGGCCGCTGCGGCGCGTTCGAGGCCGACCTGCGCGATCCGGGCGCGCTGCTGGCGCTGCCGGGGCTGCGGCGGCTGATCGACTTCCGCCGGCCGGTGGGTGTGCTGCTGTTCAGCGTGCTGCACTTCGTCACCGACGACGAGGATCCGGCCGGCGTCTTCGGGGAGCTGCTGGCCGGGCTGCCGCCGGGCAGCAGGGTGGCGGTCTCCCATGCGGAGCGGACGCCGGCGCTGGAGGCGGTGGCCGCGCTGTACCGGGACGCGGGCATCCCGTTCACCCCGCGGAGCGCGGCCGAGCTGGACGGGATCACGCGGGGCCTCCGCCCGGCCGGGCCGCCGCTCGGGCTCGCCGTCGAGGGCGGCCGGCCCGCCCTCGGCGGTTCCGTCCCCCTGCTCGGCCGCATCGGCCGGACGCCCGGATGAGCCGTCCGGCCGCCGCGCGCACCGCCCGCCCTCGCGTGCGCCGGCGGAGGGAACGGGACGGGCGATTGCACCGTTGCGCCTCGACGCCCCCGATCACCCGGTTACGATCGGAACTCCGGAAAGGGCCATCAACAGGGCGTCTCATGACAGCGGGCAGCGAGCCGAAGTCTCTCTCGGAAATCACCAAGGATCTCGGGCTGAACATGTCCGATGTCGCGATGTTCTCCGGGCTGGACAAGAGCACGGTCTCCCGGCTCTGGGACAACACCGGCTGGCTCGACCGCATCAGCGGCCGGTCGCTGCAGAGCCTGATGTCGTCGGTACCGGGAATCGCCGAGTACTTCATGGCGCATTCGCTCCGGAAAAGGCGCGACTCGCTGGTGGACGGCCTGGAATCGGCGGGCCTGGCGGTCGACCTGGACGCCCTGGACGGCTCCCCCGTCGCCCGGCAGCACCTGCTCAACGCGCTGGAGGCCGCGCTGCACATCATGCGCGGCGACGCCGGGCAGAAGGTCACGTCCTACCTCGCCCGCTTCTGGGGGCGCGAGCCGGACCGCGCGCTGGAGGTCCTCTACGCCGCCGAGGGCGGCCTGCTCAAGGATCCGCGCAAGCTCCTGGAGGCGTCGGTCGACCTCGCTCCCCGGCTCGACCGCAAGACCTACTCGTTCCATTCGATCCTGGCCCTCAACATCCTCACCCACCAGGTCAGCAAGGTGACCGGCACGCCGGGCGCCGAGCTGGCGGGACGGCCCGCCGGGCGGCAGAGCGCGTTCATGATGCGCGGGGTGGTGATGGGCGCCCTCATCGGCTCCAACGACGTCGAGCTGGCCGAGCGGTACCGGCGCGAGCTCGACCGGACGCCGATGTACACGGCGCTGGAGGAATGGTCGTTCCCGACCTATACCCGGGACGGCCGGATCAGCCCGGACTTCACGCTGCCCAGCGCGCTGCTGCTGCGGAACACCGCGCGCGAGGTGCTGCGGGAGATCGCCAGTTATAACGACGCCTATTTCTATTATCTGGTGTCGACCTATATTCCCCTGGCCCTGCGCCGCGATCCCACGTTCGGGCATCGGAGGACCGATCTGGTCGCGGCACTGGAACGGCGCGGAACGCGCTGCGCGGACCGCAGGATCCGGACCGCGTGCGCGGAACTGGTGAAAAAGATCAAGGGCATGCCCTGACGGAAGAAGAAGGACGAGGGGGGCCGGTGGACGAGGCCACACGCACGGAGACGGCGGCCGCGGGCGCGCGGACCGCGGGCGCGCGGACCGAGGCCGCGAAGGCGGCGGGCGCGGCGCTCACGCGGGAGCGGTGGGAGGCGAACGCGGACTACTGGGTGAAGATCATCCGGGAGGGCCGGGACCGGTACCGCACCGAGCTGACCGACCAGGCCGTCCTGGACGCGATCGGCCCGTGCGCGGGCCTGCGGATCCTGGACGCGGGCTGCGGCGAGGGCTACCTGTCCCGCCGGCTGGCGGCGATGGGCGCCGACGTCGTGGGGATCGACGCCGCCCAGGGGCTGATCGACGCGGCCACGGCCGCTTCGCCCGAGAACGGCGCGACGGGCGGCGGCGTCACGTTCGTCCGCGCGAGCGCCGACGACCTGCCCGTCGAGGACGGCGGCTTCGACCTGGTCGTCTGCAACCACCTGTTCAGCCATCTCCAGGACCCGGCGGACGCGATCGGCGAGTTCGCCCGCGTGCTGAAGAGCGGCGGCCGGCTGGTCGTCCTCACCCTGCACCCGTGCTTCTACACCTTCGACGCCGAGCGGGGCGCGGCCGACGCCGTGCCCGCCGAGCGCTACTTCGCCCCGCGCGGCATCGACCAGCGCTTCCTGGTGGACGGGCTGGAGTCGCCGTCCGAGATCACCTCCTGGCTGCGCCCGCTGGAGTACTACTCTGGAACGCTCCGAGACGCCGGCTTCGTCATCGCGGACCTGCGCGAGCCCCACCCGTCCGCCGAGCGACTCCGGACCGACCCCTGGTGGCGCCAGGGCTTCCCCATCGCGCTGTTCCTGCTCCTGATCGCGGAACGCCGTTGATCGATCGTTCAACGGAGGGCGTACCGGTCTTGCTGGCTCTTGCTCCCGGCGGTTGAACGATCGTACGGTGATTTTCCCCACCTGTTGCACCTGATCGCAGCGAGGAGACGCCCGTGGAGGATCCGCTCGCCGCCCATGCCGCCGCCACCCCGGACAAGATCGCCGTCATCGAGGAGGACCGGCGGGTCGACTACGCCGCGTTCAACGCGATGGCCAACCGGTACGCCCACCTGCTGATCGGCCTCGGCGTCACCGCCGGCACCAAGGTCGTCTGGTGCGGCCGCAACAGCACCGAGGTGCTGGCACTGATCGTCGCGGCCCGCAAGGCGGGAGCCATCGCCGTCCCGCTCAACTACCGCCTCAGCCCCGAGGAGGCCGCGTACGTCGTCGAGAACGCCGACGCGGCCGTCGTGCTGTTCGACGTCGAGCAGGCCCCGCAGCTGGAACGGGCCGCGGCGGAGGTCGGGGCCGTCACGTCCTGGCTGGCGTTCCGCTGCGAGCCCGGCGACGTCCCGTCCTGGGCCGCCCACCTGGAGACCGAGTCGGCCGGGAGGCCGGAGGCGGAGCCGGTCGCGGCCGGCGAGGACGACGCGGCCGGGACGTCGATGTTCTACACGTCCGGGACGACCGGCAAGCCCAAGGGCGTCGTCCGCGGCGCCCCCGACCCGGAGATCATCCTGGGGCTGGTGATGACGATCGGCTACCAGCCGGGCGACGTCTACCTCACCACCGGGCCGCTCTACCACTCCGGGCCGATGAGCTTCATGCAGATCGTCCAGCAGATGGGCGGCACGGTCGTCGTCATGCGCGAGTTCACGCCCGAGCGCTGGCTGGAGCTGGTCGACGAGCACAAGGTCACCACGACGTTCTCCGCGCCGACGCCGATCCGCCGGGTCGTCGACCTGCCCGAGGAGACGTTCGCGAAGTACGACCTGTCGTCGCTCCGGCGGGTGATCGCCAACGCGGCGCCGTGGCCGTTCGAGCTCAAGCGCCGCTACGTGGAGCGCGTCGGGAACGACTCCCTCTACGAGGTGTACGGGTCGACGGAGCTGGGCGTGGACACGATCCTGCTGCCCGAGGACCAGATGCGGAAGCCCGGCAGCTGCGGCCGCCCGGCCCCCGGCATCGAGATCGGCCTGTTCGGCGCGGACGGCGAGCAGATCACCGAGCCGCACGTGCCCGGCGACCTGTACGTGCGCAGCAGCATCGTGTTCGACGCGTACTACAAGGCCGACCAGAAGTACGAGGCGTCCCGGATCGGCGACTGGATGACCGTCGGCGACATCGCCTACCGGGACGAGGAGGGCTTCGTCTACATCTGCGACCGCCGCTCCGACATGATCATTTCCGGTGGGATGAACATCTACCCGGCCGAGATCGAGGCGGTGCTGACCGCCCACCCCGACCTGGCCGACGCCGCGGTCTTCGGGATCCCTTCGGACGAGTGGGGCGAGTCGGTGCACGCCGCGGTCGTGGTGCGGCCGGGCGCCGACCCGGCCGACACAGCGATCCAGGAGTACTGCCGGGAGCACCTCGCCTCGTACAAGATCCCGCGGAGCTTCGACCGCATCGAGGAGATCCCGCGGAACCCGTCGGGCAAGGTGCTCAAGCGCAGCCTGCGCGACCCCTACTGGGAGGGACGCGACTCCAAGGTCGGCTGACCGCGCCGGGCGTCGCCGGTCACTCGGCGACGCCCTTGGGGGCGCGCTGCTTCATGAAGCCGAACATGTAGCCGGCCACCCGGCGCATCTGGATCTCCTCGGCCCCCTCGGTGATCCGGTAGCGCCGGTGGTGCCGGTAGATGTGCTCGAACGGCTTGTGCCGCGAGTAGCCGAGGCCCCCGTGCACCTGCATTGCGCGGTCGGCGGCCTCGCAGCACAGCCGGTTCGCCCAGTAGTTGCACATCGAGACCTCCTTCGACACCGAGAAGGGGCCGTCCTGGTCCATCTGCCACGCGGTCTTGTGGATCAGGGCGCGCAGCATGTCGCACTGCGTCTGCAACTCGACCAGCGGGAACTGGATGGCCTGGTTCGCCGCCAGCGGCTTCCCGAACGGCTTGCGCTCCCGGGCGTACGCGACGGCCTCGTTCACGCAGAACTGCGCGGCGCCCAGGCTGGAGGCCGCCTGCCGGATCCGGTTCTCGTTGAAGAAGTGCTGGACGACCTGGAGCCCGCGGCCCTCCGCGCCGAAGATCGCCGAGTCCGGCACCCGCACGTCGGTCAGCGAGATGTGCGCGTGGTCGGTCGGCATGTTGAACGTCCACAGGTACTCCTCGACCTTGAAGCCGGGAGCGTCCGTCGGCACCAGGAACGCGGTGATGCCCGTCCCGTCCCCCGGCTCCCCGGAGGTGCGGGCGAAGATCAGGTCGTGGCTGGCGACATGGACGCCGGTGTTCCAGGTCTTCTCGCCGTTGATCACCCAGCCGTCGCCGTCCCGGACCGCCGCCGTCTCCATGAACGTCGCGTCCGAGCCGTGCGCGGGCTCGGTGATCCCGAACGCGAACGCGCGCCGGCCGAGCGCGAGGTCGTCCACCCACTCGTCCTTCTGCGCGTCGCTGCCGTAGGCGAGCATGAGCAGCAGCCCGACGTTGTTGCCGACGATCGAGTGCTCGTTCTGCAGGTCGTTGTGCAGGCCGAGGCCCTTGGCGGCCAGGTGCTCGCGGATCACCGCCATGCCGAGGTTGGTGCCGTCCATCCCCCCGTACTCCTTGGGGAACGGGTAGCGGTAGAAGCCCGCCCGGTCGGCCAGCCGCCGGACCTCGCCGAGCAGCGCCTCCCACTCGCGGGCGGGCAGGCCGCCGCGGTCCCAGTCGGTGCGGGCGTCCTCGCGTCGGTGGTCGAAGAACCGGATGTTGTCGTCCCGCTCCTCCAGCGGCCTGATCTCGCGCTCGATGAAGTCGTCGATCCGGCCGAGGAGGTCGACGAGCTCCTCGGGAAGCGTGAAGTCCACCGTTGCACCCTTCGCCGGCGTTGATGAGGGGGTCCCCCTGGCCCGCCCAGCCTAGGTGACTGAACGATCGTTTGACGAGGTCCCCCCTGTGGTTACGACGTTCCGGCGGTGCCGTTCAACGAGCGTTCAGCGGAGGAGTGCCTGCGGTGCCGGAGGGTATGCGCCCGGCGAGGGACGAAGGGGGACACGATGGACACGCACGGGCCGACGGTGACGTTCGTCGGCAACGCCACCACGATCATCAGGTACGGCGGCCTCACGCTGCTGACCGATCCCAACTTCCTGCACCGGGGAGAACGCGCCCATCTCGGCTACGGGCTGACCAGCGAGCGGCTCAAGGACCCGGCGATCACGATCGACGAGCTGCCCGAACTCGACGCCGTGCTGCTGTCGCACCTGCACGACGACCACTGGGACCGGGTCGCGGAGGCCCGGCTGGACCGCGGGCTGCCGGTCCTCACCACCCCGGCCGCCGCCCGCACCCTCCGGCGGCGCGGCTTCGCCCGCGCGCACGGGATGCGGACCTGGCGGCACCGCACGCTGGCCAAGGGCGACCGCGCCGTCCGCGTCACCGCGATGCCCGGCCGGCACGGGCCCGCCCCGTTCCACCGGCTGCTGCCGCCGGTCATGGGGACGCTGCTGGAGTTCGGCCCGGCCGACGGCGATCCCGAGCTGCGGCTGTGCATCAGCGGCGACACCGTCATGTACGACGAGATCGCCGAGATCGGCCGCCGCCATCCGGGCATCGACGCCGGGATCGTCCACCTGGGCGGCACCACCCTGCTCGGCATGCTGGTGGTCACGATGGACGGCGCGCAGGGCGCCGCGTGGGTGGAGGCGGCCGGCTGCGCGAGCGCGCTGCCGGTGCACTACGACGACTACACCGTCATGAAGTCCCCGCTGTCGGACTTCGAGGACGCGATGCGCGGCAAGGGCCTGCGGCTGCGGCACATCGAGCGCGGCGAGACCCTGCCGCTGGCGCGCGCCGCCGGCCGCTGAGCCCGGCCGCGCCCGCCCGGGCCGGGACGGGACGGGACGTTCAGGCGAGCGCGTCCCGGATGAGGTCGCGGGCCCGCTCCAGCACCGCCGCGGGCGGACCGGCCGGCAGCCCCGCGGGCGCGGTGCCCGGGGCCGTCCGGACGGCCGGCTCCATGGCCTCGGCCGCCTTCACCGCGCCGGCGAGCGCCCGGCGCTGGGCGTCGCTGAACGCGTCCCCGAGCCGGGAGAACTCCTCCGCCTCCTCGGCCCGCGCGTGCGCGAGCACGTCCCCGCGCAGCCGGGCGAGGCGGGCCGCGAACTCCGGGCCGTCCGGGTCCATCGCGTACAGCTCGGTCAGCGCCCGCCAGGCCGCGGCCTCCTCGGCGGTCCGCTCGGCGACCACCTCCTCGCCGCCGGGCAGCGCGCGCCGCGCGACCGGGTGGACGATCTCCTCCTCCGCGGTCTCGTGCACGGCCAGCAGCCGCACGAGCCGGTCGAGCGCCTCGGCGCGCGCGGTCCCCGCCGACCGCCCGACGAGGTCGAACAGCTCGCGAATGCGCTCGTGCTGGTGGCGCAGCAGCCCGATCACGTCCTGTACGGGCGCGTTGGCGGTCACGGTGCTCATGGGTCCCCCTGTTGGTCGGCACGTGAACATCGCAGGCCCTACCCGAGTGATCACCGAATAAGCCGGACCATTAAAGCCCTACATTTCCGACATAACACCCAGTTCTGATCGCGGCGAACGCGAAACGCTCCGCGCCCCCCGCGAATACACGGGAAGACGCGGAGCGCGTCCGAACGGTCTCGCGCGTTACCGCTTCTTGGCGGCCGGCGCCTTGCGGTCGGCCCGCTCACCGTTCAGCGCGAAGCGGTCGCCCTCCCGGCCCGCGGCGACGGGCTCGGCCCGGTCGGCACGGTCGGCGCGGTCGGCCTGGTCGCGGTCCGCGGCGGCGTCGCCGTGGCCCTGCCAGCGCAGCTTGTCGCCCGACCGGGGAGCCTGGTCCCGGGGCGCCTTCTTCGCGTTCTTGTTCTTCGCCATGATCATTTGCCTTTCTGGTGTATGCACGATCGGTCCGCCTCGTTGCGCACCGCCGGACATATCCCTAAGTCGTTGGCATTGATCACAATCCCCCGGCTATTGCGTCCTATGGCAACGGGAAGTCCAAGGTTGCCGCCTTACTGCCTAAACGGGTCACACCGCCAGGAGCCCCCAGTAGAAGGCCCACGGGACGAAGAGCGTCCCGGCGGCCAGGAGCAGCCCCGCGCGGACCCGCTCGCCGCCCGGCACGGACCCGCCGGAGCGGCGCCAGGCCATCGCGGTCGCCACCGTCGCCGCCACGGCGGCCACCGCCAGCAGCCGCAGCACCAGCCACGGCACGGGCTCCGAGCCGACGAGCGGCCCCGGGTCCGGCCAGCGCCCGGCGGCCATCAGGTAGAAGAGGTAGCCGAAGACACCGAGGACCGCGGCGAAGCCCGCCGCCGCGGCGAGCCGGGCCCAGCGGCTCAGCGGGCGCGCCCGGCGGCCGCGCAGCCGGCGCACCAGCGCCCACACCGGGTACGCGGCGAACGCCGCCAGCATGAAGAGGAACGCGGCGACCTGCGGCCAGGCCGACTCCCACCACGCCGAGGGCGGCACGTCGACGCTCGGGTGGTCCTGCCGCGGCGGCGCCGGGGCGTCGGCGTCCGGCATCCGGCCGCCGGTCACGTCCCGGACCCATGTCCCGACGAGCTCGGCGTACCCGGGGGCGAGGGCCTCGCCGCGGGTGAGCCCGCCGTCCGGGGTCCGGTGCGCCGCGTGGTCGGCGCCCTCGAAGTAGCGGAACGTGTAGCGGGTGTTCCCGCCGCGCCGCAGGGCGGCGGCGGCCAGCGGCGGGTTGTCCCCGGGCGGCGTCTGCAGGTCGCGGGTCCCCCAGATGCCCAGGAACGGCTGCCGGACCTTCTCCAGCACCTTCCCGCCGTCGAAGTGCGCCTCGGCGAACAGCCCGGCGTCCGCGCCCCACCGCGCGAGGTTGCGCTTGCCGCGGTCGAGCAGCGAGCCGTCCGCCCCGGCGCGGCGCAGGCCGGAGGTCTCGTTCCAGAGCTGCTGGCGCAGCGGCGTCATGGCGTTGCCGCCGACGGTGATCACGAACGCGACGCCGGCCGAGCGGGACGCGGCCAGCGGGGCCACCCAGCCGCCCTCGCTGAGCCCCCACAGGCCGACCTTGCCGGGGTCGACGCCCGGCCGGGCGCGCAGCGCGCCGACCGCGCCGAGCGCGTCGGTGGCCAGCTCGGAGTACGAGCGGCGGAAGTCGGTGTAGCCCTCGGACCGCTTGTCGTAGATCAGGACGGCCAGGCCCTGCCGCGCGAACGCGACGGCCTCGGTGAGCAGGTGCTCGCGCGGCACGCCCGACCCCGAGCCGGTGACGAGCACGACGCCGGGACGCGGCGCCGCCTCCTTCGCCTCGGCCAGGACGGTTCCGTGCAGGGTCAGCCCGCCGTGCCCCTGGAACGTCACGTCGGCGGAGGTCAGCCCGGGCGGCGCGGGCACGGCCGGCCCCGCCGCGGCCGCGGCCGGGGACACGGGCGGAGGCACGGCCGAGGCGGGCGAGGCGAGGGCGAGTACGGCAAGGAAGCAGGCCAGGAGGGCGGTGGTCGCGGTTGTCATGGCGGCGACCCTACGTTTGCAGAGAACTCTCTGCAAAGCTTTCTCTGCAAAGATGGCTCTGGAGTATTAGGCTGCTCCTCATGGAGGACGAGATCGCACCCGTACTCGCCGACCCCGGCCGGCTGAAGGCCCTCAGCCACCCGCTGCGCCGGCGGATCCTGCACCGGCTCGGCACCGACGGGCCCGCGACGTCCACCACACTCGGCGCGCACCTGGGCGAGAGCACCGGCACGACGAGCTACCACCTGCGGCAGCTGGAGAAGTACGGGTTCGTCGAGGACGTCCCCGAACGCTCCGGCGGGCGCGAGCGCTGGTGGCGGACCGCGCCGGGCCGCCGGGACCTGCGGATGCCCCCGCCGGAGTCGCTGTCCGAGGAGGACCGGCCCGTCCTGGAGGAGGTCCTGCGGCTCGGCCACGCCGAGGACATGGCGCTGCTCGGCCGGCTGCCCGAGGAGTACCTCAGGGACCGCGCCTGGGCCCTGCTCTCGCGCGGCTTCACCCGGATGACCGAGCAGGGGCTCGCCGACTTCTTCGAGGCGTACATCCGGCTCCTGCACGAGCACGGGTTCACCGCCGAGGACGCGCCGCCCGGCGCCCGCCCCGTCCACATCCGCCTCTTCACCGTCCCCGCCGGCGAAGAGGGCGCGGAGGGCGAAGAGGGGGAAGGCGAAGAGGGGAAAGAGGGAGAAGAGCGCGCGCCCTAGAAGTCCGCCGGCTTGACGGACTGGCGGTGGCGGAAGACGTTCAGCGGGTCCCAGTACCTCTTGACGCGGCGCAGCCTCGGGTACGCGTCCTTGTAGTAGAGCGTCGGCCAGTCCTGGTCCGAGCCGTTCCAGCGGGGATCGTTCAGGTCCACGTCGGGGTAGCTGACGTAGCAGCCGTCGGTCTGCCCGCCGACGACGGGGACGCCGTGGGTGCCGGCGAACGTCGCCCGGTACGTCCGGCGGATCCAGTCCAGGTGCTCGGGCTCGCGGGGGTCGTGCCGCGTCCAGTACACCTGGTACTGCATCTTGAGGATGGAGTCGCGCTGCCGGACGGCGGTGTCGCGCGGCGGCGAGTTGATCGCGCTCCCGTACGAGTCGACCTGGATGAGGGCCTGCTTGTTCCGGTAGCCGGTGAAGTGCTCGTTGCCGAGGTACGCCCACATCGCGGCGATCTGCTGCTCGGTGAACGGCTCGCGCAGGTAGGCGGACTTGTACTTGCCGCAGCGGTTCTCGCCGCTGCCGTTCAGCGCCTGCGTCGCGGTCAGCCACGGCAGCACGCGCGGGACGTCCATGTGGAGGACGGGCGGATGCTCGCCCATCGGGGACGTCATCGCCCGCGCCGTGGGGCCGATCCGGCCGTCGAGCGCGGCCACGAAGTCGCTCATCGCCCGCGGCCCCTGCTCGTCGTCGGCGTCCACCTGCGCCAGCAGCCCGATCTGCCCGTTGCCGCGGTGGGTGAGCTTGAGCATGGCGAAGAGCCCGCCGGCCGCGGTCGCCGGGTCCTGGTGGTCGCGGAAGTACTCGCCGAACGCCGTCACCAGGTGCGTGAAGTCGTCCCGGGTGAACTCGGACCAGTCCCACGCCAGCCCGGCGAGCATCACCTGCCGGGGCGGTTCGGGCAGGTCGCGGAACCAGAACCGGGTGACGACGCCGAAGTTGCCGCCGCCCCCGCCGGTGTGGGCCCACAGCAGCTCGGCGCGGGCGGGGTCGGCGTCGTCGCGCCTGGCCACGACGAGCTCGACGGTGCGGTCATCGCGGACGACCGCGACCTCCACCGCGTACAGGTAGTCGACGGTGAGCCCGTCCCGGCGCGACAGCAGCCCGAACCCTCCGCCGGTGATGTGCCCGCCCAGGCCGACCGAGTAGCAGGACCCGCCGGGCAGGGCCCGGCCGCTCAGCGGATAGAGGTGGCTGTACGCGTGCCAGTTGGTCGCTCCCGCCTCCACGCAGAAGGCGTCCATGTCCTCGTCGTAGGAGATGCCGCACATCGGGCTGACGTCGAGGATCACGCGGACGTCGTCGCCGCACACGAAGTTCTCGTAGCAGTGACCGCCGGACCGCACGGTGACGCGCCGCCGGGGGCCGCGCGGGTCGTCCCGTACGGCCTCGGCGAGGGCGGCGCGCGCCTCCTCCGGGGTCCGCACCAGCCGCACGTAGTCCGGTTCGGCGATCCAGCGCTGGTTGAAGCCGCGGCTGAGGGCGGGGTAGCGCTTGTCCTCGGGCCAGATGATCGTCGTCGGCTCGTACGGCACTCGGGTCATGCGGACCGCCTTCTGTCACGGAGGGTGTGGCGGAGGTCCTCCCCGACCGGGACACCGCGTAAGCGATCAGATGCACAGGGTTAACTCGAAGGGAAGATGGCGCGAAAACAAGTGACGACCTGAGCCGGTCACTGGTTAACGATCGGCGGCGCCGGTACGTTGAACTTCTACTCAACGACTTGAATAGGAGCGGTCGTGATGCACCCCTTCCGTCAGGCCGTCGAGGACGAGACGCTGGACATCGTGCCGGCGATGCTCGCCGACGACGTCACGTTCATCAGCCCGGTCGCCTTCACCCCCTACACCGGGAAGGACCTGGTCCTGGCCATCCTGCACGGGGCGTTCGCGGTGTTCGAGGACCTCCGGTACGTCAAGGAGCTGGCCAGCCCCGACGGCACCGACCACGCCCTGATGTTCACCGCGCGGATCGGCGACCGCCAGGTCAACGGCTGCGACTTCGTGCACCACAACGACGAGGGCCTGATCGACGAGTTCTGCGTGATGGTCCGGCCGCTCTCCGCCGCCAGGGCGCTGTCGGAGGCGATGGCGATCCAGTTCGAGAGCATCCGGCAGGAACTGGGAGTCGCCTGAGAAACGTCCGTGATGCCCCGTACGGTGTGGCCTCATGGAAGATCGTCTCCCTGAGCTCCCCGAAGACTGGCGGAACGCGGCGCACCCGATGCGCGGCGCCGCGGACGTCCCCGAGGCCACGCCCGACCCTGCGGCCGAGAAGCTGAACCCGGCCGTGGCGGCGGAGACCGACCCGGCGCGGGCCGCCGCGGCCGTGATGTCCCAGCACGGGTCGGGTCGCATGAGGACCTGGCTCCCGAACGGGATCGCGGACGCGCTGGCCGCCGAGCACGGCCTGGCGTTCGCCGCGTGCGTGCTCGTGGAGCTGAGCGGTCACGACTTCCGGCCGACGGCCGGCGGCGACGCGTTCACGGCGCATCCGCGCCCCGACGACGACATCCGGATCTCCGCGGACGGGTGCCTGCGACGCCTGCGCGCGCTGCTGGCCGCCGCGGACGCCGCCGAGTACGCCGCGGCGGAGGAACGCCTCGCCGCCCACCGGCGCACGCTCGGGCAGCGCATCGCGGCGGCCTACCTCGTCCCCACCATGACCGGGTGGGTGGACGAGTGCTGCGCGAACATGCCCGCGCCCTCCTACCAGACCCGCACGGCGGGGGACATGCTCCTCTGCGCGCTGACCACGGCCGACCAGGCCGGCCGGCTGCCGTGGAGCGGCCGGCCCGGCTACTTCGGCCTCTCCGAGGACGTCGTGGGCACGCTGCTCGTGCAGCTCGGCCCGGCGGCGCTCCCGCTGCTGCTGCCCCACGAGAACGCCAGCGCCGACCAGCGCCGGATCCTGCTGCGCGCGATCTCCCTGCTCCCCTCGGACGCGGCGTTCCGGGCGCTGCTGGACCGGGTCGGTGACAAGGACGTCCCGCCCGTGCTGGTGAAGACCATGGAGCGCTTCCCGCGCCGGGCGCTGCGGCTGCTGCCGGCGGCCGCGGCGGGCACCACCCGTGCCGCCGGGATCGCGGCCGACCTGCTGCGCGTCCACCTGCGGGCGCACAGCGATCTCGCGGCGGAGCTGCTGCCCGGCCTGCCGGACGAGGCGCGCCGGACCGCCGAGCGGACGCTGGCGGAGATCGGCCGGCGCGCCCCCGAGGCGCCCATGGACGACCTGCCCGCCCTGCTCGCCGCGCCGCCGTGGAAGGCCAGGCGCAAGAAGGTCAAGCCCGCCGTCGTCAGCGGCCTGGAGGCGCCTCCCGCCGCCGTTTCCTGGAAGGAGGGCGAGCGCGCGCGATGGACGGAGATCCGCCTCCGCTGGTACCAGCCCTTCCCGGACGACACCGACTGGGACGAGGTCGCCGGGCGCTTCGGCACGCTGGACACGGAGGCGGCGCGGCAGTTCTTCGCCAGGGCCCCCGAACGGCTGGCCCGGCCGCTCATCCGCGAGTGGGCGCCGGACCCTCTGTATCCGCGGCTGCACTGGGACGAGCACATGCTGGCGCTGTACGAGACGGACGCGCTGCACCTGCCCATGCGCTACGTCAAGGAGTACGCGGAGTACGCCGCCTCCCGCCTCGTCCCGTTCCTGGACGCGGACGTCGCGCTTCTGCACGCGCGCTGGCTCCAGCGCGGCAAGCGGATGCGCGGTGCCGCGACCGCATGGTTCGACCGGCACGGGCTGGCCACCGTCCCGTACCTGCTGCCCGCCGCCCTCGGCAAGCCGGGCGCGGCGCGCGGCACGGCCGAGGGGGCGCTGCGGCGGCTGGCGGCCGAACACGGCGCCGAGGCCGTCATCGAGGCCACGCGGCCGCAGGGGCAGGAGGCCGCGGACGCGATCGCGGCCATGCTGGCGGTCGACCCGCTGGAGGTGCTGCCCGCCACCATCCCCAAGCGGCCCTCCTGGGTGAGCACGGACCTGCTGCCGCAGATCCTGCTGAAGGACGGCCGGGCGCTGCCGGCGGAGGCCGCCGGGCACGTGCTGACCATGCTGGCGATCAGTAGATCCGACCAGGTGTACGCGGGCCTGGAGATCGTCCGCGAGGCGTGCGACGCCGCGTCGCTGGCCGCGTTCTCGTGGGAGCTGTTCCGGCGCTGGGACCTGTCCGGCGCGCCGGCCGCCGCGAGCTGGGCGTTCCTGCAGCTGGGCTGGATCGGCGACGACACGACCGTCCGCCGGCTCGACCCGCTGATCCGGTCGTGGCCGGGCGAGGGCCGCAAGCAGCAGGCCGCCACCGCGGTCGACCTGCTGGCCGCCATCGGCACCGAGACGGCGCTCTCCCACCTGTACGGCATCTCGCAGAAGGCCAGGTCGAGCGCCCTGAAGCGGCGCGCGGCGGAGCGGATCGAGGAGGTCGCGGCGGATCTGGGGCTGGCCCGCGAGGAGCTCGCCGACCGGCTCGTCCCCGAGCTGGGGCTCGATCCGGACGGGAGCATGGTGCTCGACTACGGCCCGCGCCGGTTCACGGTCGGGTTCGACGAGCAGCTCAAGCCGTACGTGCGGGACGGCGACGGCCGGCTCCGCAAGTCGCTGCCGAAGCCGAACGCGGACGACGACCCGGCGCTGGCGCCCGCCGCGTACCAGCGCTTCGCGGAGCTGCGCAAGGGCGTCGCGAAGGTCGCCGAGGACCAGGTCCGGCGGCTGGAGAACGCGATGGTGCGCGGCCGCTCCTGGCCGGAGGCCGAGTTCCGGCGGCTGGTCGTCGGCCATCCGCTGCTGTGGCACATCGCCCGCCGGCTGGTGTGGATCGACGGCTCCGGCACCGCGTTCCGGGTCGCGGAGGACCGCACGTTCGCCGACGTCGAGGACGAGCCGCTCGTGCTGCCCGGGACGGCCGAGGTGAGGATCGCGCACCCCGTCCACCTGGGCGGCAAGGGCACCGCGGCCTGGTCGGAGCTGTTCGCGGACTACGAGATCCTGCAGCCGTTCCCGCAGCTGGGCCGGCCCGTGCACGCGTTCACGCCGGAGGAGCTGGCGTCCGATCGGCTGGAGCGGTTCGAGGGCCTGAAGGTGCCGGCCGGGCCGGTGATGGGCCTGCGGCAGCGGTCCTGGAACGACGCCGACGACGTGGCCTCCCTCACCCGCGACGTGGCCGGGGGCGCCCTGGCGGTGGTCCGGGTCGCGCCCGGCTTCTACGGCGGCGTGCGGGCGGACGAGGATCAGGAGATCGTGCGGGTCACGCTCTCCTCGGGCCGCTGGGGCGATCTCGATCCCGTGATCGCCGCGGAGGTCCTGGCGGACCTGGCGCTGCTCGCCGGCATGAGCCGGAACTGAGGAGCTGGTACCTCCGCCCCACCCAGATGCCCCAAAGGCGCGCTTTGGGCCTATTCATCCCCTAGCGGGCTCCCCTACGGTCCCTCCCGGAGTCGTTCCACCGGAAGATCGACCTTGAGGAGCCCCCCGCTCATGTCCGGAGACACTTCGCACCGCTCCCCTCACCCGCTCCCCCGTTCGCTGGACCGCCGCGCCGTGCTGCGCGGCGCGGCCACGGTCGCGGGCGGCACGCTGCTCGGCGTCGCCGCCACCCCCACCGCCGCGACCGCCGTGGCCGCGCCGCGCGCGTACACCCGCGCCGACTGGAACGCGCGCCCGCCGCTCAACCCGGCGACCGTCCTGAACCGGGCGCCGGACCGCATCGTCGTCCACCACACCGCCTCGGCCAACTCGACCGACCACTCGCTCGCCCACGCGTACGCGCTGTCGCGCTCCATCCAGGCCCACCACATGGACACCAACGGATGGGCCGACACCGGGCAGCAGCTCACGATCAGCCGCGGCGGCCACCTCATGGAGGGCCGCAACCGCAGCCTCCAGGCGATCAACGCGGGCGACCACGTCGTCGGCGCGCACACCGCGAGCCACAACGACCACACGATCGGCATCGAGAACGAGGGCCTCTACATGACCGCGGCCCCCACCGCCGCGCTCTGGACCACGCTGGTCGAGACCTGCGCCTGGCTCTGCGACGTGTACGGCCTGTCCCCCGGCACCGCGATCGTCGGCCACCGCGACCTCAACGCCACCGCCTGCCCCGGCGACGTCCTGTACGCCCGCCTCCCCGACCTCCGTGACGCGGTCGCCGCGCTCCTCGGCGCGCCGCCCGTCCACGCCACGGCGGCGCCCGTACCGAACGTCCACGAGGGCCCGCGCCACCCGTTCGACCACGGCCCGGCCCACGGCCCCGGCGACCCGCCCCCCTGACACCCGCCCACGGCGCCGGGGCTAGGCGTCCAGCGGCGGGAGGTCCCGGGTGGCCGGGCCTTGCAGGACCGTGCCGTCCGGGGCGTAGCGGGAGCCGTGGCAGGGGCACTCCCACACCTTCTCCACGTCGTTGAACGCGACCAGGCAGCCCAGGTGGGTGCAGCGGGCCGAGAGGAGGCGCGGGGTGCCGTCCTCCTCGCGGTACGCGGCGCAGGCCCGGCCGCCGTGCCTGATCACGGCGCCCGAGCCGGGGCGGACGCCGTCCAGGTCCCCGGAGCGGGCGGCGCGGATCCGGTCCCCGACGAAGTGCCGCGCGTTGGACATGCCGGCGCTCACGATCGGCCCGGCCTCCCGGACGGGATGGGCGCGGTGCGGGTCGTACAGGTGGGCCCACTCGGGCTCGTCGCCGGTGAGCAGCCCGGCCAGCAGCCGGCCCGACATGATCCCGTGGCTCATGCCGGAGCGGGCGTAGCCGGTGGCGACGTAGAGGTGGTCGTCGAGGCGGCCGACGTACGGGACCTTGTCGGCGGTGTCGAGGTCCTGCGCGGACCACCAGTAGGCGATGTCGCCCACCTTGAAGTGCTCGCGGGTCCACTCGGTGAGCATGCGGTGGTGGCCGGCGACGTCGTCGTGCCCGGGTGAGAACGACTCGCCGGTGATGAGGAGGAGGCGCTGCCCGTCCCGGTACGGCGCCGTCCGCACCGAACGCGTGTTCTCCTGCCGGGTGATGTACATGGCGCCCGGATCGTCCTCCGCGGCGATGGGCGCGGCGACCACCAGCTCGCGGAGCGGGGCCAGCCGGAACGACAGCAGCGCGTGCTCCACGATCGGGAACAGCGTCGCGATCACCACGTCCCGGGCGGTGACCGTGTGGCCGTCCCGCGTGGTCAGCCGGTACGGCGATCCCTCGGCCACGTCGACGATCCGGGTGCGCTCGTATACCCGTCCGCCGCGCCGGACGAGGTCCGCGGCCAGGCCGGTGAGGTAGCGGCGGGGGTGGAACTGCACCTGGTCCTCGACCCGCATCGCCCCCGCCACCTCGTACGGGAGGTCGGTGTCGGTGACGAACGACGCGGGCAGGCCCGCCTCCCGTACGGCCTCGGTCTCCTCCCGGAGCGCCGCCACCCGGTCCGGCGACTCGACGTAGACGTGGGACGCGCGGCGTTCGATGTCGCAGTCGATGCCCAGCTCGGCGGCGGTGCGCTCGACGTGCTCGACCGCCTCCTGCTGCGAGCGCGCGTACAGGCGGGCGGTCTCCGGGCCGAGCGAGTCGCGCAGCGGCCCGTAGATCCAGGGGTGCGCCGACGACAGCCGGCCGGTGGTGAAGCCGGTGACGCCCGCCGCGATCCGGTCGGCCTCGAACACCGCGGCGGTACGGCCCGCGCGGGTCGCCTCCCAGGCCGTGGCGAGCCCGGCGATGCCGCCGCCGACGACCGCCACGTCCACGTCGGCGTCCCCGTCCAGGGCGGGGTACGACGTCGCCTCCGACGAGGCCATCCAGTACGACTGCGCCCTTCCCTCGATCACCGCGTTCCCTCCTGCAGGTTCTGTTACGCGGTGCCTTGTCCCCGATTAATGCGGTTTGACGCTCGCTTGACGCATGAGATGCGGGTGACGGGTAGGGCACCACTGTGCTGGAAGAGAGATCACCGGCCGCCCCCGCCCGGCCGGGGGCGGGCCTGACGCTGGGCGTGGAGGAGGAGTTCCTGCTGGTCGAGCCGTTGGCCGGAACGCCCGTTCCGCAGGCCGGGCTCGTCCTGGCCGCCGCCGGCGCGCATCCGGCCGGCGGCCACTACGCCCGCGAACTGCTGACGAGCCAGATCGAGGCCGCCACCGGCGTCTGCGGCGACCTGGCCGAGGCGCGCCGCCAGATCCGGGACGCCCGGGCGGCGCTCGCCGCGGCGGCCCGAAGGGAGGGCCTGCTGCTGCTGTCGACCGGTACGCCCGTCCGCCCCGGAACGGTCCCCGTGTCCGACCACGACGCCCGCTGCGAGACGATCTCCCGCATCTACGCCGGCGTCGTCGCCGACTACCAGTCCTGCGGCTGCCACGTCCACGTCGGGGTGCCCGACCGGGACACGGCGGTGGCCGTCGTGAACCATCTGCGGCCCTGGCTGCCCGCCCTGCTCGCGCTGTCGGCCAACTCCCCGTTCGACCGCGGCCGGGACTCCGGGCACGCGAGCTGGCGCATGGTCGAGCAGTCCCGCTTCCCCGGCTCGGGCGTGCCGCCGGTCTTCGCCTCGGCCGCCGACTATGACCGGCGGGTGGATCGCCTGGTGGAGTGCGGTGTCGTGGCCGATCCCGCGATGTCGTTCTGGCTGGCGCGGCTCTCGCCGCACCTGCCGACCGTCGAGGTACGGGCGGCCGACGCCGCCGCCACCGCCGGCGAGGCCGTCCTCCAGGCGGCGATCACCCGCGGGCTGGTCGGCACGGCGCTGCGCGACCTGGCCGCCGGCCGGGAGGCGCCGCCCGCCGATCCCGGCGTGTGCGCCGCGGCCGTCTGGAACGCCGCCCGGTACGGGCTGGAGGGGCCCGGCGTCGATCCGTTCGAGGAGCGCCAGGTTCCCGTACGGCAACTGTTGGAGGCCCTGCTGGAGCACATCACGCCCGCCCTGGAAGAGACCGGGGACCTCCGCGAGGTCCGGTGCCTGCTGGCCACCGTGCTGCGCGTGGGGTCGGGAGCGGAGAGGCAGCGGCGCGCGGCCGCGGACGGGGCCCCGGCCCTGATCCGGATGCTCGCGCGCCAGACCGGAGGGGAGGACCGATGACCGCGTTCCTGCCGGAGCCGCGCGGCCCGGTGTCGGAGTCCGTCGTGACCATGCTGCGCCGCGGGGCCTCGGGCCCGGCCGCGGCCCCGAGGCCGGAGGGGGTCACCGCCGACCCGTTCGGCGAGGACCTGCACCTGGCGCTGCACGTCTGCTACGAGCTGCACTACCAGGGCTTCGAGGGCGTCGACCCCGGCTGGGAGTGGGAGCCGGGCCTGCTCGGCCTCCGCGCGGCGCTGGAGGACGCGTTCCTGACGGCCCTGCGCGGCAAGACCGCCGGCGGCGACGTGCACGAGGCGCTGGAGGAGCTCCTGGTCGAGCCCGTCAACGCCGGCGGCGTCTCGCACCACCTGCGCAGGCACGGCGAGCTGTGGCAGCTAAGGGAGTACGTGGCGCACCGCTCGATGTACCACCTGAAGGAGGCCGACCCGCACGCCCTCCTCATCCCGCGCCTCAGCGGCCGCGCGAAGGCCGCGCTGGTCGCCGTCGAGTTCGACGAGTTCGGCGGCGGGCGGGCCGAGCGCATGCACTCCCGGCTCTTCGCCGACCTGATGGAGGAGCTGGGCCTCGACCCCTCGTACGGCGGGTACGTGGACCACGTCCCGGCGCCGATGCTCGCGATCACCAACATGATGTCGCTGTTCGGCCTGCACCGGGCGCTGCGGGGCGCGATGGTCGGCCACTTCGCCGCCGCGGAGATCACCACGGCGCCCAGCGCGGAGCGGTTCGCCCGCGCCCTGCGCCGCCTGGACGTCGGCGAGCGCGGCCTGATCTTCTTCACCGAGCACGTCGAGGCGGACGCCGTCCACGAGCAGGTGCTGCGCCACGACGTGGTCGGCGGCCTGCTGGAGACCGATCCCGGCCTCGCCGCGGACGTCGTCCTGGGGGTCCAGGCGACCGTCCTGCTGGAGCAGCGCCTGGAAGACCATCTGCTGGGCTCCTGGCGCGAGGGCCGTTCGTCCCTCCTGCGGCCGCTCTAGCCCGCGCCCGCTTCACGTTGACTCGTGGCGTGTTCCCCCTCCGGCGGCGTCGCGCCGGGGGAACACGCCACGAGTCGACACTGCGGGCGGGGGTCAGCGGACGCGTTCGCGGTGGCTGGTGTCGCAGAGGGGGTAGCGGCCGCTCCTCCGGCAGGCGCACAGGGCCACCACGAAGCGGTCGGACCGGACCACGGTCCCGTCCTCCAGGGTCACCTCCACGGGGCCCTCGATCAGGATCGGCCCGCCGGGGACGACCCTGACCCGCCTCGCCTCAGCCGGCGAGGGCGCCGTCTCGCGTCGCGATCCGGTCGGCACGGATGACCACCAGTTCCTCGAATCGTTGGCCGGGTCGGATGATGGCGCGCCGCTCCAGCAGCGCCGCCCGGGACCGCATCACCGGCCCGAACGGCTCGGCCCGCCGGGCGGCCACCTCGGCGCGCAGCCCGGCCCGCCGCAGCGCCCGAACGCTGGCGCCGGCCCCGCTGAACGCCGAATGGACGATCAGCAGCGTGCCGCCGGGGGCGAGGTGGCGCGGCGCGTCCGCGCAGATCCGGTCCAGGATCATGCGGCCGCGCGGGCCCGCGTCCCAGGCGCGCGCCCGTCCTCTGGGCGTCGCGCCGCCGATGACGTACGGCGGGTTGGCCACGATCACGTCGAAGACCTCCCCGGCCACGGGCGCGAACAGGTCCCCCTGGAGCACCCGCAGCGGCACGCGCCGTACCCGGGAGTTCAGCCGGGCGGCCAGCACGGCCCGCGCGGAGATGTCCACGGCGGTCACGTGCGCCGCCCCGCCGCGCGCGGCGGCCATGGCCACCGCGCCGGTCCCGGTGCACAGGTCCAGCACGCGGGCCCCGTCCAGGACGGCGGCGCTCCCCACCGTCTCGCTCAGCAGCGACGTGTCGCCCTGAGGTGTATAGACCCCCGGGGGCCTCAGCAACCACATGAAGACCCTCTACCGCCAGAAAAGGGGTCAAAACGCATCCAGCTACTTGCGGATGTAGCGGATGACCAGCTCGGCGAGCTCGGCGACCATGCGGTCATGGGGGATCGGCGGGCGGTCGAGGACGTACTTGATGGAGAGCTGGCCCACCGTCTCGGCGAGGATCCAGATCGTCGTGTCGACGTCCAGGTCCTCGCGGAACCCGTCCCGGTTGAGGAGCAGGTAGACGCGGACGATGTCGATCAGCCGCCGCTGGAGGGCGTCGAGCTTGTCGAACGGCCCGAGCCGCGGGATCTGCTCGACGATCAGCCGGAGCAGGTCGCGGTGCTCCTCGAACAGCCGGATCTGGGCGTCCAGCAGCGCCCGGCCGCCGGCCTCCCAGGGGCCGGTCATCGCGGCCTCGATCTCGGCGCCCAGCCGGTCGGCCAGGTGGTCGGCGAACCGGTCCAGGACCGCGACGACGATCGCGTCCTTGTTCGGGAAGTACTGGTAGAGCGAGCCGTTGCTGATGCCGGCGGCCTCGGCGACGCGGTTGGTGGAGGCGCCCTCGTACCCGCGCTCGGACAGAACGCGAGTGGCGGCGTCCAGGATCCGCTCGACGGTGCGGCGCGAGCGGTCCTGCTGCGGGATCCGCCGCGGTGACGCTCCAGGTGGATGGGGCATCGGACCCCCGTTCCGAAACGCGACTTGTAAGCGACTACTTATTCGCTTTTTACTTTACCTGGGAGAGTCCAGCCGTTGAAGGAGGCACCCGAATGACGGTGATCGAGGAACGCGCCGCCGGGGAGCGGGCCGCCACGCCCGAGCCGTTCGGGCCCGGCTCGCTGCTGTGGGACCAGATCGGCCTCTACAGCTCGGCGATCGCGGGCAACAGCGTGTTCGTGCTGCAGGTCATGCACCCGGCGATCGGCACCGTGGTCGACCGGCTGTCGTCGTTCCGTACCGATCCGGTGGGCCGCGCCAACCGCAGCTTCGCCTCGGTGCAGACCTGGGTGTACGGCGGCCGCACCGCCATCGACGAGGGCCGCCGGCTCCGCGAGATGCACAAGAACCTCAGCGCCGTGGACGAGCAGGGCAACCGGCACCACGCGCTGTCCGCCGAGCCCTGGGCCTGGGTCCACCTGACCGGCTTCTACGCCGCAGTGACGTCCGCCCGGTACTTCTCGACCGAGCCGCTGACGCGCGAGCTGGAGCAGCAGGTCTTCGACGAGTTCATGAACCTCGGCCGGATCCTGCGGGTCCCGGAGCGGATGCTGCCCGCGACGATCGAGGACTACTGGACGTACTTCGACGACATGGTCGAGAACACGCTCGTCCCGCACAAGGTGGCGCACGAGGTCCTGGACGCGATGGACAAGGTGCCGCCGACCGTCCCGGCGCCGCTGCGGCACGCGCTCGCGCCGGTGAGCCTGGCCGGCGGGCGGCTCGCCCGGTTCGTCGGCATCGGGACGCTGCCGCCCGCCGCCCGCGAGAAGCTCGGGCTCACCTGGACCCCGGCGGACGACCGCAGGCTCAAGCGGATCGGCGGGATCATCGCCCGGACGGACCCGCTGCTGCCCGAGCGCGTCCGGTACATGCCGATCGCCTACCGCGCCCGCCAGGCAGCCCGCGCCCAGGCCCGCCTGGAGCGGACGCTGGAGCACCGCCCCATGTGAGCCGGCCCGACGGCCCGGTGCGAGCCGGGCCTCGCCGGGTCAGGACGCGCTGGAGGCGGCCCAGATGTTGATGCCGGCCTCCACCGCGTCGCGGTCGATCGCCGCCAGCTCCTCCTCCGTGAAGCCGAGGTCGTCCACGCAGGCCAGGCTGTCCTCCAGCTGGCCGACGCCGCTCGCCCCGATCAGCACCGACGTCACCCGCCGGTCGCGGAGCGCCCAGGCCAGCGCCATCTGGGCGAGCGACTGGCCGCGCTCCCGCGCGATCTCGTTCAGCGCCCGGACGTGCCGGAGCGTCTCGGCGGTCAGCAGGTCGGGCGACAGCGACTTGCCCTGACTGGCCCGCGACCCCGCCGGGATGCCGGCGAGGTAGCGGTCGGTGAGCATGCCCTGCGCCAGCGGCGAGAACGCGATGCAGCCGGCGCCCTCCGCTTCGAGCGTGTCCAGCAGGCCGCCCTCGATCCACCGGTTGAGCATCGAGTACGACGGCTGGTGGATCAGCAGCGGCGTCCCCATCTCGCGCAGGATCGCGGCGGCCTCGGCGGTCCGCTCGGGCGAGTAGGAGGAGATGCCCGCGTACAGCGCCTTGCCGGAGCGGACGGCGCGGTCGAGCGCCCCCATCGTCTCCTCCAGCGGCGTCTCCGGATCGAACCGGTGGCTGTAGAAGATGTCGACGTACTCCAGCCCCATCCGCCGGAGCGACTGGTCGAGGCTGGCGAGCAGGTACTTCCGCGACCCCCACTCACCGTACGGGCCGGGCCACATGTCATAGCCGGCCTTCGTGCTGATGACGAGTTCGTCCCGGTACGGCCGGAAGTCCTCGGCGAACAGCCGGCCGAAGTTGGTCTCCGCGGCGCCGTACGGCGGCCCGTAGTTGTTCGCCAGGTCGAAGTGCGTGACCCCGAGGTCGAACGCCCGGCGCAGCACCGCCCGCTGCGTCTCCAGCGGCCTGTCGTCCCCGAAGTTGTGCCACAGCCCCAGCGACACCGCGGGCAGCTTCAGCCCGCTCCGCCCGCACCGCCGGTACGGCGACCGGCCGTAACGCCCGTCATCGGCTCGATAGTCCATGATCCGAGTGTGTCAGCCCACGGCGCGGCGCAGGGCGGCGAGGGCCGCCCCGAACGCGTGGTCGGGGGCGGCGGCGTAGCCGATGACCAGGCCGGTCAGCGCGGGCATGGCGGCACCGGGATGGCGGAACGGGCTCAGTCCGTCCAGCGCGACGCCCTCCTCGCGGGCGGCCTCCAGCGCGCGCTTCTCGCCCTCCGGCGGCAGGTTCAGGACGACGTGCAGGCCGGCGGCGATGCCCGTGGTGGTGTGCGGGGCGAGCGCCCGGACGAGCCGGTCGCGGCGGCGCCGGTAGCGCTGGCGCATCCGGCGCACATGGCGGTCGTACGAGCCGTGCTCGATGAAGTCGGCCAGGGTGAGCTGGTCCGCGACGCCCGCCCACGCCTCCCGCTCCCCCTTCGCGGCCAGGACGGGACCGACGAGGCGCTCGGGGAGGACCATCCAGCCCAGCCGTACGGCGGGAGACAGGCTCTTGCTCACCGAGCCGAGGTATACGACGCGTTCGGGGTCGAGGTCCTGGAGCGCTCCAACGGGTTGCCTGTCATAGCGGAAGTCGCCGTCGTAGTCGTCTTCCAGGATCAGGGCGTTCCTCCTGCGGGCCCAGTCGACGACGGACGCGCGCCGTTCGGGATGGAGGGGACCGCCGGTGGGGAACTGGTGCGCGGGCGTCAGCAGCACGGCCCGTTCGCGGGACAGCTCGTCCGTACGGGCGCCGTGCTCGTCGATCGCCAGGGGACGGGTCCGTACGGAGGCGGCTTCGAGGATGGACCGGTGGAACGGCAGGCCGTAGGACTCCACGGCCAGGGGGCCGCGCACGATCCCGCCGCAGAGCAGCCGCAGCGCGTGGGCCACCCCGGAGCAGACGACGATGCGGCCGGGGTCGGCCTGGACGCCGCGGGCGCGCGACAGGTAGGCGGCGAGCGCGTGCCGCAGCTCGGGGCGGCCGCGGGGGTCGCCCGGCCCGAACGCGTCGTTCGGGGCGGCGTTGAGGGCGCGGCGGGCCGAGGCGAGCCAGGCCGTGCGGGGGAAGGAGCCGGGATCCGGGACGCCCTGGCGCATGTCGTACCGCGCCGGGCGGCCCGGCGCGGCGGGAGCGGCCGGAGGCGGGGACGGGGAGCGCGGCGGGGCGGCGCGGTGGGCCACGAGGGTGCCGGAGCCCTGGCGGGCGACCAGCCAGCCCTCGGCGACCAGTTCGGCGTACGCGTCGGCGACCGTGTTGCGGGCCAGCCCGAGGTCGGCGGCCAGCGAGCGGTACGGCGGGAGGCGCGTGCCCGGCGCGAGCCGGCCGCTGCGGACGGCCTCGCGGAGCGTCCGGGTGAGCACGGCGCGGCGGCCGCCCGGCCCGGCGAGGTCGAGATGCAGGTCGGCGCCGATCCGCTCGGCCAGATCGACCCATGATCCCGCCATTGGAACGCGCTCCGATCCCGGTCGACTCCGCCGCCCGAAGTCAAGATCTTGGACGATCCGCGGCCCGAGATCAAGGAACGCCGCAGCCGCCCGGACGGCCACCGGCGCGATGTGATCTGCGCCAAGTTCCCGGTGAGCCCCCGATCGCCCTGCGTGGCGGCCGGATCCGAAGAAATAAGGACGCTTGAGTCAGGTCGGAGGTTTACCGGATCCCAAGTTTTTTGTTTCCGTTGACGATCCTTGTTCGGTAAGGTCCCCCGTCTGTTGGGCTCGTCTACCTGGAGGCAACGACGACGCATGGCTTCTGAACCGACCCCGGCGGCGACCGGCGACCCGGCCGAGCACGAGGCACCCGATCCCAGGACGGTCCGCAAGGCCGTCGCCGCCTCGTCCATCGGCAACTGCATCGAGTGGTTCGACTTCGGGGTGTTCAGTGCCGGGGTGATGACCACCATCGTCGGCACCGTCTTCTTCCCGCCGGGCGACGAGGGGTCGGCGGTGCTCCGCTCGTTCGCGCTGATCGCGGCGGCGTTCGTGGCCCGCCCGTTCGGCGGGATGTTCTTCGGCCCGCTCGGCGACAAGATCGGCCGCAAGTCGGTGCTGGCCATCACGATCATCCTGATGTCGGGCTCGACGTTCCTCATCGGCGTCCTGCCCGGGTACGACACGATCGGCATCGCGGCACCGCTGCTGCTGCTCGCCGTGCGGCTCGTCCAGGGCTTCTCCACCGGCGGCGAGTACGGCGGCGCGGCCACCGTGATCGCCGAGTACGCGCCCACCAAGAGGCGCGGGTTCTTCGGCAGCTTCCTGGAGTTCGGCACGCTGTCGGGCTACATCCTGGGCGCCGGCCTGGTGCTGGGCGTCGACCTCGTGCTGAGCGACGCGGCGCTGCACGCGTGGGGCTGGCGGATCCCGTTCCTGATCGCGCTGCCGCTGGGCCTGGTCGGGCTCTACATCCGGACCAGGCTGGAGGACACGCCGGAGTTCCAGAAGATCGAGCAGGCCGGCGAGGTGGCGCGCTCCCCGCTCAAGGAGACGCTGGTCCACAACTGGCGGATGATCCTCAACCTGATCGGGATCGTCATCCTGCTGAACGTCGCGAACTACACGCTGCTGACGTTCATGCCGTCGTACCTGGCCACCAACCTGCACATCTCCAGCACCACCGCGTCGCTGATCACCATCGGGGTGGAGCTGGCGATGCTGGCGGTGATCGTCCCGCTGGGCGGGCTGTCGGACCGGGTCGGCCGCAAGCCGCTGCTGCTGACCGCGGCGGTCGGGTTCATCGTGGTGAGCTACCCGGCGATCAGCCTGATGCAGACCGAGCGGACGTGGGCGATCCTGGCCGGCTTCGCGCTCATGGGCGGGCTGCTGGTGCTGATGCTCGCCGTCATCGGGTCGACGTTCCCGGCCATGTTCCCGACCCAGGTCCGGTACGGGGCGTTCGCGATCGGCTACAACATCTCGACCTCGCTGTTCGGCGGCACCGCCGCGCTGGTCATCGAGAAGCTGATCAAGACGACCGGGACCAACTTCATCCCGGCGTACTACCTCATGATCGCGGGGGCGGTCGCGATCGTGCCGATCCTGCTGCTGCCGGAGACCGCGCGGGTCCCGATCGGCAAGTGCGGCACGTCGCGCAAGCCCACGCCGGTCCCCGCCTGACGCGTCCGCGCCGGTTCCCTGGTGGGGTTAGCACCACCAGGGAACTGGTGTGAGCATCCCTGTGCCGGGCGCCCCGGAAAGGCAGGTTGGGAAGCGTTCCCGTTCCGCCTGCCGGGGAGGCGCCCGCGATGCTCGATGAGGCCCTGTCGCTGGCCGACTCGTCCTGGATCTACCTGATCGTGTGCGCGTTCGTCGCCGTCGACGCGTTCCTCCCGCTGGTGCCGAGCGAGACGCTGCTGATCGCGGTGGCGGCGCTCGCCCCGACCGGGCGGCCGCACCTCGCCGTCCTCGTCGCCGTCACGATCGCCGGCGCGCTGGCGGGCGACGGCATCTCCTATCACCTGGGGCGCCGGGTCCTCGGCCGCCGCGACCGGCCGCCGCGGCGCCCCCGGCTCCGCGCGGCGCACGAGCGGGCCCGCCGCGCCCTGGCCCGCCGCGGCGCCACCGCGATCATCACGGCCCGGTTCATCCCCGGCGGCCGTACCGCGATCACGCTCGCGGCGGGCGCGACCGGCTACCCGGCCGCCGCGTTCTGGGCGCACGCCGCCGTCGCGTCGGCCGCCTGGTCGGTGTACATCACCGGCCTCGGCTTCCTCGGCGGAACGCTGTTCGAGGACTCGCCCCTGATGAGCGTCACCGCCGGCGTCGTCCTGGGGCTGGCGCTCGGCGCGGCGATCGAGGTGGCGCGCTCCGTACGGCGGCGGAGCCGCGGCCGGCGGCGTACGGCGCCTACCGCGCCTGCCGTGCCTTCTGGGGCGCCGGAGCCGCAGCCGGCCGTCTGCGCCGAGGCAGGCTAGCGGTCGTCGCGTTCGGCGGTCTCATCCCGGGGCTTCGCCGCCTTCGGGGGGCGGCGCCAGCCGTACAGCAGCTTGCGCATCAGCCACAGTCCCAGCAGCCCGATCCGGTGCAGCAGCCATATCCCCACCAGCAGCCCCTTCGCCCGGCGATACCCGCATTGTGTCCCATACGGGGAGGCCGGTGGTGGGGGGGGGGACCCCCCCCGGGGGGGGGGGCGGGGGGCGCCCCCCCGCCACCGGCTGGTCGGCGCCGCGTTCACCGTGGGCGCGCTGGCCCTGGCCGGCCTGCCGCCGCTCTCGCTGTGGGCCACGAAGGGCGCGATCCTGGC
>NZ_JBGNUR010000020.1:9903-102070 GCF_041951345.1 Actinomadura sp. 21ATH | reverse complement strand
GGGCGGGCCCGCCCCCACCGGTCAGGTGGCGGCCAGCGCCTCCGTGGGCGAGAGGCGGGACGCGCGGACGGCCGGGTAGAGGCCCGCGAGCGCGCCGATGGCCAGCGTCGCGCCGATCCCGCCCAGGACCGCCCACGGCGGCACGATCGTCGGCCATTCCTGCGTGAAGGCGTACCCGAACGTGACCAGCGTCCCGATGAACGCACCGCCCGCGCCCCCGAGGGCGGACAGCAGCAGGGACTCGGCCAGGAACTGCGTCCTGATCTGCCCCCGGGTCGCGCCGAGCGAGCGCCGCAGCCCGATCTCCGCGCGCCGCTCCAGCACCGAGATGACCATCGTGTTGGCCACCCCGACCCCGCCGACCAGCAGCGCCACCGCGCCGAGGCCGAGCAGCAGGCCGGTGAACGCCTCGCCCGCCGCCTGCTGGGCCGCGAGCGCGTCCGACGGCCGCGACACCTCGACCTCGTTGGGCGCCTCCGGGTTCGCGGTCGGGCCCAGGACGGAGCGGACGTCCTCCACGGCGGTCTCCGCGGACCGGGTGAAGATCGTGGTGGCATGGCCGTCGAACGCCAGCTCGGACTGCGCGGCCGGCCAGCCGACCAGCGCCGCGGTGTCCAGGTCCGGCGCCAGCGGTGCCGGCTTCAGGATGCCGATGACGGTGAACCACTTGCCGCCGATGTACACCTGCGCCCCGGTACGCCCGATGCCGAGCCGCTCCGCCGCCGCGGCGCCCAGCACCGTCGTGGGGAACCGGCCGGTCGCCTCGGTCAGCCAGCTGCCGTGGGCCAGCTCGGCGCCGACCGCGTCCCGCAGGCTGGTGCGCGCGGCGTACGCGGCGATCCCGCCCGTCTCCGCCTCGGGGATCCTGTCGTTGCGGTAGACCTTGGCGTCGTCGATCAGCCCGACCGCCGACACCGAGGTGACCGGCGCGATCCGGTCCACCATCGCCTCGGCGCCCAGCGGGAGCTGCGCCTCCTCACCCGTCAGCGTCGACCCGGGCGCGACCGTGAGCAGGTTGGTGCCCAGCGCGGCGAGCGTACGGTCCAGATCGGCGCGCGAGGACGAGGAGATGCCCACCACGGCGACCATCGCCGCGATGCCGATCGCGATGCCCAGCGCCGACAGGAACGCCCGCATCGGCCGCGTCCGCAGGCCGACCGCGCCGACCCTGAGCACGTCCCGCGGGCTCATCCGGGCAGGGCGCAGCTCACCGACATCGCGGGCATGGGACGCCTTCGCACCCGATCCGTTCGCGCGTCCCGCCAGACTCACCATCACCCCACCTCCACGACGGCCGCGGGCCGCGCGGAGTCGTCCACCGTCAGGCCGTCCCGCATCCGCACCTGCCGGGGCAGCGCGGCGGCGATCTCCCGGTCATGGGTGATGATCACCACGGTGGTGCCGCCGGCGTTCAGCTCCCGCAGCAGCTCCATCACCCCGGCGCCCGACACCGAGTCCAGCGCGCCGGTCGGCTCGTCGGCCAGGAGCAGCGGCGGCTCCCCCGCCACCGCGCGGGCGATCGCCACCCGCTGCTTCTCGCCGCCGGACAGCTCGTGCGGCTCGTGCTCCATCCGGTGGCCGAGCCCGACCCGTTCCAGCGCCCGCGCGGCGCGGCGGCGGCGCTCGGCCGGCCGGTGCCCCGAGTACAGGAGCCCGTCGGCGACGTTGTCGAGCGCCGCGGTCCCCGCCGCGAGATGGAAGTGCTGGAAGACGAAGCCGATCCGGGACGCCCGCAGCGCCGACAGCCGGGCGTCCGGCAGCGCGCCGACGTCGTACCCGTCCACGTGCACCGTGCCCGAGGTGGGCCGGTCCAGCGTGCCGAGCACGTTCAGCATCGTCGACTTGCCGGACCCGGACGGCCCCACGATCGCGACCAGCTCGCCGGCCGCGATGTCCAGCGACACCCCGCCGAGCGCGGTGACCCCGCCGGAGTACACCTTCGTCACGTCCCGCAGGGAGATCACTTCGGTACCCCCACGACCGTGCCCTCGGCGATCCCCTGCCCGGAGATCTCCACCCGGCCGCCCGCGAACAGGCCGGTCTCGACCGGGACGTACGACGTCGTGGTGCCGTTCACGACCTCCACGCCGAAGCCGCCCTCCTGGAGCGCCAGCAGCGCGGTGACGGGCACGGTCAGCACGTCGGCGCGGGTCTCCGCGGTGAACGAGACGTCCACCGCGGCCGACGACAGCTTCTCGACGGCCTTGCGGGCCTTGTCGCCGGTCATCCAGATGACGACCTCGATCGTGGTCGACGCCTCCTGGCCCTGGCTCGCCGGAACGATCTTCGTCGAGACCTCGTCGATCTTGCCCTGGACGGTCTCCTCCCCCGGCAGCGTGACGTCGACCGTCGCGCCCTCCTTGGCGAGCCGCTGGTCGGAGGTCTCCAGCTCCACGGTGACGGCCCGGTCGGTGCCGGTGTAGGAGTACAGCTTCTTGCCGGGCGAGATCGGCTCGCCCTTGCCGATCTCCAGGCCGTCCACGCGGATCGCGCCGGGCTCGAACACCACGCTGCCCAGCTCGACCCTCCCGGTCTCCTTCAGCCCGCGGTCGTCCTGCCACTCCAGCACGGCCTCGTACGTGTCGTACGTGAACTCGTCGTCCACCGTGAACCCCGTGTAACCGAGCGCGCTGAGGTTCTCCTCCAGCTGCTTCACGTCCCTGCCCTCGGTACCGATCTCCATGGGGCGGTACGCAGGCTGGGTGCCGTACATCAGCGTCACCGGGTCGTTGTCGACCTCGTACATCGCGCGGCCCCGCGACACGGTCGCGCCGCTCTCGGGCAGCGCGGTGACCGTGCCCTTCTGCCGGCTGGTCGCCGACGAGGACGGGCCGTACCCGAGCTCCCCGTCGGCGTCCTGGGTGTCCTTGAGCGTCTGCTTGGTCACCTTGGTGGTGTTCGGCGGCAGCGTGCTCGCCGCCGAGTTCCCGTCCGAGCCGCCGCCCAGCCCGAGCGTCGCGGCGACCGCGACGCCGCCGGCCGCGACCAGCGCGGCCGTGCCGAGCGCCCACCGGCGGCGGGAGCGCCTTCTGCGGCGGGCGACCCGCTCCTCCTGGGGAGCGGGCTCCTCCGTCCGCTGCTCGGTCCCCTCTTCCACGGCGGTCACTTCCGCCCGCCGCCGCCCGGTCCGCCGCCGGGGCCGCCGAGCAGGTCCTGGCACTTCTGCTGGGCCGTCTGGAGGTCCGGGTCCTTGCCGACCTCACCGGTGATCTTGATGCCGCGCTGGCCCGGCTCCGGGTCCGGGAAGTTCTCCACGCCGTTCTTGCGCATGCACTCGGCGAACTTCCGGCCGCGCTCCTCGGCCTGCTTGTCCCCGCCCGGACCGGCGTTCTGCTGCGGCGCGTACTGCTTGCACGCCTGCTGGGCCTTCTCCATCACCTCGCCCTGCTTCGGCCCGCCGGTCACCATGATCCGGGGCCCCTCGCCCGGCTTGGGGTCCTCCATGTCGACGCCGTTCTTGCGCATGCACTCGGCGAACTTCACGTTCCGCTGGTCCGCGGTCAGCCCGTCGCCGCCGGCGGCCTGGGTCTGCTTGCCGCCGCTCACGGTGGCGACGCCGCTGTCCTTCTCATCCCCGCCGCAGCCCGTCAGAGCGAGCGCCATCACCAGCGGGAACGCCGCCAGCGCGCCTCGGGTACGCAGTCGCATCGTCTTCGTCACCTGTCCCGTCTCTCCTCGTGCGGGCCGGATCCGTTCCGGCCCGACGGGGACCGATGCAATCCGCTCCCCTGTTTCCCCCCTGTTTCCCCCGTCCCGCCGCCTCCGCCTAACGGTGAGGAAACACGCGATCCGGCACGCTGGGGCCGTCCCGGAGGAGGAGGAACGGATGCGAGTACTGGTGGTGGAGGACGAGCCGCTGCTCGCCGACGCGATCGCCGAATGGCTGCGCGCGGAGGCGCACGCCGTGGACGTCGCCTACGACGGCGGCGCGGCGCAGGAGCGCCTCGCGGTCAACGACTACGACGTCGTCGTCCTGGACCGCGACCTGCCCGTCGTGCACGGCGACGAGGTCTGCCGCGGGATCGCCGCGGCCGGGCTGCCCGCGCGGATCCTGATGCTCACCGCCGCCGCCGAGATCACCGACCGGGTGGACGGCCTCGGGCTCGGCGCCGACGACTACCTGACCAAGCCGTTCGCGTTCCCCGAGCTGGCCGCCCGCGTCCTCGCCCTCGGCCGCCGCAGCCGCCCGGCCGCTCCGCCCGTGCTGCGCCGGGCCGGCATCACGCTCGACCCGGCCCGCCGCGAGGTGTTCCGCGACGGCCGCTACGTCCCCCTGCCGAAACAGCAGTTCGCCGTGCTGACCGAGCTGCTGCGCGCCGACGGCGCCGTGGTGTCCGCCGAGCAGCTCCTGGAGAAGGCGTGGGACGAGCACGCCGACCCGTTCACCGGCGCCGTCCGGCTCACCATCCTGAAGCTGCGCCGCAAGCTCGGCGACCCGCCTGTCGTCGAGACCGTCACCGGAGTGGGGTACCGCATCTCATGAGGACGCTGCTCTCGAAGAAGCTCCTGCCGCACCGGATGCCGCTGCGCGCCCGGCTCACCCTGACGTACGCGGTGCTGTTCATGCTCGCCGGGATCGTCCTGCTGGGCGTCACGTACGCGCTGTTCAGCCAGCAGATCGGCCGCGGCGGAGTCAAGGTGCTGGCCCGCACCCTCGGCCCGCCGCCCGCCGCGACCGCGTCGCCGGGCCCGTCCCCCACCGACCGGGCGATCGCCGTGAACGACCAGGGCGACGTCCTGACCGGCAAGCAGGCCGAGGAGCTGCTGCGGGACCAGAACCGGCGGATCCGGGAGGCCGCCGCCACCTCGCTGATCACCCAGGGCGGCATCGCGCTCGTCGTCGTCGGCGGCGCCGCGACCGGGCTGGGCTGGCTGATCGCGGGCCAGATGCTCGCGCCGCTGCACCGCGTCACCGACACCGCCCGCCGGATCGCCGCCGCGCCCGCCGCCGACCGCGGCCTGCACGAGCGCATCGCCCTCGCCGGCCCGCACGACGAGGTGAAGGAGCTCGCCGACACGTTCGACGCGATGCTGGAACGGCTCGACCGCTCGTTCGACGGGCAGCGCCGCTTCGTCGCCAACGCCTCCCACGAGCTGCGCACGCCCCTCACCGTCGGCCGCGCCCTGGTCGAGATGGCGATGCACCGGCCCTCGGCGTCCCCCGACGTCCGGCAGCTCGGCGAGAACCTCCTGCAGATCAACCTCCGGCACGAGCGGCTCATCACCGGCCTGCTCCTCCTCGCCGGCTCGGAGACCGAGATCACCGACCCGGCCCCGGTCGACCTCGCCGACATCGTCGGCCACGTCGCCGCGCAGACCTCCCTGGAGGCGGGCCGCGCCGGCGTCGCCGTCCGCGCCACCGCCGGCGAGGCCCCGACCACGGGCGACGCGATGCTCCTGGAGCGCCTCGTCCAGAACCTGGTCGAGAACGGCATCCGCCACAACACCGGCGAGGGCGGCTGGGTCGACGTCACCAGCCGCACCCGCGGCGGCCTCGTCGAGATCCACGTCGCCAACTCCGGCCCGCCGGTCGCCCCGTACGAGGTGCCGTCGCTCTTCGAGCCGTTCCGCCGGCTGGGCCCCGACCGCGTCATCACCGCCAAGGGCGCCGGGCTCGGCCTGTCGATCGTCCGCTCGGTCGCCCGCGCCCACGGCGGCGAGGTCACCGCCCGCCCCCGCCCCGACGGCGGCCTGGCCGTGACCGTCACCCTCCCCGCCGCCCCCGACCCCTACACCCTGGAACCCGCCTGAGCCCGAAAGCCGCGGCCGGAGCCGTTCACCGCTGCCGCATCACGCCGCCGACGGCGGCTCGCTGACCGGGAGCCGCACGATGTGATCACCGAAATCGGCGACCAGGCCCAACGTGCCGCCGAGCGCCTCCACGTACCGCGCGATCACCTCGATCGACGTGACCTCACCGTGCTCGATCTGCGAGACACGCGCAATGCTCACCCCCATGGCCGCGGCAACGTCCTTCTGTCCCAGCCCGGCGTGCTTGCGGGACTGAGCAAGGCGGCGCCCCCTGCTCTCGGCGAGCAGTCTTCGCGCCCCGTCCCTGACCTCCGAGGGGGACACCCCGGCCGCGTACAGTTCGCGCTCCAGGGATTCCCAGTCCTGCGGGGTTCTCTTGGCCATGTCAGTCCTCCCCCTCGGTCGTGTACTCCGAGTACAGCCGCTCCGCCAGCGGAATGTTGACGCGGTACCAACGAAATGGTGCAGGACACTGCCTCGCAGCCGGTCGACGAGCGGCCGCCCCAGCGTCGGGCCATCCTCGCGAAGCGCCGCCACCGCCTGGGCCACTTGGGACGCGGAGCCGAGATCCTCCTTGATCAGGCTGCGGAACCATGCGGCGTACTCCTCTGTCACTTTCACGGTCCAGGCCAAGGAAGTCGTCCCTTTCAGATTCAAGGATACCCTTAAATTACCGACGAGCTTTCTTGATCACAGTCCGTTCATCACTGTTCTTCGCTCTGTGAGCAACGGCCATATGGCGAAGGCCCCGGCCGGGGCCGGGGCCTTGCCTGGGGGGCCGGTCAGGCGCGGGCCTCGCGGAAGCGCTTGACGATCTCGCCGGCGCTGATGGCGAGGACGACCAGGATCGTGATCGTGTAGAAGGAGTCCGGGATCGTCCAGTCGTCGCCGTTGACGGACGCGAGGAAGTCCGGGTTGAAGAGCATCTGCTGGTGGAGGACCCAGACCAGCGGCAGCGCGAACACGATCTCGGCCAGGGCGTACGGGACGGCCAGCGGCACCGTCCAGCGGCCCTTGCCGGCGCGGACCAGTTCGAGCACCACGACGCCGGCCAGGCCCGCGAGGATCGGCCAGATCCAGCCCGCCCACAGGTCGGGGTCCAGCACCTGCATCCGCTCGCCGCCGTCCCGGTACGGCTCGGCGGTGCGCTGCCAGACGATCAGGCCGATCAGCGCGAGGTTCCACACCGCCGACGCGAGGGCGCCGACCACCCGCTTGTCGGCGGTACGGGGCGTGTCGGGCAGGTCGTCGGGCGTCCACTTCGTGGTCTCGGCCACCCCGGCGCGCCCCCGGGACCGGTCGATCAGCGCGAACACCACGGTCAACCAGGCGATCATCTGGGCGCCGACGGTGAGCACCGTGCCGATGCCGGTGCCGATCGCCGAGCCGATGTCGTTGTCGTCCAGCACGTCCAGCGCCACCACCACGGCCGTCACGACCGGCAGCACCGTCACCAGCAGGAGCCTGAGCAAGCGGATGTACGTCGGGTAGAACTCCGAGCCGATCAGCGCCAGCGGCCGGTCCGCGTACCGGGCGGCGAGCCGGATCGGGTCGCCCATCTCGGTCAGCACCGCGCGCTCGGCCGCGGCCGGGTCCGCCTCGTCCCGCGCCTCGACGGTGTCGGCGATCGTCGTGCGCAGCTCGTCGGCGATGTCGTCCCGCTGGTCGGCCGGGACTCGCCGGACGACCTCATGCACGTAGCGTTCGGTCAGCGTGTTCATCAACTCTCCTTGGTCAGCCGCGCGATCGACGCGACCAGGTCCTGCCACTCGCGCATGAGGCCGGCGCGTACCTGTGCCCCCTGCGTGCTCACCCGGTAGAACTTCCGCGGCCGGGACTCGTCGGTGTTCCACTCGCTCCCGAGCAGCCCCTGCTTCTCGAGCCGGCGCAGCAGCGGGTAGAGGGTGTTGCCGTCGACGGTGATTCCGGCCTCGTTCAGCGTCTCCAGGAGGGCGTAGCCGTACTGCGGCTCCTCCAGCAGCGCCAGGCAGGCCAGCACGACGGTGCCGCGCCGCAACTCCTGCGCCTGGCTGAGGATCAGCTCTTCTGAGGTCACGCGTCACACCATAGTGTGCGCCACACACTATTGTCCAGCGCCCATCAATGGCTCACGTACGCTCGGCGGCGATCAGGGTGCGGTCACACGGCCCGCGGCGGTGACGTCACGCCTACCGCGGCCCCTAAGGCTGGAGGGCCAGGCGCGCCTCGTTCCGGACGGCCTCGCCCTCCGGAAGCGACCACTGCTCCAGCACGGACTGCCGGGCGGCCTCCAACGCCCCCGGCGGCAGGGCCGCCACGGCCTCGGCCAGGGCCAGCGCCTCCTCGGCGGCCCGGCCGGCCTCGGCCAGGCGGGTGACGAGGCCCCAGGGGTGGGCCTCCTCCGCGGGGACGCGGCGGGCGGTCAGCAGGATGTCGAGCGCCCTTCCCTGGCCGACCAGGCGCGGCAGCCGGACGGTGGCCGCGTCCAGGCAGGGAAGGCCCTGCCCGAGGTTGAGGGTGCCGAACTCGGCCGTCGTGGACGCCACCCGCAGGTCGGCCCAGAGAGCCAGCTCGAAGCCGCCGCCGAAGCAGTAGCCCTCGATCGCGGCGATGACGGGCTTGGCCGGGGGCGTGCGGGTCACCCGCATGGGCGGCGGCCCGTCCACGGTGGGCACGGGGAAGTCGCCCGCGGCCATGGCCTTGAGGTCGTTGCCGGCGCAGAACGTTCCGCCGGCGCCCGCCAGGACGACGGCGCGGACGTCGCCGTCCCGCTCGGCCGCGCCGACCGCCTCGGCGAGGGCCTCGGCCATGGGGCCGTCCACGGCGTTGCGGCGTTCGGGACGGTCGAGGGTGATCAGCTGGACTGCGCCACGGCGCTCGGTACGGATCATGCCGCGGATACTAGATAGATCGATCTAGTGAGTGCAAGGGCTAAGGTACCCGGATGGGATCCGACACTCGGGCGCGGCTGCTGGAGGCCGCCGCCCAGCTTTTCCGCGAGCAGGGGTACGCGGCGACCGGCCTGAAGCAGGTCACGGCCGAGGCCGGGGCGCCGTGGGGCTCGCTCTACCACTTCTTCCCCGGCGGCAAGGAGCAGCTGGGCGCCGAGACCATCGCCCACTCGGGCGGCCGCTACCTGCGCCTGTTCGACCTGGTGTACGGCCGCGAAGGGAACGACGCGGCCGGGTCCGTACGGGCCTTCTTCCAGCTGAGCGTCGACGCCCTGGAGAAGTCGGGGTGGGCCGACGGCTGCCCGATCGCGACCGTCGCGCTGGAGGCCGCCACCACCAGCGAGCCGCTGCGGCACGCCTGCGCGGAGGTGTTCGCCTCCTGGCGCACCGCCACCGCCCGCCACTTCGCGTCAGCGGGCGTCGAGCCGGCCGAGGACCTGGCGATCTACGTACTGTCGGCGTTCGAGGGCGCCCTGATCCTGAGCCGCACCTCCCACGACACGGCCCCGCTCCGGGTGACCGCCGAGATCGTCGCCCGCACGATCGGCGACCACACCCCGAGATCCACCGCCTGACCCCGGGCGCCTCGCGCGGGGCGGTCGGGCGGTGCGCTGAACCCGGGCGGGCGCGGGCTCGTATATCCCGGCGGTGCCCATTTCCAGGAGGTCGAGGTGGCCGGATCCATCGATGCGCTGCTGCGGCAGAACGCGCACAGTCCGTCGTACTTCGCTCTCGCCCGCGCCGACGGCGGCCGGCAGGCGGACCTCATCGACTTCTGCATCCCGTGCAACCCGTACTTCCCGACACCGGAGATGTTCGGGCGGCTCCGGGAGACGATGGAGACGATCCTCAAGTACTACCCGAGCAGCGCGGACACGATCACCGCGGAGCTGTGCACGACGCTCGGCCTCAACCCGCAGACGGTGGCGATGGGGAACGGGTCCACCGAGCTCATCACGTGGATCGACCACCTGCTGGTCCGGGAGAGCCTGGCGACGCCGATCCCGACGTTCGGCCGCTGGACGGACCAGCCGCTGGAGACGGGCAAGCGGGTCGACATGTTCCCGCTGCCGGAGAGCCGCGACTTCGCGTTCGACCCGGAGGCGTTCATCGGGTTCGTCCGGGAGCGCCGGTCGCGGGTCGCGGTCATCTGCAACCCGAACAACCCGGACGGCGGGTACGTGCCGCGCCAGGAGGTCGTCCGGATGATGGACCGGCTCGTCGACCTGGACCTGGTGGTGGTCGACGAGTCGTTCATCGACTTCGTGGACGCCGAGCAGGTGACGAGCGTCGCGGAGGAGGCGTCGATCCGGCCGAACGTGATCGTGCTGAAGAGCCTGGGCAAGAACTTCGGGCTGCACGGCATCCGGTTCGGGTACCTCGTGGCGAATCCGGCGCTGGCCGGCATGGTCCGCAAGGCGCTGCCGAAGTGGAACCTGAACTCGTTCGCCGAGATCGTGGTGTTCCTGCTGAGGGAGCACCGCGCCGAGTACCAGGCGAGCCTGGCCAGGCTCGCGCTCGACCGGCGGTCGATGCTCCAGCAGCTGTCGTCGCTGCCGGGACTGAAGGTGTTCCCGTCGCAGGGCAACTTCATCCTGATCAAGCTGCCGAACGACCGGGACGGCGTGCGGCTGCGCGACTACCTGCTGTCCGAGCACGGCCTCTTCGTCCGCGAGTGCGGCAACAAGCTGGGCAGTTCGAGCCGGTTCCTGCGGCTCGTCGTGCGGCCGCCGCAGGACGTCCACCGCCTGCTGACCGGGCTCGGCGCCTTCCTGTACGGCCGGGACCGGGCGCCGCTGATCACGTCCGTGCCGGAGCCGCGGACCGGCCACTTCGAGCAGGCGTCCCCCCGCCTCCAGGTCACGCCGATCGAGGCCGTCTACCACACCCGCGCCAGCTGACCCGGTTCAGGACGCCCGGCGGGGACGGCGGTCGCGTCAGGCGGTGAGGCCGACCTGGTCGCCGACGTCCTCGGCGGCGGCGGCGTTCAGCACGGCGTCGAGCAGGCCGGGGAAGCGGGCGTCGAGTTCGCGGCGGCGGAGCTCGACGTAGCAGCGGGTGCCCTCCTGGCGGGTACGGGTGATGCCCGCGTCGCGCAGGACGCGCAGGTGGTGGCTCAGCGTCGACTTGGCGACGGGGGCGCGCAGCTCGCCCCAGCCCCGTTCGCGGCCGTCGGACAGCACCCGGAGCAGCCCGACCCTGATCGGGTCGCTGAGGGCCCCCATCACCCCGATGAGAGCCATCTCCTCCGGTTCCGGATGCCGCGCCCGCTTCATGGACCCATGGTACTTCGTTCGATGTTTCACGAACATCAAACAGAGGGAGGCGGGGCGTGATCGCCGAATCGCCACGCGGGGCGAAAACCGTTCACCGGAGAGAGTCCGGCGGAGTCGCCGCCGGACCCCGTTTTCATGAACAATGTGAACTCTGCCCATTTCGCGGACAATGACGTTCTTGTTCGGCTCTTAGCGGCGCGACGGTCAATCGGCGCGCACGGCGTTTCCACGGCCGCACCATGATCACCTAAAGACTGCGGGTGTCCCGAATAACGCGGCGATGCGGGCGGGTAGTCGTTCCCTCGGCAAACGAAACGATCACTCGTCGACATCGGAGGGGTTTGCTATGGGCATCCAGCATCAGAAGCGGGATGCGAACGCACCGGGCCGCACCAGGCGGACCGGCCGGATGGCGCCGCAGGCCGCCGGGTGCCTGCTCGCCGCGACAATGTTAGTGACCATTCCGGCGGGCGCCGAGGCCGCCACCGCCGCGGAGCCGGCACCGCAGGCGCCCGAGGCGCCGGGGGCGCAGGAGCCGCGGCCGGAGCCGTCGTCGGCGCAGCGGCTCCGGATCGACCCCGCCTCGATGAAGCAGGTGCGCGCCTACAACAAGTACCAGCGCAGGATCGCCAGGCAGCGGGAGCGCGCGAGGACCGCGATCCGGTTCGCCCGCGCGCAGATCGGCAAGCCGTACCGCTGGGGGGCCACCGGGCCGAGCGCCTACGACTGCTCCGGGCTGGTGCAGAAGGCATGGCGGCAGGCGGGCGTGAAGCTCCCGCGGGTGACCTACTCGCAGTACGGCAAGGTGCGCCGCAAGGTGGGCTGGAGTTCGATGCGGCCGGGCGACCTGATCTTCTTCCGCGGCCGCGCCCATGTCGGGATGTACATCGCGAAGAACCGGTTCATCCACGCGCCCAACAGCGGTTCGCGAGTGCGGATCAACAAGCTCTCGGGCTATCGGAAAAGACAGTTCGCCGGGGCGGTACGGCCGGGCGCCCCGGAAGTGAGGAAGTGGCCCGATTCGATCCCGCGGCTCGCGCAGCGGCTGGACGAGATAACCAAGCAGGACCAGCAGGACCAGCAGCACCCGCCGGCCGAACAGCAGGCGCGACCGGCACCGAAGAACGCGAATTCCGATGCCGATTCCCCCACGCCGAATTCGCCGGTGGAATCGCCGCAGAACGAGGCTCCCCCGGGCCCTCGCCAGGGTCCCGCAGCGGACCGCCCGAAGCCGGAGTCACCGCCGGGCCACCGCGACCCTGACCACGAACTCGACCCGATCGCCGTACCAGGCAGCGGAGAGGGGTGATCTGTTCCCACCAGAGCAGAACCCCGCGACGGCCGGAGCCCCGGAGCGCGAACCGCGCGTTCCGGGGCTCTTTCCGTTGTCACGGCGCCTGGTGGAAGCGCGGCGCCCTGATGTGCACGAGGCTGTCCTGCTTGTGCACGCGCTCGTCGTGGCCGATCTGGCGGAGCAGGTCGGCGACCGAGGCGTAGCGGCCGTACTCGGCGGCCCTAGGGGCGTCCCAGGGCGACCCCTGACCACGCGGGTGCGCGCGAGCCCCATGCAACCCTCAGGTAACCCTTTTAATCCCTTTCATCACTATTGCCGCTTTTCTTCTTTCATGTTCGGATATTTAGGTCAATGTCCAGTTTTCAGGCCGCCCCGTGCGGCAGCGGAGGTTCGATGCCTCGGGTGGGAGAAGACAGACGGATCGGCGAACGAACGCTGGAAAGCCTGGTCATCGGGGACGTCCTCCGGTCCCAGGCCCGAGCACACCGGACGGACCCCTTCCTCAAGTTCCGGGACGGCGAGGTCACCTACGGCGAGGTGGACGCGACCGCCGACCGGATGGCGCGCGGGCTGGCCGCGCTCGGCGTCGGCCGCGGCGACCACGTCGGCGTCATGCTCCCCAACTGCGCCGACCTCGTGCACCTGGTGTTCGCGCTGGCCCGGCTCGGCGCCGTGGCCGTGCCGATCAACATCGCGTACAAGAGCGAGCTGCTGCGGCACGTGCTGTTCAGCTCCAGGTCCCGCTTCCTCGTCGTGGACGGCCCGTACGCCGAGCGGATCCCCGCCATCGCGGACCGGCTCCCCGACCTCGGGCTCGTCCTCGTCCGCGAGGGAGCGGCGGCCGGCGTGCCGATGCTCGCGCTCGGCCGGCCCGCCCTCGACATGTCGGCGCTGATGGCGCACGGCGCCGACCCGGTCGAGGCGGACGTCGGGTTCGCCGACCTCCAGGCGATCATGTACACCTCCGGGACGACGGGCCCCTCCAAGGGCGCGATGGTCCCGCACGCGCTCGCGCTGACGTGCGCGTACGACTCGCTGGACTTCCTCGACCGGTGGGGCAAGACGATCTACTGCCCGCTGCCGCTGTTCCACGCGGCGGCGCTGTGGGACGGGATGCTGTCGGCGCTGCTGGGCGGCGGGTCGATCGCGATCGTCGAGCGGTTCAGCGCGTCCCGGTTCTGGGACGACGTGCGCCGGTTCGACGCGCAGGTGACGATGAGCGTGTTCTCGATGATCCCGATCCTGCTCGCCCAGCCGCCCTCGCCGCGCGACCGCGACCACCCGATGCAGACGTTCTACATGGGCAAGTCGAGCCTGGACGAGCCGCTGCGCGAGCGCTTCGGGGTGCGCTCGGTGGAGACGTACACCAGCACCGAGGCGGGCATCGCGACCGGCAGCCCGTACGGCGAGTGGCGTACGGGCTCGTGCGGCACGGCGCACGAGGAGCGCTTCCACGTGGCCGTCGTGGACGAGCACGACCGCGAGGTGCCGGTCGGGGAGCCGGGCGAGCTGGTGCTGCGGCCGAAGCAGCCGTTCGTCCTGACGACGGGCTATTACGGAGATTGGGAGGCCACGACCCGCTGCTTCCGGAACATGTGGTTTCACACCGGAGATCGGGTATGGCAGGACGACGACGGCTACTTCTACTTCCTCGACCGGATGAAGGACGCCATCCGGCGCCGCGGCGAGAACATCTCGGCGTTCGACCTGGAGTGCGAGATCAACATGCATCCCTCGGTGCTGGAGTCGGCGGCGATCGGCGTCCCGTCCGAACTGGAGGACGAGGACATCAAGGTCAGCGTCGTCGTGCGGCCGGGCGCCGGGCTCGATCCCGAGGAGCTGGTCGCGTTCTGCGAGGAGCGGCTGCCGCGCTCGATGGTGCCGCGGTACGTCGAGTTCGTCGAGGCGCTCCCCCGCACCCCCACCGACAAGGTCGCCAAGTACCGGCTGCGCGCCGAGGGCGAGAACGGTCTCACCCCGGGCACCTGGGACCGGGAGGCTCCGCGGGCACCCGAACCGCCCCTCACCTGGGAACGGGAGGGGACGGCGTGAACTGGGACGACACCCCGGAGCAGGCGGCGTTCCGGGACGAGGTCCGCGCGTTCGTCCGCGACCGCTTCCCCGCGTCGTACCGGCCCGACCTGGACGGCGAGCAGAGCCTGGAGCCCGAGGACGTGCGCGGCTACAACTGGCCCGCCGACCGCGTCGGCGACGACCCGGACCGCCGGGACGGGGCGCGCGCCTGGGCGGCCGCGCTGGCCGAGCGCGGCTGGATCGCGCCGCACTGGCCGGCCGAGTACGGCGGCGCCGGGCTGTCGGCGCTGGAGGAGTTCATCCTGCACGAGGAGCTGATGCGGGCCCGCGTGCCGACGGTGAACGGCATCGGCGCGTTCCTGCTCGGCCCGACGCTGCTCGTGCACGGCACGGACGAGCAGAAGGCGGCGCACCTGCCGCCGATCGCGCGCGGCGAGACGACGTGGGCGCAGGGCTTCTCGGAGCCCGGCGCCGGGTCCGACCTCGCCTCGCTGCGCACCCGCGCCGTCCGCGACGGCGACGCGTACGTGGTCGACGGGCAGAAGGTGTGGACCTCGCTCGGGCAGTACGCGGACTGGCTGTTCGTGCTCGTCCGCACCGATCCCGACGCCGAGCCCAGGCACCGCGGCATCACGTTCCTGCTGGTCGACACGTCGCTGCCGGGCGTGACGGTACGGCCGATCACCGATCTGCGCGGCGCCGCGCCGTTCTGCGAGGTGTTCTTCGAGGGCGTGCGGGTGCCGGTGTCGTGCCGGGTCGGCGCCGAGAACCGCGGCTGGTACGTGGCGATGAGCGCGCTCGGCTTCGAGCGGGCCGGGATCGGCGCCACCATCAAGTACGAGCAGGCCCTGCTCGACCTGGTCGGCTACCTGCGGTCGGCGGAGGGGCGGGGGCTCGTGCGGGCCGACCGCGGCGCCTCGTACCGGCGTGAGATCGCCCGCCGGTACGCCGAGATCCGCGTCCTGTACAACCTGGCCCGGTACACGGTCTCGGTCCAGGCCGCGGGCCCCGAGGGCACCGAGCCGGGGTACGAGGCGTCCGTCAACCAGCTGTTCGGCGCCGAGCTGCACCAGCGGCTGGCCCGCACGGGCGCCAAGGCGTTCGGCCGGGCCGGGACGCTGTGGGCACGCGACGGCGCCCCCCTGAACGCCGCGTTCACCCACATGACCCGGGACGCGGTCGCCGCCACCTTCCTCGGCGGCGCGTCCGAGATCCAGCGCAACGTCATCGCCACCCGCGGCCTGCGCCTGCCCCGAAGCTAAGGAGCCCGCATGACGGATCATTCCTCCGGCCACCCCTCCTACGAGACCGTGGACCTGCACATCGAGGAACGCGTCGCCTGGCTGACCCTGAACCGCCCGGACAAGCTGAACGCGCTCACGCCGACGACGATGGCGGAGCTGCGGAGCATCTTCACCGCGATCGACGACGACGAGGACGTCTGCGTGGTGGTGCTGCGCGGCGCCGGCGAGCGGGCGTTCTGCGCGGGCATGGACCTCGGCTGGTCCGAGCGGCTCACCAAGAAGGAGCGGATCGAGCAGGGGCGGCTCGGCGAGAAGACGTTCGCGATGATGGAGCGGCTGTCGGTCCCGGTGATCGCGGCCGTGCACGGGTACGCGGTCGGCGGCGGGCTGGAGCTGGCGCTGGCGGCCGACTTCATCGTGGCCGCCGACGACGCCAAGCTGGGCCTGGTCGAGATCACGCTGTCGGCGCGGCCCCCGTACCGCCCCAAGATGACCGAGGACGGCGACCCCGACCAGCCCGAGTTCGGCGGCTCGGCCCCCGGCTGGGGCGGCGTGAAGCGGCTGCCGCAGCGGATCGGCAAGGCGCTGGCGAAGGAGCTGCTGTTCACCGGCGCCCGGATCGACGCCGAGCGGGCGATGCGGCTCGGGCTGGTGAACGACGTGTACCCGGCCGGGGAGTTCGACAAGCGGGTCGGCGCGCTGGCCGAGCGGATCGCGGCGATGAACCGCTACAACCTGCGCCTCGTCAAGGAGCTGGTCACGTACGGCTACGACTGGATCGAGCCGCACCCGAGCTGAGCCCGGAACCTGAGGAGAACGCTGTGCTGATCTACCGGATCGATCACATCGCCCAGGTGACACCCGACCTGGACGCGCAGGTCGCGCTGCTGGAGGGGCTGTTCGGCTTCCGGCGGGTGCGGAGCTGGGAGAGCCCCGCCGAGGGCTGCCGCGGCGTCCGGCTGGAGGTGCCGGGCAGCTGGGGCCAGGCATGGGAGGTGCTGGAGCCGGCGGGCGAGGGCTCGGCGCTCCAGGCGTGGCTGGACGACCACGGCGGCCGCGCCGGGCTGCACCACGTGGGCGCCGAGGTGCCCGACGTCGACGCGGTCCGCGCCGACCTGGAGACGCGCGGGATCAAGCCGACCGGCGGGGTGCGGGGCCGCTGGCTGGAGGCGTCGCTGTCGCCGCCCGAGCACGGCCCCGGCGTGCTGTTCCGGCTGCGCGGCCCGGGCGCGCTGGAGATGTGCGGCGACGGGGCCGCCGCGCCGGCGGCCACGCCGGACGGCGGCGCCCCGTCGCTGGGGATCGTCGCGCTCGACCACATCTGCCAGGCGTTCCCCGACCGGGACGAGCTGGCCCGCTGGTACGCCGACCTGGCCGGGTTCGTCCCGATCTGGCGGACGCCCATGGAGGAGCATCCCGACATGGCGGACCTGGTGCTCAACATCCCCGGCTCGGCGATCTGCTGGGAGATCATCATGCCGCGCGGGGAGGACTCGTTCATCCAGCGGTTCTGGGACCGCAACGGCGCCGCCGCGCACCACGTCACGTTCGAGGTCGCCGACTGGGACCGCGCGATGGCCGCCTGCGCCCACCACGGCGTCCCCACGTTCGACGACGAGGAGGGCACGACGGACGGCGCGGCCTGGCGGCACACGTTCGTCCACCCCAAGCACACCGGCGGCATCCTGGTGCAGCTCTTCTGGGAGGAGCGGCCGGGCGTGTGGGTGCGGTCCGACAAGATCCCGGCGCCATGGACCTGACGCCGACCGAGGACCAGCGCCTCGTCACCGAGACCGCCCGCGAGCTGCTGGCGTCCCGGGCCGCGACCGCGGGCGCGCGGGCCATGGCGGACGACCCGGCCGGGCACTCGGCCGCGCTCTGGAAGGAGATGGTCGAGCTCGGCTGGACCGGGCTCGCGCTCCCCGAGGAGCACGGCGGCGTCGGCGGCGACTTCGTCGACGTGTGCCTGCTGTTCGAGCAGCTCGGGTACGCGCTCGTCCCGAGCCCGCTGCTGGCGACCGTCGCCTGCTGCGCGCTGCCGATCGCCCGGTACGGCACGCCGGAGCAGCGGTCGCGGTGGCTCGGCGCCGTCGCCCGCGGGCAGATCATGAGCTACACGCCCGTCCCGTGGGACCGCCCCGGCGAGGGGCCGGTGGCGGCCAGCACGGCGGACGGCTTCGTGATCGACGGGACGGCGGGGTTCGTCCCGTACGCCGGCAGCGCCGAGGCCCTGCTGGTCGTCGCGGAACTGGACGGGGAGCCGCGGGCGTTCCTCGTCGATGCCCGCGCCCCCGGGATCACGCTCCGGGCGGCCGGGACGGTCGGCCTCGACCGGCCGTTCACCGTCGCGTTCGACTCCGTCGCCGTGCCGCCCGACCGCGCCCTCGGCACGGACCGGGCGCCCGTGGACGCGATGTCGGCGTACGGGGCGGCGGCGACGTGCGCCGAGATGGTCGGCGGGGCGCAGCGGGTGCTGGACCTGACGGTCGAGTACGCGACGGGGCGGGAGCAGTTCGGGCGGCCGATCGGGGCGTTCCAGGCCGTCCAGCACCACTGCGCCGACATGGCGATCGGCGTGCTGGGCTCCCGGTTCGCGGCGTACGAGGCGGTCTGGCGGCTGGCGGCGGGCCGGGACGCGGCGGCGGAGGTCGCGGCGGCCAAGGCGTGGGTGAGCGAGGCGTACGAGCGGGTCTGCGCGCTCGGCCACCAGGTGCACGGCGCCATCGGCTTCACCTGGGAGCACGACCTGCACCTGTTCTCCCGGCACGCGATGGCGGCCGCGGCGTCGTTCGGCGACGACGACCTCCACCTGGACCGCCTCGCCGACCACCTCGGTATCCCCTGAGTCCCCTGACGCGCGGTACCGCGCCCGCCGCCCCTCGTCCGGCGGCGGGCGCGGGCACCGTCACAGCTCCTTGAGGAACCCGGAGTCGACGACGAAGTCGGCGCCCGTGGTGCTGCCGGAACGCGGCGAGGCCAGCAGGACCACCGCGTCGGCGATCTCCTGCGGCTCCACCAGCCGGCCGGTGGTCAGCGCCATCATCTCCGGCGCCACCTTCTCGATCACGGCCTGCCGGTCCGCGCCGGCCTGGGCGCCGATGACGTCGGCCGCGCCGCCGTCCTTCGTCCACCAGTCGGTGCGGACCGGGCCGGCCGACACCGTGTTGGCCCGGATCCCCTGCGGCCCGAACTCCTCCGACAGCGCCTTCGTCAGGTTGTTCACGCCCGCCTTGGCCGCGTTGTAGTCGTGGTTCATCGGCGCCGGGCGGCGGGCGTTGCCGGACGAGACGTTCACGATCGCGCCGCCGCCCCGCTCGACGAGGTGCGGGATGGCGGCGCGGGTGGCCCGTACCAGCCCGAACAGGTTGAACTCGAACATCTCCCGCCAGTCGTCGTCGGTCGCGTTCAGGAACCCGAACCGCGGCAGCGTCACGCCGGGCGGCGGGCCGCCGGCGTTGTTGACCAGGATGTCCAGCCCGCCGAACGCGTCCACGGCCCGCTCGACGACGCGGGCGGGGGCGGCCGGGTCCATCAGGTCCACGGGGACGTGGACGAGGTCCGGCCCGGCGAGCGCGTCCAGCCCCGGCCCGGACGTCCGGGACGCGGCCACGACGCGGGCGCCCTCCTCCAGCAGGGTGCGGGCGACGGCCAGCCCGATCCCCTTGGACGCCCCGGTGACGACGGCGACCTTGCCGGTCAGCTGCAGATCCATGTGCGGCTCTCTTCCCTAGGAGTCGATCTCGCCTCCCCGAACCCCGGCGGCGGGCGACCGGTTGCGGTGAAGGCGGGCGGAGGCCGCCCGGGGCGGCGCGAGATCATAGGGGCGCGCCCGCCGGCCGGACGGCGGGCGGGAGAGCGAGGGAGGGCGGGATGCCGCAGGTGAGCGCGCCCTCGGCCGGGCGGCTGCTGCAGCTGGTCCGGCAGGGCCGGGCGCGGACCCGGCGCGATCTGATGGAGATCACCGGGCTGTCCCGCTCGACCGTCGCCCAGCGGGTCGAGCAGCTCGTGCACGCCGGGTACCTGCGCGAGGGCGGCGTGGACGTCTCGACCGGCGGGCGGCGGCCCAGCCTGCTGCGGATCGACGAGGGCTCGGCGGTCGTGCTGGCCGCGCACCTGGGCGCGACCCACGGCCGGGCGGCCGTCGTCGACCTGGCGGGCCGCACGCTCGCCGAGTCCGCCGGGCCGCTGAACGTGGCCGACGGCGCCGAGCCCACGCTCGCCTGGGCCGCCGCCCGCTTCCACGACCTGCTCGGCCGGGCGGGCCGTTCCCTGAACGAGGTCTGCGGCGTCGGCATCGGGCTGCCCTGCCCGGTCGACCGGCGCACCGGCCGGGTGATCCCCACCCCGGCCGTCGCCTCCTGGCGCGACCACGACGTCGTCGCCGCGCTGTCCGCCGAGTTCCCGGGCCCCGTCCTGGCCGACAACGACGCCAACATGATGGCCCTCGGCGAGTACGCCGCCGCGACCGGCTGCACCACCCTCGTCCTGGTCAAGGTCGGGACGGGGATCGGCGCCGGCATCGTGGAGGACGGCCGGATCCTGCACGGCGCGGGCGGCGCCGCCGGGGAGATCGGCCACGTCCGGCTGCGCGGGCACGGCGGCGCCGCCTGCGTCTGCGGGGCGCACGGCTGCCTGGCCGCCGTCGCGGGCGGCGCCGCGCTGGCCCGGACGCTGGGCACCGCGGACACGGCCGGGGTCGTACGGCTGGTCGAGGCGGGCGACGCGGCGGCCGTACGGCGCGTCCGCGAGGCCGGGCTGGTCCTCGGCGAGGTGCTCGCGACGCTCGTCAGCGTGACCAATCCCGGGGTGCTGGTGATCTCCGGCGGGCTGGCCCGTACCGGCGAGCACCTCCTGGCGGGCGTCCGCGAGGTCGTCTACCGGGACGCCCAGTACCGCTCGACGCGGAACCTGCGGATCGCGGAGGGGCGGCTGGGCGAGCGCGCCGGGGTGACCGGCGCGGCCTCGATGGTGGTGGACCGGGTGCTGGCCGCCGAGGCGGTGGACGCCCGCATCGCCCGCGGGTGACGGTCCCCTCACCTGCGGTTTCGCCCCTGCCGGGCACCCTGATCCGGCGGGTATGTTGCATGAGTGTTACGCGGGTCGCGGGCCCGGCCTTGCGCCGGCTCCCGTGCCCGGGAGACTATGTCCTGCGTCGCGGACAAAGTGTCCGATTCGGCGGACGAAGTGAGGCACCGTGACCGCAACCCCCCGGGCCGGGGCCCACCTCCGGCCGACGGCCACCGGGCCGGTCCCCCGGCGGCGCGGCGCGCTCACCGACATGGAGACCGCCGCCCGCGCCGCGTACGCCCTGCGCGGCAACGACCGCGGCCGCCTCACCGTCGCCGCGCCCGGCCTCTACCCCCACATGTGGAGCTGGGACGCCGCGTTCATCGCCATCGGCCTCGCCCGCCTCTCCCCCGACCGCGCGCTGACCGAGATGGAGACCCTCCTCGCCGCCCAGTGGCGCACCGGCATGGTCCCCCACATCGTCTTCTCCGACGGCTCGGACGGCGAGGGCTCGTACGAGCCCGGCCCCGCCCGCTGGGCCTGCCGCGACGTCTGCGCCGACGCCCCCGAAGGCCCCGCCACCAGCGGCCTCATGCAGCCGCCCGTCCACGGCGCCGCGATCCGCCGCATCCTGGACGCCGCGCTCCGCGCCGCCCCGACCGAGCGCCGCGCCGCCACCGACCGCATCCGCGCGCTGTGGCCCGCCCTGCTGGCCTGGCACCGCTACCTCGCCGACCGCCGCGACCCCGACCGCCGCGGGCTGCTGACGATCTACCACGGCTGGGAGAGCGGGCTGGACAACTCGCCCCGCTGGGACGCCCCGTACGCGGCCGTCGTCCCGCCCGCCGCGTTCACCCCGTTCCGCCGCGCCGACGTGCACGCCCTCGGCACCCTCGGCGGCGCCGCCGCCCAGCGCCCCACCGACCTCGACTACAGCCGCTACCAGTGGCTGATCGAGGAGCTGCGGGAGGCCCGCTACGACGACGCGCGCGCCCGCGAGTCCCTCAGCTTCCGCGTCGCCGACGTCCTGTCCAGCGCGATCTTCGCGGCCGCCGCCGAGGAGCTCGCCACCGTCGCCGACGAGCTGGCCCTCCCCGGCGTGGACGAGCTGATCGCCCACGCCGACCGCTTCCGCCGCGGTGTCGCCGCCACCACCGACGAGGACGGCTTCGCCGCCGACGTCGACCTCCGCACCGGCCGCACGCTCCGTACCGCGACCGTCGCCGGCTTCGCCCCGCTCCTCAGCGGCGGCCTGCCCCCGGCCCGGCGCCGCCGCCTGGTCGACACGCTCTTCTCCCCCGACTGGTGCGGCCACCCCGCCCTGGCCACCGCCCTGCCGCCGAGCACCAGCCCGTCGTCCCCCGCGTTCGACCCGGCCCGCTACTGGCGCGGCCCCCAGTGGCCGCCCATGACCTGGCTGCTGATCTGGGGCCTGGAGCGCTCCGGCGAGCCCGAGGCCGCCGCCGTCCTGCGCGCCTCCGCGCTCGACCAGCTCTCGGACGGCGTCTTCGCCGAGTACTACCACCCGTTCACCGGCGAGGCCCTGGGCGCCCGCCCCCAGTCGTGGACCGCCGCCGTCGCCCTGGACCTGATCTTCACCGGCTGACCCGCGGCCGCGCTCGTGTGTAGGTTGAACACTTCCGCATGGGCTGATCTCCGGTCGGGAGGTGGGGCGGATGGCGATCCGCAGCATCCTGTTCGGCGCCGCCGGACCCCCCGCCGGGCTCGCCGACGTCCCCGAACCCGGCCACTTCCGTGACCTGAACCTCGACCAGGTCGTCCGGGACGCCGCGCGGGCCGGCGGCGCACCGGAACTCGCCGCCTGCTACCGCCACCCGCTGCGCGACCCGGACCTCGTCGCCTTCCGCCAGCGGATCTTCCGCGACCTGGAGGACCCGGCCGTCCACGAGGTCGCCGTCCGGTTCACGGCCGCCATGGAACGCACCCGGCGGCGCCTGGAGGCCCTGTCCCGCCGCAAGCACCCGCCGCAGGCGCACCGCTGGTTCCTGGAGATCGCGCTCGACCACACCGCCGCGGTGATCGCGTTCGCGGAGGGGCTGGACGCCGCGCCCCTGACCGCCCCCGGGCTGCTCGACCTGCGCGACGACGTGACCGCCCACGCCCGCGGCGCGGCGTTCACCGGGTTCCGCGAGCGGGCCGCCCGGCTGCGCGACCGCCTCGGCGACGTCCGGTACGACCTGTTCCTGCGCGGCGACCAGGTCACCGTCGCGGCGCACGACCCGGACGCCCGCCCCGACTTCGCCGAACGGGTCCTGGCGACGTTCGAGCGCTTCCGCCAGGACCCCGCGCCCGCACCGCGCGACGGCTCCCCGCCCGAACTCGGCCTGGACGACGTCGAGGCCGTCATCCTGGACTTCGTCGCCGAGCTGCACCCCCGCGTGTTCCGGGACGTCGCCGCGTTCTGCGAGAGCGGCCGCGGCCTCGTGCCGGACGACCTGGCGCGCGCCGAGCACGAGCTGCGGTTCTACCTCGGCTACCTGGCGTACCTGGCACCGCTGCGCGACGCGGGGCTGCCGGTCTGCCTCCCGGCGGTCTCCGCCGCCGACAAGACCCTCGCCGCCCGCGACGTGTACGACCTGGCGCTGGCCGCCAAGCTGGGCGGCGAGGGCGTGGTGACCAACGACGTCCACCTCTCCGGCACCGAACGCGTCCTCGTCGTCTCCGGCCCCAACCAGGGCGGCAAGACGACGCTGTCGCGCGCGTTCGGGCAGCTCCACCACCTCGCCGCCCTCGGCTGCCCCGTCCCCGGCCGCGAGGTGCGGATCTTCCTCCCGGACCGGATCCTCACCCACTACGAGCGCGCCGAGGGCCCCGACGACCTGGCCTCCAAGCTGGAGGAGGAGCTGCTGCGGACGCGGGCGCTCCTCGACCGCGCGACGCCCGCCAGCGTCATCGTGCTGAACGAGATCTTCTCCTCCACCACCGCCGGCGACGCCCGGACGCTCGGCGAGACCGTCCTCGCGGAGATCACCCGCCTGGACGCGCCGTGCCTGTGGGTCGGCTTCATCGACGAGCTGTCCCGGCTGAGTCCCAAGGCGGTCAGCATGGTCGCCACCGTCGCCGGCGACGAGCGCACGTACCGGATCGTGCGGCGCCCCGCCGACGGCCGCGCCCACGCCCGCGCGATCGCGGAGCGGCACGGCCTGACGTACGCGCAGATCATCGACCGGGTGCGCCGGTGAGGCCCCGGCTGCTGGCGGCCGCCGGCTCCCCGGAACGGGCCGGCGCGGACCTGGCCGACGACCTGCGCCTCCACCACCTGTGGACGGCCATGGCCCGCGGCGACGAGCGCCTGTACGCCCTGGCCCGCGCGACGACGCTCGCGCCCCTCACCGACGCGGCCGCGATCGGCCACCGCCAGCGGGTCCTGAACGACTGCCTGCGGAACCCCGGAACGGTCCGCGCCCTCTACCGGCTCGCCGCCGAGGCCGTCGACGCCGAGCGGAAGATCTTCCGCGGCGGCCGTCCCGAGGCCCTTCTGAACCGCTCGGTCCGGACGCTGGAGCTGGCCTGCGAATCGCTGCGGGACCTGCGCGACCTCGCGGCCGAGCGCGCCGCGGCGTTCCGCTCCGCGGGCTTCGCCGAACTGTTCGGCGCGCTCCGCACCGAGGTGGGCGAGGACTACCTCCGTACCGCGGAGGCGCTCCTCGGGGACCTCCGCTTCGACCACGGCATCGTCGCGAGCGCGCGGCTCGGCCCCGGGAACAAGAGCACCGACCTGCGCCTGCACGCGCCACCGGGAAAGGGCCGCGTCCCGCGCCGTTTCCGCAAGGCCGGCCTGACCTATACCGTCCCTTCCGAGCACGAGGAGAGCTGGCGCGCGCTGCCCGCGCTCCGCGACCTCGTCCTCGCGGACGTCGCCCGCGCGACCGCCGAGTCCGCCGACCACGTCCGCGACTTCTTCCGCGCCCTGCGCGACGAGCTCGGCTTCTACGTCGGCTGCGTCAACCTCGCCGAGACCCTCACCGGCCACGGCCTGCCGATCTGCCTCCCCGAACCCCGGCCGCCCGGGGACCGTACCCTCATCGCCCGCGAGCTGTACGAGCCGAGCCTGGCCCTCCTGCAAGGCCATGCCACGGCCGGCGACGTCGACGCCCCCGGAACCGGCCTCATCGTGATCACCGGCGCCAACCGCGGCGGCAAGTCCACGTTCCTGCGCGCCGCCGGGACGGCCCAGCTCATGATGCAGTGCGGCATGTTCGTCCCGGCCCGCGAGTTCGCGGCCTCCCTCGCGGACGGCGTCTTCACGCACTTCAGGCGCGAGGAGGACCGCTCGATGTCCAGCGGCCGGCTGGACGAGGAGCTGGCCAGGATGAGCGCCCTCGTCGACGGGCTCCGCCCCGGCTCCCTGCTCCTGTGCAACGAGTCGTTCTCGTCCACGACCGAGCGCGAGGGCGCCGAGATAGCCGCCGGGATCCTCCGCGCCCTCGCCGACCTGGGCACCCGGACGCTCTTCGTCACCCACCTGTACGACCTGGCCCGCCGCCTCCACAACGCCCCGCCCCCGGGCACCCTGTTCCTGCGCACCGGACACGATGACGCCGGCGCCCCCACGTACCGCCTCCTCCCCGGACCGCCGTCCCCCACGGCCCGGGCCATGGCCCTCTACACCCGGATCTTCGGCGACCGCCGGGCTCAGTGACCGGCGCCGATCCTCGCCGCCGCGCCGCGCAGCACTCCGGGGACCAGCCTGCGGTGGACGGCCGACAGCGGCGGCCACACGACCGCCCCGAGCCGCCGCTCGTAGCGCAGGAAGGTGCTCAGCGCCACGCGCCCGTCCGCCACCTGCACCACGAGGTTCCCGGACAGGAACCATGACTCGGCTTCGAGCACGATCCAGTCCTCGCCCCGCCCGGCGACGCGCCACCCGGCCACGGTGTCCGGCGACCGTCCCCGGGCCAGCCGCAGCCCCAGGAGCCCGCGCCAGATGAACCGCTCGCCGGGGCTGGGCACGTCCCCGAACATCGCCCGCGCCCACCGCTCCGGGCCCGCGTCCACGCCCGCGGCGAGGCCGAACCGGTCGGCGTAGTCGATGACGGGCAGCGTGCTGAGCGCACGCGCGGACTCGGGCACCTCACGCACCCCCACGACTCCGCTGACGGCCTCTCCGGCACGGACCGCGCGAGGAACACCCATGGCCACAGCCACCTTCCTGCTCGGGGCACCCGCCCCGAATATACGGTTGCGTATAAAGCCGAGGCTAGACCTGTTATACGGTTCCGTATATTCGATGCCGGGGTGAGCTGGAACACATTGCGCGGCGTGCGCGAGGACGCGGCCTCGGAACCCTAGGCTGCGGGGATGGACAGCGACGAGTTCGTCGGCGGATTCGACTACCCGATGTTCGTGGTGACCACCGCCGATCCCCGGACGGGCACGCGGGCGGGCTGCCTGGTCGGGTTCGCCACGCAGACCAGCATCGAGCCGTTCAGGTTCCTGGCCTGCCTGTCCCGGCGCAACCACACCTACCGCGTCGCCGCGGCGGCGGACCTGCTGGCCGTGCACGTCCTCGGCCGGGACCAGCAGGACCTGGCGGCCCTGTTCGCGACGGAGACCGGGGACGAGATCGACAAGTTCGCCCGCTGCGCCTGGCGGCCCGGCCCCGAAGGCGTGCCGCTGCTCGCCGACGCCCACCGCCACCTGGTCGGCCGGATCCTGGAACGGGCCGACCTCGGCGACCACGTCGGCTTCCTGCTCTCCCCGATCGACGTCGCGGTCCGGACCCCGGCCGCCCCGCTCAACTTCCGTTCCCTGCCCGACCTGGAACCCGGCCACCCGGCCGGCTGACCCCGCGTGCCGGGACCCGCGGACCGTGCGGCCGTCCGGCGTCTACCGTGGGCGGGTTCCACGACCGATCGGCATTCATCCAAGGAGCGGTGATGGGCGAGCTCGCGGTGGTCAACTTCGTGTCCCTCGACGGCGTGATGCAGTCGGTGCTCTCCCCCGAGGAGGACCGGGACGGCGGGTTCGACCGGGGCGGCTGGGTGCTGCCCTATGTCGACGCGGCGGTGGAGAGGTTCATGAGCGACTCCACCGCCGGGGCCGCGGCGCTGCTGCTCGGCCGCCGGACGTACGAGATCTTCGCCGCCACCTGGCCGTACGCCGACCGGAGCGACCCGGCGGTCGCGGCGATGAACGCCATGCCGAAGTACGTGGCCTCCCGCACGCTCACCGACCCCAGCTGGGAGAACTCCACCGTGCTCGGCGCCGACCTCCCCGCCGCGGTGACCGAGATCAAGAAGCGCACCGAGGGGGAGATCGTGCTGTTGGGCAGCGGCGGGCTCCTGCGCACGCTGGTCGAGCACGACCTCGTCGACGAGTACCGCCTGCTGCTCTTCCCGCTCATCCTCGGTGACGGCAAGCGGCTGTTCGACACCGGTACGGCGCCGCGCGACCTGACGCTCACCGCGTCGGAGGCGTCCAGCACCGGCGTCCTGATCAACACCTACCGGCGCACCGCCGGCGCCGGCCGAGCCTGATGCTCTTCGCGGTCCCGTGGCTCGCCTTCCGCGTCCTCCAGACCGGCGATCAGGCGCCCGTCTTGATACGGGACACGAGCCTGGAGAACTCGGCCGGAGCCACGACCAGATGACCGGCATCCGGAGCCTTACTATCCCGCAGACCAACACCGCCCACACCAAGGTGGGCGACCTCAACGCACTCGTTGCCCTGCGTGTTACTGCGGCTGGACTTCCGCCAGAAAGGATCCTTCATCGCATGGCCTCCCTGATCCGCCCGATAAAGGCTCGACTGTCCGTCCGGGACATCGCATCTGCCCCAATCCTGTCGAACCGTAGCGCAAACTCCGCTACCTCAGCGGTCTCCTGAGCCAGCCGCCCACCCCCGAAAGCCTCCAGGTAGGTGACCGTCTCCGAGCGGGTGGAAATGACCGTGAACGAGCCATCTAGCCCCATATGGGCACCTACCCGCCTTGGAATGACCCGCACCCAAGCGTTCGGCCGCTCGCTGAACTCCATGAGGTGAGCGAGTTGTGCCCGCATCACCGCCGCCCCTCCTACAGGCTGGTCGAGAACGGATTCGTTGAGCAGGGCCCAGATTTCCGGCGACCGCGTCAGAACCTCTTGACGCGCCATGCGCGCCTCCACCGCGGCGTCCACGTTCTGGAGACCACCGGCGACGAACAAGGCTCGCGCGTAGTCCGGGGTCTGGAGAAGCCCGTGCACCACTGACAGCGTGTACGTCTTGATGCTCCGCGCCTTGGCTTCGTACTGGGTGAACGCGCGGAACCAGTCGGGGTCGTGACCGGCCTCGGCGAACTTGCGGAGTCTGGCGAAGTGCCCACCGGTGTCCCACACGGCGTCCAGCGCTTTGACCTGGTCCTTATTCGGCTTTCGGATGCCACTTTCAAGGTTGTGTACTTGCTGCTTGGTGACGTGAATGATCTTGGCCACCTGCGACTGGGGCATGCCGCGGCACTCGCGATACCTGCGCAGGTCGTATGCCAACCACGACCAGAGGGAGTCGTCCGGGTCGACTCCGGGATGCGGCGCCACGTTGACCTCCGGGGGGTGAGTACACAACGCCAACGAATACTCCTCAGAGTAATCGATCGATCGCATTCTGTACTCCGAACGACCGGACGGAAGGAGTGCAGTGATGACGATGGCGAGAACGATCCATCCGGTGGCCGAGTGCGAGCTGCGGGCCGCTCGGGCCTCGGTGGTACTAGCGCGGATGTTCGTGGCGGCGACCGTCCAGGAGTGGGGAGTCACGGAGTGCGAGGAGGCCGCCCTAGCCGTGGTATCGGAGCTGGTCACCAACGCCGTGGAGGTGACGGCGCAGGGGGCTTTCGTACGAGTGCGACTGAGCCGGAGGGAGGACGGCCTCTGGCTGAAGGTGCTGGACGGCGCAGAGCGGCGGGAGCCCGTCGTCAGGGAGACCGTCACCTGTGTCGAGGACGTGGACGCGGCCGAGGGCGACGCGTTCGGCGGGTGGGGGCTTCAGCTCGTACGGCACCACGCGGAACGGGTGTGGACGGAGCGCGCCGCCGAGCAGGGCTGCAAGTGGGTGTGCGCGGTCATCGGCCTGGCCGCCCGCGAATGAACGGGAGGCGGCGACGATCGCCTGCGCCGAACGCGTTCGGGAGGCGGTGTCATGATCGGGGGATGACGGTTCCCAGGGCGGTGGCGGTGGTCGTGGACGGGCCTCGCGTGCTGGTCATGAAGCGCTTCCGCAGGAAGGGGTCGTCCAGCGAATGCGGTCTCTGCGAGCTCGGCCGGGAGGCGGGGCCCGAGTGCCCGGGGCACCGGTACGCGATCCTGCCGGGCGGGCATGTGGAGGAGGGGGAGACCGCCGAGGCGGCGGCCGTCCGCGAGCTGGAGGAGGAGACGACCCTCCGGGCGCGGATCGGGCGTCCGCTGTGGACCGGGTACCACGCCAGGCGGCCGGCGTCGTACTTCCTGATGACGGACGTGGCCGGCGTCCCGGTGCTGTCCGGGCCCGAGGCCGAGGCGCAGGCGCCGGACGACTCCTACGAGCTCATGTGGGCGGGGCCGGAGCTGTTCGAGGAGCTGAACCTGCTGCCCGTGGACGTGCGCGAGCCGCTGGCACGGCTGCTGGAGGGTCAGTCCTCGGCGAGGACGATGACGTAGTCCTCGGCGGTGAGGGTCAGCGGGGCCCTCTTGGCCGGGTTGAGGACGACGCCGTACGCCGGGGGGTCGTGGAACTGCTCGTGCAGGCGGTAGCCCAGGGCCGTCTCGCCGCGGCGGCGGGCGGACTCGATGACGGTGGCGAAGTCGGCGACGGCTCCGGGGCGGAGGTAGTCCGAGGCCGGTTTGAGGTAGAGCTCGGAGCCCGCCGGGTCCAGCAGGTCGGTGAAGACGTCGTGCAGGTGGCGGTTCTCGCTGAGCTGGGTGAGCATCAGGCTGATCAGCTTGTCGCTGACGACGAAGTCGTCGGCCTTGGTGACCTGGGCGACCTCGCGGTTGGCGTCGTCGTTGATCTCGCTGACGATGGAGAACGGGTCGCCGAGGCTCTCCTCCATGTCGCGCAGGTGCAGGAGCGTGACGAGGGTGCGGGCGTCGGCGTGCTGGGGGTCCTGGCCCTCGTCGCCCAGGACGATGATCTTCTGGTACGAGCCGACGTCCAGCGCCTCCAGCTGCGTGCGGTCGGTGGGGTCGCAGCGGACGAAGCCGACCTTGATGTTGTCCAGGCCGCCGAACGCCGCGCTCGGGTCGTCCTGGCGGGCGGCGATCACGAGTTCGGAGCCCGGCTCGACGAACGCGTCCAGCAGGCGGATGATCTTGGCGGCGCGGCCGTTCCAGCCCACGAGGAGGGTGCGTTCTGGGCCCTGGAAGCGGGGTGCGGCGGTGCTGATCGCGTCCTCGGCGAAGGGCGCGGGCGTCTCGGCGAGGCGGATCAGCAGGTCGTCCTCGGCGAGCAGGATGATCTCGTCGTCCGCGGCGATGACCGTGTCGGCGGGCGGGTTCACGGCGACCGTGCCGGCGCGGCGCAGGCCCACCGGGACGCCCAGCTCGTACGCGGAGAGGGCCTGGCCGTACGTCATGCCGGTCAGGGCCGGCTCGGGCCGCATGTAGAACTCGTGGCCGCGGTAGTTGAGCAGGTCGGTGCAGACGGTGGACAGGCCGGACTGCCGGTGCGACTGGACGATCAGCTGGATGGCGATGTCGTCGGCGTCGATGACGTGCGCCGCGGGGCCGCCGGCCAGGCGGGCGGCGGGGAGGTTGGCGGAGTCGTGGACGGCGGCGACGACGTGCGGGCGCGCGTCGTCCCACTCCCGGGCGCCGAGCGAGAGCAGCACCTTGATCACGTGGTTGTCGGCGTCGGCGACCGGCGGCGACAGCACCATGATCGAACGGGCCGTGCCGGGGCTGACCAGTTCGAGGTCGGCGACCTTGAGGGGGTCGCCGCGCCGGCAGACGACGCGGGTACGGCCCAGGTCGCCGACCGTGGCGCGGATCGCCTCGTCCATGTCGATCTTGTCGCGGTCGGCGAGGATGGCCACGCAGGAGCGGCGCCGGCTCTGGTTGGCCTCGACCAGTTCGGCGACCACCGTGAAGACCTGGTCGGACCAGCCGAGCACGACGGTGTGGTCGCGTTCGACGATGCGGGAACGCCCCTTCCGCAACTGGGCGATCTTGCCTTCCAGGCCGGTGGTGAGCACGCCGATCAGCGCGCTGACGATGAAGATCCCGCCGATCGTGGCCAGCAGCATCAGCCCGAGGAACGGCGCGGTGCCCTCGTCGTCCCCCATCGTCCCCGGGTCGAGCGTCCGCAGCAGGCTGCGCCACACCACACCCGGCCAGCTGCCGTTGCGCGCGGTGTCGCCGGGGGCGAGCAGCACGGCGAGGACGGTGACCACGAGGATGAGCGCGCCCGACGCCAGGCCGAGCCAGCCGATCAGCGCCGGGGTGCCCTTGGCCATGGTGTTGTCGAACCAGTAGCGCACGCGCTCCCGCCGGCTGACCCGCGCCAAACGGACCTCCCCCGTGTCGATCCTCCGGCCATCTTGCCGGAAACCGCCGCAATACGGGCGAGGTTCGGGGGAGCCGACCCTGGGCCCGTCCTCAGCCCAGGACGGCCTCGCTCAACGACCAGATCGCCAGCCCGGCCATCACCACTCCCCCGATCCGCTGGACGATCTTCAGCGGGACGCGCTCGGCGATGAACCGCCCGGCGATCAGCGCCAGCGCGGAGACGCTGACCAGCGCCAGCAGGGCCCCCAGCGCGACGGGCAGCGGCCCCTGGGTGGCGGCGAGGTTGGCGGTGGTGATCTGGGTGAGGTCGCCCCACTCGCTGATGAAGACGACCGTGAACGCGGTCAGGTAGGTCGGCCAGAGCCCGGTGACCTTCCCGCCCGCGCCCTCCTCCTCGTCATCGTCGTCGTCGCCCCCTCGCAGCAGCGTGTACGCGCCGAACGCGAACAGCGCCGCCGCCACGACCTGCACCAGCGGCTTGGGCAGCAGCGCGAAGACGCTCCCGGCCGCCACGGCGACCAGCACGTGCACGACGAACGCGCTGGACGTCCCGAACCACACGTACAGCGGGCGCATCCGCGTGCCCATCGCCAGCGAGGCGAACATGGTCTTGTCCGGCAGCTCGGCCAGGAAGATGACGGCGAACGCGGTCAGGAGCGTGGTGACGCTGAAAGACATCGGGGCCCTTCCCCCTCAGGGCCGGGCCTCGACGGCCCTGTGGCGCGTACCGGGGGCGCGCCCCGGAGGGAGAGGACCGCTCGGCCCGGCATGACGGATGCGCCCGGAAACGGGCACGCCTTACCAGACCGAAGGTCTCGTCCACCGTGACCAGGTCACGGCCTGAGGGCCGGGCTCGCGCCAGTATGTCGACCGCTCAGCGGATCGGGACTACTCCCCTTCGCCGCGGACCAGCCTACCCGAACGGATCAAGCCCCCGCCGGGGCGGGGGCTCGATGATCCGGTGCGGCCGGCCGTGTCAGTGCCCGCGGCCCCGCTTGAGGCCGTTCACCAGGGCCCGGGTCTCGGCGCGGCGGTCCCAGGCGACGAGGGCGAAGATCACGCCGAACACCGCGGGGAGCAGCGCCCAGGCGGGCTCGATGACCAGGATCTGGGTGAGCGCGGCGCCGACCATGAGCCCGATCAGCCCGGTGGCCGCCGCGCCGGCCAGCCGCGGGATCACCAGGCCGATGGCGCCCGCGGCCTCGACCGCGCCGACGAAGTAGCGCATCCCGTCGTGCCAGCCGAGCCTGACGAACGTCTCGACCGCGTCGGCCTGCCCGGCGAACTTCGGCATCGCCGAACCGAACAGCAGGAACGCTCCGATGAGGATCTGGAAGCCCCAGAGCACCCGGCGCCGAACGGAGGTCTTGCCCGTGACGGACGCGGAGGCGGCGGAGGCGGCGGTACGGCGCTTGCGGGCGGTGGCGGTGACGTTCTGCACGGCGGTGGCAGTGGCGGCGGTGTTCTGCACGGAGGCGGTCATCGGATTCTCCTTCGCTGGTGTGCCTTCACCTACGCGTCGAGCGGCCCCGCCCCCGTTCGACATCCCGCCCGAACTTTCTCAAAGAATTTCTTCCGCCCAGGTCAGCCGCCCGAATCCCCCTCATAATGGGCATCGTGATGGACCTGTCTCCCGCTTCGCCCGTGCCCCTCCTGCTCGACTGCGATCCCGGGCACGACGACATGTTCGCGATCCTCCTGGCCGCGGCGCACCCAGCGGTCGACCTGCTGGCCGTGACGACCGTGGCGGGCAACGGGCCGCTTGAGGCGGTGACGCTGAACGCGCGGAAGATCTGCACGCTCGCCGGCCTGGACGGCACGGTGGTGGCGGCCGGGGCCGACCGGGCGCTGCGCGGGGACCGCCGGACCGCGCCCGACATCCACGGCGAGACGGGGCTGGACGGCGCGCCGCTGCCCGAGCCCGCCGTCCCGCTGGCGGACGAGGACGCCGTCACCCTCATGGCGCGCCTGCTGGCGGAGTCGGACCGGCCGGTGACGATCGCCGCGACGGGCCCGCTCACCAACGTGGCGACGCTGCTGGAACGCCACCCGGAGGTGAAGGAGCGGATCGAGCGGATCGTGTTCATGGGCGGCAGCGCCGGCCGGGGCAACACGACGCCGCTGGCCGAGTTCAACGTCCACACCGATCCGGAGGCCGCCGACCGGGTGCTGCGCAGCGGGCTGCCGCTGCTGATGTGCGGGCTGGACGTCACGCACCAGGCACTGGCGACCCCCGAGATCTTCGATCGGCTGCACGCGATCGGCGGGCTGCTGCCGGCGACGCTGGGCGGGCTGCTGCGGTTCTTCGCGGGAGCGTACGAGAAGGTTTACGACATGCCCGCGCCGCCGGTCCACGACCCGGTGGCGATCGCGGCGATCATCGAGCCCGCCGTGGTGCGCCTCGTGGACGCCCCGGTGGCCGTGGAGCTGGCCGGGGAGCACACGCGCGGCGCGACGGTCGTGGACCTGCACGGCGTCACCGGCGCCGAGCCGAACGTCCAGGTGGCGCTGGACCTGGACGCGGACCGGTTCTGGGACCTGATGCTGGACGCGATCCGCACTCTCACCGACCGCGGCGCCCTCGGCGGAGCCTGAGCCACGACCGAACACCGGGTGCCCGGGCCGGGGGCGAGCGTTGGTGGGGGTGATCGGTGGGGGTGGTCTGTTGCCCTACCGGGTGCGGGGGTCCGGGGTGAGGTTGGTCGGGGGGCGGGCGCCCACGGTGGTTATCGCGGACGCGGCGGCGGAGAGGCCCTCGCGGGCGCAGTCCTCCAGGGGGCGGGCCGCGGCCCATGCCGTCAGGAAGCCGGCGCAGAAGGCGTCGCCCGCGCCGGTCGGGTCGACGACCTCGGCGGGCGCGCTGGGCAGCCGGAGGCGGGTCCCGTCGCGCGCGGCGACCAGCGCGCCGTCCGCGCCGAGCTTGAGGGCTACCACCTCGTGGTCGGCGGTCAGGGCGGTGGCGACGTCGGACGGTTCGCGCAGGCCGGTCAGCAGGCGGCCCTCGTCCAGGTTCGGGAAGATCAGGCAGGTGCCGCGGGCCCAGGCGCGGAACGCCTCCGCCCCGGTCGCGGCGAGGAACGCGGCCGAGCCGGGGTCGACGGAGACGTCCACGCCGCGGCCGCGGGCGCGGGCCATCAGGCCGCCGACGGCGTCCCGCACGCCGGGGTGGAAGAGCGAGTAGCCGGAGACGTGCAGCAGCCGGACGCCGTCGAGCAGCTCGTCCGGCAGGTCGGCGGCCGACAGGTTGAGGTTGGCGCCGCGGTCGGTGTACATGTCACGGCGCCCGCCCTCGGCCAGCACCACGATCCGGCCGGTGGCGGCGCCCGGGTCGGCGGCCAGCCGGGCGTCCACCCCGGCCGCGGCGAGCGCGGCGGTGTGGGCGGCGATGTCGGCGGCACCGGCGCGTCCGGCGAAACGCACGTCCGCGCCGAGCGCGCCCAGCCAGGCGGCCTGGTTGGCGCCGGAGCCGCCCGGGCAGGCGGTGATCGTGGAGGGGGTGTCGCTGTCGGCGGTGACCGGCCGCTGCGGCCGGACGACGATGTCGTCGATCACGTCGCCGACCACGAGCACGGTCATCGGCCCGGCGACCAGGCCAGCGCGATCCGCGCCGCCAGGGCCACGTTGGACCGTACGGCGCGGATGTTCGCCTCCAGGCTCGCCCCCTGCGAGGCCCGCTGGAAGTAGTCGAGCAGGAACGGCGTGACGGGCTTGCCGTGCAGGCCCCGCCGGTCGGCCTCGGCCAGCGCCTCCGCGAGGATCCGGTCGTGCAGCGCGGGGTCGAGCTGCTCGGCGGGCGGCAGCGGGTTGGCGACCACGATCGCGGACCGCAGGTCGAGGTCGTCGGCGGCGGACATCATCCCGGCCACGGCGGCCGGGTCGCCGGCCTGCCAGTCGATCGAGTGCCCGGACTCCGACAGGTAGAAGCCGGGGAACCGGTCGGTGCCGTACCCGACGACGGTCACGCCGAGCGTCTCCAGCCGTTCCAGCGTCGCGGCCACGTCCAGGATCGACTTCACGCCCGCGCAGACCACGGTGATCGGCGTGCGGGCCAGCGTGGGCAGGTCGGCGGATTCGTCGAACGTCCCGGCGGCGCCGCGGTGCACGCCGCCGAGCCCGCCCGTGGCGAAGACGCGGACGCCGGCGCGCCGGGCGAGGTACGCGGTGGCCGCGACGGTGGTGGCCGCGTCGGCTCCCGTGGCCATCGCGACCGGCAGGTCCCGGACGCTGGCCTTGGCGACGCCGTCCCCGGTCGCCATCCGCTCCAGGTCGGCCGGGGACATGCCCACGAGCGGGCGGCCGCCGACCACGCCGACGGTCGCGGGCACGACGCCGGCGGCGCGCAGCGCGTCCTCCAGCTCCCGCGCGACCTCCAGGTTGCGGGGCCGGGGCAGCCCGTGGGCGATGATCGTCGATTCCAGTGCGACGACCGGCCGCCCGGCGGCCAGCGCGTCGGCGACCTCGGCCGACGCGATCACCCGCTCGTCGCCGTCCCGGCCGTTCATGACACCATCCATTGCGGGAGCGCTCACCGGCCGCACGCTAGCCGGGTGAACGCCCTGGAGTAAAGCGCTTGACGAGGCTGACATGATCACGTGACCGAACGGCCGGTTCCCTGTTACGCGATACCCGGGCCACGGCCCGCGGCGCTCTGCCGGTCAGGCGGCGGTCTTCGGCGGGGCCGTGGTGGCGCGGACCTGGAGGGGCGCCGGAAGGGGCGGGGCCTCGGTGTCCGGGGAACGGCCCTCCATCAGTTCGAGGAGGAGCCCGGCGGCGCGGTGGCCCAGGTCGAACGCCGAGAGGGTGACGGTCGTCAGCGGCGGGCTGACGAGCGCGGAGAACGGCAGGTCGTCGAACGCGGCGACCGACAGCTCGCCCGGTACGGCCACGCCCAGCCGGGCGGCGGCGCGCAGCACGCCGTACGCGTGCACGTCGGCCGCGCAGACCAGCGCGGTGACGCCGGCGGCCTTCCAGCCGTCCCAGCCGGCGGCGAAGGCCGCGGCGGCGGCGTCGATGTCGGTCCTGGCCTGGACGGCCGGGCCCGTGAAGCCGTGGCCGGTGACCTCGCGCAGGCGGGCGTCCATGCGGGCGCGGCGGGCCTGGAACGTCGGCACGCCGATGTCGGCGTCGAGGTAGCCGATCCGGTCGTGGCCGAGACCGAGCAGGTGGTCGATCAGCGCGGTCGCGCCCTCCTCCAGGTCGAATCCGACGTACGGGGAGTCGGACTCCGGGGACGGCCGGTCCAGCACGACCAGCGGGGTACGGCCGTCGAGCTTGCGGATCAGGTCGACGGCGGGCGCCTCGGCGAGGATGCCGTCGACCCGTTCGGCCACCATCCGGTCGAGCCCGGCGGGGGTGGGGTCGTGCGCCGGGTCGGCGATGACGAGGCAGAGCTGGTAGCCGCCGAGCCGTCCGGCGACGCCCTGGGTGAGCTGCGAGAAGTACGGGTTGGCGATGTCGGGGACGACGAGCGCGACGCTGTGCCGGCGGCCGGTGGCCAGGTCGCGGGCGACGGCGTCGACGCGGTAGCCCAGCTCGTCGATCGCGGCGAGCACGCGGGCGCGGGTGCCGGGCGAGACGCGGCCCTCGGCCTTGCCGTTGACGATCAGTGAGACCGTCGCGGTGGACACCTGGGCCCGGCGGGCCACATCGGCCGCCGTGGTCCGCTTCACCGCCCGCACAGCACCTCCCGCCACGGCCCGGTCAGGGCGCAAGTCGGCCCGGTAAGGCCCGTTGTCCAGCGGTTTCGCCCGCCGGACCCCGCGATGATAGCCGTTCGCGCGGGCTATGGGCGGGCGAACGGGGCGCCGCCGGAGGTCCGGCGGTCAGCGGCCTTCCGGGCCGTCGCCGGTGGCGTCGCGCAGCGCGCCGACCACGGCGGTGAGCTGGGCGACCAGCCCGGCCACGCTGGTCTGGTCGGTGCCGCCGATGGTGACCGAGCGCAGCTCGGCGGGCGCCGGCAGCCGCTCCACGATCCCGGGCAGCGCGCCGATCAGTTCGGCCTGGACGCTGGCGGGCGTGCGCGCGTTCTCGATGGCGGCCCTGGCCTGGTCGCGCTCGACCTCCAGCATGGCCTGCTCGTGCCGGAGCGCGGCGCGGGCGCGGGCCGTCTCCAGCTCCCCGTCCAGTTCGAGCCGCTTCAGCTCCCGTTCCCGTTCGATCCGCAGCCGCCCGGTCTCGGCCTCCTCGGCGTGCCGGTCGCGTTCCATCCGCAGCGCGTGCCGCGTCGTCTCGGTCTCCAGCTCGGCGACCTCGCGGGCGTCGTCGTGCTCCCGCCGGGTGCGGCGGAGCTTCTCGGCGACCTCGGTGTCGAACCGGCCCGCCTCGTTCCGGGCGCGCAGCTCGGCCAGCTCCCGCTCGTGCTCCAGCCGCTGGGTCTCCTTGAGCCGCCCGGCCGCCATCTCGCGCTGCGCGATGGCCTCCTCTGCCTCCAGTTCGGCGAGCCGGGCGAGCTGCGCCTGCTCGGAGCGGTACGGCTTCTGCAGGTTCTCCCAGAGCCGGGACGAGCTGACGACCGCCTCCTTGATCTGCACGGTGACGATGCGCAGCCCGAGGCCCTCGTCCGCCGCGTCCGCCTCGCCTTCGGCGACCGCGCGCAGCCGGGCGGTGAGCTCCTCGATGATGGGCTGCTTGTCGCTGAGGACGTCGCGGACGCCCATCGTGGACACCTTGTCCTTGATCGCCGCCTCGGCCTGCTCCTTGAGCTGCAGGTTGACCAGCCGCATCGGGTCCTGGTCGTCGCCGAAGTCGAGCTTGCGGTAGGCGACCGCGAAGTCCTGGATGATCCACTGCACGTACCCCTGCACGAGGACGCCCTGGAGCTCCTTGCAGATGCAGTACGCGTTGATCAGGATCGTCTGCGTCGCGCCCGGCACCACCAGGAACGAGTCGGTCGCGGGGTTGAACCGGAACGAGACGCCCAGCCCGATGTGCAGCGGCTTCTCCCGGCCGCGCCGGGTGTGGACGACGAACGCGTTCGGCGGGACGAGCACGTTCTTCCAGCGCCAGAAGCCGCTGATCCGGACGTCCACCGGGCCCGGGCCGCCGCTCCCGGACGCCGGGTCGCCGGCGCCGAGGGCCCGCTGCCGCTTGCCGAGCGCGCCCGAGGGGCGCGAGGAGCGCGAGCCGCGCGGCGCGGGCGCCGCGGCGGCCATCTGCGGTGGCCCGCCGGGGGCGGCGGGGCCGCGGCGGGCGCGGAGGTCGCCCTCGAGTTCGGCCTGCTGCGCGACGACCTGTTCGAGATAGGTGTTGCCCTTGCCGGCCCCGCTGCTCATCGGCCCCTCCTCGCGCTCGCCCCGCCGGTCGGCGCCGAGTCTGGCCGAGCCCGCTCGCACGCCGCAACCGCTTTGCCCGGCTTCAGGCGGCTTCCCGGAGTTTCAGGCGTCCGGAGCGGACGGCGCCCAGCCCATCGGCGGATGCCCCTGCCCCTCGGGGTCGGCCGGCGGCTCCACGCCGAACTCCAGGACGATGTCGGCGGCCAGGGCGAGCACGCCGTGGCGGTTCTCCAGCCCGTACTGCCAGTAACCGGGGAACGCGGCGGACCCGTACCGGGCACCGAGGAGGTGGCCGGTCAACGCCCCCGTCGCGTCGCTGTCGCCGGAGTGGTTGACCGCGCGCAGCATCGCGTGCCGTCCCTGGAGGGCGGGCCGCCGCCAGGCGTTCCACTCCTCCCGGGGCGGGTCGCTCTCGGCCCGGAGCAGGAGATGGACCGCGATGGCGAGGGCCTCGGGGGCCGTGTGGCCGCGGCCGAGCGACTCCACCCGCTCCGGGGTGGACGGCCCGTCCGCGGCGAGGCGGGCGGCGTCGTCGAGCGCCCGCGCGGTCTCCTCGTGCCCCTCGCGGCGGGCGAGGAGACCGCGCGCGAGCCCGAGCGCCTCCTCGAACCCGGCGCCGCGCACCAGGCCCCGGACGAGCACCGCGAGGACGCCCGCCGGGAGGAAGCCGCTCGGATGCCCGTTGGTGAGCGCGGCGACCTCGCAGCCGAGGTCGAACGCCCCCTCCTCGTCGCCCGTCCCGAACCCGCACGGCGCCGCCCGGAGGAGCCCGCCGCATCCCTTGGAGTCGTTGACGGGCTCGTCCGGCGTGCCCAGCGGATGGCCCGGCCGGCCGCGCGCCGCCGCCGCGCGCAGCGCCTCCAGCGTGCTGCGCCCCACGCCGCCGCGGCGCCCGCCGGACACGGCCGGGCCGGACGGCGTCCGCGGAGGCACCGGCGGGAGGACCGCCGCCTCCGGCTGCTCCAGCCAGCTCAGGTAGGACGCCTGGACCATGCCGATCACGGCGCCGCCGATCCCGCGGTCGCGGGCCCGGACCGAGGCCCGGGCGATGGCCGCGGCGGTGCGCGTCATCAGCTGCGTCTCGCCGGTGATCCGGCCGGTGCCGAACTCGCCGGCGGCGTACTCCCGCAGGCCCTCGGGCCCGTACTCGGCGCGGATCTCGCCGAGCGTGAGCCGCTCGACGGGCGCGCCGAGGGCGGCCCCGATGGAGCCGCCGAGCAGGCACCCGTACACGCGGTCCAGGCCGGGGGTCGAGGGGGCGGCGGTCACGCGGCCACTGTAACGGCCGGGCCCGTCACCTCTTCTTGAGGGCGATCCCCGCCATGCCCAGCTGCTCGCCGGGCTCCAGGCCGTCCGGGTCGACGGGGCCGTCCGGCCGCCACAGCGCGGTGTACGTGACGCCCGGCTCGACGAGCTCGAAGTCGCCGAAGTGGTGCTCGATCTCCTCCGGCGTGCGGGCCCAGCCCTCTTCGAGGTTCTCCCGGGTGATGCGCGCCAGCTCCTGCTGCTGCGGCAGGCCCGTGTCGACGAGCGAGGTCATGAACAGGTAACTGCCCGGCGCGAGGGCGTCCCGGTACGCGGAGACGACCCGGTCGGCGATGCCGGGCGACAGGTAGTGGAGCATGCCGACGAGCATCAGCGCGACGGGGCGGTCGAAGTCGAGGAAGTCCGCCACGTCCTCGTGCGCGAGGATCGCCTCGGGCTCCCGGACGTCCCCGACCATCACCCGCGTGTACGCGTTCTCGGCGAGAATCGCACGGCCGTGCACGCCCACCAGCGGGTCGATGTCGACGTAGACGACCTTGGCCTTGGCGTTCCGCGCCTGGGCGACCTCGTGGGTGTTCTCGACGGTGGGCAGGCCGCTGCCGAGGTCGAGGAACTGGTCGATGCCGGCCTCCCCGGCCAGCCAGCGGACGCCGCGCACGAGCACCTTGCGGTTCTCCACCGCGGACTCGCGGAGGCCGGGGATGAGCAGGGCCGTCTGGTCGGCGAGCTCGCGGTCCACCGCGAAGTTGTCCTTGCCGCCCAGCAGGGCGTCATAGGCGCGCGCGATGGTGGGCTTGCTGAAGTCCAGTTCCGGCGGGGGCCATTCGGGCCGCTCTACTGTCATCGGTGATCCTGGCCAATCCGGGTGCGGGGCTGAGGTCAAGCGGACAACGGGAACGGTGCTCAGCCTAGCCTCGGAGGGGTCCAATTTCCCGAATAAAGCTCACAATCCGGCATTCACGTACGGCCCGGCATCGCGCATCCAGTGCCGCCCCGCGTGCCAGCCGAGGAACCGGCGCGCCCCCGGCACCGCGGCACCGTCCAGGCTCCCGCCGCCGGGGCCGCGGTCGAGCAGGACGTGCCGGAGCCCGGCGAGCACCGGCGCCAGCCGCGCCGCCGCGTGCGCGGGCCGCCGGTCGGCCTGCTCCTGCATCCACGCGGCGGCGGCGATCTGGTCGCGCGGGCCGCACAGCGCGAGGAAGAACACCGCCTGCCGCCACGCGTACGCCGCGTCCTTGATCGTGCCCAGCGGCCGCGGGTTGCCGTGGACCCGCTCCACCCGCCGGCACACCGTCGCGAACGCGCCGCGCGCGAGCTCCGCCCACCCGCCCTCCGGGTCGACGCCGATCGGATGGACGAGCGCCGCCAGGTTGTGCGAGGTGAGGATCTGCGCCTGCTCGATCACCATGCCGTTCTCGGCCGGCCGGTACGAGCCCAGCGGCACGCCCGCCCGCTCCGCGCACATCCCGGCGAACGACCGCGATGTGGGCGCGGCGAACCGGCCGCTCCGCCGGGTGTCGCCGATGGTGCGGACGGCCGCGTAGTCGATGCCGTAGTACCGCTCGTACAGCGTGCCTTCGAGCACGTCGGCGGCCAGCTTCGCGGCGTTCACGAACTTCCCGGAGAACGCGCCCATGAAGATGTCGGCCGCCAGCTCCTCGGTCAGCGGCACCGGGACGTGCGCGCTCCGGGCGAGCGCGTCCAGCTCGCTGATGAGCGGGTTCGGCAGGATCGTCCCCGGGAAGCCGCGCAGGGCCAGCCCGCCGAGCCGGACCAGGGCGTCGCGGGCGCCGCCGTGGGCGCCGCCGCCGGGCCGCCGGTGCTCGTGCACGGCCCGTACCCAGGGGAGGTCGGTGAGCTTGACCTGGCTCTCCAGGTTGAGCAGCAGCAGCGAGCGCCGGTCACGGAACGCGCGGTACACCGCCGCCATGAGCGTGCGCAGCGGCTCGTCGGCGTACGCCTGCGCGGTCGTCCAGGCGACCAGCTGCGGGACGAGCTCGGCCATGACCTCCGCCGAGGGCACCACGCCGCGCTCCACCAGCGTGCCGATGGGCGCGGCCAGCGCCGACTCCACGATCTCGCGGAGCGGCGCGGGGACCTCACTGCCCGCGGGCACGCCCGTACGGCGCTCCTCGTCGCCGGTCACGGGCGCCAGCAGCGGCTCCAGGCCGGGGATCCCGGCCTCCTGGACGAGCGGCGCCAGCCGCTCGACGAGGATCCGCGCGAACCCGCCGTGCGTCGGCCGCCGCGCGATCCCGGCCTGGTGCTCGCGGAGGGCGCCGTGCTCCGGCGAACCGGGCGCGCCGCGCCGCCGCACCATGGAGTCCACCGCGTGCTGGAGCAGCCCGGGACGGGCCGGGCGGGAACCGGTGACGGTCTCCTCCAGGGCCGTCCGCAGGATCGCGAGGTTCTCCTTCGGCCGGCGGTGCTTGGCGCACAGCGTGTGCTCGGCGGCGAGCCGCTCGTACCGGGCGAGCAGCCACTCGCCGCGGGCGAGCCAGCCGTCGGTGATCCGGCGGCCGACGCGGCCGTCCTCGGCGGTCAGCAGCCAGTGCGTGAGCAGCTCGTCGGCGAACGGGTTCCAGACGGCCAGCGCCTCGTTCATCGTCGCGACCGCCGTGCTCGGGCCGCGGCCGTCGAGCGCGCTCCGCACCTGCCCCGCCGTCCGCCGGTGGACGATCTCCGCGTCGCCCGGCGCGGCCGCGCTCGGGCGCGGGAGGAAGCGCAGCCGGTCGGCGAACGGCTCGATCCGGTCCAGCAGCGACAGCGCCGCGGCGGAGTCGCCGGCGCGCAGCAGCCACGCGACGGTGAGCAGCGCGCCCTCCTCCGGCACCGCGACCTGGTAGCGGCCGCTGTCCAGCAGCGACTCCAGTTCCGCCAGGCCCGCGTCGGTGAGGTGGTGGTAGAACAGCGCGCGCCGCTCGGCGGGGACGCCCGCCCGCCCGGCGGCCTCGATCTCGTACGGCAGCAGCGGCCCGCCCGACGCGGCCGCGCCGGTCGCGAACCCGCCGCGCACCACTTCGAGCGTCACCCAGGACGGCAGGCCGCGCACGGGCACCGGCGAGCCGATCTCCAGCGTGCCGTCGGACATCCCCTGGAGGACCCGCTCCCAGGCGTCGGCCCGCGCCTCGGCGCGCCGCCGGGTCGCCGGGTCCGCGTGCGACAGCGCCGTACGGAAGGCGCGGGTGAGCTGGCCGTTCGGGTAGTGAGCGCCGATCGTGGCGCCGTGCTGCCCGTGAGGGCCGTGGGCCTCGTACCGCTCGTCTCCGCGCTTCATGCCGGCATGGCAGGTCCCGCCCCTGCACCCTCCGGGTAGGAAGCCCGGTGCTCTAGCCGTTGAGCTACATGCCGTTGCGCGAATCACGGTAGAAGCCGGTCTTTTCCGGCCGCAAGGCAATTACCGCTCACTGCTCGGGCGTGTGGCGGGACCGCTCGTTCTCCTCCAGTACGGGATCCACGGCGGCGTGCTCGTCGTCGTCGAACGCGCGGGTGTCGCGCGGCTCCACGTACGGCTCCCGCTTCTCCGGGATGCCGGCGGCGATGGCGCGGCCGCGCTCCAGCTCGGCGTTCAGCTCGGCGCCGAGCAGGATCGCGATATTGGTGATCCACAGCCACACCAGGAAGATGATCACACCGGCGAGGCTGCCGTAGGTCTTGTTGTACGAGGCGAAGTTCGCCACGTACAGGGCGAACAGCGCCGAGGCGGCCAGCCACAGCAGGATCGCCAGCAGGCCGCCCGGCGTCACCCAGCGGAACCCCTGCTTGGCGTTCGGCGACGCCCAGTACAGCAGGGAGATGAGGAAGGCCGCGATCAGCAGCAGCACCGGCCACTTCGCGATGCCCCACGCCGTGACGGCGGCCGAGCCGAGGCCGAGGAGGTCGCCGGCCTTCTGCGCCAGCGGCCCCGACACCACGACGGCGACCGCCGACAGCGCGAGCAGGACGAGCGTGACCACGGTGACCGCCACCCGCAGCGGCAGCGTCTTCCAGATCGGGCGCCCCTCCGGGACGTCGTAGATGGCGTTCGAGGCGCGCATGAAGCCGCCGACGTAGCCGGACGCCGACCACACGGCCGCGGCGAGCGAGAACAGCGCGATCAGGCCCGCTCCGCCGCCGCTGCCCTGCAGCTCCTTCAGCACGTTCACGAGCACGTCGCGGACCGCGCCCGGCGCCAGCCCGCCCAGGTTGTCGATCATCGACTGGGTGGTGCCGGCGCCGGCCAGCCCGACCATCGAGACCAGCACCAGCAGCGCCGGGAAGATCGACAGCACCGCGTAGTAGGTCAGCGCCGCCGCCCGGTCGGTCAGCTCGTCCCGCTGGAACTCGCGGACCGTGCGCTTGAGCGCGTCCTTCCACGAGGTCCCCGGCATGTCGGTGGGGCCCTCGAACCGCCTGCGCGGCGCGCGCGACCTCCTGCTCATGACACCAGCCTCTCCCGGTCAGGCGGTCACTCTCCGCCGGCCGCGGGCGCGCCCGCGCTCGGACCCGTCGTCGTCACCCGGCCACGTACCGGTCGCCTTGAGGACGCTGCGCGCCGCGTACCGGTGGGTCGCCGCCTTGACGAAGCCCACGATCGCGCCCTGCAGCATGGCCGCGACCAGGACCTCCCGCCACGTGCGGTCGAAGTCGTCGGCGTCCGGGGCGTCGTCCTCCCCGGCCACCAGCCGCCAGATCTGCTTGAAGATCATGCCCGCCAGCAGGGCGCCGAGCACGCTGATCAGGACCGATCCCAGCTTGAACAGCAGCTTCATCGGCGCCCCGCCTTCGCCTTGGCCATCCTGCCCATGTCCTTGCCCTTGGCCGCGGCCATTCCCTTGGCCGCGCCCACGCGGCCGGCGATTCCGGCACCGCTCTTCATACCCTGGCGGCGTCCGCGCATCATGCCCTTCGCCATGCCCATCGGACCCGCCATGGCCGCGCCACCGCGCGTCCCCTGGCGGCGGCCCTGCATCATGCCCTTGGCCCGGCCCATGGCCATGCCGCTCCGCATGCCCTGGCGGCGGCCCCGCATCATGCCCTTCGCCATGCCCACCGGGCCCGCCATGGCCGCGCCACCGCGCATCCCCTGGCGGCGTCCGCGCATCATGCCCTTGGCCATGCCCTTGCGCTCGGCCAGCATCGCGCGCGTTCCGGTACGGCGGCCGCTGCGGAGCATCGCCGAGCGGCGGCGGGACCGGCGGCGGCGCCGCAGCACCACGAACACCAGCAGCGCGCCCGCCAGCCCCGCCGCGGGGCCGGCGCCGCGCCGCGCCATGTCGGTCGTGTCCTGCGACCGCGCGGTCTCGCGGGCCTGCTGGGCCGTCGACTCGGTACGGCTGCGCGCCTGCTGCGCCATGCCCTTCGTCCGGGACGTCACGTTCTCCTTCATCCGGCCGACGGACTCCTTGGCGCGGGCCTTGACGTCGGCCTTGGCGGCCAGCGCCTCCACCGTGTCCCCCAGCTCGCGGCGGTGCTGCTCGATCTCCTCGCGCAGCTCCTCCGTACCTTCTTGACCCTCTTGACCCTCGTGGCCCCCGTGGCCCTCGTGCCCTTCATGGCCCGGGCCGGTCTCGCGGGCCGTACGCGCGGCCGCCCCCGGCTCGGCCGCGTGTCGCGGTTGGCTCGTCATCGGTGTGCTCTCTCCTTGATCTCGGTGACGTCCTGGCGGGCGCTCTCCATGGCGTCCCGCGGCATCGGCGGCACGGCGCGCTTGGTCTGCCCGCGCCCCATCAGCGCCAGCACCCCGGCGATCGCCAGCAGCACCACGCCGACGATGAGCGCCGACACCCACACCGGCATGACCAGCGCGAGCACCGCGATCACCGCCGCGACCAGCGCCCCCGCGCCGAACAGCGCGACCAGCCCGGCGGCGCCGAACAGCCCGGCCCCGGTGCCGGCGTGCTTCCCCTTGTCCTTGAGTTCCGCGACCGCGAGCCGCAGCTCGGCCCGTACCAGGTCGGACAGCTGCTGCGTGGCGCGGGAGACCAGCTCGCCGACGCCCTCGTCGTGCCCGCGGCGGCCGGTGGTCTGCTCGCTTCCCCGCGGCTGCGCCGGGACGGACGCGTCGTACGCGTACGCGCCGCCGTGCCCGCGGGCCTCCGCGCCGGCGGTGCCGCCGGATTCCGTCCTGCCGCTCTCCGGCGGCCGTACCGTGCTCATGTGACTCAGCCCCTCCCATGCTGTTGGCCGAGGTCGGCGCGTTCTCCGGGACCTGGAATCCCCCGTTCCCCCACAGCCCGGGCTAAACGCGTACGGACGGGTTTGAAGAGTTCTTGAGGAAGGTCCCGGGCGGCCGTCCGGCGGCGCGCCCGCCGGACGGGCACGGGCCCGGTTCTCCGAATGTAGACGGCGCCTCCCCATCTATTAGGCTGGCGCGACACTTCTTCCGCCGCCCCGTGATCCCGCCCTGGAGGCCCGCCATGGCCGCACCGTCCGACGACGCAGCCGACGACAAGACGTCGGGGGTCCGCGAGGTCAAGTCGGCGGCGCGGACGCTCGAGCTGCTGGAGCTGCTCGCGTCCCGGCAGAACCGCCCGGCCCGGCTGCGCGAGCTGACCGAGGCGCTCGGGGTGCCGCGCAGCAGCCTGTACGCGCTGCTGCGCACGCTGACCAAGCACGGGTGGGTGCGCACCGACGCGTCCGGCACGATGTACGGGATCGGCATCCGGGCGCTGCTGGTCGGCACCAGCTACCTGGACACCGACCCGCACCTGCGCATCGTCAAGCCGGTGCTGGACGGGCTGGGGGAGAAGCTCGACGAGACCTTCCACTTCGGCCGGCTGGACGGCTTCGACGTCGTCTACCTGGCGACCCGGGAGTCCGGCCAGTACCTGCGCCCGTACAGCCGGGTCGGACGGCGGCTGCCCGCCTACTGCACGGCGCTCGGCAAGGCGCTGCTCGCCGAGCGGACCGGCGCGGACCTGGACCGGCACGTCCCCGCGGAGCTGGCCGCCTCGACGCCGCACACGATCACCGGCCGCGACGCGCTGGACGCCGACCTGGAGCGCACCCGCGAGCGCGGCCACGCCGTGGACGTGGAGGAGAACAGCCTCGGCCTGCACTGCTTCGGGTTCGCGCTGCGGTACGCGGCGGAGGGGCACCCGCCGCGCGACGCCATCAGCTGCTCGGTGCCGGTGGCCCGGCTCACGCCGGACCGCGAGCGCGAGATCGTCGAGGCCATGCGCGAGGCGCGCGCGCAGATCGAGCGGAGCGCCCCGCCGCTGACGGAGGACAGCTGGCTCTGACCTCGCCGGCCGGCCAAGGCATCGTCTACATATAAAGACTGCGTCTGCTAGCGTAGCCGGACATTCAGCTCGTTCCGGTGACGTGAGGTGCCCATGCCCCAGACCGCCCGCCAGCGCATCGCCGATGTCACGATCACCCCGGTCGCGTTCCGGGACCTCCCCCTGCTCAACACCGTCGGCGTGCACGAGCCGTACGCGATCCGGGCGATCGTCGAGGTCCGCACCGACGAGGGCCTGACCGGGCTCGGCGAGACCTACGCCGACACCGCGCACCTGGCCCGGCTGCGCCGCGCGGCCGGCGCGATCGCGGGAGTGGACGTCTGGGACGTCAACGAGCTGGCCCGCCGCGTCCGGGCGAGCCTGGCCGGCGACCCCGGCACCGGCGGGCACGGCATGGCCGGGATGGTCACCAACAGCAGCACCGCCGACGCCGTGCTGTCCCCGTTCGAGGTGGCCTGCCTGGACGTCCAGGGGCAGGCGGCCGGGCTGCCGGTCAGCGCGCTGCTCGGCGGCGCCGTACGGGACCGCGTCGACTACTCGGCCTACCTGTTCTACAAGTGGGACGCGCACCCCGGCGGCGAGCCCGACGGCTGGGGCGCGGCGCTCGATCCGGACGGCATCGTCGCGCAGGCGAAGCGGATGATCGACCGGTACGGCTTCTCCGCGATCAAGCTGAAGGGCGGGGTGTTCCCGCCGGACGAGGAGATCGCGGCGATCCGGGCGCTGCGCGAGGCGTTCCCCGGCCATCCGCTGCGCATCGACCCGAACGGCGCCTGGACGGTCGAGACCGCCGTCCGCGTCGGCCGCGAGCTGGACGGCGTGCTGGAGTACCTGGAGGACCCCACCGAAGGCGTCGAGGGGATGGCCGAGGTGGCGCGGCGGGTGCCGATGCCGCTGGCGACCAACATGTGCGTGGTGAGCTTCGCCGACGTCGAGCCCGCGGTGCGGCGGGACGCGGTCGGGGTCGTGCTGTCCGACCACCACTTCTGGGGCGGCCTCGGACGCTCGAAGCTGCTGGCGGGCCTCTGCGAGACGTTCGGGCTGGGCCTGTCGATGCACTCCAACTCGCATCTCGGCGTCAGCCTGGCCGCCATGACGCACCTGGCCGCCGCCTCCCCCGGCCTCACCTACGCCTGCGACACCCACTGGCCGTGGAAGGGCGCGGACGAGGACGTGATCGAGGCCGGGACGCTGGCGTTCGAGGACGGCGCGCTCGCGGTCCCGGCCGGGCCCGGCCTCGGCGTGCGGCTGGACCGCGACCGCCTCGCCGCGCTGCACGAGCAGTACGTGCGGTGCGGCGTCCGCGACCGGGACGACACCGGCTACATGCGGTCGGTGGACCCGGCGTACGAGCTGCGGAAGCCGCGCTGGTGAGCGTCCCGCTGCGGGTCCTGGTCACCGACCCGATCATCGCCCGCTTCGCGGAGATCCTGGAGAGGAGCGGGCAGCGGGTCGAGCTCGCCGCCGGCTGGACGGACGAGGAGATCACCGGCCGGCTGCCGTACATCGACGTGCTGGTGTGCTCGCGGATGACCGAGACGATGGCCCGCGCGGGCACGAGGCTGAAGCTGGTGCACTGCGCGGGCGCCGGGTACGAGCGCATCGCGATCGGCGCGCTCCCGCCCGGCACCCGCGTGGCCAACACGTTCCACCACGGCCGCTCCATCGCCGAGCACGTGCTGATGGTCGCGCTCATGCTGTCCCGGCGGGTGGCGCGCAGGGACCGGCTCGTCCGCGAGAGCGTCTGGGAGTCGGTGAGCGCCGACCCCGGGCTGCCCCTCGGGGACACGCTCGCGGGCCGCACGCTGGGGCTGCTCGGGCTGGGCGAGACGGGGCGCGAGGTGGCCCGTCTGGCGGCGGCGTTCGGGATGCGCGTCCACGCCGTGCGGCGCGATCCCGCCGCGCCGCCGCCGGACGGCCTGCGGCTGGACCGGGTCCGGCCGCCCGCCGAGCTGCCCGAGCTGCTCGCGGCCTCCGACGTCGTCGTCGTGACCGTACCGCTGGACGAGCGCACCCGCGGCATGATCGGGACGGCCGAGCTGCGCCGGATGAGGCCGTCGGCGTTCCTGATCAATGTCGCGCGCGGCCCGGTCGTGGACGAGCGCGCCCTGTACGAGGCGCTCGCCGAGGGCCGCATCGCCGGGGCCGGGATCGACGTGTGGTGGCCGGCGCCCGGGTCGGCCGGGCGCGGCGGCGCGGCGATGCCGTTCGGGACGCTGGAGAACGTGGTGCTGACCCCGCACAACTCGGGGCACACGCGCGAGACGTTCGAGAACCGCGCCCGCGACATCGCCGCGAACCTCGCCGCCCTGGCGTCGGGCGGCGAGCTCCGCAACGTGCTGCGCTAGGCGACGGCGGTCTCCAGCGGGAAGTGGCAGGCGGCTCCGTGCTCGGTCCTCGGGGCCTCTTCGGCGCAGATGTCCCGCGCCTTCCAGCAGCGGGTGCGGAAGCGGCAGCCGGACGGCGGGTCCAGCGGCGAGGGCACCTCGCCCTTGAGCAGGATCCGCTCGCCGCGCTCGCGCTCCCCGGACGGGTCAAGCTCGGGCGCCGCCGACAGGAGCGCGGCGGTGTACGGGTGGCGCGGGTGCTCGAAGACCTCCTCGGCCGTCCCCGACTCGACGATCCGGCCGAGGTACATCACCGCGACCCGGTCGGCGACGTGCCGGACCACCGACAGGTCGTGCGAGATGAACACGTACGACACGCCGAGGTCGCGCTGGAGCTCGTCCAGCAGGTTGAGGACCTGCGCCTGCACCGACAGGTCGAGCGCCGACACCGGCTCGTCGCAGACGATCACCTCGGGTTCCAGGGCCAGCGCGCGGGCGATGCCGATCCGCTGCCGCTGGCCGCCGGAGAACTCCTGCGGGTAGCGGCCGGCGTCGCCCTCGCGCAGGCCGACCAGGTCGAGCAGCTCGCGGACGCGCGCCCGCCGGTCCTTCTTCGTCGGCTGCACGTCGCGGTGCGTCCGCCACGGCTCGGCGATGATCTCGGCGGCGGTCATCCGCGGGTTGAGCGAGGCGAACGGGTCCTGGAACACCATCTGCACGCGGCGCCGCCAGGCCAGCAGCTCCTTGCCCTTGAGCGTGAACGGGTCGCGGCCGTCGAAGCGGAGCGTCCCGGCGTCCGGCCGCTCCAGCATCAGCAGGACGCGGGCGAGCGTGGACTTGCCGCAGCCGGACTCGCCGACCAGGCCGAGCGTCTCGCCGCGGCCGAGGGTGAGGTCGATGCCGTCCAGGGCGCGCAGCCGGTTCCGGCCGGCCTTGTTCCTGGGGACGTGGAACGTCCTGGACACGCCCCGCGCCTCGATGACCGGCACGTTCTCGTTCTCAGGCGCTGTGTTGCTAGACACGGGCCGGCTCCTTCGCGAAGTGGCAGGCGGCGGCGCGGCCGGGCGCGGTGCCGGCCAGGGCGGGACGTTCGGTCCGGCACACGTCCTGGACCAGCGGGCAGCGGGCCTGGAACGCGCAGCCCGGCGGGATGGCGTGCAGCTCCGGCGGCCCGCCGCCGATCGAGCGCAGCTCCTCGCCGCGCCCGACGCGGGCCGGGACGGAGGCGAGCAGCCCGCGGGTGTACGGGTGGCGGGGGTCGGCGAAGACCTCGGCGACCGGGCCGCTCTCCACCACCCGGCCCGCGTACATGACGGTGACGTCGTCGGCGTGGTCGGCGACCACCGCGAGGTCGTGGGTGATGAGCACGACCGCCATGTCCCGCTCGGTGCGCAGCTCGTCCAGCAGCTCCATGATCTGCGCCTGGACGGTCACGTCGAGCGCGGTGGTCGGCTCGTCGGCCAGCAGCACGTCCGGGTCCAGCGCGACCGCCATCGCGATCAGCAGCCGCTGCCGCATGCCGCCGGAGAACTGGTGCGGGTAGGCCGACAGGCGGGCCTTCGGGTCGGGGATGCCGACCCGTTCCATCAGCTCGGCGGCCTTGCCCAGCGCCGCCCTGCGGGACATCCCGCGGTGGATCCGGAACGGCTCGCCGAGCTGCGCCCCGACCGTCTGGACGGGGTTGAGCGCGGTCAGCGCGTCCTGGAAGACGATCGACAGCCCGGGTCCGGCGATCTTCCGCCGGGCGGCCCGGTCCATCGTGAGGACGTCGGCGCCGCCGAGCCGGACCGTGCCGCCCGCGACGCTCGCCACCGGGTCGAGCAGCCCGGCGACGGCCTGGGCGGTCATGCTCTTGCCGCAGCCGGACTCGCCGAGCAGGGCGAGCGTCCGCCCGGACCGGACGGTGAAGCCGACCCCGTCCACGGCCCGCACGGTGCCGTGCTGGGTGCGCAGGTCGACCGACAGGTCCTCGACCTCCAGCGCGGCCGCCTTCTCGTTCTCGCTCACTGGTGCACCTCCGGGAGGGCGGCGGTGCGGCCGCCGCGGCGCTTACGCGGCAGCGCCAGCCGCCACCGCTGGGCCGGGTCGGTGGCCAGCCGGAACCAGGCGGCGAGCAGGGTCGCCGACACGGTCGTGACGACGATCGCCACGCCCGGGAACACGGCCGTCCACCAGGCGGTCTGCAGGTACTGGCGGCCCTGCGCGACCATCAGGCCCCAGCTGACGTCGGGCGGCTGGATGCCGATGCCGAGGAAGCTCAGCGACGACTCGGCGAGCATCACGAAGCAGAAGTCGACGGTGGCCACGGTGAGCAGCGTCGGCGCGACCACCGGCGCGACATGCCGGACGATCACCGCCCCGCTGCGGGTGCCGAACGTGCGGGCCGCGTCCACGAACAGCCGGCCGCGCAGCTCGGCCGACTCGGCGCGGGCCGTCCGCAGGTAGACCGGGATGCGGGCGATGGCGAGCACCGCGACGATGTTGGCGGCGCTGGGCGAGAAGATGAACAGCACGACCACCGCGAGCAGCAGCGACGGGAAGCTGAGGATGATGTCGGCGATCCGCATCGACACGCTCTCGCGCCAGCCGCGGTGGTAGCCGGCCCACATGCCCCAGGCGCCGCCGATGACCAGGGAGATCAGCACGGCCGGGACGGCGACCGACAGGGTCGTGCCGCCGGCGGTGATGAGCCGGGCCAGCACGCTGCGGCCGAGCGCGTCGCTGCCGAGGACGAACTCCCAGCCGTGGTCGAGCCGGAAGGGCGGCGTGTTGGTGGCCCGCAGGTTCTGCCGGGTGTCCAGGTCGCCGAGCAGGAAGCGGCCGGCGGTGGTGGCGAGCACGACCAGCAGCAGCACGGCCGCGGCGGCCGTGGCGACCTTGTCGCGCAGCAGGAGCCGCGTCCAGCCGACCTTGGCGGGCGCTTTCGGCGCCCGCACCGCACCGGCCGGGGCGCCGGTCTCGCGTTCCCCGGCCGCCGTCGCCGTGGAGGTTCCCTTCGTCATGCCGGCACCGCCTCCCGTACCCGCGCGTCCAGCAGGGCGTGGCACATGTCGATGAGGATGTTGAGGGCGAAGATCGTCACCGCGGTGACCAGGACGGCCGCCTGGAGCACGGCGAAGTCCCGCTGCAGGATCGAGTCGATCATCAGCTTGCCGATGCCCGGCCAGCCGAAGATCGTCTCGACCACGACGGCGCCGTTCACCAGCCCGACGGTCAGGTCGCCGGCCACGGTGAGGACGGGCGGCGCGGCGTTGCGCAGCGCGTGCCCGAACACGATCCGCGGCTCGCTCGCGCCCTTGCTGCGCGCCACCTTCACGTACGGGGCCGACAGCGCCGTCACCATCGCGCCGCGCACCACCTGCACCAGCACCCCGAACGGGCGGATCAGCAGGGTGAGCAGCGGCAGCACCCACACCTCGGGGCCGCCGACGACGCCGGAGGTGGGCAGCCAGCCAAGGGTGACCGCGAAGACCAGCACGCCCATGATGGCGAACCAGAAGTCCGGCATGCTCGCCGCCGTCATCGACAGCAGGCCGGAGAGCCGGTCGGCGAGCGAGTTGGGCCGGTACGCGGCCCAGCTCCCGATGATCACGGCGCCGATGATGGCCAGCAGCATCGTCGCCCCGGCGAGCTGGAGCGTCGCCGGGAACGCGCGCAGCGCCATCCCGGCGGCGTCCTGCCCGGTACGGAGCGACTCGCCGAAGTCGAGCGTGAGCACGCCGCCGAGGTAGTCGAGCAGCTGCTCGATCAGCGGCCGGTCGAAGCCGTTGCGCTCCAGGAAGTCGGCGCGCATCTCGGCGGTGGCGCTGAGCGGCAGGTAGAGGTTGGCCGGGTCGCCGGTGAGCCGGGACAGGCAGAACACGCCCAGGATCACCACGACCAGGGGGATCGCGCTGGAGACGATCCGTCTCCGGACGAAGGTCAGCATTCCCGTTCCCTCACTTGGCCGGGCGGACGTCGGCGAGCCGCAGCTCGTCGGAGGTCGCGGAGTTCGGCTCGTACCGGACGTTGCCGGAGATGCCGACCAGGCCGCGCATGTGGGCGATGTGCGCGTACTGCACGACGGTCTCGTTCTGGTGGCGGAGCACCCCGGCGAACGCGCGCTCGCGCTCGGCGCCCGTCTCCCGCTCCGCCTCGTCGATCATGCGGTCCAGCTCCGGCGTGCCGAACCGGCTCTGCGGGCCGTCGCTCTTCAGGTACTGGCTGGTGGTGAACGCGGCGTCGCCGGCCTGGTTGCCGTGCATGATCAGCAGCAGTACCGGGCCCGCGTCCGGGACGAACGGGTGCAGCTGGTACTCCAGGTGCGCGGCGGTGTCCAGCATCTTGATCCTGACGTTGAGGCCGATCCGGCCCAGCGCGTTCTGGATCACCTCGGCGGTCTCGGCCACCTTGGGGAACATCGCGTTCCGGGCGATCAGGGTGATCGGGGCGTTCACCGGTACCCCGGCGGCCCGCGCCTCGTCGATCAGCGCCTTGCCCCTGGCGGGGTCGTACGGCCATGCCCTGATCGCCGGGTCGTGGCCCACCACGCCGCGGGCGACGAGCTGGCCGGCGGGCTCGCCGAGCTTCATGAAGAGCGACTGGACGATGCCGGTCTTGTCGATGGCGTAGTTGACCGCGCGGCGGACCCGGACGTCGTTGAGCGGGGCGGCGTTGCCGTTCATCCGCAGCGCGGTGGTCTCGTTGTTGGGGTAGGCGACGCCGAGGTCTCCCGCGCCGTCCTCGGGGCCGAGCCCGACCGCGATTCCGGCCTCGCCGCTGGTGACCATGGCGGCGCGGATGCTGTTCTCGGCGCGCCACACGTACCGGACGGCCGGGTAGGCGGGCCGGGGGCCCCAGTAGCCGTCCGAGCGCTTGAGGCTCAGGCTGATCCCGGTGTCCCAGCCGGAGATCCGGTACGGGCCGGTTCCGACGGGCTCGCGGACCTTGCGCGCGGTGTCGGTGCCGGTCGGGACGATCTCCAGGAACGACAGCCGCAGCGGCAGGATCGGGTCCGGCTCGGCGGTGGTGACGGTCAGCGTCCGGGGGTCGGGCGCGGCCACCTCCAGCTCGCTGTCGGCGAAGACGTAGCCGTCGACGTTGCAGCCGAGCTTGGAGCCGACGGCGCGTTCGATGGTGAACTCGGCGTCCTCCGCGTCGAACGGCGTGCCGTCGTGGAAGCGGACGCCGTCGCGGATGGTGAACGTCCAGGTGCGGCCGCCGTCTCCGCCGGACTTCCACTCCGTCGCCAGCAGCGGCTTCAGCGCGCCGGAGGTCGGGTCCCGCTCGATCAGCGGCTCGGTGATGTTGGAGCGGACGACGATGCCGGTCGAGGTCAGCGATGACTCGCACGGTTCGAGCGTCGGCGGCTCCTGCTGCAGGACGATCTGCAGCGCGCCGTTCGCGCCGCCGGACACCGAGGCGCTGTTGGCGACGGTGCAGCCGGTGGCCGCGACGGCCAGCGCGAGCAGCGCGGCCGGCGCCGGATGCCGGGCGCGCCGCGGGCGGCGGCGGGGTGGGAATGCGGGCATGGCCTCTCCAGACAGGACGTGTCGAGAGCGCGAGACGTGCGTGCGGCCGCGAGGGCGCGCCGGCCCGAATCACAAGGATTGTCTACGAATAAGAAGGTCGTCTCTATGGGTAGACGGGACCTTAGAGCGGCCGATCTTCCGGCGTCAAGAGTCCGGGGCGAGCAGCCGCAGCAGCTCCCGCAGCGCCGGGAGATCGCCGCCGGCCCGCCACACCGCGTGCGTCTCGACCAGGCCGGACCCCAGCCCGGCGACATCGAGGAACTCCAGGTGGGGCAGCCGGAGCGCCGCCGCCGAGCGCGGCACCAGCGCCACCCCGACACCGGCGTCGACCAGCGCCAGCAGGCTGTGCACCTGCGCCATCCGCTGCACGAAGCGCGGCGTCACGCCCGCCTCCCGGAAGACCGTGATGACCAGCTCGTACAGGTAGCGGGCCTCGACCGGCGCGTACGTCACCACGTCGTGCGCGGCGATGTCGGCCGGCCCCGGCGCCCGCCCCAGCCCGGCCAGCGGATGGCCGCGCGGCACCGCCAGCACCAGCGGCTCGGCGTGCACCCGCCGCGCGGCGAGCACGTCCGACCGCGGGACGCCGCGCGCCAGCCCCACATCGATCTCGCCCGCGAGCAGCGCGTCCACCTGGTCGCGGGTCACCATCTCGGTCAGCACCAGCTCCACGTCCGGCAGCCGCTCGCGGGCAGCCGCGATCCACCGGCCCAGCACCGACAGCGCCGACACGGCGGTGAACGCGATCCGCACCGTGCCGCTCGTGCCGGCCGCGCTCCGGCGGGCCAGCAGCACCGCCGCGTCCGCCTGGCCGAGCAGCCGCCGCGCCTCGGCGAGGAAGGCCCGCCCCGCGGGCGTCGGGGCGGCGCCGTGCGCCGTCCTGACCAGCAGCGGGACGCCGACCGCGCGCTCCAGCTTCTGCACCTGGCGGCTGAGGGGCGGCTGCGTCATCCGCAGCCGCTCGGCGGCCCGGCCGAAGTGCCCCTCCTCGGCGACGGCGACGAAGCCCCGAAGCTGGTCGAGCGTGTAGGTCACCGCGCTCCTCCTCACGTCCCCGCCCATGCGATGCACGAAAGGTATCAGCAGATGCCTTTTCAACCTTGGACAGGCATGATGCCCGCTACCTAGCCTTCCCGTGACCGCCCCCTGCGACCAGGAGTCCACGCACCATGAGCCGCTTCACCCACGACCAGCTGAAATCCGTGCTCGGCGCCGGGCTGCTGTCGTTCCCCGTCACGCACATGACCGCCGACCTCGCGTTCGACGAGGGGCCGTACCGCGAGCACATCGCCCGGCTCGCCGGCCACCCGGCCGCCGGGCTGTTCGCCGCGGGCGGCACCGGCGAGTTCTTCTCCCTCACCCCCGCCGAAGTGGGACGGGTCGTGCGCGCCGCCGTCGCCGAGGCGCCCGACGGCCTGCCGATCATCGCCCCGGCCGGGTACGGCACCGCGCTGGCCGCCGAGATGGCCCGCGACGCCGAGGCCGCCGGCGCCGACGCCGTCCTGCTGCTGCCCCCGTACCTGACCGAGGCGGGCCAGGAGGGGCTGGCCGCCCACGTCCGGGCGGTCTGCGCCGCCACCTCGCTCGGCGTGATCGTCTACCACCGCGCCAACGCCGCGTACTCCGCCGAGACCGTCGCCCGGCTCGCGCGGGACTGCCCCAACCTCATCGGCTTCAAGGACGGCGTCGGCGACATCGAGCTGATGTCCCGCCTGTACGCCACGCTCGGCGACTCGCTGCTGTACGTCGGCGGGCTGCCCACCGCCGAGACGTACGCGCTGCCCTACCTGGAACTGGGCGTCACCACGTACTCCTCGGCGATGTTCAACTTCGTCCCGGAGTTCGCCTGCGCCTTCTACGAGGACGTCCGCGCGCAGGACCGGGCCGCCGTGTACCGCAGGCTCGCCGACTTCGTGCTGCCGTACCTCGACATCCGCGACCGGTGCGCCGGGTACGCGGTGTCGATCGTCAAGGCGGGCCTCGCCGCCACCGGCCGCCCGGCGGGCCCGGTCCGGCCGCCGCTGACCGACCTCACCGGGGCGGAGCTGGCCGACCTCACCGCGCTGATCGAGAAGGCGGCCCGATGACCGGCGTCCTGCACGCCGTGGACCCGCGCACCGGCGCCCGGCTCGGCCCCGGCCACCCGGCGGCGGGCCCGGCGGACGCCGACCGCGCCTGCGAGCTGGCCTGGGAGGCGTTCCCCGCGTACCGGCGGACCGGGCCGGAGGAGCGCGCCGCGTTCCTGGACACGATCGCCGACCGGATCGACGCGCTCGGCGGCGCCCTCACCGAACGCGTCACCGCCGAGACCGGAATCCCCGCGGCGCGGGCCGAGGGCGAGCGCGCCCGGACCACGAACCAGCTGCGGATGTTCGCCTCGGTCGTCCGGGACGGGGCCTGGCTCGACGTCCGGACCGACCCGGCGCTGCCGGACCGGACGCCGCTTCCGCGCCCCGACCTGCGGCGGCGGCGGATCCCGCTCGGCCCGGTCGCGGTGTTCGGCGCGAGCAACTTCCCGCTGGCCTTCTCCGTCGCGGGCGGCGACACCGCCTCCGCGCTCGCCGCCGGGGCGCCCGTCGTGGTCAAGGGCCATCCGGCCCACCCCGGCACGAGCGTGCTGGTCGCGGGGGCCGTCCGCGAGGCCGTCCGGGAGCACGGGCTGCCCGAGGGCGTCTTCTCCCTCGTCCTCGACGCCGGGCACGAGCTCGGGACACGGCTGGTCGCCGACCCGCGCATCCGCGCCGTCGGCTTCACCGGCTCGCGCCGGGGCGGGCTCGCGCTGGTCGCGGCGGCCGCCGCCCGGCCGGTGCCGATCCCGGTGTACGCGGAGATGTCGAGCGTGAACCCGGTGTTCGTGCTCCCGGGGGCCCTCCGCGAGAACGGCGCGGACCTCGGCCGCGCGTTCGCCGGCTCCCTCATGATCGGCGCCGGGCAACTGTGCACCAGCCCCGGCCTGGTGTTCCTGCTGGACGGCGGCGACGAATCTTCCGCAGGATCCTTCGTCGACGCCGCGGCCGCCGCCGTCGCCGCGGCCCCGGCCGCGCCGATGCTCACCGCAGGCATCCGCGCCGCCTACGACGCCGGGGTCGCGCGGCTGGCGGGCACCCCCGGCGTCCGGACGCTGGCGCGCGGCGTGGCGGACCCCGACATCGCCACGCCCTGCCTGCCCGGCCTCTTCCTCACCGACGACACGGCGTTCCTCGCCGAGCCCGCGCTCCAGGAGGAGGTCTTCGGCGCCGCGTCGCTGCTCGTCCGGGTCCGCGACCGCGCCCGCCTGCGGGAGATCGTCGCGGCGCTGGAAGGCCAGCTGACCGCGACCGTGCACGCCGCCGCGGACGACCGCGAGACGGCCGCGGAACTGCTGCCCGACCTGGAGACGCTCGCCGGGCGGATCGTGTTCGGCGGCTGGCCGACCGGGGTCGAGGTCGGCCCCGCGACCGTCCACGGCGGCCCGTACCCGGCCACCTCGGCCCCGGCCACCACCTCGGTCGGGGCGTTCGCCATCGACCGCTGGCTGCGCCCGGTCGGCTACCAGGACGTGCCCGCGGACCTGCTGCCCGCGGAACTGCGCGACGGCGGGCCCGCGTGACCGGCTCCCCGCGCGTCACCGCGATGCGGGTGGTCCCGGTCGCGGGCCGCGACAGCATGCTGCTCAACCTGAGCGGCGCGCACGCCCCGTACTTCACCCGGAACATCGTCCTGCTCACCGACTCCGACGGCCGGACGGGCGTGGGCGAGGTCCCCGGCGGGGAGGCGATCACCCGTACCCTCGGGGAGGCCCGCGACCTGGTCACCGGCCGGCCGGTCGCCGCGTACAACGCGGTGCTGGAGTCGGTGCGGCGGCGGTTCGCGGGCCGGGACGCGGCGGGGCGCGGCGCGCAGACCTTCGACCTGCGCACCACCGTGCACGCCGTGACGGCGATCGAGGCGGCGCTGCTCGACCTGCTCGGGCAGTACCTGGAGGTCCCGGTCGCGGACCTGCTCGGGTCCGGCCGGCAGCGCGAGGAGGTGCCGGTGCTCGGCTACCTCTTCTTCGTCGGCGACCGGAACCGCACGGACCTGCCCTACCGCGCGGCCGGGGACGGCGAGACCGACGACTGGTTCCGCCTGCGGGACGAGGAGGCGCTGACGCCCGAGGCCGTCGTCGCGCTGGCCGAGGCGGCGCGCGCCCGGTACGGGTTCACCGACTTCAAGCTGAAGGGCGGCGTCCTGCCCGGGCCGGCGGAGGCCGCGGCGGTGACCGCGCTCGCCGAGCGCTTCCCCGGCGCCCGCGTCACCCTCGACCCCAACGGCGCCTGGTCGCTGGACGAGGCGGTCGCGCTGGGCCGCGGGCTGCGCGGCGTCCTCGCCTACGCCGAGGACCCGTGCGGCGCCGAGGGCGGGTACTCCGCGCGGGAGGTGATGGCCGAGTTCCGGCGGGCCACCGGCCTGCGCACGGCCACCAACATGGTCGCGGCCGACTGGCGCGGGCTGGGCCACGCGATCCGGGCCGGCGCGGTCGACATCCCGCTCGCCGACCCGCACTTCTGGACGATGGACGGCTCGGTCCGGGTCGCGCAGCTGTGCGACGCGTGGGGGCTGACCTGGGGCTCGCACTCCAACAACCACTTCGACGTCTCGCTGGCGATGTTCACCCACGTCGCCGCCGCGGCGCCGGGCGACATCACGGCCGTGGACACGCACTGGATCTGGCAGGACGGCCAGCGGCTGACGACCGCCCCGTACGAGATCTCCGGCGGCGTGCTGGCGCTGCCGGACCGGCCGGGGCTCGGCGTCGAGATCGACCACGACATGCTGGAGGAGGCGCACCGGCTGTACCTGGCCGAGGGGCTCGGCGGCCGGGACGACGCGGCCGCCATGCGGTACCTCGTGCCCGGCTGGACGTTCGACCCCAAGCGCCCGGCCCTCGACCGGTGAACGGGCAGAAGTGAACGGGGAGAAGAAGGAGAGGGAGGAGAGCGTCTTGGACCGCGTCCTACAGGTCGGCCCGCTGCTGCCGTCGCTGCACCGGAACCTGCGCGAGCACTACGACACCGTCCTGCTCGACGAGCAGGACGCCGGGCACCTCGACGGCCACGGCGCGGACTACGTCGCCGCGGTCACCACCGCCCGGTACGGGGTCGGCCGGGAGCTGATGGACCGGCTGCCCCGGCTCCGGGTGATCGTCAACTTCGGCGTCGGGTACGACACCACCGACCTCGGCCGGGCCGCCGAGCGCGGGATCGCGGTGAGCAACACCCCGGACGTGCTGAACGACTGCGTCGCCGACACCGCCGTGGGCGGGCTGATCGACGTGATGCGGCGGTTCGCGGCGGCCGACCGGTTCGTCCGGCGGGGCGACTGGCCGCGCGGCCAGTACCCGCTCGCGACGAAGGTCAGCGGGAAGCGGATCGGGATCCTCGGCCTCGGCCGGATCGGACGGGCCATCGCCCGCCGGCTGGAGGGCTTCGGGACGGAGATCTCCTACCACTCCCGCTCGCGCGTGGACGGCGTCCCGTACGCCTACGCCGAGTCGCCGGAGAAGCTGGCGGCCTGGAGCGACGCGCTGATCGTCGCCACCGCCGGCGGCGCCGGGACCCGCGGCCTGGTCTCGGCCGCCGTCCTGGACGCCCTGGGTCCCGAGGGCTATCTGGTGAACGTCGCGCGCGGCAGCGTCGTCGACGAGCCGGCCCTCGTGGCGGCGCTGACCGGAGGGCGGCTCGCCGGGGCGGCGCTCGACGTCTTCGCCGACGAGCCGAACGTCCCGGCGGCGCTGCTGGACCTGGACTCGGTGCTGCTGCTCCCGCACATCGCCAGCGCCACCCGCGAGACCCGGGAGGCCATGGGCGACCTGGCGTTCCGGAACCTGCGCGGCTTCCTGGAGGACGGGACGCTGGTCACCCCGGTCCCGCTTCCAGCACCTCCGGGCCGCCGTTCCAGTTGAGGATGCGCAGGGCCAGGTCGGCGTAGGCGCGGGCGATCTGCTCGGGCCCGCGGCGGCGCTGGACCGGGTACCAGCGGGCGACGTCGATCGCCAGCGACATGATCGCCAGCTCGCCGGTCGGTACGGCCGCCGCGTCGAACCGGCCGGTGCGCACGCCGTCGTCGATCGCCTCCCGCAGCACCTCCTCGGTACGGCGGCGCAGCGCGATGATCTCGCTGCGGTGGACGTCGGACAGCGAGGCGTGCTCGTACTGGAGGATCCGCGCGACCGTGGAGTGCTCGGCGTGCCAGCGGACGAGGGCCGTCACGATGGCGTGCACCCGCTCGGCCGGGTCGTCCGCCCCGGCGGCCGCGTCCCGGACGAGCTCCAGCGTCAGCTCGTGGCCGGTCCGGCTGATCTGGTAGAGCAGGTCCTCCTTGGTGGGGAAGTGCATGTACATCGCGGCGGGGCTCATCCCGGCGCGCGCCGCGACGGCCCGGGTCGAGGTGCCGTGGTAGCCGTGCTCGCCGATGACCTCGACGGCGGCGCGGAACAGCCGCCGCGCCCCCTCCGGCCGCTTGGCCCAGGCCCGCGCCAGCGCGTCGTCGGCCGCGGTCACGTGGCGGTCAGGCCGCCGTCGACCGGGATCACCGTCCCGGTCACGAACGCCCCCGCGCGGCTGGCGAGGTAGACCGCGACGCCCGCCATGTCGTCGGGCCGGCCGATCCGGCGCAGCGGCGCGGCGGCCGCGATGGCGTCGCCGAACGCCTCCAGCGTGGCGGCCATCATCTTGGACTCGAACGGGCCGGGCGCGACGGCGTTCACCGTGATCGCCTCCGGGCCCAGCTCCTTGGCCAGGACGCGGGTGAGCTGGTGCAGGCCGGCCTTGCTCGCGGTGTAGGAGTAGCGGTCGCCCGGCGTCATGATCCCGTCGATCGAGCCGATGTTGATCACGCGGGCCGGGTCGTCGGGGGTGGCGGCCTTGCGCAGCAGCGGCAGCAGCGCGCGGGTCAGGTAGAACGGCGCCTTGAGGTTGAGGTCGACGACCTTGTCCCAGGCGTGCGCGGGGAACTCCTCCAGCGGCGCGCCCCAGGTGGCCCCGGCGTTGTTCACCAGGATGTGCAGCGGCTCGCCGGCCTCCCCGTGCCGGGACGAGACGGCCTCGGCCAGGGCCAGGCAGCCCTCCTCGGTGCTGACGTTCGCCGGCACGGGGATCGCGGTCCCGTACCGGGACAGCTCCTCGGCGGCCTGCTCGCACGCCTCGGGCTTGCGCGAGCTGACGTACACCTTGGCCGCGTCCGCCTGGAGCAGCCCGCGCGCGATCATCAGGCCGATGCCGCGCGTACCGCCGGTGACCAGCGCGGTCTTCCCCGCGAGGCTGAACAGGTCCGTCATGCCGGGCCCTCCGTTAAGCGTCCGCTTAGTGAGCGCGCTCAACCTAGGCCGGTCAGGACCCGCCTGTCAATGCGCGAGTCAGTGCCCGCCCGCCCTGCCCCTCAGCGCTCCTCGGACTCCCGCCGGCCGCGCTGCGCCAGGACCGTGTAATGCGGATCGGCGGCGCTGGCGCGCCCCGCCTCGAAGACGCCGAAGCGGGTGCACGCCGAGCCGGCCAGCAGCGCGGCCCCGCAGAGCGCCGCGGCACGGCGGGAGCGGCCCGCCACGGTCGCGGCGCCGACGGCGCCCGCCACGGTCAGCAGCCCGGACACCCGCATGAGGCGGCCGCCCCTGCCCTCCCGGTACGGCTCGGCCAGCGGACCCAGCCGGCGGCGCGCCCGCCGGACGGCCGCCTGCTCCAGCACGGCCCCGAAGACCGCGGCGGCCCGCGCCGGGACGGTCTCCCGTACGGGCGCCGCCAGCAGCCCGAGCCCGGCCGCGGCCGCCGCGCCCGAGCCGACGAACACGAACGGCATCTCCCGGTGCGCCTCGTGCCACGCCGGAACGGCCGTGTCGGAGATCAGCACCGCGGTGTACGAGGCGACCGCCACGCCCGACAGGGCGGTCCAGCCGGTCGCGGCGCGGCCCGCGCGGGGGAACAGCCCGGTCACGTCGGTCACGGCCGCGATCCCGGCGGCGGGGCCGTACGTCATCAGGATCCAGGAGCCCATGCTCATCGGCGAGGACGGCTTGAAGACCCGCAGCATGTTGAGGAACCGGGCCGGCCGCCCTAGGTCGTGGATCAGCAGGGCGGTGGACAGCGCGATCGCGCCCAGCCCGCCGATCTTGGCGGTGCGGGCCAGCGCGCGCCGGCCGGTGAACTCGGCGCCGGCGGCCAGCGCGGACGAGCCGCCGGCCAGCCCGCCGAGGAACAGGTAGCCCGCGATGTCGCGGGCCGCCCAGGTCGGCGCCTTGATGATGGGCCGGCCGTAGTACGAGCCGAACTCCGCCTCCGGGACGACGACCTGCTCGCCCCTGCGGCGGCGCCGGCGCAACCGCTCGCGCCCGCCCTTCGCGCCGGGCACGGCCTCGCGGCCCGGCCGCTCGTTCCGGGAGCCCTCCTCGGTGACCTTCGCCTCGCTCACCGCTTCCCCTTCCCGCCCGCGCAGGCCGCCGCGGCGAACGCGACGGCGACGCCGCCCAGAAGGGTCACGGCCGCGGCGCCCGCGTGGCGCCACATGGAGCCGAGGTCGCGGGTCGTCACGACCGGGTCGGGCGGCAGGCCGTACACCTCCGGCTCGTCCAGCAGGAGGAAGAACGCGCCGTCGCCGCCGACGCCGTCGTCCGGGTCGTGCCCGTACAGGCGGGCGTCCCCCACCCCCGCCTCGTGGAGGTGCTCGACGCGCGCGGCGGCGCGCTCCCGCAGCTCGTCCAGCGGGCCGTACTGGATGGAGTCGGTGGGGCACGCCTTCGCGCACGCGGGCTCCATCCCCTCCGAGATCCGGTCGTAGCAGAGGGTGCACTTCCAGACGCGCCCGTCCTCCTTGCGCTGGTCGATGACCCCGTACGGGCAGGCGGGCACGCAGTAGCCGCAGCCGTTGCAGATGTCCTCCTGCACCACGACCGTGCCGTACTCGGTGCGGAACAGCGAGCCGGTCGGGCACACGTCCAGGCAGGCGGCGTGCGTGCAGTGCTTGCACACGTCCGAGGCCATCAGCCAGCGGAACTCGCCGCGGTCCGCGCCGTCGGCCGTCACCCCCCGCGCGGCGGCCTCGGCGGTCAGGCCGAGCAGGTCCACATCGGCGTAGTCGCCGTGCTCGACGCCGGGATCCTGGAAGCCCAGCGGCTTGCGCTGCTCGATGAACGCGACGTGCCGCCACGTGTCGGCGCCGAGCCCCTCCGTGTTGTCGTACGACATCCCGGTGAAGTTCAGGCCGTCCTCCGGGACGGCGTTCCACTCCTTGCACGCCACCTCGCACGCCTTGCAGCCGATGCAGACGGACGTGTCGGTGAAGAACCCCATCCGGGGCGGGTGGCCGCGGTGCCCCGCGTCCGCCGCGACGTCGGCCAGCGGGCCGGAGAAGCGTCCCATCGGTCAGACCCCCGTTCCCGTGGTCTCGGTGATCCCGGCCCGGCGCCGGTAGTCGAGCACCATCCGCGGCAGCGCCGGCCCGCGCGGCCGGCGGCCGGCCCGGATGTCGGCCGTCAGCGCCTTGTCCTCCTGGATGTGCACGTTCGGGTCGAGCGACATGCTGACCAGCTCGTTGGCGGCGTCCCCCCGCGAGTAGCCGTTCGGGCCCCAGTGGAACGGCAGCCCGATCTGGTGGACGGTCCGTCCCCGCACCCGCAGCGGCGTCATCCGGTCGGTCACCAGGACGCGGGCCTCGATGGCGTTGCGGGCGGTCACGACGGTGGCCCACCCGCCGTGCTCCAGCCCCCGCTCCGCCGCCAGCTCGGGCGACACCTCGCAGAAGAACTCCGGCTGGAGCTCGGCCAGGTACGGCGTCCACCGGCTCATCCCGCCCGCGGTGAAGTGCTCGGTGAGCCGGTAGGTGGTGACGACGTACGGGAACACCTCCGCGCCCGGTTCGGTCCCGCTGGGATGCAGCCGGTTGTACGGCCTGGCGAAGATCTGCCGGACGGGGTTGCGGTTCCGCCCGTACAGCGCGTTCTCGAACGGCGAGTCCTGCGGCTCGTAGTGCGTGGGCATCGGCCCGTCCACCAGGCCCGCCGGCACGTACAGCCAGCCCTTGCCGTCGGCCTGCATGATGAACGGGTCGTCGCCGGCCAGCGCGGCCGGCCCGACCGCGCCCTCCTCGGGCCGGAACGACGGCGCCTTGGTGCCCTGGAAGTCGGGGATGTCATGGCCCGTCCAGCGGCCCCGCTCCCCGTCCCACCAGATCAGCGCCTTGCGGTCGCTCCACGGCCGCCCCTCGGGGTCGGCGGAGGCGCGGTTGTAGAGCACCCGCCGGTTCATCGGCCAGGCCCACCCCCACTCGGCGGCGATCCAGTCCTGCTCCGTGTGCGGCTTGCGGCGGGCCGCCTGGTTGACGCCGTCGGCGAAGACGCCGCAGTAGATCCAGCAGCCGCAGCTCGTCGAGCCGTCGTCCCTCAGCTGCTCGTACGACGCCAGGTGGTCCCCGTCGCCGTCGAAGCCGTTGATCTCGGCCAGCACCGCCTCCGCGGACGGCTCGGCGTGCGGCCCGTGGACCGGGTAGTCCCAGGTCAGGTCGAGAACGGGCCGGTCCCGCTCGTCGGTCGAGCCGGCCAGCTTCGCCCGGATGCGGCGGCCCAGGTGGTACATGAACCACAGGTCGCTGCGCGCGTCCCCCGCCGGGTCGACCGCGGTCCGGTGGAACTGGAGCCACCGGTTGGTGTTGGTGAAGCTGCCGTCCTTCTCGGTGTGCGAGGCGGCCGGGAAGAAGAACACCTCGGTGCGGATCTCCTCGGTGCTCAGCTCGCCCGTCTCGATCTCCGGGCCGTCCTTCCACCAGGTCGCGCTCTCGATCAGCGAGAAGTCCCGGACGGCGAGCCAGTCGAGGTTGGCCATGCCGAGCCGCTGCGCCTTGGAGTTGGCGGACCCGACCGCCGGGTTCTCCCCCATCAGGAAGTAGCCCTTGCACTCGCCGTCGATCTGGGCCATGACGGTCTCGTACGTGCTGTGACTGCCGGTCAGCCGCGGCAGGTAGTCGAAGGCGAAGTCGTTCTCCGGGGTCGCGGCGTCGCCCCACCACGCCTTCAGCAGGCTCACCACGTAGGCGCGCATGTTGCCCCAGTAGCCCTTGCGGGCCGCGTCGGCGAGGACGAAGCCGTCCAGCGTGATGTCCTCGTGCGCGTGCGGCATGGGGATGTAGCCGGGCAGCAGGTTGTACAGGGTCGGGATGTCGCTGGACCCCTGGATGCTGGCGTGCCCGCGCAGCGCCTGGATGCCGCCGCCCGGCCGGCCGATGTTGCCCAGCAGCAGTTGCAGGACGCTCGCGGCGCGGATGTACTGCGCGCCGACCGTGTGCTGCGTCCAGCCGACCGCGTACGCGAACGCGCTCGTCCGGTCCCGCCCGGAGTTCCGCACCAGCGCGTCGGCCACCTTGGCGAACAGCTCCGGCGGCACCCCGCAGATCTCGTGGACCATCTCCGGCGTGTAGCGGGAGTAGTGCCGCTTGAGGATCTGGAACACGCAGCGGGGGTCGTTCAGCGTCGGGTCGGTGTGCGGCGCGGCCCCGACGTTGACGCCGCCGGACCCCTGGCTCTCCGAGTGCCCGGCCTCCCGGTTCGTCCGGCGGCTGTGGGCGCGCTCCTCGTACGCGAGGTCGCGCTGCCCGGCGGCGCCGACCACGTGCGCGTCCTTGTACTGCCAGGTGTCGTAGTCGTAGACGCCGTTCCCGTCGGCGTCCATCCCGGAGAACAGGCCGTCCAGGTCCTCGGTGTCCCGGAAGCCGTCGTCGACGATGGCCGCCGCGTTGGTGTAGGCGACCACGTAGTCGCGGAAGTACGCCCCGGTGCTCAGGACGTGGTTGATGAGCCCGCCGAGGAACGCGATGTCGGTCCCGGCCCGCAGCGGCACGTAGACGTCGCTGAGCGCGCTGGTCCGGGTGTAGCGCGGGTCGACGTGGATGACGGTCGCCCCGCGCGCCTTGGCCTCCATCACCCACTGGAACCCGACCGGGTGCGCCTCGGCGAAGTTCGAGCCCTGGATGACGATGCAGTCCGAGTGCTGGAGGTCCTGCATGAACGTGGTGGCGCCGCCCCGCCCGAACGAGGTGCCCAGGCCCGCCACCGTCGAGCTGTGGCAGACCCGCGCCTGGTTCTCCACCTGCACCACGCCGAGCGCGGTCAGGAGCTTCTTGATGAGGTAGTTCTCCTCGTTGTCCAGCGTGGCGCCGCCGAGGCTGGCGATGCCGAGCGTGCGCCGGGTGCGGACCCCGCCGGACTCCCACTCCCAGTTCGCGGCCCGCGTCCCGATCACCCGGTCGGCCAGCATGTCCATGGCCGTGTCGAGGTCGAGCTCCTCCCACTCGGTGCCGTACGGCCGCCGGTACAGCACCGCGTGCTCGCGGGACGGGCCGGTCGTCAGCTGGAGCGTCGCCGAGCCCTTGGGGCACAGCCGGCCGCGGCTGACGGGCGAGTCCGGGTCGCCCTCGATCTGCACGACCCGCTCGTCCTTGACGTACACCTTCTGGCCGCATCCGACCGCGCAGTACGGGCACACCGACCGCACCACCCGGTCGGCGGTCGCGATCCGGGACTCCAGCCCGGCCGTCCGCGCCGACTCGGCGGCGGCCCCGCGCCCGAGCCGGTCGTCTCCCGTCAGCTGCCGGTAGACGGGCCACCCTTCGATCCACGTCCGCACACCCACGAGCGCTCCCTCCCCGGAGCGCCCACTACCCGCGGCACGGGCGTCGAATCCGCAGGCCAGGCGTACTGAAGCGGCCTTTACCGCGTACCGGTCCTCAGTACGCGAACCAGCCCGACAGCTTCGCGCCGAACATCATGTCGCCGGTCAGCCCGATCTTCCCGCCGGTGAACGCGGTGACCGCGTTCAGCCGCCCGGCGCACACCCGCAGCAGGTCGGCGACCGAGATCTTCAGCGACACGTTCGCGCCGCTGTAGGCGCCGCGCTTCCCGCGGGCCGCGCCGTCCTTGATCTCGACGTGGTACGTGTACACCCCCGAGGGCGTCCGCACGTTCCACTGGACGACGCCGGCGGCGCCGGCGGCCCGCTCGGGCACGAACCGCTCCCCCATGATGGTGAAGAGCCGGTCGAGCACGGCGGTCGCCCCGGCGCCCTCCACGAACTCATCGATCACCTTGTCGTCCGGGCCGTCCGGGCCGTCCGGGCCGTCCGGGGCGGTGCCGTCGAGGAGGTCGCGCAGCTGCTCCGGCCCGCTGATCGTTTCGAGGAACCGCTGCACCGCGGCGGCGTCGGCCAGGTCAGGCATGACGGTCATGTCGGCTTCCTCTCGTCCGGCTGCGCCTCGGAACGCATCCCACCGAACGGCCCGGGGCGCCCGTAAGACCGAAACCAACAAGCCCCAGGGCCGCGTTTAGCAGACCGGCACAAGTACCCAGCGCGGGTTGAGTCCCCGTACTCAGGCGATCACCCGCGGCACTCCGGACACTCGCTTCATGACGACACAAGCGCCGCAATCGGCGAGCACGACCGCGTTCTTCGTCCAGGCGATCATCTCGTTCGCCGTCTCCAGCGTCGCCGTCTGCGTCGGCATCATCTACCTGCCGGTCCAGACCTGGGTGCGCGCCTTCCTCGCCCTCGGGCTGCTGTACGTCATCACGTCGACGTTCACGCTCGCGAAGTGCATCCGCGACAAGCAGGAGTCGCAGGCCCTCACCAACCGCGCCGACCAGGCCCGGCTCGACAAGCTGCTGACCGAGCACGACCCGTACTCCACCCAGAAGCTCTGAGCGCAGGGCGCCCGGCCGCCGGCCATCAGGAGCCGGGGACGGCCAAGGGGTGGCGGGCGGCCTCGCCTATCGCCGGTCGACGAGGCCGCCCTCCACCCTCGCCCCTGCACGGGGGTTCCCAAAACCCGAACAGGAACGCGTCCCGCTGCACGGCGGGTGAGAGCACCCTAGTGACTTATTAGCGCTCTGCCAATAGGCCTCGGGCGAGTTACTGGCGAGTTGCCAACAAGCTCTTGGCAGGCCGCCAACAAGGTTCTAGGGTGTGGCCCCTGTGAAGGGGGTGATGCCGTGGTCGCGCCGGGTGTCCCCGTCCGGGTGCACGCGCTGCTCGCCGAGGTCGGCGAGATGTTCGTGGTCGCGCTGGAGGGGCTGCGCCGCACCTGGGACGTGCGGACGTGGTTCTGGGAGTTCGCCGAGCAGTCCTGGTTCCTGGCCAGGGTGACGAGCCTGCCGGTGATCCTGGTGTCGCTGCCGCTGGGCGCGACCGTGGCGCTCCAGGTCGGCCAGCTCGCCGCGCAGCTCGGCGCGCAGTCGGCCACCGGCGGCGCCGTGGTGGTGGGCCTGGTCCGCGAGGTCGCGCCGATCGCCGCCGCACTGATCATCGCGGGCGCCGGCGGCTCGGCGATGACCGCCGACATGGGCGCCCGCCGGATCCGGGACGAGCTCGCGGCCATGGAGACGATGGCCGTCAACCCCGTCCACCGGCTGGTCACGCCCCGGCTGTGGGCGGCCAGCCTCGTCTCGACGCTGCTGGCGTCGCTGGTCATCGCGGCCGGGGCGGCGGGCGGGTTCGTGTTCAACGTGCTGCTCCAGGACGTCACCCCCGGCGCCTACTTCGACGGCGCGGTCTCGCTGCTCCAGACCTCCGACCTGCTGGTGACGCTGCTGAAGTCCTGGCTGTTCGGGATGATCGCCGCGATCGTCGCGTGCCATATGGGGATGAGCTGCGCGAGCAGCCCGGCCGGCGTCGGGCAGGCGGTCAACCGGGCGATCGTGGTCGCGTTCATGCTGGTCTTCGCCCTCAACTACGTGATCACGACGGTGTACTTCGTCGCGTTCCCGCCGAAGATCTGATGGCCGGCCCGATCCTGGCCGGGCGCGCCGGAACGCGCGCCGCGGCGGCGGCCGCCGGAGCCGCGCGGCGCGCCGGCGACCTGGCGCAGTGGCCGGTGTTCGTGCAGCGCGTGGCCGTCCACTCCGCCCGCGACCTGATCTGGCGCCGCAAGTACGCCAAGACCGTCGCCCGGCACGTCAGCGACATCGTCGTCGGCGCCGGGGCCACCGTGGTCGGCGGCGGGATGATCTTCGTCATCTTCACCATGGCGTTCTTCGTCGGCACCGAGGTGGGTCTCCAGGGCTACACCGGGCTGCGCTCGATCGGCGCCGAGTCGTTCATGGGGCTGGTCGGCTCGTTCGCCAACGTCCGCGAGATCACCCCGGTCGTCGCGGCGGTCGCGCTGGCCGCGCAGTGCGGGTCGGCGTTCACCGCCGAGCTGGGCGCGATGCGGATCTCCGAGGAGATCGACGCGCTGGAGGTCATGGGGATCGCCTCGTTCGCCTACCTGGTCTGCACCCGGGTGGCGGCGGCGCTGATCGCGCTCGTCCCGCTGTACCTGATCGCGCTGTTCGCCAGCTTCTTCGCCACCCGGCTGATCAGCACCGAGTTCTTCGACCTGGCACCGGGCGTCTACGACTACTACTTCCGGCTCTACCTGCCGACCATCGACCTGGTCTACAGCTCGATCAAGGTCGCGGTCTTCTCGTTCGCGGTGATCACCATCCACTGCTTCTACGGCTACTACGCCACCGGCGGCCCCGCCGGGGTCGGCCGGGCGGCGGGCCGGGCGATCCGGCTGTCGATCATCACGATCGTCACCCTGAACCTGCTGCTGTCGTACGTGTTCTGGGGCGGCGGCGCGACCGTGAGGCTGACCGGATGATCAACGAAGAGATCCCGCTGCGGCGCCGGCTGGTGATCGCCGTGGCCACCCTCGCCGCGACCGGGCTGGTCGTGTACGGCCTCGTCGCGCAGCCGTTCCAGGACGGCGGCACGGTCCTCACCGCCGAGTTCGGGCGGGCCGGGCAGGGCCTCGGCAAGGACGCCCCGGTCAAGATCCGCGGGGTGACCGTCGGCTCGGTCACCGGGACGGAGCTGGCCGGATCCGGCCGCGCCCGGCTGACGCTGCGGCTCCGGCCCGGGATCCGGGTGCCGGACACGGTCACGGCGGTGATCGAGCCCGCGTCGGCGTTCGGCCCCAAGTTCGTGAACCTCCGGCCGGGCGCGCACGAGCAGGACGGCCCGTTCCTCGCCTCGGGCGCGCGCATCGCCCGTACCGCCGACCCGCGCGACCTGTCGGACCTGCTCGCCGACGCCGACGCCGGGCTCGGCGCGATCGAGCCCGCCGAGGTCGCGACGATCGTCCGCACGCTGGCCGACGGCCTGTCGGGGAACGGCACCCGGCTGCGCGCGACCATCGACCAGACCGGCGTGCTGGTGGGCGTCGCGCACAAGCGGCGCGCGGAGGCCCGCCGGTTCCTGCGCGACGGCGCCGACCTCAGCACCGCCCTGGCGGGCTCCGGCGACGAGCTGGTCGCGATCGGCGGCGACGGCAACACGCTGATCTCCACGACCGCGGCGGGCGGCACCGGCCGGCTCGGCGCGTTCGCCGACGGGATCTCCGACGTCTCCGCGCTCGTCGCGCACGGCCTCACCAAGCGCGGCGGGCAGCTCGGCGAGGCGTTCCGCTCCGGCGAGCGCGCCGCCGCCGTCATCTACTCCCAGCTCGGCCTCCTGGGGAACGCGGTCCGCACCGGGAACCGCCTGCTCCCCCTGTACGGGGAGCTGACCTCGCTGCCGGGGCCGGGCGGCAAGAACTACCTGCGCTCGCAGGCGTACCTGCCCACCGATCCGTGCGAGCTGCTCGTCGGCCTGTGCGGCCCGTCCACCAGGGGAGGCGGCCGATGAGGCGCGCACGGATCGGCCTGGCGCTCAAGCTGGGCACGTTCGTGCTGGTCACCGGACTGCTGACGGCGTTCATCGGGGCGCAGATCGCGCGCGTGAGCACCGGCGGCGGCTGGACGGTGACGGCCACGTTCGACGACGCGAGCGGGCTGGCCGAGGGCGACCAGGTGAAGATCGCCGGCGCTCCGGTGGGCCGGGTGGACGGCATGAAGGTCGTCGAGGGCCGCGCCCGCGTCACGATGACGGTGAACGCGTCCGTGTCGGTCCCCGCCGACAGCGAGGCCGCGATCCGCTGGCGGGACGCGATGGGCGGCCGGGTCGTCTACCTGATCCCCGGCACCGGCACGGCGCGGATGCGGCCGGGCGCGCACATCACCCGGACCCGTTCGGTCGTCGACGCCGCCGCGCTGATCGACCAGCTCGCGCCGCTGACGCAGAGCGTGAACCCCGAGCAGGTCAACACGGTGCTCGGCTCGCTCGCGCAGGCGCTGGACGGCAACGCGGCCGAGATCGACCGGCTGCTCGTCGGGGTGGACACGCTGACGTCCACGATCGCGGCCCGGCGCGCGACGCTCAAGCAGATGCTCGCGGACTACGCGACGATCACCGAGGTCATCGCCCGCCGCGACAAGCAGATCGCGAAGGCGATCGACGACCTGGTCACGCTGAGCGGCGCGTTCACCGGCAACCGGCGGCTGATCGACCAGGCGATCGTGCAGCTGGCGGCGATGGCGCGGACGTCGGACAAGGTGCTGGCGGGCAACGGCGCGGAGCTCGCGCAGGTGATCGCGCGGCTGTCCACGTTCACCGCGGGCGTGCGCCGCAACACCGGGACGGTCTCCGACGTCATGGGCTCGGCCGCCCCCAAGCTCCGGCGCATCTTCGCCGCCGTCGACAACGGGCGCTTCATCGAGTCCGCGATGCCGTGCATCACGCTCGCGGCGCCGCCCTGCCCGTACCCCACCCGGCTGCCCGGCCCGCGCGAGTCCAGCGAGGCGATCACCTCATCGGGCGCGCTGGAACGGCTGATCGTCGGCGGAGGGGGGTCCTGATGGCGCTCGGGTCGTTCCGGGACCGGAACAAGGTCACGGTCGGGCTGGTGTCGGCCGGCACGCTGATCGCGCTCGTGCTCGGCGTGTACCTCGTCGGCACCCGCGGGCTGCTCCAGGACCGGTACACGGTCACCGGGGTGTTCGCCGAGACCGGCGGGCTGCGCTCCGGCGACGAGGTGCGGGTCGCGGGCATCCGGGTCGGCGAGGTGACGAGCGTCGAGCCCGACTACGCGCGCGGCGAGGTCCTCGTCGAGTGGAAGGTGGACGCGGAGGTCGACCTCGGCACCGCCACCCGCGCCGAGGTCAAGGTGGAGAACGTCCTCGGCGGCCGCTACCTGCGGCTGTCGGGCCCGGTCGGCACCCCGCACCTGGCCGCGCTGCCGGAGTCGCGGCGCCGCATCCCCAAGGACCGCACCCGGGTGCCGTCCACCGTCAACGACGTCCTCAACACCGGGACCAGGACGCTGGCCAGGCTCGACTCCCGCTCCATCAACAAGATCGTCACGGAGCTGGAGGGCGTCGGCGAGGACGACCGGCACCGCCTGTCGAGCGCCCTGACCGGCCTCACCCGGCTGGCGGAGACCGTGAACGAGAGCAATCCGCAGATCAAGAGGCTGCTCGGCGGCGGCGACCGCATCCTGAAGGTCGCCCGCGCCAAGGACCGGCAGCTCTCCCGGCTGCTCACCAACGTCGAGGCGATGCTGGCCGAACTCCAGTTCCGGCGGAACGAGCTGGCCGCGTTCCTCGGCAGCGGCGACCGGACGGTGCGGAGCATGACCACGCTGATCGACCGGCACCAGGAGAGGCTGGTCAAGGTGATCGCCGACCTGCGCGCCACCCTCGGCGACCTCCGCCCGGCCACCGGCGACCTCAACGACCTGCTCACCTGGGCCGGGCCGACGCTCAGCGGGCTGTCCGGCACCGGCGGGTACGGCCCCTGGCTGGAGGTCCTCGCCACCGGCCTCGGCCCGCTGTCCCCGCGCGACCTCGCCCAGCTCGCCGAGGCCGCCCCGCGAACACGCACCACCGGGGCACGGACCACAGGAGGACGGCCATGAGACGGTTCGCCGCGGCGGCCGCCGCGCTGGCGCTGGCCGCCGGCACCGGCGGCTGCACGGTGCTCGGCGCGCCCGGCGCCGGCGACACCTATCCGATCACCGTCTACTTCGCCAAGACGCCGTCGCTGTACGAGCGGTCGCGGGTGAGGGTGCTGGGCGCCGACGCCGGAACGATCACGTCCATCCGGAGCGAGAGCGGCCGCAACCGGGTCCGCGTCCGGATGGAGATCGACCGCGACGTCCCCGTACCGCGGGACGTGCGCGCCACCATCGAGTCCGCCAACGCGCTCGGCGAACGCTTCGTGACCCTGCACCCGGCCTGGACGCCCGGGCGGCCCAAGGCCGGGCCGGGAACGGTCGTCCCGCTGGAGCGCACCGAGCTGCCCGTCGAGATCGACGACGCGCTCGCCGCGTTCGCCCGGCTGAACGGCTCCATCGACGCGAACCGGCTCGGCGGCGCCGTCGGGCGCGGCGCGGACGCGCTGGACGGGCGCGGCGACGACGTGAACCGCGCCCTCCAGAGCACCGCGACGCTGACCGGCGACCTCGCGGCGCAGGACGAGCGGATCGTGTCGCTGGCCGAGGGCCTGCGGTCCCTCGCCGGCGACCTCAACGCGCGGGACCGGAAGCTGGCCACGCTGCTGGAGTCGTTCTCCACCACCAGCCGCACGCTGGCCGAGGAGCGCACCCGGCTGCGCGACTTCGTCGCCGGGCTCGCCGCCGTCATCCGCAGGAGCGAGGTGCTGGTCACGCAGTACCAGGAGACGCTGCCGGCGGCCGTCACCGACCTGTCCAACATCGTCATGACGCTCAAGTCCAACGCCGGGTCGCTCGACCAGACCATCGAGGCGCTCGGCCGGTTCGCCGACGTCGCCGTGCAGGCGTGGGACAGGGAACGCAACGTCGCCGCCATCCGGCTCGTCTTCCACGGCACCGTACGGGCCTGGCTGCAGCCGCTGTTCGACGCGATGGGCTGGGGCACCATCCCCTGCCTCCAGGGCGAGCCCACCGTCGGCAACTGCACGAAGCCGCCCAGGACCGGGGAGGTCCCCCGATGAGAGGACACCGGCCGGCGGCCGCGGCGGGCGCGCTGGCGCTCGCCGTGAGCGTGGGCGCGGGAGCGGGCGGCTGCTCGCTCCAGACGCTCGGTGCCCCGCGTGGCGACATGGTCCTGACCGCGACGTTCGACGACGTGCAGAGCCTGGTCACCGGCCACAGCGTGCAGATCTCCGACATCCGGGTCGGGACGGTGACCGGGATCCGGCTCAGCGGCTACCGGGCGCGGGTCACGATGGCGCTCAAGAGCGACCGCCGGGTGCCCACGGGAACGACCGCGACGATCGCCAAGTCGTCGCTGCTCGGCGAGAACTACGTGCGCCTGGACCTGCCGCGGGGACGCGCCGCGAACGCCGGCCCGTTCCTGGCGAGCGGCGCCGCGATCGCGCAGACGTCCGTCCAGCCGGACCTGGAGGAGATCAGCGCCAAGCTCGGCCCGCTGCTCGCCGCGCTCGGCGGCCAGAACCTCCAGACGATCACCGGCGAGACGGCGACCGCGGTGGACGGCAAGGGCCGCCGGATCAACACGCTCATCAAGCGCGCCGCCGACGTCACCGACACCTACGCGGCCGCGAGCGCCGACCTGGTCCGCGCGCTGGACGGCCTCGCCCGGCTCGGCGACTCGCTGGAGAAGGGCCACGGCGAGTTCGGCCGGCTCCCCGGGAACGTGGTGCTGGCCACCGAACGGCTGCGCAACGAGCGCGCCCGGCTCAAGCGGTCCGTGCAGCAGCTCCTCAAGCTGGCCCGCTCCGTCAACGCCAATGTCCACGAGCGCCACGCCGCCCGCCTCGGCACCCTGCTGGCGCGCGCCGACGAGCTGCTCGCCGCCGCCGTGCGCGGGAGCCAGGACCTCAAGGCCGTCGCGGGGGCCGTGCTGAAGTTCCTGAACGGCCCGTCCGTGTCCCACAGCGGGCAGGGCCTGCTCTTCCTGTGGATCAAGGGCTTCCTGCCCTCCGCGGGCGCCGCGCCGGAGGCGGAACCGCGGACGGAGCAGCGGACCGGGCAGCGGGGGCTGCCGCTGGACGAGCTGATGGGACCGCGCTCATGAGGCATCCCCGCATCGCCGTCAACCTCGCCTTCTTCGCCCTGCTCGGAATCGTGCTCGCGATCTGGGCGGTACGGAGCATCATCAGCGTCGACGCGCTGGACCGCCCGTTCCGGGTCACCGCCGAGTTCGCCGACTCCCCCGGCCTCAACGAGGACCTGGAGGTCACCCATCTGGGCGTCCGGGTCGGCGAGGTCGGTGCGATCGAGCTGCGCACCGGGCACGTGGACGTGGGCCTCGACCTCGACCGCGGGGTGCGGGTCCCGGCCGGCGTGGGCGCCCGCGTGCTGCGCAAGTCGGCGATCGGCGAGCCGTACGTCGAGCTGACCCCGCCCGCGAAGCCCGGCACCGCCGTCCTGAAGGCGGGCGACCACATCCCGGTCGGGCGCACCGCCGGGACGACCGACTACCAGCGGCTCTTCGCGGGGATCGGCGACACGCTCAAGGCCGTCGACCCGCGCGACTCCCGCACCCTCGTCCACGAGCTGGCCCGGGGCCTGGAGGGGCGCGGCACGACCCTCAACGACACGATCGCCGACGCGCACCGGCTCACCGGCACGCTGGCCGCGGACGCGCACGTCCTGGACGGGCTGTCGGCCGAGCTGACCCGGCTGACCGCCACCCTCAGCGACCACCGCCACCAGCTGGCCTCCGGCGTGAACGACCTGGCGGCGTTCACCGCCGCGCTCCGGCAGAGCCGCCGGGACCTGGACACGGTCCTGGAGCACGGGCCGGGCACCCTGCGCGAGGCGAACGACCTGCTGCGCGCGGCCCGGCCCGGCCTCGGCTGCCTGCTCACCGCCGCGGCCACGCCGTCCGCGCCGCTGTTCACCCGGCAGAACCAGGCGAAGATCCACCACGTGCTGGAGATGGTCCCCACCCTCCAGGCGCTCGTCTCGGACATCACCGCCACCGACGCGTCCGGCAAGTACCTCCGCGTCACGGCCGTCCTCACGCTGCCGGGCGCCGCTCCGGCGGCGGCCGAGTACACCTCGCCCGTGCCGAAGCCCAAGGCCCCGAAGGTCGCGCTCTGCCCGTCCACCCCGAAGACGGCCAAGGGCGCGAAGAAGGCCGGGACGGCGGGCCAGGCGAAGGCTCCGGGGCCCGGCGCCGGGAACGCCACCGCCGCCCCCGCCCCCGTACGGCAGGTCGGCGCCACCGGCGACGCCGCCCCGGCCGGCGGGCCGGAACGGTGGCTGCCGCTGCTCCCGCCCGCCCTCGGCGCCGTGCTCGTCATCGCCGCGGCCGCCCGTTTCGTCCGCACGCTGCTCCGCAGGAGGTTCCCATGAGCACCGACACCGACGACCAGGTCGAAGCGGAAGTGAAGGAAGAGAAGGAAGACAGGGAGGAAGGGAAGAAGCAGGAGAACGAGGCGGCGAAGGAGCCGGGCCGGTCCAGGGCGCGGCTGGTCCAGGCGGCCGGGGTGCTGGTGCTCGCGGCGTCCGTGGTCACCGCCGGGCTCCAGTGGAAGGCGGCCGACGCCGCGGCCCAGGAGAAGGCCGACCGGACGGCGGTACGGGACCGCGCCGGGCAGTTCGGGCAGGCGCTCCTCAGCTACGACCACACCGACCTCCAGGCGGCGCGGAACCGGGTGCTGTCACTGGCCTCGGACGACTTCGCCAAGACCTACGACGTCGCCTTCACCGGCGGGCTGGAGGGCGTCATCACCAAGCTCAAGGCGACGGCCACCGCGACCGTCCGCAACGTCTACCTGGAGGACGTCGACGAGGCGGCGGCGAAGGCGGTCGTGGTGATGGACTCGGAGGTGCGCAGCACCGCCGGGACGCGCCGGGTGCTCGGCTCGTACCTCGACATGCGGCTGGCGCGGCAGGGCGGCCGGTGGCGGATCACCGAGGTGACCTCGATCGGGGCCGTGAACGAGAGCATGACCGATCCCAAGGGCGAGCAGGAGCGGTCCCCCGGGGCCGATCCGGCGTCGCCCGGCGGCTGAGCGGCCGCGCGGCGGGAGATCGCCGTCGGTCATGATGGGCCGGTCCCAGCGGTCCCGGCCGGGCGCGCGCCCCGGCCGGCGGCGCCCGCGCGCGGCGCCTCCAGGAAAGGACGAGCCCAGGATGAGCGACGGCAGCCCCGCCCCGCGCCCCCGCCGGGTCCGCAAGGAGCCCGACGAGCGCCGGGACCAGATCCTCGCCTGCGCGCGGGCGCTGTTCAGTAGCCGCCCGTACGGGACGGTCTCCAACACCGAGATCGCCGCCGCGGCCGGGGTCAGCCGGGGGCTGCTGAACCACTACTTCGGCACCAAGCGCGAGCTGTACCTGGCGGCGGTGACGGAGATGATGAGCGTGCCGCCGATCCCGGTGCCGTCGTGCGCGGCGGGCGCGAGCGTCCGCGAGCGGGTCGGGCACAGCATCGACGCCTGGCTGGAGCTGCTCGACCGCAACCGGGAGACGTGGATCGCCGCGCTCGACATGAACTCCTCGGGCGGGGACGCCGAGCTCGACGCGATCCTGGAGGAGGCCAGGGACCGCGCGGTCGGGCACATGACCGAGGTGGTCGGGCTGACCGCGCTGTCCCGGGAGCACGCGGAGGTGCGGTCGGCGTTCCGCGCGTACTCCGGGATGGCCGAGGCCACCTCCCGCGAATGGCTCAAGCAGGGCCGGCTGACGCGCGCCCAGGTGCACCTCCTGCTCCAGGAGGTGCTGCTGAACCTGGTCGAGGAGGTCGTCCCCCGGCTGGTCGAGACGGTACGGGACCGGCCGCCCGCGGGCTGACGGGATCAGAGTGACGGCAGCAGCGCCGCCGGGGTGATCGGCAGCTCGCGCAGCCGGACGCCGGTGGCGTGGTGGACGGCGTTGGCGACGGCGGCGGCCGCGCCGACGATCCCGATCTCGCCGATGCCCTTGCCGCCCATCGGGTTGAGGTGCGGGTCGTCCTCCTCGATCCAGACCGCGTCCATGCCGGCCACGTCCGCGCAGGCGGGCACGTGGTACTGGGCGAGGTCGTGGTTGAGGTAGTCGCCGAACTCCTCGTCCATCACGCTCCGCTCCATCAGCGCCATCCCCAGGCCCATCGTCATGCCGCCGACGAACTGCGAGCGCGCGGTCGTCGGGTTGACGATCCGGCCGGCCGCGAACACGCCCAGCATCCGCGGCACCCGGACCTCGCCGGTGTCGGCGTCGACCTCCACCTCGGCGAAGTGCGCGCCGAACGCGTGCCGGGCGTACTTCTCCTGCGCCTTGATCTCCTCGGTCGTGTCGGCCGCCACCTCCGTGCCGGGCGGCGCCTCCAGCACGGCCTCGCAGGCGCGGACGACGGCCGTCCCCCAGCTGGCGGTGCCGGTCGAGCCGCCCGCGACCGACGCCCGCGGCAGGCCGCTGTCGCCGATCTCCACGGTGACCCGGGACGGCTCCACCCCCAGCGTCTCCGCCGCGATGATCGTCAGGGCGGTGCGGGCGCCGGTGCCGATGTCGGTGGCGGCGATCCGCACCGTGCAGCGCCCGTCCGCCTCGCGCCGCGCGGTGGCCCGGCACGGCGCCCGGTTCGCCGGGTACGTCGCGGACGCCACCCCCATGCCGCGCAGCTTCCGGCCGCGCCGCGGCATCGAGCGCGGCGCCGGATCGCGCTCCGCCCAGCCGAACCGGGCGGCGCCCTCGCGCAGGCACGCCACCAGGTTGCGGGAGCTGAACGGCAGCCCGCTCTCCGGCTCGGCGTCCGGCTCGTTGCGGACGCGCAGCTCGATCGGGTCGACCCCGGTGGCGAACGCCAGCTCGTCCATCGCGCACTCCAGCGCGAACATGCCCGGCGTCTCGCCCGGCGCCCGCATCCACGACGGCGTGGGCACGTCCAGCGTGCTCAGCCGGTGCGCGGTCCGCAGGTTGGGCGCCCGGTACATGGTGCGGGACGGCGTCCCGGCCTGCTCCGCGAACTCCCGGACCGTCGAGGTCTGCACGAGAACCTCGTGGATGAGCGTGCCGATCCGGCCGTCCTCGTCCGCGCCGAGCCGCACCCGCTGGACGGTCGGCGTCCGGTAGCCGGTGATCGCGAACATCTGCTGGCGCGTCACCGCGTACTTCACCGGCCGCCCGACGGCCTTCGCCGCCATCGCCGCGAGCACCACGTTGGGACGCGGCGTCCCCTTGGACCCGAAGCCGCCGCCCACGTGCGACGCCACCACGCGGACCCGGGACGGGTCCAGCTCGAAGATCTCGGCGAGGGCGGCGCTCACGGACGAGGCGCCCTGGTTGGAGTCGTACACGACCAGGCGGTCGTCCTCCTCCCACAGCGCCAGCGTCGTGTGCGGCTCCATCGGGTTGTTGTGCTGCGCCGGCGTCCGGTACGTCGCGTCGATCTGCACCGCGCAGGTGGGGAGCGTGTCGTCCGGGCGCCCCTTCTCGGTGTCGGCGGGGAAGCCGGCGTTGACCGTGTCCGGTTTGTAGAGGTTCGGGTTGTCGCGGCGCAGGCGCACGTCGTGCGGCTCGGGGGCGTACTCGACCCGGACCCTGCGGGCCGCCTCCTGCGCGGTCTCCAGCGTCTCGCCGATCACCGCGGCCACCAGCTGCCCCCGGTACGAGACCCGCCGGGACTGGAACAGCGCCAGCTCCCCGTCGGTGCCGGACGGCAGCGCGGGCGCGTTCTCGCAGGACAGCACGGCCAGCACGCCCGGCTGCGCCAGCGCGGGCCGGGCGTCCACGGACCTGATCTCGCCCTTCGCGATCGTCGCGGGGACGGCGTACAGGTAGGCGGCGTTCGCCACCGGGTACTCGAACGCGTACCGGGCCCGCCCGGTGATCTTCTCCCGGGCCTCGACCCGCTCCAGCGCCGTCATCGGTCCTCCCCCTGCTCCGCCGCCAGCTCGGCGAGCGTCCGCACGATCAGGTTCCGCGCGAGCCGGACCTTGTAGGTGTTGTCGCGCAGCGGCTTGGCCGCCTCCAGTTCGGCCTCGGCGGCGCGGATGAACGCCTCCTCCGTCGCCGGGGCGCCGCGCAGCCGGTCCTCCATGCGCCAGGCCCGCCACGGCTGGTGGGCGACCCCGCCCAGCGCGACGCGGCTCTCCTGGACGGTCCCGTCGACCACGTCCAGCGCGGCACCGACGGACACGAGCGCGAACGCGAACGACGCCCGCTCGCGGACCTTCCGGTAGCGGGACGGCATGGGGAGCGGGTCCACCTCGACGCCCGTGATGAGGTCGCCCGGCTCCAGCGTGGTGTCGCGCTGCGGCTCGTTGCCGGGCAGCCGGTAGAGGGGCTCGGGGCCGCGCCCCACCAGCGGCACGACGCGCTCGCCCTCGCCGCCGCGGACGCGCACGCGCGCGTCCAGCGCCGCCAGCGCGACCGCCATGTCGGACGGGTGCGTGGCCACGCAGTCGTGCGAGTGCCCGAGGATCGCCAGGTTGCCGTGGTCGCCCTCGATGGCGGGGCAGCCCGTACCGGGGCTCCTCTTGTTGCAGGGCTTGGTGACGTCCTGGAAGTAGGGGCAGCGGGTGCGCTGCAGCAGGTTCCCGCCGACGGTGGCCATGTTGCGGATCTGCCCGGACGCCCCCGCGAGGACGGCCTGGGCGAGCATGGGGAAGCGCCTCCGCACGGCGTCGTGGGCGGCGAGGTCGCTGTTCCTGACGGCCGCGCCTATCGCGAGCCCGCCGTCCGGCTCCTCCTCGACCGTGCCGTACGGGAGGCGGGTGACGTCCACCAGCCGCTCCGGCTCGGCCACGCCCAGCCGCATGAGGTCCACGAGGTTGGTGCCGCCGCCCAGGTAGAAGGCGTTCCCGGTGTGGCTCGCGAGCGCCTCCTCGGCGCTGGCCGCCCGCGCGTACGTGAACGGCCTCACGAGCGCACCCCTTCCTGGGCCCCCGCCTGCCGGATCGCGGCGACGATGTTGACGTACGCGCCGCACCGGCACAGGTTGCCGCTCATCCGCTCGCGGATCTCCGCGTCGGTCAGCGCGGGCCGTCCGGCCAGGTCCGCGGTCACCGCGCTGGGCCGGCCGTCGGCGATCTCGCCGAGCATCCCGGCCGCCGAGCACAGCTGGCCCGGCGTGCAGTAGCCGCACTGGAACGCGTCGCACTCGGCGAACGCCTCCTGGAGCGGCGCGAGCTCGTCCGGCCCGCCCGGCGCCAGCCCCTCCACGGTGACGATCTCGGCGCCGTCGTGCGCCACGGCCAGCGCCAGGCAGCCGTTCGCGCGGCGCCCGTCCAGCAGGACGGTGCAGGCGCCGCACTGGCCGTGGTCGCAGCCCTTCTTGGATCCGGTCAGCCCGAGCCGCTCGCGCAGCACGTCCAGGATCGACGCCCGCGTGTCGACGGTGATCCGCTGCTCGTGCCCGTTCACGATCAAGGTGATCTCGGCATGGGCGGGCCGCTCGGCCGCCGAGCCGTCAGCACTCTCCATGGACGCGTCCCTACCCGGGATCACGCGAGTGAGTCAGCCGCGCACGCGCGGTGGCGGACGGGTCCCCGGCCTCAGGTCGAGTCGGCGATGATCTCGGCGACCTGGCGCGCGGTCTCGGTCGGCAGCGGCGGGGGCAGGCCGCGCCAGCGGCGGGCGGCGAGCATCGCGGCACCGGCGGCGCCGCCGGAGTACGCGGCGGCCGCGACCAGCGCGGCGGCCTCGGGCGGCAGCTTCTTCTCCAGCAGCAGGAGGTTGAGCCGGTACGTGGAGGCGGTGGCGAGCAGCCCGAGCGTCCCGGCCAGCGCACCGAACCTGAGGGCGGGGAACCGCTGCCTCGCCTTCTCCCACATCTCCCGCTGCGCGGCGTCCATCACGGACCGTGCGACCACGAGATTCTGCTCCGTTGACTCGCTCATGACCGACCCTGCCATAAGCGCCCCTTACCCCCATGGAACGGACAAACACCTCCCTTCAGGTCCTTCCAAAACCACCGATTCCACTGCAACTTCGGACACCAATGTGTGAGATGGGTTACAAGTGATCCGGGGGCCCGGCACAGGAGGAGGCAGAGAGTGGAGGTTTCCGACGGGCTGCTCGACGTCCGGATGCCCGAGGGCACCACGCCCACGCTGGCCAAAGCGCTCCGCAAGCACGTCCCGAAGATCGCCGCGGAGGCGGTCGCCGAGATCCAGCGCGAGGTGCCGCAGTACGCCCGCCCGCACGACGCCCGCTACTCCGAGGTGCTGGAGCAGGGCGTCGCCTGGGCGATCGGCCACTTCGTCGACCTGATGGCGGACCCGGCGACCTCCTCCGCCGAGATCGTGGAGTTCTTCCGCGGCGTCGGGGTCGGCGAGGCGCGCGAGGGCCGCGACCTGGAATCCCTCCAGCGCGCCCTGCGCACCGGCGCCGGCGTCGCGGTCCGGCGGCTCACCGAAGCCTCCGAGCGCACCCCGCACCGCGTCACCGCCGGCATCATCGCCGAGGTCGCGCAGGCCGTCCTCGCCTACATCGACCGCCTGGTCGGCGTCGTCGCCGAGGGCCACGCCGAAGTGGCGGCCCGCGCCGTGGGCGAGCGCCAGAACCGCCGCCGCGAGCTGCTCGAACTGCTCATCGGCGACCCGCCGCCCCGCCTCGCCGACCTCCGCGAGCCCGCCCGGCTGGCCGAGTGGCGGCCGCCCCGCACGGTCGCCGCGCTCGCGCTGGGCGAGCGCCGTCCCGACGTCCACCCGCCCTCCTTCCCGGACGAGATCCTCCCCGGCCTGCACCTGGACGAGCCGTGCCTGATCGTCCCCGACCCGGCCGGCCCGGGCCGCGAGCGGATGCTGCGCTCCGGCCTGCGCGACTGGATCGGCGCCCTCGGCCCCACCGTCGAGATCACCGAGGTGGCCAAGTCGCTGCGCTGGGCCCGCCAGGCCCTCGCCCTCGCCACCGCGTCCGTCATCGGCCACGACGGCCTCGTCCACGCCGACCGGCACATCCCCCTCCTGGTCATGACCCAGGACCGCGAGCTCCTCGAACGCGCCGCCGCCCGCCGGCTCGAACCCCTGATGAAGCTGCGCCCGTCCCAGCGGCAGCGCCTCGCCGAGACGTTCCTGGCCTCGCTCGAATGCGGCTTCAACGCCACCCAGGTCTCGGTCCGCCTCCAGGTCCACGCCCAGACCATCCGCTACCGCCTCCGCCAGCTGGAGACCTTCTTCGGCGACGACATCTACGACCCCGAACAGCGCCTGGAGTTCCACATGCTCCTCCACGCCTGGCTCGCCACCCGCGGGGGGCAGGTCTAGACCATTTTGCGTTGGAGGGGGGGTGATCCAGAAAATCTCCTTCTCCGGTCGATCGCCGGAGACCGAATCGATCGTTGAAGGAGGACGGCGGCAACCGTGAGCACTTCCCTGGCGAACCCCCGTCGTACCCGGCTCGTCTCCTGGCCCTCGCAGGGCGCGGAGACCACGGACCAGGAGCAGCCGGCGACCAGCGCCGAGTCCGCCCCGTCCGCGGCCGAAGAGCAGAGCACGGGGCATTAGCACCCCTCAGCCGCTCAGGACATCGACGGTGAGTCTTCTCACGGTGGCCTCGTCCACCTCCACGCCCAGGCCCGGGCCGTCGGGGACGTGCGCCGTGCCGCCCTCGACCCGCACGGTCGAGGCGGCGTAGGGGGACTCCACGAACTGCCGGCCGTTCAGGTCGACGGGCGTGTCGATGCCGTACGCGGCGAACAGGTGCAGCGAGGCGGCCAGGCCCAGGTCGGAGTCCGTCAGGCCGGAGCCCATCAGCTGGACGCCGGCGTCCTCGGCCAGCGCGCACAGGCGGCGCGAGAGGGTCGGGCCGCCGCTGCGCTGCACCTTGGCGATCGCGATGTCGATCGCGTCGAGCTTCACGAACGTGGCCAGGTCGGACGGATGGCGCAGGCTCTCGTCCAGCGCGACCGGGACCGGGGAGTCGGCGCGCAGCCGGCGCAGGCCGGCCACGTCGTTGGCGGGCAGCGGCTGCTCGAACGCCGTGACGCCCAGCGGGCTCAGCCGGTGCGCCATGCGGAGGGCCGCGTGCGCCGTATAGCCCTGGTTGGCGTCCACCCACAGCGGGGCGTCCGGTCCGGCGTGCGCGCGGACGGCCTCGACCACGGCGGCGTCGGTCGCCTCGTCGTGCAGGCCGATCTTGACCTTGAACGCGCCGTACCCGAGGCCGCGCCCCTCGGCGACGCTGTCCCCCACCTCGGCCGGCGACTGGCCCGAGACGACCCAGGCGAGCTCGATCCGGTCGGTGCGCCGCGCGCCCCACAGGACGCCGCAGGGGACGCCCGCGGCGCGGCCGAGGAGGTCGTTGAGGGCCATGTCGACGGCGCTCTTGGCGAGCGGGGCGCCGATGCTGAAGCCGCGGTTGACGGTGCGGTCGAAGATCCGGGCGATGCCGTCCAGGTCCCAGGCGGGGTGGCCGGTGACCGCGGGGGCCAGGTAGCGGTCGATGGTGGTGACGATCGACTCGGCGGTCTCGTACGTCCAGGCGGGGATGGGGGTGGCCTCGCCCCAGCCGGTGGCGCCGCCGGCGTCCACCCGGACCAGGATCCGGATGCTGGGCCGCCCGGCGACGGCGACCGCGCCGCCGGCGACGCCGAACGAGCGGCGGGTCGGGAGGGCGACCGGGAAGGTCCGGACGCGTTCGATCTTCAGATCACCGAGATTCAACGGCTCCCCCTCGGAGGCGCGGTGCTGGCACGGAGGACGACCTCGCCCGGCATGCGCTCGACGCGGCTGCGGCGGGCGGGGTCCCGGACGGCGAGTTCCATGACGCGCTCGCCCATCAGGTCGAGCGGGAGCGCGACGGTCGTGAGCGGCGGGGTGAGGTCGCGGACGATCGGTATGTCGTCGAAGCCCGCCAGCGACACGTCGCCCGGGACGCTCACGCCGCTGTCGCGGAACGCGGCGAGCGCGCCGATGGCCATCACGTCGGTCACGGCGAACACGCAGGTGGGCAGGTCGCCGCGGCGGATCAGCTCGGTGGCGGCCGCGTAGCCGCCGTCGCGGGTGAACGCGGCCTCGACGACGCGGGACTCCGGCAGTTCCAGCCCGGCCTCGGCGACGGCCGCGGCGAAGCCGCCGAAGCGGTCGGCGACCGTGGTCAGCTCGCGGGGGCCGGTGAGGACGGCGAAGTCGCGGTGTCCGAGGTCCAGCAGGGCCGCGGCGAGCGCGGCGGCGCCCTCGCGGTTCTGCGGCAGGACGGTGTCGACCTTGAGGCTGCGGTGCCGGCTGACGACGGCGACCCGGCCGCCGGCCCGCTGGTACGGGTCCAGCTCGGCGTTCATCGAGCGCTCCCAGTCGCGGTCCTCGAAGCCGGAGCCGATCAGCAGGATGGCGCGGGCCCGCTGGGCGCGCAGCGTCGCGATGTACTCGATCTCCCGGGCCGGGTCGCGGAACGTGCTGGCCAGCATGACCATCAGGTCCCGGTCGGAGGCGGCGCGCATGACGCCGCGGGCGACGCTGGCGAAGTAGGGGTCGCTGACATCGTGGCAGATGACCCCGATGACCTTGCTGGACGAGCTGGCGAGCGCCTGCGCGTGGGCGTTGGGCGTGTACGCCAGGACCCCGGCGGCGGCGAGCACCTTCTCCCGGAGGTCGGCTCTGACCTGGGCGGTCCCGTTCAGCACGCGCGATGCGGTGGCGAGCGAGACGCCGGCCCGGTGGGCGACGTCCTGGAGCGTCACGTGCTGCCGTTCCGGCTCGGTCATGGCGCCTCCCGGTAGGGGGTTTTCCGTGTGCGACGGTACGCCGGTCGATATTGCCGCGCCTGACCTCTTGACCGGATCGCCCGCTGTTCTTACGGTCATAGCCATAGTAGCCGAGAAAGCGCTTTCAGAGAGCGCTTTCTGAGACCGCCATCGGAGGTCCCATGGTGACCACGCCCGCGTCAACGGCCACACCCGTGAAGGGGGTGGCCGCCCGCGACGCGCCCGGTGCGGGAGAGCGCGTGCGGGACGCGCTCGAACGCACCTGGCGTCCCGTCGGCCTGCTGTTCGCCTGCCTGGCCGCCTGGTGGGGCGTCACCGCGGCCGGGCTGGTGGAGCCCTACCTCGTGCCGTCCCCCGGGACGACGCTGGGCGTGATGGGCGACAAGGCGTCGTACATCTGGCACCACACCTGGATCACCACGTACGAGACGCTGCTGGGCTTCGTGATCGCCGTCGTCGTCGGCATCGCCGCCGCGGTGATCATGGTGTACTCCACCACGGTCGAGAAGACCCTCTACCCCATCCTGCTGTTCGCGCAGGTCATCCCCAAGATCGCGATCGCCCCGCTGTTCGTGGTGTGGCTCGGCTTCGGGCTCGCGCCCAAGATCGTGGTGGCCGTGCTCATCGCGTTCTTCCCCGTGGTCATCTCGATGGTCACCGGGCTGAAGGCGGTGGATCCGGAGATGATCCAGCTGTCGTCGACGATGGGCGCCGGACCGCTCCAGACGTTCGCGAAGATCCGGTTCCCGGCCTCGCTGCCGCACCTGTTCTCCGGGCTCAAGGTCGCGGTCACGCTCGCCGTCACCGGCGCGGTCGTCGGCGAGTTCGTCGGCGCCAACGAGGGCCTCGGATACGTGATCCTCCAGGCCAACGGCAACCTCGACACCCCCATGCTGTTCGCCGGGCTGCTGGTCATGTCGCTGATCGGCGTCATCCTCTTCGTCCTGGTCGAACTGGCCGAACACCTCCTGCTGCCCTGGCACGCCAGCCGCCGCGGCGAGGCCGTGACCACCACCTACTAGCCACCAGCCGCTAGCGGACACCCGCCCACCGGCGGAACCACCCCCACGGAGACCCCATGAAACTCCGCACGTTCGCCATCGCCCTCGTCCCCGCGCTCGCCCTCACCGCGGCCGCCTGCGGCGGCGGTTCCGAGGAGACCACCAGCGCCTCCGGCAAGAAGCTCACCAAGGTGAGCCTGACGCTCAACTGGTACCCGTACGGCGAGCACGCGCCGTTCTACTACGGCGTGAAGCAGAAGATCTTCGAGAAGCACGGCATCGACCTGGAGATCAAGGCCGGCCAGGGCTCGCAGAAGACCGTGCAGGCCACCGGCGCGGGCCAGACGGACTTCGGCTGGGCCGACACCCCGGCGCTGCTGGCCGCGGTCGACAAGGGCATGCCGATCAAGAGCATCGGCGTGTTCCTCCAGACGACCCCCGCGTCGGTCCAGGCGTTCGAGACCACCGGGATCAAGGCGCCGGCCGACCTCAAGGGCAAGAAGATCGCCGGTACGGCCGGGGACGCCCTGTCGCGCACCTTCCCCGTGTTCCTGAAGAAGAACGGCCTCGCCGAGTCCGACGTCCAGATCCAGAACACCGACCCGGCGGGCAAGATGGCCGCGGTCATGTCCGGGCAGGCCGACGGGCTGGTCGGGTTCGCCAACGACCAGGGCCCGATCATGAAGGACAAGTCCAAGAAGGCCACCACCGCGCTGCGCTTCTCCGAGCACGGGCTGAACTTCTTCTCCAACGGGCTGATGGTCGGCGAGCGCAAGCTCAAGAGCGAGGGCGACCTGGTCAAGCGGATGGTCGCGGCCACCAGCGAGTCCTGGACCGCCGCGCAGAAGGACGAGGCCGGCGCGGTCGCGTCGATGGCCGGGGCGTCCGACCAGCTGCCGCCGGTGCCGGTGATCACCGAGCAGTTCAAGGCCACGATCGGGCTGCTGCACACCGACGCGACCAAGGGCAAGGCGCCCGGCGTCAACACCGAGGCCGACTGGAAGACGACGATCGACGTCTTCCACCAGGCCGGCGTCATCGGCAAGGCCCAGCCGCCCGCCGAGTACTGGCAGGCCGACACCGCACCCCAGGGCTGACCTATGAGGATCATGAGCGAACCGGAGACCGGGACCGCGGCGACCGCCGAGGGCGCCGCCGTCCGCATGGACGACGTGGCCGTCCGCTTCCGCAGCCGCAAGCGCGACGTCACCGCGCTGCACGAGGTGTCGCTGAACGTCGCCATGGGCGAGTTCGTCGCGATCGTGGGCCCGTCCGGCTGCGGCAAGTCCACCCTGCTGAAGCTGGTCGCGGGGCTGCTGAAGCCCACGTCGGGCGACGTGCGGCTGCGCGGCGAGCGGGTGGCGGGGCCGCGGCACGACATCGGGTACGTGTTCCAGCGCGCGGCGCTGCTGGAGTGGCGCAGCGCCCGCAAGAACATCCTGCTCCAGGCCGAGATGCGCAAGATGCCGTCCGACCAGGCCGCGCGCCGGACCGCCGAGCTGATCGAGATGGCCGGCCTGACCGGGTTCGAGGACGCGCTGCCGCACGAGCTGTCCGGCGGCATGCAGCAGCGGGTCGCGCTGTGCCGCGCGCTGCTGCACGAGCCGCCCGTCCTGCTGATGGACGAGCCGTTCGGCGCCCTGGACGCGCTGACCCGCGAGCAGCTCAACATCGAGCTCAACCGGATCTGGCGGGAGACCGGCACCACCGTGCTGCTGGTCACGCACTCGATCGCCGAGGCCGCGTACCTGGCGAACCGGGTCGTGGTGATGAGCGACCGGCCCGGCACGATCAGGGAGGTCATCGAGGTCGACCTGCCCGCCGAGCGCGACTACGCCCGGACCGTCGACCACCCCGAGTTCTCCCGGGTGGCCGCCCGCATCCGGGGCCTGCTCGGGGCCGGCGCGGGCGCCGAATAGCACCTCAGCTCTCGAAGCACACCTTTAGGGAAGGAACGGGATGGCACGCAGGTCCATCGGGATCGTCATGAACGGTGTCACCGGCCGCATGGGATACCGCCAGCATCTCCTCCGCTCGATCCTGGCGATCCGGGAGGCCGGCGGGCTGCCGCTGGCCGACGGCACCGTCCTGTGGCCCGAGCCGGTGCTCGTCGGCCGCAGCGAGCAGAAGCTGCGCGACCTCGCCGAACGGCACGGGCTGGAGCACTGGACGACCGATCTGGCCGAGGCCCTGGAACGCTCCGACACCGAGATCTACTTCGACGCCCAGGTCACCTCCGCCCGGGAGACGGCGATCCGCGCGGCGATCGCGGCGGGGATGCACGTCTACACCGAGAAGCCGCTGGCGGAGGGCCTGGAGGAGGCCCTGGCGCTGGCCCGGCTCGCGGACGAGGCGGGCATCCGGCACGGGGTCGTCCAGGACAAGCTGTTCCTGCCGGGGCTGCGCAAGCTCCAGCGGCTGGTGGACGGCGGGTTCTTCGGGCGGATCCTGTCGGTGCGCGGCGAGTTCGGGTACTGGGTGTTCGAGGGCGACTGGCAGGAGGCCCAGCGGCCGAGCTGGAACTACCGGGCCGAGGACGGCGGCGGGATCATCCTCGACATGTTCGCGCACTGGCGGTACGTGCTCGACGCGATCGCGCCGGTCCGGTCCGTCCAGGCGCTCGGCGCGACGCACATCCCGGAACGGGTGGACGAGCACGGCAAGCCGTACGAGGCCACCGCCGACGACGCCGCGTACGGGATCTTCGAGCTGGAGGGCGGGATCGTCGCGCAGATCAACTCGTCGTGGACGACCCGCGTGTTCCGCGACGAGCTGGTGGAGTTCCAGGTGGACGGCACGGAGGGCTCGGCCGTGGCGGGGCTGCGGCGCTGCCGCGTCCAGCACCGCTCGATGACGCCCAAGCCGGTCTGGAACCCCGACCTGCCCGCCACCGAGGACTTCCGCGGCCAGTGGCAGGAGATCCCCGACAACGAGGAGTTCGACAACGGCTTCAAGGTCCAGTGGGAGATGTTCCTGCGCCACGTGTACGACGACGGCCCGTTCGCGTGGGACTTCTACGCGGGCGCGCGGGGCGTCCAGCTGGCCGAGCTGGGGCTGCGGGCGTGGCGCGAGGGCCGCCGGCTGGACGTCCCGGAGCTGTCCCGATGAAGGTCGTGCTCCCCTCGGCCGCGCCCGCCGCGTCCGGTGAGGGCCTGGTGCCGTACACGCTGGGCGAGCCGCGCGCGTTCGGCCGCCCGGCGGGTCCGGCGGCGTCGCGGGTGGCGTACGCGGCGGCGCACGTCGTGCCCGACCCGTTCGGGGACTCGCTCGACTGGGACACGACGCTGGCCTTCCGCGAGCACCTGTGGTCGTACGGGCTGGGCGTCGCGGAGGCGATGGACACGGCGCAGCGCGGGATGGGACTGGACTGGTCCGTCACGCGGGAGCTGATCCTGCGCAGCGGCGCGGCGGCCCGCGCCCGCGGCGGCCTCATCGCCTGCGGCGCGGGCACCGACCAGCTCCCGCCCGGCCCGGCGTCCCTGAAGACGATCGTCGCCGCGTACGAGGAGCAGCTCGCGGTCGTGGCCGAGGCGGGCGCCGTGCCGATCCTGATGGCAAGCCGCCAGCTGGCCGCCGCCGCGACCGGCCCGGACGACTACGCCGAGGTGTACGGGCGCCTCCTCTCCCAGCTGGAGCGGCCGGCGATCCTGCACTGGCTGGGCCCGATGTTCGATCCGGCACTGGAGGGCTACTGGGGCACGCCGGACCTGGACGCGGCGGCCGCGGCCGTGCTCGACGTCATCCGCGAGCACGCGGCGAAGGTCGACGGCATCAAGGTGTCCCTCCTGGACGCCGGCCGCGAGATCGACCTGCGCCGCCGCCTGCCGGACTCCGTGCGCCTCTACACCGGGGACGACTTCAACTACCCGGACCTGATCCGCGGCGACGAGCACGGCCACAGCGACGCGCTCCTCGGCGTCTTCGACCCGATCGCGCCCGCCGCCGCGGCCGCCCTGCACGCCCTGGACGCGAACGACCTCGACGCCTACGAGGAGGCGTTCGCGCCGACGCTCCCCCTCGCGCGCCACATCTTCGAGGCGCCCACGTACTACTACAAGACCGGCGTCGTCTTCCTGGCCTGGCTGTCCGGCCACCAGAGCCACTTCCGGATGGTCGGCGGGCTGGAGAGCGCGCGTTCCGTACCGCACCTGGTGCGCCTCTTCCAGCTGGCCGACGGCCTCTATCCGGACCCGGAGCTGGCGGCCGCCCGGATGCGCGCCTGGCTGACCGTCCAGGGGGTGCCGCAGTGACCGCCGATCCGCGCTTCAGCCTCAACCAGTGGACGACGCGCCACTGGCCCCTCCCCGACCTGGTCTCCGGCTGCGCCGCCGAGGGCGTCCGGGGCGTCGGCCTGTGGCGCGAGCCCGTCGCCGAGTACGGGCCGACCCGTGCGGCGAAGCTCGTCCGCGACGCCGGCCTGGCGGTGACGTCCCTCTGCCGGGGCGGCTTCTTCCAGCGGGAGGGCGCCATCGCCGAGAACAGGAGGGCCATCGAGGAGACGGCCGCCCTCGGGGCACCGGTCCTCGTCCTGGTGAGCGGCGGCCTCCCGGACGGCTCCCGCGACATCGACGGCGCCCGCGCCCGGGTGGCCGACGCGCTGGCGGAGCTGGCCCCGTACGCGGGCGAGCACGGCGTCCGGCTGGCGATCGAGCCGCTGCACCCGATGTTCGCCTCGGACCGGTGCGTGGTCGCCACCCTCGGCCAGGCGCTCGACCTGGCGGCGCCCCACCCGGCCGCCCAGGTCGGCGTGGTGATCGACACGTACCACCTCTGGTGGGACCCGGCCGCGTACGCGGACATCGCGCGGGCGGGCCGCGAGGACCGGCTGGCGATCTTCCAGGTGGCCGACTGGACCACCCCGCTGCCCGAGGGCGTCCTGACCGGGCGCGGGATGCTCGGCGACGGCTGCGTCGAGCTGCGCCGCTTCCGCGAGGCGGTGGACGCGACCGGCTACGACGGCCCGATCGAGGTGGAGATCTTCAACGAGGACCTCTGGGCCACCCCTGGCGAGAAGGCCCTGACCCTGACCCTGTCCCGCTTCGCGGAACACGTCCTCTAATGCCGCCCCGCCCCGTCGACTCGTGGCGTGTCGCCCTCTCGCGGGCGGGGCGGCATTAGAGGACGTG
>NZ_JBGNUR010000020.1:0-9893 GCF_041951345.1 Actinomadura sp. 21ATH | reverse complement strand
CCCCCCCCCCCCCCCCCCCCCCCGGCGGTGGACGCACGTGGCGGAGTTCGGCGGGGGCCTGGCTCGGGATCGGGACGGCGCCGGGGACGCTCGTCCTCGGGGCGCAGGTGGGCGGGCGGCACGACGGCGCCCTTCCGCTGGTGGTGCTGGTCGTGGGCGGGCTCGTCATGGCGGTGCTGCTGGCCGCCCAGGGCGAGCGCGGGCTGCGGCCGCCCGCCGGGGAGGACGCCACGCTCGCCGAGCTGTCGCCGCGCTACCTGCCGCCCGCGACCGACCGCGCCGTGACGGGCCTGCTGGCGCTCGCCATGATCGGCTGGTTCGGCTTCAACGTCGGGCTGGGCGGCGGCGCGGTGGCGGCGCTGACCGGCATCCCGGACGCGGCCGGCGTCCTGCTGCTCGCCGCCCCCATCGTCGCGGTGCTGCTGGCGGGCGGCGGACGCTGGAACGCCGTCGCGCTCATCACCACGCTCACCGCGATCGCGCTGGTCGCCGTGGTGGCCGTCCGGCTGGCACCGTCCTCGCCGCCGGTCACCGCCGTACCGGACGGCGGCCCGCTGCTGCTGGTCGCCGACCTGGCCGGGTACATCGGGTACGTCTCGGTGTTCGCCGTGCGCGCGCCCGACTTCACCGCCGGGCTGCGCGGCCGGTACGACCTGTGGTGGTGCGTCGGCCTGCTGGTCGTCCCCGCGCTGGCCGCGACCGTCGTCGGCGCCGGGGTGGCCGCGTCCAGCGGCTCGACCGACGTGGTGGCGGTGCTGGCCGGGCCGGACGGGCTGCCGGTCGCCAACCTGTTCGTCGCGGCGGCGGTGATCGCTCCGACGCTGGCGGCGGTGCACTCGGGCGTCTTCGCGGTGCGCCGCTTCGCGCCGCGGCTGCCGGACGCGGCGGCGGTGCTCGTGCTGGCCGTCCCGGGGACGGTCCTGGGGGCGACGCGGGTGGACCGGCTCATGCTGGACTGGCTCACGCTGCTGGCCGCCGTCCTCCCGGCGCTGATCCCGCCCATGACCGCCGAGGCCGTGCGGCGCCGCCGCCGCGCGGCGCGCGAGCGGGCGGGCGCGGCCGGGGCGCCCCCGCGGGACCGGGCCGGGCCCGCCGGAGGCGGCCGGTACGTGGCGACGTGGCTGTGGGCGCCGGGGGCCGCGGTGGCGCTCGGGCTGACGCTGGCCGGGGTCGCGGCGGCGGCGCCGGTCGGGCTCGCCGTGGCCGCGGTGGCCACGGCGGGCGACTCGGTTCTCAGAAGAATTCGTTCTTGACGGCTCAGGAGGTTCCTCGTACGTTCGGGAAAGCGCTTCCAGAAAGCGCTTTCTAGCCACCCACCCCCCATTGGACGGCCGGAATGACCAAGGTGAAATGGTCCGTACCGACGATCCTCGCCCTCCTCGCGACGCTGGTGGCGGTACCGCCCGCCACCGCCCGTGACGACGGCCCGATCAAAGACCCGATCCCGGACGACCCGGCGCCGGCGGGGCTCGGCCTCGTCGTCGAGGAGGTCGCCCAGCTGCCGAAGTCCACGCCCACCCCGGCCGATCTGGTCACCGATCCGCGGCTGAAGCGGCACAACCGCATCAACTACGTCAGCGAGGTCCCCGACGGGTCCGGGCGGCTCGCCGTGCCCGACCTCAACGGCAGGATGTACCTCCTGGACAAGAAGACCAGGGAGCCGAAGACCTACCTGGACGTCGGCGCCACGTTCGCGCCGGACTTCTTCTCCGCGCAGGGCCTCGGCCAGGGCTTCGGGTTCGTCACGTTCCACCCCGACTACCGGCGGAACGGCAAGTTCTACACGGTGCACGTCGAGGCGGGCGAGGCGCTCAAGACGAAGAAGCCCGACCTCACGCCGCAGCCGAGGACGGCGTACCACGGCATCGTCAACGAGTGGACGGCCGCCGACCCGTCCGCCGACGCCTTCGAGGGCACCCGCCGCGAGCTGCTGCGCATCGGGTTCTCCGGCCGCATCCACGGCATCCAGCAGATCGACTTCAACCCCAACGCCGAGCGCGGGAGCGCCGACTACGGCAAGCTCTACGTGACGGTCGGCGACGGCGGCAACGGCAACGTCGGCGACAACGGCGGCGACCCGCAGAACCTCGCCGTCCCCCAGGGCAAGATCCTGCGGATCGACCCGGCCGGGAACGACAGCGCCAACGGCGAGTACGGCATCCCGGCCGACAACCCGTTCGCCGGGCAGGCCGGCAAGGTCGGCGAGATCTACGCGTACGGCATGCGCGACCCGCACCGCTTCAGCTGGGACACCAAGGGCTCCAAGCGGATGTTCCTCGCGCACATCGGCGAGCACGCCATCGAGTCGATCCACCAGATCTCGCCCGGCAGCAACCTCGGCTGGAGCGAGCGCGAGGGCGCGTTCCGGTTCGACAAGAACGACCGCTGCTACCTGTACCCGCTGCCCGCCGACGACGCGAAGTACGGCTACGAGTACCCGGTCGCGGCCTACGACCACGACCGCCCGCCCGGCCACTCCTGCACCAGCGACAGCGGCCACGCCATCTCCGGCGGCTACGTCTACCGCGGCGGGAAGCTGCCCGCGCTGCGCGGCAAGTACGTGTTCACCGACATCGTGGACGGCCGGCTCCTCTACACCGAGGAGCGCGAGATGCGGCGCGACCCGGCCGGCAAGAAGCGCGCGCAGATCTACCAGCTCACCGCGTACGACACCGCCGGCAACCCGGTCACCATGAAGCAGCTCGCCGGCGACAACCGCGTCGACCTGCGGATCGGGCAGGACGCCAAGGGCGAGCCGTACCTGATCGCCAAGGCCAACGGCAAGATCTGGAAGGTCGTCGGCACCCGCGCCTTCGCCGACTGCAAGACCTCCCCGGTGAGGGTGAACGGCGCGGCGAAGGCCGGGGACTGGGCGCCGGTCACGCCGTCCAAGTGGCGGTTCGAGAACGGCCAGGTGGTGCTCGCCGAGGCGGGCGAGGCCCGGCCGGGGCCGCGCCGCCCGTTCGAGTACGCGGTGCTGCGGAAGGGGCCGGAGCTGGGGTCGTCCCGGATCAGGGCCGAGGTCAGGCTGGACACCCCGGTCGAGGTGACCAACCGCGATGTGATCATCGTGTTCGGCTACAAGTCGGACACCGAGTACTACTACGCCCACCTGTCGACCGACAACACGATCTACCCGCACAACGGGATCTTCGCGGTGAACAACGCCGACCGGCTGCGCATCGACGGGCAGTGGAACGGCAACCGTGAGATGCCCGCGGGCGCGCCGCCCGCCGTCACCGACGCGAAGTGGCACGACGTCGAGGTGCGGCACTGCGCGGACACCGGCGAGATCGGCGTCTACGTGGACGGCTCGGCGAAGCCGCTGATGACCGCCGTGGACAGGACGTTCACGTCCGGCCGGGTGGGCTTCGGCTCGTTCGACAACATCGGCCGGCTGCGCGACCTGACCGTCACCGGCACCCGCGCCTCCTGACCAGCCGAACCCGCCCCGGGCGGGCGTACCTCCCGTCGCCCGCCCGGGGCCTCCCAAGGGAGCCCAAGATGATCATTCGTCGCGTTCCGGCGGTGCTGGCCGCCGCCGTGGTCGGCGCCTCGCTCGCCGCCGCCCCGGCTGCGGCCCACGGCGGGCCGGACGTCGCCCCCTCGCTCAAGCGCAGCGTCGTGGCGTACTACGACTTCGACTCTCCCGTACGCGGGAACCCGGCCAAGGAACGCGACCTCGGCCGGTCCGGTACCGACATCGACCTGGTCAACGGGGGCGCCGCCATGCGCGTCCGGGACCGCGCCCACCACCGGAGCGGGCGCGCGCTCCAGCTCGGCCAGGTCAACCCGGCGGTGGCGGGCAACGACGACTGGAAGGCGGGGATCCACTCGCCCACCGGCGTCCCGTCGCTGCGCGCGTACAACGCCGCCCGCGGCGCCACGATCATGGGCTGGTTCAAGATGACCGGCACCAACCCCAGCCCCAACTCCAACACCGCGAACCCGAACGACATGTTCAACGCCATCGGGCTCGCGGGCGTGCTGACCGGCACGTCCCAGGGCCACGACGTCCGCGCGCTGCTGGAACTGATCAACGTGAACGGCGAGCTGAAGGTGGTCGCGCTCGGCCGCCGGCTCGACGGCGGCGATTCGCAGACGTTCGCCGCGAGCCAGGACTGGCAGAGCGTCCTGCCGAAGGGCGAATGGGTCCATTTGGCCGCGACGTTCGACTTCGACGACGGCACGATGGCCCTCTACAAGAACGGGCGGCCGCTGGACGGCTTCTACACCCGTACCGACGACCCGTGGGCGCTGGAGGGCGAGCCCGAGCCCGATCTGACCACCGCGTCCGACCCGCGCGGCATCAAGATCGGCGGCAGTTTCCCGCAGAACACGCAGGAGCAGAACCCCTGCAACTGCCGGATGGACACGCTGCTCTTCCTGGACCGGCCGGCCACGGCCAAGGAGGTCCGGCAGCAGTACCACCGCTGACCCGGGCACGCGCCCGGCCGGGCGATCACTCGATGTCGATCACCGGCCGGGCGCCGGGTTCTCCGGGTTCAGTGCACGAGGGTGTGGCGGTGGCCCAGGGGCGGCAGGCGGTTGGACTCGTAGCCGCGGATGGGGCGGAGCAGGGTCGCGGCGCCCCGTACCGTGGCCTCGGCGGCGTTCTCGGCCACCCGGGCGCGCAGGCCGGTGCTCTCGCGGATGAGGTCGGCGAGGCCGGGCATCCGGGCGGCGCCGCCGGTGAGCGTGATCCCGGACGAGAAGAAGTGGCCGGCCATCTCCGGCGGCGAGTCCGCGATGGCGGTCCGGACGGCGCGGACGACGGCGTCCAGGGCCGGGGCGATCGCCTCGTGGATGCCGGCGGCCGACACCTCGGCCGTGCGGGGCAGGTCGGTGTCGCGGTCCTTGCCGTGGACGATCGTCTGGACGTCCCGGTCCGGGGGGACGGCCGCGCCGACGGCGAGCTTGACGGTCTCGGCGGTGAGCGGCGCGATGAGCAGGCCGTACTCGCGGCGCACGTGCGCGGCGATGGCCTCGTCCATGGTCGTGCCGCCGACCCTGGCGGTGTGCCCGGTGAGCAGCTCGCCGCCCATGACGACGCCGACGTCGGTGACGTGCGCGCCGATGTCGGCGACGATCGCGACGTCCTCGCCGCGGGCGGGCAGGCCCGCACCGGCCGCGGCGGCGATCGGGACGGGGACGAGGGTGAGGCGGCGGGCGCCCGCGCCGAACGCGGCGAGCCGGACGGCGCCCAGCTGGACCTGGCTGATCTGGCTCGGCACGGTGATCGCCATCCGCGGTTTGGCCATGTAGCGGCGGCGGTGGTGGGTGCGCAGCAGGTGGCGCAGGAGGTCCTCGGTCTCCTCGGCCTCGGCTGGCACGCCGTCGCGGATCGGCTGGACGAGCCGGACGCCGTGCTCGCGGTTCGCCAGCGCCAGCGCCGCGGTCCCGGTGGCGAGCAGCCGGCCGGTGCCGAGCTCGCGGGCGATGGCGGACGGCTGGCTGGCCACGAGCCCGCGGCCGTCCACGTACATGCGCACCATGGCGCTGCCGAGGTCGATCGCGGTGGCGCGGCACGAAAGGTCTCCCAGGGCCGTGAGTCCATGAGCCATCCTGATGCCCTCCTTTGCCAGGCATGTCCGGTGGTCTCCTTTATCCCTGACCGTGCCTGGTATGCCGTAACACCACCGACCTCTCCCGTTATGGCAAACGGGGCGCCACTTCGCGGAGCCGCTCGGCGATCCGCTCGGGCGGCACGTCGTTGATCCAGGCGGCCATGCCGGACTCGGAGCCCGCCAGATACTTGATCTTTCCGGGGGCGCGGCGGACGGAGAACAGCTGGAGGTGCAGCCGGACCAGGTCGCGGCCCGCGCCGGCCGGCGCCTGGTGCCAGCCCGCCACGTACGGCAGCGGCGCGTCGTACAGGGCGTCGCAGCGGCGGAGCAGGTCGCGGTAGAGGACGGCCAGCTCGTCCCGTTCGGCGGCGGTGAGCCCGGCGAGGTCCGGAACGTGCCGGTGCGGCATCAGGTGCACCTCGACCGGCCAGCGGGCGGCGGCCGGGACGAACGCCGTCCAGTGCTCGCCCCGCCGCACGACGCGCGTCCCGGCCTCCTGCTCGGCCGCCAGGACGTCCGCGAAGAGGTCGCCGGAGTGGGCGGCGGCCATGGCGAGCATCCGCTCGGTGCGCGGCGGCACGAACGGGTAGCCGTAGATCTGGCCGTGCGGATGGTGGAGCGTCACCCCGATCTCCACCCCGCGGTTCTCGAACACGAAGACCTGCGCGACGTCCGCCCGCGCCGAGAGTCCGGCGGTCCGGTCGGCCCACGCCTCGATCACCGTGCGGACGCGCGGCACCGGCAGCCCGGCGAGCGACGCGCCGTGGTCGTCGGTGAAGCACACGACCTCGCACCGCCCGAGGCCCGGCGCGCGCGGGAACAGCTCCTCCCCGTCGACCGTGGGCGGCACGGCCGCCGTACGGGACGAGAACGACGGGAAGCGGTTCTCGAACGCCACGACGTCGTACGCCGCGTCCGGGATCTCCGACGCCGGACCGCCCGGGCACAGCGGGCACTGGTCCGGCGGCGGCAGGAACGTGCGGGCGTTGCGGTGCGCGGTGACGGTCACGTGGTCGCCGGTGAGCGGGTCGCGGCGCACCTCGCAGAGCGGCTCCGCGGCGGGCAGTTCGCGGGGATCGGGCACCGGCACGCGCCCCGGCTTCTCGTCGAAGTAGAGGATCTCCCGGCCGTCGGCGAGCCGGCTCGATGTACGGAACACCCGGCGAGGCTACCGGCCGCCCCCAGGGGCGGCGGCGGGTCGGCCCGGCGGCGCGGTCGGTCCAGTGGCGCGGCGCGGACGGCCCGGCGGGGCGGGGCGGTCAGCCGGGTGGCAGGTCGAGGTCTTCGCGGGCGCGGTCCAGGTCCTCCCGCCAGATCCACAGGCGGCGCGAGGGCGGCGTGCGGTGGTAGTCGTACGGGCCGAGGACGCGCGGGCCGTCGAGGTCCACGCAGATCCGCCGGTACGCCTCGTCCACCGCGGCCTTCGGGTCCTCCATGCGGGCGGCGCCGAGCTTGACGCAGGCCCGGTACTCGTACGCGAGCAGCAGGTCGGCACCGAACTCGGCCCACATGCCGCGCCGCTCCGTCCAGGCCGCGTGCGCCTCGTCCAGCAGCGTCCGCAGGTCGGCCCCGCCCGGCAGGGACGGGTAGACCAGGAACATCGCGCCCCACCCGGCGGCGACCATGTCGAGGTTGAACGTGCGCCGGTCGGGGTGGTCGCGGCGCGGGAGCGGGTCCTTCGCGCCGCCCGCGTACCAGGGCGCGAGGTAGGCGAGCAGCCGCCCGTACCGGTCGATGAGCTCGCCGGTGGGCACCACTCCGACGCTGCGCTCCTCCCGGCCTGGACGGGCCAGCCGGCGCGCGCGCAGGTCGGCGAAGTGGGCGGTGGCGCGCTCGGCCGCGGCGATGTGCCGTTCGGCGGCGTCCGGGGTGAGCCGCTCCAGCAGGTGGTCGCGCAGCCCGGCCGGGACGAGGCGGTCGAACGTCCCGCCGGCGAGGCGGTCGCGGCAGCGGTCCAGGGTGCGCTGGGCGGCGGGCGGGCGGCCGGCGTACTGCGCCTTCTCCGGCGTGTCGACCGACACCATCCGGATCGGCTGCCGGATGACCGGGGTGTCCCCGTCGCTGTGCTCGATCAGCCGGCGGGGTTCGGCGCGGCGGACCGTGCGGGGGAAGTCGAAGGCGACCATGGCTCACCACCATCGCACCGTTTACCCCTTTTGTCCGGACTCTGGCCGGACCGGGCCTCCGGAGGTCACGGCCAGCGGTACGCGGCACCCCGCATCGGGATGTGGTACGGCTGGTAGCACATCGTGGTCACATGCTCGTCCTTGCAGGTCAGACACAGGTAGGTGCGGTGCCCCCGCAGCCCGCGGCCGCGCCCGGCGCACGGCGGGCACGCGCAGGGCGACCAGCCGACGATGACGCGCCCCGGCGCCAGCCGATGGCCCCGGGGGCAGAGGAAGGGCACGTGCTCCACGCGCCCACCCTAGTCGAACACACGATCGAAGGCCTGCCCGGGACACCCCTTGAGCCGGTGACCTGCGATTTTGCGGATCGATTGGTTTAACCGCAGGTCATTGGGGTGTTATGTGACGAAGGTTACGCGCCGGATGGGGCGAGCGGCGAAACACCGGCCGCATCATGGATGTTGTGACGACCGGGCCCCGGAGCGGGGACCCGGCACCCCCGAGGGGAGGAACCAGAGTGACCTTCGTATGGACCGCACTGCTGCTCGAGACCGGAGCGGGCCTGGCCATATCGGCCGCTCTGGCCGCCTGGTCCCGCAAGCGGTTCGCGCGCCGCTGATCACGCTTTCCCGGCCTCCTCGATGGGCACGCCCGCGGTCTCCGGGATGACCAGCAGCGGGCCGATCGCCACCAGGCCCGCCAGCATGAGGTAGTACGCCGGCACGTAGTTGCTCCCCGTCTCCTTGATCAGCCAGCCCACCAGCACGGCGCACGTCCCGCCGAACAGCGAGGTGGAGATGTTGTAGCCGATCGCGAACGCCCCGTACCGGACCTTGCTCGGGAACATCGCCGGGAACGTCGACCCGATCACCGCCAGCATCAGCACCAGCAGCCCGCCGATCATGGCGTAGCCGGCCGCGACGCCGAACCCGGAGTTGGTCTGCATGAACGCGAACGCCGGCCAGCTCAGCACCACGAAGCCGATCGCGGCCGTGATCAGCAGCGGTTTCCGGCCGATCCGGTCCGACAGCGCGCCCAGCGGGACGATCACGGCGATCATCGCCAGCTCCACCGCGATCGTGATGAGCTGCGCCTGGACCTCGGGCACGTCGAGATACGCCGTCAGGTACGACGGCATGAACGTCAGCAGCGTGTAGTCGGCGATGTTCAGCAGGAAGACGATGCAGATCAGCTTGATGATCATCGGCCAGGCGTTCAGCAGCGTCTCCCGCAGCGGCGCCTGGGAGATCTCGCCGGCCTGCTCCATCTTCTGGAACGTGGGCGTGTCCTCGATCCGGGTCCGCACGTACAGCCCGACGATGCCGAGCGGCAGCGCGATCAGGAACGGGATCCGCCAGCCCCACGCGTGCATGGCCTCGTCCCCGAGCAGCACGTGCATGCCGAGCACCAGCCCGGCGCCGGCGACGTAGCCGGAGAGCGTGCCGAGTTCGAGGAAGCTGCCGTAGAAGCCGCGTCGTTTGGTCGGCGCGTACTCGGCGATCATCGTCGCCGCGCCGCCGTACTCGCCGCCGGTGGAGAAGCCCTGCACCAGCCGTACGGCCAGCAGCGCCAGCGGCGCCGCCATCCCGATCGTCGCGTAGCCGGGCAGGATGCCGATGACGAACGTGGAGCCCGACATCAGGATGATCGTGGTCGCGAGCACCCGCTTGCGGCCGATCCGGTCGCCCAGCGGCCCGAAGAACATCCCGCCGAACGGGCGCGCGACGAACGCCGCCGCGATCAGCGCGAACGAGCGGAGCGTGGCGCTGCCGCCCTCGTCCGGCGGGAAGAACACGGTCCCGACGATCGAGGTGATCACGCCGGCGCTGAAGACGCCGAAGTCGAACCACTCGATGCAGTTGCCCATCGCCGAGGCGACCACGGCCTTGCGCACCGCCTCCGGCGGCGGGGGGCCGTCCTGCGTGCCGGGCTCGGCGTCCGCGTCCTTCAACGACATGCGGTAGCTGTCCCCGTGGAGATCGGAAGCTAACGCGGCCAATACGGACGAAGAGGACGATACGGGCGATCAATCCGTCAGGAAATCACCAAGAACGCCGGCGGGCGCGCGGACGGCTAGGGCCTGTTTCGAAGTGAGATGAGCGGCGGCGTGTCGTGCGCCGGACGCAGTGAGGTCTCCGGTAGAGCGTTCATCGACCAAGAAGAACAACACCGGAGACCTCGTGGCCACCCTAGCGGTGAC